>DAIMDD010000001.1:0-9367 GCA_036725985.1 Burkholderiaceae bacterium
TCTCCATTATGGGAATATTGTTTTACTACATTGCCTGCTTCAGGCGCTTTTCTATTTCATCCTTGGGAATGGCGCCACCGACGCGAGTATCGTCAGCAAAAAACAAAGCGGGTGTACCGCGCACCATCAATTTTTGTCCTAAAGCAATCATAGCCTCGGTAGGTGTATCACATTCGACCGTTGGGGGTACCTGGCCTTTGAGCATCCACGCATCCCAGGTCGCTCCCCGGTCTTTGGCGCACCAGATATTACGCACTTTCGTTGTTGAGTCTGGTGAAAGAATCGGGTAGGGGAAAGTGTAGATCGTGACATTATCGATATCCTTCATGGATTGCCTGAGCTGTTTGCAATAGCCGCAGTTCGGGTCTTCGAAAATGGCGACTTTACGTGCGCCGTTGCCCTTAACCTGCTTGAAAGACAACTCAAAGGGTAACTGGTCAAAAGGAATTTTTGCCAGAGCATCCTGGCGCTCACGTGTCATATCTCGTCGAGTCATGGCATCAATAAGTGTGCCATCCAGGACAAAGGAAACTTTTTCATCGGTATAGACCAGATCCATCCCGAGCTGGATCTCATACAAGCCATAAGGTGTGAGGCGCACAGCCGTAACAGGCGTCTGCTCAAACCTCTCGGAAAATAGCTTTTTAACGGCTTCTGTTTTAGTAACCGTTGCAGCATCGGGTGTTTTACCCTCCGTTTTAGCGCTCACTGTATCAACTGCTGTGGCAGGGACTTTCTGTGCGAAGCTGGAAAGCGCCACACAGCCTAACAACACAACAAAAATGACTGAAAAACGTTTAAACATGAATTCTCCTAGCGGGATGCACCACTGATCAGTTGCCGTTTAAGGAATGGCAACTTGTCAACGAGGTTCATCCCAATATTACGTAGCCAGACGACAGGCGCCGTCTGGACATCAAACAGACGATGTAAGCCGTCTGTCACTAAACGCATCGCCAGCACAGGCTCGGCACGCGCACGGCGATAGCGTCGCAAAACCATTGGGTCACCTGCCAAACGAAAAGGTTCACGCGCAACAACAATCTCTACAAGAGACTGTACATCTCCAAGACCCAGATTCAAGCCCTGACCGGCGAGTGGATGCAGACGATGCGCGGCATCACCAACCAGCGCAAGGCGATCATCTATCAGGGGAGATTGATTCAGAGTCAAGGGAAAGCCGTGAAGCGGGGCGCATTGAGTCAATGGCCCAAGGAGGTCTGCTGTCGCTTGCCCGAGCATCTTGGAGAGTCTGGCCGTCTGTTGCGAAACGTCTAGCGCGAGTAATTCGCCCGCCTGAGGCTCTTTCATCGACCAGACCATCGACACCTGATGTCCCGCGCGGGTATCAGGCAGGGGTAACAAGGCCAGTACGCCATCATCTCTGAACCACTGCCGCGCTTTTGCATGATGCGGCTTAGTACAGTTGAAGTGCGCAACCAGTCCTGTCACGCCATATGGCTTGATATCTACCGCTACACCCGCAGCCTTTCTCAGAGGAGAGTGGGCACCATCCGCCGCCACAATCAAATCCGCCTCAATCTGAGTGCCAGACTCGGTGGTCAGTGCTCCCGGACGATAGCCAACAAATTTTTCCGTGATCCATTGCAAACCGACAAATTGCGCCGCTTGAATTAATACGCGTTCGATCTCTGCGGCTTCGACAATCCAGGCAAGTTCAGGCAAAGCGTTTTGCCAGGCCCGTAAATCAAGATGGCCATCGCCATCACCAAAAATTTCCATACCTTCAACAGGCGACAGACGCGATGCTGGCAACATATCCCAGACACCAAGCGAGGATAAAAATTTTTGGCTTGCCGGAGAAATCGCATACACACGGGATTGGTAAAGCTCTGTATCGGCTGGCGCGCTCTGAGGCCTGGGTCCAAGCAAGGTGACCGACTCCCCACGCCTGGCCAGAGCGAGCGCGCAAACCAAGCCAGCGATACCTGTTCCGCAGACCGCGATGGAGGACTTCACTGTGCGAGGAGTAAGTGTTGTTGCGCTCATCTTGCGCTAGGCGCCCCAGCCTGTTTAGGCCATAAAACCCACATCTGGCCCGACTGTTTCATGCGGCCCGCCATATTGCCCGCTGCCTCACCAAAACCCCAGTAAAAGTCCGCCCTGGCCGCACCTTTAATCGCTGTACCGGTATCCTGCGCGAAAACCAGCCTGTTCAATGGCTGTGTCGAAGCCGGTTGTGTCGTAGCTAAAAATACTGGTGCTCCAAGCGGCACAAAGCTTGTATCGACCGCTATGGAACGCTGCGCCATCAAGGGTATGCCAAAGGCACCTTTGGGACCGATCTCAGGATCGACAATGGGCTCTTCTTTAAAAAAGACCAGGGCCGGATTAGCGTTCAGCATTTCCTGCACGCGTTTTGGATTTCTTTTGGCCCATTCGCGGATATTTTGCATGGAGGTTTGCGCAAGCGGCAACTCATTGATGTCGGCAAGCCATTTGCCGATGGATACATAAGGGTGTCCATTGTGATCGGCATACGCAACCCGAATCGTCTGGCCTGCACCAGGCCCGTCTACCAGCTGCACGCGACCAGAGCCCTGAACCTGCAAAAAGAAATTATCCACCGGGTCGTTCACAAACACTACCGCGGGTGGTTGCCGCCCGGAGGCCTCAAGACTTGCACGGCTATCGTAAGGCACAACACGATTGCCCTCGAGCTTGCCTCGCACGCGCTTACCCGCGAGCTCAGGATACATTTTGCCAAGATCTATGGTCAGCAAATCGGCCGGTACGGTATAGAGCGGCCACTGATGGGGGCCACCCTGTTTACGTGAACCCATCACAAGTGGCTCGTAGTAACCCGTCACCATATTGCTTGCAGGTTTGCCCTCCGCCGTTTGAAGTCGCCAAGGGGTAAGCCAGGTCTGGAGGAAACGCCGCACTGACTCAGAGTCTTTGGGATTTGGCGCACGCGCTGGATCCGCGGCCGCAGCACACACAGGCTGCCAGGCTCGTGGGGTCGAACGTGCCGAGGCGGCCAGATTACCCGAGCTTGGCCGCATCAAACCACGGCAATTACGAATAAATGTCACCCAGACATTGCGAAAGTCATCACTGCTCCAACCTGGCAGCTCGGCAAAACTGACCGACACAAACTTGCCTCCCAAAGGGCGGGCGGCCGTATCTGGCAGGGCAGTCAGTGGCGGCACGACCAACGGGCCGTCAGAAGAGGCTACGCCCGCATCAGGCATTGCGCTGCCTTGATCCGGCTTTATAGCGGGACCGCTCGAACAGGCAGCGAGCAATACCGCCAGAGCGGTAACCGAGGCTAGTCGTGCTTTTCGGATCAAGTCAAAATAACGTGTCATATAGCCGGACAAATCTGATTAGTGGAGCGTGCGTGGCATCGCCAGCACGAACTCTGAAATTTCAACCTCAAACGGAACCCCGTTTTCACCGACACAGTGATAACTGCCCCGCATGGTCCCGACCGGCGTGGTCAAAGGACAACCGCTGGTGTACTCGAAGGTCTCACCAGGGGCGAGCAGCGGCTGCTGTCCCACGACACCCAGTCCCCGCACTTCCTGCTGCGCCTGAGCGCCATCGGTAATGATCCAGTGACGGCTAATAACCTGCGCCGGTCTTTCGCCTGTATTTGTGATGCGAACGGTATAGGCAAAGACGAATTGCTGTTTTGAGGGATTCGATTGATCCGGGACAAAACGCGGCTCTACAGCAACCGTAAGCTCGAAAGGTTTCACAGACATATCCAGTAAAAAAAGGGATCACACGTCACAATCGGGGCAAATCACTGCAATAATGGTGGTCATTGCGACTTGGCGTTTGCACATCATGCCAGAAACTACAAAATTAACTAACAAATTACCCACAGCACGTATTGCTCCTAGCATTTTATCCGCCGACTTCGCTCGTTTGGGCGAAGAAGTGAAAAATGTTGTGGCAGCAGGTGCGGACTGGATCCATTTTGACGTAATGGACAATCACTACGTCCCCAATCTGACGATTGGCCCGATGGTGTGCGAAGCGATTCGCCCCCATATCAATGTCCCGATTGACGTACATTTGATGGTCGAGCCAGTTGATGCCCTGATTCCGATGTTCGCCCGCGCCGGTGCCAATGTCATTACCTTCCATCCCGAGGCCTCGCGCCACGTCGATCGAAGTCTGGCACTGATTCGAGAGCATGGCTGCCAGGCAGGTCTGGTTTTCAATCCTGCGACTTCGCTTGAATGGCTGACCCACGTGATGGACAAAATCGATGTGATTTTGCTGATGTCCGTCAACCCCGGTTATGGCGGACAGAGCTTTATTCCAGCTACCTTACCCAAACTGCAACAGGCTCGTGCACTAATCAATCGACACCTAGAGTCGGGTGGGCAGGCGATTTCGCTTGAAGTCGACGGTGGTGTGAAGATCGACAATATCGGTCAGATCCGCGCCGCGGGTGCAGATACTTTTGTCGCTGGCTCAGCAATATTTGGCAAACCTGACTATCGCAACGTTATCCAGCAGATGCGCGAGCAACTGTCTCTGGCTGACAAGGATTAAAACAGTGAGCGGTTTGACACCAGGCAGGCTGACTGCCGAGGCCGTCCTGCTCGATCTGGACGGTACTCTTCTGGATACCATCCCCGATCTGGCTCATGCGGCGAACGCCATGCGGGCAGACCTGGGGTTGGCCGCGCTGCCACAGTCACTCATTGCGACATACGTTGGTCGTGGTGTCGATAACCTGATCCAACGCACGCTCGCCGCAGACCTGGTGGAGGGCGAGCCGATCCCTGCTGACCTGCTGGCGCGTGGCCGTGCCTCGTTTGCGCCGCACTATCACGAGGTAAATGGTCAAAAAGCAGTCCTGTTCGAAGGTGTCCTGCCCGGACTGCAGCGTATGCAGAAAATGGGGCTCAAACTTGCCGTCGTTACAAATAAAGCAACAGAGTTCACCTTGCCACTTCTGAAACGCACAGGTTTAGCCGGATTCATGCAGGCCGTCGTTTGTGGCGATACGCTCCCCGAGAAAAAACCCCATCCGGCCCCAATGAGGCATGCCTGTGCGCTGCTAGGAACGCTTGCCTCACGTGCGGTAGTGGTGGGAGACTCCAAACACGACGCCGCCGCCGGGCGGGCAGCAGGATGCCGCGTCCTTCTCGTGCCCTACGGCTATAACGAAGGTCAAAGCGTGCAAACGCTTGAGGTCGATGCTATAGTAGAAACCATCGAAGCTGCAGCGCAGTGGATCTATACGCACTGAAAGAACGAAAAATGACCTTATTGACCCGCATTCAACTCGTAACTGGCGCCTGCTGGCGCTGGTGGCGCTTGTCTGTCGGGTAATGGTTTGTTTTAAGGTTTTCCGGATTTTTCCTGAAACCTCCGAGTAAAAACCTAGCCCGCCCAACCATGGCCGGGCTTTTTTATTGGAAAACCCGGTTAAGCCCAAAGCGAGAACCGAGACCACATCATGACTGAAATCGAATTCAAAGCGCTAGCTGCACAAGGTTACAACCGCATTCCCCTGATTGCGGAAACTTACGCGGATCTGGACACGCCTCTTGGCATCTATCTGAAACTCGCCCACACGGGAGCGCAAGGTGGCAAAAACACCTGCCTGCTCGAATCAGTCGTAGGTGGAGAGCGTTTTGGCCGTTACTCCTTCATCGGCCTGCCTGCGCGTAACGTACTGCGCGCACGTGGAACGAAAACCGAATTACTGCGCGATGACGTTGTAATTGAAACCCACGAGGGTGACCCGCTGGCGTTCATTTCGCAATATCAGGAGCGGTTTAAAGTTGCATTGCGTCCCGGTATGCCGCGTTTTGCTGGTGGACTAGCGGGTTATTTTGGCTATGACACTGTCCGGCATATCGAGCCAAAACTAGGGCCTGCAACAAAACCCTACCCTGATGGAATGGGTGAAGGCCCACCGGACATCTTGCTTTTACAAGTCGACGAACTGGTAATCGTTGACAACCTGGCCGGCCGGATCTACCTGATGGTCTACGCAGATCCCGCAACACCAGAGGCTTATAACAAGGCCCAGCAGCGGCTTAAGGAACTGCGCATCAAATTGCGCAAACCAGTCGAAATCCCCTACAGCCATGCGAGCGTCGCGACAAAAGAAGAACGAAATTTCGCCAAAGAGGATTACCTCACGGCGGTTCGCCGCGCCAAAGAATACATCGCCGCCGGTGACTTGATGCAAGTACAAGTCGGTCAGGTCATTAAAAAACCTTTCAGTGATTCACCACTTTCGCTGTACCGCTCACTGCGTTCCCTGAACCCTTCTCCCTACATGTACTTCTGGAATTTTGGTGATTTTCAAGTTGTTGGAGCATCACCAGAAATTCTCGTACGCCAGGAAAAGCTCCCCGCCGAGGATGGTGTGGTGCCAGAGACCCGGATCACGATCCGTCCTCTCGCAGGTACCCGCAAACGTGGCGGCACGCCTGAGGAGGACGCAGCGCTTGCCGAAGAGCTCCTGGCCGATCCAAAAGAACGCGCTGAACACGTCATGCTGATCGATTTGGCACGCAATGATGTGGGTCGTGTAGCAAAAATCGGTTCCGTCGAAGTCACCGACACCATGGTGATCGAGCGTTATTCGCATGTGATGCATCTGGTTTCAAACGTTGCGGCAACCTTAATGCCGGGTATGAGCAACATGGATGTACTTCGCGCGTCATTTCCTGCCGGCACACTGACTGGCGCGCCGAAAGTACGTGCGATGCAAATGATTGACGAACTTGAGCCTGTGCGTCGGGGCATCTATGGTGGTGCGGCAGGGTATTTAAGCTATGGCGGTGAAATGGATGTCGCGATCGCGATCCGCACCGGAATTATCAAGGATGGCATGCTTTACGTGCAGGCTGCCGCGGGTATCGTGGCCGATTCGGATCCTGAAAAGGAATGGCTGGAAACCGAAGCCAAAGCACGCGCGGTGTTGCGCGCTGCCGAACAAGTGCAAAACGGTCTAGACGACCCATTCTGATGCTACGACAGGACACATAACATGCTTCTCATGATCGACAATTACGACTCGTTTACCTACAACCTTGTTCAATATTTTGGTGAACTGGGAGAAGATGTACGCGTCCATAGAAACGACCAGATCACTCTTGAGGAAATTGACGCCTTAGCTCCAGACCATATTTGCATTTCACCCGGTCCCTGCTCACCAGCCGAGGCGGGTATCTCGATCGATGTCATCAAGCGCTATGCAGGTAAAGTTCCGCTTTTGGGCGTTTGCCTCGGTCATCAGGCTATCGGTGCGGCTTTTGGCGGCAACATTATTCGCGCCAAAGAAATCATGCACGGCAAAACCTCCCTGATTAACCACACAGGATCTGACGTGTTCAAAGGCCTGCCCTCGCCGTTTACCGTGATTCGCTACCACTCGCTGGCAATTGAGCGCGCCTCGATACCAGACTGCTTGACCATCACCGCAGAGACCGCAGACGGCGAAATCATGGGGGTACGTCATAAAACGCTGCCCATCTATGGTGTGCAGTTTCATCCGGAATCCATTCTGAGCGAGCATGGACACGCGATGCTGCGTAATTTTCTTGAGCTTGATTCAGGTAAAAAGGAATAAGCATGTCGATTACTCCCAGTGAAGCACTGCACCGCTGCATTGAACACCGTGAAATTTTTCACGACGAAATGCTGCACCTGATGCGTATGCTCATGCGCGGTGAGATGTCCCCAACTATCGCAGCCGCACTTCTGATGGGGTTACGCGTCAAAAAGGAAACCATTGGCGAGATCACCGCCGCAGCCCAAGTGATGCGCGAATTCGCGACCCCTGTCCACGTCGCCAACCCTGAGGATATGGTTGATATGTGTGGCACGGGAGGCGATGGCAGCAACACCTTTAATATTTCGACGACAGCGATGTTTGTTGCCGCTGCCGCTGGTGTGCCCATTGCAAAGCACGGTGGTCGTAGTGCATCCTCATCCTCGGGTAGTGCCGACGTACTAGAAGCTCTCGGGGCAAATCTCGCCCTGTCACCCGCTCAGGTTGCCGAATGCATCGCAGCAACAGGCATTGGTTTTATGTTTGCACCAGCTCATCACGGCGCGATGAAAAACATCGCACCCGTTCGCAAAGAACTCGGCGTCAGAACCATTTTCAACTTGCTCGGTCCGCTGACCAACCCTGCCGGCGCGGCTAATCAGTTGATGGGCGTGTTTCACCCTGACCTGGTCGGGATTCAAGTGCGTGTTCTTCAATCGCTTGGCTCACGCCATGTCATGATCGTGCACGGAAAGGACGGCATGGACGAAGCCTCGCTCGGGGCTGGCACGCTTGTCGGTGAACTAAAAGACGGTTGCGTCCTTGAATACGAAATTCATCCCGAGGACTTTGGGTTACCCATGGCATCAAATCGTTCGATCAAAGTCGCCAGCAAGCAAGAATCTCGCACCATGGTTCTTGAGGCCTTGAGCAACACCGCGGGTACTGCACGCGATATTGTTGCCTTTAATGCTGGTTTGGCGATATATGTTGGCAATCATGCCGCATCGATTGGCGAGGGCATCAAGATTGCGTTTGAGGCGATTGCAAGCGGAGCTGCGCGCGACAAACTCGAAACCTTTTGCGAATTCACAAGGAAATTTGCAGCATGAGCGATATTCTCAATAAAATTTTAGCTGTCAAATTTCAGGAAGTTGCCGCCGAGCGCCTGTTATGTTCCGAGTCTGAATTATTGAAACAGGCCATAGCCAGAAAAGACGTACGTGGTTTTGTTCAGGCAATTGAAACCAAGATCGCCACGGGTCTGCCGGGCGTGATTGCTGAAATTAAAAAAGCGTCTCCCTCTAAAGGTGTCCTGCGGGAAAACTTTCAACCCGCAGAGATTGCACAATCCTATGCCCAGCATGGTGCAGCGTGCCTATCGGTTTTGACGGATGCGCAGTTTTTTCAGGGAGCGGATGAATACCTGCACCAAGCGCGGGCCGCCTGCGCACTGCCGGTATTACGTAAAGATTTTATGGTCGATCCCTATCAGATCATTGCTGCACGCGCCATGGGGGCTGACTGTATTTTGCTGATCGTATCTGCGCTGACACAAACCCAACTCAATGAATTTGAAGCCTGTGCTCTTGAGCTGGGCATGGACGTGCTGGTTGAAGTCCACGATGCGAATGAGCTTGAGATGGCCCTGCAGATGAAAACGCCCCTGCTTGGAATCAACAATCGAAATTTACGAACGTTTGAAACCTCGCTACAAAATACGATTGACCTACTGCCACGTATTCCGGCCGGCAAGCGCGTAGTGACCGAAAGCGGCATCTTGCGGCCTGAAGATGTAAGGCATATGCGTCAACACGATGTGCACGCTTTTCTGGTCGGCGAGGCCTTTATGCGCGCTAGCGATCCAGG
>DAIMDD010000001.1:9467-167180 GCA_036725985.1 Burkholderiaceae bacterium
ACGATGTGCACGCTTTTCTGGTCGGCGAGGCCTTTATGCGCGCTAGCGATCCAGGCTCAGAGCTCGCCCGGTTGATTGCATAGTCAACAATCTCCACACACCGCTCTAGCCGCTTCAGTCCAATTCACTCAGAATCAACTCTGGTGCAACCCGGATCGTCCTATTTATCGTACCGACGTTTGCTTTCATGAAAGTATCCTTTTAGAAAACTTCAAACGCTCAAGCAGCGTAAACAACAGCATCCCAACAACCATGGCTGCAACAAAGATCCAAGCCTTGCTGTAGCCCGCAGCTGCACTGACGATCGCAGGTCCGGGACAAAAACCTGCCAAGCCCCAGCCTACACCGAATAGAAGACTGCCTATTATCAAACGTACTGATAATTTTGAGCTTGTGGGTATTTGCATCGAAGCCCCCAACAAACTGCGCGTGCGCCGGCGCGCCAGAGCAAAGCCTAGAACGCCAACACCGATCGCGCCTCCGATTACAAAAGCGAGCGACGGATCCCAGCGTCCCGCCAAGTCAAGAAACCCGAGGACTTTGGCAGGATTTGCCATACCAGAGACGATCAAGCCAAGACCAAAGATAAGACCTGCGATCAAAGCAGAAAGATTCAACAAGATGTTTTCCTTTAGAGGCTCAGGCCTGCTGTGAGATGGCGCACCAGATAAACAGTCAGAAAGCCTGCCCCCATAAATGCAATGGTGGCTGTGAGCGAGCGTACCGATCCACGCGACAGGCCACATACGCCATGGCCACTGGTGCAGCCCGAGGCATAGCGCGTGCCGAGCCCAACCAGTAAACCTGCCAGGATCAAGGTCGTCGTATCCGCCTCGATCACAGACTCTGGCATGATAGTGACCAGGCCATAGACCGCTGGTGACAACAGCATCCCGGCGACGAAGGTGAGCCGCCAGGCTCGATCGCCAAGGTCTGATGACCATACGCCGCCCAGGATACCGCTGATTCCTGCGATCCGACCGTTAAATAGCAACAGGACTACTGCGGCAACACCAATCAAGATGCCGCCAAGCAGAGCAGCTAAAGGTGTAAAACTATTCCAGTCAATCATTGCTTTCTCTCCAGGCTCGTCAAACAAAAGGTCTGATACAAGGTGTGCATCAACTCTGCTACCTTCAGACTGGCCAGCATGTAATAAATCTTTTTACCTTCTCTACGTGTTTGGACAAGCTCTTCGAGACGTAAAATTCCAAGTTGCTGAGACAGGGTTGGCTGCCTGATACCGGTCAGACTTTCTAACTCACCAACGGTTCGCTCAACATCCATCATCATGCAGAGCAACATCAAGCGATCCGGATTACTCATTACCTTGAGAACATTACACGCCTCATAGGCGCGTTCCTTGAGTTTTTCAACCGCCTGATCTGGCAAGCTAACGATTTTCATTTTCAGTCACTCAATCCGGTGCGATATATATATTTTTCATTATATTAAATTATATTATATAAATAAATATATTTTATTTTTTAGAAAAGACCTACCTCCCCTGACCGGCAAAATATTCGAATTGGACTATGCTTGAACCGACCACACTTTGAAGCGAGCCAATATGTTTCAGGAAGCAGAATCAGATCCGGCATTGTCGCAAGCTGAGTTCAAAAAAATAGAATCGCATTTACGCGTTCAACTGGTCAATGAACAGTACAAACACATTAACCTGCAGGACCGGGCCTTACTGATCCTGGTTGCTGGCATAGATGGTGCTGGCAAAGGCGACACCATCAACCTGCTCAACGAATGGCTTGATCCTCGCCACGTACATACCATCGCCTTCCCGCCGCCCATTAAAGCTGATTATGTATATCCCGCAGCACGCAGATTCTGGATGAGCTTGCCACAGAAAGGGGAGATCGGGATCGTTTTCGGCTCTGGTTACACCACTCTGTTTGAAGAAGCAGCGAAAAAGTCTCTCGATTCAGACAAGCTAGAAAATCACATTCTTTTTGTACGCAGATTTGAAGCAAACCTTGCCGCTAACGGCATACAGGTTCTGAAACTCTGGTTTCACTTATCGCGCGAGGCACAGCACAAACGTATTGAGGAACGGCAAGCCAATCCCTCAACCGCCTGGCAAATCGACGAAAGCGATTTACGGGCGCAGAAAAAATTCAAAGCAATCCGCAGAGCAGGTCAATTGATTATCGAGGCAACCGATGCGCCCCATGCGCCCTGGGTCATTGTTCCAAGCGCAGACCCGCAGTTACGAACTGTTAGAACTGCTCAGGCTGTATTGCAGGCACTCAAAGCACCTGCAGCGAAAATCCCTGCTTTCCATGATCCGGCAGCCCCAATAAAATTGACGCGCCGTATTAACCCTCTCGATAAACTCGACTACAGCGTAAGCATTTCCAAACAAGACTACGACACGCAGATTTTGCAATGGCAAAATCGGTTGGCTATCGCGATACGCCAGAAAAAATTTAAAAAACAAGCGCTTGCAGTTGTGTTTGAAGGCCCTGATGCGGCAGGTAAAGGAGGCGCCATCAGGCGCATCACTCGCGCCATTGATGCAAGGCAATTCAACATCATGCCAGTGGCGACACCAAAACCATCAGAGCTTGCTCGGCCATATCTGTGGAGGTTTTGGCGCAATGTTCCGAGCAAAGGGCGCGTGGCGATTTTTGACCGGTCCTGGTATGGTCGTGTGCTGGTTGAGCGGGTCGAAAAACTGATCACTCGCCCCACTTGGTTTCGCGCTTATGACGAGATTAATGATTTTGAACAGCAACTCACCAAGCACGGCGTGCTCGTCCTGAAATTCTGGTTAGCCATTACTCCAGAGGAACAGTTGAAACGTTTTCGCGAGCGGGAACACTCACCTTACAAGCAATTTAAAATCACGCCCGACGACTGGCGTAACCGCAAGAAATGGAAAGCTTATTCAACCGCTGCGGCAGAGATGTTCCACCACACCAACACGTCACTCGCACCCTGGCATATCGTTTCCGCTTGCGATAAAAGACACGCGCGTATCCAAGTGCTCAAACAAATCGTTCTCGCCCTGGAAAATACCATTAACTAATACTCGACAATACAAATGACAGATTGCCCGCTTTGCCAGACAACAGGTGGTGAGCTCCTCTGGGAGAATCAGCTACTGCGCATCATTGACGCACAAGACGCCTCATATCCAGGATTTACCCGTGTCATATGGAAAGAGCATGTCGCAGAAATGACTGATTTAAATGCGAACCAGCAACTTCTTTTGCTGCAAACCGTACTGGAAATAGAAAGTTTGCAACGCGCGTTACTCAAGCCAGACAAAGTAAACCTGGCCGCCTTTGGAAATATGGTGCCACATCTGCACTGGCACATCATTCCACGCTGGCGAGACGACGCACATTTTCCTCAACCCGTCTGGGCCTCATTGCCGCAGACAGATGAGGCTGGAAAGTTGCAGCAGCAACATCGGCGAGACTGGATTACAGCCCGGATCCCAAACTATCATGCTTCGATTCGCGCAAAATTCAAATCATAAAATTACACTCCTAAACATTAAACTCGGGTACGCAGGTCGATTAGAATTCGCCAATCAGAACTAACAACTCATATAAAAACTGCTAAAAATTCCTATAACGATTGCTAAAAATTCCTATCAGAAGTGATCTAACAATCACTGACTTCAACTTTTCAACGAATAGGCTTTGACCATGACGACCGCAACACCTTTTAGCTGGCGCTCCATGCTGTTTGTACCAGCAAGCAGTGACCGTTTTCTCGAGAGCGCTTTAAAGCGTCCGACCGATGCGATCCAGCTCGATCTGGAGGACAGCGTCGCGCCTGATCTGAAAGAGAGCGCGCGCGCCCGTATCGGCGAGCTGGCGGATCGTGCCACCGCTGCAGGTTACGACGTAATTGTCCGTATCAATCGTCCTTGGCGCATGATGGTGCGCGACATCGAGGCTTGCGTGCGTCAGTCCGTAAAAGCTTTGACCTTGCCTAAAGTTCCTGATGGTTCTTTTATTCGCGCAGTTGCCGAAATTCTGGATGAATGCGAACTCGAGGCAGGCTTGCCTCGTGGTCATACCCGTCTGATCGCAATGGTTGAGGATGCAGAAGGTCTGCACAACATGGATGGCATTGCACAAGCGCATCCGCGCGTATGCGCAATGATTATTGGTGCCGAGGATCTCGCCGTTTCCCTGCGGATGGCCGTCGATCCCGATGGGCTGTATATCCCTAACGTCATGGCCGTAGCGGCATGCCGTCGCGCTGGTATAGCTCCCATTGGTTTTGTTGGCTCAGTCGCTGATTTTGCTGACAAGGAAAAATTCCGCGAGACAGTCCAGCGTGCAGCCAGACTCGGCTTTGAAGGTGCTTTCTGCATCCATCCTTCGCAAGTCGAGGCGACAAACGAAGCGTTCAGCCCTCCCGAGGCAAGCGTGACACGTGCACGCGCCTTACTTGAAACCTTTGATGCGGAATGCAAGGCAGGTCGTGCCGCATGCACGTTCGAAGGACGGATGGTTGATGCCCCTGTCGCCATGCAAGCGCGACTAATCCTCGAGCGTCACAACGCACTTGAGAGCATGCTGGCAAGACGAGCCAAGGCGAAAGCCTAAAATCACACATGATCCTGGTGCCATGCCACAATACTGGCATGGCCACAAACGAACTGAAAGAAACAAACCTCCTGACTCACGCAGCTGCAGTCCGGCCAGGTTGGCAGTCGACTCTGCATGCTACACAGATCTCAGACATGCTCGCACACTTGAGTCAGCAACTTCAAGCGCGCAAACAAGCGGGCGCCATCATCTATCCCGCACACCCCTTTCGCGCACTTGAGGTGCTCGAACCTCAAGACATTAAGGTTGTCATTCTGGGGCAAGACCCTTATCACGGCCCCAACCAGGCGCAAGGGCTGGCATTTTCTGTACCGGACGACCTCAAACGCCCACCAAGTCTAAGAAATATCTTTCTCGAAATCGAGCGCAGTCATCCACAGTCCAATCAGGTCAGCGCAGCGGCAAATATCCACAGCTACCGCTTTGAGCCCTCAAGAATGGGAAGTCCTGCCCAAGGCAGACTCGACATCGGACCTGCAATTCCTGGCAACGATCTGTCTGGCTGGGTCCGACAAGGCGTTTTGTTGCTCAACACTGTACTGACCGTCGAGGACGGCCTTGCGGCATCGCACGCCAAATTAGGCTGGGAAACTGTGACCGATGCATTGATCAGCACGACTGCCGCAGACTCCGCTCCAAAAGTATTCATGCTCTGGGGAGCACACGCTCAGGCCAAGCGCGAACTGATCGCTGCCCATCCGGGGCATCTGATTCTTGCAGCGAACCATCCGTCACCACTATCAGCCAGACGCCCACCTGTACCCTTCCTGGGTTGCGACCATTTCAAAATAGCAAACGAGTGGCTTTTACAACACAATCGTTTGCCGATTGCATGGAAAACATAAAATAGTTTGAGTAAAGGGTTTACCCCGATTTAAATATGGGTTATATTTCTGGCACTGCAACAATTCATAGGCACCGCGCTGCATTACAAGTTATCTGGCGCAAGCAGTCTCTGACAGGCAATGACCTGATTAGGTGCCACTCATCATCGATTCCTGACCTCCTTTCCTTTCGTGGGCAGCAAGCGTGATCTAGATAGATAGGTCACTTAGCCCAGACGTTCGGTTGATTCGGTCGGCACGATGCTCGATTCAACCGACTACCGCCGGTCTTACAAAACTCCCGGGCTGCGTCATATGGCCACTATCTGGCCTAAAGGAAAGTCATGTCCTTCGATTCGTTGGGGCTAGTCCCCGCTTTGCTGTCTTCAATTCAAAGAACCGGTTTCACGACCCCTACAGCTGTTCAGCTTGCCGCAATTCCTGCCGCGCTCGCTGGTCAGGACTTGATGGTGTCATCACAAACCGGTTCCGGCAAAACTGCCGCTTTCATGTTGCCCGCCTTGAACCGTATCGCTAAAACGCCTGCAAATAAAGGCCGTGGCGTTCAAGTGCTGGTTCTAACTCCAACCCGCGAACTGGCCCTCCAGGTCAGCGAAGCCAGCGCCATGTACGGCAGCAACCTCGAAGACCTGCGTATCGCAACAGTCGTCGGTGGAATGCCTTATGGCGCGCAGCTCAAAGCACTATCACGTCGCGTCGATGTGCTGGTTGCAACACCCGGACGCCTGCTTGACCACTTGCAGGCTCGCCGCGTTGACCTCTCGACCGTACATACGCTTGTGCTCGACGAAGCTGACCGCATGCTCGACATGGGCTTTATCGACGATATCAACACAATCGTTGACCGCTGCCCCGAGTCACGTCAGACCTTGCTGTTTTCGGCAACTCTTGATGGCACAGTTGGCAAACTCGCCGCACGCATGATGCGCGATCCTCAGACTATCGAAATGGCTGGTCAGTCAGATCGCCATGCCAACATTACTCAAAGCCTGCTTTATGCGGACAATGCCGGCCACAAACTGCGTTTGCTGGATCACTTGTTGCGTGACGCAGCAATGGATCAGGCGATTGTCTTTACCGCCACCAAACGCGGAGCAGACGATCTGGCCGAGCACCTTGCCGACCAGGGCTTCTCGGCTATGGCTCTGCATGGTGACATGAACCAGCGCCAGCGCTCACGCACTTTGGGCGAATTACAAGATGGCCGTATCCGTATCCTGGTCGCGACGGATGTAGCGGCTCGCGGTATCGACGTACAGGCAATCAGTCACGCCATTAATTACGACTTACCAATGCAGCCCGAAGACTACGTCCACCGGATTGGTCGTACCGGTCGAGCTGGTCGCGACGGACATGCCTTTACACTGGCCATTCATGGTGAGCGTCATAAAGTGCGTCGCATCGAGCATTTCATTGGCTACACCATTAAATCTGATGTGATTGCCGGCCTTGAGCCACAAGTCACACCACGCGCACGCCCTGAGGGTTCCTCCTCGCGTGGTGCTGGTGGCAAGGGTGGACGCTGGAGCAATGATCGCTCGAATGACCGCTCCTTTGCTCCACGCGGCGATCGTCGCGACGCAGACCGCGGTGACAGGCCAGCCTTCGCGCCACGCGGTGACAAACCATCTTTTGGCGATCGTGACCGTGGCTTTGCCCCACGCGGTGATAAGCCTGCTTTCGCTCCCCGTGGTGACAGGCCTGCTTTCGCATCACGTGGCGACAAGCCATCCTATGGTGATCGTGACCGTGGTTTCGCACCCCGCGGTGACAAGCCTGCCTATGCGCCACGCGGTGACAGATCTGTACCTCGCAGTGATAACCCTTTTGCGAGTAACCGCGGCGGTGATGCACGCCCTCCCTACGAGCACCGCGCTGACCGTGCGCCATCGGATCGTCCCGCCTATGCCGGCAAACCTGCTCGTCCAGCACGCGACTTCGCTCCACGCGCAGCCGCTCCTGGTGGCAAGACCTTCGCCCCACGCGGTGATGGTCCAGCCCGCTCAGGCGCTCCGCGTCCAGGTGCTCCACGTGCGGCCACGGGTGCACGCCGTGGTTTTACCTTTGACGGCGGCCGCCGTTAATTAGAGTTAGCGCGGTGCCCGCGGAGAACTCAATCCCGGTAAGCGCTGACGCGCTGGCGCATAGCCAGCAGGTCAGCGCTTTTTTACGTAAAAAAATCCAGCTAGCAGGTGGGTGGTTGCCTTTCAGCAACTGGATGCACGAGGTTCTCTACTCACCAGGTTTGGGCTACTACGCTGCTGGCAACACAAAATTTGCCGATCCAGCTCAGGATAACCCCAGACAACTGCAAGGCGATTTCGTTACCGCGCCTCAACTCACACCCTTATTCGGACAGACGCTGGCCAATCAGATCGCAGAGATCTTACGTCAGAGTGATTCGCTCGATGTACTTGAGTTCGGTGCTGGAAGCGGTGCTCTGGCCAATGATGTTTTAACCGCGATGCAAAACCTCGGTATTCCCGTTCGCTATCAAATCCTCGAGGTCTCGGCTGAGCTTAAAACCCGGCAAAAACAAAAACTAGCGGCCTGGTCAGACCAGATCGTCTGGCTAGAGCGCACTCCTGAGGAATTTTGTGGTTGCATCATTGCCAACGAAGTTCTAGATGCCATGCCAGTTGAATTATTTGCGTGGTCCGAGCAAGGCCAACTGCTGCAGCGCGGTGTGATCTGGGATGGCCAGCAATTCGCCTATCAGGATCGGCCAGCTAGTTCGGCCTTGAGTCATACCGTAAGCTTGCGTATGCCAGCATTGCCTGACTATCGCTCAGAGCTCAACCTGCAGGCCGAAAGCTGGATCAAAAGTCTTGGTCAATGGCTCAAGCGAGGCGCTGCAATCCTGATCGACTATGGCTTTCCGCAGCACGAGTATTACCATCCTCAACGTCATCGCGGCACGCTGATGTGTCACATCCAGCATCTGGCCCATGACAATCCCTTCATGGCACCTGGATTGCAGGACATTACCGCGCACGTTGATTTCACAGCTATGGCCGATGCGGCGCTGGCAGGTGGTCTTGAGGTCTATGGCTACACCTCACAAGCAAGATTCCTGCTTAATGCGGGCTTGGCAGAAATCATGATGCAACAAGGCGAACTGAACGGACGCAGCTCTGCCAATATGCGCGTCGCTGTTCAGAAACTGACCTCCGAAGCTGAAATGGGCGAACTATTCAAAGTACTCGCCATCGGCCGGGAGATCGAGGGCGGATTGATCGGCTTTAGTCGCGGCGATCGCCGCGATAGCCTCTAGGCGCCAAAGACACTGGTTAACGCCTCTAACCTGGCTACCCGGACTACAGACTTGATCTGCTCAGGTGATGTTGCGCGCCTGGCTGCAGCGCCTGCGTCAATTGAGAGCACCGCATCAAGCCATTTTTGCCATTGCTCAACCGAGACCTCTGCAACAACCTGCGCTGTTCGCAATAGTTCCACTAAGCGTGCTGGTTTTCTAATTGCATCGCACTGCTCGAATAACGCAAGCACAGACTCAGGCGTCAGCACCGAAGCACTGATGGCTGACAGGACCACAGGCAACAAGCGACTCATCGCGCTGCACTCTGTTGGCGCTCTCAAGTGCCTCGCGAGTGCCTGCGGGTCTGGCGTATGCAAACAGAGCAAAGCAAATCGACAAGCCAGGGGTAAGTCCCTCTGCGCAGCGAGATCGCTCGCAACGCGCACCTGGCGGTGATCTATCCATCCTGGCATTACCCGCTGACTCGCACCACACTCGACCAACACACCGAGCATGCGCGAAGGTTTCTGACACAGCAGTCCGCGCGAGAGTTCCTGCCAGACACGTTCTGGCACCAGAGCATCGACCTCACCTTGTGTAACCATTTTTCCACAGAGTTCAAGTGTCTCAGGGGCGATGGAAAAATCCACAAATTGCGCCGCAAAGCGAGCAAGACGCAAGATCCGCACGGGATCTTCTTCAAAAGCAGGTCCGACATGACGCAAGATCCGATTATGGATATCTTGCACACCGCCCAAAGGATCAAACAATTCGCCCGTCTGGGAGCGAGCAATGGCATTGACCGTCAAATCACGTCGTTTAAGATCTTCCTCTAGCGTGACCTCAGTCCCGGTGTAAAACGTAAAACCTTTATAGCCACGCCCTGACTTTCTTTCGGTTCTGGCCAGCGCATACTCTTGTTTTGTTCGCGGATGCAAAAAAACCGGAAAATCCCCCCCAACAGGAAGAAATCCTCGCCGGATCATTTCCTCGGGAGAAGTTCCGACCACCACCCAGTCCTGATCTCCGGGCGCACGCTTTAACAGCGCATCGCGTACGGCACCTCCCACGATATAAACCTGCAAACCCTCTGTAACAGGATCTTGCATCATGGTAGTGGAGTCTTACCGTAAGGCTGTGGCTCAATCTGTCCCAGGCGCCGCTTTAAAGACTGCGGCTCACCGGTAAACATTGCTGCGTAGTAGGTGGCGTTAGACATCACGTTTTTAACGTAATCACGGGTTTCATTAAACGGAATCGTTTCAGCAAAGATAGCGCCTTCTACCGTCGAGTTAAGCCTGGAGCGCCAGAGCAAGGGACGACCGGGACCCGCGTTGTAGCCAGCACTGGCCAACACCTGGGAGCCGCCCACATCAGACAACACCATTCCCAGATAACTCGTGCCAAGTTTAGTATTGGTATCGAAATCATTGACATGATGTGGCTTGAAATCAGTCAGACCAATTTTGCCCGCAACCCAACGCGCGGTGGCCGGCATCAGTTGCATCAGACCCGAGGCACCCACAACGGATTTAGCGTCCATGATGAAACGTGACTCCTGACGAATCAACCCGTAGACCCAGGCGGGATCCACATCAACCTGCTTAGCCTGCGCAGTCACGCGACCCTCGAACGGCGCGATATAACGTTGCGAAAAATCAACCTCTTTCAAAGTCTTATCCGATGTGTTGACCACGCGATCATAGATGTGTTCGTGACGAGCGAGTTCGGCCGCAGCCATTAGCTGGCGATCTGTCATCCCATGCAAGGCAAAATTCCATTCGGGCACCGCATCAACACGCCAGCCTCGCTTAAATAAAGTGACTGCACGCTGCAAGCCAATATTGCTACGCGCCTGTGCCATCTCCTGCTCTGTGACCATGGCGGGACGCGCTGGTGTCACGATCGGACGTCCCAGCTCTTCGGCGGCAAGTTGCCCATAAAAATTAAACTGATCTGCGATCTTCGCGTAAAGCGCTTGCGATTCAATAGCACGATCCGTTGCAGCGAGTCCCCGTGCTCGCCAGTAGACCCAGGCAGGATCAGTGCGCTGCAACGCCCCCATCTGGTCAATCGCTTGCCCGACCCATAGCCAATCAATTTTGGGCTGTCGCAAGGCCGACCTGACACGCCAAGCGTAGTTATTCTCTGAAAGACGAATTCCAGCGGTCTGCCTGTACCATTCATTGGCCCGATTATCGAGACTAAAGACCACAAGTGAGGCAAACTGGCCATAGACCCACTGTATATGTTGTCTAGATAATTTATCAGCCCAGGTGGTGCGCAGCGCATTCTCAGCCGCATTCAAATCCTTTCGTGCAAGAACCGCCAATCCCATCGCGACGATTTCGTTTCGCAGTGCTGTACGCACGCCAGTCTGCGTCGCAAGCCATTTCTGCGGATCACGCATCATCGCATCGTAAGCAGCCAAATCCGCTGCATCGAAAATATAAGCGGCCAGACGTCGTGCGTCGACAGGCTTATTATTTTCTAATGCATCTTGAACAAAGCTGAGCAGCTCAGAGCTACCCAATACTTTATCAGCGACGAGCTGGTCGAAGAGTTTCCAACAGGCAGCAACCGGAACAAACAATTTAATAGCTTGCGCAGCGCTGGCGCGCTGTCCTAGCATATGACTGGCCTCGAGCTGAGCACAGGCAATCTGACTATTGCTATTTTTGATCTCCCCCAACTCCCGCACGGTTACAAAATCTCCGGAACGTGCGGCGGCTAATAACCATTCACCCTTGAGCTTATCGGCCAGAAAAGTGCCAGAATTTTTTTGTAAAAAATCATTTAACTGCTGCTTTGTGCTTTCCAAACCTGCCGAACCTAGCTGCGTACGGAGTGCCCAGTACTCAGGATAAATTCCGAGAATATCGGCCCGTGCCTGCGACACGAGTGCATTGAGTTGTGCCCATTGCTTATTTTTCAGCGCGTCGCGTGCGATAGCTACGGCATGCGCAGCCGGCGTTGAGTCAGGTGCAGCAATCGACTCACCGGGCTTGACAGTTGTGTTGGGCTGTATAGTCGTTACCGTGTTGGTGCGCGAGGACTTAATCGGCGTAGCTATATCAGGCATGCCGTCAGGCAAAGTTTTTCCTGGCTCGGGCGCTACAGCAGTATTTTGCTGCATCGTGCCATCCGCTTTGAGGATATAGCTCGTCTGAGCCGTTGCAACCGAAACGTGCGTAGTGCAAACCAGGAATAACGTCGCTGGGAAATAAGCCTTGAGCCTGTTGGCATGCAACAGCGTTTGTGCCGCTTGCCGCGCGTTCACTATAAATTTCTGATATTTTGTTCTTACGTGCATTAAAACGCCTCTTCCCTACATCCGTCAGCACCGTTGCGACATATGTTAAAGAATAACGCAGACCTGATCAGAATGTCCTTACGCGCCGAACGAGCGGCAATGAGTGCGGCCCAACGTACTGAGCAAAACCAAAAATTATGTTCACATCTCGCACAATGGTTGCCAGGAATACAAAGCAATCAGTCCGAGCGTCTCATCATTGCCGCCTATTGGCCGCTGGCCGACGAACCGGATATTACCCCGGTTCTGCATACCTTGGATAAGGCAGGCCATGCTGTTGTCTTACCCGTCGTTGCCAAACGCTCGACTCCCCTCGAGTTTCATCTCTGGTCGCCTGGCGCTGAAATGACTGCCGGCAATTTTGGGGTCATGGAGCCCTCCAGGAAAAAAGCTTTACAGCCCGACATCATGCTCATCCCAACGCTCGGTTACACCGCGAAGGGTGATCGACTCGGTTATGGAGGTGGATACTACGATCGAACATTAGCCGAGATGCGAAACAAACTGCACACCCCGTTAACAATCGGCATTGGCTGGTCAGAAGGACTTTTGACACGCCAATACCCAGACTACCAGCCTGAACCAAACGATGTGCCGCTGCACGTCATTCTCAGCGCTGAAGGCTGGATCCCTGCCAAGCCCAAAACGCTCACAGGCCATGGCCTGTGATTTTCTTAACAGACTAGTCTACATTTTGACCTTGCCATACGCTCTGGGACGATGCACTGAGATTTCCTTACCAAATTGAAATAAATCAACATTGCAACAAAAACTTTACGCTCGTTTACTGTTGTTCGGGATTATCATTCTTATATTGCGGTCTGATGACAGGAGCCCCCCCTACGAGCGCTCCTCCCGGCTCTTATAACCGCGCAGTTTTTTAAATTCTCAGGAGATGTCCATGGCCCTTGCTAAAACATTGCGCGGCTTACTAGCAGGTGTAAGCCTGCTGACCACAATCATGTCAGGCTCGGCCATTGCTCAGGGCTACCCCTCAAAACCGATCTCTCTGATTGTTCCGTTTGCAGCAGGTGGTCCCACTGACGTGCTGGCCAGAACGCTGGCCGCCTCAATGACAAAAAGCCTGGGTCAAACAGTTGTTGTTGAAAACCGACTCGGTGCGGGTGGTACCGTTGCTGCTGGTGTCGTCGCTAAAGCCGCACCGGATGGCTATACCTTTCTTATCCATCACAATGGTATGGCGACGGCCCCAACGCTTTATCGCAAGCTGCCATTCGATGTCCTGACCGACTTCAGTTATGTCAGCCTGCTTGCCGACGTACCCATGACGCTTTTGGGCAGCAAAAAATTCCCTCCCAACACTATGGCCGAGTTCATCCAGTACGCCAAAACGAATGGGGACAAAATCAATCTTGCAAATGCCGGACTTGGTGCCGTTTCACAACTCTGCGGCACATTACTCCAGCAGGCTATTGGCACGGGCTTTACGTCCATCCCTTATTCTGGCACCGGGCCTGCCATGACGGCACTGCTTGGCGGTCAGCTCGATGTCCTATGCGATCAAACCACACAGACCCTGCCACAAATCAAAGCCGACAAGGTCAAGCTCTACGGCGTTACCACCAAAACACGTCTTGCGTCTTTACCTGATGCTCCGACACTCGCAGAGAGCGGCCTGAAAGACTTTGATATCGTTGTCTGGCATGGGATCTACGCCCCAAAAGGCACACCACCCGAAGTGATCGCCCGTTTTAACCAGGCAGTGAAAGACGCGCTCAAAGACCCAGCTGTGATTCAAAAAATCCAGGATCTTGGTGCTGTCATCGTGCCCGAATCGCAACAGAATCCAGCCGCACTCCAAGCTTGGCTGAAATCTGAAATCGCTAAATGGAGCCCCTTACTTAAGGCAGCGGGTCAGTACGCAGACTAAATGACTTAGGATTCAAATAAACCACGCCAGATTGCGAGCGTTGCTTCGGCGTTATTGAGCGTGTAAAAGTGCAGACCAGGCACATCGTTATCTAGGAGCGTCTGGCAAAGATCGGTCACAACCTCAGCACCAAAGGCCCGGATCGACTCTTTGTCGTCGCCCATTTCTGCCAGGCGCAAACGAATCCAGCGCGGTACCTCTGCGCCACACATTTCCGAAAAACGCATCAGTTGGTTGTGATTGGTGATCGGCATGATGCCAGGCACAATCGGGATCGTCACACCCCGCGCCTGAGCACGATCTACGAAATCAAAATACGCGTCGGCGTTAAAGAAATACTGCGTAATCGCGCTGTTCGCACCGGCCTGAACCTTACGAACAAAATTATTCAGATCCTGCTCTGGACCCGCAGCCTGCGGATGCATTTCCGGGTAGGCTGCGACCTCGATATGGAACCAGTCACCCGTTTCATGACGAATAAATTCAACCAGGTCATTCGCATGACGCAACGCGCCTGCAGCATCCGCCCCCATGCCCGAAGGCATGTCTCCACGCAGTGCGACGATCCGGCGCACGCCTTCGTCACGATAGCGCTGCAATAATGCCTTGAGATCATCGCGGGACGCACCAATGCACGACAAGTGTGGCGCAGCTTCACACCCCAGACCGCGCATCATTCGCACGGTGTCCAGCGTACCCTCACGCGTTGATCCACCCGCACCAAACGTAACACTCACATAGTGCGGTTCGATCACCAGCATTTGTTTGGCCCCCTCTATCAGGCGCGCACTCGCCGCCTCATCACGGGGGGGAAAAAACTCCAGGCTAAAAGCCGGACCAGCTTGAGATGTCATTTGGAAATCAGACTCGTCAAAAAGCCCGAGATCAGGCTGTAAACAATGGCGCCAATCACAGCCCACCAGAAACCATTGACTTTAAAACCAGTCAGCATGGATCCGACAAACCAGAACAGCAAGGCGTTAATCACAAACAGGAATAAACCGAGTGTGATGATGGTGATCGGCAACGTGAGTAAAATCAGTACAGGTTTGACCAGCATATTGACCAGGCCAAGTATCAACGCTGCCCACATGGCCGAGCCAAAACTAGCCACCGTAATACCTGGGAGCAAATACGCAACCGCCAACAGCGCTACCGCATTCAAAATCCAGATGAGAAGCAAGGTCATGGTGATCTCCGGTAAACATCCTGGTGTCCCGTCAGAAAACCTGACGGGATCACCCTCTCACAATAGCCGAGTTTGCTTAATAGCGGTATGTGTCAGCTTTGAAAGGACCTTCCTGCTTGACACTGATATAAGCCGCCTGCTGTGGCGTCAGGGTCGAGAGGTTGGCACCAATCTTTTTCAGATGCAGACGCGCAACTTTTTCGTCAAGATGCTTAGGCAAGACATAAACCTGACCAGAGGTGTACTCTTCGTTGCGTGAGAAAAGCTCAATCTGCGCCATCGTCTGATTGGTAAAGGATGACGACATCACAAAGGAGGGGTGACCGGTACCGCAGCCCAGATTAACCAGACGTCCTTTGGCAAGCAGGATGATGCGCTTGCCGTCGGGGAAAATCACATGATCAACCTGGGGTTTGATTTCTTCCCACTGGAGATCTTCGATTCCTGCGACATCGATTTCATTATCGAAATGACCGATATTGCAAACGATGGCCTGGTCTTTCATGCGATCCATGTGGGCGCGCGTGATGACGTTGTAATTACCTGTGGCAGTCACGAAGATGTCAGCTTTGTCAGCGGCTTCTTCCATCGTGACAACTTTATAGCCTTCCATCGCAGCCTGCAGTGCGCAAATTGGATCAATCTCTGTCACCCAGACTTGCGCGCGCAATGCGGCCATCGCCTGTGCGGAACCCTTGCCCACGTCGCCGTAGCCAGCAATCACAGCGATCTTGCCTGCGATCATGACGTCGGTTGCACGCTTGACGGCATCAACCAGTGATTCGCGGCAACCATACAGATTGTCGAATTTCGACTTGGTCACAGAATCATTGACGTTGATCGCGGCAAAAGCGAGCTCGCCTTTTTTGGACATGTTGTAGAGGCGCAGTACGCCAGTCGTGGTTTCTTCGGTTACGCCCTTGATCTGGGCAAGGCGTGTGGAATACCACTTCGGATCACGCTTGAGCGTGGCTTTGATTGCATTAAAAAGAATGACTTCTTCTTCTGAACCAGGTTTGTCCAGTACCGACAAATCATCCTCAGCCTTGGTGCCCAGATGCAACAAGAGCGTAGCGTCGCCGCCATCATCCAGAATCATGTTGGCCTGATGGGCACCGGGCCACTCGAAAATCTTGTGGGTGTATTCCCAGTACTCAACCAGTGACTCACCCTTTTTAGCAAATACGGGGGTACCGGACGCTGCGATTGCTGCAGCAGCATGGTCCTGAGTCGAAAAAATATTGCAGGAAGCCCAACGGACTTCGGCGCCGAGCGCCTGCAATGTTTCAATCAGCACCGCGGTCTGGATTGTCATGTGCAACGAACCCGTAATGCGAGCGCCCTTGAGTGGCTTGGTTTTTGAAAACTCTTCACGCGTGGCCATCAGACCAGGCATTTCCGTTTCGGCGATCTGGATTTCGCGACGGCCCCAATCGGCGAGTGCGATATCGGCAATGATGTAATCGTTAAATTTATCTGTAACAGCGTTCATGGCTAGGTAGGCTCCGTAAGGCCTGCCAAGCAAGGGAGGGGCTGTGTCTGGGTTTCAATTACACATCACCACAACCGCTGCCTGTGCAGGATTGGGTGAGCGCCGTTAAGGCCGGGGAATACCGGCGGTAACGTTAAAGCTTTTGAGCCTGGCGGTGTGGCTTGATCAGTTGCATGATCACCTGCACCGTCGCAACGCTCCTCAAAAGCGAGTGAATTGTAACCCGATATCCGACAATAATGCTAGGGTTTGTACCAAGCGCCCATTAATTAATCGGCGCACGGCAAGCACTCACATCGCAGGTTCTCAGACCGGACGAGGTTTAGGTGGCTGGTGAAGCGCCACGATGTCATCGGCTGGATCACCCCAGAAAGGATAAATCTTTCTGACCAGAGGATCGTGCCCCGGCACAAGGTGCTCTGCCGAGTCGGCGAGATTGCGAAGTGTTTGATAGCCTGCAAGCATTTCGCCAAGATGGAAAACGATTGGGAAGGGCGAAGGCTTTTCCATATTTTCGTAATAATGACTCGCATCCGAGGTCAGCACGACCCAGCCACGCGCCGTATGTACACGGACCGATTGCAGACCTTTGGTGTGACCACCTATTTTCACCAACTCAATGCCTGGCGCAAGCGTATGCGCGCCATCATAGAAAGAGACACGGTCGGCATACACTCGACGAACCAGATCGACGACATCCTCAACGTCATAGGCATGCCTGAACAAGCCCTCGCACATATGGCGACCACAGGCGTAATTGACCTCGTCTTCCTGAATATGAAAACGCGCGCGAGGCAAAAGATCGATATTGCCAGCATGGTCGTAATGCAAATGCGTCAACACCACATCGTCAACCTGCTCCGGCGTAATCCCCAATAAAGCAAGCGAGCCAATCGGGCAGCGCAGCAGCGTGCGCCCTCGCTCGGCAGCCTGCCGGGCGTTAAATCCGGTATCGACCAGTACGATCCTGTCCTCATTGCGAATCACCCAAACGAAGTAATCCATGGGCATCGGATCGTCGTGCGGATCATGCGTAATGAAATTATCACGGCGGGTGCGTTTTTCCATCGTCGCATAACGCAAGGCAAACACTTCGTATTCAGGCAGTTTCATGAGGTCTCCGGATTTAATTTTTATCACTCTGCATTGACCCATTTTGGTCGTGCGCCTGACGCCCTGTCAAGCCCTGCGACGACAATCAACTTGACACAGGTAAAGCCGCACGCACACAATCAACGCTTATCATGGCAACCTGGCTCGCTGCGACTCGGCAAGCCAACTCTTTTTCATCCATAGCCACAAAACTCCTGGAGCAAAACATGTCAACAAAAAACGAATTGGCCCAACTTTATAAAGACGGTCTGGAAGTGCGTCGCGATGTGCTCGGTACCGAATATGTCGATGGCTCCATCGCCAAAGCCAATGATTTCACTATGGCTTTCCAGCACATCACCACCGAAATGTGCTGGGGCTATGCATGGACACGCCCAGGCCTTTCACGCAAAACGCGAAGCATGCTCAACCTCGCCATGCTGACAGCGCTGAACCGTTCGGCAGAGATCAAACTGCACGTCAAAGGCGCACTGACCAACGGCGTCACAGTCGAAGAAATCAAAGAGGTACTGCTGCACGCAACCGTTTATTGCGGTATCCCCGCCGGTCTGGATGCCTTTAAAGCCGCTAACCAGGTTCTGGAAGAGCAAGGTGCCTACAACAAAGCGCCTGCCAAAAAAGCTGCTAAAAAAGCACCTGCTAAAAAAGCTGCGGCCAAGAAAGCACCTGCAAAAAAGGCAGCTAAATAATGAGCACAAAGCAAACGATCGGCTTTATCGGTCTTGGCAGCATGGGGTGGCCGATGGCCTCGCTACTCCACAAAGCTGGCTACCCACTGCTGGTGATTGATGCCTCTGCTGAGCGGGCACAAAAATTCGCCCAAGAAATCGGCGGGACCGTTGCAGCCTCTAACCGTGCGCTGGCTCAAGGTTCAGACGTAATTGTCACCATCCTGCCAACCAGCGCGATTGTCGACACGGTACTGAATGGTCCAGAGGGTGTAATTGCAGGGCTGCGTCCTGACACCGTGATCGTGGAAATGAGCTCTGGGGTTCCGACCAATACGCGCACCCTGGCAGAGCAGGTTGCGGCCGCAAAAGGTCATCTGGTCGATGCGCCCGTCTCAGGCGGCGTGCCACGTGCCATCACCGGCGAGCTCGCCATCATGTTTGGCGGTAGTACTGCCTTGCTGGAGCGCGTGCGCCCTGTGCTTGAGTGCATGGGTAACGCCATTACGCATACCGGTGAGGTAGGCTCGGCTCATGCCATGAAGGCGCTGAACAACCTGGTCTCGGCGGGCGGCTTTCTGATCGGGGTGGAAGCACTCCTGATTGGCAAGCGGTTTGGCCTCGATCCTGCTGCCATGGTCGATGTCCTCAACGCCTCCACGGGCATGAACAATTCGACACAAAAAAAGTTCAAGCAGTTCGTACTCTCAGGCAAGTACAACGCAGGCTTTGGCTTGGATCTGATGGTCAAGGATTTGAGTATCGCCTTAGGGATCGGCAAGGATACCAATACACCCACGCCATTCGCCTCGCTCTGTCGTGAAATGTGGGCTGCCTCGGCCGCCATGCTCGGCCCTGGCCAGGACCATACAGCTGTTGCCAAAATGTCGGAAAAACTTGCAGGCTCAACTCTGTCGGATTAAATCTGATCCGACAGACCCACACTGGCTACACTTTGCAGCAAACAGGTGTAGCCAGTGGTCAATATCGCCAGAGCACTGGGATGCGATCCAAGACTGGCAGGAGACAAAGCATGAAAAAACGTATCAGCGCGGCATTGTTTGGTTTGACACTTATCTGTGCCAGCAGCTTTGCGCAAAATTTCCCAACACGCTCAATCTCGATGGTCGTACCGTATCCGCCTGGTGGCTCCAGCGACGGGTTGGCCAGAATTATCTCGCAAGCCATGTCCAAGGATCTTGGGCAACAAGTCATCGTTGAAAACGTCACTGGCGCGGGCGGAACCATCGGTACACAAAAAGTTTTGAAAGCAACGCCTGATGGCTACACCATCACTTTTGGCAACATGGGCTCGATGGCAATCGCTGCGCCACTCTATCCAAACATCAAATTCGATCCTGTCAGGGATTTCGCCCCCATTGGTGTAGTGGCCGATGTTCCAATGGTCATTTCAGCCAGCAAGAAAAGCGGCTTCAAAACTTTAGCTGAGTTTGTCGCACAATTGAAAAAAGACGGAAAGTCTGTGAATTTTGGTACTGCCGGCCCAGGCTCCACTGGCCACATCGGCGCAGCCATGTTTCTTTTTGTCACAAAAACCGATGCGACCCTGGTCAACTATCGTGGCGCGGGTCCTGCAATTGCTGATTTGTTAGCTGGAACGGTTGATGCCGTGATTGATCAGACAGTGACCATGATCCCGATTCACACCGGCGGTCGCGTGTCAGCGCTCGCAGTGTCCGGTAAAAATCGTCTACCTCAAATTCCGGATGTTCCAACTTTTGCTGAGGCAGGTGTCCCAGGCTATGACCTAAGCGTATGGAATGCGATCGCAGCTCCCGCAGGTACTCCACCCGCAGTAGTTGGCCGCCTAGCCCAGGCGCTGTCCAATGCTTTGAAAGATCCCGAGGTGGTCGAGCGCTTCGCCAAGATGGCCGCAGTGATTCCACCTGAGTCGGAACAGGGTCCTAAAGCCTTTGCTGCGCTCATTGCAAAAGATGTGCCAAGGTTTACCCAACTGATCAAGGAAGCAAAAATTTCAGCTGAGTAAATCTTTCTTTCGCTCAATAAAAAGGCTCCCTTCATTTTTGGAAGGGAGCCTTTTTTACAAGCGTTCAAAAATCTAACCCGGCCTGCGTGGATAACCCTCTGCCAGGATTCTGGTCCATACGGCTTTTTTTTCCGCATCGTCCATAAACACCCAGTTCGAAACCTCCATCACAGTCCGGCCACAGCCTCTGCAGATATCGTCAAACAAGGTCGAACAGACGGCTACGCAAGGCGAGTCCGCGCCGTTCGACAACTCCTCAACTGCCACAGGTCGTGAATCGGTATTCAAAACCTTACGCCGATTTCTTCAGGGCGGCCGCTTTGTCGGTGGCTTCCCAGGTGAACTCAGGCTCTGCACGACCAAAATGGCCATAGGCAGCAGTTTTGCTGTAGATCGGACGCAGTAAGTCGAGCATGTTGACGATACCCTTTGGACGCAGGTCAAAGTGCTCTCGAACCAGCTTGGCTAATTGCTCATCAGGCATGACGCCGGTGCCTTCTGTGTAGACCGTAATGTTGATTGGCTCAGCAACTCCGATGGCGTAGCTCACCTGAACCTGACACTGTGTAGCCAATCCTGCGGCCACAATGTTCTTTGCGACATAACGCGCTGCGTAAGCCGCTGATCGGTCAACTTTTGAAGGATCTTTACCGGAAAAAGCACCGCCGCCATGTGGGCATGCGCCGCCATAGGTGTCAACAATAATCTTGCGACCAGTCAGACCGCAATCGCCCTGAGGGCCGCCAATCACAAAACGGCCGGTTGGGTTGATCAGGAACTTGGTCTTGGGAGTCAACAGACCTTGCGGGAAGCTTGGACGGATAATGTCCTCTATCACTGCTTCGTGAATAGTTTGCTGTGAAACCTCAGGGGCGTGCTGGGTCGAGAGCACCACGGTATCAACCTCGACAGGTTTACCGTCGACGTAGCGGAAAGTGACCTGTGATTTCGCATCGGGACGCAACCAGGGCAGACGACCATCTTTGCGTAATTCGCTCTGACGCTGAACCAGACGATGTGCGTACCAGATTGGAGCGGGCATCAGGTCAGGGGTTTCGTTACATGCGTAACCGAACATCAGACCCTGATCGCCTGCACCCTGGTTCAGGTAGTCTTCTGAAGAGCGATCCACACCCTGGGCAATATCAGGCGACTGCTTGTCGTAGGCCACCAGGACAGCGCAGCCTTTGTAATCGATACCGTAGTCGGTATTGTCATAGCCAATGCGCTTGATTGTGTCGCGTGCGACCTGGATATAGTCAACGTTTGCAGTGGTGGTGATTTCACCTGCCAGTACAACGAGACCGGTATTGCAAAGCGTTTCCGCTGCAACACGCGCGAGAGGATCTTGAGTAAAAATTGCATCCAGAATCGCGTCGGACACTTGATCGGCCACTTTGTCTGGATGGCCTTCGGAGACGGACTCGGAGGTAAAGAGAAAATCACTTGCTTTAGACATGATCACGTCCTTTATTGGCAAAAAGCCAAAATGGTTAAGGAGGTGCGTTGCACCCCGTACCGTGACCTGTGAAAGACATTGGAATGGGCGCGACGCTTTAGCGGATTTGTTTTTTTGCCGGCAAGCACAAATATGTACTAGCCCGACTCAGTCGCCCCGCAAGTTGTCGGTTAACACAGCGACTAGTCGTATTTTAAGCGAAAATACCCATATGTTGCTAATACCCTCATTTTTATTACAGTAATTTGCACGCGCCGCCCGGCAAATTAGGGATAATGACGGCATGATCTGGAACTTCACAAAAATGCATGGCGCGGGCAACGACTTTGTCGTGCTTGATGGCGTTCGCCAGCCCATCGAAATGACCTCAGAGCGTGCGCGCGCAATCGCCCACAGACAGTTTGGTATCGGTTGCGACCAGATTTTGCTGGTCGACACCCCTAGTCACCCGGAGGCCGACTTCCGTTATCGCATTTTTAATGCTGATGGCAACGAGGTCGAGCATTGCGGCAATGGTGCGCGCTGTTTTGTGCGCTTTGTTCACGAACAAAAACTCTCCTCGCGCAACCCGCTGCGTGCCGAAATATCCACTGGCCTGATTACGCTGGAGTCCTTACCTGATGGCGATGTGACCGTGGACATGGGTCACACCAGCTTTTCGCCAGCAGATTTGCCTTTTGACGTCGCGGGGCTAGCTACACGCACCGAAGGTCAGGACACACTTTATGGTTTGCCGCTTGGTCGTGAGACGGTTTGGCTCTCAGCCGTCGCGATTTCCAACCCGCATGCCGTGCAGATTGTCGAGGACGTTGACACTGCGCCTGTGGCCTCGATGGGGCCCGTGATCGAGTCTCACCCTCGTTTTGCACGTCGGGTCAATGCAGGTTTTTTACAAATAGTCGATCGTCATACAGCTCACTTGCGTGTCTATGAGCGAGGCGCTGGCGAAACCCTCGCCTGCGGCACCGGTGCTTGTGCGGCAGTGGCCGCTGGCATCAGACGCGGCCTGCTTGACTCGCCTGTTCGTGTGCGCACACGCGGTGGCTGGCTCAGCATCGCTTGGGATGGTGCGGCCTTGCGCATGACGGGCCCAGCAACCACAGTATTTTCAGGCAGCCTGGATATTGAGCATTTAGTCGCGAGCCTGCCTGTCTGAACCATCAAACACAGTTGCTCCGAACTGAACTATCCGAGTTGTATTCACTCAGAGTCGTAATGAACCCATCACCTTTAACCAAGCGTCCAGAAAAGAGTAGCAAAACATGAGCGACAACCTGTCCGCGCAGCACGTGGCCAAATTTCTCCAAGAAAATCCTGATTTTTTTGTCGTGCATTCCGAGCTGTTCTCTACCCTCGAGGTGCCCCATCCGCACCAGTCACGTGCTATTTCATTAGGCGAGCGCCAGATTATGACGTTGCGCGACCGGCTGCGTGATTTTGAGTTTCGCATGGCGGATCTGGTTCGCAATGCAGCCTTTAACGAGTCCACGACCGTAAAACTTAATCAATGGTGTGCACGGATGTTGTCCGAGACTTCTACGCTCAGACTGCCTGGTGAGGTCGCTTTGGGCTTGGCCGAGCATTTCAATCTTCAGGAAGTCGCGATGCGCGTCTGGGGACTCGACTTGCCTGCTGAAGGTGTCGGCGCTCCTGTTGACGAGGCGCTCCAGACCTACGCCAATAAGCTTAGCCATCCTTACGTCGGTACAGACACCTCACTAGGCGCGGTTCAGTGGCTCAATACCAAACCAGCATCCCTGGCTATTCTGCCTTTGCGCGTTTCAGCAACTGAGCCGGCCTTCGGACTGCTGGTCCTCGGCTCAGACGACTCACAACGTTTCAACCCCGACATAGGCACGGCCTTTCTCGAAACGGTTAGTCAGCTCGCCAGTGCCGCACTGAGCCGCCTCAAAACGCCTGGTATTCTGACCAGCGCTTAGAAACACGGCGCAAATATACATGTCAGCAGACTTATCAACAGACTTGTCAGCAGACACCTCAGTCCCCGCACCGGACACCACGCTCTTGCCCGATGCGGTCAGACAATGGCTCACTCACCTTGAGCGTAATCGCCGCTATTCTGGCCACACACTCTCGGCCTATCAGCGTGATCTGCAACATTTGGTCAGACTGGCACAGGGCAAGACGCTCGAACAACTGGTCAACGGCAATATCCGTCAGTTCCTGGCCCGGCTACACAGCCAGGGACAGGGCCCGCGCACGCTTGCACGCATGCTTGCAGCCTGGCGCGGATTCTACAAATGGTGGGCACCGCTTTCCGGCATGACCTCCAATCCTGCTGCGGACGTCCGAGCCCCAAAAGCCTCACGTGCATTACCCAAAGCCCTGTCTGTCGATCAAACCAAGGCCTTGCTTGATGCGCCCGCAATGCTCGCACAGAATGATCCGGTCGCAATACGTGATCGCGCAATTTTTGAGCTTTTTTACTCAAGTGGCTTGCGGCTGAGCGAGCTCGTGAGTGTTGACATCGAATACACCCAAACTAAAGAACACACCTCCTTGAGCTGGATCACACTCAACGATCGCGAAGTTCATGTACTGGGCAAAGGTGGCAAACGCCGCAGCGTGCCGATTGGTGCCCAAGCAATCACCGCGATTAATCTGTGGTTAGCGGTGCGCCCACAACTTGTCAGCGCCTATACCCAAGGGTCCGAGCAGCCCGCGCTCTTTCTCGGTAGCCGTGGACGCCGGATCAGCCCACGGGTCATCCAGTTACAGCTCAACAAGCTCTCCGCGCTCGCGGGCATGCCAACCAGCGTGCACCCGCATGTATTGCGTCACAGCTTTGCCAGTCACGTCTTGCAATCGGCTCAGGATTTACGTGCTGTGCAAGAAATGCTCGGACATGCAAATATTTCAACCACACAGCTCTATACCAAGCTCGATTTTCAACACCTGGCCAAAGCCTACGACTCAGCACATCCCAGAGCCGGACGAAAAAGTTAACGCCATTACAAATAATTACAAATTTATTTTGAATTGAATATATTTAAATTCATATAAAACAATAACTTATAATTATTTCATTAAAAAAAACGATCATAAATCGCTATTGAAAAGCAAATTTTCACCCCCATATGATCAAATTATCTTCAGCATAACCACGCATCTTGGGCGCACTCAGGGAAACCCTCAGCTTAAAAAGTTTGCCCCTTCGCGCAGGCTGTGCTGTAATCCGGCGTTCGCTTTGCTGTATTAGTATTAGCAAACGGCTCGGTGCCTCGCACCCTTACCTGTCTCAGAAGTTGATTGGCACATGAATTCCCCTCGTAATCCGGACGAAATGGTCCCCGTCACAGTCCTCACCGGTTTTCTCGGTGCAGGTAAAACCACCTTGCTCAAGCGCATACTGACCGAATATCACGGCAAACGTATCGCGGTGATCGAAAACGAATTCGGGCCTGAAAGCATCGATAACGACCTGCTCGTGACCGACCAGGAAGAAGAAATCGTTGAACTCTCTAATGGCTGCGTCTGCTGCACCGTTCGCGGCGACTTGATGCGCACTCTCAATGATTTACGTATCCGGCGTCAGGCGGGCGAGCTGAATTTTGAGCGTGTCATGATCGAGACGACTGGCATGGCCAATCCAGGCCCGGTGTGCCAGACCTTTTTCATGGACAACGATATTGCGGACTACTATCGCCTCGATGCGGTAGTAACCGTCGTTGATGCCAAGCATGGCATGGAAACGCTGGATATCCAGGAAGAAGCACAAAAGCAAGTCGGTTTTGCTGACCGGATCCTGATCTCCAAAAAAGACCTGGTGACAGAGGCGCAGTACGCGGCCTTGCGCCATCGTATTGTGCATATGAATCCCCGCGCTTCGATTGAGGCCGTGCATTTTGGTGAAACAGATCTCAAGCAACTCATCGACATCAGTGGTTTCAACCTGAATACGATTCTGGATATCGATCCTGAGTTCCTGGCCGATGATCACCCCGATGCTGCGCACGATCATGATCATGCGACCTGTACGGATCCGACTCATCATCACGGACATGATCACGACCATGCCAATTGCGGCCACGATCACAGTCATGACCATGAACACGGCCATCACCACGACCATGATGCGGCGACCTGTACGGATCCCACCCACAACCATCACGCTCACAAGCCGGCTCATAACGACGAGATTGGGGCGTTTGTATTTAAATCCAATAAGCCTTTCGATCCAGAACGCCTTGAGGAGTTCCTCGGGGGTGTGGTTCAGGTTTACGGGCCAGATTTACTGCGTTACAAAGGTATTCTCTACATGAAAGGCATTAACCGTCGGATGCTTTTCCAGGGAGTGCATCAGATGATGGGGGCCGAACCCGGCAAACCCTGGCTATCCAGCGAAAAGAAAACTACCAAAATGGTTTTCATCGGACGCAAATTACCTCAAGACATCTTTACCAAAGGTCTTGAGCAATGTTTAGCCAAGTAATAACTCTGCGCAAGTTGCGCAGAATTTAAATTTTTGGAGTATTTGTCATGGCGACTAAGGCAGCAAAGAAAAAAACAGAATTAACGGGCGATTTGTCCGAGAACAATCTGCCCACTGAAGCCGAACTGCTCAAGATGCCAGAGTCGGACTATATGAACGAGCGACAGCTCGGATTTTTCCGTGACCGTCTTCGTCAGATGGAGCAGGAAATCCTGAGCAACGCTGGCGAGACGACCGAGCACCTGCGTGAGACACAGTTCGTACCGGATCCGGCAGATCGAGCAACGATCGAAGAAGAGCACGCGCTTGAATTACGTACGCGCGATCGTGAGCGCAAGCTGCTGAAAAAAGTACAGCAATCGATCGTCCGTATTGATGGTGGCGATTACGGCTGGTGCGAAGAAACAGGCGAGCCCATTGGCTTGCGCCGCTTACTCGCTCGTCCGACCGCCACTCTCTCGCTCGAGGCACAAGAGCGCCGCGAGATGCGTCAAAAGATGTTCGGAGACTAAGCGGACTCAGTATGAAGCGTTTGCGTTGATAGGTGCCACGTCTCTGAGCAGACGGCACCAGTCAGACAAAAACTGCAACATATCTGGTCTCCCAGGGGCACGCCAGCTTGCAATCGCATTGCAACAAGGGTGCCCTTTTAAATTTAAAGACTCGCCCCAAAGTGTAGATATGGAACAATTTCACGGCACCACCATCATTAGCGTCAGGCGCGGCAACGAAGTCGCCGTCGGCGGCGATGGCCAGGTCACCCTCGGCAACATCATCATCAAAGGGACTGCGCGCAAAATCCGCAGGCTTTATCACGACAAAATTCTGGCAGGTTTTGCAGGTGCGACCGCTGATGCGTTCACGCTGCAAGAACGTTTCGAGGGCAAACTGGAAAAACATCAAGGGCATCTGATGCGCGCCGCTGTTGAGTTAACCCGCGACTGGCGCACCGATCGTGTGCTCAGACGACTCGAAGCAATGCTGATCGTCGCAGATCGCGAACACACTCTTGTGTTGACCGGCAACGGTGATGTGCTCGAGCCTGAAAATGGCGTTGCCGCGATTGGCTCAGGCGGTGCCTATGCGCAGTCTGCTGCGCTCGCGTTGTTGCGCAATACTGACCTTTCCCCTGCGGCGATCGTCAAACAGTCGCTCGAGATCGCGGGTGATCTCTGTATCTATACCAATCAGTCCCACCTGATTGAAACATTAAGCTAAATCAGCATCTACCAAAGAAGCAACCCCATATGTCCGCCTCATCCATGACACCGTCGGAGATCGTCTCCGAGCTTGATAAACACATCGTTGGCCAACAACGCGCCAAGCGTTCTGTTGCCGTAGCCTTGCGCAACCGCTGGCGTCGCCAACAGGTTGCCGAACCCCTGCGTACAGAAATTCATCCGAAAAATATTCTGATGATCGGGCCTACAGGGGTTGGTAAAACCGAGATCGCACGTCGTCTGGCAAAGCTCGCCAACGCGCCCTTCATCAAGATCGAAGCAACTAAATTCACCGAGGTCGGCTATGTGGGCCGCGATGTCGACACCATCATTCGCGATCTTGCGGAAATCTCGATTAAACAAACCCGCCAGGAAGAAATGAAACGCGTGCGGGCACAAGCAGAAGATGCGGCTGAAGACCGCATCCTCGACGTACTGATCGCTCCTCCTCGCGCCGCAGATGGCTCACCTCTGCGCGAAGAAAACGCAGCGCGACAGATCTTTCGCAAACGCTTGCGCGAAGGCCAGCTTGATGCCACGGAAATTGAAATCGAAGTCGCCCAGCCCTCTGCGCAGATGGATATCATGGGTCCGCCCGGCATGGAGGATATGACCGAGCAACTCAAGGGGATGTTTGCAGGACTTGCGAAAGAAAAAAAGAAAATGCGCAAGATGACGGTTAAGGAAGCCTTCAAAATGATCGTCGATGAAGAGGCCGGCAACCGCGTCAACGAAGAAGAATTGCGCACAGTGGCTATCACTAAAGTTGAACAGCACGGTATCGTTTTTCTAGACGAGATCGACAAAATCGCGACGCGCAGCGAATCTGGTGGCGCAGACGTGTCCCGTCAAGGCGTACAGCGTGACCTGCTGCCCCTGGTCGAAGGCACAACCGTTACCACAAAATACGGGATGATCCGCACCGATCACATACTGTTTATCGCCTCAGGCGCGTTTCATTTGTCGCGCCCCTCGGATCTGATCCCTGAATTACAAGGTCGTTTTCCTATCCGTGTCGAACTTGATTCACTGACGGCTGCAGATTTTGTCCGTATCCTGTGCGATACCGATGCCTCGCTGACCAAGCAATACTCTGCTCTGCTAGCCACAGAAGACGTCCAGCTTGCCTTTACAGAGGAGGGTATAGCACGACTGGCTGGGCTAGCCTTTGAGGTCAACGAGCGCACAGAAAATATCGGTGCACGTCGTTTGTATACAGTGATGGAAAAACTGCTTGAAGATCTGTCGTTTGATGCGACGGCAAGCAGCGGTCAGACAATACAAATCGATACTGCATACGTCAATGACAAACTAGCCGAAGCTGCCGGTAGCCAGGATCTCGCACGTTACGTTTTGTAAACACTTCAAGCCATAGAACCGCCCTGTTCAGGGCGGTTTTCCGCTAGACTGTAAAAAACAGATTCGCTCAGGGAGCCGGTTACAGAAAACCGACTCTGGAAATGGCGACTAACGGAGATAACACATGACCACCCAGACTCAGAGTCGACTCGCGCGACTCGGTTTTTCATTGATTGCCTTGGCTCTGACTAGCACAGCACTTTTACAGCGCACGGCGAGCGCTCAGGACTTTTCTGGCAAACCTATCACCATGGTGGTTGGCTTTGCACCAGGTGGCTCAAATGATATTGCCGCCCGCATCATCGCCCCCTATCTCGGTGAATTACTCTCAACCACTGTTGTCGTCGAAAACAAAACCGGTGCGGCCGGTATGATTTCAGGTAGTTATGTTGTCAAGTCTGCGCCTGACGGTCACACACTGTTACTCTCAAGTCTGAGCCCTATCGTAGTTTCACCTCAAACCAAGATCAAACCACCCTTCCACACGCCAACCGAACTGATCGCAATCAACATGGTTGGGCTCTCACCTCAAGCGATTGCGATCAATAACAGCCTGTCTAATGTCAAAACACTAGCAGAATTGTTTGCTTTATCCAAAACTCGCCAGATCACGCTCTCCTCCTCTGGCACGGGGTCTTTGAGTCATCTCACAATAGAAATGCTCACCACCGCCTCAAACGGCAAACTGGTCCATGTACCCTATAAAGGAGGTGGTCCTGCGGTTACCGACACAATCGCTGGCCACGTCGATGGCGTTGTGATGGACTTATCCCCGATCTTGCCGATGGCACAAGACGGTCGGCTCAATGTACTGGCCGTGACCACTGAAAACCGGATCGATTTTTTGCCAAACACTCCAACAGCAAAAGAAGATCTGCCGAATTTCACAGCCGTAAACTGGGTCGGCTTGTTTGCTCCCGCTCAAACACCTGCTCGCGTGATTAATAAAATTAACGATGCCATTGTCAAAGTCGTCGCGCGTCCCGATGTGCAGGACAAACTCAAAAAAGCCGCGATCGTGCCACAAACGATGGAATCACCAGCGAAGTTTCAGACGTTTATCAATCAGGAATACAAGCACTATGGCGAGGTCATGAAACAAGCCAAGGTTGAGCTGTCCGACTAAGTGGAGTCATCCGACGCATAAGCAGTCTATCTTGCTAGTGCTCCATCACATTCGGGACGGAGCAACCCAGCGACTTAAGCCTCAGGTCTTAATCCGACCACAGTCCGCCATTCACATCAAGAATCTCACCAGTTGTAAAACCTGAGCCTGGTGCGGCGAGAAACAAAACTGCAGAGGCAATTTCCCCCGCCTGTCCCATCCGTCCAACCGGAATCAGATCACGCAGGACTTTTGGAAAAGCAGTGGTCATGGCAGACGCGACCGGGCCGGGCGCGACCGCATTCACTGTTATGCCAAAACCCGCTAACTCCTTTGCAAGATAGGACGTCATGATGTGCACACCCGCTTTAGACACATCATAGGCGACATTGCCTGCGCGCTCTTGTTCAGCGGGATCAAGCCAGGGGCGGGGATTACCGCCATTTTTACCCAGCACCGAACCAAAATTAATAATCCGGCCAAACTGCTGCTGCTTCATTGTCTCGATCACCGACTGACAACATAAAAAAGTCCCTTTAAGGTTGATAGCGAGGACCCGATCCCATTCTTTTTCGGTGAGCTGTTGTGCGCTCCCGACTGAAACCACACCCGCGACATTCACCAGAATATCCAGACGATCATGCCTGCTCAACACGCCAGCCACGCAAGCCCGAACATCAGCTGCGTCGGTCACATCGAGTGGCACGTGTTCGATCCCGGCACCGGTATCGGTCGCACCAAGTCGTGACGGCAGATCTGTAGCGACTACCTGTGCGCCATGCGCGGCCAAGGCCTCAGCCACAGCACTGCCAATGCCGCCTGCCCCTCCTGTGACCAGGGCCACACGACCCGATAAAAAATCCGCTGCAAACATACTAGCCACCCGCAATCTGATTAGCCGCGAGTCGACCAAACACCAGGCCCTTGAGCACCGACGTCGCACCGGTATAGTTTGTGTAATACATCCCGATGACCTCCCCCGCGGCATACAGGTTGGGCATCACTTCGCCATCGGTATCTAGCACCTGACCTACAGGATTGACTTTGAGTCCGCCGAAAGTAAACACATTGGCAGAAATAATCGGGTAGGCCAGGAAAGGACCTCGATCCAAAGGTAGTGACCAGTTGCTTTTGGGAGGCGTCAAACCCGTGGTCGCCATGCCATCAAGATTCAAAGGGTCATAGCTACCTGTGTCAGGACAAGCCGCGTTATAAGCATTCACTGTGGCGCGCAAGGACTCAGGCATCACGCCGAGTTTGAGCGCGAGCCCCTCAATCGTCTCGGCCTCATGCGCTGGCTGATCGGTACGGATACCTAAACGGTAATTCGGAATCTCTTTGACGCGCTGATCCAGAATGACATAGGCGATAGCTTCGTCTTGTTCATAGATACGGCGCGTGATGCGCTCATACCAGGCATCTACCGTACCAGGCGCCTCGTTGACGAAACGCTGCCCCGCCTTGTTCACCAGAATACCGTAGGGGAAAATAAATACTGAAGGCTCTGAAACGCTTGAGCGTGGATCGATCGGTTCAGCATGATAGCTACCAAAATCACCAGAAGGAGCAGCGCCAATATCCAGCGCCATCTCGATCCCCTCACCGCGGTTGAAATAACCACCTTTGCAGATTGGTCTTAAATACACCGAACGTGGGCCAATATATTTAGATTGCAGCGCAGGATTACCCTCAAACCCACCACACGCCAGCACCACCTGACCGGAAAACCTCACATGACCGTGGCCTTGTTGTTGCGCGAGCATGCCCGTGACAAAGCCTCTCTCGTCTTGTAAAAGTTTTCTGGCAGTCGTGTGATAAAAAAATGTAACTCCCAGCTTTTCAGCTTGCGCTGCCAGGGCATCCACCAGCGCGGCACCCCCACCCACCGGCAACAACCGCGGCTGAGTTTTGGTCAAGAACTGTGTTGGCAAAAAATCAAACCTGACACCCAGTCCTTGTAACCATTTGATCGTCGAGGGCACGTGTTGCGCAAAATTGCCAATCACTTCAGGATCAGGAATCGCCAAACTACGCGCGACCTGTGACCAGTTTTCGCGCCCTGTAGACATCTGCGCCATCAACTCAGGGTCGGCATAGAGCCCAACATTCGAGGCGAGATAGGTTTCAAAATCGTCGGTGACTTCATCAATCGCTTTCATCCGCAGATACGCCTCGGTATAACGACTCTGGCCGCCACGCTCTTCTTTTGATGCGCGCTCGAGGATCGCAACCTTTAAGCCTCGCTCAGCCGCCGTCACAGCAGCCGACAAACCCGCCACGCCGCAGCCGGCGACGATCACATCAAAGGTATGACTCATTTCTTTGCACCTCACTTTTATTGCGTCTTAGCCACGTTAAGAACTTGGCCATTTGATCCATAGCACTCAAACGCCTGGCTGACGCTTATCCAGGCCATAAAAGGCGAACATTTCTTTCGCACGCGCAAGCTCTGGCAGACGATGATAAAACCCTTTGCGGCTCGCCTTGGTGCCACACGCACGACGCAGCTCCACCATCATTTCCGCCTGCTTGATCCAGGTCCCTAAAGAATCCATCACGGTTACGCCATCGACTTCTGTCACGCCGTTGCGCGCGAGCAAGACATTCATCGGCGCTTCGCCAGGGATAATGACATCCGCGCCTTGAGTAATCAAACGTCTGGCAGCAGTTTTGAATTTTTCAATCATCTCTGTGGGATCTTCAAAACTCTTCAGTACATCGTTAAAAGTAAAGCCAACGGGTGCAGCACCTGCATAGCGCGACTTCAGACCGTAACTCTCAACGTTTTGATCGAGTAATTCATTGAAATCCTCAATGAAACACAGAGTGCCGAATTTGCGCCCCAGCATACATGCGGTCAGCATGGCAGACTCGCCATACGCGACTACCGGGATATCAATCAGCGCCCTGATCTCGCGCAAAGCAGGGTCTGGTAGCGTGCTGATTGCATAGGCGTCGTAGCCTTGTTCCTGCGCAAGCACCCCGGCCTGCATGAACTGCATCCCATGCAAATGAAAAAGCGCCGCATGGCGAATGTCCGAGCCCGGATAATTCGATGCGTAAGTGCCAGGGGCCATACCGTGCATATCGATTTGGGTATCGGGCCTAGCGACACGGGCAAAATGTTTTTTAAGCGCATCCTGATAAGGTCCCAGATCGCTTAGTACTGTAAAACTCTGATGCCAGATTTTCATTTCAGTCCTCAGTCAATTTTCACTTTTGCATTCTGCACAACGCGCGCCCATTTGGCGACTTCTGCCAGATAGAACACTGCAAATTCCGCGGGTGTCGAGCCGACAGGCTCAGCACCGGATTTCAACAAGGTCGCTCGGACCTCGGGCGTGCTGACGGATTTTTGTGTGGCCTGCGCGATCTTATTCACAACCTCGACAGGTGTGCCTGCCGGCGCAAACAAACCAAACCAGGCGGTTGCGTCATAGCCTGACACACCCGACTCAGACATAGTAGGAATTTCGGGTGCAACGCTTGAGCGTGTGGTGGTACTCACCGCAAGTGCACGTAACTTGCCTCCCTGCACTTGGGCCAGTGTCGTCAGAATGTTGTCAAACGCAATCGGCACCTGTCCTCCCATCACGTCTGCAATGGCTGGTGCAGCACCTCGATAGGGTACGTGTGACAGTTGAATCCCTGTCATCGAAGTAAACAGTTCCATAAACAAATGTGAACCCGAGCCATTACCTGCCGTCGCGTAGTCGGGTAGTTTTTGTGTGCTGCCTGCTGTGCGCGCTGCCTCAATAATGTCTTTCACCGATCTGTACGGGGAAGCAGGATTAACTACTAATAAAAACGGTGTCGAGGTCACTTGCGAGATCGCTGTGAAATCCTTCACCGGGTCATAGGTCAGATTTTTATACAGACTGCCATTGATCGAAGAGGAAATCGTGCCAAACAACAAGGTATAACCGTCGGCTTTGGATTTAGCGACTAACTCGGAACCAATATTTCCAGCAGCACCCGGCTTGTTTTCCACCACAACAGGCTGACCGAGCAACTCGGCCATCCGGCCAGCGATCGCGCGTGCGGCGACATCCGAAGCGCCGCCCGCGGGAAAGCCGACAATCAAGCGGATAGGACGTGAGGGATAGACATCGGTAAATGTCTGAGCCGGTGTTTGGTTTTGCGGCTGATTCTGTGCCGGGTTTTGTGCCTGAGTCATAGACAAGGTGCAAGTCAGCACCAACCCCATTCCCGCAAGCAGCGCAATTTTGCGTCGCAACATATGTTCTCCATTATTTTTTAATACTGCCGCTCTGATGGCGGTTGATTTCACACGCATGACCACAGCTATAACAATAAGCGAAAAACTGTTTGTAGGGATATTCATCAATCCCGTGTCTTGGGAATGCTTAGGTTCCCCCTTGGGCTCACTGACTATTAAAAATCTGCTGTGCTCGGAGTGATTAGACGGCACAATGAGGAAATAATAAAAAATATTAAAACCAGAATTATGGAGATACAGGTATGCAGCAGGCGTTAAGCGCAACACAGAATCAAACAGCGGAAAATCTTCTTTACGACCTGATCATTATCGGTAGCGGGATTGCCGGACTATCAGCCGCGGTCGCCGCCGTGGATCTTGGCGCGCGGGTGGTAGTACTCGAGCGCTCGCCCGAAGCTGATTTCGGCGGTAACACGCGCTGGACCGAATCTTATTTCCGCATGAAAAGCGAGTCCGAAGTCAGCGACGATTTTGAAGAGCGCCTGGTCTCAAATGCGGGCTTTCATCTGGATCCAAACATTATCGAGGCTGCTAGCGCTCCTTATGCTGACTGGCCGCCTTATGTGAAAGCTCACGGCATGCCAGATCCTGAACTTGTCTCGACCTTGGCAGAGGGCGCGGGTCCAACAGTCGCCTGGTTAAAAAGCTTTGGTATCCGGTTTGATTTTTTGCCAACCTATTTTGTTACGGCTGCAGCCCCCAGGCTGATGCCCGTAGGCGGTGGTCTTGCCATGATTGAAGCACTGCGCGCGTACGCCTTAAAAAAAGGAGTGACCTGTTTATGCGAAACGACAGCGCGCAGCCTGCAACGGCGTACTGAAGGTTCCTGCGAGCAAACCGCTTTGCGACTGACCGTAACAGACCGTGCAGGAAGCGAGCGCGTGCTGCAGGGAAAAAACATCGTGATTGCGTCGGGTGGCTTTCAGGGAAATCCGGAAATGCTGACGCAATACCTCGGCCATGCTGCAAAATTTGTGCGCCCAGTCGCCAAAGGCGGCTACTACAACAAAGGCGAAGGCATACGCATGGCGCTCAATGCGGGTGCGGCACCTGCGGGGGATTTCAGTTCCTACCATGCCGAGCCGCTGGACCCGCGCTCAGGTGCAACCGAAGCGCTGGTCATGAACTTCACTTATGGCATTCTGGTCAATAAGTTCGGTGAGCGCTTCCTTAATGAGGCACCCGGCCCTGTTGACGTCAATTACGATCACATTTCGCGAGCGATCGGTGAACAGCCGGACGGGATTTGCTACGTGATTTTTGATCAGCGTATTCATGATGTCCCGAACTGGAAAAAAAGTATTCGCACTGATTTGCCTGCCATTGAAGGCCAAACACTCTCTGAACTCGCGCAGGCCTGTGGTTTGCCTGCCGAAAACCTTGAGCGCACGGTACAAACCTTTAATGAAAGTTGCCCACCTGACACGGACTTTAAACCGCTTGAAATCGACGGGCTAGCGACGCGAGGCTTGAAAATCCCTAAATCCCACTGGTCACGTCCGATCGATCAGGGGCCCTTCATGGCCTATCCCATTATCCCGGGCATCTGTTTTACTTACGGAGGTATCAAAATCAACGCACACAGTCAGGTGGTTGATCAGGATGGGCGACCGATTCCTGGGTTGTATGCGGCGGGCGAAGCCACTGGGCTCTACCACCAGGTCTATACAGGAGCGACCTCAGTCATGCGTGGGGCAGTCTTTGGGAAAATCGCTGGAGAACACGCTGTACTTGGTGAATCAAGCTAAGGAACAGGCATTAAAAAAGTGCTTGAAAAGAGTCAAAAAGGTGCATTTGTTGTACAAAAGCATAATTCATGCACCGTCTCGGTTCCAGACTATTTGAGTCATAGGGAATTCCCTGTTTCAAAGGAATTTTGGCTTAATTATTGCCTATTAAGCGGTAAGATAACTACTGCGATATCCGCAACCTGATTCCGACGGAGTTCAACCATGCAAAACAAAATGTTTAAAGTTCTGCCCTTTGCTGCAGCACTGGCCATCCTCGCTGCTGGCAACACTGCTAGCGCACAAGACGTAGTTGTCAAAATTGGACACGTTGGTCCGCTGACAGGTGCGATTGCCCACCTGGGTAAAGATAACGAAAATGGCGCACGTCTGGCTGTTGAGGAAATCAACAAAGCCGGTCTGACCATTGACGGCAAAAAAGTCACGCTCGAGCTCGTCGCTGAAGACGACGCTAGCGATCCAAAAACGGGTACTGCAGTTGCCCAGAAACTGGTTGACGCTAAAGTCGCCGCCGTCGTCGGTCACCTGAACTCAGGCGTATCGATTCCAGCAGCAAAAATCTACAGCGACGCTGGCATTACCCAGATTTCGCCCTCCTCAACAAACCCCGACTACACCAAGCAAGGTTTCAAGACAACCTACCGTGTGGTCGCAACGGATGCGCAGCAGGGCCCAGCGCTGGCGAACTATGCATCAAATGGCCTGAAAGCCAAGAAAGTCGCCATCATTGATGATGCAACCGCCTACGGTAAAGGTCTGGCTGATGAGTTTGAGAAAACAGCTAAAGCCAGCGGCATGACCGTCGTAGCACGCGAAGCCACCAACGACAAAGCGACAGATTTCAAAGCCATTCTGACCAAAGTCAAAGGCACACAGCCTGAAGTCATCATGTACGGCGGCATGGACGCAACCGGCGGCCCACTCGCTAAACAGGCTCGCGAACTCGGCATCAAGGCCAAGATCGTTGGTGGTGACGGCATGTGTACAGACAAAGTAGCCGAGCTGGCTGGCGCCGCAGTCGAAAACATCATCTGCTCGGAAGCCGGCATGGCCTTGTCCAAAATGGCTAAAGGCGCTGACTTTGAAAAAGCCTATCAAACCCGCTTCAACACAGGCGTTCAGATCTACGCACCATTCACCTACGATGCAGTCTATGTGATTGCTGACGCGATGAAGCGTGCTAACTCGACCACTCCTGCTGCGATCCTGGCACAAATGCCCACGACCAACTACAACGGTCTGATCGGTAATGTTGCGTTTGACGCAAAAGGCGACATGAAAGAAGGCATCATCACTCTGTACGAATTCAAAGACAAAAAGAAAGCTGTTCTTGATATCGTCAAAATGTAATTCAGCTTTTTTCAGCTGACCACACGGCACCGCAGAAACTTTGCGGTGCCGTGTTTTTTAGAGAGTGTTCATGGATATCCTCATCCAGCAAGTCATGAATGGATTGGTGCTTGGCAGTATCTACGCACTGATCGCCCTTGGTTACACCATGGTGTACGGGATTTTAGGCATTATCAACTTCGCCCACGGCGAGGTGTTGATGGTGGGTGCGCTTACTGCACTGTCCACTATTGCTGGTCTGAAAATCGTCGCACCTGGCCTGCCCGACTGGCTAACCCTGGTGATTGCCACGCTTATTGCCATGAGCGTCTGTGGACTGCTCTCCTACACGATTGAGCGCGTTGCCTATCGACCACTACGCAATGCCCCCCGACTGGCTCCTCTGATTACCGCGATTGGTGTATCGATCATTCTGCAAACACTTGCCATGATTATCTGGTCACGCAATCCGCTGATTTTCCCCGAACTGCTGCCCTCGGATCCGATTGATATTTTCACAACAGGTGCGACCATCACGGGTAAAGAAATCGTCATCATCGTGATGGCTTTCGTGGTGATGTCCGGCTTACTGATTCTGGTCAATAAAACAAAACTCGGTCGTGCGATGCGTGCGACCGCTGAAAACCCTAAGGTCGCTGGCCTGATGGGTGTCAATCCTAATTTCGTCATTTCCGCGACCTTTGTGATTGGTGGAGCACTCGCTGCAGTGGCGGGTGTCATGATGGCGACCAACTACGGTAACGCCCACTTCTACATGGGTTTTATCCCTGGCCTGAAAGCGTTTACCGCGGCAGTTCTTGGCGGTATTGGCAACCTTGGCGGCGCGATGATTGGCGGAATTCTGCTCGGGCTGATCGAGGCACTGGGCGCAGGCTATATTGGCGATCTGACAGGCGGGGTCTTTGGCTCCAACTATCAGGATGTATTTGCTTTTATCGTCCTCATCACTGTCCTGGTGTTCCGTCCGTCCGGCATTATGGGCGAACGCGTTGCCGACCGCGCTTAACGGGGAGGCGCAGAAACCATGACATCTTCAACAATGAACCACTCACCTCAACCAACACCGCGCAGCGCCCCCGCTCAATCACGTACGCAAAATACACTCTGGTCCGTTGTGGCCTTTGTTGCGATCGCTCTGGTGGCACCCTTGCTCGCACAAGCTCTTGGTGGCAACTACTGGGTACGCGTGCTTGATTTTGCGCTGCTCTACATCATGCTGGCACTTGGCCTGAATATCGTTGTGGGTTTTGCTGGTCTGCTCGATCTGGGCTACATCGCTTTCTATGCTGTGGGCGCTTACCTCATGGCGCTTTTAAGTTCCCCACATCTCACGACCCAGTTTGCAGCACTCGCCCAGTTGTTTCCAAATGGTATTCATCTCGGTTTCTGGTGGGTCGTATTACTCGCGGCACCCGTCGCCGCGCTCTTTGGTGCAGTGCTGGGTGCGCCCACACTCAAACTGCGCGGTGATTATCTGGCGATTGTGACGCTCGGTTTTGGTGAGATTATTCGTATTTTCATGAATAACCTTGATCGTCCGGTCAACATCACCAATGGTCCGAAAGGTATCACGGCCGTCGACTCGGTAAATTTATTCGGCTTGAATTTTTCCAAATCGCACGAGCTCTTTGGGTTCACTTTCACGCCGGTGGTGTTGTATTACTACCTGTTGATTGCTTTGGTTGTGCTTGTTGTTTTTGTCAGCCTGCGCCTGCAACACTCTCGCATTGGTCGCGCGTGGGTGGCGATCCGCGAAGACGAAATCGCCGCTAAAGCCATGGGCATCAACACTCGCAACGTCAAGCTCCTGGCCTTTGCCATGGGCGCGGCGTTTGGCGGCGTATCCGGCGCAGTATTCGGTGCGTTTCAGGGCTTTGTTTCGCCTGAGTCCTTTGTTCTGTGGGAATCCATCTACGTGCTTGCGATCGTCGTACTCGGCGGTATGGGTCACATCCCCGGCGTGATTCTTGGCGGCATTTTGCTGGTTGGTTTCCAAGAGCTTCTGCGAGCAGGTGCCGTACCGGTTCAAACCATGCTGTTTGGCAAAGTACTGATTGATGCAGAGGTCTTACGCTCTCTGCTGTTTGGTCTGGCGCTCGTGGTAGTGATGCTCTATCGGCCGTCTGGCCTGTGGCCTGCACCAAAACGTGAAGACCGTCCCGTCACCCGTCGCGCCCCGGGCGTTGACGCCTAAAGGAGCGCAGCATGAGCGAACCAAAAATCCTGCTGTCGGTACAAGGCGTCAACAAACGCTTCGGTGGCTTGCAAGCATTATCCGATGTCGGTCTGCACATCAAGGCCGGTGAGATTTATGGGTTGATTGGCCCGAACGGCGCAGGTAAAACCACTTTTTTTAATGTCATTACCGGTCTTTACACCCCGGACTCCGGAAAATTCGTACTCGGTGGTCGCGCTTACCAACCGACAGCGGTGCACGAAGTTGCCAAAGCCGGGATTGCAAGGACCTTCCAAAATATCCGCTTGTTTGGCGATATGACTGCACTCGAAAATGTCATGGTTGGTCGACATGTCCGCACCCATGCAGGTGTCTTCGGTGCGATTTTCAGGCCCTCTGCTGTGGTTCGCGAAGAAGCTGAAGTTCAGGAGATCGCGCACGAGCTCCTCGAGTACGTCGGCATCGGACAATATGCGAACTACACCGCTCGCAACCTGTCCTATGGGCACCAGCGCCGCCTTGAAATCGCACGCGCGCTCGCAACAGAACCTCAGCTATTAGCTTTAGACGAGCCCGCAGCAGGAATGAACGCGACCGAAAAAGTCGAGTTACGCGCGCTACTCGATAAAATCCGCAGCGATGGTCGCACCATTCTGCTGATCGAACATGATGTCAAACTCGTGATGGGTTTATGCAACCGTCTGACCGTGCTTGATTATGGCAAAGTCATCGCGCAAGGCATCCCGCAAGACGTCCAAAACAATCCCGCTGTGATCGAAGCCTATCTGGGCACTCCTGCACATTGAATTGAGCACCTCCATGACGAAAGACACCATCCTTAAGATTTCCGGCCTAAAAGTTGCATATGGCGGCATTCACGCGGTTAAAGGAATCGATCTCGATATCCACGAAGGCGAGCTCATCACGCTGATTGGTGCAAATGGTGCGGGTAAAACCACCACCATGAAAGCCATCACCGGCCTACAAGGCTGGATTGGCGGTGATGTGCATTACCTGGGTCAGTCAATAAAAGGCGTGGCAAGCCACGCGCTGCTCAAACAAGGGCTGGCGATGGTGCCGGAAGGTCGTGGCGTATTTTCGCGTATGACCATCACAGAAAATCTGCAAATTGGCGCCTATATCCGTAGTGATGCCACCAGTATCGCTGAAGATATCGAGCGCATGTTCGGAATTTTTCCTCGGCTCAAAGAACGTGCGACACAACTGGCCGGTACGATGTCAGGTGGTGAACAGCAGATGCTGGCCATGGCGCGAGCGCTGATGAGTCAGCCTCGCCTGTTATTGCTCGATGAGCCCTCAATGGGGCTATCACCCATTATGGTCGCCAAAATCTTTGAAGTCGTGCGTGATATTTCTGCCCAAGGCGTCACGGTGTTGCTCGTTGAGCAAAACGCTCGACTGGCCTTACAGGCGGCCGACCGGGCCTATGTCATGGACTCTGGTCTGATTACGATGTCAGGCGATGCAAAGCAGATGCTGGATGATCCAAAAGTCAGAGAAGCTTATTTAGGCGAATAATATATTTTCGAATATCAATTTCAAAATTTCTACATAAATATTAATCAGAATTACTACAACTCTTCGACATCTTTTTTTATTGACGCAAGTTATACGACCGCACTCACTGGCGACATCACACTGGGCGCACAAATCGAAGTCAGTACGACTAAACAGCAATATGTGCTGTCCCTCTTGCCTGGTTATGCCTTCACACCGGATATTCAGGGTTATCTGAAATTCACCTGGATCAATGCAGCAGCACGATCATCGCCAATCCACTTGTCGGCCCAGTACCGGTGAGCGGTAATATGGACTATAGCGGGTACAACGCGATGATCGGAATCGGGTATAAGTTTTAATAAGTTTTAATAATTTTTCACAACACCAGCGGTTAAACACCCGCCTCGTGGGCCTGCTGATCTGCATGGTAAGACGAGCGCACCATTGCGCCAACGGCCGCATGCTTGAAACCCATTTCGTAGGCTTTTTCTTCAAACATCTTAAAAGTATCGGGATGCACATAGCGCAACACCGGCAAATGATGCTCTGAAGGCTGCAGGTACTGTCCAATCGTCAGCATATCCACATCATGGGCGCGCATATCGCGCATGACTTCGAGGATCTCCTCATCGGTCTCGCCCAGACCAAGCATCAGACCTGATTTGGTCGGTGTCTCAGGATGCAGTTTTTTAAACTCTTGCAGCAATTTAAGCGAGTGATGGTAATCAGAGCCAGGTCGAGCCTGCTTGTATAAACGCGGGACGGTTTCCAGATTGTGATTCATCACATCGGGCGGACCACCATTGAGAATCTCAAGCGCACGATCGAGACGGCCACGAAAATCAGGCACCAGAACTTCGATCTGTGTTTTAGGAGAAAGTTTGCGCACTTGCTGGATGCACTCTACAAAATGCCCGGCACCACCATCACGCAAATCATCGCGGTCCACCGAGGTGATCACCACGTAATTCAATTTCAGCGCAGCAATGGTCTTAGCGAGATTGACGGGTTCGTCGACATCAAGCGGATCGGGCCGACCATGACCCACATCACAAAAGGGACAGCGGCGCGTGCATTTGTCACCCATGATCATGAACGTCGCCGTACCCTTGCCAAAACATTCACCTATATTCGGGCAGGAGGCTTCTTCGCAGACAGTATGCAAATTGTGTTCACGCAAAATCTTTTTGATATCGTAAAAGCGTGAGCCTGCGGGTGCTGCTTTGACTCGAATCCACTCAGGTTTTTTCAGTCTCTCGGCGGCAACCACTTTGATGGGGATGCGCGAAGTCTTCGCCTGCGACTTTTGCTTTTGCGTCGCGTCATAGGGGACTGGACTAGCGGATTCGGTAGGTGTGGTCGACATAAGTTCTCTGGACAGATACGGCAGAACTGTATTTTACTCTCAGGTCAGGGCACAGCGCTTGGAGATCTGCTCAGCAAGCACCTGACCTACATCAGCCAGACTCGCCTGCACGCCATAGTCCGCCATGCAAACAGTTTGCAACCCTTGGTAGCCACAGGGATTAATCCCATCAAAGGGTGTTAAATCCATATTCACATTCAACGACATACCGTGATAAGTGTAGCCATTGCGAACCTTGATACCCAGCGCAGCGATTTTGGCTAAATCAGTGCGCCCTGGTACATAAACTCCAGGTGCGCCTGGTTTGCGACACGCCTGTTCGATTCCGAACTCTCCAAGGGTCGCAATGGCCGATTCTTCGAGTTGCTTGACCATTTCTTTGATGAAAATCCCTGCGCGTTTAAGGTCCATCAACACATACGCCATGACTTGTCCGGGGCCGTGATACGTAATCTGGCCACCACGATCGGTTTTGACTACAGGGATATTGCCTGCGTTGAGCAAGTGCTCTGGTTTGCCAGCCTGACCTTGTGTATAGACGGGCAGATGCTCGACCAGCCAGATTTCGTCGGCCGTATCAATCGTTCGCTCAGCCGTGAAGCGTTGCATCGCCTGCCAGACAGTCTGGTAGTCCGAAAGGCCTGGCCAGACGCGAATCATGGTTTAGCTGCCCTCGTATGACTGACGGCGTGCGACAAGGCCTAGGCGCACCTCGGACGGGTGATTCGTTTGAGCAGGTGCACTAGAGAACAATTTTCACCATTGGGTGAGCATGCAAGGCTTTGTAAAGATCATCGAGTTGTTTGCGTGACGTTGCGTGTACCGTAAAGGTCAACCCCATGTAGTTACCGCCTTTGCTCGGACGCATCTCGACCGTCGCTGGGTCGAATCCCGGATCATATTCACGCACCAGATCAGACAGTACTTGTGCCAGGTCCGGGGCTTGCTTGCCCATGACCTTGATCGGGAAATCGCAGGGATATTTGATCAGCGATTCGGATTCGGGAATATCTTTCATGCCAGCGCCGCAATACGCGCATCATAGGCTGCGCTCAGACGTTTATAGATTTCACCGGGCGCACCGTTACCCACAGGTTTGCCATCGCACTGGACGATAGGCAGGATTTCTTTGGTCGCCGACGAGAGCATCAACTCATCGGCTGACTCGACTTCGGCGCGTGTAACAACACGCAATTCAAAAGGAATACCGGCCTCTTTGCAAAGCTCTTCGAGCAAACCGTAACGGATGCCTTCGAGTACAAGATTGTTTTTAAGTGGAGCAATGAGTTTGCCGCCTTTGACGACCCAGATATTGCAGGAGGAGGCTTCGGTCAGATTGCCATCACGGTACTGGATGACCTCGTCGACTCCCGCATTAACCGCAGCTTGCTTGGCGAGCACATTTCCAAGCAAAGAGACGGATTTGATATCGCAATGAAGCCAGCGCTCATCTGCAATACTGATGACCCGCACGCCTTTTGTGCGCATCGCCTCGGAGGGTCGCGTCATAGGAGCCACCATGCCAAAAACTGTTGGTGTCACAGTCGGAACCGGATAAGCGTGATCGCGTTTTGCGACCCCGCGCGTAATCTGCATATAGACCATGCAAGTCGTCTCTGGTGAGCGCTCAATCAGATCCTGGACCAATTTTTCCCACTGGGCCGTGGTGAAGGAAGGCTGGATATCCAGTTTGGAGAGACTGCGCGCCAGACGCGCCAGGTGCTGAGCCATGCGAAAAGGTTTGCGGTGATAAACGGGGACAACTTCGTAAATCCCATCACCGAAAATGAAACCACGATCCAGAACTGAAATTTTGGCCTCGGACAAAGGGCCGAATTCACCATTCAGATAGACAATCGGATCGCCCGAAACACCTTGAATCAACATATCCTGAACCATTTTATTTCCAGATCCTATTCATCAACATTCACTGAACCGCTTGGTGAATTTAGATTATTGAATTTAATTTATCGAATTTAACTAGCGAACAAAATCACTTTTAACGAAACCACAGTTTGACCATGTCAACCGTTCGCCCAAAAAATCCAGCCCGCTCGACCGCATCAAGCACCTCGAGCGGCTCAGTACGGAGCAGTTTGTCATCAAGCATCAGCGTCAGAGTGCCGACCTTCTGACCTTGGGCAAGTGGCGCGAGCAATGGGTCCGGGCGTTTGACGATGGGTTTGACGTCACCTGTTTTTCCGCGTGGAACGGTAATCCAGAGCGGCTCCTGCACGCCCAGCTTGGCCAGTTCGGTTGTACCTTGCCAAACTTTTGCTTCGACGGCAGGGTGGGTTTTGTCAAACAACTTGATCGTTTCAAAATTCTGGAAAGTCCAGTTCAAAAGCTTAAGGCTTTCTTCCGCACGGGTAGCCGAACTATCTGAACCCATCAGAATGGTAATTACCCGGCGATCGCCGCGCTTGGCTGTCGCAACCAGGCAATAGCCTGCCGCATCAGTGAAGCCAGTTTTCATGCCATCCACTGAGGGATCTGCCCACAACAGGCGATTGCGGTTCGTCTGCTTGATTTTGTTGTAGGTGAACTCTTTGGTCGAGTAGTAATGAAAATAGTCCGGATGATCGAGGATCATGCGGCGCGCAAGTATCGCCAGATCCTTTACTGTGGTGACATGTTGCGGATCAGGTAATCCTGTCGCATTCATGAAATTGGTATTGTTCATCCCCATGCGCTTGGCTTCTTCGTTCATCAGCGTAGCGAAAGACGTTTCGCTGCCCGAGACGGCTTCGGCAATAGCAACCGACGCATCGTTACCGGACTGGATAATGACACCCTTCATCAACTCATCGACGTTGACCGGTTTACGCGGCTCGATAAACATTCGCGAGCCTTTGGTTTTCCAGGCAGCCTGTGACACATTGATCTGCTGATCCATGGTCAGCCGTTTTTCATTAATCGCATTGAACGCGACATAAGCCGTCATGATTTTTGTGAGCGAAGCAGGCTCAATTTTCATGTCGGCGTTTGATGAGGCGACGATCTGGCCACTGGTCACGTCCATTGTCATCCAGGCGCGCGCAGCGATTGCCGGAGCAGGAATCGAACTCAGTAGTCCAACCTGTACAGGTTCATTTGGGGGAGGTGTTGTGGCGGCGACTGCTGCGGCCGAGGGGGCGGCAGTCTCGGACTTTGACTCATCTTTTTTCGCTGCGTCTTTTTTACCTGCATCCTTTTTTGAGGAAGTGGTCTTTTCAGCTTTGGTGGAAGTTGACTGTGCCAGTACATTCGTAACCGAGGCGAGTTGCGCGGCACCCAATGCGACAGCAAACACCAGAGCAACCCCCATTGAGCGCAGCGACGTCAGTGAAGCTGTGCGTGCAACAGTTTTAAAACAATTCATCATGGGGATATCCGAGTCAAACCAATCAAGTTTCAATTATAGGTAAAACAATGCTTTCAAACGAGTTTGTACCAGTTGTCTGAGGACAAGCAATTTACCGTGGAAAAAGTGACCTGCCTCAGGCACGACGACTACAGGCATGCCAATTGGACGAGCCCAGTCCATCACCTCAGCAAGAGGCACGACTTCATCATTTTCTCCATGGATAACTAGCGCGTCGTCCGGAGCCTGTGAATCGCCATGACGAAATCGCATGGCTGCCGAGCCCGCCAGAATCACGATATCAGGCAGGCGTTTAGCTTGTACTTTCCACTGCGCATACAGTTGCACGCCAATCGAGGTACCAAAAGAAAAACCGCCCAGGACCCAGGGCTTGGCCGCGAGTTCAGGATAGCGCGCGCGGAACTGTTCGACCAACGCGGCCATATCGAGCAGCTCACCCTTACCGTGATCAAATGTGCCTGCAGATGTACCAATACCTCGAAAATTAGGGCGAATCGCCACCAGGCCATGCTGGACACAGGCACGTGAAATAGTTGTCACAACCTTGTTGTCGCGTGTGCCACCCTGAGCGGGATTCGGATGCAAAATCAATGCCCAGCCGGTCGGTGCAGCCTCGGGCCAGTCGAGTGCGACATCAATCACTCCCGCCAGTCCGTCAAATGTTGTTACTTCAGTATGTGCAGCCATGAATAATGTACAGAATGAAAATTAGAAATAAAGTATACAAGCGATGCTTAGTTTTTAAGCGCTGCTGTGAGCCATTGTGCTATTTGTTCAACCGCCTGGTCCGTGGCTTGACGCAGTGCGTCCGCACCACCCGGAGCATCTTGCGTTGCAGCAGGCACCGAAATATCAAGCAACAACTGGTCTACGACTTTTGTGCCGCGGATCAAGACAACTTGCAAGGTGAGATTACCCTTGCTTGAGGCTCCATCGGTAGAAAAAGTTTGCTCAAAGCGCTGGACATTTAAACGAATTTGGGGGAAATCAGCACCAACACTTTGCTGCAGGACCGCGCCCTGAAGAGACAAGCGATCAACAACGCGCTGAGTAATTAACCGCGCGGGCGGTGCAACCCACTGGTAGGTGGTGTAGGACTGCGGCTGACCAGTATCGCCGACACGCCAGATCACCATGGTTTCATTCAACAAGGCAGCAGAGGCCGCAGCAGGCACTGTCACGGGAGGATTTTTAGGCAGAGTAGTTTTAGGTACAACGGTCGTCGAACCGAGATCCAGTTGCCTGGGTGCACGGGCTCCCGCACCACCGCCACAAGCAACCAGCGCAAAGCCTGAAAGCGTGAGCATTGCAACAATTGTGCAACGTTTCACAGACTGTCGCAGCCTATCAGGACAGTTCGAAAAATTCAGGGGTAAGGCTGTAGGGCACAATCTCATCTTGTTCTCCATTAGCGCGCCTGCGGACCTGAGCCTGTAAAACCCGCAAAACCTGGCTCGCCTGGTCCTGCTGCTGCGCGCGGCAAACCAAAAATAAGTGATTGTGGCGACTGGCCGAGCTGACGGCTGGTGAGCGTGAAAGCGCGCGCAGCGTCCGTCACACTCACCGATAAAGCCGTCACATCCGGCAAGGTCGATACCCGCAGTTGCGCAACCATTTCCTGAATGCTTTGCAAACTGAGCGTCGCCTGATGCATCGGACCATTTGGTGCATTGAGCTTGGCAATCGAGTCAGACAAACCCTCCATTACTTTCGGGAATTTTTTAAAACCTGGCTCAAGCACTTCGACTGAATGACTCAAACGCTCGGTCAGTAGCGCTGTATTTTTTAAAGTCGAGGAGATTGAAGCGATATTATCGTCGCTTGTGATCTTTTCAACTTGGCTCAGGACCCGCTCCAGAGACACCAGCATACCTCCGCCCTGTGACTGCAGTCTCTCGAGAAAACTTGGTTTGATCGGGATCTCTGCCAGTTTTTGCGCCGAAGAATCAAGCCTGATTTTAGAGGTACCGTTGTCGCGCAACTCCACATTGGAGATACCCGTCACACCCGCGGTCACAATTTCAGCCCAGGTCGCTTCTGTCACAGGTGCTTTGGGATCAACACCTATGAGGATACGTACCTGGCCTGGTTTTTCTTCAATGAAGCGTAAAGATTCGACTTTACCCACAGGCACACCTTGATAGCGCACCTGGGACTGGACCGACAAGCCAGTTACAGGAGAGCTTGAAACCAATTCATAGGGTTTGAGTGGCACATTCTTTTTACTGATCCAGATCGCAGCAATCGCTGCGGCAATCAGGAATACAAGTGTAAAAAGTCCGGCCAACATGGCATGACTACGATTTTCCATGCGTCACATCCTTGGTATCAAACTGACCGAGCGCACGTTCACCACGCTCGCCGTGAAAAAATGACTCGATAAACGGGTGCTTGGTTTGCATGACTTGTTCGATCGTGCCCTCTACCAGCACTTTCTTTTCTGCCAGCACCGCGACACGCGTAGCAAGCGCTCCAATCGTATCAAGATCATGAGTCACCATCACCACAGTAAATCCAAGCTCTGCATGCAAGGTCTTGATCAGCTCGCAAAACTCGTCCGAGCGCTGAGGATCGAGCCCTGCGGTCGGCTCATCCAGAAATAACAACTCAGGGTCCAGCGCCAGCGCACGGGCAAGAGCGACGCGCTTGATCATCCCGCCGGACAGATCAGACGGCATCAAGGCCGCATCACGCGAGGTCAGCCCCATCCAGCTCAGCCGCATCAGCACAACATCGCGAATCAGATCCTCAGGCAGATGATGTAGCTCACGCAAAGGCAACGCAACGTTATCAAACACGGGAAGCGCCGAAAACAAGGCGCCTGCCTGAAACAGCATACCCCAGCGATGCGTCAGAGCGATTCGTTGAGGGCCTGTGTAATCATGCACAGGCCTGCCAAAAACCTTGACCTGACCGGATTTGGGGAAGTCAAGACCCAGAATCTGCCTGAGCAAGGTTGTCTTACCAGAGCCCGATCCGCCCACCAGCGCCAGAATTTCTTTCGGGAACACGTCCAAATTCAAGTGCTCATGCACAACGTGTGTACCGAATGCGGTTGTGAGATCCTGCACCCCAATGATCGGCGTATCGGCCATCAGATATTCATCTCATTGAAAATAATGGCGTAAATAGCATCAATCAGAATCACACCGGTAATAGCGGTGACAACGGAAGCAGTAGTGCCTTTGCCGAGACTTTCTGTATTAGGCTCGATACGTAATCCAAAATGACAGGCAACCAACGCAATCCAGGCACCAAAGGTGACGCCTTTGATCATGCCGATCCAATAGTTTTTAATGCCAATCGCATCGGGCAGACGCTCGGCAAACCAGACCACAGAAAGACCGAGCTGAAATTTTGCGGCGAGCATGCCACCGATCAGCGCCATCGCATCGGTCCACAGAACAAGCAGCGGCATGGTCAGAGCAAGCGCCAGCACCCGTGGCAAAATCAAGCGCTGCCCCTCGGAGATACCCATCACTGCCATCGCATCGAGCTCTTGCGTCACACGCATCACCCCGATTTGTGCGGTGATGGAGGAGCCTGACCGACCGGCCACAAGGATTGCGGCCAGAACCGGGCCAAGCTCTCGCACGATTGCCACCCCGAGTAGTTTGACAATGAACTGGCCCGCACCAAAAACAGCTAGCTGCTGTGCGGACAGATAAGACAACACGATACCAATCAAAAAGCCGACCAGCGCAGTGATGCCAAGCGCCTGTGCACCGGTACGAAAAATCTGTGCGGAGATTTCTCGCCAGGGGCCACGAATGGGGCGCGTCACAAAACCAATAAAGTTAAAAATCAAACTACCCAGCAACACCAGTATCATGCGGCCGTGGCCAAAAGACGTGATGATTGCTTGCCCGAGCGAACGTATGAAACCAAACCAGTCAGTCGCAGGGGGAGGCACAGGCGCCGCCACGGGGTGTTCGGCGAGGATTTTGAATAAGGCTTGCTGGCCTGCAGATAAGTCCGTGCCTGCGGGAATCGCCTGGCCCCAGTGCTGCCAAAGCATCTGTGCACCCACAGCATCCAGGCGCAAAACTCCAGACAAGTCCCACTTTGCTGAGGCACCAACGGCTTGCAGTGCGGCTCGACGACGCTCAACCTCCTTGCGCAGCGATAACGCCTGCACATTCCAGTCGCCTGACAGACGGCATACTCCCGCCGACTCGGATACCGGCAATGCTGTCGCCTCAGTCCTTGAAGACTTCACCATGTAGGATTAACTTTCACTTAAAAAATTTCTACAAACCATACTCGACATCATAAAGCAGTCAAGGGTCGTAAAATGCTTATTTGTGTCGTTGCCCTACCTTAAATTTAGCGCCTGTGTCTTGTTCAGACCAGACAACTCAATCCCTCTGCGCTGCCTCACTGACGATGATCTCAACACTCACCCCATTACTGCCTGGGTTTGCAAGTCTGGACTGGCTGGAAAGCACGGGTTCGAGCAATGTTGATCTGATTCAGCGTGTCCGCCAGTCCGATGCACCTCCCCTGCCCTGGTTGCTTGGCGCAGAGAGTCAATCGAGCGCCCGAGGCCGGGCGGGTCGACCGTGGCAAAATACACCAGGCTCTACACTGATGTTTTCGTGTGCCTTTGCTGTCGATTTACCAATGGCCGAACTGCCAGGACTCTCACCCGTGATGGGTATCGCCGCTTGCGAAGCTTTACGTAACTTACTCTGCGACCAGCCTGCGGACGATACAAAAAAACTTCCTGAGAGACGGCTGCAATTAAAATGGCCTAATGATTTGCTGTGGGATCGGGCCAAACTTGCCGGAATCCTCGTCGAAGCGGCTAACAAGCCAGGCTCGAATAAACCAGTCATCGTGGCGGGTATCGGTTTGAATCTCAAAAATGCTGCAGCGCTATCTGCAGCACTCGGGCGCGAAATTGCCGACTGGTCTCAGATATCCACGATCGCTGCGCCGCATATCGTTGCTAGCATTGCCCAAGCATGGTCATGCGCCATCGTAGAATATGCAGCAGGTGGCTACGGAGCATTCAGCGCACGTTTTGATCAAGTCGATGCTCTGGCTGGTCATCAGGTCGATGTCACGGACAAGGGACATATTTTGCAGACAGGGCGCGCCAGCGGCACAGACTCGACGGGTAGACTACTGGTAAAAACCGCTCAAGGAATTTCAGCCATCATGGTCGGCGACATATCAATTCGTCCGACTTCCTCCCAATCAGCCTACGAGAGCCTGTCATGATCGTTTTACTGGACGTTGGCAACAGTCGGATCAAACTTGGCTGGCAACACCCCTCGATAGGACGCGAGCCAACAGTTCACGCCATCGCGTTGCGCCCGCTGGAGGCCCTGCCAGAACTACTGCGTAAATGGTTAAATACTCTGCCCATGCCGGCAACAGGCGCCTGGGGTGTCAACGTTGCAGGATCAGTCGTGGGTGAACGCATTGAGCAGGTACTGCGCGAGGCAGGCGCAGTGGTTAAGTGGCTGCTGCCCACAGCACAACGGTTTGAGATTCGCAATGCCTACGATAACCCCGAGCAATTAGGCGCTGACCGCTGGTCTGCTCTACTCGGCATGGCTGAACACCTCTGCGATACAACGCGACACACCTCGCTCGAGAATGAACCAAAATCTGCCGCGGCAAAACTCGCAACAAAACTACCTAGCGCAACGGTGCTTGCAACCTTTGGCACGGCAACGACTATCGATACCTTAAGTCCTGAACTGGTCTTTGAAGGTGGTTTGATTCTGCCAGGCCCAGCACTGATGCGGCAATCACTCGCCCAGGGCACCGCTAATTTGCCGCTCGCCAATGGCGTGGGCAATAACTTTCCTAAAACGACGCTGCAAGCAATCGCGACCGGTGTGGTCGCCGCACAGGCGGGTGCAGTATGGAGACAGTGTCTGATCGCTGAGCAACATTACAAAACGCCACCCAGGCTTTATGTAAGTGGCGGCGGCTGGCCTGAAGTCGAGTTCGAAATCAGAACCAGACTCGCGCACCTGAACATCAGCTTTATCGCGAACCCCGTTCTTGACGGGCTCGCGCGAATGACAAAAACTTGAACTAAAAATCAACGACTACGCCAGCCTGAATCACCCACCGGCCTCAAGACCTCCTGACCTTGATGATTGAGCAACGCCAAATTTATTGAGTCATTGCAGACTTGTCTTTTTGACATACAGCAAGCGTTAGCCGATCAGCCTGTAAATACTTGACGAAGGAGCACCTCTCTCATTACATTGGTGACATGCGCACCTTATTTATTATTTTGATCATCGCTAACGCAATATTTTTTGCGCTAGGACAAGGAGTGTTCGGCACAGCTCGCAGTCAGCTTGGCCGCACGACTGATTTAAAAATTCAAACGCCACTCAACCCCGAGGCCGTCACACTTGGGTCCGGGCAGTTTCAAATTCGCTGATCTCGGCAAGCATTCGTTTTGTCGCACCGGTATGCTGCGCCACCCATTGCAGCGCTTGAGCGGAACGTTTTTCCAGACCCGGCTCATCACGCAACCATTCGCTCGCGCAAGTCAGTGCACGTAGCGCCAGATCAGTGGACTCAGATTCAGAAAGCTGCATGGCAACACCAGCCTGCACCGCGCCTTGCACCGCATCTGCAAAATTACGTGTATGCGGTCCGACAATGACGGGAGTCCCAACTGCACAAGCCTCGATCAGATTCTGACCGCCAAGTGGCGCAAAACTGCCTGCGACAATTGCAACCTCACTGGCCGCATAAAAAAAAGGCATTTCACCCAAGGTATCACACAGCACGACCTGGGCCTGGCGCACTTGCTCATCAGCGTGGACATCGTGCCGAATGGTGGACCAGCGTATAAATCGCAAGCCTGCATTTTCGAGCAATACGGCAGCCTCCTCAAAACGTTGAGGATGACGGGGAATCAGCAAATACAAAGGATCTGGCAACTCGGGCTGAGCGTCCCGGTGGTCATGCGCTTGCGTCAAAAACTGCATTGCAGACACAAACATCGCATCCTCACCCTCGCGGGTACTCGCAATCGCTACGATCGGACGTTTGATCCGCGCTCGCCAGCCACGTCCGGCATCTACAGCTACAGCAGGTAGCACCACATCAAATTTAAGATTTCCAACTACCACAATATTCTTTGCACCGGCCAAATACAGTCTTGCCGCATCATCCTGTGTTTGCGCAAGTGATAAACCAAGCGCCGCATAACTAGTCTGCATCAAAGCTGGGAACAAATGATCAATTTTTCTGATATGCCCAAGTGCCTGCTCAGAAAACCGTGCGCTCGCAAGTATCATCGGCACCTGTTCGAGCTGTGCCTGGTGCATGAGATTTGGCCAGATTTCACGCTCAATCAAAATGCCTGCACGAGGCTGATAGTGTTGTAAAAATTTACGCGTCGCACCTGGAAAATCATAGGGCAACCATTGCTGATATAAATGTCCCGCGGCAATCTCAGCCGCAAACAATCTCGCCCCCTCAACACGACCTGTGGCCGTCGTATGTGTGAGTAAAACTCGATCACCACCAGCAAGCAAACCGAAAACTAGCGCCTGCGCAGCACGTGTTTCACCCAGACTGACAGCATGCACCCAGACAGGACTCTCACCATCCCAGGGTTGTGGATAAGCGCCAAACCTTTGCGCATCAAATATCTGCCATTCACCGCCTGCACGGCGCGCACGATGCGCCATCCACGCCCAGATCAGCGGTGAGAACAAACGCAAGAAAAAGGTATACAAAATCCGTGACATATCTCTGTTAACCGAGGGCTTGACCAATTGCTTCTAAAACCGAGGCGCGCTCAGGCGGCTGGCCGCGATCACCCAGACTCGCTGTAAACGCATCACCCACCAGAGGCGTACGCACGGGAGTAGAGGCTTTGTAAATCCCTATCGTCGGACGCCCTAGTGCAGCAGACAAATGTGTCAGCCCGCTATCGAGCCCAACCATGAGTTGCGAGGCAGCCAGACAGCGCGCAGCTTCGGTTAAATCCATTCTTGGCAGCACCATCGCGCCAGGCCGATGACCAATCAAGGCCTGAGCGCGCTTGACCTCATGAGCATTGCCCGCCAACAATTTGAGCTCGAGTCCTTGAGCAGCCAGCAGATCGAAAACAGCGTGCCAATCTTGCTCTGGCCACAATTTATCATCACGACTTGCCGAGGGCATAATCACCGCATAGGGTGTTTCGTGCGTGCGCAACACATGCGCTTCTTCTTCAAAGGCCTGCAAGCCGAAGTCTGGCTTTTCCGTATAGCGGTAACCAAAAGTCGCAGCAGCCAGCTCGCGTTGGCGAGTCACTGCGGGCTGCCAAAATTCAACACGGTGCCTGACGTCATAAAACAGTGACGCCAGCGGCTCGCGCGCCGAACGCCAGTCCAGACCATGTTTGACGCCCGTGGCCATGCGTGTAAACCAAACAGTCTTGAGTAAAGCCTGCATATCCAGCACGATATCGTAACGGCGCCCACGCAACTCCTGTTCGAGCGCCTGACGCGCTTGCCGAACCTCGGTGGCCCACCAGTTGCGCCGCCACTTCCGGTGAGCAAGAGGGATCACGCCACTGACCGCAGGATGCCAGCCTGGAATTTGTGCAAACGCCTCCTCGACCAGCCAGTCTATCTGGGCGCCCGGCACATGCGCCGCTATATCGGAAATTGCTGGCAACATGTGGATCAGGTCACCGAGGGATGAGGTACGAACGATCAGTATTTTTGTCGTCATCGCTACTCCCCCGAAGGGGGCACACGCAAAAGGTCTTGCCGCTCACGGGTCAACTGCGTCAAAACCTCCTCAACACCATGCGTCCAGTCAGGTAAAACCAAACCGAAGGTCTGACGAATTTTGCCGGTGTCGAGCTTGGAATTTTGTGGTCGTTTAGCGGCAACAGGATAGTCCGCAGTCGCGATCGCCTCGATAGCCTCGGGTGCAACTTTAATCGGCCAACCCTTTTCACGCGCCTGACTCAGCACATATTGCGCATAATAAAACCAGCTGGTCTGCCCTGCGGCTGCGAGATGATAGATACCCCAGCGAGGATCGCTTGCTGGCTGCGCAAGCATTTCAAGCAACAAGTGCCGGGTTGTCGTTGCAATCAAGTTGGCAGAAGTTGGTGCACCGATCTGATCTGCCACGACACGCAAACTATCGCGCTCCTGCGCGACACGAAGCATGGTTTTTAAAAAATTTCCGCCCTGTGCGCCCACCACCCAGGACGTACGCAAAATCAAATATCGCGTGCAAGTCTTGGCTATCGCCTGCTCACCGGCCAGTTTGGTCTGCCCATATACCGACAGCGGATTAGTCTGATCGCTCTCCTGATAACTGCCCTTTTTAGTCCCGTCAAAAACGTAATCAGTCGAGTAATGTACGAGGCAAGCTCCCACAGCGTTTGCAGCCTCTGCGAGCAAGCCAGGCACCACCGTATTAATAGTACGAGCCTGCTCAGTATCAGTTTCGGCTTGATCGACGGCTGTATAAGCCGCTGCATTGACGATTACAGCGGGGCTGACTTTTTTTACCAGCTCAGACAACAAGGTTGACTGTTCGTTGCAAACGCTAAGATCAAGTTCTTTGCGCGTGCACGTGATCACCGTTCCTAGCGAAGCGAGTACGGTCTGCAGCGCGTAGCCAACTTGTCCGTTGGCGCCAAGGAGCAAAATGGTAGGTCTGGACATACCTGATTGTAGGCGGATATGAGCGAGCCATGCAGATAATCAGATTAAAACGCCAGTGTCGCGAGGCCCACCACCAACAGAAACCACAAAGTAAAGCGCTTAATGAGCTCTACGCTACCCTGAACAGCTTTCTTGAACAAGAAAGTGCCCAGCACGGTCGAGACCAGATAAATCGGTGCAAAGGTAATCGAGTAAATCAATTGGGATTTATTAATCAATCCTTGAAACATGAAATACACAACGGTCGCGATCTGGGCAAAACAAAAAAACATCATAAAAAACGAGCGTAAAACGACAGGTGAGATATCTTTTGCTGACAGCAAATATAGAACCAGAGGCGGCCCGCCCACTCCTGCGATCGCAGTGAGGGCGCCACTTGTGACGCCCACGACACAATCCTGCACCTTGCCGCGCTGTCCTTGATATTTCCAGCCGATCAGCATCAGCGCCGCGAGGCCGGCCACAATCACGCCGATCAGGCGACGAATCATCTGGGGATCGAGCCACTCGATCAACCACACCCCTAATGGCACACCGAATAAGGCGGGGATCGATAATGAAAACACCATCTTCCAGTCAGTCGTGCTCCAGGTGTTTGGAACCGATTGCACCGAGGTCATGAAATTCAATAACAAGACAACCACCACCATGTCGGCAGGGGTCATAAACAGGCTCAACAGAGGTGCGAGCACCAGCCCGCCACCGAAACCGGTGAACGAACGTATGGTGCCCGCAATCAGAACCCCGACACTCAGCAACAGGAGCATCGGTATCGAAGGGAACAACTGATGCCAGAGCTCAGTGTTCCAGAAACCAAGGATCATTACTTGCCGCGGAATACCGGCGCGCGTTTCTCAGCGAAAGCTTTTTTACCTTCCTGATAGTCCTCGCTGGCAAAGCAGCCCAACACCAGCTTGGTAATGCCTTCTGCATCAATATGCGGTGCGACACGCTGGAATTCACGGATCGCTTTTTTACCGGCCTGCAAAGTCAGAGGTGCATTACCAGCTATCTTGCTCAGGTAAGCGTCTAGTGTCTTGTCGAGATCGGCGACAGGCACGACATACTGTACGAGGCCTTTTGTGAGTGCCTCAGCAGCGCTGAAACGTGCGGCTGAAATGATGATATCCAGCGCTTGCGGAGCACCAACAGTCATCACCAGATTACGAATCGCGGTCAGGCGATAACCCAGACCGAGCTTGCCTGCGGGAATCGCAAAAGTACTGACATCACTGGCGATACGAATATCGCAGCACAGGGAAATATTCAGTCCGCCACCGATGCAATAACCATTGACGCGTGCGATCACTGGTTTAAGAAAATTGTAGATCGCGTTTTGTGCGTTTTCAGCCACGCGCTCGTATTCCGCGACCGCATCTTCAGTCGTGCGCAGTTTTTCAAACTGGGAGATGTTGGCGCCACTGACAAACGCCTTATCGCCTGCACCAGTCAACACTACAGCGCGAATCGTATCGTCCTTTTCAAACAAGTCCAGCGCCATAGGCACGCCGACCCACATGTCATAGGACATTGCATTGTGACGACCCGGATCATTAAACGTAATCCAGCCTACAGCACCTTTTTTTTCAACGATCAGGCTATCGGTAATCTCGCCCTGCAACAGTCTAGTGGTAGTCATTATCAAAAGTCTCCTAGTAATTTACGATAACGTGCCATGGCATTATCCAGATGGGTGCGCATTGCATGGCGGGCTGCAGCTGAGTCCTGTCGCGCAATCGCGTCAACGATATTCAGATGCTCGTCACCAATTTCATCTATTCGGGGGGTGCCGGTGATTCTAAAACGGAACGTACGCACAGCATTGTGAATCACATGACTTAAGTGCCCCATAATCCGGACAAAATAAGGATTATTTGCTGCTTGTGCGACAGCCAGATGGAAGTCTACCGCGGAATGCGCGGCCGCCTGCCAATCACCCGAATCCTGATCGACGCGCTTGAGAGCCTGCTGCAATAGCTCGAGTTGCTGTTTGGTGCGATGCGTCGCGGCCAGGGCCGCCGCGCCCGACTCGATTTCCACACGCAATTGATGTACCTGAATCAATTGCGAGAGCTCAAGCAAATCATCGTGCGAAACTTCAAAGGGGCGCATCGCGATATCAGAACAAACAAAGGTGCCGACACCATGGCGCGTCTCAACTAAACCGGTTAGCTTGAGTCTGGCGATTGCTTCTCGCACAACGTTTCGGCTGACACCGAACTGTGCGCCGAGTTCCTGCTCTGTAGGTAAACGCTGACCAGGTGCCAGACTCTCATTGAGAATCCGCGCACGCAATTGCTGAGCGATTTCGTCAGGGAGATTTTCGGGACGACCCAGGCTGTCAAAAGCGGTTTTGATTTTGCCAGAGTCCATCAGCACCGAAGTTTTAGTTGAAGATCCTCTGCTGACTAAAGGCTGTCTGCGGGCGGTGTAGACCGTCGCGGTCACCATTGGCTTGTTCATTTAGATCGCTCCTTCCTGACGCAGTGCGGCCAGACGCTCTGGCGAGATACCGAACTCTGCATAGACCTCATCATTATGCTCACCGCGATCAGGTGCCGCGGTGAATATCTCGCGCTTGGAGCGACTTAGAATCACGGCCTGGCCAACCACGCTGATTTCGCCAAGCGTGGGATGCTGCAGACTCTTGGCCATGCCCAGATGCTGGACCTGGGGATCTTCCATGGTCTCCTGCACGTTTTTAATTGAGCCGCAAGGCACACCTTCTTTATTGAGCAAATCAATCCAGAATTTTGTGGTGTTCTGCATCGTCACCGCTGCGATATCCGCATTAAGCTGGGGACGATTTTTAGCACGCAACTGTAGGGTCTGATAGCGTGGATCGGTCGCCATCTCTGGCACACCGAGCACCGTGACCAGACGCACATACATTTCCGTACCCATTGCTGCGATATTGATGTAGCCGTCCGAAGTTTTAAAGACTCCGGTAGGTGAGCTTGTCGGATGGTCATTACCGCTTTGACCAGGGATTTCTTTATTCATCAGCCAGCGCATGATCTGGAAATCCATCATCCAGACCTGAGCCTGCAAGAGCGAGGTCTGTACCCACTGGCCCTGGCCGGAAACCTCGCGCTCGAGCAAAGCCACCATGGTGCCGATCGCACAAAACAGACCCGAGGTCAGATCGGCAATCGGTATGCCTGCACGCATAGGACCACGACCTGGCTCGCCCGTGACCGACATCACACCGCCAAGTCCCTGCGCAATCTGATCTAGCCCAGGGCGATCCTTGTAAGGACCATCTTGACCAAAACCCGATACGCTCGACAAAATGATGCGAGGATTTACTTTTTTGAGCGACTCGTAATCGATACCGAGTTTGAATTTCACGTTGGGTCGATAGTTTTCGACCACCACATCGGCTTTCTTGACCATTTCCAGAAAGAGTTCGCGTCCTTTCGGATTTTTAAGATTCAGCGTGACGCTGCGCTTATTGCGATGGGTATTCTGATAATCCGCAAATTGTGCCGAGCCACCAGGTTTGTCATCAGGCATATCACCAGGCTCTTCGATCTTGATGACATTTGCACCCCAGTCGGCAAACTGCCTGACGGCGGCGGGACCCGACCGTACTCGGGTCAGATCCAGGATCGTGAAACGGCTTAAAGGCAAGGGCTGCATGCAAGTCTCCGACACAAAAATAAAACATATCCCGGGCTATTATTGTTTTCCAGAATATGAGAATTAAATTTCGATGTCGGACATCTTACAAGAAAATGACAGTTTTTGTTTTAGATAAGAATTTGCCGGGCTGTCATGCCAAGCTCCCACCCCCTGGCTTGATTACCCTCATTCTGGCTAGATTAACCTCATTCTGGCTGGATTAACCTCATTCTGGCTTGGCGCCCGATTCTTCTATGACTTTTTTCCACTTAACCTGCTCGGCGCGGACCTCTTGAGCCATTTCCTCTGGAGTGCTGGATTTTGGCACCATCCCCATCGCGAACATTCGCTCCTGTAAGGCAGGGTCTGCGAGAACATTGACGACAGCCTTATTCAAGCGCTCGATCACGGCTTTGGGTGTCGCCGCAGGAACTGTCAAATAGTTAACTGCCGTGGCATCAAAACCCTTTAATTCGTCATTAATCGCTGGGACCTCTGGCAAAATGGGCGAGCGCTGCGGCATGGCAATCCCCAGAGCACGCACACTGCCCGCCTTGATGCTTGGTAAATACACAGAGAGCGAGTCGATACTCATCTGCAAATTGCCACCAATCAGATCCTGTAGCACCTGGCCCGAACCTTTATAAGGCACATGGGTGATATCGATGTTGGCCATGGTTTTAAACAACTCGCCTGCCAGATGACTGCTGGCACCAATGCCGGCACTGCCAAAATTCACTTTGCCAGGATTTTTTTTCGCATACGCAATAAGCTCCGAGACAGAATTCACGGGCAGACTCGGAGTGACCAACAACACATTAGGAAACCACGACACGCGCGATACAGGCACCAGATCCTTATTCGGGTCGTAGGGTAATTTTGCCATCAGAGAGGGATTAGTAATCTGCGGTCCTGGTGTCGTATACAAAATCGTATAGCCATCCGCCGGCGCATTGACCACGTAAGAAGCACCAATCGTTGCGCCACCTCCGGGTTTATTCTCAATAATCACGGTCTGGCCGAGTTGCCTCGACAGCGGCTCGCTCATCATCCGCGCAGTGGTATCAGCGGCACCGCCCGGTGCGAAGGGGACAACAATTTTGATGGGCTTACTCGGGAAGACCTCTGCCGCGAATGTTTGAGCTGGAAGAATGCACACAAGTGCAAGATTCATCAGGTAAAAAGTACTGCGTGCGATTTTTTTCATCTTCAATCAACCTTAATATTTTGTGCTTTGATGACCGCACCCCAGCGCTTGATCTCTGCGTCCATAAACGCCTGGTATTGCGCAGTATCCAAGGCCACCGGGATCAAGCCAAACGACTTGAGTTTTTCTTGTGTTTCTTTTTCGTTCGCAACCTTGAGCAAAGCGTCAGCAATTTGTTTGCGACGCGCCTCAGGTACCGCAGTCTGGATAAAGTAACCAAACCAGCTACTTGAAATCACACCTGGGGCAACACCCGACTCCTCTATCGTTGGCAGTTCGGGCGCATCAATAAGTCGTTTTTCTGTGGTGACACCGAGCGCGCGGATCTTACCCTCCTGCACATAACGCATCGACTGCATGGTGTCAAAAAATATATTGACCTGACCACCCAGAAAATCAGCTAGCGCCGCGCTAGTGCCCTTGTAGGGGATATGTAAAAGTTGAACACCCGCATTGGATGCGAAGAGCTCTCCAGCAAGGTGCGGGCTCGAACCAAACCCTGTCGAGGCATACGTCACTTTGCCAGGATTGTTTTTCGCATAGTCGACTAACTCTTTAACTGTTTTGACTGGCAATGATCCATTCACATAGAGCACGTTGGGCGCCAGACCGACCAGAGCCAAAGGCGTCAAATCAGTAGCCTTGTAAGGCAATTCCTTAAACATCAGTGGATTAGTCGCCATACCCACACTACCTACCATCAGCGTATAACCATCTGGCACAGCGCGGGCAACAAGGGAAGCGCCCAGCGTCGCACTCGCACCCGGCTTATTCTCCACCACAACAGGTTGATTCCAGCTATCTTTAAGTTTCGCCGCAAACAATCGTGCGATGTTATCGGTCAGCCCCGCCGGTGGATAAGGGACCACCACCTGTACTGCGTGATCAGGGAAGGCTTGCACAGAAGTTTGCGCTCCCGTTTGCGCCGAGGCTGGTGCGGCGGCGAGCACTGAGAGGCACAGTGCCACGGTTGTTGCACAGACAAGCTTGCCTGGCACCCTTAATCGCTGCAAAAAACAAGCAAACGGCTTTGCCATGATATTGTCCCCTCGTTTTAACTTCAGCCATTGCCTCGCGCGGCTTCAGAGCGGGCGCGATCTTCAGGCTGGTTAGTATTTGATTTGATTTTTCGATATTCTATATGTGAAACCTAAACAATGAGTATCACAAAACAAACTACGTCAGGGGAAACAATCAAAATGCTTGAGCTCACTCAACTTAAATACGAACTCAGCGGACATGTCGCCGTGTTGACGATGAATAATGCACCGGTCAATGCGCTTTCACGCACACTGGGCGACGAACTCACCGCTGCGCTGGATTATGTTTCTGAAATAGATGAAGTCCGTGCTGTCGTGCTCACAGGAGAGGGAAAAATATTTTGTGCCGGTGCCGACCTCAAAGGCCGCGCCTCGGTCATCAAAGGACCCGGCGATCTACCCGCCCACTCGCGTCGGACACGCGAATGCTTTCATGCGATCCGTGAGTGCACCAAACCTGTCATCATCGCGATCAATGGGCCGGCTCTTGGAGCGGGCCTGGCGATTGCAGCCTCGGGCGATATCATCATCACCTCAGAAAAAGGCACACTCGCGCTGCCCGAAATCGATGTGGGCTTGCTAGGCGGGGGCAGTCACGCCGCACGCCTTTTCCCGCACTCGACACTGCGCCAGATGATGTTTACAGGCTATCGCGTGCCTGCCGAGGAAATGTACCGTTTGGGCGTTGCGATTAAAGTCACCACTCCCGAGGCGCTCTTGCCTGAGGCGGTCGCACTGGCCACCACGATTGCCAGCAAGAGCCCCTTATCGATTCGACTCGCTAAGCAAACCCTCAATGCGATTGAGGATATGAGCTTGCGCGATGGCTATCGCTACGAACAGGATATGACCGCTGCGATCGCAAAAACAGACGATGCAAAAGAAGCACAAAGAGCGTTTTTAGAAAAACGCCCTGCTGTGTTTACAGGCAAATGAGCGCTGAGGCACCCATCACTCAATCTTGATGTTGCCTTCGGCCATCATTTTTTGCCAGCGACCCAGCTCTTCTTTGATGTAGGCTCCAAACTGAGCTGGGCTATCACCCACAGGCTCAACACCCAAGCCCTGCAGGGTTGCCAGCACCTCGGGTTGCTTGAGGGCATCGACGACGCTTTTCTGGATACGCGCGATACGCTCCTCTGGCGTACCTGCGGGCACAGCCATTCCAAACCAGTTGGTCACATTAAACCCGGGGATCGTTTCGGCCACGGTTGGCACCTCGGGTAATACAGCCAAGCGCTGAGGCCCCATCGTTGCCAGGGCGCGCAGACGCCCGCCTTTGACATGGGGCAACCCTACAGCGACTGCCTCAAACGTTAATTGCACCTGACCGGCCACGACATCATTGACACTGGGTGCGCTACCCTTGTATGGCACATGTGTCATCTTGATGCCAGCGGCCGCTGCAAACATCTCGCCGGCCATATGAGGCAGCCCTGCATTGCCACTTGAAGAGAAATTTAATTTTCCTGGATTCGCCTTCGCATAAGCGATTAACTCAGGCACTGTCTTGAAGTGCAATTGCGGGTTGACATAAATGACAAAACCCGAGGATGCAACATCCGTGACGGGTGAAAAATCCTTCATAACGTTGTAAGGCAAATCTTTCATAATCGCAGGCGTAATACTGAAATTGCCCATGGTGCCCATAAAAACCGTATAGCCATCAGGCTCCGCACGTGCTGCCGCCTGCATGCCAATGACACCACCGGCACCGGGTTTGTTTTCCACCACGATGGACTGCCCCAGATCAGCCGACATTTTGGGTGCGAGAACGCGTGCAATCGTATCGATTGCGCCGCCGGGAGGAAAGCCAATGATGATATGAATGGCACGGGTTGGAAAACTCTGCGCCAGTGCAACAGGGCTAAGCGCCAGAGTTAGAGCTCCAGCCAGCGCAAAGGCAGCAGCTAGCCTGAGGCAAAACGTCTTAAAAATACTTTTCATTTTCTGTCTCCTGACGCACGCATGGACGAAAGCCACATTATGGTTCTTCTCTTGGATTGATCTTTATAAATACCAATGCGACGCATGCTTTAATCACTTATTCTTAGATAGTAGAATATTTTTACGTTTTAACGTTATTTCATAAGCGCTAGTTTGTATCAGTCTTTTAATACCAACATTAATTGCTAGCTCGGAGACACGTGATGAGCACGCATCTGGAAATCTATGCCGGAACTGCCGGCCACTCGGCCTGGTTTAGTAACGATCTGGGACAAACCTGGGTACACCCCAATAGTCACTCGGGCATGTATCTTGAGGCGCGCGTCTGGTGTTTTAGCTCTCACCCCAGTGATCCTAATTTACTGTATGCCGGCACAGATATGGGCTTATTCAGATGGGACGAACGAACAACGCGCTGGACACACTTACCCTCCCCACTGAGCGATATCTGGGCGTTGTTACAAGATCCCGAGCACCCTGAAATTATTTATGCAGGTACACGTCCGGCAGGTTTTTATCGCTCGACCAATGCAGGATTAACCTGGCAAAGTTTATCGGTTCCAGGAATACAAAAATTCTCCGAGATCAACATGGGACCAACCCGTGTCACCCAAATGCTGTTTGATCCCAAAGACCACAATACCCTGTGGGCCGTGGTCGAGATCGGTGGTGTATACCGCAGCACTGATCGCGGCAACACGTGGGAGCTCAAAACCGCAGGCCTCGTCTCTGGCGATATGCATGGCATCGTGATCGTTCACGATCAGTCTGGCAAAAAAATTCTCTACGCTACAACTAACCGCGGCTTGCACCGAAGTACAGATAACGGTGAGTCGTGGGTTTTTCAGGCACTCGATGCCCCCTGGCAATACACACGGGGCATTGTGGCGCGAGCGGATAATGATGCGGTGATTTTTCTGACTAATGGTAATGGTCCGCCAGGTAACACTGGCAAACTCTGGCGCAGCGAGGACTACGGCTACACATGGAAAGAGCTGGTGTTGCCAGGCACATTAAACAGTACCCCCTGGGCAGTCGCCACACATCAGCACGCTCCCTTGCTGCTGTTTGCTTACACCAACCTCGGCCAGTTATTTCGTAGCGAGGATGGCGGTGATCAATGGAGCCGGTTGCCTCATGAATTTGGTGAATTACGCGCGCTTTGCTGGCGACCGACCGACTACCCGACAAACAGGCCTGCCCATTCAATAACGGTGCGGCCACCAGTTGTCGCTTAACCGGCAAAGTTTCACGGCTTAAATCTCCCGCCCGACCGCATCACCCTCCGCGGTCGCGGCAATGATGTTGCGTGCAACCCGGCAATCACCGATTTTTCTAACATCGATACCCGCGTTTTTCAAAGAAGCAAACAGCTCATCATCAGGTTTACGCGGCGAGGCGTAGGAGAAGAAAGCCACATTTTCAATCGTGCGCAAAGGACCCCCATACACACTGCTGTACGCAAGCGTTGCGTCTTGTTCAAAAGCCTGCGTCCAGCGTGGTTCGCTCGCAAGCAGCAACTCGATTCCTTGTTCGTGCAACCGACGATAAATACCCTGACGCGCGACCAGCGCAACGTCCTCGGCCACACTAATGCGCGGCGTAATGATGACCACCCTCTGGAACAACTTACGCAAGCGCTCAGCCGAGGCATAGGTTCCTTCAGTATGATCCAGATCCAGCAGCACCGCGCAACCCGGTTGAGGTTGCGTTACACCCCCGAGTGCAAGCATAGCGGCCCGAAGATCCGGCACGAGTCCCTCATCTCTTAAGCTCAAAGGCAAGCAGCGTGGCCACGTCATACTCGCGCCTGTTGCCAGCACGACAACATCCGGTTGCAGGGCAATCACCTCGCTTGTCGAAGCCTCCTTATTCATCAAATAGTTGACTCCTGCACGCAGTCCTTCAACGTACTGGAAGTCATAAATGCTACTGAGGTCCTCCCCCCCCGGCAGTTGGGCGAGCAGTCGGGTTTTTCCGCCCACTTCCTGGCTACGTCCGAGCAACGTGACCTCATGGCCACGAGCTGCCGCGATCCAGGCCGCCTCAAGTCCAGCAATGCCACTGCCCACCACCACAACTTTTTTACGTACGACAGCGGGCGTAAAAACTTCATCAAGCTCGTCGGACATCGCCACGCGCGGATTGTTATCGCAAGCAATCGGCTGATAAGCGACGATTGTTTTCCAGCAGGTGTTACCTGAAACACAGTAGCGGATGCGTGAGGCTTGTCCTAGTTGCGCCTTTCTTGGCCAGGCGGGATCGGTAATCAACGCCCGACCAATACCGACCAACTCAGCTTGACCCCGCTCGATGATTGCATCGGCCTGGGCGGGGTCACCAATACGACCAAGCGCCATGACAGGGACAGCCCCCGCAGAATCTCGAAGCGCGGCGAGGGTCGCAGCATTGGTATCGCGCGCAGTATGACCATCCGGGATATGCATTTCTAGCGTTCGAGCATGCGCACCTTGCGCAAAGCAAACATAATCAACGCAGCCTGTCGCTGTGAGTCGCGCAGAAATCTGACGTGACAAGGCGATATCAATGCTGCCCTCAATGCCATCGACACCGGGTAATTTAAGGCCCAGAATAAAATCGCTGCCACATTGTTCGCGCACCGCTGAAATTAATTCCAGCATGAATCGCATGCGACCATCGAAGCTTGCACCATAGATATCCGTGCGCTCATTGGAATAAGGCGACATGAACTGATGAAACAGGTGCCCGTGACCTGCGGAAAGCTCCACACCGCTAAAGCCACAGCGTTTTAAACGCTCCGCTGAATTAGCAAAATGACCAATCAGAGACTCAATCTCCTCAATCGTCAAAACGTGGGGCATGGTCCAGCTAATATCATCAGGCAGTGCCGAGGCACCGATTGCCTCATAATTACGACCAGGCGCATGCCGGCCACGCCCAGCATCCTGGATCTGGCCAATCAGACGGCAGTCCTCAGCCTCGACTGCAGAAGCCCAGCGTCTGAGGCCGTCCTCATCATGTGCGTTCCAGACCCGTACACGGGTTGGTATTTTTTGATGTGGCGCTGTTGCAAGCGGCTCGGTCACCAGCATGGCCGCGCCCCCTCTTGCGCGGTTCAAGTGATATTGAATTAAGCGCTCTGTTACACGGCCCTCAGCTGCCGTCACGGTCGTCATTGACGGGTGAACAATGCGGTTGCGCAACCGTTTTCCGGCCAACTCAATCGGCGAGAACAGACTCGAATACGGGGACATGCATGACCTCTGTGTTGTCTCTGGTTTTTTTATTGTGTGCTTTTTAGAAGCTTAATCCAGCAACAGACCTCTGTCAGCGAATTTTTCCTGTGCGCTGCTCCTGAGTCCGCATCATCCGAATAACTTGTGGCAAGGCCCTGCTCAGGTCTATATTCAACCCATCATAAAAAGGAGCACCTGATGGACGGTTGGAGAGCGAGACTTGGATTTTTATTACCCCCAGGCAATCCAAATGTAGAACCTGAATTAATCGCCATGCATAAGCCTGGTGTTTCCGTGCATTTTGGCCGAATGATTGCGCACGGCACGACCGGCTCGCATGAGGGCCAGGATGCGCGCACCCGATGCCAACTGGATAATATTGATGAGCCCACTGAAATGCTTGCCCATTTGCGTCCCCAGGTGATTGCCATGGCGCATACGGCTTCGAGCTATATGCTGGGTCGCGCTGGCGAAGCAGAACTGACTGCACGCCTGGAAAAAAAGTACAACATCCGTTTCACCTCAGCTTTCGCAAGCGTCATCGCTGCGATGAATAAACTCGGTGTCAGCAAAGTAGCCTTAGCCACCCCTTACGCTGAAGCGCAGACACTGCAGGGCAAAGCCGCGCTTGAGAGCTATGGCATGACGGTCGTGAATTACCGCCGCCTGGAAAACGTGCGCAACATTTACGAGGAAACGCCCGAGCGCGCCTACGGTCTGGCACGTGCTGCCAATACGCCTGAAGCCGAAGTCGTTTTCCTAAGCGGCGTGGGCATGCCCACTATCGAGGTACTTCAAGCACTCGAGCAAGATCTCAAAAAACCGGTCATTTCAAGTGTCGGCGCAATGATGTGGAATTGCTTACAGATCGCCGGCGTGGAACCAACGCTTAAAGGCTATGGACGACTACTTGACCCTAAGTAATTCGAAGTTCCTGGCCCAAAGCACGAGCAAAGTATCTTGACACGAGGTCCTGCGGGCATTACGTTGAAAGAAAAACAATCTCAGGGGACAAGGATGACGAGGTACTTCATCAGATTATTTACCTGGACGGCCAGCAACATTGCACTAGGGCTCGCTTGCCTGGCTAGCCTGAGCGCAGGATCGACCGCAAGTGCGCAAGGCTATCCTGATAAAACGATTCGTCTGATTGTTCCGTATGGCACCGGTGGTGGCGTGGATGTGGTCGCACGCACAGTAGCAGACTATATTTCCAACAAAATGGGTAAAACCGTTGTCGTTGAAAACCGTGCGGGTGCGGGTGGTAACGTTGGCTCAGGATTTGTTGTGAAATCCGAGCCTGACGGCTACACCTTGCTGGTTGCCTCGAACTCCAATGCCGTCAATAACAGTCTGTATAACAACATGGCATACGATGCAGCCAAAGATCTGACACCCATCACACTCATCGCAACCGTGCCGATGGTGTTACTCGTTTCGCCCACTATCGCCCCCAAAACTGCAAATGAAGTCCTAGCGCTTGCACGCGCAAAGCCGGGCACACTCAATGTCGGGTCCGGCGGCAGCGGCACAGGCGAACATCTCGCTTTTGAAATGTTCAAGCGTCAGAATAATATCGATGCGCAACACGTGCCTTATCGTGGTGGCACCGCCGTCTATACCGACCTGATGGGAGGCCAGATTCAGTTGTTTTTCAATAATCAGCTAGGCGCCTCTCCATACATCCGTTCAGGACAAATCAAAGCAGTCGGGATTACGGGTGACCAACGCTCACCACAATTTCCAGACCTCCCCACTTTTGCTGAACAAGGCTTCAAAGACTTTAAAGCCTTTGTGTGGTGGGGCATCATGGGCCCAGCGGGTATTGCACCTGAGCGTCTGACAGAGATCAATAAACTTTTTACAACTGCTATCCAGTCACCCGAAGTCCGCGCACGACTTGAATCGCTAGGCGCACGTCCGGCGGGCTCGAGTGCTGCGGAGTTTTCAAGTTTCTTTAAAAATGAGATTGCCGTCTGGTCCTCGCTTATCAAAGACGCGAAAATCCAACTTACTGAATAATTTCAATATGAACGCTACCGATCCCGCACTGATGCAATATATCGCGGCCCAGCAAGCCGTCACACAGCCAGCTAAACGACCTGACTATGGCGATCGTTTGAGGCTTGGCATGATCTTGCCCAATCGAAATATCGTTGCAGAAAATGACGCTCAGGCTATTTTGCCAGCGGGCGTATCGATTCACACCACGCGCTTAAAGCTTCATGGCACAACCGCTGAGGATATTCTGGGCATGAGTGCAGGCGCTGAGTCAGCAGCCAAGTTGCTAGGTCCCGCGCCGATCGATCTGATTGTGTTTCATTGCACAGCGGTATCGACGCACGACCCACTTATGGGAGATACGCTGGTTAAACGCATTGAGGATGCCTCAGGCAAACCTGCGATGGCGACTTCCCAGGCGCTTGTGGCCGCCTTTAAAACGCTGCAGGCAAAACGCATCGTCATGCTCACACCCTACGAACAAGCGGTCAACGATGCAGAGGTTCGCTTTTGTGCGCATTATGGCGTTGAGGTTTTGCACGAAGTTGGTCTGCAGTTGCCTGCCAATGTCTCCACGGCCTCAGTCTCGGAACAAGAGTGGTTTGATCGCGCCATCGCCATGAAAAATCCGGATGCCGACGCTTATTTCCTGAGTTGCACCAATATCAAATGCATCTCGGTTATCGCGGCACTGGAACATGTTTTAGAAGCACCTGTCATCACAAGTAATCAAGCGATGTTGTGGCACGCCTTGCGTCAATGCAAAATCCTCGACAAGATCAGTGGTTACGGTGAACTACTGCAATATTATTAAGCGCATATCAATCAAATACCCGGAGCGTCTTTTGAGCCAAAACACCCCCCCTACCCCTGAACCCAGGTTCCCAATCATCCCGCCCGAACAAATGTCGGCACGTCAGAAGGAGGTTGCGGCTGCGATCGCTAGCGGTCCTCGCGGTGGTATTCGAGGTCCGTTTTTGGCACTGATACATCACCCGGAGTTAGCGGATCGTGTACAAAGCCTGGGCGAGCACTTGCGCTATGGCGCCAAAATCTCTCTGGCTAATATTGAGTTTGTCGTGCTGATCGTCGCACGACACATGAATTGTCAGTACGAATGGTTTGCGCATTCACGTATTGCACGCACGACAACGGATCTGCCCGAAACCATCATCAGTGCGCTGCAGCTTGGCCAGACACCGACCAATCTGACCGAAGAGCAATCAGCGCTCTACACCTTCTGTAAAGAACAAATCGCTCAGGGTCAGGCGAGCGATGCCACCTATGATGCTGCGTTCAAACATTTCGGTCGTGACGGCATCCTCGATATCATCGCGATCATTGGGTACTACAGCATGATTGCCATGGTGCTCAATACATCTCAAATTCCCTTGCCAGAAGGCACTGAGCCGCCCCTCAAACCTATTGGAAAATAATCGTTGAACAACATGACGCCTAACCACACACCTCGCCACGCACAGGGCAAACCACTGCACATTGGCCTGATGGTGCCAATCAACAACACCACCATGGAAGGCGAAATGCTGGGCTGGCTGCCGCAGGGTTCTACTTGCAAGACCTTGCGCATCCCACGTGGTAAAGGTTTGTTAACCGAAGAAACGCTACCTGCCTATCGCGATGCAGCGATTGAACTAGCCAAGCAATTCAATGAAACACCACTGGATGTCATTGCATACGGTTGCACCGCAGCCGGCTTTATTCTTGGACCAAAAGGCGATGCAGATATTGCCAGGAGCCTTGCCCAGACAACCGGCTTACCCGTTGTAACCACTGCTCGCTCCATGATGCTGGCTTTGCAGGAGTTAGGCGCCAGCAATATTTCACTATTGACGCCCTATCAGGATGATGTGAACGATCGTCTGAAAGATTTTCTAAGCTCCGAGGATATTAAAGTCAGCCACTTTGACAGCTTTTACGCAGCAGACGTTGTCGCACTCGGACAAATCACTGAGGAGCAAGTCGCTACCCGGGCCAAACCACTTTGCGAAAATGATGTCGATGCAATGTTCATTGCTTGCTCGCAATTACCAACACTCAATGTTGTCGACCCACTCAGCGCAACCTGGGGCAAACCAGTGCTGTCCTCAATCCAGGTTACTGCAAAGCTCGCCATGCAGGCCCTTGCAGCGAGCAAAACCTCTAGCAATTAACCCAGCGCGCGTGCTGGGAGTGCCACGACATCCTCGTTAGAGGCGATCCTGGCACTCACCTCTTTGGCCGCCTGCATCACGAGCGGGGCATAATCCCTAAAGGCGTCCACGCGTGCATTCTGATTAGAGGCGACCAACGCCAGGCTGCCCAGGACCTCGCCCTCGCGATTAAACAACGGGGCCGCAATCGAAATAATCCCCGCGTTGTAATCGCCGACCGTCATCGAATAGCCTTGCTGACGGATCTGTTTGAGTGCAGTTTTAAAAGCATCCCAGTCGGCACCCATTCCGACACCCGCAATCGCTTCAGCGTGTCGGGCATACAAGATACGCAACTGGTGCATCGGCAGATGAGCAAGTATGCTTTTGGCAGAGGCTCCGGCCACCAAGGTGCGGCGCTGGCCACGGTTGAATAATCCAACCGGGACATCGCGTCCGCGCGCCTGCTGGACACACATGACCGAGTCGCTGAACAAAATGCACAGCAAGGAGCTGTGTCCCGTATCAATCGTCAGCCGTTGCCCGACTGGCGATCCCGCAATGTAGACTGGATCACTCTCCCGTGAAACGCGATCGAGTTCCATGATGCGCGGCCCAAGCACGTAAGAACCATTGGCAACGCGGGCGAGATAACCCGAGGTATGCAGCACCTTGAGGTAGCGATAGCACGTCGAGGCTGGCGCCCCCAGGTGCTGGATCAGATCCTCGGAGGACCAGATGGGTTGCTCGGTTGTAAAAACATCCAGCAAACCCAGCATTTTTTCTAAACTGCTCATTATTTTGAACGACCTGTCTTATACATATTCGCCATCATAGCCTTGTGGATATAGCTTAGGCGAAACATTGCAAAATTATCAATATTTCTCATATTTATAGACAAAATGACGGCTTTGGCTAAAATACAAGCAAAGCTAGCCATATAAAACGTCCTTTCACAGGCGCCGGAGACTTTCCTAATGTCCACTAAAAATATGACCCGTCGCTTGTTATGCCGGGTGGCGCTCGCAAGCACAGCGTTTGCCGTCACGCTCAGTGCTTTCGCCCAATCTGCTGCATGGCCAAATAAGCCAATACGCGTGGTGGTACCTTTTGCGCCGGGTTCCTTTACCGATACGGCTGCCCGCAGCGTCGGTGCAGAACTCACCGCTCAGTTAGGCCAAACCGTCGTCGTTGAAAATAAAGGTGGCGCAGGAAGCACCTTAGGTACCGATATTGTGGCCAAAGCCACAGCGGATGGCTACACCTTCTTGGTCACGGACAATTCTTTTGCTGTCTCGGCAGCACTCTATGAAAAGCTGCCTTATCAGCCTAAAGACCTTGTGCAGGTCTCTTTATTAGCCGATGCACCGGCCGTTTTAGTGGGTCGCCCTGAGCTGGCCACCAAAACATTAAAAGAAACGGTGGAGTTTGCGCGCGCTAACCCGAACAAACTGACTTTTGGCACGGGTGGTCAAGGATCGTCCGCGCATCTTGCGATGGAAGCGTTCCTGTTACAAAACAAAATCGAGCTAGTGCATGTCCCCTTCAAAGGCATTGCTGCCGCCATGGTCGATGTCGCGGCTGGGCGAGTCGATATTGCGATTGGCAGCGTGGGCTCAACCTCGGGCTACCTCAAGGACAACAGACTCCTGGGACTAGCCGTGAGCGGTGAAACGCGCCAAGCGCTTTTCCCCGATGTCCCCACCTTCGCCGAAGCTGGCTACCCCAACTACAAAATGCTGTATTGGTTCGGCATGATGGCGCCTGCTGGCACCCCCACTGCCATCATTGAGCGCATGCAAAAAGAGATTGCCAAAGCTGTGGCGACAGCAAAAGTAAAAGAAGTATTTGGTGGTGCAGGTGTGCGTGCAACAGCAACCACACCAGCGCAGTTCACTGAACTCGTTCAGAGTGAAACAGCGCTTTGGGCTGATGTCATTAAAAGCGCAAAGATCAAAGCCGAATAGTCATGAGTCATCCGTTGAATCTTCAGGTGTAAATATGGAAAACAATCTAAAAAAACGACTTGCTGCGGATGAAGTCTCGCTGTGTATGGGTCTACGTCAAGCGCGTACCGTTGATATCGGTCCGCTGGTCGGCGCTGCAGGTTTTGATTGCCTGTATGTCGATATGGAGCACAGCCCGATTGGTTTTGAGGCCACTTCTGCAATCTGTATTACTGCCATCACCTATGGCGTGACACCTCTAGTGCGCGTGCCAGGTCATCTCGGCCAGGATATTTCGCGCGCGCTCGATGGTGGCGCTCAAGGCGTAATCCTGCCCCATGTGAATACAGCAGAGCAGGCACGCCAGATTGTTTCCTATGCAAAATATCCACCCCTGGGCCATCGCTCAGTCATGGGAGCCGGACCGCATACAGCCTACAAAGCCATGCCACTGGCCAAGGTCAATGAATCGGGCAATCTCGACAACATGGTGGTGATCATGCTTGAGACGCCCGAAGGCATTGCCAATACGGATGAAATCGCCGCTGTTCCAGGCGTAGACATGCTGCTGATCGGTTCAAACGATTTATGTACCGAGATGGGTATCCCAGGTCAGCTGCGACATCCAAGCTTGCTTCAAGCCTATCAGACAGTTGCACGAGCCTGTAAAAAACATGGCATCGCACTTGGTATTGGTGGTATTCGCGGAGATGCAGAATTACAAACTCAACTGATTGAGCTCGGTGCCCGCTTTCTGATTGCAGGTAGCGACACAACTTATCTGGCAGCGGCTGCAAGCAAAGATGCGACCTCACTGCGCGAACTGATTGCCGGCATCAAAAAGTAATACAAAACATCTTCTGGAGCCTTACCTTGTCTTTTGATCTGAATGAAAAAGTTGCGTTCACCGCACCTGCAAATGCCTGTGACGCACACTTCCATGTTTTCGGCCCCGCCGATAAATATCCCTATGGCACAGACAGCCTGCGCTATGCACCGCCACTGGCACCGCTGACAGAATATTTACAACTAGCCAAACACCTCGGGTTGACACGTTTTGTGTTTGTGCAGCCTAGCGCCTATGGCATGGATAACAGTTGCATGCTTGATGCCATGAAAGAGGTCGGCGTAGAAAAATGCCGTGGCATCGTCGACATCGATGAAAATGCCCCCGATTCATTACTGGCTGAAATGGATAAGATCGGCGTACGTGGTGTGCGTATCAATTACAGCCCGATCCATCCGCACGAGCCAGGCCTCGGTTTAAAGATGACTCCGCGTATTGAGCGTATCGCCGCCCGCTGCAAAGAAATTGGTTGGCATCTCGATTTTCTGTTGCCTGGCTGGCTGACAGCCGAGCTCATCCCGACGATGAAAAAATTACCTGTCCCATTTTCGATGGCACACATGGGGATGAATCTGGCTAAAGACGGCATCAATACACCCGGCTTTCAAGCGCTGCTTGACCTAGTGAATTACGGAGAGCGTCTGGCTTATGTGAAACTGACTGGTATCTATCGGATGTCAAAAGTACCAAATTTCACTGACTCCGATGCCTTGGCACAAGCTTTGATGAAAGCCGCTCCCGACCGTTTGATCTGGGGCAGCGACTATCCTCACCTGTCATTTGGTGAGAATAGCTCTGTTGAACTTTTTAACCTGCTCGCACGCTGGACCGATGATGAGAAGATTAGAAAATTAATTTTGACGGACAACCCTGAAAGACTGTTTGGGTTTTAACGTTGTTTTGTCCTCTTGCAACTGATCGCCATGGTCGAATTCCGACCTAAACGCACGGACTTCAATCCTCTCAAGTCCAAACACTTGCTCTGCATAAGACTGAGAAACAAAACACGCAGCACCGAAATCGCCTAGCAAAGCATGACCCGAATCATCGACCAGGATATTGTGCGCATAAAAATCGCCGTGCATGAGCCCCCTGGCGTGTAACTGCTCAGCCACACTCGCCATATCCAGTGCAATACGAAGCGCCTCACCCAAACTAAAGACCAACTGCCGCGCATACACATCGCGTGTGCATGACTCGAGACTAGGTGGGCTGGCAAGATTGCGATAGTGACTACCCACCAAGGACATCACCAGACCTGCATGCAGTTCGAAGCGGTTTGAATGAGGGCTCAAGAAGGTCCAGTCACTGTGGTCAATGCGCTATCCATATCTCTCAAGCTTAACAAATGCCAGAGACTAAGTTTTAAAACCACGCGAACCTGAGTTCAAACAACTTGTTGACCAAACCTGAGCATCCGGCAGAGGGAGTAAACTTTCACCTTGGTGCTAGCCCATCGCTAGCCCACCGCTAGTTATACAAACACCTGTTCACCCAACACGCGTTAACCTGATCCACTTAATCTCGAGAACAACGCATGATCCTCGTCACCGGCTGTGCCGGCTTTATCGGCAGTAACTTTGTCCACACCTGGCTAGATAGTCATGATGAAACGATCGTCAATCTGGACAAGCTCACCTACGCCGGCAACCTCGACAATCTCGCCTCACTCGCCCAAGACAAGCGACATATTTTTATACAGAGCGACATTGGCGACCGCGCCCGGGTCGATGCACTCCTCGCCCAATACAAACCGCGCGCCGTCTTGAATTTTGCTGCAGAGTCGCATGTCGACCGCTCAATTCATGGTCCAGGTGATTTCATCCAGACAAACGTTGTAGGTACTTTTAATCTGCTAGAAGCCGTTCGTGCTTACTGGTCAGCGCTCCCGGAGCAAGAAAAAGTGGCCTTCAGATTTCTGCACGTCTCAACCGACGAAGTCTATGGTACGTTAACTGCGCAGGAGCCGCCTTTTGCCGAGACCCACCCTTTTGAGCCTAATAGCCCCTATGCGGCGAGCAAAGCCTCCTCGGATCACCTGGTACGTGCCTGGCACCATACCTATGGTCTGCCAGTGCTGACGACCAATTGCAGTAATAACTACGGACCATTTCATTTTCCTGAAAAACTGATCCCGTTGGTCATCCTCAACGCACTGAATGGCAAAGCCTTGCCTATCTATGGCGATGGACAACAGGTGCGAGACTGGTTATTCGTTCAAGACCACTGCCGTGCGATCGCACGCGTTCTGGAATCAGGTCGCATAGGAGAGACCTATAACATCGGTGGCTGGAACGAAATGGCTAATATTGATGTCGTCAAAACAATCTGTGCCCGTCTGGATAAGCTGCGTCCGCGCTCGGATGGCAAACCCTATGCTAACCAGATCACCTTTGTCACAGATCGTCCCGGACACGATCGACGTTACGCCATCGATGCACGAAAAATCGAAAGCGAACTAGGCTGGAAACCGCAGGAAACTTTCGAATCAGGCATTCAAAAAACAGTACAGTGGTATCTGGACAATCCAGAATGGGTCGAGGGTGTAACTAGCGGTGAGTACCGCAAATGGATTGGCAAGCAGTACGGCTAAGCTGAGCATATGAAAATCTTTTATGGCTGGAAAATGGTCGCGGCAGCGGCCGGTTTGCAATTTCTATCCTCCCTGTTTCTCTTTCAGGCACTTGGAGCCTATGCCTCCCTGATTATTGAAGAAAAAGGCTGGAGCAAAACCTCAGTCTCGGGCGCGATTTCCTTGCAATCCATGGAGGGCGTCTTTTTAGGTCCAGTCATGGGATGGTTTCTGGATCGCTTTGGCTCCAGACAGATTCTGCGTATTGGCGTCATCATCATGGGAATCGGTTTCATGGCGCTCAGCCAGATTGAGACCATCCAGAGCTTTTATGTTGCAGTGCTGATCCTCGCTGTCGGAACCTCTCTAGCCGGCTATTTCCCACTAAACGTAGGAATCATCCAATGGTTTGAAAAAAAACGTGCCCGCGCACTCTCTACTGTCGGAATAGGCCTTGCGCTCGGTGGTATATGTGTACCTCTGGTTGCCATTACGATGCAAACATTTGGCTGGAGAGCGACCGCTTTTGGCTCCGGCATCCTGATTATTTTGCTCGGCTTTCCTCTGGCGAGCGTGTATCGCAAACGTCCTGAGGATTTTGGTGAATACGTCGACGGGATCAACCCTAATCTACAGCCAAAAAATAATTCGCCAGCGCTTGCCAAAGCGCAAACCAAAGCAGAACCGTCGTTTTCCACGATGCAGGCTCTGCGCACACGCTCATTCTGGTTGCTCGGTGCTGGTCATGCATTTGCTCTGTTGGTGGTTACTGCTGTGAACGCGCATGCCATCAACCATATGCGTATTTCCCTCGACTATACGATCTCGCAAGCAGCTCTCATCATTACGGTCATGACCGCCTTTCAACTAGCCGGCGTACTGATTGGTGGATATCTGGGTGACAAATACCAAAAAAGACTGCTTTGCGCCAGCTGCATGATCATGCACGCGATTGGTCTGTTATTTCTGACTTTCGCGACCGGCCGTGGCGCGCTGATTGTATTTGCTGTCCTGCATGGCCTAGCCTGGGGGATCCGTGGCCCCTTCATGCAAGCGATTCGGGCAGATTATTTTGGCAGACAATCGATCGGCCAGATCCTGGGGATCTCGGGGATTATTGTGGCGGTCGGTCAGTTCACTGGGCCGTTGGTGGCGGGTGTTCTCGGCGATGCGACCGGCAACTACAGGCTCGGCTTTACCGTATTAGCGCTAACGGCAGCAACAGGCTCAGTATTGTTTCTGATGGCGCGTAAGCCCGTATTTCCCGGGGCAGTGAAGTTACCGCAGTCCTCTTAAGACAGGTTGACTACGCCACCAGACAAACAGTGACGCGGGCAATACAAATAATATTTGCACGAACAATATGACAGCAATCACGCCTGCTGCCGCATAGTGACTGGCGGCATAGAAAGCCAGTGGAACAATCAGTCCCGCCCCAAGCAGCATGACCCAAACTAATGGCTCTTTCTGAAAAGCCCTCAGTTGAGCTGCGAGCGAGCCTGTCAGATGTGTGATCAAACCTATCACTAAAAGTCCGGCAAACGGCCAGAACGGCAACACCCTCTGACCGTATTTTGTCGGCTCAAGAATGTGATGCGCAAAGCAAAGAATCACTGCCATACAAACATAAAACAGCGTTGAATAAAAAATATCGCGTTTAAAAAGTCTGTCTAAATGCACCCAGTCACGTTCGAGGACGAGTTTAGCCATCACAGAGACATGCCGACTGGTCCAGGCATTTGAAATAACCGCGAGCATGTTTGCAATCGAAAACGACACCCCCATCTGACCGGCTATCACAGCGCCACTGAGATAAAACAAAATAGGCGTGTAAATTTGCGTCAGCATATAGCTCGCCATCCAGCTCAAACCAAAACGCCACTGTAACGGCCAGACTTCGGTTGACCACACGAGGGAGTTATGCGTTGAGTGACGCAATAATTCTTTACTGCTATCGAAGGCCTGCGACAAAAGATCCGGGTATCTGAGCTTTAACCAGATACTGGTCACAATGACACCGAACCCGGGGATCATGACAGCAGCCCAGAGTCCCGCCCCTTGCCACAACATCAGCCAACAGGCGACCGAACCGACCACTCCCTGGGTCAGACGCAAGAGCGCAACCTCGGTGACCTTACCGCCCCCCTCGATCAAAGCCAGAAAAGGCATCAGCGCAATTGCGGCACCCGTCGCTGTGACAAGACTAATCCAGGGCCATAACCACTCCTGTCGCGGGATAGGTTCCGTCCGGGTTCCAGACCAAAAAAATAAAATCCCGGCTGGAATAATCAACACCAGATACGCAAAACCTAGCCATCTGTAGAGCCTCGCGGACTGTCGCATCAATGATTTGAATTGTTCGCTATGCGTAGTGTGTGAACCCGAACCCTGCAACCCCCCAAGCCTGGGGGCAACACTCATCAGCACCTGCGCGAGTCCCAGATCAAATAGTGTGTAGACGGTAGCCAGGCTCACAAATGCGTAGTACCACCCTTGTAACTGAGGAGTCAGACAGAGCGCAACGAGCACCGTCACGGCCAACCCCGATAGAGCTATCCATGAGCGTTGCAGGAGAATCGCAAAAAGACTCGTCATTCGAAAGAATTTCTCCGAATAAACCCGGTCTTAATAAAACTATGCACGAGCATTTTCCGATGATAAGTTCAAGGCAATATTTTCTTGTTATTTGATAACAACTATGACTAGCTAGACATAGAAATATACAAGCAAACACCCAATAACTTTACCTTTGCTTTATTATTTTTTAATAACTGGATATTAAATAATACTTACCCAGCTTATTGGATTCGTGCAAATTTTCAAAAAAACTCATCCTCTTGACGCACTCTCTTCCCATGGCTAAGGTCATTTATCTCACTTTTGAGGCAACGCTCATACTTCAACGCGTACTTCTGGAGTCGGAGTAGACTATCCCATGAGCAGCCTGAAAGAAATCTGGAGTCGTATCAGACAACACCCCATGTCACGAGTGGGTCCAGGCCTCATTACAGGTGTCGCAGACGACGATCCAAGTGGCATCGTGACATACTCTCAAGCCGGCGCACAATTCGGTCTGAATATGCTCTGGACCATGCCCCTGGCCTATCCGCTCATGTCTGCCGTGCAAGCTATCTGCGCACGGATTGGACGCGTCACAGGCAGAGGACTCGCTGACAATATCAAGCGTAGTTTTCATCCGGCTGTGCTTTACGGCGTAGTGCTTTTACTGGTAATCGCCAATACCTTGAATATTGCCGCAGATGTTGCCGCGATGGGTGAAGTGGCTGAACTTGTCACAGGACTGGATCGCCACCTGATGACTGCCGCCTTTGTTTTTGCCTCGCTCGCACTACAAATTTTCGTACCCTATCACCGGTATGTGTTTTTTCTGAAATGGCTCACACTGTCTTTGTTAGCCTATGCTGCGGTGTTATTTACTGTTCACGTTCCCTGGAGCGAAGTTTTCGTCCGGACCTTCTGGCCAAAGATCGTGTTCGACTCAAGCACCGCAGCAGTTGTTGTTGGAATTTTTGGCACAACCATCAGTCCGTATTTGTTTTTCTGGCAGGCCTCCGAAGAAATCGAGGATATGAATGCCAAAGCCAGCTACGACCTTGTCGCAGCACAACCACTCATTGCCAACGCGAGAGACGCCTTACCCGAGCTGCGAAGAATCAGTTGGGATACTTGGAGCGGCATGCTCTATTCAAACGTAACGTCTTATTTCATTATCCTGGCGACCGCTGTCACGCTCCACACCGCAGGCGTGACCGACATCACGACCGCAGCACAGGCTGCCAGTGCGCTAAGACCATTAGCTGGCGACTTTGCCTTTATCTTGTTTGCCCTCGGTATTCTTGGCGTGGGCCTGATCGGCGTCCCCGTGCTCGCAGGCTCAGCCGCCTATGCACTTGCCGAGACCCTTGGATGGCAGTGGGGACTAGAGCGTACCGTCAAACAAGCGAAAGGTTTCTACAGCATCATCGCCCTGAGTGTGCTCGCAGCCCTTGCGATTCAATATTCACCGATCAGCCCGATGAAAGCCCTGTTCTGGAGCGCAGTCCTCAACGGAGTTGTCGCGATTCCGTTACTGGTCGTGATTCTTTTGCTGGCCTCTAAAAAATCCGTCATGGGTCACTATGTGGCTCCGCGCTCCTTGCAGATCATGGGCTGGCTCACGACAGGGGTCATGGGATTCGCTGCAATCTGGTTATTTATCCCGGGCTGAAATGAGCGACCTCTCAATCCAGTTTCACATTCGCATCTTTCACAACCTGCCCCCAGCGCTCATAGTCAGCTTTTAACTGCGCTGCAAATTCTTCGGGTTTATTAGCTACCGGCTCAAATGAGCTTTTCAAATAGCGCTCCCGCACCTCGGGGATCTGCATCACAGCGGCAATCTCACGCTGTAATTTATCAATAATAGGCTTGGGTGTTTTAGCAGGCGCGAGCAAGCCATACCAGGACGTCACTGCAAAATCTTGCACACCTGCCTCAGCAAAGGTCTGTACCTCTGGCAAGCTTCGGGACCTCGTCTGACCCGAAACCGCTATGGGTACTAACCGGCCAGCCGTAATATGCGCCATTACCGTTGGTACCACCGTAACAATCATCGGGATCTGCCCGGCCGCCACATCGGTGACCGCCTGACCACCGCCTTTGTAGGGGATGTGCTGCAGCATCATACCAGTTCGCAAAGCCAGCAATTCACCAGCCAGATGCGTACTTGAGCCCTGCCCTGTCGAGCCAAACTCCATGGGGTTAGGCGATGATTTTGCGTACGCCACCAGCTCCTGGAAATTTTTAGCTGGCACCTTGTTATTCACGGCGAGTACGATCGTTGCATCATTGAGCTTGGTGATTGGTGCAAAATCAGTCAAGGTATTAAAGGGTGCTTTTAGCAGGTGAGGGGCCACAACCACGGTTCCGTCAAACACCATCACGAGTGTGTACCCGTCGGGTGCTGCGGTCGCGGCCATTTGCGCACCAATAAACCCAGAGGCTCCGGGACGATTTTCAATAATAATGGGTTGCTTGAGGCGCTCAGCGAGCTTGTCGCTCATATAACGCACAACAGCGTCCCCACCACCGCCCGGGGCATACGGCACGATGATACGAATCGGTTTGCTGGGATAGTCTGTGACTGCATCGTGTGTTGCTGCGGTCGTTCCCTGGGCCAGCACACCTGAGCCGAACAATAAACCAGCGAAGAGCAGACCCAGGGCTTTGAGGGTTAACAATAAATAGTCTTGTCCCAGACTCAGACCCGTTGCCTTGCGTATGTTTAATTTCATGTTGTCTCACCAGATATCGGCGGTATGCAACCTGTCGCCGAGCTTTATTTTTTCTTGATAGATTCTGTTCAGCTACCGGTCCCACACCTCATCCGGTACAGGCAGTCCCGCCAGATCGTCGGCCGTGAGCGCTCCCAGCGGCTCAATGCCATAAGTCTGCAGCATGAGAATCAACTGCCGTGTGTGCTGGGCAGAATGCCAGGCAGTACGCTCAAGCACATCGTGCATTGTCCTTCGACCGTAATAGGTCGGTACCAGATAGCTCAGTGAGCGATCTTTTTCACTAGTCCACCAGGCGAGCAGCTGCTCGCGGACCTGCAGCCCCCAGTTGGCAATATCATCACCGGTCCAGTCTGCGGGCGGGACATCGTTAAAGCCCTCAAACTCGAGCGGTATCTGGTGTGCGGCTTGCACACCCATCTCCACCACGCGAAACACATGGAAAGCCAGACCAGCCGGTGTGCGTTTGCGGTCCCTGAACTCCTCTCGCATGCTTTGAGCAGAAAACTGCCTGACATAGCGGGCCGCGGCTTGTGTCACCACATCAATACGCGCGATCAAGCCCTCTGGCGGCAGCGGATCCATCAACTTGGTTTTGAGATCCAGAAACTTGACCACATCATTAAAAGACTGGCAGTAGGTGTAGCGACCGCCCAGTGCGACCACCGGGACGCTACGTGCGCCGAGTGCCAATAGCTCGTCCATACCGGCAGGATCGTTATGTACATCGATTGATTCAAAATCGATACCTTGTTTAGCCAAAAACTCTTTAGTCCTGAGGCAAGATGAGCAGCCAGGTTGCCAAAAAACTTTAATACGTGCTGCGGTTGAGGGTTGCATGACACGGGTCTCCGATTGTTGTATTTGATTTTTGAACAATTCTTTCTGGACAATATTTTTTTGTGATTTTGTATATTTTGTCTATTAACCATAGCTTATGACAAGAACCCCTCAATCACAAAATAGGCTGGAAATCCACCATCTGATTTAGCCCTTAAAATGACAAATAATGAATTTCGCATACCTTAAGTTTTGCACTACAAAATTTAAATTCGACCCGCCATGTAAACCAACGGATCACAATGAAAATCCTCATCGTTTTCGGCACACGCCCTGAAGCCATCAAAATGGCACCGCTCGTGCATGCGTTCAAAGGCCATCCAGAATTCGAAACCGTAGTTTGCGTCACCGCCCAGCACCGCCAAATGCTTGATCAGGTCCTCAATATCTTCGAAATCCATCCTGAAATCGATCTGAACCTCATGCGAACAGGGCAAGACCTGTTTGATGTGACAAGCGCGGTGCTACTTGGCATGAGAGAGGTATTCAAAGAGCAAAAACCTGATGTCGTGCTGGTCCATGGCGATACCACCACTGCCTACGCCACTGCGACAGCCGCTTTTTATGCCGGTATCCCTGTTGGTCATATTGAGGCCGGCCTCAGAACACACGATATCCATTCGCCCTTTCCTGAGGAGTTCAATCGTCAGGTTGTCAGCAAAATAGCCAGATGGCATTTCGCACCAACCCTGTCCAGCCAGCAAAACCTACTCGATGAACACCTCAAGGCAGCAGACATTACCGTGACCGGTAACACTGTGATCGATGCACTCTTCTGGGTACTCGATCGCATCGCCTCTCAACCCGATCGTCTCAGTCGTATCGAGCAATTTTTAAATTCGAAATTACCCTTTACCTGGCGCTCAGAAAATTCATCACTCACAGCAAAATTCGTCCTGATCACCGGACATCGCCGTGAGAATTTTGGTGCTGGATTTCTATCGATCTGCGAAGCGATCAAACAACTCGCCATTGAGCATCCTGAGGTGCACTTTGTCTACCCGGTACACCTCAACCCAAACGTTCAAAAGCCAGTATTCGACTTAATCGCTCACTATAAAAACATTCATCTGATTGATCCACTCGAATACGAGCCCTTTGTATACCTGCTCAAACACGCCTACATCGTACTCACAGATAGCGGCGGCATTCAGGAGGAGGCACCATCGCTTGGGAAACCCGTGCTTGTCATGCGTGATGTGACAGAGCGTCCCGAGGCGGTCCAGGCAGGTACTGTCAGACTGGTCGGCGCAGATACAGCAAAAATAGTAAGCAATGTCTCCGAGCTCTTGGGCAACCAGCAAAGTTACGAAAAAATGTCACACGCCCATAACCCCTACGGCGATGGAAAAGCATCTGAACGTATAGTCAAAATCTTCAAGCGCTGACCAACATAACTATTTGTGAGTACTTGACGCCCTCAATGATCGATGAGGATAAGTTCGTTGCGATCAGCGCAACTGTTCTTCAACAATTCTCATCAAATATTGTCCGTAACTACCCTTTTGAAGTGGTTTTGCTAATGAGAGAGCTTGCTGCGCGGTAATCCAGCCTTGACGGTATGCGATTTCCTCCAGGCAGGCAACCTTGAGTCCCTGCCGTTTTTCAAGGGTTGAAATAAACTGCCCTGCCTCGAGCAATGACTCGTGTGTACCTGTGTCTAACCAGGCATAGCCTCGTCCCATGACCTTGACATTTAACTCACCGAGATCCAAATACATCCGGTTTATATCCGTGATTTCTAGCTCGCCTCGTCCGGAAGGTTTTAACTGCTTTGCAAACTTAACAACTTTCCTGTCATAAAAGTAAAGTCCAGTGATCGCATAATTCGATTTAGGGTTTAATGGCTTTTCTTCAATCGACAGTACTTTTCCATCACGATCAAATTCCGCGACCCCGTAACGCTGCGGATCCGTTACATGATAAGTAAATATGTTGGCGCCTTCAGATTGAGCTGACGCGCGAATCATCAGTGACTGTAGATCGTGCCCGTAGAAAATATTATCCCCTAGTATTAGCGCAGAGGCAGATTCACCGAGAAACGATTCTCCAATCATAAATGCCTGTGCCAAGCCATCCGGGGAGTCTTGAACTGCATATTGCAACGTAAGTCCCAAGTGCGAACCATCACCGAATAACTGTTCAAATCTGGGAGTATCCTGTGGTGTTGAGATGATCAGGATCTCTCTTATGTTTGCAAGCATCAGGGTGCTTAAGGGGTAGTAGATCATTGGTTTATCGTAAACAGGTAATAACTGTTTACTGACAGCAAGTGTGGCTGGATGTAAGCGGCTACCTGCACCGCCTGCCAAAATAATCCCTTTACGTTGCATTAAATCATCTCAGTCATGTTAAAAAGTTTAGGCCTTCAGGGTTAGTCCTGACTGAGCATTTCAATTCAATGCTCAAGGTCATATCATCCAACTATTTTTTATTTGAGTTTAATTCTTTGAATATAACCAGTACAACCCGAAAACAATCATTATCAGAGATTGCCACCGTAACGTGGTTAATTTTAGGCGTTGCGTTACTCGTGGCTTCATTATCGCCAACCATCTCAGGCGATGGTGAAATAAGATTACATGATGTTATTCGACTATTCAGACATGATGATATCCCGCGAGCACAGTTTTCAGTGATTCAGCCGTTTTTGTCTGTCCCTTTATACTGGCTAGGCACGCGGATCTTGACCCCGGAGTCCATCACAGCCTGGTTCAATTGCATTATTTTTGTTATTTTTGTTTACTGTCTGTACAGGCAAATACCAGATTTAAAAATACGTTTTTTTTCAATTGCGCTGTTGCTTTGCTCAACGATGTTTCCCCATCACCTCAATCGATACGATGGTGAAACCCTGACAGCGGTAACCGTTACGCTAGGTTTTCTGTATTTAATAAATCATCGTCCCATTGTAGCCGCCGTGTTACTGACGATCGGTGTCGCACAAACACCTGCCACGTTTCCTGCCTTTGTACTCGCAATGTGTTTCTATGTCTGGCGAACCAGGCAAACTAAATTGCTTTGGTTAGTGACTCTGCCATTGTTACTCATCCTAGGTGAAACTTACATTAAATATGGGGCATTACTTAACAACCCCTATGTCGATGGAAATAGAGGTGTGAAAACCATCATGCCTTATTCAGGCTTGCCCGGCTTTAGTTACCCATTTTTTTTAGGTCTGATTTCAATTTTATTTTCTTTTGGTAAGGGATTATTATTTTTTATTCCGGCACTCTTCATGCGATTCATCATAAAAAATAATAAACAAGATAGCAAAATTGTATTGTTGATAGATGTTTTACTTTTGTTTGTCTCAGGTATGGTACTGACTTATGCAAAATGGTGGTCGTGGTATGGCGGAAACTCATGGGGGCCAAGATTTTTTTTGATAGGCTGTGTCCCTGCGAGTCTAATTTTAGCAATCTGGCTTTCTGATCGTCAGCAAAAAATGATTGGGCTCGTGAGTGGTTGTTTTATCCTAATTCTGAGCTCCTGGGTATGTATTCAAGGTTTTGTCTATGCAGAAAAAAATCTTGAGATCTGTACACAAAACAATTATGCACAAGAATTTTTGTGTTGGTACACACCTGAGTTCAGCCCAATATGGCGACAGTTTATTACTACCTTTGAGACAAATATCAATGCTATCCAAATACTTTTTGTTGGTTGGTGTACTGTCACCTGTTTCGTATTTTTTGCAATCAAGATATCTCAGTGCATCAAAATATACAAGGCTAGACCAGATTATTAACTGGCAATCGGTTCAGGACTTATCAACTATAACTCTATTACGGTGAAAGGGTTTTGTTGGCACCGAACTAATATCATGACCTAAAAAAGCCAGTATGAGTTGTAAACCAATAATAACTGGCAATGCAGATAACATTACCGTGCCAGACGAGGATGATTGGCCAGTTATTCCCGATAGCACCCAATGATAAGCACCAAATACCATACCAAATATAAACATTAGCAAACCGATCGGCAGCTCAATTGATGCAAGCGACATATCACGTAAATAATAATTATAAAAAATTCGCTTCCAAAAATTACGCGTATTTTTAAGTAAAAACTCTCCAATTATTTTCGAGATTTTTAACCCACTGACTTCATTACCATATTTAGCATCCATTGGTATATCAAGAACCACAGCTCGCAAAATATTCAATCTGAATAACATATCAGACTCAAAAAAATATCTTCTGCTTATTTTATTAAATGGTAAGTGAATGACTACATCTCGATGAATCGCTGTATATCCATTCGTTGGATCAAAAATATTCCAATATCCAGATGAAAGCTTCGTGAGAAACGATAATGAGGCATTACCAAATAGGCGGGCTTTAGGCATTTCTGAGATACCTTCTAAATTAAAAAAACGATTACCTTTTGTGTAATCAGCTTCTCCTGTCAAGATCGGACTAACAAAATTCATTATTAAGCGCGGATTCATTTGTCCATCGCCATCAATTTTAACGAAAATATCCATACCATCACCTAGTGCAACTTGATACCCTGTCATGACAGCAGCTCCGACACCTTGATTTTTGATATGTCGTATGATTGTTAGGCGTGGGTCTTTACAATGTTCAGATACAAAATCTCCAGACTGATCCGGGCAACAATCATCGACAACATAAATCTTACTAATCTCAGAGCCAATCAAGTTAATGACGTCGAGAATATGTCCACGGACTCTATAGCTTGGGATAATTACGGCTATCTTTAAATGTAAAGTCATTGAATAATTTTATCCAATTTATAAAATAAATTATTTGAAAATTTATATTATCAGTCTTTTGTTGCAATAATATAGATGATATCGCTTGGCAGTAAACGTAAAACGGGAAGAAAACAGGCGACGAAAATATAAATTAGTGTATTCAGAATTCTGGTATTAGTTCGTGCGTATGAAATTCTTTCATATAAGCCTCTTAGCACTATGCTTTCAAGTCTTCCATACTTTTTTACTTTAAAACCTGTTTTATGTAGAAGCATCATCAAATTGTTGCTATTAAAATAATGAACGTGTGGCGACGGCATCTGTGATTGCCAGAGTCGATTAAAAAATGAATGAATTCCAAGATAATATAGAATTTTTGACAAGCGATAAAATATGCCATTACTATCTGGAAGATTTAAAACCAATAGTCCATTATTATTTAAATGTTTTTTTGATGATGCTAGGGTATGATTAATATCTGGTATGTGTTCTATTACATCGTTAAATATAATCACATCATAAACGTCTGACGGATTTAAATCTTGGGGGAAATATCCATAGCGCACCTTAAATCCATCCTTTAAGGTACGCTCATAGATTGCACGATCTGGCTCAATACCTTCAGCTTTTAATGTTTTATGTACTACACCTAAAAACCAGCCATGCGCGCAACCGACATCTAATAATGTTGATCCGTGAGGCGTGTATTGAACTATTTGCTCTAGCAACTGTTTGAAATTATTTGTTCGAAGTTGAATCAATCCGACTTCCCGCAACTGCTCATCAAAGGTATCTGGATCAATCTCCTCATTGATGTGCGAATCAAGTTTTCCGCTCTCATACGAGCAGGATATACAAACTCTGTGCCATCGACACAGACCAGGTTCCGTAGGCGACCCGCAACAGATACATTGATCAGTCATGCGTTTAAGTTCCAAACTGTATTTGTATTCATGAACAATATATGCTTCATTTTTTTCTTTTCATTAAGCTAGTTAGCGCATCAGGAATTAATATAATTAAATTTATAAAATTCAGTTGAAATATTATTAATTTTTAATACATTTATCGTATTGATTAAAATTTATTTGAATTTTATCTGCTGTAGCAGAATTAATTTCTAATATTCTCAGCTCCTCAACCGAGCCAAGCCAAGTTGGATAATAATTATAGTTTACGGCAATGCTTCCAATTGAATGCTTAATCAAATCTGGTTGATTAGCCATCCATTTTGCTTGGTCATGCTCCTCTCCTACTAAAAAATAGGGAACATTATCATGAAATGCTTGCAAACTCACGCAACGGTATCCAGAAGTTCTGAATTGTTCACTCATGCTAATTTTCTTTGAAATAACAAACTGGTTTATTTTTTTGTCTTTAATATATTTGATCAACTCGTTGATATTTTTTTCAGTACTCATAGACGTGATTGATATTGCAAATCGCCATTGTTGAAAAAAATTGAAAATAATACATGCGAAAACTGCTGCCGTCAGTAGTCTTGAAAAAAGCTTCGATTGCAATTGCTCTCTAATGGCACTAAATCCAATTCCCATAAGAATAACAATCAAAGGAGTCAGCACCAGCCAGTTTCGGATAATGAGTAAATGATATGAACCAACAAATCCAGCATAAATAATAAAAAATAAAACCATATAAACATAACTTTTTTTATTATTTTTTAATAGCTTATAACCGCCGACTACTGAAAATAAAATAAATATCGTAGAAATCCCAATATTTGTCGAAGGAAAAATAAATATCATCCAATAAAAGGCATGATATATATGGTCGATAAACGTTGGTGTGTAATATGTGTAGGATGATATGCCCATCCATGAATAGGCATAAGCATATGAATATCGTACAAATGCTATTTGTGATAAAAATTTGATTGGATCTAGAATTGCTCCAGGCGTAAAAATTGCAAAGGCTATAAAAAATATAAAACTATAAAACAAGGCGGCATAGAGCTTAAATTTTATTTTATCTACACTCTGGATTGCCGCGTAAAGTACTGGTAAAAAAAGAAAAAGGGCAGTTATCTTGGTTGATAATGCCATCCCTGCAGTAAAAGCGGCCAAGGCGATCACCAGCAGTTTTTTAGTTATATCTGATATTGTGGACGAAAATATCAACAAATAAATGGTTAAGCTTGCAAACTGTACAAATATCGTATCGATCGCAATCCATCTCGTGTGATATTGAAACTCCCATGAGCCCGCCATAATAGCAGCGGCCAAAATTGGAGCTAGTCGGTCATTCGGGCAGAGTAGTTTCGTCGCCTTGTACACCCAAACTAGGGTAAGGGATGAAACTCCCAGATATACCAATCTTACATTTAAAATAAATTCAGGTGTTGCTATAATTTGCAATAGCGCTTCCTTTAATGCCGTAACACTTTGATAATAATCCGCTAGTCTCGGTGCACTCGCTGAAATTGATATTTCTGAAATTATTTTAGGTATGAACTCAATTAATTTAGGCAATAAAACCAAATCACCAAGATAAAAATATATCGAATTATAATAATATTCACTTGGTAATAAAGTAAGGCCATTAATCTGGTTTTTTATTCCTATAAAAATATAATACTCATCCCAATGACGTCCATAATTTAAACCGACATAGCCAACGGCAATAAAGTTAAGAATCAAAGCCAACACTATCAACAAAGTTATTATATTTTTTGAGTTTTTCATTTTTCTATCTTAATGTACGAACTCTGTAAAAAGTGAGGACACCCACTCCAAAGAATCCTTGTATAGCGATTTTTGAGAGCTGCAACAAGCTGTGTCCTATAATTTTCGAATCTGTTTGAACGGAGAAAAACTAAATTTTCATCATCCATATCGTGTTGGATTTTACATTGACTATTTTCAGTAGCACTCAGTTACTTTTTAAAAGATCCTTTCACGCGCATCTTGCTAACTTTTTGGGGCTTCATTTAAATACTCAATACCTCATATTTGTTACTAGTTACTTATATCAACCAGATTTTTATTCGTCGTAATCTCCATTGGGTTAAATTTTAGTTATTCTATGATCTGTCAATATGGCCAAAACCAAGTTCTCCGCATTTGCATGTAATTGCTTTATCGCATTTGTTTTTCTGCTCCTGAGCATACTCTGGTGCAAAAACTTCTTTTCATTCACAGATCCGGGTTCGCACGTGATGCTTGATGGCGACCCCGCCCTCAATGCCTGGGCACTCAGCTGGGTTTCTAAATCGCTGGTTTCAGACTGGTTCAACTTATTAAATGGTAATGCATTTTATCCACATCAGGCTTCAATTACTTTGTCTGAGCATATGACTGCGCTGGCAATATTTAATTTGCCTGTACGTTTATTCACAGATAATCCCTGGATTTCATATAACTTCGCCATCCTTTGCGCTTATTTACTCAGCGCAATCGGTGGTTATAAACTCCTCACCGAACTCACTCACTCTCGCCTGGCAGGCCTCTGGGGTGGGATATTTTGGGCCTTTTGTTTTTTCAGAGTGCATCACATTGGTCATCTGCAAATACTGGCATACCAATGGTTTCCTTTTGTTGCGCTTTATCTGATCCGCACATTAAATAATCCGACAATCACTCACGCAAGCTTGCTTGCTTTCTTTTTCATCTTACAAGCGCTGACCAGCTGGTATCTAGCAGTCATTATCTCTTTTGTCGTACTGATCATCTTTATCTGTAATTTAAAACCCTCTGAGTTCAGCCGACAATACCTTTGGACTTTTACATATTCCGCTGCGCTTGTATTGATAGCGGTGCTGCCCTTCGCACTCGCCTACCTCGTTGCCTTTCGAGACTCAAGTCTGGGTGATCGTCTGGCAGGCATCCATAGCCTTGGGGATCAGGTCATGCTGAGTGACTTTTTCGTTCCTCCATCCTCGACTTATCCAGGTGCTTTAATTCCTGAAAACAAGTATTGGCTCTGGGGTGAAAATACCCTTTATATTGGCTACAGTGCTTGTTTTTTGGCCCTGGTGGGCCTGTGGCGTTGCTGGCGTGAAAACAGACGTATGGCACTGACTGCGATCGTTCTCGTCATAGCTGGTTTTATTTTGGCCCGAGGATACACATCTCCGAGCTGGGGAATCAAGCTGCCACTCTATTATTTAGCGCAGGCATTTCCACTTTTTGCTGCGATTCGTGCAACCCAACGCTATGCATTGCTCATTTATTTTGGGATATTAATTCTTTCAGGCTATGGAGTCGTCCAACTGATCCACGCGCGCTCAACATTCATGCGTGGCTTGGTGGTTACGGGTTTTTCACTGCTTTTCCTAATTGAAGTCTACCCCTTCAAATTACCTTTCGGTAAACCCCTCCATTACACGCCCAGTGCTCTGGATCGTGAAATCTCACGCTTGGTTTTTGCAAAAGGGGGGCGTCCTGTCATCCTGCATTTTCCTATTTATTCCGCTATGCCAGGCTACCCAACAGCAGAAGCCACCTATATGGCTGACTCCACAATGCACTGGGGCAATATAGTCAACGGCTTTAGCGGGGCAGAACCGCTCGGCTTTAAAGCAGATATGGAGACACTTAATCGCCTGCCCAGCGAGCAAGCACGCGAGCTCCTAAAAAAATACGGCGTGACCATCTTAGCGATTCATCAACCTCTCTCAGCTGAGCAAAAAAAAGAAATCAGAAACTTTTACACCAACAGCGCTCAGGGTGAAATAAAAAATATCGGCAATGATGAACTTCTAGTTTTTCTGAAATAATAAGCTTATACAACGCTAATCTGATACTCTCGCCGCCAAAGCTCAAACATGACCAAAGCAAAAAGACGCTGTCCATTGCCACGGCCTCGATCTTGTCCTTGCATCAGAGAGCGAACCAGCTTTGCGTCAAATGTGCAATCTGCACTAGTCAGCACATCATTGAATAATTCGCGTAATGAGCCGCCTTTGAGCCATTGCGCAAGGGGAATTGAAAAACCTTGCTTGCGCTGACGATCAAAATCCGGAGGTAGGACTTTTGCACACAAGCGCTTAAGTAATATTTTCTTATCCTGTGTCGTTGCCTTCAGTCTTGAGGGTACCTTTTCGTACGCAAACTCAATGACCCGATGATCCAGAAACGGAGCACGAATCTCCAAAGAATTCAGCATGCTTGCACGATCAACTTTGACAAGAATATCCTCGGGAAGATAGTTATTGAAATCCATCCGGGTAATACGCTGCAAAATATCCAATTCTGCAGGTACGCGCTCTGACATCTTTTTTTCTGCTGGCGTCTGCCACGGTGCCAATGACGAGAGTAGTTGTCTGCGCGAGGCCGCATCAAAATGCGAAGCTATCAAAGGAAGACTATTTTGTAAATCAGCTCCCAGGCCCTGTAGCCAATTCCTGCCCTTGAAACCTAAAGGCACGATCGAACCGGCAAGACCCGCAATGATTTTGCGCAAAGGATACGGAAACATTCCCAATTTCGTTTGCATCCATTGCAAACGGCTATAGTGCTCATAACCTCCAAACAACTCATCACCGCCATCTCCGCCCAGAGCAACCGTACAGTACTGCCTGACTAGTTGACTGACGAGATAAGTCGGTATCATCGAAGAGTCTACGATTGGCTCATCATATTGTCGGGCGAGCTTATAAAGTAAATCAGGCTCTGAGGGTTCTGGTACGAGTTCGGTATGCTTGGTATTGAAGTGTTTAGCAATCAAACGGGCATGTGCCGTCTCATCCAACTGCCCGTAGCCTGGAAAGCCGACACTAAAGGTTTGGACCTGGCTTGAGGCTCGAACCGCCATCGCCGTCACTAAACTCGAATCAACGCCGCCACTGAGCAAGATCCCTACCGGGACATCCGCAACGAGCTGTTTGCTCACTGCATCCTGCAGCAATGATTCAAGTTCAGCCAGAAGCAGGTCATCATTATCAATATGGTTCGAAGATGATGAAGAGTATTGCGGAATATCCCAGTAACGCCACTTTTTTAATTCAGCCGTTTGGAGATTAAAAATTAAAGCGTGTCCCGGTTCAAGCTTGTTAAAACCTTGCAGTATGCATAAGCCACCCGCTACATATCCATTGGAGAGATAAATATCCAAGGCTGTACGGTCTACGCGTCTATCAATTTTTTTATCTGCGAGTAAGGCTTTTAACTCTGAGGCAAAGCGAAACTGGCCCTGCTGGTAATAATAAAAAAATGGTTTTTCACCAGCACGATCACGCGCAGCAAACACTCTTTGCTGTTTGGCGTCGTATAAAACAAAGGCGAACATACCATTGAAGCGTGATAAACAATCCGTGCCCCATTGCTGATATGCCGCCAGAATGACTTCGGTATCCGAGTGTGAACGAAACGCATAACCCAAGGCTATCAGTTCATCACGGATTGTTAAAAAATTATAAATTTCACCGTTGAATACGATCGTCAACTCACCCGTTGCATCATGCATCGGCTGATGCCCTGCCGGGGATAGATCCAGAATCGATAGACGGCGATGGGCGAATCCGATACGACCATCCTGCGACCACCACTGACCGCTATCATCTGGCCCTCGATGGCCAATGACCTCTGCACCCACCGTCAGCCACTGGCGCTCAACTATATTGTGTTTTGATACGATACCGACAATTCCACACATTATGCGATCGATCCAGTTACAAGTCGGGAGGGAGAACTTTTATGAACGTGAGAAATCATTTCGTGAACATGTTTTGCCACCCTACCCGGCATTTCACTTGCAGGCATGGGACCGGCGTTTTCATCTATCCACAATTTTGTAGCCTGGATATTCAAGGAACTCTCTTCCTCAGCCAGTATTTGTTGAATTTCTTTCGGATTTTTCAGAAAGCGAGCCCTGGGGTAGCTAGTCAATACAAACCCATAGCGTTGCAGATGCAGTTTGCCATACTGTGCCATTAATAAAGGCATTCCAATCAACGCCGGTAACATTGCGGCCGAGGAGGGCTCAACGATCGCAGCGACAGAATTTTGCAAGCGCGCCACAAAATCCTGATTCTGAATGATTTCAAAACCATTGCGCTCCAGTTTCAATGCGACTCCAGACCTGAAATGCGAGGGATGTAACTTGATCGTCATTCTGAATCCGAGCTGCTCCAGATCCTTGCGTGTCTGCTCAATATGATCGATAAAATCACTCTCACCGTCAAAAATAATCCCTGCCTCAACGAGTCCGGTATCGATGTACATCACTTCGCGAGCGCTCACGCCCGAACGGGTTAATGTCGTAGCCAGTGCGTCGGGCTCCAAATTAAAATGCATCAGATCGGGATTGCCAACAGCGAAGACGTGCTGAGCATCGACGCCGTACGTTTCGATCATATTACTAACGTCGGCTTGCGTGTAGACAAAACCACCTAAAGTCCTGGTGTCAGGTGGTGCGACACCAGCGGCAGGCTTACTGAATTTAAAATAAATTTCTCTCACAAACCAAGCCCAATCTGCCATAGATGCTCTGGTTTTGATTAAAGATCTTATATAAATCGGCCAAAGAATCAGTAAATTTTTTAATATTCTTGATTTAAACATTGACCATTGTGCGAGCCAATTGATCTGATACGGCACTTGATGATTATTTTCATTAACCGCCTGAACACTCACCAGACCATGATAAAGATGAAAGGTTGGGATCCCAAGGTTTACGGCATAGCGATTAAACGCCTGGTGTCCAAACGCCCGGGTCGAGAGAAATACGACTGCGGCAGGCGCTTCTTTCTTGAGAATCGCATCAAACGCTGGATCGGGATAGTAGCTCACGTCTCTGACAAGCAAATCTCCGATCATCTCTTGAGGAGTCCTCTGGCGATCATGTCCCCAGGACCCGATATGAACCAGGATCAAACGATAGCCTAAACGGTCAAAAGCCTTCACAAGACGGGCATAGTGATGTGCGCCTTTAGTCCAGCTATCAAACCCGATAATTACTTTTTTATGACTATCGTCTTTAAATTCAGGACTCATTCTATTAAGGTCCACGCGAGAGCCGTACCACGCTTGACAGCCTGTTTGACTGACTTGCCAAGCAAAACATCCAGATATTTTGTCGGCAGTCCCAAACCCGGTCTGATCGCACGCACATTATCGAGTGTTAATTTTTCACCTGGAGCAATATCCTTGACAATATATAAGGAGCGTCGATGCTCCAAGGATTTTCGTTCCGCTGCGGTCGGACCGTAGGCCACGCAACCGAGCGACTGCCTGGCGCGCTCAGTCTCGCGGACCAGCATCGCCATTTCATCGGGCTCCATAGAAAAAGTACTGTCTACTCCACCATCAGCACGGTCAAGCGTGAAATGTTTTTCAATAACCGTAGCACCCAACGCAACGCTCGCCACAGACACGCCTATCCCAAGCGTGTGATCCGACAAGCCCACCTGACAATTAAATAATTGTTGCATATGGGGTATTGTCAGAATGTTTGTATTTTCAGGCGTAGCTGGATAGGTACTGGTACATTTCAGCAGGATTAAATCTTTACAGCCATACTCTCTGGCCGTGCGAACCGATTCATCGAGCTCTGCAATAGAGGCCATTCCGGTAGAGATAATGATCGGCTTGCCCGTGGCCGCTACACGGCGTATGAGTGGTAAGTCGGTATTCTCAAAAGACGCGATTTTGTAACATGGGACATCCAGGCTTTCCAGAAAATCAACTGCAGTATGGTCAAAAGGCGAACTGAAGGCCACCATACCCAACTCTGCAGCGCGATCGAAAATTTGCCGATGCCATTCCCAGGGCGTATAGGCTTCTCCATACAGGTTGTACAGCGAATAACCTTTCCAGAGACTTTTGGGATCGCTGATATGAAACTCATTTTCGTTCAGATCAATTGTCATCGTATCTGGCGTATAAGTCTGTATTTTCAGCGCGTGTGCGCCCGCTTTGGCTGCGGCCTCAACGATTTCCAGCGCCCGCTCGATCGACTGATTATGATTACCAGACATCTCGGCAATAATAAATGGCGGATGTCCAGGTCCAACCTGATGACCCTTGATATTAATAGTTTTCGTGACCATGTTTTATCTCGCCCAGCAATTTATAGAAATGAGTTAAGTCCGCAATAGTATGTTGAGCATCATAACCAGGGCGCGCTTGAACATTCCTGTGCGCTCCAGTCGAAACCCTCACCGTATGAGCACCAAGTTTATTCAAGCTCACAAAATCTTTGGAGGGATTATCACCAACATACAACATATCTGCCCATTCGCACCCCTCCCGTTTTCGAATCAACTCGAAACAATAGGGTGATGGCTTTTCATTTTTAATGCCATAGCGATGCGTAATGTAAATATGTTGAAAATAATTCTGGATGTTTAAAGCTTCAACCTTCTTTTGCTGCGTTACTTTATGCCCATCGGTGACAACATACAGTGCGCTATCGCTCAAAAGCGATAGTAAATTTTTTGCACTTTCAAATAAAGACAGCGAAGGTACATGGTGCCGATACACATCAACACAGCGTTTAATCAGTGTCTTACGATTACATCCTTTTTGCTCGAGCCACAGGTCAAATATCCTGCCGCGTCCCTCTTGAGCAAGCGTTTGCATCATATGCACGAAGGAATCCGAACTGTTCCAACCGAATTCGTTTTGACCAAAGTCAGCGACAGCACGCAGACCGCTCTCTACGAAGGTATGCTCACTGTACAGCGTGTCATCGAGGTCAAATATCAGAACTAAAGACATACAGATCTTGTGGAACCCTTATTTGTTTCACTTCTCCAGGTACTCTTTGAAATGGATATTCAGTCAAATCCACGTCCATAGCCTCGAGTAATGTCCAATAAAATACATCCAGTCCAGCCGCGATAGCCGTAGTCGATGCACCTCCAAAACGGGTATTGCATTCGATGATGTGTATCGCACCCGCATCGTCGATCATCACTTGTAGAACCACGGGACCGGTTAGTTTCAATGCCACCAGCACATGCTCGAGCTGCGCCTGGATCGCAACGTCACGAAACGTACTGGTAACCTGCGACTCCCCGTTTACGACCAAATCACGCGTGCGCATGACCAAGCCCTTGACTTGATGATTCTTGTCAAGCCAGGCATCGACACTGATTTCACGCCCGGCAACGTAAGGCTGAAAAATCGGTGCCTCAAGCAGTTTTGCATGTGCGGCGATATCCTGAGCGGATAAATTGATTCCAATTTTTAATGCCCCGGCACCGAATCGCTCCTTAACCACATACGACTGTGCGGTAATTTCGTCCGGATTGAGCGCTGCCGGGATAAATGGCATTTTGTTTTTGACCCCGAAACTTGCGAATAAAAGCTTGTCGAAACAAACTTTTATGCTCTCAAGATCCGACACAACAACACGAATTCCGTATTTCTTGAACAACTCTTTGTGCTTAGCCCAAAACATTAACTCACCATCCCGGGTAGGAATGATGATCTTTATATTTTGACGATGGCAGCCTTCAAGCAAGGCCTCTAACTCCGAATCTACCGTGCGCGGCATCACCCAGAACTGATCAGCTACATATTGCGTCAAGGCATCGGGATTCAAATCAGCGGCGATCACTCTGATACCCAGACTTATTTTTTGTGCCGCCTGCTTGACAGCCCGCACCAGCGATACCTTTTTAGCCGCGCTGGTAATCAGGACATTGCCTGCGCTCTTTTGCTCCAAGGTTTGACCTGAGCGGGCTCGTTCGTATTCAATAATCTCCGGTATCGCCCTTTCAAGATCGTACTCAGGCAACCAGCCGATTTCACTTTTGTATTTGGAGACGTCTGCCTCAGAGGCCTCAAATAAAAGCGCTGAGGGCTCAACGGACAGCTCCATAGAAGGAAAATGATGCCGCAACACATCAACAACGTCCTGAACACGGCGAGCGCGGCCTGTACCAAGATTAATGATGCCTTTCACATGCTGCGCGCGGGCAAGCCTGATCAAACCCTCTGCGGTGTCTTTGGCATAGATATAGTCAAACATCCCTTCGGGTCTGTACAAGGTTATTTTTTCACCCGCCAGCAAAGCGCGTACCCAGCGAGAGATCACATCGCGTGAATTTTTACCGTATCCCCGATAAATCCTTGCCGATACAGTACTGAAATTAGTAGAACGAAACTCATCAATGAATCGCAACTCAATTTCATGTGCAAGCTTTGCCATGCCGGTTAAATTGCGGGGCAGGATAGGATCGCTTTCTTTTAATTTGGTCGCAACGGTTTGTGCGTGATTAAACTGATACAGGTCAGGGGAATAAATCAAATAACTGGAGGCAAAAACGACTCTCTTGATACTTGGCAAATCCTTAACCAGCGTCATTAAATAATGACTCAGTTTCACATTGTGTGAGAAATTTTCCTCCCAAAAACCATAACTCTCCGCGGATCGCTCAAAAGTCGCTGCCAAATGAATGAAAATCTCTGGTGCGAAGGTATCAAGCTCGAGCTGACTCATCAGATTTAAATCGCCCTGCCTGTAATGCACTTCAGGGGCAAAAGATAACGGACGTGATTTGAGGTCCCCAACCATCACGATCGCACCGAGCGCTAATAGTTTAGGGATCATCTCCAAACCGATTACTCCAGCGCCACCGCTGACAAATACACGCTTACCTTTCATTCATTAATCCTAATATTTAACAAAACCTCGGTGATGACTCACTACGCTTTTAATAGCCCATGCATGATTGAGTCGATCGGATGTCCCTGTATATAAACGTGTTCTTTTAGCGTACCTTCCCTGGCAAAACCAAAAGCTTCCAGCACAGCGATATGATGAAAACGCATACTGTATGTTTCTGTATAAAGGCGATTCAAATTTAAATCTTCAAATGCAAGTCGCCGCATCAGTCCCAAAAAAATCAAAAATAATTCTCTGTATTCCTGCTCAGGCTGCAAATAAGCCGGGTCCAGTAAAAAGGAGATTTCAGCCCGCGAATGCTCCCAGGCGATATGCACCAAACCTCCGTAGCCGATCGGCTGGTCATCTTTCAAAAAAGTCAGCAAGATATTGCGTGGTTGAGTCGACTCCAGTTCGGACCAGATCGTGCTGGCAAAATAGTTTTGTTGCTGCTCAGCCGTGATCTCATGACTTTGACGCAACACGTCCATTTGAGCGTTGCGCCAGCACCTGATCGCTTCGATATGGTTTTGTTGAACAGCCACAATTGCATACCTGCCGTCAGTAAGCATAGATCCAGGCATGCATGAATATCGTTTCATCTCAGACACTAGGATTTACTCAAAATGTTGTCACCGGGTGAATCAGATTCAATTCAATCGCTTAAAACCGCCGTGACAAACTGGTCCTTTTAACAAACTCAATACATCACGACCGTTTTCGCACTCACTCACCAGAGCAAAGGCTTTTGATAACTCCTCAAAATAGCCAGCCAAAATATCTGGCGTGTGTTCGGTACAGACGTAAACACTATTGCCAACCAGATAACCTTTGGCCAGCATTTCCTGCGTAATCAGTGTTTTGTATTCTAGCGACTGCGGACTCAAAATCGTAAAGCCAGTCAGCGCGGGTAACCCCCAGTGTTCAATTTTGAGGCCATGCTGATCTGCCAGGGTTTGCCATCTGGCACGAATATCCAGACCGGTCCGGGTGATGGTTTCCCAGGACTTGACTCGCTCCATGACTTCGAGTGTTTTAAGTCCGGCAGTAGGCCCGATGCGCTCAGTCCAGAAAGTACTGCTGATAAATGTCGACTGCGCTGCCTCCATCACTTCACGCTTACCAATAGTCGCTGTAATCGCGTAGCCATTGCCCAGAGCCTTTCCAAACATGGCCATGTCTGGCTCGACGCCATATTTTTTATGCAAGCCGCCAAACGTCTCCCTGAAGCCTGAAGTGCACTCATCAAAAATCAGGACTATGCCATTGTCTGTTGCGAGCTTGCGAACTTTCTGCAGGAAATTATTTTCAGGCCCCTTATTGCGTGCGACCTCCATTTTGATCACACCAATATCATGATCACGCACCAGAGCCTCTAACTCTTCAATATTGTTGTAATTGAAGGGAAACACCGTGCCTCGCAAGTTTCTTGGAACACCGTTTGGTTCAAGCCCGGGAAGCAAATGCCCATCCAGATTTTTTTCTTCACCCAGATTGGCCGACAAATACCAGTCGTGCCAGCCGTGATAGCCGCAGATCGCCACTTTATCCTTGCCTGTCGCGGCGCGCGCGATACGGATTGCGATGGAGTTTGCCTCGCCTCCCGAGCGCGCAAATCTCACCATATCTGCCCAGGGATGAAGCTCTATAAGTTTTTCAGCCAGATACACTTCCTCTGGACAGTTAAAGGTCGACATATTTCCCGCAGACACCGTCGCATGCACCGCATCATCAACCTCCTGATTACCGTAACCCAGGGTATTGGTACCAATCCCCATGATGCACATGTCAATGTATTCTTTTCCATCCAAATCCCAGACCTTACAGCCTTTAGCTTTGCTGAAATAAGCAGGCCACTGATCGGGCAAAAACATTTCTGCCCGCTTGGATAAAAGCATATTGCCACCAGGAATAATCTGCTTGGCGCGTTTCCAAAGTTTTTGTCCTGTTCCCATCGTGGCACCTTCATTTCGCAAAATATTTTGATTAATGTTGAATAGTTCCGGGTCTGCATTCTGCAATGACAAAACCTCTGTCCAGCTAAAGTCAGTTCGTGGTGAGAAATGTTTGAATATTTTATGAATTAATTGAAAATCCGCAGGCTCATCGACTGTCCAGCGCATAGAGGAGTAATCATGCTCACCCCTCAAAGCGCCATTTTTAAAAAAAGCTTTTTTACGTAAATAGGGTGTGACATGCTCACGATCAAAAGTATCTTGAGTTTCTAGCTGTGCACGCTCCAGCGCAGCGAACTTGAAAACCTCAACATCAAGCCCATCCGGAAATGTCGCAGGATTACTATTACTCAGGTAATCCAGATTTTCTGCCTTGAACTTTCTGATGCAGAGATCAACCAACTCAGGGTCGATCAAAGGACAATCGCCGGTAATACGCACAACGACTTCAGCCTGGTGTGTTCTGGCTGCCTGCACAAAGCGATCCAGGACATCATTTTCACTGCCCTGTTCGCAGGCGAAACCAAGACTTTTTACATGGTTGACCAAAACCTGGTTGCGGGGGTCGGTAGAGGTCGCGACAACGATCTGATCAAGCTCTTTGGCGCGTGACAGCCGGCCAAGAAGCAACTCGATCATTGGCACGCCTTCAATGAGCTTCATCACTTTATTGGGCAAACGTGTGGAACCCATGCGGGCTTGAACTAATGCGACCACTTTCACAGCGATCCCCATAAAGAAGGATTAATCAAACGTGCATCACTGGTTCGTAAGGCAGGAAAATTTTCAGGCATACAAGCGCGCGATGCTTCAATGATTTGGTTTAGCTGCTGCGCAGAATCAGCGCCTACGACAACGCGATCCACGTCCTTGATGGAAAGAGGAAAAGCCAAGCTCGCCTCAAGCGCGGAAATGCCATGTTTATCCTGCCACGCGTACCAGGTATCCCATAGAGAATTCCAAAGCGAAAATTTTACAGGTATGCTGGATCGCGGCATCAACAGCAGACCCTGCAAAAAGGCAGAACGTGTGTGCACTTCGACGCCAGCTTCTTTTAATCTTCTTAGCCAACCGCTTGTGATCAACTCTTGATCCATCAAATTAAGCGGCGCCTGAACCAGATCAATCTGGTAGTTAGCCGGCATCAGATCCAGTTCGGCAGGTGAGTAGATCGATACGCCGATTTTTTTGACTAAGCCTTTGCTCTTCAGACCAAGTAAAGAGTTCCATACACTTGAAGCGACAGTACTTTCTTTTGTCAACAAATCTGAACGATGCAACAGCAATCCATAAACCGAGTGCGTTTTCAGACGTGCTAATGAGGTCTCAAATTGTGTCGTGATCCATGTCTGAACATCGGCACACGCTTTGGGCAACTCAGGTAGCTTAGTCACAAGTTTCACATCATTGACGCCTAACTCGCCGAGAATTTTTTCACTTTCTCCATAGGCAATGGCAGTATCGAGCGTATCAATCTGATTGGCCCGAACGATAGACAACATTTCTTGAGCTTGCGCTCTTGGAACCTGACCCGTACGGTTTGCAACCCCATAATTTAAGCCAAACTGTACTGTCCCGAGGGCCAAGCGACTCATACAAGCGCCCGCCCGAGCGCCTCGACAACCTGATCTTGCATTTCATCGGCTAAATCAGGATAGAGGGGCAGACTTATAGCTTGGCGATAATAGTTTTCAGACTCAGGATAATCAGCGAGACTAAAGCCCATCCTTGCGTAATACGGCTGGGCAACCACAGGAATGTAGTGCAGATTGACACCGATCCCTTGTGCTCGTAATGATTCAAATACTGCCAGATGGTTTTTATCTGTTTTTTCTGGATCAAGACGCACGACATAAAGATGCAAGCCCGAATAACTATCAGGATGCTGCCATGGCGTGACGACTGGCAACTGTTTTAACAACCTGTCATAGCGGTTCGCCAGCTCGTGTCGCTTGGCGACAAGCGTAGTCAAGCGCGACGACTGACTCAACCCGAGTGCGGCCTGTAAATCAGTCATCCGGTAGTTAAAGCCCAAGTCGATTTGCTGGTAATACCAGGGTCCATCCGGGGCTTGCGTCATTGAGGCTGGATCGCGCGTAATGCCGTGACTGCGCAAAAGCTGCATGGTGTTGGCCAGCGCAGGCTGATTGGTAACAGCCATTCCACCCTCGGCCGTAGTGATGATCTTTACTGGATGAAAACTAAATACGGTAATGTCACTGTATTGACAGCCACCAATCGGCTGATCCTGATAGCGTCCTCCAATTGCGTGCGAAGCATCCTCAATGATCTTGAAACCATACTCACGTGATAAGGCGTGGATAGCCTGCATCTCGCAGGGCTGGCCGCAAAGATGTACAGGAATGACAACTTTAGGCAAAGTTCCTGCGGCTCTCGCAAGCTTGAGTTTAATTTCCAGTTTTGACGGGCTCAGGTTGTAAGTCCTGGGATCAATATCCACGAAATCAACCTGTGCGCCACAATAAAGCGCGCAGTTTGCGCTCGCCACAAAAGTGATGGGTGAGGTCCAGACCACATCACCCTTTCCCACGCCAAGCGCGAGGCAAGCGAGATGAAGTGCACTCGTCGCACTATTGACGGCAACGGCGAATTTTGCCTGGCAATGCAGAGCGATCGCTTTTTCGAATGCAGGCACAGCGGGGCCTTGCGTCAAAAAATCCGAACGAAGGACTGAGATAACCGCTTCGATATCCTGCTCAGAAATATTTTGGCGACCGTAAGGAATCATGACTTAAATTTTTCCGATTTTTTCACGATTAACCTGTATCCAGGTCTGGAGCGTTTCTATACTCATCCACTCAGGGTTGTTGTCAGAACAGTATGTGAAGGTCGGCTCAACCAGCTTGCCTCCGTTCACACGCATAGGATCCTGACTCCAGTTATGAATAGCGGGCAAAATCTTGTAATGACCCAGATACTCGTAGGTGTAGGGGCAGTCTTCAAGGCCAATCATCTGCTCATGCAACTTTTCACCTGGACGAATCCCGATCACCTCAAGACGCGCCTGCGGAACGGTCGCAAGCGCGATATCCGTGACTTTCATTGACGGGATTTTTTTGACATAAATTTCCCCACCGATCATGTCTTCAAAGGCATGCCAGACGAGATCAACCCCTTGTTCGAGGGTAATCATGAATCGCGTCATTTTTTCATCTGTAATCGGTAAAACCCCCTTGGAGGCCTGGGTCATAAAAAATGGGATCACAGATCCGCGCGAACCCATGACATTGCCGTAGCGCACCACCGCAAAACGGGTATCTAGACCGCCCGAGTATGAGTTGCCCGCAATAAACAACTTGTCCGAGGTGAGCTTGGTGGCGCCATACAGATTAGCTGGACTGCTCGCCTTGTCCGTTGAAAGTGCAACCAGCCTTTTTACTTTTTGATCAATGCAGGCATCGATCAGATTCATCGCACCAATGACGTTGGTTTTGACACACTCAAAGGGATTGTATTCAGCAATAGGCACGATTTTTGTGGCTGCAGCATGAACCACATAGTCGATGCCATGCAAGGCACGCGCAAGCCGATCCTTATCGCGCACGTCACCTATAAAAAAACGCACTCGCGGATCGTCCTGAAACAGCTTTGCCATTTCCCATTGTTTCATCTCATCGCGGGAATAAATCACAAGACGTCGCGGATTGTATTTAGCCAGCGTCATCGGGACAAATGTGTGTCCAAAAGAACCCGTACCACCGGTAATGAGTATTGATGAATTAGTTAGCATTCTATTTAATTACACTTGGTTGTCTGTTGTCAGTTTGCTTTTGACGAACTGATTAATTTGTCTGGCTCGATCCGCAATCGTATTGGAGGTTTGCATGAGTTTTTGATAACCTGCATCCCTGACACGCTCTCTTAAATCCGGGTCACTTTTCAATACGCTGATGATTTCCAGTAGTTCGTCAATTGAAGAAAAATAGAACGCTTCTTTGCGATCTGTGAAATAAGACTCAGCCTCCTGCGTACGTTCACACACCAATAAGCCACCCACAGCAATGATTTCCAACGGCCTTCTGGTCCAGGTATCGTTGTTAATTTTTGAAAAGAAACAGATCCCAGCCATGACATTAGCGTAGATTTCATTATATTCCTTACCAAAAGCGTGCTTGACCGGCAAAATATCGCCAATCAGCATGTCTTTGATTGCAGAATCCCACATCCCGCCCCTAAGTATTACGCTGTAACCCTTTTTTTTAATGGCCTCCAGGTAATGCTCCCTTCCATCATTTTCCCAATGGCCAATAAACGCAGCATCCGCTAAAAAATGCTTATCCGGGTAACGTGCCGAGAGATGCTGACTGTGATCGTAAGTGGGTGGACAGTGCGCAGCAAAACTTGCTCCCGCATCTATATATGCTGCAACATTATGGGCACGGAAGGCAAAATGTCCGTCATAAGCTTTGATTGCTCGGCGAAATTTCCAGTAAAGACCTCTGGGCGTGCGGCTTGAAAAGGGATCATCATTAAAATACTGGGTCAGAATGGCACCACGTGCCCTGAGTTTGCGTAGCGTCCGGTGATCAAATTCAATGGGTAGCCTGAAATGTATCCAGTCGGGTCTGATTCGCTCAGACAATGCCAGCAACTCCCGTTGCAGCGCTCTGTTTTCCTTGCCTATGCTCAAGCGGTGTTTAACTCGTTGCAGTAATGCTGGCCCCTGTAAAGTAATATCCGTACTGAAAGCATTCACTTCCCAGCCTAAATCTGAAAACTCCCTGATCCAGCCGGAGTCGCGGTCAGGTGATTTTGATAAATGCCCAACATAAATCATTTTCATTTTTAGGCCCGAAAATCGAATAACTGCTCATTTTTTTGATCATTCCATTTTATTCCGTTCTCCGAATCCGATTTAAGCTTCGCGCATAACAAAATAACTATTGCTTTAAAATGCCGACTGCTTACTTTAATAGGGCTCACATTTATGTCATCCAGAGGACTGACGATCGGGATTGACGCGACTAATTTGCGAGATGGCGGTGGTGTCACGCACCTGGTTGAAATTCTCAGTGCCGTAAAACCCGAAAATCACGGCATTTCCAAAATCGTTGTGTTCGGAGGCGCAAAAATCCTGAGTCGGCTTGCAACAAAGCCCTGGCTAATCAAAGCTCATCCACCTGAGTTGGACTCAGGGATCTTCAGGCGCCTTTTCTGGCAAAAATTCAAATTTGTTGCTGCGGCCAAATCTCACGGTTGTGATTTACTTTTTATTCCGGGCGGCAGTTATTTCATTTCCTTTAAACCGATCGTGACCATGAGTCGCAATATGCTGCCCTTTGAAACAGCAGAAATAAAGCGTTATGGCTGGTCGACACGAAGGCTAAGACTTTTTTTATTGCGATACATTCAATCCAAGTCGATGCGCCAGGCGCAAGGCGTCATTTTTCTAACAGAATACGCAAAGCAAGCGGTCCAAAAAGTAACCGGCCAGCTAAAAGCAAGCGTTTGCCTCATTCCCCATGGTTTGAACAGCCGTTTCAGATTTGAGCCTAAACCTCAGCTAAGCATCGAACGTTATGACACAGCAAACCCCTATCGCATCATTTATGTGTCAACGATCGATCAATATAAGCATCAGTGGTGTGTCGTTCAGGCCGTCGCGCAACTGTACAAAGAAGGGTTTCCGGTCAAACTCGATCTGATCGGCCCTGCGCACTTCCAGCCTGCGCTTCGCAAGCTTGAGGCGAGTATTCGGCAATATGATCCAGAGGGCCTATGCATCCAGTACCACGGAGCGGTAGTCTATGAAACGCTTCACACCATGTACGCAAAGGCTGACTTAGGTGTGTTTGCCTCAAGTTGTGAAAATATGCCGAATATTTTGCTCGAAACCATGGCGGCCGGACTGCCTATGGCGAGCTCAAACCGAGGACCTACCCCTGAGATACTGGGAAATACGGGTATATATTTCGATCCTCTTGAGCCCGAACAAATCGCTGCTGCGCTCAGATTTTTAATCCTCAGTCCGGAAAAAAGAACCATTAATGCTCAGGAAAACTATCATTTAGCTGCTCAGTTTGCTTGGACCGACTGTGCCGACAAAACCTTCTCTTTTCTCGCTCAAATAGCTTTAAAATGCGGAAATTAGTAGAAATTTACATACAACTTTTGACTTTTTACAGTTGCAGAGGCCTCTAGCGTGACACAATCCCAACCCTACAAAGATAAAACCATCCTGATTACGGGTGGAGCGGGCGCCATAGGCAGCAATCTAACGCGTGCTTTAGCCGAGGCAGGTGCAGCCAAAGTTGTCATTCTCGACGATCTGTCAGCATCCTATGACTGGAATATCCCTAATCTTCCTAATGTTTTATTTGTAAACGGAAGCATCACCAGCGATATCGATCTCAAACGCGTATTTCATGAAAAGCCAGACTATATTTTTCACCTGGCCGCCTTTTTCGCCAATCAAAATTCCGTTGATTTCCCGGAAAAAGATTTATTAGTCAGTCAGCTTGGCACGATCAAAATGCTGGAGTACGCAGTACTTCAGGGCGACCTTAAGCGATTCGTCTATGCAGGCTCGGGCTGCGCTATTTATGGTGCACAAGCTCCCTTGCCCCTTAAAGAAGAATTCATGTCCATGCATCTGACGACTCCTTACCAGATCTCAAAAATGGCAGGAGAGTTGTACTGTAATTTTTACTGGCATCACTATGGCTTACCTGTCGTTAAAACCAGATTTTTCAATTCCTATGGGCCAGGCGAGGTTCCTGGTCAGTATCGCAACGTGATTCCCAACTTTATCTACTGGGCAATGAAAGGTCAGCCACTCCCTATTACAGGTGACGGCAAAATGACACGGGACTTTACCTACGTGGAGGATATAGTTAGTGCGCTGATGAGCGCTGGGATTGCAGAATCCGCGATCGGGGCAGAAATGAATATCGCCTCGGCGCGTGAAATTGAAATTGTCGAAATGGCGGAAATGGTCAACAAACTCACCGGCAACACTGCTGGCCTGCTTTATACAGATCGCCGCAAATGGGATACAAAATCACGCTTGCTAGCCAGTGTTGACCGTGCCCGGGAGCTGTTAGGCTACGACCCGAAAACGACCTTTGAGGACGGGCTGCGCACCACAATACAATGGTTCAAGGATAACTGGGACAACATCTCTCGTGATGCTGAGTTTCCTCCAGGGATGTCCTCTGCAGTTAAAAACTATGTGTTGCGCCAGGGACCTGGTCGCGGATGAAACAGGTCGTACAAAGCTATAAGTCAGGTGATGTTTCCTTACGAGACGTGCCTGTCCCCCAGTGCGGGAGCAAGCGGATCCTGGTGCGCAATGTTAACTCCCTCATCAGTCTTGGTACCGAAAGATCCACCATCGAATTAGGTCGAAAATCCCTTTTGGGCAAAGCCGCGTCACGGCCTGACCTGGTTCGACGCGCCTGGGACAAGGCCAAAAAAGAGGGCTTTGTCAAAACGTGGCAAGAAGCCATGGGCAGACTCGATACCCCTACGCCACTTGGCTACAGCAGTGCCGGTGTAGTGGAGCAATGCGGTATCGCAGCAACTGAATTTTCCCCGGGTGATCGTGTTGCGTGTGTTGGTCAAGGCTTTGCTTCGCATGCAGAGTTTGTCTCAATCCCCGTCAATCTTGCTTGTCGCATCCCGGACGGAGTCACTGAGCAACAAGCGTCTTTCGGTATGCTTGGAATCATCGCTCTGCATGGTGTGCGCAGTGCTAACCTGACTTTCGGCTCTAAAGTTGTGGTGATGGGCCTTGGTTTACTCGGCTTACTGACAATACAAATGTTACGAGCCTACGGGTGCGAAGTCATTGCAATGGACCCCTCGGAAGACAAAACTTCCCTGGCTAAAAAATTCGGGTTCAAACATGTTGCGTCAGATGCCGGGTCTCTGAGCCTCATGACAGACATTCAAACGCACAACTACGGAGCCGATGCCATTATCATTACAGCGGCCAGCAAAGACCGGGGACCTGTCGATCAGGCAATCCAGTTATGTCGTCCCAAGGGCAGAATTGTCGTTGTCGGAACTGCGGATATTCATCCGGATCGAAATGAACTCTGGCAAAAAGAGATTGAGCTTGTTGTCTCTAAAGCCGCAGGACCAGGCTCACTTGACCCTCTCTATGAACTCGAGGGTATAGATTTACCCATAGGTGATGTGCGCTGGACGCAAAAACGCAACCTCGAAGAGTTCTTAAGACTCCTTGCGGATCAAAAAGTTGATGTGCAGCCACTGATTACACACCGCTTTGAGATTGCAGAGGCGCAGCAAGCTTACGCCCAGTTTATCGCCGGACAACTGGTCCAGCCAATTGGCGTGCTCCTTGAGTACTCAGGCACTGCCGAGCTAGATCGCAAGTTAAACGTTCCAGAAACAAAAATCCCTCAGACTCATAACGCTCACGCTGTCAATTTAGCGATGATAGGTGCAGGATTGTTTGGTAAGGCTCTTTTGTTGCCCGCGCTACAAAAACAATCAAATATCGTGCTCCACACCCTCGTGACAGGTTCCGGAGCAAGCGTAGAGCACAGCGCCCGCAAGTTTGGTTTTCTTCATCAGGCAACGGATGCCAGTTCTCTTTGGAAAAACCCTGAAATACAGGCAATCGCTGGATTAACCCCGCATAGTCAGCATGCAAGCCTTGTCCAGGCAGCGATTGAAAACAACAAAAACCTGTTTCTCGAAAAACCGCTTTGCACTACGCAAGAAGAGCTCGATGCGTTAATAACCCTTGCCTCCAGGCAACAGCATCTACCGGTTTTATTTGTCGGCCATAACAGAAGGTTTTCGCCCCATACTGTTCAAATGCAGAAATGGCTGCAGAATCGACAAGCACCTTGTGTGATTCAGTTACGCGTGAATACGGGCTTTGTGCCTGGCACCCATTGGGTGCATTCCGAGGACGAAGGACGCAGCCGCGTCGTAGGTGAAATGTCTCATTTCATCGACCTGATTCAAGCACTCGTTGGCGCCAATATAGTTCGCGTCTCTGCACAACGTATCTCCGGAGATAACCTGAGTACCGTCAACAACGACAATATTGCAATCAGTTTCAAACTAAGTGAGGGCTCTGTTGGGACAATGATTTACTCTGCCTCAGGCGATAAAGCTTATTCACGCGAAGCTCTCGAAATCTTTTTTGATGGCAAAACCATTGCGTCCAGAGACTATCGCACCAGTGAGCTTTGGAATAACGGGAAAATCACCAAATTTAAAACCAGCGGGCAAGAAATGGGCTATAGCGAAGAGCTCAAACATTTTAGTGACTGTATTCTAGGCAAAACAAACGTTTTGGTCCCGCCCAAAGAAATTTTTGCGACCATGCAAACAATCTTTGCTATTGAGCAGTCTCTCGCCAGCGGACAGTCTGTCACACGAGAAGCGCTGTGAAAATTTTACTTGTTACAGACTCCTATCCTCCAGAGATTCGTTCAGCCTCGCACTTGATGCTTGAGCTTGCCGAAGAGTTACAACTGCGTGGACACGAAGTAACGGTGATCACCACCTGGCCTGAATACAATCTTGATCATGCTCAAAAGCAGCGCGTTTTCAAGGCGTTCGAACAAGAGAAGAGCATTAACGTCATACGCGTCAAAACCCTGCCACACCATAATGTGAATTACCTCATCAGGGGATTGGCGCAACTATTTATGCCAGTGCAGTTTTTATTAAAGCTTGCAAAATACAAAATAAAACCCGACGCTGTCATTGTCTATAGTCCTCCTCTCCCACTGGCTTTGGTAGGAAGCTGGTTCAAAAGAAAAGGCGTCGCAACGTTGCTCAACGTTCAGGATTTATTTCCACAAAACGCTATTGATCTTGGTATCTTGCGCAATCCGTTACAAATACGATTTTTTCAGGCTCTGGAACGGTATGCATATAAAACTGCGAGTATCGTGACCGTGCACTCTGAAGGTAATCGCACCATGCTCCTGAAGGACCACCCGAAAATAGCGGGACGCCTGAATATTTTGCATAACTGGGTCGATATTGAGCACCACCAGTCCGACACCTCAATTACTGGCGAGCAAGTACCTGTAGATTTCAGAAAAAAATGGAACATCCGGCAAAAATACATTGCCGTGTTCGCAGGCGTAATGGGACCCTCACAGTATCTGGAACTGATTCTTGATGTTGCGAAAAATATGCAGCACGAAACGGAACTGCTATTTCTGCTCGTTGGTGACGGCAAAGAAAAAGAGTCGCTACAAAAACGTGCAGCGCAAATGCAGTTAACAAATGTCCAGTTCGAAGGATTCATTTCCAGAGATGTGTATCCCGATCTGCTCAATACGTGCAACATAGGGCTTGTCTGCCTGAGCCCCCAGAACCAAACGCCCGTTGTCCCTGGAAAAATACTCGGTCATATGGCGGCCGGCCTGCCAGTTTTAGCTTTTTTGCACTCGGCAAGTGACGGTCATTCATTGATTGAGCAAGCCCAATGTGGTGTTTGCGCGGACTCTTCGGATTTTCAGGCATGCCTTGAAGCAATCGAGCGTCTGATGTCCCAGCGTGAAGCGTTTAAAAATATTGGTGCGGCAGGTAAGCGTTTTGCCACAGAACATTTTTCAAAAAAAGTTTGTGTCTCTCAATTGGAAACAATGCTAAATAAAACAGCATGAAGTGACAATCCAACATGAATAAAAAACTACGCCCCCCACTCCCACCCAATCATCACTTTGGCTATTTGCTTACAGTCGTGCTGTTACTGTTTACGATTTACGATTATGTATTCAATAGCCGATCACTGTCATACTCCATTACCTTTTTAATTGCTGGAACACTAGCCGGCCTCGTCACACTTATCCGACCCAGCCTCTTTGCTCCTTTCAATAAAGCGTGGTTTCTCCTTGGTCAGCTACTTGGGAAAATCGCTAGCCCCATCGTATTAGCGGTCATTTTCTTCATTATTATTACCCCTACTGCTTTCCTGTGCCGGATGAGGGGGCGCGATGAACTCAAACTTAAACGTAACTCTTTGTCTAGCTACTGGATCGAAAGAGAATCAGCGAGTAATGATACTGAGTCTTTTAAAAATCAGTTTTAAGGTCTTATCATGTCATTTATAAAAGAGCTTTGGGCTTTCATGCGGGTGCGAAAAAAGCTTTGGCTAGCACCCATTATTTTTATAATCGTTTTACTCGGTGCGCTTTTACTTGCCGCCCAAGGCTCCGTCATTGCACCGTTCATCTACACACTTTTTTAAGTTATGCGTATTTTAGGGTTTTCAGCCTACTACCACGACTCAGCGGCCTGCCTGATTATTGATGGTGAGATCATTGCGGCGGCGCAAGAAGAGCGCTTCACCAGGATCAAGCATGATGCTGCGTTTCCGTTCAATGCGCTCAACTATTGCCTGAGCGAGGCGAACTTAACAGCCGGCGATATTGATCATATTGTTTTTTATGACAAACCCTTTCTTAAATTTGAGCGTTTGTTTGAAACATACCTGGCTTTTGCGCCAAAAGGGTTTAAGAGTTTCGCAACGTCTCTACCTGTCTGGTTAAAGGATAAGTTATTTCAAAAACAAAATATCATCAAATCTTTAAAAAACGAACTAGATCGTACTGTTGACTGGGAAAAGCGCCTTTTATTTTCAGAGCACCATCTCAGCCACGCCGCCTCAGCTTTTTTTCCTTCACCCTTTGAGCAGGCTGCAGTCTTAACCATGGACGGTGTGGGCGAATGGACGAGCACCTCTCTGGCAATTGGAAATGCCAATCAACTCACCATCCAAAAAGAAATTCATTTCCCCCATTCGCTTGGCCTGCTTTACTCTGCGATCACCTATTACTGCGGGTTCAAGGTGAACTCAGGCGAATACAAGATTATGGGGCTGGCTCCCTACGGGCAACCAATCTTTGCTGACTTGATTAAAAAACACCTGGTTGATATTAAAGACGATGGCTCATTTCATCTAGACATGAGTTACTTTAATTACTGTGTTGGTCTGACGATGACAAACCAGCGGTTTGACGACCTGTTCGGTGGTCCACCCCGTAAGCCAGAAAGTGCGCTGACCCAGCGCGAAATGGATCTAGCCGCATCGATACAAGTTGTTACTGAAGAGATCGTCATCAAACTCGCAAGAGGCATTCAGCGCGCAACAGGGCAAAAAAATCTGTGTCTAGCTGGAGGTGTAGCACTTAATTGCGTTGCGAACGGTAAACTTCTGCGCGAGGGTATTTTTGAAAATATCTGGGTTCAGCCTGCTGCGGGAGACGCGGGTGGCGCAATCGGGGCAGCCCTGGCCGTCTACTATATGATGCTAGATAATCCTCGAGTTGTTCTGGCTCGTGACGCCATGAAAGGCTCATACCTGGGGCCCTCTTATAGTCAGCAAGAAATCGAAAAACGCCTGCAGGATGCAGGTGCCGTGTTCACCAGCGTTTCCCATGAAGAAATGATTACAACCACGGCCCAGGCGCTCGCTGCTGGCAAAGCAATTGGCTGGCATCAGGGGCGGATGGAGTTTGGTCCACGCGCCCTGGGCGGCCGCTCGATTATTGCTGACCCACGCTCGCCCACGGTACAAAAGCAGTTAAATCTAAAAGTTAAGTTTCGCGAGTCTTTCAGGCCTTTCGCTCCGAGCGTACTGAGAGAGGATGTTAATCAGTGGTTTGATTTCGACGCTGATAGTCCCTACATGTTGATGGTTGCTCAGGTCGCCAGAGATAAACAGCTAGCCGAAAATCCAGATACTGATAAGCTGTTCGGTATTGATCGGCTAAATATTCCGCACTCGATCATACCTGCTGTGACGCATGTCGATTATTCCGCACGGATTCAGACGGTTCATCCTGAGACACATTTAAAATACTACCAATTACTGTCAAAGTTTAAGGAGTTAACGGGTTGTCCTGTTATCGTCAACACCTCGTTCAATGTAAGAGGTGAGCCGATTGTCTGTTCACCGGAGGACTCATTTCGCTTCTTGATGGGAACAGACATCGATATGCTGGTGGTTGGCAACTGTATTTTGCTCAAAGAAAATCAACATCCCGGCTTAATCAAAGATTACAAAAACGCCTACGAGTTGGATTAAAGACCGTTACGCGCAAAGATTTAATGCACTGGCTTCAAGCTGAACACGCAAATGATTATCTGTTATCTTGTCATTTGAATTTTTTGGACACGTTTACACTCCTTGATGAAATATCTTGTTACAGGTGCTGCTGGATTTATAGGGATGCATACCGCCCTGCGTTTACTTAAGCGCGGGGAAAATGTCATTGGAGTGGATAATCTCAGTGATTATTACGACATTGAACTAAAAAAAGCACGCCTTGAGCAGTTAAAGGCCTATACGAATTTCAATTTTTATCAGATTGATATTGCCGATAAATCTCAACTAACCCAGGTATTTGAGTCAGAAAAGCCTGAATATGTTATTCATCTGGCAGCACAGGCTGGCGTCAGATTTTCAATCACGCATCCCGATATATACATCGACTCAAATGTTAAGGGTTTTTTACACGTTCTTGAAAACTGTCGCCATTACCCTGTCAGACATCTTGTCTATGCGAGCAGTTCCAGCGTATACGGCGGCAATACGAGTTTGCCCTTCAGTGAACGTCAAAGTGTCGATCATCCGATCAGCTTGTATGCTGCGACTAAAAAGACAAATGAATTGATGGCTCATACCTATAGCCATCTTTATGGAGTTCCCACGACTGGTTTGAGGTTTTTTACTGTTTATGGGCCATGGGGACGACCCGACATGGCCTTGTTTCTCTTCACAAAAGCCATTCTTGAAGATAAACCGATAGATATTTTCAACCATGGGAAAATGATCAGAGATTTTACCTATGTAGATGATGTCGTCGAAGGGGTCATTCGCTGTGCGGATAAACCAGCTTGCCCTGACGCGTCCTTTAACCCTGAGTACCCGGATCCAGCCTCAAGTAATGCGCCATACCGTATTTTCAATATCGGTAATAGTCAACCAACTCCCTTGATGGATTACATCCTCGCCCTTGAAAATGCCCTAGGTAAAACCGCAACCAAAAACTACTTACCTATGCAGTCTGGTGATGTGCCGGCTACGGCTGCCAATGTCAGCGATCTGGATGCCTGGGTTGGATTCAAACCAAACACCTCGGTCAACGCTGGTGTAGCTAACTTTGCTGACTGGTATCGTGCTTACTATCGTATTTAAGCCGGACAATCGGCAGGTGGGTCATGAATATTGAGCGTCTCAAGCGTCTGGCTAGAGAGAACCTGCTGATAGCTGTTGGCATGGTAGTTGTTGTATCAGGGTCATTGGTGCTGGTCAGAGTATTGACCGAGTATTTGACTCCCACTCAGTACGGTGAGCTTGCGCTTGCTTTAACCCTGGTCAATCTGATCAATCAGATTGTCATGTGTGGTCTGATTTCAGGGATTGGGCGTTTTTACTCTATTGCGGCAGAAAAAAAATCTTTACACAGCTATTTACGTAGCGCCTACACGTTATTAAACCGCGCGGTTCTTGTCGTGATTCTGATTGGTCTGCTGTGTTGCGCGGGGCTTCTCGTCCTGAAGCAGTCAGAATGGATCACTCTAGTCCTTGTTTCGATCCTTTTCTCTATCGTAAGCAGCTATAACAGCGTTTACAGCGATATCCAAAATGCCGCCCGACACAGGGGTATCGTCAATCTCGCCAACGGTCTGGATGCTATTGGTAAAATCTTATTGTCGATTGGAGTGATTTACCTGGCTGGCGCATCGAGCACTAGCGTCATGCTTGGCTATTTTGTCTCGGCGCTTATAGTGCTCTCTTTAAATAAATTTCTGTTGCACTTCGCGATTCCAGCGACTAACGATTCCCCAGCGGTTGACTCTGACAATCAGGCATGGTTATCACAAATCTGGAGCTACGCCTGGCCGTTCTCAACCTGGGGGATTTTTACCTGGGCACAACAAGCCTCTGATCGCTGGGCTTTACAAATTTTTGCGAATACCGATGATGTTGGCGTTTATTCTGTACTATTTCAGCTGGGATATGTACCGGTTATGATGCTTTCAGGCTTGGCTTCAGGGTTTCTAACGCCGATTTTTTTTCAAAGAGCCGGTGATGCTTCGGACCCTACCCGTAACCAGAATGTCCATCGGGTCAACTGGCTAATTAGCTGGACCCTTCTCGTGTTCACCCTTATTGCAGCGCTGGTTGCTACTGTTTTACACCCCTGGGTCTTCAAAATCTTTGTGAGTGCTAGCTTTCGCGGCTATTCATACCTATTACCCTGGTTTGTACTGGCCGGAGGTTTTTTCGCAACTGGACAGATGTTTGCTCTCAAATTAATGAGCGAGGTTCGATCAAAGCATTTACTACCCGTCAAGATCAGTACCGCCATACTTGGCTGTGCATTAAACATCTTAGGCGCATGGGTAGCAGGCCTGGTTGGTATCGTCGTTGCGCTGGTATGCTTTTCAAGCTCCTATGTGATCTGGACAGCCTGGCTTGCACGCGCGTCAATCACGGCTGCGCCAGTACTTGAGAAAGGTGCGGCGTAAGATGTTGCAACTTAATCGCCCGACTGTAGCTTTTCGATTTGATGGGTACACGCTAGGAGTGATTTTTTTATTCATTCTTTTTTTAACTCCTTTCTCTTTCATGGTCAGAGGAGACAATGTTTCAGCGAATTACTCCTTTATCCTTTTCCCTTTTATCTTTTTAATTTCCGGCCGAACGCTGCTCAGACCCGCAAATGAAGTGCTCTTGTTAGGTCTACTATATTTGACGATTTTTTTAGTGACGCTTGCATATCAATATGACTATTACGCATTTTGGGAACGGCGTCTAATCAGTTTTATCCTGTTCATGTCAGTCTTCGCTTTTTTTGTTGTGAAGGTAGATGAGCACATGCTCCGTTGTTTCAAAATAGCGATTGTCGGCGTCTCTGTTTTATATTGTTTGAACTCTTTTTACACCTACTATGCCGCGGGGGGGGTGTCGCTAGGCTACGATTTGATGCGACCAATCGTACAGTCACAGCGCTATGGTTTTATCTTGCTCGCAGCGCTATGGCTTGTTTTCCTGTATCAAACCAACAGTGGTCTTCAGCGCCTTTTTAAATATCTACTGATATTCATTCTCATTAATGGACTGGGACTCACGTTCTCACGCAGTAGTATTGCCGGCCTGCTGCTCTCAAGCCTGACGTACTTTTCAATTATTTGCTTACGCTGGTTCAAGAATCCCTCGCCGTTGCTAGAGAAAAATATTTTAAATTTAGCTTTGACCATACTCTTAGCGAGCATTGTTGCTATTTCATCCTATTGTGTGTTTCCGGATTATTTTGAATTTTTTTCACTTCGTCTGTTAAAAATCAATATCACCGCAGCGGCTGTACAAGGCTACTTTCCATATCCTTCTATGCCTGCCTACGACACCTATGTTTATGACGAACTCGAGTCCTCAGAGGGCTACCGTCTTTATATGATTAGACAGGTCTTTAACTACTTGTCTGACAGTCCTTTTTTTGGGTCAGGTTTTCTGGGTGTTTGGGTCATGTTTTCCGATCTGAATGGCGCTGCCCACAATCAGTTGCTTGATGTTTTATTTCGTACAGGGATCGTGGGTTTCCTTGCTTACCTGTACTTATTGGGACGCATACTGCTGCATCTCTATAAATCCAATGAAATAGCATTACTGTGCGCAGTCATTGGTATCCTGGCTATCGGCATGTTTCACGAAACATTCAAATTAAGCCAGGGGTCATTCTTATTTGCATTACTTGCTGCTTCAGCAATGCAAGGAATAACCTTCCCATATTTCCAAAGGCCTCAAAAAATCTAATTGTTCGAATCATGATTAACAGCAAAATAAAAATTTACTTCTTTTATTTTTTACTAATTTGTATATTTTTAATCTTGCTAGAGGTGTTATGTTTTATATTTTTTTCATTAAACCTCAGCTCGGTTTTTGACTGGCATTTCGATCAGAAAGCCTTCAGCCAAACATATAAATCCTCTTCCCCCTATGGCTGGATATCCTCCGAGCCGATGCCTCGGCCTGGCGACTATGAGGGCAAGGAATGTGCGGTCGCGTTTGGCGACTCGTTTACCTTTGGTGAAGAAGTTCAACCAAATGAAACCTGGGAAAATCAGGCGTCCCCTCTGATTGGATGCAAAATTTCTAACTATGGTGTTGGAGGCTTCGGTCTAGACCAAGCCCTCCTTTTATATGAGGGCACTCCAACACAATCACCGCTTGTCATTATTGGTCTTTACCCTGAGATGATGAAACGTAATTTAGCGGCCTCCTGGATTTTTTACGGTTCTCAAAAAGACAAACCACTGAAACCATATTTCATTACAGATGATGAAAATGATACCTTAAAACTTGTACCTATGCCCGAATCTGATTCGCTCGAGGCCATTAAAGCCTACCATCGCCACGACTTGTTCTTTAATGCATACAACATAAAATTTCCCTACTCCTTTCACATCATAAAGGCCGTAATAATCAGAGGGCGTCAAATTCTTTCAAAACGAATCGGTTTTCTGAAAGATCCCCGTGCCACTGAGCTCCAAGGAAAATTACTGACGCGGTTCAGATCTGCTATTGAAAAAAATCACGCCCGGCCAGCTTTTTTGGTGTTTCCATCACATATTGAAATGATCAAAGGGGAATTTAATTACCTGTCCCAACTCCAGGAGGATAAAGCCTTGTTGCCTTCAGACTGCGTGATTAATCCGGGTCCTGCACTACACGCGGCGCTGAAAAAAGACGAGAAAATATTCGCTCCGGCAGGCCATCTGAATCAACAGGGTAATTTGATCGTTGCGAAAACTGTCGCCTCGCAATTTCAGGCATGTCAATTATTAAAATAATTGAAATTAACTCTTATTCTTTTTTTATAAATACCAGCTCTTTGAGTAATACTCCAAGTCTGCGGGTGTCCGTATTGACACCCAAATTACGAGGTGTGAAACAGCGCGATAATTCAAGTTTTGCGCGGACAGGCGGCTCTGAGGATTGAGTCAGTTGTCCGAGCGGGACTCGAAGGACCTGCGCACCAGGCTGACTGATGGAAAGCTGACTGGAGGAGACAATTTTGGATTTATTATCCAGCAAGTTAACCGCCACACCCAAGGGATTGTTCGCCACATCTGGCTGGACATTACTGAGGTGTAATTCAATTTGCGTCGTTCCTTCAGGTATTTGTATGTCAATCATTCCCGAGGTCCACTCGTTACTATTGAGGGGCGCTGCAACAAAACATTTTGCACCGTATAGGTAGGGGGAGTGACCGAAGGACCTATAGACCTCCTGCAAGCCAAGCACAATCGACAGGCTCACGATTATCGATGCGGACAGCTTCCTGCGGATTGACAGTCTATCCAGAAGAGTCGAGCGCTGTTCTGAGCGACTCAAGATCGCATACAACAGGCTAAGCACCGCACAGAGCAAAAAGAAATTTTCTCTTACAAGTAAAGCGTGTGCAAATAAATTACCCAAGCCAATCGCTAGTATCAGGACATAAGCGGGATATAAATTATTTTTACTGGTACTTTTAAACCATGGGAGCAGGATGGCTGCACAGAAAATCGCGGTACCAATCAAACCGGTTTCTGTCAGTGTTTGCAAAAAATAGTTATGCGCATTCTCACCCTGGATTTGCCCCAGAAATCTGGATTTAGCAAAATCCTGTATGCCTGACATCGAATAAAAACTAGCCTGACCCAGTCCAAACACAGGCAGTGTTTGAAACATCCTGAACGCAGCGTGATAAATTTCGGCGCGATGACCAAAATGTGCGTTTAAGGCTTCAAGATTGGTAATGTGCAGTTTAGGTAAAGACTCAACATACTGGATCAACCAAAGTGGGATTATTGATAATCCCCAACGGTGAAAAACATAAATCGCCGAGGCAGAGAAAAATGCTAGCGTTGTCGCTATAAAAAAATAAAGTTTGTTCTTACGCCAAAGCAGCACAGCCAACACAAGCAAATAAATCAAACTTGCTAATAAAATTGATCCTCTTGATTTACTCGCCCAAAGTCCTGCCCAGCCCATCACAATGGCAGCGGTGATTAACCATCTGCTGAGCGACTGCTTCCTGATAAAAAAACAGCCCCAGGCACCCACTGCACCTAAGAGCATGTGTGCTGAAAAAGCATGTATATCAGGTTGGAAGCCGGTGCTGGCATAGCCAAACATCTGATAATAGCGGTTACCGGAGGCGGAAGAATATGACAAGCCCAGACCCGTTCTATTCTGCACCATTGCCCACAGCGCAGCGATGATGATACCCCATAAAACCGGTCGCATAAGCGTTACAGTCGGATCTTTTTCCTCACGAAGCAAGGCTATGATTGTTCCCATAAAGGTCGCAGCCAGACCGAAGGTAAGCAGATCCGTGAGCGGGTAATAATCATCTCTCCAGCCGTTCAGGGAAAAATGAAGCGCGTTGTAGAGAAGTCCCCGGAATGAAAAAACAGACCCTGACATCCATAAGTTTCTCGCAACAGCCAAGGCCACTGAACAGGTCAAGACAACACAAGTCAGGCTGAGAATGCCTGGCAAAGATAAGGTTTGAAAATACTTCCGTTCGTAAACAGCATGCTGTAAATAAACGCCAACTACAAAACCTGAAATAACTCTGATGCCAGAAATCGCCAGTGGTAATTGTAGTGATGGAAAAACAGCGGTGACTTGCGTATTGAACGTCGGTAGCAAAGGCAATAAAAATACGATGCTGCTTAAGCCATATCTCTTCGCATGCCAGCCCAGGAGAAAGGCAAGTAAAAAATAAACTACGGCGCAGAGCTGCGCAATACGATCCTGTGCAGGAAAACTTCCGATAAGCAGAATCGCGGTACAGATCGCACCAAAAAATATGCCATACCATGACAGCAATCTGCGCAGCAAGGGACACAGATCATTAAGCTGTGGCATAAGTTTTCATTTTTTATAATTACGCTTTGAGAGCGAGTAAAGTAACGTTCTGGTTTTTAGCTAACTTCTGAGCGTCTTCTGTCGGTGTGAATTTGATCGTATCTGACCGCTGCTCTAGATAGCGATGATAGTTTTTGGTATGTTCACTTTTTAGAGCACCAAAACTCATGAACAAAGCCACTCTTTGACTGGCATACGGTCTAAACAACCATTTAGGTAAATACGTTGTGAGGCGGGGTAATAAATAACTAAACCACGGAAATAACCTTGGTAGCAGTGTATTACCGCTATGCGTTGTGGTGAGTTTCCAGATCAGGATATCGCCCTTTTTAAGTCTCATATTCAGTGGGCGTCCTTTGAAGCGATTAGCCCATAGGTGAGACCGATGTCTTAATTGCATGCCACCGCTATAAGAATGTGTATCCTGAGTATAAATACCCAGCCGCACAACATCATAGTTAGACTGCCAGTCCGGACCACTCTGATCGTTTCTATCTACGTTATCTTTATGAAACCCGCGTGTGCCAGTACCAACCTGTGCAACACTGTCGCCGAAATAACAAATAGGTCCATCCAGTAGCTGGGAAATTAATTTCGTCAGCCGAGGCTCCAGGACAACATGATTAAATTCGGCTAACTCCTGGACGGAAAGTAATTCCGGTAGGCTGTAGAAAACACCCTCGCGAGCCGTTTTTTCCTCAATCACTCCTTGACCATGCTTAAGACGCACTCTCAACGCGGACTGGACCCCTGCACGCATTTGATCTATTTCATCGGTAGTAAATGCGTTTTTAATTAAAACGTAGCCGTTTTCGTTTAAATTTCGTTTTAATAACTCAGGCGAGTGCATGATTTTTTATAATACTTTCGTTGAGGTAAATTGGTTTTATTACGGCCTTTGATATCCAGACTTTCTAACTAGCAAAATAAGCAGCGATAATAAAAAGCCTATCACTAAACCTAGAAAAGCAGCTTTGGATGCCGTTCTGTAATAGTCAGGTTTTTTAATGATCGTGACACTGGTTTTACTAAACTGATCCTGGGCGATTTGTCTGATAGTTGTGAGCTGATATTGGATGGTATCAAGTTGCTGCATTGCGGCAAAGTCCGTATCTGCAATTTGCTTGCGCATCGCCTCTTGTATTGCAGCCATCTCTTGATAGAGCACTGAATACGTGGAGGTTTTTGACAGCACAGCCTGTAGACGCGCATTAAATTTTGCGATCAGTTCATTTTGCTTATTCAGCTCAGTAATCTGGCTGATACGGTTTTCTATATCAAAAATACTCAGGCTATTTGCGATCAGCTGATTCGTCAGGGGCAGATATTTTGTGGATTGCTCCTGACGGAAATCTCCCTCAGGGAGAACCCTTGGCGCGTCAGGATAGGCTTTATGAAGCCTTTCAAGCTCTTTTTGTCTCATTTTGAAGTGTGACAAATCTCTATTTAATTGACTAAATTCAAGATTATTTATACTTGTTGAATCCAGTATGTTCTTTTCCAGACCTGCTACGTAGTTTTTGAAACGCAGCACACCGGCAATATTTTTAATATTATCGGCAGCGGCTTCCGTACTCTCGATCGCTTTGTGTGGGGTGTCCGCCTCAAAAGTGATGGCGAGCCCAGAGATACGGGTAGACTCTTTAATGGCGCGACCCAGATACTGAACCGCGTTAGAGTCTTCGGTGGGTTTATTGGTACCCACGATCATGGCGTTTATGCCAAGCAACTCTTTAGCCTCATCCGAGGTCAGCGACTTCACCGGTGCGACATGCTGGGCCCACCAGGATGCGGAACTCATTTCAGACAGCAGTTTAGAGTTGTTGTCTGAACGGTCTGCTTCTTGCCTGGCGATTAATATAAGTTTTTCTTGGATCGCGCGCCACGTCACCAGATCAAAGTGTCCGTCGTAGAGATCTTCGGTCGCGAGTAAAGCGCCTGCTGGCCTATTTTGCACATTATGTTTAAGCGTCAGGCTAGCGGTATAGTGGGGCGAGACTACAGTCATCCCAAGCGCTGCTAAAACAAACAAAATTAAGCACGCAAAGTAAAGTTTCCAGTTAGACCTCAAAAATCCTAAGACGTCCGAGATCGATATTTCAGTCTGTTGTTGCATGGATAGAATTTGGCTTGAGCGCTCTGTAATAGACCGTGCTTATTGTAAGCCTCTTTAAGACCCGACTCATTAATCTAGTGAAAAATGTAAAATTACACACTTTTTGGTGCAGAATTGCGCTTAATCACGCAAAGAGCCATCACCAATTCCTTTCTATAGGCTAGCTCAATGCTGTCTTTTTCAATCCCGCGACTCGCACTTATCATGGGTGGATTAGCGACGCTTTTCATTTGTCAGGCTATTGTCATTACACGCCACTGGCACGGTAAGCACACTATGGATAGCTTGAGCGGGGTTCAAAAAGTACATGAAAATCCAACCCCACGCATCGGTGGGATTGGTGTTGCCTTCGGACTCCTGGTTGGCTGGTGGTTTGCCCCGGAGTCAGTCCGGGCAATCCTGGGGCCGATGCTCATTGCTTCTTTACCTGCATTTTTTTCAGGCGTAGTCGAAGACATCAGCAAAAGAGGTGTCGTTGCTGAAAGATTATTCGCAACGATGGCCAGTGGTCTACTCGCCTGGTGGCTCACTGGGGTAAGCGTAACGAGGCTCGACCTCTGGGGTTTCGACACGGCTTTAAGATTCGCACCTATTTCCATTCTTTTCACAGCTTTTGCTTTAGGTGGCGTAGCCAATGCCATCAATATCATCGATGGTTTTAATGGCTTGGCTAGTGGCACCGTATTATTGAGTCTGGCTACGCTTGGACTCATTGCCTTCAAGTCCGGTGATGCTGATTCAGCAAAAGTCTGTTTTGTAATAGGTGGTGCGATTGCCGGGTTCATGCTTGTAAATTATCCCTACGGCAAAATATTTCTAGGTGATGGGGGAGCCTATTTACTCGGGTTTTTACTTGGCTGGATGGCGGTCTTGATTACTGCCAGAAACCCAGGTGTATCACCTTGGGCACCTCTTCTCGCCTGTGGCTATCCTATTTTTGAAGTGCTCTTTTCGATGCTACGACGCAGGGCACGGACGCACAATCTCGGCAAACCTGATCGGCTACACCTGCACAGTTTGCTCTGGTCCCGGATCACAAGAAAATACATTTCGAGCAAAAACCCTACCCTGCAAAATGCCCTGGTTATGCCGCTTGCGCTGCTCTACGCAGTCATACCCTGCCTTTTGGCGATTTATTTCAGGCGTAATACTCCAGCCTTGATTTTTGGGTTTATTTTGTGTGCAGCCCTCTACATGGCTGTTTATTTACGATTAATTCATTTCCGCTGGATCAGAAAAAAACTTATCAGATAGTCGTGTCTGACTATTTACATAAATAATCCACAGACGTCACACTTTTAGAAAACGGATCGGTCAGATCACTGGAATACTTGCCCATCAGCAACCTTTCTTTAGGTAAAAAGTGATTTCTGAAATAGCGGCTTGCCGTGGCAAGCGCATCGCCCCAGGCGGTTAATTTAACGCAACCATTTTCAATCTGTATCGTGCCGGACTGCTCCTGCTCGGTCAGCCTGACATCGACCAAACGATGCTCTGTCATGTACTCCTTGGCAAACACTTCCTCAAACGCAGCAAGTTTGATTCCACCACCGCGTTGCTGCAGTTTTTCCAGCGTATAGAAAGACAAAGAACGATCAATCACCGTCGGTACAGAGATAGCAAAAGCATAGCCCAGAAGCAACCAGCTCAGTATTAACTGGAACTTTTCAAAATGGCTATATACATCGAGCCACCTCACCAGCGAAACCAGAGCTAGCGCCAATAACGCAGCCAGCACCCCATCAAGAATTGAACTGTAGAAGACAACGTTAATCTTGAAAAACTTTACATGGAGGATATAGATGGCTAACAGTAATAGTACAAACAATAAGTTCGCCACAATAAATTTGATGAGCTTCATACTTTGAATACCATCACTTTATTTCCCCAAAAACTAAAAACCATCTGCATGAAGGTCGCCATAACAAAACCTGAAACGTAATCCATCAGATAGACGTCTACCCATAAATACATGAGGGCGCCATGCAGTAATGCGATGGCGATATATAAAAAAATGAATCGAAAAGCCTGACGCACCAAAGGCTCAGTCGAACCCTGAAAAACATAGTAACGACTGCCAATAAAGGAGGTCGCTATACCGAAGATGGCCGCCACCAAATTTGATACGCCGGCTGACTTCCAGGCGAGCCAATTTAAATTAAAAGTTAGCACGCCAAAATGAACCGCCGTGGCAAGCAGGCCGTTGATCACATACCTGACGGATTGTCTTTTGAACAACCCGCGCATGAGCTGCTGGGGATTAGCCGACACGTTTAATCTGATTAATGTAGGCCTTGTAATCGATCTGATTTGGAGCCCCTGCCCGCACAACCCCTGTCAGCATAAGAGTCATCAGGGTTAAAGCGCCTGTTTGCAAAAACACCAATAGCAAAATACCAAGCACAACCGAGAACCACCCTGGCGTCGCAAAACCAGAGAATTTCAGAATAATTGCGAGTAAGCTCGAGAGCACCGCGACAAGCGCAACGAACGCGCAAACAATCCCGACGCGCACCAGCACATCCTCGGCAAACACCATGAGCGCACGAAAACCGTGCAGTGCGAGACCGACAAAATTCATTTTACTTTTACCCGCATAGCGTGGCCCACGATCAATCGGCAGGGATTGCACCCGTAGCTTTGAAGTCAGCACACAGGCCGCCACATGCACCCAGAGCTCTTGCATGGCCATGAGTCGCTTTAATGCGGAAGGTTTAAGCGCCATAAAATTTCCAAAGCTGATTTTGCGACCGGTCAACCATTGGAAAAGTGTTTTATAAACAATGTAGAAAGTTTTAAAACGCAGTGTTTCAATACGGCTTTTACGCTGCGCCACAACGACATCAACGTTGGGCGAACGCATCGGCTCAACTAGCTGGCGGATAGACTGTGGCGTATCCTCGCCATCTGAATCCATCACAACCGTACACGGCATATCCGGCATCTGATCCGCAACGTAATTGATTCCGATCGCGATCGCGCGCTGATGACCGACGTTACGTTTTAAACTGATCACGACACCCTTCAGACCTGTGCTTTCGAGAACCTCACTATTGACGGGTTGATGCACGGAACCATCATCAACGGCCACCACGAAAACCCTCTCGCCGTACTCAGCAAACAGCTCGCGAAACAAGCGTGTAGAAGCCTCCTGATCTTCGTAGATAGGCATAACAACGGCAAAATCACCGTCAGTCCCGTTGGCGCTGGAATGGTTCATTTTTTATATCGCAGTTCTGAAATAAGCAATCGTGCGCTCCAGTCCCTGATCGAGCGCTACAGTAGGCGTCCAGTTCAGGTACTCGCGGGCTTTCGAAATATCAGGCCTGCGCTGTTTTGGATCATCCTGTGGGAGCGGCATATGGATCAGTTTACTTTTTGAGCCAGTCAGACGTAGCACTTTTTCAGCAAGCTCAATCATCGTGAACTCCCCAGGATTGCCGAGATTAATTGGACCAACCACCTCATCGGGCGCATTCATCAATCGGATAAATCCCTCAACCAAATCATCGGCATAGCAAAAGCTACGCGTCTGCGAGCCATCGCCATAAATAGTCAAGTCCTCGCCTCGCAAGGCCTGAACAATAAAATTACTCACAACCCGACCATCATCGGCAGCCATCCGAGGACCATAGGTATTAAAGATGCGAACAACCTTTATACGCAACTTATGGGTACGCTGATAATCGAAAAACAAAGTCTCCGCAGCGCGCTTACCCTCGTCATAACAACTCCGTATACCAATGGTATTGACATTACCCCAGTATTCTTCAGGTTGAGGATGTACAGAGGGATCACCATACACCTCTGAGGTCGAGGCCTGAAATACTTTTGCACCTGTCAACCGTGCGAGCTCCAGAACATTTAACGCTCCCAGTACGGAAGTTTTCATGGTGTGGATAGGGTTGTACTGGTAATGCACTGGAGAGGCAGGGCACGCGAGATTATAGATTTCATCAAGAGAATCGATATTGATCGGATCAACGACATCATGCTTGATAAAAGTAAAGGCCTTGTTATTTTTCAGGTTTTCGATGTTTCGGATATTTCCCGTAAACAAGCTATCGAGACATATCACCTGATGACCCTGTCCGATCAATCTATCGCAGAGGTGGGAACCTAAAAAACCAGCACCTCCCGTCACTAGTATTTTTTTCATCATCACGCGCGTCCGACACCCGAGTAAAAGAAACCAAGTCGCTTCAAGTGAGCAGGATCAAGATGATTGCGCCCATCAAAAAAGACAGGCTGGCGAACAATAGCCTTGAGCCTCTCAAGATCAACCTGACGGTATTGGGACCATTCTGTCACCAAAACCACCGCATCAGCCTCAGTCGCCGCATCTAATGGCTCATCGAGAATTGATAATTTACCTGTGCGAATCAGATCTGCGAAGACAGTTAAGGCGACCTGTTTTGCAACAGGATCATGCGCAAAAACCGTCGCACCGGCCGCGCAGAGGGCGCGGATCAGATCAATAGAGGATGCCTCGCGCATATCATCGGTGTCGGGTTTAAAAGCCAAGCCCCAGACACAAATTTTGCGGCCATCCAGATCTTTACCCATTCTGGCGACAATCTGCTCAAACAAATACTGTTTTTGCTTTTTGTTGCGAGCCTCAACGCCATTTAACACGATGGGCTCGACGCCCACGCTCTGAGCGATGCGAACCAGCGCCTGAACATCTTTAGGGAAACACGAGCCGCCATAACCGCAACCGGGGCGCAGAAATGCAGGCCCGATCCGTGAATCCGAACCCACGCCTTGCCTGACGTCTTCGACATTAATACCAAAACGATCACAAATATTAGCGATTTCGTTCATGAACGAAATCCGAGTTGCCAACATCGCATTCGAAGCATATTTGATCAGTTCCGCTTCTTTCACGCCAACAGTCAGCAGTTGACTATCATTAATAACATAAGGTTGATAGAGCTTGATCAATTGCTCTCGGGTGCGCGCATTATCCGTGCCAATCACAATGCGGTCTGGCTTGAAAAAATCATCAATCGCCGCGCCTTCTTTGAGAAACTCCGGATTACTTGCAACATCAAATTCGACAAAACATTTGCGCTGAAAGAGTTGCCAGGCGATTTCGCCTTTAACCAGATCTGCGGTACCAACCGGTACGGTCGACTTATTGATCACAATCGCCGGTCCAATCAGGGCTTGCCCAATTTCCCGCGCCGCAGCCAAGACATAACGCAAGTCCGCAGACCCATCCTCGCCCTGAGGCGTTCCAACTGCAATAAAAATTAAGGTTGGCGTATCGCCCGCGCTGTCAAGCTTTGCCAAGCCGGTTTGAATACTGCCAGCAAAATGAAGGCATCCACTGCTGATGGACGCATCCACAACCTCTTTAAGTCCAGGCTCATAAATAGGGATGATGCCTTGCTCAAGTCTGGCAATTTTGGAAGGGTCCGTATCCACGCAGACGACCTCATTGTCTTTGCTTGAAAGACATGCGGCAGTCACCAGACCGACATAGCCTGCACCAACAACCAGAATTTTCATAATTAAGGACTCAAAAATTTCATTTCATGGCAAGGGCACGGTAAAAAGTAGTTTCCCTTGTAAACACTTTGATTATAAATGCGATCAATCTCTAATTAATTTCAATCGCGTTTATCAATCAATACGAAGCTCAACGCCGCCAACTTTCATACCCAGATCCTGCAACCAAACAACACCTTCCTGTACCAGGGTGAATTCCAGCCTGTACAAACCCGCAGCAGGCGGCGGCTGGAGACTCAGTCTTTCAGTATATGTTTCATTTTTTTGAATTGAAAAATACAAATCTTTCCTGAAGACCCAATCCGGCTGGATGGTTGGCTGGCCTGACAAATCCAGTGCGACATAGCGCCAGGACAGTCTGAGCGGTCCTTTGGTCATCAAACTGGTCAAAGTCTTGCTCGACCGGTTCGACAGGCGAATCGTCGCTATGACCTGCCCTTTCTCTGCTTGCGCCGTGATATCCAGCACAAGGTCTGAGGCCACAGCTCGGTCAATCACCTCGTCAGTCGCGATAATAGGAGCGATCGGACACGGAGTCTGCTCAACCAGGCGAACTCGCGATCGTAACGTTTCTCTATCCAGAAAATTCCAGTTACCGATACGCAAAAAAGTATTCAGTCTGTTTTCAAAAGAATTACACGGATGCAACATGTCAAAATTGGGCGGGAGATTTCCTGAATAGCCGTTCAGCGTCGCCACGCCGAGATCCTGGGCGAGAATCATCGCATCCAGTTCAGTGTTGTAGTTGATATCACCCTCTCTGGGGAGCACGAATAAAATCTCGTCGCTGGATACAGGGAGTGTGATCTGCTGTGCGACTTGCTGTTGACGCTCACGCCAGGCTGTCACCGGCACATGATTGGATTGGTAAAAAACACTTTCTGCGCTGACTGCTGTCAACAGCATTAGAAAAACGAGTCGCCTCACCCAGCCGCGCTGGTTGGCCTGCAACAACACTTCGCAGGCAATCGCAACCAGAACACTCCAGGGTAACAACAGCACCAGAATGATTCTCGAAACGGCGCGCACGGAACTCAGGCCTGGAACAAGCATGACGTACTGGTAGAGAGAGAAACCACCTGCAAACAGAGTCGTCAAAAAAAGCATACCAAGTGACAGACTCAGTATCCTGCCCTCTACACGATGCGTATTGCGGCTAAACCATACACAATACAAACCTGCACAGCCCAGCAAAGCTGACCCGAGACCGACAAACATTTGCTGTTCATGACGCATCGGCACCGCAGAGAGTCCAGCACCGATCCAGCCTGTCAGTGCGGAGCGGTCAGCAATCAAATAGCTTGAGAGTCGCGGCAGCAGATCCAGGATTTCCTGGGGGCTTCGTTCGAATTTGTAAGCTGCGCTGAGCGTTTTGTATTGATAGAGCAGCCACAATATTGCAAGCACACTCAAGACCCACAGCAAAAACGCAACGAGCACTCCAGATAATTTGTTTTCGCGCCAGTACTGGAGCCAAACAAGAAAAATTTGTAACCGACCATAAAAAACTGCGGCAAGAGCAAGGGCGAATAAAAAATAGGCAAGAAAAACACCCAGGTATATAGAGCAATAAAACTGTACGGCGAGCCAGAAAAAAGCCAGCGCGAAAGCGCGCGGTCGACCTGAGGACAGAAACTGGTAAAAGAAAAAAAAGGCCAGAGGAACGGCAAACCGGTAAACAAGTTGTGCATGCCCTTCTTTTGCAAGAGCTGGCAAACCGAAAGCAAAAACAAACGCACCAAAGCCAGAAGCGACAATAGTAAAACCTGATTTTCTGAGTACGCCATACAGTACCCAGAAATTTAATACGCTACCCAGTAAAAACCAGCCAGCATACGCCCCCTCTCTGGACAATCCAGAAATTCTGAGTAAGGCATAACTCCAGGCAGAACCAAAATGATTATCACTGAAGGCGAGAACACCTTCAAAGGGATAAAAAAACCGAGGGCTCCAGAGCGAAGGGCTCTTGCCTGAAAGCCATTGAAAAAAATGTTCAAGAATGACGCTGTTGAATCTGGCATCACCCAGATCGCCAGGGACTGCGCGAAACCAGTCCAGACTCTGCATTAAATAACCAAAAAATCCCGTCGCAAAAATCAATAATAAATATAGATATTGTTCCGCTGTAGCGGTTGGGTTTTGACTCTTGGAATCCGGCGCAGACTTAATGACCATGTGAGGAATCAAACAGCTCAAACACTGTTAATTAAGATCTTTTTCAGTTGTTCAGCACTTTGCGCCCAGGTGAGCCAGGTAATTTTAGAGTCAAGACTCTTGACCCCAGCTCTATTGGTGGCAAGCCAGCTCGTCACAGTCTGTGCAAGATTTGAGGCATCACCAGAAAAATACGTCGCATAATCCCCCGCGACCTCTCTGAACACTGGTATATCGCGGGCGATGATCGGTTTGTTATGCTGGGCCGCTTCGATCAGCGGCAAACCAAAACCTTCACCCAAACTCGCGGTGATCAGGCAAGTAGCCGCATCGTAAATTTTTCCCAAATACTCATCGCTCACACCAGCCAGCCAGAAAAGCTTGATGCCTCGCTGCGGATGTGTTTGCAGTTTTTCGATTAGCGCCTCAACTAGCCAGCCCTTTTTGCCTACCAGAACCAAATTGATGTCCATGCCCTGGGACCATAAGTTTTCAAAAGCTGCAAGTGTGACATCGTGAGCTTTACGCGGCTCGATTGTGCCCACCGACAAAAAAGTCGGACGCGAAGACAGTGTTGCAAGCACAGCCTGACCGTCCTCAGGCACGCCTCTAGAAGGTTTACTGTTGTCTATGTCAGCGCCTAGATGGAACCAATCGATTTTGTAAGGTCGCAGGAGTGTTTTGATATGCGAAGCACGCCACTGGACGAGCTCGTCGGCTACCGCTTTTGAAATACAAAGCGCCCCATCAAACTGCGCTAAGGTATGCAGCCACTCGGAGTGTGCGGTGCCGAGACTGCAAGGCCAGAACTGCGGAAACTGAATCGGCAACAAATCATACACAACGAAATACACACCAACACCACGGGCACGCAAGGCGCTCAGGTAGGGCGACTGATAACGCGTCACCTGATGCTGCAAATCCAGACCCAGGAAAATATCACCTGGCTGCGTCTCAATGATCTCGTCCACATCCCCGCTAGGCAGAGTTGGCTCGGCGGCCATGAATTTCGTCACAAAACTTTTGGCTTGCCGATAGCCCAGCTCAGTTGTCGTGCCATACACCGGCACAACCTGAAAGCCCTCAGGCGGGTGCTTGAGCAGTTCAAACAAAATACTGCGCGTGACGCGCTGTACGCCTGTGGCGGCGTCGTGTCGTGCCAGCTCTGAGATATCGACAAAAAGTTTTTTCGGACCGAAACGCGGCTGATTTAACGCTATCATTGCAGCGCAGCGCATCAACTCGTCATCAGTGAGAGAGGAGGTTAATTGACTGATTCCCTGAAGCAGTCGTTGGGCGTTAATTTCAGTTTTATCCAGCGGCCTCGCGGGTCCCAGACGCTCCAGCGCCTGCAGTGCCTTATTTGCGCAGGCGTCCCAGGAATACTGGGTGATATTTTTATTGCCCTGTTCAATCAAAGACTGACGAAAATCCTCATCGGTCAGCACCCGTGTGAGCTTGGATAAAAAATCCTGCTCATCCAACGGGTCAAATAATGCCCGCTCATCACCAACCACCTCTGGCAAACTGCTGGCATTGGCGGCAATCACGGGTGCCCCGCAGGACATGGCTTCCAGAACAGGCAGGCCAAAGCCTTCGTGCAGAGAGGGAAACACATAAGCCGTGCAGGCGTTATAGAGCCGGCATAGCTCAAGGTCTGTCACATTGCCTGTGAAAACCAATTTGTGATCAGGGATTGCACAGGTCTGTGCGTATCTTCGTAAAGACTGCATGTTAGCGGCGGGGATTTTCCCTGCGATCACCAACTGAAACTTATCCGAGACCTCTTGGGGGAGTTTGCTGTAGACACTGAGTAAACGTGTCAGATTTTTTCTGGGATCCGCCCCACCAGAATACAAAACAAAATCTTTGGCCAAACTAAAGCGCTGTAATAGGCCGGGTTGATCCACTAACGCCGCATCAAGCTTTGTAAAAATAGGATCGCATGCTGCTGAAATATTCGTAATCAGCGCAGGAGTTAGCTGTAAATACTCTACGGCCTCGTTCAAAGAGTTATCAGAAATCGTCAACCATGCATCCGCACGCTTGAGGTATTCTAGTTTTGTTCTGTAAAAACGTTCATAGATCTGATTAGGCTTGAGATATACATCAGCTTGAACCAGAGGGATCAAGTCATACAACACAGCAACCGTTTTGTGTGCAGCCTCTAGCTGTCCAATACTCGCCACCGTATCATCACCAAAGCCGTCAAACAAACTCGTCAGCAACACGACATCGGGCTCAAGCGCGGCAAGAAAACTCTCGCGCATCAACTCTGATATCTGCACACGTTCTTGGTTAGTTGGATCGTTTGCTGTGACAGGACCCGGTGCGAACCAGACACGGATGTTTTGCTGAGGTATTAAACCCTCAAGTGCCGCCCTGAGCGGCTCAACCGTCTCAACGAACATACCGTTTAACGCGACCAGCACTTCGTGGTCGCCTTTGTTGCGCAAGATAGCCTGGGTCAGGGAAAGGCTGTAGCGACCAATACCGCGAAAACGACTTTCGCTTTGAGCGCCTTGTAAATCAATCACAATACGCATCAATGATCCGCCTTGGCTCGCTCGATCGCGCTCTTGAGTTCATGATGGACTTGCCGTGCTGCCTGCGTTGGCTTGGTCGCGATCAGCGCGGGGACATAGGGTGAATCAAAGGATTCAAAATTAGTTTGGCTCGAATGATCGGCAGCCATACGCAGATACAAAGCACGCAGACGATCGTACAGTAAAACATTACCCCCCACTCCACTGTGGCGTGCGCGTAACGCAGGTCTCTTATCAAAATAAGCAAGTGCCTGGGCAAGCAATGGTCTGCATATTTTTTTTGCCAGGTCGCGAAACCTTCCTGCTATCCCACGCTCACGCAAGAGCTGGACCTGACGACCTAGCCAGCGCAATGGATAGGTGACTCGCCAAGAGGTACTGAGGTAAATTGCATGCAAGGCTTTTTCTGCGTGATCCGCCTTAATCAGGGCAAGCTGTGCGACCTCGGCGGCTTGCATCAAGGCAAGCTGCGCGACCTCGGCGGCTTGCTCAAGCCGAACGAAACGCTTTTCAGTTTGTTGCTCATACGCTCCCGAGATCTGTCCAAGTGTCACCCCGTAATCAAACTCGAAGGCGCGACTCAGCAGAGCAAGCGACTCTGGTGCTGCGGATTTTTGGGCAACAATCGCATAGTCAGGGCTCACCCCCCCGAGAACATCATGAATCGTCAGCCTGCGCCCCACTGCCAAATCAACTGGTGATTGCAAGCGAATCACTTTGACACGTCCGAAACCAACGCGTTCAGCGAGAAAGGAAAGCAGAAGAGGCGGGATCGGTTGCTTATGAGTTGGATCAAGATAAAAATTAGCTGTACCCACCACGATATTTTCCGGATTAGGCGTTTCTAAAATCAATAAGCCACCAGGTCTAAGTACCCGAAGTGCTTCGCGCACAAATACCTGCAACACCTCAAAGGGAAGGTGCTCTGCGATATGGAAACCTGAAACGACTGATTGACTTTCGTTTGCGCACTCTTGCAGCCCGGCGATGGCATCCTTGGTTTGAACACTCAGGCCACGCTCACGACAGACAGCAAGCATGCTGTCGTCAAGATCAACCCCGCGCACCTGAAATCCGATTTGAGTGAGCAACTCCAGCCACTCGCCACGTCCACAGCCCAGATCGAGCGCGGACGAATCTGGATATAAGCTGAGCAGCGGCTCTATAAAGGGAAGATAAACACCTTGGCGCGACTTGATGAGTTCTCTTGAGCCACGATGCTCGTCTTCAAATGCGCGATAGAAATCATCACTCATCGTTTGATCTCCAATGCAGTCGGCAGCCAGACAACACCAACAAACTTGTCTTTATTTATATTCATCACATTAAACACAATCGCCCGGTCTCGCCACTCATAATTATTGGTGATGTGAGTATCGGCGGTATGCAAGGCCAGCGCAATGGAATAGGATCCCTCACCTAGATTGGCAGCAAAGCTGAACTCAAACTCGAGCCTTTCACCCGGAACCAGTTGCTCCAAAGGTTTTTGCAAATGGAATGAATTGGTACCAAAAACAGCCTGACCCAACCGGTCCTTGATCATGTATCCCAGCACGAGCTCCGGGAGTGCTTGATTGACTCGGACTCGCACGCGCAATTTGACTGACTGCCCAATGTCCAGTACCTCGATGGGGTCACCTTGCTCGTTGAGCAAACCAGCGCCCAGTATGACTGCCTCGCCTGTACCTGAGGTCGTTTGTACTTTGCCATCCTGGGTCAGCTCTTGCCGCACAACCTGGTTTACCCGGTCAGCGAGCATGGCGTTGTAGTAGTCCATTACCGCTTCTGGCTCACCCTGCATCGCAAGGCGTCCGGCATTAAGCAGAATCGCCCGATCACACACACCCTGTACCGCGCCTTTGTCGTGAGAAACAATCAGCAGGGTTGTACCAAGCTTATTGAACTCGCGAATTCGATCAAAACTTTTGTGCTGGAAATAGGTATCGCCGACTGATAATGCCTCATCAACAATCAGAATGTCTGGTCTGCGCGCAGTCGCGACACTGAATGCCAGCCGCATCTGCATGCCACTTGAGTAGACGCGCACAGGCTGATCAATATACTCGCCGATTTCAGCAAAACGCTCAATCTCCGGCATCAGTTGCTCAAGCTCAGCAACACTGTAGCCGAGCAACTGTCCCGCCATAATCGCATTTTGGCGGCCAGTAAAATCAGGATGAAAACCCATCCCAAGCTCAAGCAAGGCGGCTATGCGACCCGTCACCGTGACACTCCCGGTCGTAGGTCGCGTTGTTCCAGTGATCATTTTGAGCAAGGTGCTTTTACCCGCACCGTTAATCCCTACGATGCCAACCGCCTCCCCAGGACTCACCGTAAAATTCAAATCCTCCAGAACCCATTTCATCTTATGCCGGACCCGGCCAAAAGGGATCAGCCATTCAGCGAGACGGGACCAGCGGCTTGGATAATTTTTATACGCTTTGCCTAATTGCGTAACGGTGATTGATCCCATCAGAGCTCATCCACCATTTCACCAGCGTGTTTGCGAAAAAGCATCAAACCCCAGCTGCATAACAAGACTGCTAGCAACGTGACTGGCCACAAAGACCGCCAATCAGGCCACAAGCCGCTGACGAGGATATTCTGGTAAGAAACAATCAGACTGGTCATGGGGTTGTAATACAAGGCCTCGCGTGCAAAGGCAGGCAGAATATTAATTGGATAGACGACCGGAGTCAGCCAGAACCAGAACTGCAACACCACACCGAACAATTGTCCGACATCCCGAAAAAAAACATTCAGCACACCGAGCGTAATACCAAGCCCAACGGAAAACAGCACCTGGATCACAAGTAGCGGAATCAGTGCCAGATAAACCACTCCGGGGAAACTGCCCGAGGCGATCAGAAAAATAGTGAACAGTCCGAAAATAATCGCAAAATTCAAACTCGCGTTCGCCACAACAATGACTGGCAAACATAACCGCGGAAAACTTATTTTTTTAAGCAGATTGGCATGCTCGAGGAATACATTTTGCGTGCGACTGACCGTCTCCGCAAAAAAAGTCCAGGTCAGTACGCCCGCGCACAAATAAATACTATAGGCAAATTGGCTGTCCGCACCTGGCAATTTCGCACGCATGATTTGCGAAAACACAACCGTGTAAACAACGATCATCGCTAACGGATTAATCACCGTCCAGGCTGCACCAAGCAAGGAATTGCTGTATTTGGCCTGAAACTCACGCCGCACACTGCCTGAAATAAATCCACGATATGCCCACAGGGCTTTGAGCATTTGCATTAGACTTTTACATAGGTGGTGAAACAGATTTGCTGTCCAGCGTACAGGTCAGACACGACCATAATGGTCTTCAAAGCGAACAATATCGTCCTCCCCTAAATACCCACCGCTTTGTACCTCAATCAACACGAGGTCTATTTTCCCGGGATTTTCGAGTCGGTGTTTATGACCGGCAGGAATAAAAGTTGACTCATTCGTAGCGATCAGCAAATCACGCTCACCATTGATAACCTTGGCCATGCCATCAACGACGATCCAGTGCTCGCTGCGATGATGGTGCATCTGTAAAGACAAGGAGGCACCAGGTTTGACGACGATACGCTTCATTTTGAAATTCGGGCCTTCTTCCAGTACGGTGTAGGTCCCCCAGGGACGATGCACCGTGCGATGGAGCCGGTAGGCTTCGTGTCCAATTTTTTTCAGCTGGCCAACAATCTGCTTGACGTCTTGAGAGCGGTTTTTATCGGCAATCAAAAGCGCATCTGGCGTATCGATCACGATCAGATTCTCAACACCTACGGCTGCAATAATGCGGTCGTCGGCCTGGATGAAGCAGTTTTTAACGTCATGCAGGAAAGCCTCGCCCTCAATGCTATTACCCGAGGCATCGGGCTTGATCAAATCACCCAGTGCATTCCAGGATCCAATATCGCTCCAGCCGATCGAGCACGAGATCACCGCTGCGAGCTTGGTTTTTTCCATGAGCGCGTAATCAATGGAAATATTTTCCGCCTTGGCAAAGGTTTTTTGATCCAGCTCGATCTGATACTGGCCAGACCCCTCAACCCGCGTCGACACCTCAAGAGTCTTATTGACGGCCGCCAGCACTTCAGGGGCATAGCGCTCCAGCTCTACCATCGCGGTTTCAGCCGTCATGCAAAACATACCCGAGTTCCACAGGTATTTGCCGCTATCGACATAGGCCTGCGCGGTTTTCAGATCGGGTTTTTCAACAAAACGGGTCACATCATTACCGTCAGCCTCTATATAGCCGTAACCTGTTTCCGGTGCTTCGGGATGGATACCAAAGGTAGTCACCCTACCTTTTTCGGCTAGTTTGACAGCCAGCTGAACCGCCTCAGTGAAAGCCGGCAGGTCGCTAATCAAGTGATCCGCCGTCAAAAACAGCATAATGGCTTTAGGACCATAGGTTTTAAAGACCGTTAGCGCTGCGGCGGCAAAGGCGGGAGCGGTATTGCGACCCTCTGGCTCAAGAATAAAGCCAAGCGGCAAGGTAATCTCGCCCGTTTCACGGTATTCGTCAGCGGTTTTAAAAAACAGGTCTCTATTGGTAACCGTCAATACCTCAACCGCCCCAGGAAGTCCTTTCGCTCGCAAAAACGATTTTTGCAGCAAACTCTGACCATCGGAGAGCCGAATAAATGGCTTTGGGTGGAGCTCACGGGATACGGGCCAAAGCCGGGTACCTGCGCCACCAGAAAGAATCACGGGGATTAATTGCATGACCAACCGTTGAGAAAAATTGGGAACTGCTGTCAGGCCCATCACCCTGAGAGCAACTCAATGTCACATCATAACAAGGCGTCCTGATTATTTATATATAACGTTCATAGTGAATTAGGTTGTAAACAAAGGTAATTCAGCGTATTTTTAACGCTCGGACAAGTATAATAGGGGTTTTACTTAGTTTCATGGGAATTGGCGTGTCAAATTCTAAAGTTGCGGTAGTAACCGGTATCACCGGCCAAGACGGTGCCTATCTGGCGGAGCTGCTGCTTTCGAAAGGCTATATCGTCTATGGCACATACCGCCGCACCAGCTCTGTCAATTTCTGGCGGATCGAAGAATTAGGCCTCCAGACCAATCCAGATTTGCATCTCGTTGAATACGACCTGACAGACCTGTCCTCAAGCATCCGTTTGTTACAGTCCTCGCAGGCGACTGAGGTTTACAACCTCGCGGCGCAGAGCTTTGTTGGCGTTTCGTTTGAACAACCCCTCACGACTGCTGAAATCACAGGTATCGGTCCAGTTAATTTGCTTGAGGCGATCAGGATCGTTAATCCCCGTATCCGTTTTTATCAGGCGAGCACCTCTGAGATGTTTGGCAAAGTCCAAGCGATCCCCCAGATCGAGAGCACGCCCTTTTATCCGCGTAGCCCCTATGGCGTGGCAAAACTTTATGCTCACTGGATGACCATCAATTACCGCGAAAGCTATGGTATTTTTGGCACAAGCGGCATCTTGTTCAATCATGAATCTCCTTTGAGGGGACGTGAGTTTGTCACCCGCAAAATCACCGACTCCGTTGCCAAAATCAAACAAGGCAAACTCGACGTGCTTGAGCTAGGCAATATGGATGCCAAACGTGACTGGGGCTATGCCAAAGACTATGTTGAGGGCATGTGGCGCATGCTTCAAGCAGCTGAGCCCGACACGTTTGTACTGGCCACTAACCGTACCGAAACTGTGCGTGACTTTGTCACGATGGCTTTCAAAGCAGCAGACATCACTCTGGAATGGAAAGGCAAAGACGAACTGGAGCAGGCCTTTGATACCCGGACAGGTCAGGCTGTCGTCAAGGTCAATCCAAAATTTTATCGGCCAGCCGAGGTCGAGTTACTCATCGGCAACCCAGCGAAAGCTAAAGCCGTGCTTGGCTGGGAGCCCAAAACAACGCTCGAACAGCTCTGCCGCATGATGGTTGTCGCTGACCTTGCACGCAACGAGCGTGGATTCTCCTTTTAAATGACGCTGGAAGCCTCCCCCTCAACATCGGAAAATAAAAAAAGAGTCCTGGTGACGGGGCTTGAGGGGTTCACGGGCGTGCATTTAGCCGCTGAGCTTGAACGCCACGATTTTGAAGTGTGGGGTCTTGATCATGTTGCGACCAATCGCCCTCGCAGACTCGTTGCAGATTTAACCAGCACAGAGTCTCTTCGCAAGGCAATTGAGCAGGCTCAACCCCAGTATGTCGTTCACCTGGCTGGCGTGGCCTTCGTTGGACACGGTAATCCAAAAGCCTTTTATGACATCAATCTGGTTGGGACGCGTAATTTATTAGAGGCGTTAGCGCAAAGCGCAGGCAAATTAGAGTGCGTCCTGCTAGCGAGCAGCGCTAATATCTACGGTAACTCGAGTAGTGGGTTGCTGAATGAGTCCACACACTGTCATCCCGCCAATGATTACGCAGTGAGTAAACTTGCCATGGAATTCATGGCAAAGCTTTGGATACCTCAGCTTCCCATCGTCCTCGCCCGTCCTTTCAATTACACGGGACAGGGGCAAACAGAAAGCTTTTTAATTCCAAAAATCGTTGCCCATTTCGCGCAAAAAAAACAAACGATCGAATTAGGCAATATGGAGGTATGGCGCGAATTTAACGACGTTCGCGACGTAGCCTTTGCCTACAGAAAATTACTTGAAGCAAAGCCTATCGGGCAAGCTGTCAATGTTTGCTCCGGCCAGCTGGTCTCCTTGAAAGAAGTACTCGCACTCGCCGAGTCCATCACAGCCCACACAATCAAAACTCAGGTCAATCCTGCGTTTGTTCGACCCAATGAGGTCATCGAGCTCGGCGGGGATCCGGCACTACTAAAAAAACTCATCAAGGAATGGCAGCCACGCCCGTTAAACGACACTTTAAAATGGATGCTAGAAAGTGCTGCGCAAGTAAAAACCGCGACGACTGTAAACGGTAAACAATCATGATCCGGGTCGGCTTTGGCATCTCAGCGCTTGCACAGGGAATTCAGGGAAACAGCCTGGATGGGATTGGCAATTACACGAACGAGTTGCTGACGCAGTTTTCTAAACATACCGACTTATCCCTGATACCCTTTTCTTTCAACACTGATATTCCGAAATTCGATAACTGGACTCCGCCGCAGAACCCTGGCGTCCAATTAGGCAAATACTCAGTCAACACGGCATGGTCTATTGCGACGGGTGCTAACTTTATTCACAGCAACAGTCTCACCAGCCAGGTAGATCTGGTTCATGCGACCGATCACTATGTGCCAAAATTGCATGGCACACCTTTAGTCGCAACACTGATGGATGCCATTCCCTTGTCACATCCCAACTGGTTAAGGGGTGAGCTGCGTTCCGTTAAAAACTTTCTCTGGAAACGCGCTGCGAACTGGGCTGACGAGGTCATTACGATCTCTGAGTATTCAAAGGCCGAACTCACAAAATGGGCTGGTATTCCTGAGAGCAAAATCAGTGTTATCCCCTTAGGGGTCGATGCACGATGGTTCAGGGCCGTATCCCCCCTGGAGTCGCTCAACGTCCGAACAAAATACGATCTGCCTGAGACATTTTTTGTTTCGGTAGGGACCTTACAGCCACGTAAAAACATTATTTCAACGATTCAGGCGCATCGCTCGCTGCCAGACTCGCAACGACGCAAAACTCCGCTGATTATTATTGGTCGTGCCGGCTGGAAATGCGATGAAGTGATAAAAATTATTGACCAGGAAAGTGCGGCGGGAACGATTCGCTGGCTCAAGCACGTACCTGAAATAGATTTACTACCAGTTTTAAATCTGGCTTCCGCAATGGTATTTCCTACTCTGGCAGAGGGTTTCGGACTCCCCGTACTAGAAGCTTTTGCCGCACAAATACCTGTTATAACTTCCAACACCACGTCTTTGCCAGAGGTCGCGGGCGATGCTGCAATTTCAGTTAATCCTCTTGATATCGAGCAGATCGCTCAAGCCATGATGAGTGTGCTCGAAGACCCTGCGCTTGCAGCGGAGCTTCGCAAACGAGGACATTTGCGCGCGACGCAATTCACCTGGCAAGCCTGTGCAGCGGAAACCTTCAAGATTTACCAGCGTATGATTGCCCATCGCCACGGCGCTTGAATGTTAAAAGTAACTCCACTAAAAATTCCGGATGTTGTCCTTGTTGAGCCTCAGGTTTTCGAGGACGAGCGAGGTTTTTTCTTTGAAAGCTTTAATCAAAAAAAATTTGATCAGGCTTTGGGAAAAAAAATCCATTTCCTGCAGGAAAACCATTCACGCTCTGCCCGTCATGTTTTGCGAGGGCTCCATTACCAGATTAGACGGCCTCAAGGCAAACTGGTGAGAGTTGTGACTGGAGAGGTTTTTGATGTCGCAGTCGATATCCGGAAAAGCTCGCCAACCTTTGGCAAGTGGGTAAGTGAAATCCTCACTGCTGAAAATAAAAAACAACTCTGGATCCCTGAAGGCTTTGCTCACGGCTTTCTGGTGCTCTCTGATTACGCTGAGTTTCTGTATAAGACGACGGATTATTGGGCACCCGAGCATGAGCGCTGTCTCGCATGGGATGACCCAGAGCTAGGGATTACCTGGCCTGCAACAGGCTCACCCATCCTTTCTAAAAAAGACTCCGAGGGGTCACGCTTAGCTCAGGCAGAGCTATTTGAGTAATTCGCTGTAAGCCGCCATATACCTGCGAGCCATTGTTTCGGCTTTGAAATTTTCCTCATAGCGCAGCAAAGCTTTCCGACCCCAAACCTCCACCTGCTCAGGCTGATTCCAAAACACATCGAGCGCCTGACCAAACGCCACCGCATCCGAAGGAGCCACAACCAGTCCCGTCTCCCCATCCAGATTCACATAACTCGTGCCGGTACCGATCTCGCAACTAATCATCGGCAACCCCTGTTGCGAAGCCTCGGCCAGCACAATTCCAAAGGCTTCGGAAGGCATATGCGAGGGAAACACAAAACCATACGCCGCGCGCATGAGCGTGCGCTTTTCTTCGTTACTCACCTCAGGCACGAAATGCAGGTTTGTTAACCCTAGCTCTTTTGCCTGCTGTTTTAAGGCCTGCTCCTGATCACCACGACCGACGATCACGGTCGGATAGTCTCGGCCTTTGAGCGCCTCGATCAATACATGCAAACCTTTGTAATAACGCAGCGCACCAAGAAACAAAAAGAATCGCGGGCCGAACTTCGCCTGCCAGGCTTTTACAGCCACATCCTCCGCAGGGATCTGGGCAAAGTGCTCGATCCCGTAGGTGATCAGTCGGGTCTTGTCCTTGAACTTTTGCAGTACGGGGCTCGATTGCATGATGCCGGGTGAGGCGGCGTAAATGCGGCTCATCTTGGAGAGGTAGCGATCACGCAGTGGGGCGTAGAGTTTATTGAGCTGGACCTGATTCACCACGTCAGAGTGGTAACTGATCAGGCTGGGCTTGTTAATCCCGCGCAGCAAATAGCAAAGATCTGCATACGGCCAAGGGAAATGCATGTGCATCACATCAGCCCACTCGGCTTCTTTTTTGAAATTCGCAAGCAGACTGAGCGAGAATCCAGTCGAGGCGACGTACAAGTCACGCTTATAACGGATCACCTCGTAGCCAGCTGGCTCAATCCCTCTGCGCGGCTCACCCGGAGTGAGCACTAACACACGATTTTCTACTCCCAGTGGCTGGGTATGACTTGCAAGGGTGTGGACGACTTGCTCGATCCCGCCGTAGGTGTCGGGGAAAAATGTTTTCAGTACATGGAGGACGCGCATGCGTGTGTGGGCTCTTGTGTTTAGGCTTTTTTTACCGGCGCCGCTGCTTTTGCAGGACTAGCCAGCGTGGCATGCGAAACAGCACCAGTCGCCTGTAAAGCATGACGTAGCTCACGGAGAAAATCACGACAAACGTCATCAGTATCCACTGGTATTGCCAGAACAGCACAGCCGGGATTGTCCCCATGGAGGACAGCACCCACAGATAAGGCGAAGTCATAGCGTTGCGCTGGGTAATGAGACGCGCCTCGCTTGAGCCAACCGCCCAACGGACCAGGCGTTTGTAAACCAGCATATGCAGGTGTACGCCATCGGGTGCACCTGGAGATTTGCCCCGCACGAGTTTTTTACGGTAGATAGAAAACAGGGTTTCAAATACTGGGTAAATGCAGAGCAGTAAAGGGAACCAGGGTGAAACCTGGGGGTGGCGGGCCAGCATCAGTACGGACAGGGCACCGATCATGAAACCGATGAAGTACGCTCCGCCATCACCCAAAAAGATCAGGCCGCGAGGATAGTTCCAGATCAGAAACCCTGCGATCGCACCGAGCATGCCGACCGCGGCCACCAAAATCAGGCGGTCGCCTAAGTAAAAGGCAACATAGGCGAGACCTGCAAAGATCATGGCAGAGACGACTGAAGCCAGTCCGTTGTAGCCATCAATGATGTTGATAGCGTTGGCCGCACCCGCCATGGCGAGGATGGATATCAGGAATGAGACGATGGTGAACTGCATCAGCCAGTCTATACCGATAATGTTGAGGTGGGTGACGCCAGCACCGACCCAGTAGTAAGCGAGTGCGCCACTGCAGAGGGCAAGGGTGAGTCGCACGCGGGCACGGACGGATTTGGTGAGATCCTCGGTGAGGCCACCAAGGAAAACTGGGAGACTAGCGAGGATCAGGAGAGTCAGTGCGCCAACGATCTCTGGATCGCGAAAGGCTGCTATCACGCAGGGCACGACCATCGCGAGGATGAGCGACAGCCCACCTACTCTGGGGACAGAGCGGGCATGAAACTTTTGTACGCCTTCGAGGTCGGTGTCGCCGGTGAGTTTCACATGCAACCTGCGATACCTCACGAGGAGCAGCGTCACAACCAGAGACACGATAAACGTGCCTAATACATAGGCCATGCTGAGAATTCGCTTAATGGATCGATATGGATGATTTTACCTGCCTGATTGACTGATATTGGGCGAATTTACAGGTTTTTTAACTGTCTGCCGAAGAAAATAGCGCCTAAACATTAATCGCATCCACAGCACCAGACCGTTTTCTCAACTCAAATTTCTGAATTTTGCCTGTAGAAGTCTTCGGCAGCTCACCAAACTCAATCGCCCCCGGCACTTTGAATCCGGGCAAATGAGCTTTGCAATGTTTGACTAACTCAGCCGCTGTGACTTCCATCCCGGGCTTAAGCTCAACAAACGCGCAAGGTGTCTCGCCCCATTTGGGATGAGGTTTAGCCACCACGGCGACAGCCATGACGGCGGGGTGTTTATAAAGTACATCCTCGATCTCGATACTCGAGATGTTTTCGCCGCCAGAAATGATCACGTCTTTGCTGCGATCCTTGATCTTGATGTAACCATCGGGGAAAAGCACCCCCAGGTCACCGGTATGAAACCAGCCACCCGCAAAGGCTTCGTCGGTCGCTTTGGGATTGCGCAGATAGCCTTTCATGCAGATATTGCCACGTACGACGATCTCGCCGATGGTCTCGCCATCTGCAGGCACGGGCTGATTAGTATCTGGATCAACCACGTTGGCGTCGGCTTGCAAGTGATAGCGCACGCCTTGTCTGGCGTGATTCACCGCGCGATCTGCTGCGGAAAGGGAATCCCATTCCTGTTGTGGTGCGCAGATCGTGCAAGGGCCGTAGACCTCGGTCAGACCATAGACGTGTGTGAGCGTGATACCGAGTGCATCGATGCTTTCGAGCAAGGTAGCTGAAGGCGCAGCACCCGCAACCATGCCTTTGATTGGACGGCGCTCGCAACTGCCCTGACCTGCGGTTTGAGAACTGTTCGTACCTTTAACAGCCAACTGCTTGACCTCGTCCGAAGCATTGACCAGCATGCTGTGCACAATCGGTGCACCGCAATAATGGGTGACACCGTAATCACCCATCGCACCGAACACGCCCTCAGGCGTGACTTTGCGCAGGCAAACGTTCACGCCTGCCCGTGCGGCGACGGTCCAGGGGAAACACCAGCCGTTGCAATGAAACATCGGCAGGGTCCAGAGATAAACGGGGTGCGAGGGCAGGTCCCATTCGAGAATATTGCTCACCGCATTGAGATAGGCACCACGATGATGGTAGACCACGCCCTTAGGCTCACCTGTCGTACCTGAGGTGTAGTTCAGCGACATCGCATCCCACTCATCACCCTCAAACACAATCGGTGCGCTGCTGGAGTTAGCGAGCAGGCTATCATACAGGTAGGTGCCGATACGCTCACCCGGGCCCTCGTATTCCGAGTCGTCGACATCGATCACGATGGGCTTGACCGTGGCGTTTTGCAATGCCTCTTTCACGACCTTGGAAAACTCACGATCCACGATGATGACTTTGGACTCAGCGTGGTTAAACATATATGTCAGGCTAGGCGCATCCAGACGAGTATTCAAGGTGTTGAGCACGGCGCCAATCACGGGCACGCCGAAATGGCATTCGACCATCTCGGGGGTATTGGCGAGCATGACGGTGACGGTGTCGCCCTTACCGATGCCGAGTCCACGCAGGGCGTGGCCAAGCTGCATACTGCGCGCATAGGTCTCGGCCCAGTTGCGACGGATTTTGCCATGAATAACGGCAAGGCGCTTAGGGTACACATCGGCCGCACGGCGCATGAAATCAACTGGGGTGAGTGCCGCGTAATTAGCTGCGGTTTTGACGAGTTCGTGTTCGTTGATGCTCATGGACGTTGCTCTTGATGTGTAGATTGAAACCAAGCGATTACTTAAACTGCCGCTATTGAAACCGACCTAGCTTGCAAATGTCTTACGGGCTATTGAATTTGCTGACTCTGCTGCTGTTTTTTAAGCATCGCTTCATAGTCCTCGTAGATGCGAAACGCAATCCCATGCTCAGCCGACAAGCGTTTCTCAAACGCACGGATCTCCGGCGTGATGTTCGCCCCGCGAAATCCTCCACGCAACGCCCCCTGATCCACGTCTTTATAGGTCGCGCGCCAGCTATCGGGTAATGCGGGAGCCTGAGGTAAGGACAGCCAGAGTCGCAGCAAATGACGGCGCTTTTCTGGTTCGTCAAAATCCTCATACTCGGTGCGTGCGTGCAGATTGACGTGATTATTCAGAAACTGAAAATCGCCTTTCTGCAAATACATGTGATAACAAAGGTCCTCGCGACCAAGTAGTTCATCAAACAGATCCATTGCTTCGTTCTGGATCGCATTCAGGCGTGGAATCTCAGGGAATGTCAGCTGTCCGCCATTGATATGGTTACGGATATGTCGGCAGGCAAATTTTCCGTTTTTAAATCCTACGATGGACGCAAGATAGTAAGGCGGCTCCTCGGCGGCATGTTCTCCCTGACGACCAAAGTAAAAAGGCTGCTGCAACACCTCTGCGAGATCGGGGCGGAGTTTTTGTAATGCATTAAAGGCGGCATAGGAGCTCGTGATGAGACTCGAACCACCACTCTTAGCGACCTGTAGGCACATCAGCCCCACGATGTCGCTGCCATCCGCGTGAAAATCCAGTTTGGAATTCGTGTTGTAGCCGCGACCTGTACCACCACGATACTGACCGCCAGCATCACGCACGTCCGATACAAAATGACTGGGTTTGCCCTGGGGACGCGGCACGCCACAGCGCAGACCCATGCACCAGTACATCGTACGCATCTGCTCTGCGGTCCAGCGCTCAACAGGAAACCCCCGCGCCAGAAACACGCCGTAGTTTGACTGCGTGCCGTCCATGATGCGAGTGAGCAGTTTCTCAACCGCAGGTGTCAGTGGAAAATCTGCTGCGGATAATTCAAACTCAGATTTACCTGTGGCGAGCACCACGCGCAGCGAAGACTCGAGATCCTGTATTTCTGTCTGGGTTAAGTGATGAATCCACGAGGAATCATTTTCTAACTCTTGACGCAGCCAGGGTCGTAGTGGGGGCAAGCCTGTTGAATATAAAGCAGGGGTGGTGAAATGTTGTGCTGCGGATGTAACGGACATTTCTCAATCACCCTGTAAATTGATTTTCTTTGCGATCGCCTGGAAATAGGCAGCGTCTTTTTTGACTTGCTCGTTAAACGCCTCAACACTGTTCGCAACCGGCGTGGCAGCCTGCTCAGCCAGGATCGCCGTCATCTCGGGAGTTGTCACCACCTCATGCACGGCTTGCTGCATTTTAACGAGACGATCCATCGGTGTCTTGGCCGCTGCATACAGGCTGTAAGACATGGTGATGTCAAAATCTTTCAGGCCGGACTCCATCATGGTGGGGACTTTTGGTAACGCGGGCGAACGTTTTGCGCTCGACACGGCCAGTGGTGTGAGGCGGCCACTATCCATGAAATTTTTTGCTGTCAGGATACTTGTCACCCCTACCGTTGTCACGCCCGAAACCACGTCAGTCATGAGTGGTGCGCCGCCTTTGTAGGAGACACTGACCATATCGAGTTTTTCATCGCTGGCATACATGGCGCCCACCATCTTGGTCATGTTTTCCGAACTGCCGTAGGAGTAGGTGCCAGGCTTGGCATTCATCGCCTTGGTGAATTCGGCAATCGTTTTAGCGGGAAATTGTGAGGAGGTCACAAATACAAGTGGCGACTGCGCGACCATGGTGACGCCAATCAGATCCTTAAAGGTTTCATAAGGCATGCTCTTGGTCAGCACGGGATTGAGCAGGTGAGTCGCAACGACTAATACATAGGTGTGTCCATCTGGCTCGGATTTCGCGACTATATCAGTACCGATGATGCCGTTGGCACCCGGTTTGTTTTCAACGATGACGTTGATCTTGAGTACGGGTGAGAGGCCCAGGGCGAGTTTGCGCGCAATGATGTCGGTACCGCCGCCAGCAGAATAGGGCACGATGATGCGGATGGTTTTATTAGGAAAGTCCGTGCTCTGGGCCTGTGCGACTGAGGCGCTAAGCAGACCGACCGTCAAAGCGGTCATGCTCGAAATCAGGGGCTTACACACTGTTAATGCCACCGCGTAACCGGTGCGTCGATTGTGATGGGTCGTTTGCAAAATGCTTGTTTTAAAAGTGCCTGTTTTCAACGCTGTCCCCTTTAGATTTTTTATTTACGTGTGACCTTTGCATAAGCTTAAGGCCAGATTTTGTATCAAACAATACTCTTCTTAGAAGCAAGTGCTATTCTTTAGTATCCTAGTGTTTACCCGAACCATGCAACCCGAACGTTCAACACCGGTCACAGATACCTCTGCCTCTCTCCTGTCGAAGCGGGCTTTGCTGTGCGCAATGTCGGGGGTTGCGGCCGCGCTGATTGTGGCGGCCTTTGATTCCACCATCGTCAGTACCTCGATGCCGCGCGTGGCACAAGAACTCGACGGCATGGCGCTTTATGCCTGGGTGGGCACAGGCTACTTCCTGGCCTCGGCCATCACGATCCTGATTTTTGGCCGGCTAGGTGACTTGTATGGGCGCAAGCCCATGATGCTCGCCTCGCTTGCGATTGTGGGGATCGGCTCAATACTGGCTGGGCTGTCGCAAACGATGGGGCAACTGATCACTTTCCGTGTGCTGCAGGGCATGGGTGGCGGCATGATGATCGCAACAACCTTTACCGCTCCGGCTGACTTATTCCCAGATCCGAAAGTACGTGTGCGCTGGATGGTGATCACCTCGGCGGCTTATGCGTTTGCGAGTGGTATTGGACCTATGCTTGGTGGTGTGGTGACGCAGTCTCTAGGCTGGCGTGCGGCGTTTTTTATTACGCCTTTGGCCGCCGTGTTCGCATTCGTACTGACCTGGAAATATTTTCCGCGCATCCGGCCAGCTCGGACTGCGGGTAAGCGGATTGACTGGCTAGGCTCTATTTTGTTGACCTTGGCTGTGGGCTGCCCTCTTGCCGGATTAGAAATGCTGATCGCTGAGGGCGCGGATGCCTATCGTTGGTGGGCGCTGCGCTTGATCGTATTAGGCTTGGTTGCGGGAGGAATACTCATCCCGGTCGAGCGGCGCGTTGATATGCCGATTTTCCCGCTGCGGATTCTTAAGACCCGTGAATCGCGTCTGCTTAATCTGGCGGGTCTGCTCACCGGTGCGATTATGTATGTGCTGATTTTTTACATCCCGTTGCTGCTTCAGGATGTCTTTGGTTATCTTCCGAGTCATGCGGGGTTGTTGATGACCCCACTGGTTGCGGCCATGCCAGTAGGGAGTATTTTGAATGCACGTCTGATGCCGCGTCAGGCGAATCCCGAGCGACTAATGATACTGGGCAGTATTTTTTTAGGTGTCGGGACGCTGTTGATCCTCACCTTTGTTGTAAGTAGTCCGACCTGGTGGGTGTTGTCGGTACTGACAATCGCGGGACTCGGGCTTGGGTTTCTGTTGCCGAATTTCACGTTATTTATGCAGATGCTGGCAGATATACGCGATGTAGGTGCCGCCTCAGCGCTGGTGCAGACGATGCGCGCGTTAGGCAGTGCGCTGGGTACAGCGGTTGTTGGAATCGTGATCGCAAAAATATCGATCGCGATGGGGTTGAAAATCGGTCTGATCATTTGTGTGATGCTGTGCGTGGTGGTGGGCTGGCTGTGCACACAGATCAAGATGAAGAACGTCGAAAAGTAGCATGAACTGCGGCGGTTTCAAACACCACTTAGTGACAGCAACTAACTAGGCCATTAATCGCTGTGACGTGGCAAGTCTCTGACCAGGAAAGGTCGCACAATCGTTATATCCCATATGCGCTTGAGTCGATCGAATAATGTTTTCTTTTCACGTCGACGTGCGCGCCGCAGCGGGGCGATATCAGACAGGAGGCTTAATTCAGATTCCCAAACAGGATTCGGCGTGAGCGCATGAATGGTGAGTAGCCCCTCACGCTCAAAACACCGCCAATGATCTGCGACCATCCAGACGGGATACATCTCACGCAATAAATTTTTTGCTGCAGCCAGCGTAATGAAATATCCAGAGGTCAACCAAACACCGCCATGCGGGCGCACGACCTCTCGCGCACCTAATGTGATTGCGCCTTGACGATATGCGCGCATCACATGGGTCATCTGCACCATCACGGCTTGGGCTGGTTCAAATAATGCTGACAAAGACTGGGCACCCTCTTTTTGTAGCAATTCACCAAAGTCCTCGGCGAGCAAGACATCATCCTCAAGGATGACGGCGCAGGGAATATTGTTTTCAACCATCTGGCGATAAATGCCAATATGTGAAAGGGTGGTGCCAATTTCTGCAGGCACCATCGGCCCGTAGGCTATCTCTGCTTTGGCTGCATTGAAATGGCTCGCGAGCACTTCCTCAGACATAATGCGTCCGTCGACCGCGTCAAACCAGGTAGGTGTGATGTGATGTTGCGCAAGCAGCGCCTGCATCGCTGCGCGTCGCTTGGTTGCAATCGCGAGATTAACGACAAAGCAAGGGATTTGCGACATGGTCTTCATGCTCGAGTTCCCTTAGCTGCGCTTGTGTTTACATTTATGTTTTGGCTAATCTCAGTACCTGCACCGCCAGCATTTTTTTGCTGAAAATTCCAGCTGCTTTCACACATCGCTTTTAAATCACGTGTCGCCGTCCAGCCTAATTGTTGTGCGGCAAGTTCAGTGCTCGCATAACAGCTTGCGATATCGCCCGCACGTCTTGGAGCAATGTGAAAAGGGACGGCTTTACCGCTCGCGGATTCAAAGGCCTTGATCATCTCCAGCACGCTATAGCCTCGACCTGTACCGAGGTTAAAAGTGTGCAGTCCTGTATGCATCTGTGCATCATTGAGATAACGCAGCGCGGCTAAATGCCCCTCTGCAAGATCCATGACGTGGATATAGTCGCGCACACCAGTCCCATCAGGGGTGTCGTAATCATTGCCAAATACATTGAGCTGTTTAAGCTTACCGACTGCAACCTGTGCGATGAAGGGCATCAGGTTGTTAGGGATGCCGTTTGGATTTTCACCAATCAAGCCTGAGGGATGGGCGCCGACAGGATTGAAATATCTGAGACAAGCAATGCGCCAGTTGCTATCTGCATGCGCCAGATCACCAAGGATTTCCTCGATATGCAGTTTGGTGCGGCCATAGGGATTGGTCGCTTTGGTTGGGTGCGGCTCATCGATCGGCAGGTGTTGCGGGTCACCGTATACCGTGGCACTCGAGCTAAACACGAGCGTCGCGGGACGATGGCTCGCTGCCTGCATGGCTTGTAACAAGCTAATGGTGCCTTGCACATTATTCGCGTAATAGTCGACGGGAATTTTTGCAGACTCGCCAACCGCTTTGAGACCTGCGAAATGAATCACCGCATCGATGCGATGTATTTCTAAGGACTGCTGCAGTAAAGCAGTATCGCGAATGTCCCCTTGAATTGATTTAAAAGGCTCGCCGGTAATTTTTTGTAGAGTCCCGCAGACCTCTGGATCACTATTACAGAAATTATCATAAATGAACACGCGATGCCCGGCCTCCTGCAACACCACTGCAGTATGACTACCGATATAACCTGTCCCGCCTGTCAGCAGGATATTCAAGGGACGTGTGCTCATGTGCTGATGCTCATGTTTTTCTAATCGTGTTTTTTGCGTGAAATCACTAAAACTTAAAGATGTCTGATTGTAGAGGCTTAGCTGACCTGAGGGGAGATATCTGAAGTTGGTGGATGCTTCGCGAACTCTTCACACTCGGAATAGTCACTGCAGGCGTTATATAGCGCGGGTTATAGTGAGCGGGCTTCTTTGAATCGCTGTCCACCACACTTTTTTAGCCTCACCTGTCTCATGCGTCGCAACGACCTCTACACCTTACTTATCCTCGCCGCAGTCTGGGGCGGGTCTTTCCTATTTATGCGTATGGCCGTCAGTGAACTCGGGGCGCTGCCGATGATGGGTTTACGCACACTCTGTGCCGGCTTGTTATTGCTGCCTTTATTAATTATTCAGAAAAAAATCCCCTTGCTCGTCGAGTGCTGGCGACCCATTGCGATCGTCGGGATCTTTAATTCTGCCCTGCCCTTTGTGTTTTTTGCCTATGCGACACAGTCCATCCCATCTGGCACGATGTCGATCATCAATGCGGTGACACCTCTCTGGGGTGCGGCAATCGCCAGGGTCTGGCTCAAAGACATGCTCCCTCCCACGAGGATGCTTGGATTATTTATGGGCTTTGCAGGGATCGTAGTGCTGGTCTGGGACAAACTGACGTTTGGCGCCTCGGGCTCGGTACTCGCGGTCGCAGCGGGTGTAACAGCGCCGATTTTTTATGGGATTGCCGCGAGCTTCACCAAAAAATATCTCAACGGTGCAGATCCGGTCGCGACTGCAACGGGCTCGCTGATTTCTTCAGGGTTATTGTTGCTGCCTTTCACCATCTGGTTTTGGCCTGAAAATCCGGTGAGTGTTGGTGCCTGGGGTGCAGTATTAGGCCTGACGGTCTTATGCACCTCGATCGCGTACACGCTTTATTACAAGCTGCTGATGCATATCGGTCCGTCCAAGGCGATGACTGTGACGTTCCTAGTCCCGGTGTTTGGGGTTTTCTGGGGCTGGTTATGCCTGGATGAGGTGGTGACGTTGTATGTGTTGTTAGGCGGTATGGTGATTTTGTTTGGTACGGCATTGGCGACTGGGTTGGTGGGGGTTAGAAAGTAATGAAGGCTGTTACATACTGAAACAGACATTGGTGGGTATTAGGTTCAGAATGAAGAGTCCTGAAATAAGGCAATAACATTGACGACTACTGATCACGTATCTACAATGTAGATACACAAGGAGCGCTTAATGCAGGCCAATATTAAAAAGTGGGGTAATAGCCCCGCAATTCGTATATCAAGCTCAATCATGGAACTCGCCCACCTTTCTATTGATCAAACGGTCGACATTTCTGTCATCAAGGGGAAAATTATTATCGAACCTATCACTCCCAGACAAACTCAACTTGAAGTTTTGTTAGCGCAGATCACTGCGGAAAATATTCATTCTGAAGAAAGCTTCGGTACACCTGTCGGCAAGGAGAGTTTGTAGTGTCCAAAGAGTATGTACCCGACGCGGGTGATATTGTTTGGCTTGAGTTTGATCCTCAAGCAGGGCGCGAACAATCAGGTCACCGTCCTGCACTAGTATTAAGTCCAGCCATCTATAACTCCAAAGTAAGTCTTGCTGTATGTTGTCCACTCTCAACTCAAAAAAAAGGCTACCCTTTTGAGGTTCCGATCAGTGTAGGCAAGTCAATAAGCGTAGTTTTATCTGACCAAATTAAATCGTTAGACTGGCGAATACGCAAAGCAGAATTCAAATCAAAGATAACACCAATTCAGCTGAAACAAGTACTCGAAAATATCAAAGCACTTCTCGATATTACATAAGCGTATCTCATATAAATATCCTCATGCCAAATTCTTAAACGCTCTTGCGCGTACTCTGGTTTTAGAAAAGTACTAAATTCCACCCCGGCCTCATAACACTGGATTCCCTTCCAGAATTATGGGGCCGAGTCTATTGGGTACGCATTCTAGATTTGAAGCCTGAGTAATACCTTTATTTGTTATTACGTGTTTAAATTTGACGGCGACAACCCTTTCCCAGTCAATACACTAGAAAGATTCAGTTGCAATTTAGTGGGTGTGGTTTTTGTACTGCTTGACCAGTCAAACCGTTGAGTCGGGTGACTGCTTACTTCAGACTGATCGAACTGCAATGGTGCAGATTGAGTCGAGAAATGTATGTCGCCTAATAATGACCTTGGATACGCTAAAGCTTGTCAAATTTTTGACAAGACTACCTTGCGCATTGATCAATCACTGTGGTCAATCAAGTTTGAATTGAAATCGCTCTCTTCATCTTCCATTCATAAGTACGAATTGGAAGCGCTTAAACATTCAATTAAGCGTGATGTTGTTGAACTTGGATATAAAAATCAGAGTGAGTTTCAATCACTTCAAACAAATATTGATTTTCTTAAAATGATTCTGGTCTTCGGCTTTGTGATTAATATTTTTTTGATCATTATGTTGCTGAAGAAATGACTTCTTATCTCCACGTCCGCTGGAAATCCGGCAACGCCATCAAACTCCTCGAAAACGGTGTGCAGCTATTTCCTGCGCTCTGCGAGGCTTTTGATCGGGCGACGATCAGCATTCATCTTGAGACCTATATTTTCCGCCTGGATGATGCAGGTAAAAAAATACTGGAGCACCTCAAACTTGCCGCGCTTCGGGGCGTAAAGGTTCGTATTGTACTCGATGGTTTTGGCTGTGCCAAGGATAATCAGGAGATACAGGCGCAATTATATGCTACCGGTGCGCTTTGTAAAATCTATCGGCCAGAGCCAAAGTTTTTTAGGCTCAATGGGTTTGATACGCTGCGCCTGCGACGTTTACATCGCAAAGTCGTAATCGTCGATGGCACAACCGCATTTTTAGGTGGGATCAATTTCGAGGATGATTATTCAGAAAATGATCCGACGATTCGTAGTACGGACCCGCGTTTTGATTTTGCAGTGCAGGTAACAGGGCCTGTTGTGCAAGATGCGATTCATGCGCTGGATATTCTTTGGTTACGACTCGTTCGTAGCCAGAGAGAAAGTGATTATCCTCGTTTAAACCCACTACGTAAACTCAAATACTTGCGCCATCTGCATTTACGCCATCCGGCTCATCGCTCGAGTACCGTCAACCCTTCAGGCATCATCACTGCAGCACTCGTACTGCGCGATAACTTAAAATTTAGAAAGTCTATCGAGTCTGCGTATCTCAACGCCATCCATGCAGCGAAACACAACATCGTGATTGCAAATGCTTATTTCCTGCCTGGCCATCAATTACGCAAGGCCCTCATCGCTGCAGCGAACCGCGGTGTGCGGGTGCGCCTGCTTTTGCAAGGCAAGATTGAATATCAGCTGCAATACCACGCCACGCGCTGGATCTACGATCAGTTCCTCAAACAAGGGATCGAAATCTACGAATACATCCCTAGTTTTCTGCATGCAAAAGTAGCAGTCATGGATGACTGGGCAACCGTTGGCTCGTCTAATCTGGATCCTTTTAGTTTGCTACTCGCTCGCGAGGCAAATCTGATGGTTCAGGATACGGGCTTTGCTGCGCAGCTACGGCAGTCTCTTGAGCTCGCAATGTCTCGCGGCAGTCGTGTGATTGAACACTCACTCTACTCGCGTCGTGGATGGCTCACGCAAGCGTGTGATGCGATGGCCTATTTCTCTTTGAGAATAGGAGTGGCGCTATCAGGAAAAAATGAAGATTACTAGGTCTGCGCTTTCAAGGCAGCTCCAGTTTTAAGGCAGTTCTAGCTCCGCCAAAATCGGAGCATGATCAGAAAGCTTTGTCCAGGGCCTACCGCGCAACACTCTCGCACTGCGCACCGCAAAGCCGCGGTGATAGATACGATCCAGACGCAACCAGGGAAACGCCGCTGGGAAAGTCCGCGGCGAGGGAGACAGACTCCCAGCTCCCTCAGCTGGCAGTTGATTAACCCGCGAGTGCTGCCTGCGAAACATTGCGATACCGATTTCTTCAGCGCTCTCGCCGCGCAATACCCCACCCAGTTGCTGCATGGACTCACGCAATTTTGGCATCATCCCGTGGGTACGTGGCGCATGTGCGAAAACCTCATACACACCTAGTTGCTTAACAAACAAAGGAGCGAGCTTATCTCGCCAGTCATTAAAGTCGCCTGCGATCAGCATCGGTGCGTTGTCTGGCACCATCCGGTTAATACGCTCAGCGATGACTTCAATCTGTCTGACACGACTACCTGCAAACAATCCCAAGTGCACAACAAAACAATGTACCTCGCGCCCACCGACATCGATCAGACCGTGCAACAAACCGCGTTGCTCCATGCTGTGGTCAGAGATGTCCTGATTCTCATAGCTGACAATTTTGTGACGCGAGAGCAAGGCATTGCCATGATCGGTATCTGGGCGCACCGCATTGCGACCGTAAGCACACTCCATGTGCAAGGCTGCAGCGAGCGACTCGTGCTGCAGATGCAATGCACCGTATCTATCGTTGCGCCCTTGTACCTCCTGGAGAAACATCAGATCAGGACGCAAGCCATGCAGCCCAAGTCGCAAGTCACTTAAGGAGTCACGCCCGGCGAGCGAGCGTCCTTTGTGAATGTTGTAACTAACGACTCTAAGCAGGGACATGTTTGTCAAGGCGAGCGGTTAATGCCCGCCTTGTTTTAACGATAAAGCAAAGTCGTCAGATTAACTAGCTTTGATTTCTGGCTGACGCAAACGGATGTGCAATTCACGCAATTGCTTTTCATCGACAGGCGATGGAGCTTGCGTGAGCAGACATTGTGCGCGTTGTGTTTTGGGGAAGGCGATCACATCACGGATCGACTCTGCACCTGTCATCATGGTGACGATACGATCCAGACCGAAAGCAATACCACCGTGTGGAGGCGCGCCGTATTGCAACGCGTCGAGCAGGAAACCGAATTTGAGTTGGGCTTCCTCGGCATCGATTTTCAGGGCACGGAATACTTTGCTCTGGATTTCCTCGCGATGAATACGCACGGAGCCGCCACCGATTTCCCAGCCGTTCAACACCATGTCGTAGGCCTTGGCGATCGCTTTCGAAGGGTCTGTTGTGAGCAGATCTTCGTGACCGTCTTTGGGGCTGGTGAAGGGGTGATGTGCGGCGACGTAACGATCGGCCTCCTCATCGTATTCAAACATCGGGAAATCAACAACCCACAGTGGTTTCCAGACGTTTTCGAACAAACCATTGGCCTTGCCGAAATCGCTGTGACCGATCTTGACACGCAGAGCACCGATGGCGTCATTAACAACTTTGCTACGATCTGCACCAAAGAAAATCAGATCGCCGTCTTGTGCACCCGTGCGTTTAACCATCTCGGCCAAGGCTGCATCGTGCAGGTTTTTAACGATCGGTGACTGAAGACCATCGCGACCTTTTGCTGCCTCGTTGACCTTGATCCATGCCAGACCTTTAGCACCATAGATCGCGACAAACTTGGTGTAGTTGTCAATCTCGCTACGCGAAATTTGTGCGCCAACTGGAATACGCAAGGCGACAACGCGGCTACCCTCGGTAGTCGCTGCCTGGGAGAACACCTGAAAATCAACGTCTTTCATGACATCGGTCAGATCGGTAAACTCAAGCTTGACGCGCAGGTCTGGTTTGTCTGAACCATACAAACGCATGGCTTCGCTGTAAGGCATGATCGGAAAGGTTTCATCAAGCTCGACGTTCTGAACGACTTTGAATACATGACGGATCATGCCTTCAAAAATCTCGCGAATCTGGACTTCGTTCAAGAACGAGGTTTCGCAATCGATCTGTGTAAATTCTGGCTGACGGTCTGCACGGAGATCCTCGTCACGGAAACACTTGGTGATCTGGTAGTAACGATCAAAACCCGACACCATCAACATCTGTTTGAACAGCTGGGGCGACTGGGGCAGTGCGAAAAACTCACCCGCGTTCACACGTGAAGGCACAAGATAGTCGCGCGCGCCTTCAGGCGTGCTCTTGGTCAGCATGGGGGTTTCGATATCGATAAATCCGAGGTTATCCAGGAACTTACGCACCTCAATGGAGACGCGGTAACGCAACATCATGTTCTTTTGCATCTGGCCGCGACGCAGATCAAGCACGCGATGTGTCAGGCGTGTTGTTTCGGACAAGTTTTCGTCATCAAGCTGGAATGGTGGCGTGACCGAGGCGTTGAGGATCTCGACTTCGCGGCAGAGGATTTCGATTTCACCTGAAGCGAGATCGGAGTTGGAAGTACCTGCGGGACGCTCACGCACCAGACCTGTGACGCGAATACAAAATTCGTTACGCAGACGCTCTGCCGTTGCGAAGGCAGGCGCATTATCTGGATCGAACACGATCTGTGCCAGACCTGCGCGATCGCGCATATCGATAAAAATCACTCCGCCGTGATCACGGCGACGATGAACCCAACCAAACAGGGTAACAGTTTGACCTAAATGGTCACGACAAACCTGGCCGGTGTAGCAGGTACGCATGCGGAGTGCTCCAAAATTCTGGTAAAAATTTATCGAAAACTGTTGAAATCGGAATGCTTTCAACAATACTTATTTTTTGCTTCTTGATCTGTACTGCCTAGTGTGTAGTGCTTACTCTGTATTGCTTAATCTGTACTTCTTAATCTGTACTGCTCAATCTGCACTGCTTACTCTGTATTGCTTAATCTGTATTGCTTGTCTTCGTACCTGATACCTGCTTATTCACTTGGTGCCACAACGCCCATGG
>DAIMDD010000001.1:167280-343030 GCA_036725985.1 Burkholderiaceae bacterium
TGCTTGTCTTCGTACCTGATACCTGCTTATTCACTTGGTGCCACAACGCCCATGGATACGATGTACTTCAGCGCTGTATCCACGGACATATTGAGCGGGATCACCTCGTTTTTAGGCAAGATTAAAAAATATCCCGATGTTGGATTTGGTGTCGTAGGTACATACACACTGACATGATCTGTTTGTAAATGCTCTGCAACTTCACCGCTAGGTGAACCAGTCAGCAACGCGATGGTCCAGCAACCCTGGCGAGGATACTGCACCAGCACTGCCTGACGAAAAGCCTGGCCATTGGGTGCGAGCAAGGTATCACTGACTTGTTTGACGGAGTGATAAATCGAACGAACCAGAGGAATGCGACCAAGTAGTTTTTCCGACCAGCGCAAAATCCCGCGACCAAAAAAATTCGCTGCAAAAATCCCCGTCGCAAGCAATACAGCCAGTACGAGCAACACACGAAAGCCCGGGATATCAAAACCAAATAGCGCCTGGGGCGACAAAAATACTGGCACCACGCTTTCGAGCGTATTGACCACGAGGCTGAGGACCCAGATCGTAATGACCAGAGGCACCCAGATCAGCAGGCCTGTGATGAAGTATTTTTTAAAGGAACGCATGCGCTTTTGGTAGGCTCGGGTTAGGGCGTCGGGGCAGAGTTCGTTGAACCGCTAACTGCTGAGGATGAGGTAGATGCGGCTGAGGGGCTCGAGGAGGAAGAATCACTCGTGCTCGATCCACTACTCGCACCAGTCCCCGAACCACTGTTTGCATCGCCTCTGGAGCCAGAGTCTGCGTTGCTGGCAGTGCCAGCAGCTTCTGAAGATCCCGCAGCATTACCTGCAACGGCCTCAGCGGCTGTTTTACCCACCGCAGCCTCGCTAGTCTTACTCGTACCACCTGCGTTGTTGCGGAAATCAGTGACATACCAACCCGAGCCCTTGAGCTGAAAACCAGCCGCTGTGACTTGTTTTTCGTAGGTGGATTTTTTGCATGCAGGGCAGTCGGTCAGACGATTGTCAGACATCTTTTGCAGAACGTCTTCGGCGTGACCACAGGCGGTACATTTGTAAGCGTAAATCGGCACGATGGAACTCTCGAGAATGCTTGAGTATGAAATTAAGGGAAAGCCCTAGATTTTAACGGTTTTTTGAGTATTTACCCCTCTATAACTCAGCTCAACTACGAATTTCACGCTAATTTATTGTGAAAATCGTATAAATTCGTACAAATCTTCTTATTTTTAGCTCAAAAGTCATTATTTTCAGGTTTCACCATGTCTGATATCCCCGTTTTCACGCTTCATCAGGGCAGCATCCCACTACTGGTTTCTATTCCGCATTGCGGCACGCACATCCCGCCGGACATTGCGGCACAACTACTGCCGGTCGCAAAAGATGTGCGCGATACAGACTGGCATCTGCCTGAGCTCTATGCTTTTGCCAGAAATATGGGAGCCTCCATGCTGCAGGCCAATATGTCCCGCTACGTGATTGATCTGAATCGCCCGATCGATCAGACCAATCTCTACCCAGGCCAGGATACGACACTCCTATGCCCGATCGATAATTTTGATCGCGAGCCTCTTTATCCCGCGGGTCAAACCCCAACCCAGGAAGAAATCAATCGGCGTCGCGAGCTCTACTGGCAGCCCTATCACGACACACTTGCGGCTGAGTTAGCCAGACTCAAGGCCTTACATGGTCAAGTGGTGCTGTGGGATGCGCACTCGATACGCTCGGTATTACCGAGATTTTTTGAAGGCAAACTGAGGGATTTAAATCTGGGCACCGCAGGCGGTAAAAGTTGCGACCCTGCGTTATCAGCCAAAGTATTGGCCTGTGCACAAACCGATCGTCTGCACACCTCGGTGCTGAATGGTCGCTTTACCGGCGGTACCATCACGCGCCAGTATGGTCAGCCCGCGCAGGGTGTCCATGCGATTCAGCTTGAGATGACGTGGTGCTCATACATGAATGAGCAACCACCGTATAACTATCTGCCAGAGACCGCGGCAAAGGTGCAACCAGTGTTGAAACAGATGCTGCAAATTTGCGCGGACTGGAAGTTTTAAGTTGGAGGACTTTTAATTTTTAGCAAATTAAAAATTCAATGCCTTAGGAATTTATAAACCCAGAGTTGCAAGTTTCGGACGTGCGAGATGCCAGTTGGTCGCTTGCTGGAAAGCAATACCAATCTTGACCATGGTCGCATCATCAAAAGGTTTACCGAGCAACTGCATGCCGATTGGCAAACCATTATCAGCCAGGCCGGCAGGCAAGGAAACACCACACGCACCAAGATAATTTCCTGCTCGCGTAAACGATGCCATGGGTGTGGTGGCCTCATCGACTTCGGTCAGTGGAATCGCAGCAAAAGGAATGCAAGGGCTGAGCAGCGCGTCGATATTGCTCATCCAGTCAGTCCACTGCGCAATCGCACGGCGATGCGCTGCCATTGCATCGATGTAATCCGCGGCAGAAATCTTGGCACCACCTTGCACACGCTTGCGGACAAATTCACCAATCGGTCTGCTCATGTCATCGATGTAGGCACGATGAATCGCATAGGTCTCGGCGGTGATGATCGCGCCATTGCGCACCATCATGTCAGCAAAATCAAACGGGAAAGGTTTATCGATCACTTGCGCACCCAGATCTACGAGTACACGGCGCGTGTCGTCTAACAAGCGCAAGACATCGGCCCCCATCTTGATGGGATATTGTGCAGGGGGAATCAGGGCGATGCGAATGCCTTGCAAGGGCTTGGCGGTTTGTGGTGGGGCCTCCCAATGGAACAAAGGGCGATTCAGTGTTGCGGGATCAAGTGGATCAGCCCCTGCCATCAAATCAGTGAGGAGGGCAGCATCGCGTATGTCGCGCGTCATAGGGCCGATCGAATCAAGCGTGCCAGACAAGGGCAAGGCGCCATGCAAACTGATCAGACCACAAGTGGTCTTTAAGCCAGTAATGCCATTGAGTGCGGAAGGGATACGCACGGAGCCGCCCGTATCAGAACCAATGGCTGCAGGAGCTAGCGCGGCAGCAACCGCCACACCCGAGCCGCTCGACGATCCACCAGGAATACGATGAGTTTCGAGATCCCAGGGATTCCAGGGTGTACCCATCAGGGGGTTGGTACCAAAACCACCGAAGGCGTATTCGACCATATGGGTCTTGCCCAGCATCACCATCCCGCCACGCAAGAGTCGCTCAATCGCGGTGCAGGTTGTCGTGCTGCGACGATTGATCAGGTCTTGCGAGCCGCCTGTTGTGATTTGGCCTTCGATGTCGCAGAGGTCTTTCACAGCAATCGGCAAACCATCAACAGGGCTCAGAGAGTACCCAGAGGCACGACGCAAATCTGCTGCGCGTGCCTGCTCAAGAGCGCTGTCTTCGTTGACGCTTACATAGGCGTGGAGTTTCTTATTAGCCGTTTTGATCCGTGTCAGATACTCGCGTGTGAGTTCTTCTGAACTAAAGGATTTGTTTGCCAGACCTTTAGCAAGATCGGTAAGGGTTGAGAATGCGAGATCTGACATGGAAGCGCTCCGATGAACATGTGTAAAAATTATCGTGTTTAAGAAGTATTGAAAAATACTGAACGTCTTCGAACAAATTAATCCTCTCCCCAAGGATTAATAATCTCAAGATTAAGACCTTCAAAAGTTGCAGCTCTGAGAGAACGTTTGTATCTAATAAATAACTCAAAGCTCAACATCCCTTGTTGAGCTATAACTCTGACTAAACTGGACAGAACTATAGAATAAAACATCATTAAATCAAAAAGAAAAATGCAGCAATCACGGTCGGTACAAGCGCAGATAAAAATAACGAACCAGGCGAAATCGTCGCATCCTTAAAACTGCCCTTGAGGATGGAAAATCCAGCTGGATTCGGTGCGTTGGCAATCACGGTCAGTCCACCACCTGTGACCGCACCGGCAACCAGCATGTACCGCCAGGTCGCAGAGGTCCCGTCAACCAGTGAGCCGAGGAAGGTCAGCGCGGCGTTATCGGTCAAAGCGGTTAAGCCAACCGCCCCCCAGAACAGCACAATCGGCGACAGACTACCCAATAAATCCTGCAACCACCATTTTTGCAAGGCTCCGAGCAACACTAAACCGGCAAGAAAGAATCCAACCATCAAGCCTTCTTTAATCATCAGTCTGGACTGGTAACGTTTATAGGCCTCACAAAAACCAATAAACAAAAGTAGTAAACCTAGAAAAATCGCGGGATGATGGGCCGAAATCACAACGCCGATCAGAAAAATCATATGTATCGCAATCACCGGAACAGGGACACGAATAACCTGATCGGGCGCACCAGCTCCCGTCACGCCACGATGCGTATCGACCTCACCGCTTGCGAGGGCTTTGCGAAACACGAAAGTCACAAGGAGCGCATTGAGCAGCACTGCGGCAATCGCACGCCAGCCAAAATGTGTCGCCATGAATAACGTGTCCCAACCAAAAGTCTGCGCAACCATTAACACTGGAGGCGCTGCGTAGGCGCTGAGCACACCGCCAATGGAGACGTTGACGAACAACACACCAAGTGTGATGTATTTAAATTTCTGATGGCCGGTACGATTGAAATAACCATCACGTAGCAGTAAGGCTGCAAGCGTCATAGCTGCGGGTTCGGTAATCAGTGAACCCGACAAAGGTACCAAGGTGAGCACGACGAAAAAAGTCGCGATCTGACGATGAACTGGCATGGCCCGAGCAACCAGCCGGACCAGCATGCTGACAAGTTCAATAATAGGGCGGCTCGCCGCAACCACCATGATTGCAAACACAAACAGCGGCTCTGTGAAATTGCGTGCCTCAACATAGGTCACCATCGTGGACGCGCTCGTGCCAAGCGCCATCACCACCAGCAATACAAATGCCCAGACACCAAAGACCGCCTCAACCTCTGCCAGGAAATGCCATAACCCTGCATGCGGACCGTTTTGATGCGCAAGGCGAGCAAATACAGGAACTGAAAAAGTATGCAGGATCGCAACCGCGAATAAAACCGTCGCGATGACCTGGATATAAAAAGGAACTGTCATTCAAAATCCTGAGGCAGATCGCCCATGCAAGGCATTGATTTATGGGGTGAATAAATTGAGTTTCACTATACCGTAGCTCAATCGAATAACCCAATGATTTCACCGGATTTAATTTGTGAAATTTGACAGAGTTTTGTTTCTGAATGATGCTGTGGGGGTAAACCTCGGACGCCTGGAAATTTGCGTCTCTTCACTATGACAATATTGCTTCAGATATCTCCATGCGCACACTGATCGTCCAGCCACTCACTGCGGAAAACTTTGCCCCCTATGGTGATGTCCTAGGAGGCTCTCTCACAAGCGGGGTTTTCATTAACGCAGGCACCAGCGAGCGTATTGCGCTGGGCGCACCTGATTTAACTCAAGGCGCAGGGCACGCAGCCTTGAATCTGTATCGGGCCCGAGCCAACCCCTTACCCTTTACCGCTGTTGAACTGGAGCGACACTGTTTCGGTAGTCAGTCTTTTATTCCACTAAATGGTGTGGGTTTTGTGGTGATCGTGGCGCTGGGAGATCACACTGTAGTCAGCACTGGGCCGCAGGGCGAAAGCATCGCCGGGGCAGTACCGCTTGAAAATACCATCGCCGCCTTCTGGGTCGATGGTCGCTGTGGAGTAACGTTCAAACCTGGCACCTGGCATCACCCTCTGCTCGCGCAACAAGACGGAGATTTTGTTGTACTTGAACGCGAAGGACCGGTGATTGATTGCGAGATCAAGCAACTGGTCGAGCCCGTGCAAGTTGTAAAAGCCTGATTAAAGGGCCTGCATGAACAGGGCTCAATGCCCGCAACAGAATTTCCAGCCTTGAATGTCCCGCCTTGAATGTCCCGCCCTCAATGTCCAGCCGTGACTTGCGGCTCTAGGCCTGTGCACTCGCGAGCATCATCTGTGCGGCTTTTTCAGCGATCATCAGTGTTGGTGAGTTTGTATTGCCTGATGTAATCGTTGGCATGACCGACGCATCCGCTACCCGCAAGCCCTGAATACCGTGCACGCGCAATTGCGCATCCACAACCGCCATCGCATCGTGGCCCATTTTGCAGGTTCCGACTGGATGAAAAATCGTCGTGCCGATATTGCCTGCCGCAGCAGCGAGCTCCTCATCGGTATCACCAACGACTCCGGGTTTGATTTCTTCAGGCTTGAAGCGGGCCAGGGCAGACTGTCCGACGATACGACGTGTCAGTCGAATACTATCGGCCGCGACTTTACGGTCCTCTTCCGTAGACAAATAATTGCAAAGAATTTCCGGTGCTTGCGCAGTATCAGCGGAGACGATATTCACATGACCGCGTGAGCTCGGACGTACATTACAAATCGATGCGGTGAACGCGGGAAAACTGTGCAAAGGCTCGCCGAATTTTTCCAGTGACAAGGGCTGGACGTGATACTCAACGTTGGCGCGTGTTTGCTCTGGACCTGACCTGGCGAATACACCGAGTTGCGAAGGCGCCATGCTCATCGGACCACTGCGGGTCAAGGCATATTGCAAGCCAATCATGGCTTTGCCCCAGAGCGAATTCGCCATCGTGTTTAGGGTGCGAGTACCTTCAACGCGATAAATCATACGCAACTGCAAATGGTCTTGCAGATTTTGACCAACGCCCGGCAACTCATGCACGACAGGTACTCCCAAGGGTGCTAACAGGCTTGCAGCACCAATACCCGAAGCCTGCAAAATCTGTGCCGTGCCGATCGAGCCTGCCGCCATCGCGACTTCTTGATCGGCGCGGGCGATATGCTTTTGTCCCTCTTTGATGAACTCAACACCTGTCACGCGACGGCCGACAAACTCAAGTTTTGTTGTACGGGCACCTGTCAGGATGGTGAGGTTACGTCGATGTTTGATCGGGCGCAAAAAAGCTTTAGAGGTATTCCAGCGCCAACCCGAGCGCTGATTAACTTCAAAATAATCGCTGCCCTCGTTATCGCCTTTGTTGAAATCCTGGACACGCGCAATACCCGCCTGCTCGGCTGCATCGCGGAATGAATCAAGGATTTCCCATGAAAGGCGGGCTCGCTCAACACGCCACTCACCGCCCGCGCCGTGAAACTCACTCGCACCCAGGTGATGATCTTCCATACCTTTAAAAATCGGCAAGACATCATTCCAGCCCCAGCCTGGGTTGCCCTCGGCCGCCCAGCTATCGTAATCCGCACTCTGGCCACGCATATAAATCATGCCATTGATTGAAGAGCAGCCTCCAAGCACACGACCACGCGGATAGCCCAGCCCGCGACCATTCAGACCCGGATCTGCTTTGGTGCGATAGCACCAGTCTGTGCGCGGATTTCCAATGCAATACAGGTAACCGACAGGAATATGAATCCAGTGATAATTATCCGCACCTCCCGCTTCGAGTAATAAAACACGATGTTTTGGGTTGGCCGATAATCTGTTGGCCAGCAAACAACCAGCGGTGCCCGCACCGACAACGATGTAATCGTATTCGGAGGTCGGGATAGAGGCTTTGTCAGTAGCGTTCATCATGGGGTGTATTCCGGAATCGGTGCAGAGACCTTCAAGGTCTGCAGGTATAAGTTACAAAGCGCTTGCATGCCGCGTTGATCCTCCTGGTCAAAACGACCCGCCACAGGACTATCGACATCCCATACGCCGAATAACTGCCCGGCATGAATAAGCGGGACTACGATCTCTGCACGTGAAGCAGCATCGCATGCGATATGCCCGGGAAATGCATGGACGTCGGGCACGAGTTGCGTCTGGCGCGCGCTGGCAGCGGCACCGCACACGCCGCGATCAAGAGGTATTCTCAAGCAAGCAGGCTTGCCCTGAAAGGGTCCCAGCACAAGCTCCAGCCCATCAAAAAAATAAAAGCCTACCCAGTTCAACTCTGGAAGGCTTGTCATCACCAGTGCGGACAGGTTAGCTGCGTTAGCAATGTGATTAGTTTCGCCCGCGAACAACGCCTGTGCTTGCTCAAGCAAGGTTGCGTATTGAGCAGGTTTGGGCAGGTTGGCCAGAGAGCTGGAGCTGAACATGTTTTAGGAGTCAAAAGCTTGCAACCGAGATCTGGACAAACAGCCAAACCTCGCCTGCAAAGAGTTATTTTCCCGTATTCTATTCCGATAGGAGACACAAATGCAGAACAAAAATGAATCTGTGATGAATCGCAGGAAATGGATGCAATCGAGTCTGGCACTGACTGCAGGTGGAATCACTGCAGGAGGACTCTCTGCGGCAGGCCTCACCGGTGCTGGACTGACGGCTGGACTCACTGCAGGACTCGTCTCAGGACCCGTCGCTGCGCAGACGAATAATGGAGTTGCTCCCAGCCCGGCAGAATCGAAAAATGCTGCAAGTGCGTCATCCGAGACTTCTTCCTACGGTGCTGCGAATCTTGGACTTGGCGTGACTAAACAGCTCGGTGAGTTTCTCGCTGGCATCCAGTACTCAGATCTCTCTCCCGCTGCCATCCATGAGGCAAAACGTGCTGTGCTGGACTGGCTGGGGTGTGCTCTCGCAGGCTCACAGCATCCGACACCACAGATATTAATCTCTACCTTTAATGAACTTGGTTCCTTTCCTGCTGCGACGGTGCTTGGGCAACGTAGCTTGAAACTCAGTTTGCTTGACGCTTCGGTGGCCAATGGGCAAATGGGGCACGTACTGGATTTTGATGATACGCATTTGGGTGGCGTGATATTGCATACCTCAACGGCCACACTACCCGCACTGCTCGCGCTCGGGGAAAAAAATCAGTCCAGCGGTAAAAATTTAATCGTCGCTTTAGTCGCAGCATTCGAAGCAGGTATCCGCACCGGGCAAGCGATGCCTCGCCATCATCATGGCGGTTGGCATTTAACCGGCACGCTCGGCACCGTGGCTGCTACGGCGGGCTCGGCAAAATTGCTTGGCCTTGATGCGAAGAAAACCATTTATGCCCTCGGTATAGGATGCACGCAGGCTGCGGGTATGCAACAAAACCGCGGCAGCGACTGCAAGTCACTGCATGCGGGTAAGTCTGCTTATCACGGTGTGCTCGCCGCCTCGCTCGCGGCCAATGGATTTAACAGTTCACAAGAAATTCTCGACGGAAATTTGGGCTTTGTCAGGATTTACAGCAGCACGCAAAATCTTCCTGCACTGACCGCAGACCTCGGAAAATCGTGGCTTATTACAGGTAATGGTTATAAACCCTATGCTTGTGGTGTGGTGCTGCACCCCTTGATTGATGCAGCGATCAAAGCTGCTGCGCTCAGCAACATTGCAGCCAGTGATGTTGCGTCGCTGGAAATGACGGTCCACCCTGATGTGATTCGCATCACTGGTGTGGATACGCCCGGCTCTGGCCTGATGTCCAAATTCAGTGCAAACCATGCGGCAGCGGTCGCCTATATCGATCAGGCAGGCGGTGTTCTGCAGTTTTCAAACGAACGTGCGCAAGACGCTTCTGTGCAAGCGATGCGAAAAATTGTGCAGATCAAAAGCTCAACTGAATTGCGACTCGATCAGGCGAGCGCTAAAGTCACAACCAAATCCGGCAAAGTATTTGAAGCCTCGATTGCTCATGCGACAGGTACGGTTGCAAACCCGATGTCCGATAAAGATCTGGAGAACAAATTCATTGGCAATGTCACCAAGGCCCTGGGCGCAGAGCAGGCACGCAAAGTGATTGAAATGATCTGGTCGCTTGATCAAGTCCAAGATGTTGGAAAGTTGGTGGCTTTGTGTAGTTAGCGACCAAATGTTTCAGATAGAATAGGCCTTCGTAAAAACAACAGTTAACAACGAGACACCATGCTTGAAACCAGCCAAAAAACAATGACCGGCCCGATCATCCGTCTGCATCCGAACGACAACATTGTTGTGGCGCGCGTCGACATTGGAATCGGCACCAAAATCCCAAGTGAAAACATCACGAGCCGCAGTCAGGTACAGGCGGGTTACAAGATTGCCGCTCGCAAGATCCTGAAGGGCGAGCCTATCCTCAAATACAACGTGACGATCGGATTTGCCGCGACGGATATTGAACCGGGCACGATGATGCACAACCACAACACTGAATTCCGGGAGTTTGATCGCGATTACGCGCACGCCAGCGAATTCAAACCGGTCGAGATGGTGCCTGAGTCTGAGCGTGCGACGTTCCAGGGCTATGTGCGTCCAAACGGTCAGGTTGGTACGAGAAACTTTGTGGGAATCCTGGCGACAGTAAATTGTTCGGCAACGGTTGTTAAGAAAATCGCCGAATGGTTTACACCTGAGCGCATGAAAGAATTTCCTAACGTTGACGGCGTCGTGGCTTTTAGTCACTCGATCGGCTGCGGCATGGAAATGTCTGGCGAGCCAATGGATCTCCTGCGTCGAACGATGGCTGGCTATGCACGTCACGCGAACCTCGCGGGTGCGCTGATCATTGGTCTGGGTTGCGAACGTAATCAACTCAAAGGGCTGATTGAACAAGAAGAAATCGATAAGTTGCCGAATCTAAAAACCTTTGTGATGCAGGAATCAGGCGGGACGACTAAAACGATTCAGGCAGGCATTCAGGCCGTACTCGAAATGCTGCCCGAGGCTAACAAAGCCCGACGCGAAACAGTTTCAGCCAGCCACCTGACCGTCGGCTTGCAATGCGGAGGCTCGGACGGGTTTTCCTCTATCACTGCAAACCCTGCTCTGGGTGCCGCCATTGATATTCTCGCGCGACATGGTGGCACAGGTGTGTTGTCCGAGACACCAGAAATTTATGGTGTCGAACACACGCTCACGCGTCGCGCAGCAAACAAAGCAGTCGGCGAAAAACTGGTTGAGCGCATCCGCTGGTGGAAAGATGTTTACTCCGTCGGTCGCGATGTACAGATTAACGGTAACGTCAGCCCGGGTAATCAGGCAGGTGGTCTGGCCAACATATTTGAAAAATCACTTGGCTCGTCAATGAAAGGCGGCACGGGTCCAATGATGGAGGTCTACAAATACGCCGAGCCGATGACGACCAAAGGCTTTGTATTTATGGATACACCAGGCTATGACCCAGTCTCTGCGACGGGCCAGATCGCCGGAGGTGCGAACCTGATCGCCTTCACAACGGGACGTGGCTCGATGTTTGGCTCCAAACCGGCCCCCTGTGTCAAGCTCGCGACCAACACACCAATGTTTAATCGTCTACAAGACGATATGGACATCAATTGCGGTGAGATCATGGATGGCACGGTGACCGTACAGGAAATGGGTCAGCGGATTTTTGAATTATTTTTACGTACGGCCTCAGGTGAGCCCTCCAAGAGCGAAATCCTGGGACTGGGAGATCATGAGTTCGTGCCATGGCAAATCGGCATTATGGGCTAAGAAGTTCGCTTCAGTAGGTCGCTCGGCTCAGGGTGCTCGCAACTCGGATTATTCAGCACAATCCAGCCATTGCAAAACACCCAAAGCCGCTGCACGTCCTGTGGCCATTACGCCGTTGAGCAGATAGCCTCCTGTTGGCGCCTCCCAGTCAAGCATCTCCCCGGCACAAAACAGGCCGGGGATTTTTTTAGTCATCAACTTTTGTGTGAGGCCTTCAAACTGCACGCCTCCAGCCGAACTGATGGCCTCGTCAAGCGGGCGACAAGCATGAAAAACAATCGGTAAAGCTTTAATACTCGCAGCGAGACTTACCGGATCTTTGAAAGTCTCTGCTGACAAACATTCCCGCAATAAGGCCGCACGTACGCCATGCAACCCCAGTCGAGACTTCAGATGCGAGGAGATTGAACGTGTGCCACGCGGGTGCGAGACCTCTGCAAGCACCCGCCCAGCAGCGTGATCAGGCAAAAGATCCAGATAAAGTGTGGCCTGACCATTCAGCAAAATCTGATCGCGCAGTTGCGCAGACAAGGCATAAATCACACCCCCCTCAAGTCCATGTTCGGTCACCATGCACTCGCCTCGCAGAGCTTGATTTTTTTTATCAGCACCTGCCAGTGAGTACGCAGCAGTCTTGAGCGGCTCTCCTGCGCACTGCTCAATAAAATGCTGCGACCATGTGGTTTCAAAACCACCATTGCTCGGCAACAAGGGGCTCACAGGCACACCAGCAGCCTCTAGCCAAGGCATCCAGGCTCCGTCTGAGCCGAGTTTGGCCCAACTGCCTCCACCTAAAGCGAGCACGGTTGCGTCTGGACGCACCAGCACCTCACCTGCGGGCGTATCAAAACGCAATGATCCTGCTACTGTGCCCCCGAGTGAATCATGCTGATCGATAGAACTCCAGCCTAGCCAGCGATGACGCATCGAAAACTCCACGCCCTGCTCGCGTAGGCGATGCAACCACGCACGCAACAGCGGCGCAGCTTTCATTTCCTGGGGAAATACTCGGCCTGAAGTACCTACAAAGGTATCGATCCCCAAACCATGTACCCAGGCGCGTAATGCGTCAGCATCAAAGTCTTTCAGTAGCTCTGCCATCTGCTGCGCCCTCTCACCATAGCGAGCATTAAAACGTTCCGTACTCTCTGAGTGGGTGATATTGAGGCCGCCGCGCCCAGCCATCAGGAATTTGCGACCGACTGAAGGCTTGGACTCAAAGACGCGCACTGACACACCTTGTTTGATCAAGGTTTCAGCAGCCATAAGACCTGCGGGACCAGCTCCAATCACGGCAACGGTGGGCAAAGGAATTCCTGCGAAAATAGTTTTATGATCAGGTTGATCACGACAATGTAATTGGAACACACCATGAAGCCCTCTATTTCCAACTGGAACGAACGTTATGCAGATGCCGATGAATATCTGTTTGGCACAGCCCCCAACGCCTTTCTGGAAAGACAGAAAGCGCGCTTTACACCAGGCATGAAAGTCCTGGCTGTCTGTGATGGCGAGGGTCGTAACGGCGTCTGGATGGCTGAGCTTGGTTGTGAAGTCTGGTCTGTCGACGCTGCACCCAACGCAAGCGACAAAGCACGCCGCTTAGCTGCCGAGCGCGGGGTTAGCAATCGCATGCACATCAGTACACACGATATGATGCTGTGGGACTGGAAGGCACAACAATACGATGCGGTCGTAGGTATCTTTTTTCAGTTTGCAAACCCAAAGATGCGCACTGTGCTTTTCCAGGGCATGCAGGACGCGACCAAACCAGGGGGCCTAATCGTCCTCGAAGGCTATGGTCTAAAGCAACTTGAATTCAAAACGGGGGGTCCGAAGGATGCTGAAAATCTTTACACCATCCCCCTGCTACGCGAAGAATTCAGCAATATGCAGATCGAATTTATTGAGGAGTACGATGCGTCCCTGAGCGAAGGTGCTCGGCATCAGGGCATGTCTGCGCTGGTGGATCTGGTGGCAACTAAACCTTTGGATTAAGCACCTTACGCTGACGCTCCATCAGACTGCACCAGTCCCAGTTCGCGCCACCCATCTTTGATACATCGGATAAGAGCTGCGCTACCAGGGCCGTGACTGGCAACGAAGCGTCTGCACGACGCGCCTCGTCCAGCACAAGCGCCAGATCTTTACGCATCAAGGTAGTTGAAAAGCCGAAATCATATTTTGCAGCGATCATGGTCTGTGAACGATTTTCCATCATCCAGGAGGTCGAGGAACCCTTGAGCATCACCTCGAGTACTTTTTCTGGATCAAGTCCGGCGTTTTCAGCAAAGCTCAGACCCTCTGCGAGAGCCTGTCCTACACCCGCCACACAAATCTGGTTAGCCATCTTGGTCAATTGACCTGCGCCCGGACCGCCAATAAGTGTGGCGCGCGCGGCGTAAGCACTAACAATTTTTTCTGCAATGACCCAGCCGCGCTCATCACCGCCAGCCATTACCGCCAGGCTGCCTTTCTCTGCGCCAACCGTACCACCAGATACTGGTGCATCGATAAAGGAGCGAGCGCCTGCAAGCGCTTGCGCTGCCAGCACACGGGCGATTTCGGCCGAGGTCGTTGAGTGATCAATCCATACGGCGCCTGGAGCAAGTGCGTTAAAAGCGGAGTCCCACACCTCACGCAACTGCGGATCGGCGGGCAGGGAGGAGCACACGACCTCGCAGCCACTAACCGCCTCGACCACAGTCGAAGCGGCCACACCACCAAACTCAGCGACCCATTTCTGCGCGATACCAGGGGCCGCATCACAAACAGCCAGTACATGCCCATGCCGTGATAAATGGGCAGCCATATGCCAACCCATGCGACCTAACCCGATAAAGGCGATTTTCATTTTTCAACAACCTGTTATTTTTTTGCTGCAGTGACAATAATTTCAACTAATAAATCAGGCGCTGCAAGCTTTGCCTCGCACGTTGCACGTGTAGGCAGGGCATCAGCAGGTGCCCACTCAGCCCAAACACTATTCATACCCGCAAAATCTGCATCGATATTTTTTAACCAGATTTGTACCGATAACAAATGTCTTTTATCAGTCCCGGCACTGGCCAGATAACCATCGATTTTTGCCAATACATCTCTGGTTTGCACCACGATATCACCAGACGCACTCGAGGTGACACCTGCAACATAGACTGTATCGCCATGAATTACAACACGACTTAATCTTGCATTGGAATCTTGTCTGATAATGCTGCTCATAATCATTCTCCGGTAAATATGATTGGTTTATTGAAAACGTGAAATTGAAAAGGGCAAGATCGGTAAATCAGTTTGGCCTTGCGTAATGAGATCAGCGGTTATTTTTCCGACGATAGGGCCCAGTTGGAAACCATGTGCTGAAAAACCAAACGCATGATAAAGGTCAGCTTCAGTGCTGCTTGGACCGATCACCGGGATACCATCCGGCATACTCGCCTCGATACCCGCCCAACCCCGACTGACTACGGCGTCTTTCATATGTGGAAATAAATCACATACGGTCCGTGCGCCTTCTCCTAACTGCCTGAAATCCAGTTCACTCCAGTCCCGGTCGCGATCGACCCAGGCCAGCCTGCCACCACCTATCAGCACGGTACCGTTGGCGCGCTGTTTAAAGGACAAGGCACGTCCGGTGCCCAGCACCACTGGATTCAGAAAATGCGGCATCCGTGTGGTCACCAGCATCATGGGGCCGACGGGCTCAAGGGGGACGGGCTCACCCATTTGCGCCGCAATCTTATCGGCCCATGCACCAGCGCAATTCACCAGCACGGGTGCAGTAAATCTGCCCTGGTCTGTGTCTATGCACCATTGCCCATTCTCGCGCGCGATGGTCTGAACGCTCACGCCCTCCATCACGCTAGCGCCCAGGCTTTGCGCTTTAAATCTGAACGCACGAGTCGTGCGGTAGGGGTCTGCAGAGCCATCTTCACGCACAATCAAGCCGCCCTGGATGGAAGGCGTGATCGCGGGGATCATTGAACGTATCTCCTCAGGCTCGATCCATTGCTCATGGGTAAAACCATGAGCGAGCATCGTCTGAAGCCTCGTGCGCAACGTTGTGACATCCGCCTCGTTTTCTGCGACACGCATCTGACCGTTCTGATCGAAACCACAATCATCATCCACCCAGTCCTGGATATGCAACCAGATCTCGCGCGAAGCAAGTGATAACGGGACTTCAGCAAGATGCCGGCTTAGCGTGCGCACACCTCCGGCGTTCACGCCCGAGGCATGTCGGCCAATATAGTTTTTTTCGAGTACGAGAGCCGGGACACCCGCCCGTGCGAGATGCAAGGCTGTTGAACTACCGTGCAGACCGCCACCGATGATGATGACAGGAGCGGTCATTGCAGAGGGTTTGCTTGTCATAAGCGCATCACATCGAATCAGAATATTTTTTGAGCAAATCTTTAAACTGGTTTTTTCAATCGGATCACAGCTTTTCGTGAATCATCGGTCTGCGGTAGTGCAGCGAGCTCGCCGAGCGTGAGTGGTTTGGTTGGGAAGCGCAATCTGTAATGTCCGACTTCTTCAGGTGAGACACCACGTTCCTGGGCAATCATTTCAGTGACCGTCACACTACAAAAACGACCCTGGCAAGGTCCCATGCCGCAACGCAAAAAAGATTTCATCTGGTTTGGTCCGGGACAGCCGAGCTTTACAGTCTCGCGCACCTGGCTTGCAGTGATTTCCTCGCAACGGCAGACAATGGTGTCGCCAACAGGCATCCTGAATTGATCAGGCGCCTGATACAAGGTGTCAAAAAACTCGCGGCCACGGACGGCTCGCCCCAGTTGCGCGCGTGCAGTGCTGCTCTGGCTATCGCGCTGACCACGGGCAATAGTTCCTAACTGCAACGCGATTTCATAAGCCGCGATGCGTCCACTGTTTTCAGCGGCAAGTGCACCAGCGATACCGCCCCCGTCTCCAGCGATCGATAAACGCTCAATGTTTGTATTGCCCCAGTCATCAACGATCGGCTCCCAGCAGAGCAGCAATTTATTCCAGCGCTGCTCAACGCCTGCGGCCTGCGCAAGATTAATATTGGGGATCACGCCCTGGTGTAGTAATAGCTGATCGACCGCTATCGTCTCGGTTTTGCCTGCAACGGTATAGCGAACTTTTTCGAGTTTCCCTTCTCCTAAGGCCTCAAGTGCACTCACGTTTTTAACAATGCGAACACGCGCTTTGACTTCGCGCAGTAATTTCAGGCCTTTGGCCAGATAGGGTGAGCGCAAAAATCCCCACGCGTGTGGCAATGCTTGTGTCAAACGACCAGAGGGTGTTGTATCAAGGATCGCATCAACAACGATTCCCGCATTCAAATACTGCCAGGCAACGAGATACAGCAATGGACCACTACCGGCCAATACAGTGCGCTGGCCTGCGACCATGCCCGCCGACTTGAGCAGGATTTGCGCGGCACCCGCAGTCATCACGCCAGGCAAGGTCCAGCCTGGAATAGGAAAAGGACGCTCTTGTGCGCCGCACGCCAACAAAATATGTTTGGCGTGTAGCATGCGTGCCTGCCCCGCCACGGAGTAGCCCACTTCAAAACCCTCTGCCGCATCAGGCGCAGTATGGTTGGCAATCGCCCACACGGTTGCGCCAGGCTGGTAGTGAGCACCAGATTGTTTAAAGGGCTCTACTAACGAAGCACCATGCCAATAGTCCTCACCAAGAATTGCCCGATTCTTGACAGGTGACTCTGTAATGTTGCGGTAAATCTGACCACCTGGCGCCTGTTGCTCATCGAGCAAAAGCGTTTCAATCCCAAGTTGTGCCGCGCAAGTGGCTGCTGCCAGACCCGCTGGCCCAGCGCCGACGATGAGCAAATCGCATTGTGTGATTTCAATCATGGCTGTACCTCGCGCGCACCAAGCTGGCGTTCAATTTTCATCCCGCTGCGTACCCGTGTCATGCAAGCTTGCTGATTAGGCTGTCCATCAATCATGACCAGACAGTCGTAGCAGACTCCCATCATACAAAAGGGTCCACGTGGTACTTCTTTTACTGCAGTATCTCTGAAATCGTTAAAACCAGCTGCAATCAATGCGGCGGCAACGCTATCGCCTTCGCGACACTGTACGACCACACCATTAATGCTCAGAGCAATCGGCCGTGTCGTGACGGTCTGCTGTGTTTCAGGCAGCCTGTTGAACATGAAACCTCCGTGTCGAAAAGGGAGACATGGTTTCGGGCAATGCGCCGTCAATCACCATGGGAGCAATACGCAACGCGTGAGCAGCAGCAAGCGTCACACCGCTGTGACAGGTCGCAACAAAAGCACCTGGGTGGCTTGCGGACTGCTCGTAGATTGGAAAACCGTCTTTGGACATGACGCGCAAGGCAGACCAGGAGCGCACGACGCGCACTTCCTTCAGGGCAGGCATGGTACGCACCGCGCGGTCCGCAAGCGTAGCCAATACAGGCAAACCTACGATCCCATCGACGTAACCGGCCTCTTCTTGCGAATCACCGATCAGCCAGGTGCCCTCATCCATTTGTCGTAGTGTGCTGAAAGGCGTATGCAACATTCTGCGCGTGCGCTCAAGTACAACAATCTGACCACGCTGTGGTCTAACAGGGATCGCGAGTCCTACTTTTTCTCCAAGCTTCTGGTTGTTGAGCCCCGAAGCGAGCACAACTTTATGAGCCTTAATGACGCCGTGGGGCGTTGTCATTTCGAACACTCCATTTTTTTGCTCGATATCACCAACAGGATGCAATGGCAGATAGTCGACTTTCTGACGATCAAAAGCGGTATGAAGCGCTCGCAACATTTTCAGAGGGTTCGCCACGCCATCAACAGAAGTCCAGGTCGCTCCGCGCACCTCTGGGCCGATACCCGGTACGAGATCCATCAACTCCTGACGATCCAGCATTTTCCAGTCGTACTGCACCATCCCGGGCTGAGACATCAACCCATTCATGAATTTGATGCGCTCTTCGTATTCCTCGTCAGTCAGGACCGGATGCAAGCCACCCTTTTGTTCAAGCCCGACCTCAAGGCCGGTAATATCGTTTAGCCGCGCAGCTAGCTGCGGCCAAAGCTGTTGTGAAGACATGGTCCAATGACCATAGGCTGGCATGCCCATGCCTTTACTCTGTACCCATACCAAACCGAAATTGCCTCTTGAGGCACGAAAGGCGATATCGCCTTCGTCCAGCACGGCAACATGATCAACCTTTTGACGCAAGCCAAAAGCCACTGCCGAACCCACCAACCCCCCACCGATCACCAGTGCGTCGTAAACACCCCGGTGATGTCTGGGTCGCGGTGCTGGCAAATCGCCCACAGCGCTGGTCTCTTGTTTTATTTCGCTCATGCGCGTCCCTTACCAACAAACAGTTTTTCCAGTCCAACCAAGCGATCAAGGATGAAGATCGCGATAATGGTCATATAAATAAGCGCAGCCGACACGGCCGTCACGAGTGGATCAATAGTGTCTTCGATATGTAAAAAAATCCGTACAGGTAATGTCGTGGTGGAGGGCGATGCGATAAATATCGACATCGTCAACTCATCGAAACTAGTAATGAAAGCAATGACCCAGCCACTGACCACACCAGGCATAATCAAGGGCAATACAATGCGCCGAAAAGTAATCCATGGAGAGGCTCCAAGCGATAACGCAGCCCGCTCAAGAGATGGGTCTAGCCCCGTCGCAGAAGATAGCACCAATCGTAACGCATAGGGAATCACAACAATAATATGCGCGATAACCAAACCAAAATACGTCCCTGCTACACCGATCGTTGTAAAAAACTTAAGGAATGCCAGACCAAGCACGATGTGCGGGATCATGAGCGGTGACAGAAAAAATGCCATGAGTGCTTCACGCCCGGGAAACCTGAATCTGGCTATCGCCAACGCTGAGGGAATCGCCAGCACGATTGCAAAGCTTGCAGACAGGAATCCTAGTCCAAGACTAAACAAAAATGCGTCTATAAAGCGCGGATTATTCAGAATCGCTTTAAACCATCTCAGTGACAAACCGTTTGAAGGCAAGGAAATAAAGCCATCACCCGTAAAGGCAACGGCACACACCATCACAAGCGGAGCCAGAATGAACAAAATAAACAGCGTATGAAATACCAAACCTATCGGGCCATTTCTCAGATACATGGTCAGCCCCTTCAGTTAAAAACCGCGCCGTAGCGACGCTCAATCAACCGGTTGGTTGCGATCAGCACAATTATGGTTGCAATCAATAGCAGTACCGCGAGTGCCGAGCCAAGTGGCCAGTTCAAGGTATTTAAAAATTCATCATACGCTGCAGTAGCGACTGTTTTAAGACGGCGGCCACCAACAATCGCGGGTGTGGCAAAAGCGCTCGCCGACATCGCGAACACCATGATTGCGCCAGATAAAATTCCTGGCATGACCTGCGGCACAATCACCCGACGAATCACGGTGAACTGACTCGCACCAAGCGACAGCGCGGCCGCTTCAGTTGAAGGATTAATTTTCTGTAAGGAAGCCCACACCGAAATCACCATAAAGGGCACCATGACATGCGTCAGCGCGATCCCCACACCAAGGTTGGTATACATCAGACTGACTGGGCCCGCTGCAAGACCCAGTGCTTGCAAGCCTTTGCTGATGAGTCCTGTAGAACCAAACAAGAGCGCCCAGCCCAGTGTTCGCACGACAACCGAAATCAGTAACGGGCCAAGCACCACCATCAGAAAAAGACCTTTCCAGGGGTTACGCATACGGCTGAGGACATAAGCCTCTGCTGTTCCGAGTACCACGCACGCGAGCGTGACTAAAAACGCTACGCCAAACGTGCGTGCGAAGACTTCATAGAAATAACTATCCGTGAGGATTTCAATATAGTTTTTGAGTGTGAACGAAACCTGAATTCCGCCATAGAACTCAAAGTTAAAAAAACTGATCAGAAACACGCTGGCAATTGGCGCGATCAAAAACGTTGCATACAGTGTCAACGCCGGAGCACTTAACAGCCAGGGGGCTTGGGAGGGCTTGATCATCATGCGTGCACTCAGTTTGCCGCGCCTACTGGACGCATATCCTGCGCACGCCACCGAAGATGCACTACGGCCCCTTCCTCGGCAACAGACTCGCCGTCGTTTTGTCTGATCACCAGCACATCTCCGGCAGAGGTTTTAACCTGGCAGAGCCAGTGATTTCCCTGAAATACGCGCGTTTTCATAATCCCTGGCAGCGCCGAGGGTTGCGGTGAGCTGAATAATATTTTCTCCGGCCGCACAATCACGCTTGATGCAGGCATCGCTACACCTTCCAGCGGTATGATCGCCTCTGCAATCCGAACGGAAGGTTCCAGGGCAGAAGACTCCGCCAAGACCTGAAAAATATTGGCTTTGCCCAGAAAACCGCCTACAAATTCGGAGTTCGGTTGTTCATAGGCGGTATAAGGTTCGGCGATCTGCTCTACGCGTCCTTGGTTCATCACGACAATCCTGTCCGAGAGCGCCAGCGCCTCTGACTGATCGTGTGTCACAAGTACCGTTGTAGTCCCGATGCTGCGCTGGATGCTGCGCAACTCAAGTTGCATTTCCTCGCGCAGCTTTGCGTCAAGATTGGACAAAGGCTCATCGAGTAACAAAACTGCGGGCTTGATCACTAAGGCGCGCGCCAGCGCAACCCGTTGCTGCTGACCACCAGACATACGCGCAGGGTAGCGATCTGCAAGATGGCCGAGTCCGACGAGCTTAAGGGTATCGGCAACACGCTCTGCGCACTCTGCTTTTTTTATCCCCTGCATTTCAAGACCAAATGCCACATTTTGTGAGGCGGTCATATGCGGAAACAAGGCGTAATTTTGAAACACAATCCCCAAGCCGCGCTTGTTCGCAGGGATGTTATTCATATCCCGGCCATTGAGCACAATGTTGCCTGCGCTAGGTTCCACAAACCCTGCGATCATTTGCAAGGTTGTGGTCTTGCCACACCCTGAAGGACCGAGCAAGGAGATGAACTCGCCTTGCCTGATTTCGAGATTAAGACTATCTACCGCTGCGGTCGGGCCATAGCGCTTGGTTAAATTATTTAAGACTAGATAACTCATTCAAACTCCATGGCCCAACTTCAGAAATAAACCATATCTGTCGTCAATGATTAACGTTCGATTTCGCGGGTCCAGCGTTTATTCCAGGCATCGCGGTTGTTATTAATCGTATCCCAGTCGACCACGATCAGATCCGCAGCACGCTTACCGATTGGCATAGGAACATTTGGGTCATCCTGCACAACTGCCTTTTTATTGACAGGGCCATATCCGTATTCGGTACCCATTTTGGCTTGGATTTCTGGCGTCAGCAGGTAATTCACAAAGTCCTGTGCGAGCGGATTGGCATTTGGCTTAGCAACTGGGCAGGCCGAAGCCAGTAGCGCATAGGCACCCTCCTGAGGATAGACAAAGCCTACTGGAAATCCGGTGTCAGCAAAGGACTTGACACGTCCTGTCCCCCACACACCGATCACAGCCTGACCGCTCTGGAAAAGTTCCGTCATCTTGCCTGGCGAGGGTTCATAGACCAGAACATTGGGTCCAACCTTGTCTTTAAACGCTTTAAAGCCAGGATCGATATTTTTCTCACCACCGCCTCCCTCACGTGCGAACTCGACTACCGCGTGCAAACCATATGTGTTGTTAAAAGGAGGAATGACCACAAGCTGTTTAAACTTTGGATCTGCGAGATCTTTCCAGGAGGTTGGAGCAGGCCAGCCTTTATCGGCGAAAATCTTTTTGTTGTACATAATGCCTGTCGCGACAATACCCAAACCAATCGCCTTGTCGTCCTTGTAGCGAGCCGTCGTATAGATATCGTCGACTGGCATACCTTTTATTGGGGCACAAAATCCGAGTGCGATCGCCTGATACATCGGACCATCATCCACAATTGCGACATCAATTTCCTGATTACCCTTTTGCGCTTGCAGTCGAGCAATCGTATTGGTGGAGTTGCCCGCCACGAAATCAATTTTGACATTATGCTTTTTTTCGAACGGCGGGAAAATATCCTTGCGCATGATGTCCTCGAACGAGCCACCGTAGCCAGCTACGACCAGCTTTTGCTGAGCCGATACGTTTGTAGCGACCGCAGCCATCATCGCGGCTGAAGCTACCAATGCAAAAATTTTGCTCATGTGCACCCCCAATCAGGAAAATTTGTCAGTTCAAATGTACGGACATATAATGTACGTACATTTACTTTACGCTTCGTAAAAATTTTGTCAATCTTTTTATAAAAAAATAAAAATGATTGAACTTGGAGCAACGATTGTGAGAGGATGTGCGCATGACTAAAACAATGACTGACTCAGCAGACGAGTCCCATGCGCCACGCTACAAGGCGATATACACCGCCCTGATGGAGCAAATCCGGGATGGCGTGTACCCGGTTGGATCCCTACTGCCTCCGGAAATAGAGTTATGCCAGCAATTCGATGTCAGTCGTCACACAGTGCGCGAAGCCATCCGGATGCTCAATGAGGGCGGCATCGTTTCGCGTCGTGCTGGCGTAGGTACACGGGTGGAAACAACAAAAGCAACGACGCGTTATACACAACAGATTTCACAGCTCTCAGATCTGTTTCAATACATTAAACACGCGATCTTGCAGGTCAGGATGGTGAAAATGCAAAGGGTCGGGGCTCGTCACGCAGAAATGCTTGAGTGCGACGCCCGTGACGAATGGCTCAGGATCATCGCTGTCAAACTACTCGAAGGACAAACGGCCCCAGTCGCATACTCCGATGTATTTGTTCATCCTGATTATTCAGCGGTGGGCAGTGATGTCGGCAAAATCAAACTGCCTCTCTCGCTTTTGATCGAACAAAAGTTCAGCAAACGCATCATTGAGGTCAAGCAAGAGTTTTCAGCGACACCCATCAGCGCAGAGACAGCTCTCGCGCTCAAGCTCAAGCCCGGCTCACCGGGGCTTGTGATTACTCGCAAATATTATGGCGAAAGGGAAACCTTGATGCTGGTCACCAGCACAACGTTTCCGTATAAAAAAATGAAATACTCGATGTCCTTGAAATTCGATCTGCCGCAAAGCTGATCGAATTTCCGTCACAGATACTTTTTAAACCAGGCCTGCATCTGATTCCAGCCATCTTTTGCTTCGGTTTCGCGATAGCTGGGTCGGTAATCTGCATGGAATGCGTGAGGCGCTTTGGGGTAGACGATAAAGGTCGAGGCTTTAGCCGCGGCAGAGCCTTTTTCCAGAGCGGCTTTCATCGTATCAATCGTCGACACAGGAATACCAGCATCCTCACCACCATACAAACCTAAAACCGGTGCGCTCATTTTTTCAGTCAGATCAACCGGGTGAGCAGGTTTCATCGGGTCTTTATCACCGACCATGCGACCATACCAGGCCACACCTGCTTTCAGGCTGGGGTTATGAGCTGAGTACAACCAGACAATCCTGCCACCCCAGCAAAAACCGGTGATCGCAAGGCGCTTTGGATCACCACCATTGGCCGCGGCCCACTTGGCCGTTGCATCCAGATCGCTCATGACCTGTGCATCGGGCACTTTGTTGACGATCTCTGCAAAGAGTTTGGTATTTTCTGTGTATTTCGAAGGATCACCCTGACGCGCATAGAGTTCCGGAGCGATAGCAAGATAACCGAGCTTTGCCAGACGGCGGCAGAGGTCTTTCATGTACTCATGCACACCAAAAATTTCCTGTATCACCAGGACTGTGCCCAAGTTGGTTTGACCGGCAGGTGCGGCACGATAGGCGGGGATCGTGCCATCCGCGACAGGGATCTTGACCTCACCCGCAACCAGGCCCTCGGCACTCGTTGTGATTACGGTTTGCGCCATGATCGGACCCGCTGCAAGCGTAAACCCGCCAGCCAGAGAGGTCGTTAGAAAACCTCGGCGGTTCAAGGCTAAAGGTGGCAACAAACTATCAAACTCTGGATTGGGCTTATTCATGAGGAGTCTCCTTTGCAATCGGTAAAGTTTATCCCCAGATCAGCGCTGCAGGGTAATATTTATTAAACACTCGAGACAAAACACAATCATGACTACTTCCAACGCACCGCTTCTACGCACTCGCCCCAACGATCCCGCCCGTCTGGCTAAACTTTTAAATCCCCAGTCGGTTGCCGTGATCGGCGCTTCGGACGACCCTCTGCGTATTGGTGGACGTCCAATCTCTTACATGCTGAGCCAGGGCTTTAAAGGCAAAATCTTCCCTGTCAATCCGAATCGGGAAACGGTACAAGGTGTAAAAAGCTACCCCTCTGTCGCCGCCCTGCCCGAAACACCGGATGTCGCGATCGTGATCGTGCCTGCCAGCGCTGCGCTGGAAAATGTCAAAGCGCTGGCCGAGCGAGGATGTGCCGCAGCGATTCTCTTTAGTGCTGGCTTTGCTGAAACAGGCCCCGAAGGCGCTGCCGCGCAACAAAAACTGGTCGATGTTGCACATGCGCATGGTATGCGTCTGATTGGCCCGAACTCACTTGGTCTGATCAACCCCTGCAATCATTTTTATGGATCCTTTGCGACCGGTGTCGAACTCGGTTTTCCAAAAGCAGGTGAGGTGGCCATCATCAGTCAGTCGGGTGCATACGGTGCACACCTGATGGCGGTCGCTACAGCCAATGACATTGGTCTGTCGGCGATTATCCTGACCGGCAACGAAGCCGACCTGACCGTTGGCGACATGTTGCAAATGGTCGTGGCTGACCCTGAGACGCGTGTGATCATGATGTACTCCGAAGGCATCAAAGAAGCGCCCAGTCTGGTCGCTGGCCTGCAAGCGGCACGCCTTGCGCGCAAACCGGTCGTCATGATGAAAGTAGGGCGCAGCGCGGTCGGTAGCGCTGCCGCACAATCCCATACTGCTTCGATCGCAGGGGATGACAAAGTCACTGATGCCGTCCTCAAAGAACTCGGAGTAGTCCGTGCCCAGTCCACCGAACAGATGCTCGATATCGCACGACTAGCGACGCGTGGAATTTTTCCGGTGAACAACACTCTCGGGGTGATTACTGTCAGTGGCGGTGCGGGGGTGGTGATTTCAGACGCTGCAGATGCAATTGGTTTGCCAATGCCAGAGATGCCTGCCGCCTCGCAAGAACGCCTGCTCAAACTCCTGCCCTTTGCCGCACCTCGCAATCCCGTTGACGTCACTGCGCAGTATTTGAATGAGATGTCGCTGATCAACACGTTCACTGATGCGCTAATCGAAGAAGGTGGTTACTCCTCCATATTGGGATTTTTTACCTACACGGGTGGTGCGCCCAGCATCGCACCGCGTCTGCGAGAGCAATTAAAAATCGTCCGGGCTAAATATCCGGATTGTATTTTCGTCTTGTCATTAATGGCGTCCAGAGAACAAATACGCGAATACGAGAATGATGGCTTCACCGTGTTTGAGGATCCTGCACGTGCCGTCATAGCCATCGAAGCCATGGGGCGTTTTGGTGAAGCTTTTGCCAAGGCACCTGCACTGCCAGCGCCCAAACTACCTGCTCTTTGCTTGCCGAAACAAACGCCGAGTGAGGCTGAATCAAAACGCTTGCTCGCCCAGGCGGGTATCGCCTCTGCACCTGAACGCGCCTGTGTCTCGGGGCAGGAGGCCGTTCTGGCCGCTCGAGAGATAGGCTATCCCGTTGTGATGAAAATCCTCTCGCCAGATATTCTGCACAAATCAGAAATCGGCGGGGTTGTGCTGAATGTGCATTCAGACACAGAGGTCGAGGAAAATTTTGTGCGACTGATGCAACGCGGGCGCGACGCGGCTCCTCAAGCACGTCTGGAGGGCGTGTTGGTTGCCAAACAATTAACCGGTGGCGTTGAGTGCATACTCGGCGTTCATCGCGACCCCGTATTTGGTCCGATTGCACTGTTTGGTCTGGGGGGAATTTTTGTCGAAGTCCTGCAGGATGTCGTTCTGCATCGCTGTCCTTTCGGCGAGGATGTCGCAAAACAAATGATCCTCTCGATCAAGGGTGCGCCCTTATTACTCGGTGCGCGAGGCACTCAGCCCGTGGACCTTCAGGCTTTAGCCCAGATGCTCTCGCGATTATCGGCTTTTGCGGTACAGGCGGGACCAACTCTGCAGTCAATCGATCTGAATCCTGTCTTTGCCCTGCCAGCAGGCGAGGGAGCTTACGCTGCGGATGCAGTGATTGAAATCAAGTGTTAATTCAATTTAAAAGTGTTAATTCAATTTAATATTCCCAGCTTCGGCAACCTTTCCCCATTTCACAATTTCAGCATGCACATATTGCTTAAACTGTTCGGGTGAGCCACCCACTCCTAAAGAGGCGTGTGACTCAAAGGTTTTTTGCATCTCAGGCTGAGTGATGACTTTAAGTGCCGCATCGGCTAGTTTCTGCAAAATAGCAGGGGGGGTGCCGGTCGGTGCAAACAAGCCGTTCCAGGAGCTGACTTCAAAGTCCGCAATACCCTCCTCTTGCATGGTTGGCACCTTGGGTAGTTGAGGCAGTCTCTGCAAACCTGCGACTGCAATAGGTCGCAGCTTCCCTGCGTTGATGCTTGGCAAGGCACCTGCAGCAGTCATAAAGCCCATTGAGACATTACCACCCAGTACATCGTTGAGCGCAGGTGAAGCGCCTTTGTACGGAACGTGCAACAAATCAATACCGGCGCGCATCTTGAGCATTTCTCCAGCCAGATGTGGAGATCCTCCCGCACCCGAGGAAGCAAAACTTAATTTGCCTGGATTGGCTTTCGCGTAAGCAATCAACTCATTCAAGTTGTTGATCGGCAGTGAAGGATGAACCACAAGCACGCTAGGCGAGGACATGAACTGTGTAATAGCGACCAGATCACGCTCAGTGTTGTAGTTAAGATTGTTGTAGATCGACATGTTGGTTGCATTGGCAACCGTACCGAGCAACAACGTATAGCCGTCAGGCTTAGCCCGTGCGACAAACTCGGAGCCAATGTTGGAGCCGCCCCCAGGCTTATTTTCCACAATGATGTTTTGACCGAGCTCTTTTTCCATGCCATGCGCCATCAGTCGTCCAACCATATCGGTCGGACCACCCGCGGCAAAAGGCACGATTAATTTGATCGGCTTTTCGGGATATCTTGTCTGCGCGAAACTCAAACCTGCATTCAATCCTGTCACACTCAGTGACAGGCCTAACATTGATGCTTTAAGCAGCGTGCGTCGTTGAATCATGTTTTTTTATTAATTAAATGATGTATGACAATCGTACAGTGAGCTCTCAGGATTTCTAAAACTGACAATATTATTTCTTTGGGATTTTCCCCGCTGTTGCTGGGGGCATCAGAAAATCAAAATCCACACCCTTGTCCGCCTGCGTCACGCTATCAAGAAACAGTTTGCGATAGCCGCGTGGCGCAGTTGGCGTGACGACAGGTTTGAGTGTGGCGCGGCGAGCGAGCTCTTGTTCTGAAACGAGCAAACTCAACTCGCGCTTAGACACGCTCAAACGTATGCGATCACCATTTTGCACATAAGCCAGGGGGCCGCCGATCGCTGACTCGGGCGTGACGTGCAGTACGATCGTTCCGAACGCGGTTCCGCTCATGCGTCCATCGGAGATTCTCACGATATCCTTGCAACCCGCAACGGCGAGTTTCTTGGGAATCGGCATATAGCCTGCCTCAGGCATCGCAGCACCTTTCGGTCCGATATGCTTGAGCACCAGAATATCGTCGGGCGTGACGTCCAGATCGGGCGAATCGATGCGGTTAGCCATGTCCTCAAGATTTTCAAACACAACTGCGCGACCTTCATGCTCCATGAGCTTAGGATGTGCTGCAGATTGCTTGATGATGGCGCCACCTGGTGCGAGATTACCCTCAAGCACGGCAATCCCACCCTGGGGGTAAATCGGATTACTGGCGGTCTTAACCACGTCCTGTTTAAAACCTGGACCCGCCGCGTCGATTTCTTCGCCGAGTGTGCGTCCAGTAACCGTCATGGCATCGAGATGCAGCAAGGGCTTGAGTTCGAGCAGCAAGGTGGCCATACCACCTGCGGCGTGAAAATCTTCCATATAGTGTGTGCCTGAGGGTTTCAGATCAAGCAATACCGGTGTTTCACGACCCATACGGTCGAGTGCTTTAAGATCAATTTCAAACCCCATACGACCCGCGATTGCTGTGAGGTGAACGATGCCATTGGTCGAGCCACCAATCGCGAGCAACACCCGCATCGCGTTTTCAAACGCCTTGGCCGTCAGAATCTGATCTATACCCAAGCGTTTACGCGCAATTTCGACAGCCAGGGCACCACTTTGTTCTGCAACACGCATCCGGTCTGCAGTCACGGCTGGTGGCGAAGCACCGCCAGGCACAGTCATGCCGAGCGCCTCAGCGATACAGGCCATCGTGCTGGCAGTGCCCATGACAGAACACGTACCAACACTAGCTACCAGCTGGCCGTTGACCTCTGCGATCTCCTCAGCATCGATTTCCTCTGCGCGGAATTTTCCCCAGTAGCGTCGGCAGTCGGTACAAGCTCCAACCCGCTCGCTGCGATGCGAGCCCGTCAGCATCGAACCAGTGATGAGCTGGACCGCAGGCAGTCCTGCTGAGGCCGCGCCCATTAGCTGTGCGGGTACAGTCTTGTCGCAACCCCCAATCAGCACCACAGCATCCATTGGTGCTGCGAGCAGGACCTCTTCGGTGTCCATCGACATCAGATTACGCAGGAACATGCTGTTCGGTTGCGAGAAACTCTCATGTATTGAAATCGTAGGAAAATCCATCGGCAAGCCGCCAGCCATCATGATGCCGCGTTTGACGGCTTCCATCAGCTGAGGCATGTTGCCGTGACAGGGGTTATAGGCGCTGCCGGTATTCGTGATCCCGATGACCGGACGATCCAGCGCTTTGTCTGTGTATCCAGCGCCTTTAATGAATGCTTTACGCAAAAATAATGAAAACCCCCTATCGCCATAATTCGTCAGGCCTTTGGCCATGCCATCCTGATTGGCGGCAGGATTGAGCGCGTGACCTTTTTTGGAGTCGTCAGTATTGGACATGTTTGAGCCTGAAAGATGTTCGGGTGAAAAATTAGGATGTGTTTTGTCTGGGGTTTTATAAAAGTTATCCCGACAATCGTAGCTTCTTTTTGCAGCTGAGTTGAGTTGTTTGGAAAATTTTAAAACAATATGCTTTTTTACATATAAATAAGCATATTGTTATTTTTAGAAAAAATATTATTCCCAACCGCCAAGGACTTGCAGCGATCAAGTCTTTGCGAGAACTAATCCTTCGGGGGTCTACCCAAAGCCGGACCCGCTCCAACGCGCTCGGTAATCAGCCCATAGTGCTCAGGGCGTCGGTGCGCAGCATAATTAAACACGTGTTGTTTGAACGTATCACCCAATGCGAGGTCGGCCATACAGAATATGACCTCATCGTCCTCACCTTGAGCCTGCGCCATGATCTCTCCGCTGGGTGCGACGATCATCGAGCCGCCGATCAGGTGGCTACCGTCTTCCAACCCGGCTTTAGCGGCAGCACCCACCCACACCGCACTCTGGTAGGCAGCCGCTTGCAGTGTCAGCAAATTATGAAACATACGTAAATGCACAGGCTCAGGCCAGTGGATATTGACAGATGGTGTGTTGTAGCCAAGCGTAATCAGATCAGCCCCCTGCAAGGCCATCACGCGCCAGGGCTCGGGCCAGCGACGGTCGTTACAGATACACATGCCAATCTTGGCATCCATGGTTTCCCAGACATTAAAGCCCTCATTACCAACCTCGAAATATTTCTTTTCGAGATGCTGAAATGGCGCCTGAGGTTTGTGATCGCTATGGCCGGGTAAATGCACCTTGCGATAGCGGCCAACGATATTGGCCTGTGTATCGACCAGAATGGAGGTGTTGAATCTGTGACCGTCGGCCGTGAGCTCTGCATAGCCGAGATAAAAACCGATACCCAGTTTTTTGCTGGTATCAAACAAAATCTGCGTCTCGGGCCCAGGCATGGTTTTTTCAAAATACCGCTGCTCGGCTTCTTGCTCGGTCATCCAGTAACGCGGGAAAAAAGTCGTCAACGCGAGCTCTGGGAACACCACGAGTTTCGCACCGCGCGATGCCGCTTCATGCATCATCGCAAGCAAACGCGTCACGCATTGCGCACGCGTGTCCTGGGGCTGGATAGGGCCAAGCTGGGCAACAGCCAAACCAAAGGGTCTTTTTTTCATTTCACGCTCTCGCTAAAGTATTTACGCATAATCGAATTGGAATTGCCGTTTAAACGCTGACGCAGCACAGGCTCTGGCGTACCCCGTTTAATAAACTGCCCGCTACCTGGCTCGGCATGCAAGCCCGCCTCATCAACGACCACTCGCCCACGACTGACCACCACCTCAGGCCAGCCACGCAACACACGGCCCTCATACGGTGTGTAACCCACTCTGTCATGCAACATTTCTGTGCTGATCTCGACACGTTTTTCCGGGTTCCAGATGGCCAGATCCGCATCGCTACCGACTGCGAGAGTTCCCTTTTGCGGATACATCCCGTAGGTGCGCGCATGGTTACTCGCGGTCACTGCCACAAAGCGCTCGATGCTCATGCGCCCTGTCATCACCGCCTCTGAAAATAGCAATGGCATACGAACCTCTATGCCCGGCACACCATTGGCCATGTCCTTGAAAGTCGTAGCTTCGCCTTTGGGGAGCTTGCCCGTTTCATCGTAACGGTAAGGTGCGTGATCAGAAGAGTAAATCTGCAGCGTACCTTGAATCAAAGCCTCCCATACGGCTTGTTGCGAGGCTTCATCGCGTGGTGGAGGGCTGCAACAAAATTTCGCACCTTCCGTGCCTGGCAAATCGATATCCTGTGCGGTCAGAAACAAATATTGCGGACAAGTTTCCGCATGAATCGGTATACCCAGAGCCTGCGAGGAATGAATCACGCGTATCGCTTCGAGACCTGATACATGAACAATCAGCAAGGGCACATCGGCCAGATTAGCCAGGGCAATAATTCTGTTGGTCGCCTCGGTCTCGGCCAGTGGCGTGTGCGCGACCGCATGGTATTTCGGTGCTGTCAGGCCTCGCTCAACCAGTCTGCGCGCAATCCAGCGAATCATGTCGTTATTTTCGGCGTGCACCATCACTAGCGCGCCCTCACGATCCGCGACCTCAAGGACATCCAGAATCTGGTAGTCATCGAGCCGCATCCGGTCATAGGTCATGTAGATTTTAAATGAAGTAATCCCATTACGAATGAGTTCTGGCAAATGGGTGCTCAACGCTTCTTCGGTCGGATCAGCCAGTATCAGATGCATACCGTAATCAATCACTGCCTTGGAGGCTGCGCGTTTGGCATAATCGGCAACAACGTCAGGAATATGATTGCCCCGGTGTTGTGCAGCGAAAGGAATAATCGTGGTCGTACCACCAAACACTGCGGACACGGTTGCGCTATAAAAATCATCGGCGCACATCATGCCCATACCCGAGAGCTGTTCAACATGACAGTGACTGTCTATGCCTCCTGGCAAGACCCAGCGACCCGCGGCATCAATATCGCGCTTACCAGCAGCGAGCTCGGGAGCAATGGCTGCGATGACGCCATCTTTTATGCCAAGATCAGCAAAGAAAGTTTCAGTTTCAGTCGAAATACGACCATTACGGATAGTGAGATCAAAGGTCATGCGATTCGCTTGGTTAAGGTCTGTGTATCAATCTTAATCATGCTGCCGGACAAGTCAAGATATTCACATCTGTTAATCTTTAAGGATCGCAAGACAGAGGCAAGGGGTGACCGATGAAGCAGACCATTTTTGTGATCAATCCAAATTCGACCGAAGCCGTCACCGAGGCCTTTGACCGGGGTCTGGATTGTTTCAGGTTTAGCGGTGGACCTACTATCAAAAGTCTGACACTCGCCGAAGGCCCGCCAGGCATTCAGAGCCAGATGGATGTCGAAAAAGTGACCCTGCCTCTGGTCAATCTTGTGCGTAAACTTGATCTCGAGCACGGGGCTCAGGCGGCAGCCTATGTCATTGCCTGCTTTAGCGATCCTGGTTTGCACGCCGTGCGCGAGGCAACCTCCAAACCCGTACTCGGCATCAGTGAATGCGGGGTGCTGACGGCCATGACCAGAGGACAAAAATTCGGAGTGATCGCGATCTTGCGCCAGTCCATCCCGCGACATATGCGTATGTTCGGCGCCATGGGCGTCACGCAACGACTGGCCGCAGAGCTACCTCTTGGCATGGAGGTCGTAGAACTATCTGATTCGGTCCGGACCCGTGCTGGTTTATTGCGTGTCGGCACACAACTTAAAGACGAGCATCAGGCCGATGTCGTCATACTGGGCTGCGCGGGCATGGCTGAGCACAGAGGTTGGCTTGAGGAGCAACTCGGCATTCCCGTGGTTGAGCCCGCCCAGGCCGGCGTAGCCATGGCGCTAGGCAGGATACTGCTGTAAGACTGCGGGATGAATGTTTAATCGGGCGGGCGTAACGCTCACCCGTCAGACAATAGTGCCTTCAGGCAAAGAGCAAACATGATCGTAAATCTCGCCAGGACGGGTAATCCAGACCTTGTCACGCTCAGCATGATTAACGATATGCTGCAGAGCTTTACGCAGCGCATAGAGCCGATGAGGCTGTCCAAAAATCATTGTATGCAGTGCGACACCCAGAACCAGGGGTTGTCGGCTCGACTGATGCAGCATTTCTTCGAACTGATGCACAATCATCGTTGCGAAATCTTCGGCCGTATGGTGGCGCACGAGAATTTGCGGCGAGTCGTTGATCTCGAGTGAATAAGGCATAGACATGAGACGACCATTTCTGGTTTTCATCCAGATCGGTTGATCGTCGCAAGGCCAATCCATCTCAAAACTGTAGCCCGCCTCTTGTAGCAAATCAGGCGTATGAATACTTTGCGACATCCAGGGAGCCATCCAGCCTCGGGGCGCGCGACCTGTTGCAGCTTCGATTTTGCTGCGCACTTCGGCAAGCATGCGTGCCTCGTCGGCCTCCCACCACTGGCCATGACGCTCAGCGTTCGTGCGGCCATGGCCGATGATTTCATCACCTCGTGCAATGATCGGCTCAATTACATCAGGGGCGTAATCAAACACCGTCGTATTCACCAGGTGACAGGCGGGCAGCTTGAGCTCATCAAGCAACTCGTAGAGTCTCCAGACGCCAACACGGTTGCCATAGTCTCGCCAGGCAAAAGTCCTCGCATCGGGCTGCGGCAGTTCGTTGGAAAGCGCATGACCCAAACCACCGCCAAAAGCGAAATGTTCGGTGTTGATGGCAAAATAAATTGCCAGACGCTTACCCTCTGGCCACGAATAATCAGGTCGTTTGGTAATCGGCGAATACTTGAATCGTCCGTGATAGGGCAATTGCATCTGGGCTGTCTCCTGAAGACTCAGTTAGCTTTTGGGTTGCGCACCAGCTTCTGTGTTGAACTCGTGCTTGACATGCGCGGGTGCCTGAGGGGGGCGTTCGGGTGAAATAATGAACCCAAATAGTTTTTTTGCGCGTCCAGTCGGCGTGCGAGTCATCAAACCCTGGGGCCGTTTAAGAATGACCAGCACGATAATCAAACCGTAGACGATGAGCCTGTATTCTTTTGCAAAGCGCAAGGCTTCTGGCAACGCAGTCAGCAAAATTGCCCCCAACACGGGACCCCACATAGTTTGGATGCCACCAAACAGTAAAAAGATAATGAAATTCAAGGAAACAAAAAAACCGAGGTCGTGCGGACTGACCACCAGCACGTAGTGGGCCTGAATCGCACCGGCGATACCGATAATGGTTGCGCCCAGTGCAAAGGTCACACAACGCAACTGTCCGAGCGAGACACCCATGGCTGTGGCTGCGATCGGATCGTCACGAATGGCGCGCGCCGCAAAGCCCAGTCTCGAGCCATCAAAACGCCAGGTCACATAAAGCGCCACGAGGGTTCCAACCAGACAAGTCACAATCGTCGTCTGCGGTGCAATGCCCGTAAAACTATTCGCCCCACCAATGTAATCCCAGTTAAAAGCCAGAACGGCCAGCGCTTCACCAAAGGCAATGGTAGTCAGCTTGAGAATGAAATCACGCATACGCAGTGTGATGAAAGCAAGCACGACACCGACTACTGCACCAGCCAGTCCAGCCATCAGGATGGCGGGCGGAAAACCCCAGCCCATTTTCACAGTCAGAATGGCGGACAAGTAAGCGCCAACACCCGCAATCGCGGCTGTTGCCATCGACAATTGCCCCGACATGGCTGTGATGTAGAGGCCAAGCACCTGCATGATGCTCAGCAGGGTAAAGATAAAAATGGGTTCAAGAAAACTGTACATAGTGGGCGGCCCTTATTGCGAGTACGAGCCGAACAAACCATTCGGACGGAAATACAGGACACCGATCAGCACAAAGAATGCGACGGCATCTTTAAGACTCGAGGAGATATAGCCTGTCACGAGCGCTTCGATAATACCTATCCCGAGACCTACCACCATCACACCTTCGAAGTACCGGTTACCCGCCACAAGCATGCAGGTAAAAGCTTTCAAGCCATAGAGCAACCCGACAAAGGCCCAGGCCGAGCCATACAGTGTGCCTACAGAAACTGCGGCCACTCCACCCATCATTGAGGCAATCACAATGGTGACGGTGCAAACCAGACCCACATTGATTCCAAACGCTGCCGCAACATCCGGGCGCTCGGCAATCGCACGCGTTGCACGGCCAAGTTTAGTTGCACGCACATAAAAACTCACAAATCCCAACAGCAAAATACAAACCCCGAAGTTTGTGAGCTGGCGCATCGTCAACACAACGGGTCCGATATCAACCATCTTGCGGGGTAGCAATGTTGGATAAGCCACAGGATCAGGACCCGCGATAATCGCCATTCCGTTTTGCAGCATGATGGCTACGCCAAGTGTGCCGATCAAAGTCGACAGCACATCCCGGCCTCGCAGCGGTTTAATCACCGTGCGCTCAATCAGGAAACCAACAACTCCTGCCGCCAGCGCCCCCATCAGAATCGCGAATAAAAATCCGCCGGCGGGATACAGCGCTCCCGCAACCAGGCCGGCAAACATACCCACCATGAAGACTTCCGGATGAGCAAAGTTAATCACTCTTAATACGGTAAACGCTAGTGCGAACCCTAACGCAACGACTGCGTAGGTGCTTCCAATAATCAGGCCATTGGCAACTTGTTGCAGGAATAAATCCACGATCTCTCCAACTGAGCGATTTAACTTGGTTAGTAGCTTCCGCCGAGGAATACTTCCCGGACAGAGTCTTTACCCGCCACTTCTTGCGCGGGTCCGCTCTCAACGATATGGCCGGTTTCTAACAGGTAAGCCCAGCTGGCGACTTTGAGTGCTTGCCGCGCGTTTTGCTCAACCATCAATACCGCGATCCCCATCTGGTTAATTTCGCGCGCGAGCGTAAACACGTCACGCACGACAAGCGGGGCCAAACCAAGAGAGGGCTCATCCATCAGAATCAGCTTGGGTCCGGAAACAAGCGCTCGCGCGATCGCGACCATCTGCTGCTCGCCGCCCGATAAAGAACCGGAAACCTGGTCGCGACGCTCACCGAGCCTGGGGAATCTTTCAAACATTTCGTTGATGCGTTTCTCGACCAGCGTCTTGTCCTCCACGCACCAGCCGCCCAGTCGCAAATTATCCAGGACTGATAAGGTGTTCCAGAGCTGTCGACCTTCTGGAACCCAGGCGATTCCAAGCTCGTGGATTTTATGAGTTTTGAGTGCGAGCAAATTATGTTGCCCCTCAAAAACGATCCCGCCCGACTTGGGTGCAAGCAGACCCATGATGGTTTTAATGATGGTGGTCTTGCCAGCACCATTCGCCCCCAGAATAACCCGAAGCTCACCGGCATTGATTTCGAGCGACACGCCATTGACAGCTGGCACAGCGCCGTAAGAAACAGCCAGATTTTCTATCCGCAACAAAGGTGCTGTCATGCGGTCACCCCTGAGTGCGAAGCCTGTGCGGGAGCGTCTTCATCGACACCCAGATATGCTTCGATGACTCGCTCATCAGAACGGATTTCCGCGGGCGTGCCTTCTGAAATTTTCTGGCCAAAACTAATGACCACCACATGATCGGAGGTATTCATCACCACATTCATATTGTGTTCGATCAGCATCAGTGTGACGCCCGACTCTTTAAGACGATGGATCAAATCGATCACGTCATGCGCTTCGCGTGACACCATACCGGCGGTAGGCTCATCGAGAATCAGTAATTGAGGGTTCAGTGCCAGAGCTCTTGCGATTTCGACACGCCGCTGGTCGCCATAGGGCAACTCTGAAGGCATGCGAAAACGGTTCGCTCCAACACCAACCCAGTCGAGCAAGGCTTCGGCGGACTCGACCATTTCAACGCGCTCGCGCCGATCACGTCCGGTGCATGCCAAGGCATCAAAAACATTTGATTGTGTCTTGGCTACGCGACCGATCATGACGTTTTCGAGTGCGTTGAGGTTTTGAAACAACCTGATGTTTTGAAACGTACGGCCAACACCCATACCCGCGAGTTTATGCGGCGCTACTCCGGTAATGTTTTGCCCATTGAAGCTCACCACACCGCTATCAGGTTTTGTAATCCCGGTAATGAGGTTAAACAGGGTTGTTTTACCCGCGCCATTCGGACCGACAATCGATACAACCTGACCGCGATCAACGTTGAAACTAATATCGTTGACTGCGATCAGGCCACCAAAGCGTTTGGTCAAATGCTCAACGCCCAGTATAGGTGTGCTCATCTCAAACAACCGTATAGGTGCCGCGCCCTGTCACTTGGATGACCACCACCGAGGGGCTGAGATTATTGCCATCAGGTGGGTTTTTAAAGGTAACGTTAGTACCCAGCGGTGTCGTAATTTTCAACGAGGTTAAGGCTTCGGCGATTTTGTCGCGATCCGCAGAGCCTGCTTTTTTCACGGCTTCATAAATCGTATAAAGCGCGTCGTAGCCATAGGTTGAAAAGGATGTGACCTCAAGCTTTGGGAACTGTTCTTTATAGCGTTTGAGAAAGCTTTCGAGCTGAGGCGTCGGTGCACTCAGATCCTGCGCAAGGTGCGTGTAACCACCTTTGATCTCGCCTTTTGTACCATCCCAGTACACCGTATCCTGAAACGATCCAAAGCCGGTCATCATTGGCAGATCAAGACCGGACTCTTTAATCTGGGACGTTACCTTGACACCGTCGCCTGTTGTAGAGGCAATATAGAGGGCGTCGGGTTTGGTGCTGCGGATTTTTGAAATCTGCGCCGAGAAATCCTGGTCGCCACTACGAAAAGCCTCATAGGCAACAACCTGATAGCCGAGTTCGGCGGCCATGGTTTTACATACCTCTGCATCACCTGCCTGCGCATCCTGGGTCTGGTCGTAAATCACCGCGAGACGTTTAATATTGTGCTTGGCAGTAATTTTTCGCAAAACCACCGGAACCGCTGTTGTTGAAACAGGATTCACACGGTAGCCATAGGTCGTCCATTCTTTTACTGGAGCACCAGAGCCGCCACCAACCAAAGGCAGTTTGACCTGACCTGCTACCGGCACCATGGGTACATAGCCAACCGAGTTAGCAGGTCCAATCACGGCGCTGATAGAGGGGTCGCTAGCGGCCTGACGAAAGAGCGTGATTGCCTGTCGTGGGTCGTTGGCCATGTCGGAATGAACCATCTCGAACGTCCAGGATTTACCTGCTGCGTCTTTGAATCCCGCTTTGTTGATATCTTCGAGGGCGAGTATCGACCCATCTCTGGAGCGAATCCCATAGGCGGCTGACGGACCGGTGATGCCTTGAATATTTGCAATCTTGATCACACCCGTACCCTGGGCACGCAGTATGGAGGGGGCGAACAAGGCTGCACCAGCCCCAGCGACAGCGGCTTTGGTAAAGCTACGGCGGCTGACGGATTTAGAGCTGGAACGCGTAGCGGGCTTATTGGTATTGATAGACAAAGCAAACTCCTTTCAGGTGCGCACCGAGCGGCAAGATTGGCACTCGATAAAAATACAGCTTGTTATTAAGGCAGGTCTTAAAGACAAAGAAATGTATTGCGAGTCAAACTGATTGCAGAGAGGTCATTTGGTAATAAAGCTCAAACGATAATATATGTACATCTTTGGATAGTAAAGATGTACATTGATTTTTTCTTTGATACTTTTTGCTGCGTGTGCATATGACTGAATCCCTGGAGCAATTGACTGCGAGTGCGCTGCTTGGGCGTTTAAAAAACAGGGAGATCTCTGTGGAGTCTCTGGTTCGCAGCTGCCTCGAACGGCAGGCCAAGCGCGAGCCTTCGCTCCACGCCTGGTCATATATTGATCCTGAAGCCCTCTTGCATCAGGCCCGTGAGATGGATCGTAACGGCCCTCATGGCCCGCTTTATGGCTTACCGATCGGCATCAAGGACGTATTGCTCACCAAAGATATGCCTACGCAATACAACTCGCCACTCTACGAAAATTTCGCTCCCCAAGTTGATGCATCCTGCGTGAGTTTGTTGCGTCAGGCTGGTGCATTGATTTTCGGAAAAACAGAAACGGCTGAATTCGCGTCTTCGGGGCGCCTCGCACCGACTTGCAATCCACATGATTTTCTTCATACGCCCGGCGGCTCTTCAAGCGGTTCGGCCGCTGCAGTGGCGGACTTTCACGTCCCACTGGCGATTGGTACCCAAACCGGTGGCTCAATGATCAGGCCTGCATCATTTTGCGGCATCTATGCCTTTAAGCCCACCTGGGGCGTGGTCAATCCTGAAGGTGCAAAAATATTTTCTCCTTCGATGGATACGCTCGGCTGGTTTGGCCGCTGTGTCGACGACCTGATTCTGCTCAATGATGTGCTGGACCCGCAGACTGAAATAATGCCCGAGGTCTCACTATCTTGCGCGCATATCGCCATCTGTAGAAGCCCCGTCTGGTCTGAGGCCGAACCCTCCACCCGGCTAACACTTGAGCAATGCGCTGAACGACTCCAACGCGCTGGCGCGCGCGTCACTGAGCTGGTCTTGCCGGAGATCTTCAATCGCCTTCCAGAGCTACAAAAACTCATCATGCTCAGCGAAGGGCGCGCAAGTTTTTTCGCACAGTATCGCGAGGACAAAACAAAACTGCATCCAAACATTTGCGCGCAAGTTGAAAATTCGGCGGGCTATACGCGTCAACAACTGCGCGAAGCCTACGATGTGGCCGCGCAATGTCGGGCCCTATTCGATGCGCTTGCTGACCAGTTCGATGCTATTGTCACGCCTAGCACGCCGGGGGTTGCGCCTCTGGGCACGCAGGGCAGCGGCTCGATGATTTTCAATGGCCTGTGGTCTTTGTTACATACGCCTTGCGTCAATATTCCAGTGCCGCGCGCACCTGGTGAGTTACCTCTGGGACTCACCATTACGGCTGCGAGATTTACTGATCGTCATACGCTTGCTGCAGCAAAAGCGATCGCCCAATAAAAGGTGTCTTGCCTATGCGACATGTTTCCTATTTCGATGCAATCAATATAGAAAACCTGAGGGCCGAATTTCCTGTCGGTGAAGATTTTCTCAATCGTTTTGTCGGTATGACTCGTGAGCAACTGCGCGCAAGCCAGGAAAAACTTTTCGCTCAGCAACTCAAACGTGCCTGGCAACTTCCCTTCTATCAAAAACTTTGGGGTGAGGCAGGTATCGTTGCCGCAGATATCAACTCGCTCGACGATCTCGGCAAATTACCAAGTTTTAGCAAACAGGAAATTATGGAGTCGGTGGAGCGCAAACCCCCGTTTGGCGACCATCACGGCAGAGATATCCCGGTGGATGGAAAATTAGTGCCGATGGTGCTTCACTCCACGAGTGGGACAACAGGTAAGCCCCAGCCACTATTGTTTAGCCCACGCTCACGCGAAGTACAAAACTTATTGCTCGCTCGCGCCTACCTTTTGGCTGGGATGTGCGAGAGCGATGTTGTGCATTCTGTGTATGGCCACGGTCTGGTCAATGGCGGGCATTACATCCGTGAAGCGGTGATTCACTACACCAAGGCTTTGTTTGTCTCTGCCGGCACGGGTGTCGAGACCCCTTCGGTTAAACAAGTAGAGTTCATGCGTGATTTCGGTGCGACCGTCATCGTTGGTTTTGCGGATTACATCAAGCGACTCGCTGACGTTGCACAGGAGCAAGGTCTCTTACCCGGCAAAGATATCCCTGTGCGCATGATCTGCGGCCACCTCTCGAACGATGCGCGCAATGATTTATCTGCCGCGTGGGGAGGGGTTGAGCTCTTTGACTGGTATGGTGTTGGCGACACGGGACTGATTGCTGCCGAGGGACCAGACCATGATGGACTGCACATCATGGAGGATGCCCAGTGGGTTGAGATTTGTGATGTGGATTCGGCGCTGCCTGTGAGTGAGGGTGCGCCGGGTGACCTGATCGTGACCTGCCTGTACGGTAATGATATTTTTCCAATTATCCGTTTCAATACGCACGACGTCACACGACTCCTGCCAGGTGCGTCCGAGCTGAACCTACCGTTTCGACGCATGGCTGGTTTTCTTGGACGTAGTGACAGCATGGTCAAGTTGCGCGGGATAAATATTTTCCCTCAGGCGCTTTCATCCATGCTTGCGGGGTCTCCTGGCTTCAATGGAGAATATGTCTGTGTCCTGACGCGCAATCAGGAAGGTCGTGAGGACTTACTGGTAAAAATTGAAAGTACTGTTCAAACCAGTGACTCTTTAGTCGGTGAATTTAAAGAACTTTTGAAACGTAAGCTCGGTGTCGAAGTGCTTGTAGAAATCGCGCCTCCCAAGTCTCTTAGCTCTTTGACCGGAGTCGAGTCTCGTCAAAAACCAATACGTCTGCTGGATAAACGCTGATGAATTCAAATATAGAAATTTCTCAAACACTCTTCTCAATGATTGCTCAGGCAGGCCAGGCTGCGCTGGATGCAACCGGCCCGGAGCAAGCGATTGCCGTGTTAATGAAAGCTTGCCATGAAACGCTGGGGGATCGGCAGGCGCACTTAAAACCCGGTGCGCTCAAGACTGGTGAACATCAGTACCTGGTGGCGGGAGCTTTTTTTGTAACGCCTGATAAAAAATATCACATGCTGACTGGCAGTATTGGTTTTCCTGCAGAACAACAACGCCTGATGATCCCGATCGATGGCGGCCATCCAGGTCATGTCTATGAAACTCGGCAAAAATTGATTCTGAAAAATACCGATGAGCACGGTGCGTTTCGCCAGTACCTTAAATCCTCTCGCATGGGCTCCGCACTCTATGCACCCATGCTCTGGGAGGGTAACTTCATCGGTCAGTTGCTCGTCGCTGCGCAGGCGCGCAATACAATGCGCGATCTTGATCTGGACGCGTTAGTGGCGATTGCCAAGATTGCAACAGCTGTGTGGGTCGCCAAAGGCGGACTCGCGTGGACTGTCAGCAACTATCCGCCTGAGAACGGTTTTTATGCTGGCAAAGAAGGTGTCAGTCCTTAAGCGTTAAACGGTACCGCTTGCGCAAAATGCTCTGCGATCTCTTTACGCGTTGCAATCCAGGGGCCGTGCGGCTCCTGACTGCGGGCACGCGCATACTCAAGAAATTTTTCCAGCGCCCAAATCCTGCCGGGTCTGCCAATAATGCGCAGGTGCACACCGAGTGACATCATGTTGACCTCCTGGGCACCCGCTCGCAAAGCCCAGTCCAGATTATCCATCGCGTATTTCAACCACTGATCCGGCGTGTAAGAGGGCTCCGACCACATTTTCATATCATTGTTGTCCATTTGATAGGGCATCACGATGATAGGCTTGCCGTCGTGCTGATCCCAAAACGGTTGGTCATCACTCAGATCATCCATATGATAGGTAAAGCCCTCCTCAATCAGGAGTCTGCGGGTATTCATCGTCGTGAGATATCTTGATAACCAGCCTGCCGGGGTCTGGCCGGTCGTCTTTTCAATTGATTCGCGCGCTTGACGGATATATGCGCGCTCTTGCTCCTCGTTCATACTGAACTGATGTGCCCAGCGATAGCCATGCGAGGTGATTTCATGCCCTGCCGCGACGATCTCTTGCGTCAAAGCGGGCGCTCGCTCAAGCGCGAGCGCACAGGCCGTGAAAGTTGCCTGGATATTATTTTCTTTAAGCAGTCTGAGGACGCGTGGGCCACCGCGCTTAATTCCATACTGGTAATTCGATTCGTTGATCAGGCTACGAACAGGGTGTTTGAGGGCGATACCCATTTCATCGACAGGCTCTGGATACTTGTCTCCATCAAGAATATTCTGCTCTGCGCCTTCTTCGAGATTGACCACGATCGAGAGTGCAAGGTGCGAGTCATTTGGCCAGCGAAAAGATTTTTGAGCGGCGGGGAGTGTCATTTGTATCTTTTACCTGTGACGGATACTGCATGCGGAATCGAAACAATCTAGCACAAAGTTTTCGTTTCGTTTATGAAGTTTCTCACTTATGATGAAGCAGTTTTATTTTGCCGTCTTTTTGATTGTCTGTATGTTTTGTATTGGATCATCATGCTCCCCTCACATAATAGATTTAAATACTCCGCCATCAAACACCGCCCTGTTTTCAACTGGCCGGACGACAAACGACTTGCGCTCTATATCGCGGTCAATATTGAACACTTCCCTTACGGCGTGCAGTGTGGTGTAGATCTGGATCGTCAAACACAACCCTGGAGTCAGCGCAGCTGGCTCTGGCGCGAATACGGCAACCGGATCGGTGAGTGGAGACTGATTGAGCTGTTTGACGAGCTCAAACTCAATGTCGGTGTGATCGTCAACACAGAAAACTACGAGCACTGCCCCGAGCTCATCCAGGCACATCGTGATCGCGGTGACGAGCTCATTGCACACGGCCGCTCGAATGCTGAAAAACAAATCGAGATGGATGAGGCGACCGAGCGGGCCATGATTCAGGAAGTCACCGCGCTGATGGAAAAAGCCGATGGTAAACGCCCTCAAGGCTGGCTCAGTCCCTACCTCACACCAAGTTTAATTACCACTGACTTGCTGTCCCAGGCTAATTACAACTACGTGCTGGACTGGGGTATTTGCGACGAACAGCCTTTCTGGGTCAGCGCGCAAGATAAACCCATATTGGCAGTACCGTATCCGATCGAGCTCAACGACCAGCCCGCTATTGCCTACCGTCACAACTCAGCCGACGAGTATTGCGACAATATGGTTGCCAATTTCGAAGAAATGTTGCGTCGCTCGGCGACCGCCCCCCTGGTCTGTGCGATTTCTTTGCACTCATTCATTATGGGGCAGCCTTTCAGACTGGCTAAATTACGTCAGGCACTCCAGCACATTTTGTCTTTCAAAGATCAAACGTGGGTTACCTTGCCCGGAGAGGTCGCAAATTATTACCGCAGCCTACCGTCGGACAAGCAACTCCACGCGAAATAGCTTTGTCAAAGCGTACCGGGATAGATTCCTCCATCCATCACCAGATTTTGTCCGCTGATAAATCCGGATTTCGCTCCACATAAAAAGGCGCACGCCTGACCAAACTCGTCAGGCTCGCCAAACCTTCCTGCTGGGACAGCTGCTTTTCTGGCGGTCATGACTTGCTCAATATTTTTGCCGCTGTCTCGCGCAAGCCGCTCTGCAGTCTGCAACAGACGATCCGTCGCAAAGGGTCCTGGCAATAAATTATTAATCGTGACATTGTGCGCAACGGTCTGACGCGCGAGTCCTGAGACAAAGCCTGTCAATCCCGCACGCGCACCGTTGGACAAACCAAGGATTTCAATCGGCATTTTGACTGAAGCCGAGGTGATATTGACGATACGTCCAAATTTGCGCTCAATCATTGTGTCGACTGTTGCACGGATCATTTCGATCGGCGTGAGCATATTGGCATCCACCGCACTGATCCAGTCCTCGCGTGACCATTCGCGAAAATTGCCAGGCTTGGGGCCTCCTGCGTTGGTGACCAAAATATCTGGGTCTGGACACACCGCCAATACTTTTGCGCGTCCCTCTGGCGTTGTGATGTCGGCAGCGACTGTCGTGACCTGAACACCACTCTCCTGGCGGATACTTTGCGCCGCAGCCTCAAGCGCCTCCTGGCCTCGGGCAATCATCACGAGATCGACGCCTTCGCGTGCGAGTTGCTGCGCACAGGCAAGACCGAGTCCTTTGCTTGAGGCGCACACGATCGCGCGACGCCCTTTAATTCCTAAATCCATTGTTGTCTCCCCTTTGTTCTGAAAAGCATAAAAGCGAATGAGATAAAAGTAAAAAACCCGGTAGCTATTTAATAATCTACCGGGCTTTTAAGTCTTCAAAGATATTTAAAACGGAATATCGTCATCCATGTCTGCGAGGTTCGCGCCACCTGCAGCGGGTGCTGCAGGACGCTGTGCCTGGGGTGCGCGTGCAGGTGCCGAGGCGCGAGGCGCGCCCTGGTTTTCGCCACCCCCCATACCACCACCCATACCGCCCTCGCCACCGTCGCGGCCGCCAAGCATTTGCATCTGATCGGCCACAACCTCAGTGGTGTATTGATCAACACCTTCCTTGTTTTGCCATTTGCGGGTTTTGAGTCGCCCCTCGACATATACCGGACGACCTTTTTTCAGGTACTCGCCTGCGATCTCGGCCAGACGGTTGTAAAACACCACGCGGTGCCATTCTGTTTCTTCGCGACGCTCGCCAGAATTTTTGTCTTTCCAGTTACTCGTCGTTGCGATCGACACGTTACAAATAGCTGCGCCATCTGGGGTGTAACGCACCTCCGGGTCACGTCCGAGATTGCCAACCAGAATTACTTTATTGACCGATGCCATGCCGATCTCCGTATTTAATAACTACTTTATTCATAAAAAGTCCGACCACCGGACCCACGAGGCGCCATCATTGTCTAGTTTACCAACCGACGCCAGACGCAAAACTACGCAATACAGACAGTTTACGGCAGGTTTTGAAAGGTGTCCCAATCTGGACGCCGAAACCATTCGGTCAGAAAATCCAGAAATGTCCTGACCCGGACGGGAAGATTCTTGCGGCTGGGAAATACCGCATAAATATCGACCCCGACTGGCATGTATTCGGGCAAAACAGTCTGCAAGCGCCCTGCCGACAGGTCTTGTTTAACCATATAGGTTGGATGCATCGAAATACCTTGTCCGAGCAGGGCGGCGTGGCGCAAGGGCTCACCGTAATTAGCGCGAATCGTACCCCTCACTCTTACGCTGGTCTTTCCAGCTGGCCCAGTAAAAGTCCAGATATTGGTTGGGGATTTAAGAGCATGCACCATGCAATCATGTTCGACCAGCTCGCCGACAACGCGAGGATAGCCCCTTTGTGCGAGATAGGCGGGCGAGGCCACCAGCACCTGTGGCACGACCGCCAGCCGTGAGGCAACCAGAGCCGTGTCTTTCAAGGTCGAGGCGATTCTCACCGACATATCCAGCCCCTCGGCCACCAGATCGCTGCGGCCGTCATCCAGATACAACACCACTTGAATCTCCGGGTGTGCCTTGGAAAACGCCGTAATGATGGGAACCAGGTGATAAGCGCCAAAAGAGGGTGGGGCACCTAAGCGCAGCATGCCTTTGGGTTCTTTGACGGACAGTCGCAACGCTGCATCCATAGATTCAACACGATCTAACAGCTCGCGACCGTTTTCAAGCAACGACAGGCCTGATTCTGTCAGGCTGACGCTTTTTGTGCTGCGGGTCAGCAGCTGCACGCCCATGAGCTGCTCAAGCCAGGCCACGTGCTTGGTGACATTACCGCGCGCCATTCCCAGAGACTGTGCGGCTCTGGAAAAGCTCAGCCCTTGCGCAACCTCTATAAAAACCTCGATAGCGCGTAACTTATCCACCGCTTTGAGCCTCTTTTTCCGTATAAATACGCATTTTTTAATAACTGCGGATTAGTTATCCACAGGGTAAAGGTTATCCATAGGGCAAAAGCTTATCCACAGGATACAAGTTATCCACAGGCATTTGTACCAACTTGATTCGTGCAACCTATCGGGCCTGGCTAAAAGCATTGTTCTCATATCGAGAACAATAATTTCACAGTTTGATTCTATTCCAAACAGTCATAACCCGCTAGACTGCCACATCTTTTGAAAACACTGCCAAGTGAAGGACAGCACCATGCTTAACGTTACCCCCAGCGGTCAGGGCCTAGGCGCGAAGGTTGAAAATCTGGATCTTTCAGAGCCACTAACACCAGAAAACTTCAAAAAAGTCGAAGGTCTGCTCGGTCAGTATGGTGTGCTTTGTTTCCCAAAACAAAACTTGACTGCCCAGCAACTCAGAGATTTCAGCAGCAAATTTGGCACACTTGAAATCAATGTGGCCAATATTTATCAAGAGCCGGGTCTGCCCGAGGTGATGATCCTTTCAAACAAGCGTGTCGATGGCAAACCAATTGGTTTGGGTGATGCCGGACAGGACTGGCATACCGATATGTCCTATAGCAAGATGATTGCGTTTACCAATGTGCTCTACGGCATTGAAATCCCACACCGCAATGGTCAGCCTCTTGGCAACACCGAATTTTCAAACATGCGCGCTGCTTATCTGGCCTTGCCTGAGGAGCTCAAACAAAAGCTCGAAGGCAAAACTATCCTGCATGATTTCAATAAATTCTGGGAAAACATGCGTAAACAACCTGGCAGTACGCGTGCGCCACTAACTGAAGCGCAACGTAAAGCCAAGCCTCCCGTGTCACACCCTGTATTTCTAACCCATCCGATTACGGGTGAAAAAGTCCTGTACGCCAATCCTGGCTACTCGATTCAGATCAATGAATTGCCCAAGGCTGAAAGTGACGAGATTCTTAACTTTTTGTTTGAACATCAATTGCAACCACAATTCAGATATCGCCACCTCTGGACGGTCGGCGACGTACTGATGTGGGACAACATGGGTACCATCCATAACGCTGTGGCAGATTACGCTCCTGATGAACCACGCTTTATCAAGCGCTGCCAGGTGATGGCGGATCGCTATTTTCCACAGGCTGCGTGATAAATCCTCCATAAAATAAGAACTCAACGTGAAAAAAACACCTCATTCCAAAGCACTTCTCTCTAAACCACAATTTTTTTTCCGCTTTGCAGTCATAGCTTCTGCGTTGATGGGTACCCTGCTGACAGCATTTGTTCCGCATGTCGCCAAGGCTCAAACAAGCTCTGTCTATCCTACACAGAACATACGGATGCTGATTGGTTTTGCGGCAGGCGGTCCAACCGATGTGATCGGTCGCATCCTCGCGCAACATATGTCGACAACACTCGGTCAGTCCGTTGTGGTTGAAAATCGCACCGGTGCAAATTCACTCATTGCTACACGCGAGGTAGCGAAAGCGAAACCAGACGGCTATACCGTGCTTTTTGCTTCGCTATCGCATAACGTCAATCGTTTACTGCTCAACGAAAAAGCCGACTACGAACCGCTCAAGGGTTTTGTACCAATTTCCTTAGCTGCCAATTTGCCGCTCGTGCTTGTCACAGCCTACGACGCTCCTTACAAAAATATCGAGGAATTGGTTGCGCAAGCTAAAAGCACGCCCGACTCCTTCAGCTATGGCTCCGCCGGCAATGGTGGCTCGGCGCATCTGGCCGCAGCGATGATGGCGACCGCCTCAGGTACAAAAATGTTGCACGTACCTTTTCGCGGTAATGCGCCTGCTTTAACTGAAGTAATGGCTGGCCGGGTGTCTTTCATGTTCTACCCCTCGATTGGCATCGCCGCGCATGTTGCAGACAAGCGGCTGCGCGTACTTGCGGTGGGCTCAGCCCAACCGCTTGCAGAGTTTCCAGGTGTGCCAACCATGGATGCCTCGGGCTTTCCGGGATTTGAGCAAACCGCCCCCTGGGTGGGTCTGCTCGCACCGGCAAATACACCGGCGCCAATTATCGAAAAACTGAACGCCTCGCTACTGCAAGCACTCAACTTACCTGAGGTGCAAAAACGTTTCAAAGAACTCGGTGCGATTTCTGTTGGGGATTCGCCCGAGCAGTTCAGAGCCTTCCTCGAGAAAGACAACGAGCGTTGGGAAAAAGTCATCAAAGCTTCTGGTATCACTGCCGATAAGGCCGATTAATCATGAGCCTTGATAGCATTGCCGCGAGCGCATTCAGCATTGATGATCTGCGAACGCTCGCGCGCAAACGATTGCCTCGGGCGATCTTTGAGTTCTACGATGGCGGTGCCGAGCAGGAAATCACCTTGCGAGACAACCTGGAGGCTTTCAAGCGCACACGTATCCTGCCCAAAGCACTCAATGACGTATCCAAAGTCGACACTAGCTGTGAGCTAGTGGGTGGGCCATCTGCCATGCCCCTGGCTATCGCACCAACCGGTGCGCTGAATTTTGGCCGTCATGGCGCTGACCTTGCGATTGCACGCGCGGCGGCGGCGCTTGGCGTGCCTTACTCCTTGTCGACCTCGGCGACCACCACCATCGAAGATATTGCCCGCGCAGCACCTGGTCGTCTCTGGTTTCAGGCATACATTTTGTCCAACAAGGAAAAGCTTGCAGCACTCATTGCTCGCGCCCATGCTGCTGACTACGAAGGTCTCATGATCACGGTCGATCTGCCTGTTGGTGGTAAGCGTGAGCGGGATTTTCGTAACCACCTGCAATTTCCCTTCAAGTACACACCACGCAATGTGTTGGATTTTGCGACCAAGCCTTTCTGGTCGCTCAGCATGTTGCTCAAAGGTGTGCCGCAGATGGAAAACATCAAGGAACTCAAACGCGATACGGGAGGTGGTCAAAAACTATCATCTACTGCCGGCAAAAATTACGATCCTGCGTTTGACTGGACTCAATTGCAGATGATGCGTGATAACTGGCCGCGCAAACTGATCGTTAAGGGTGTGATGCATCCCAAAGACGCCGATCGTCTGGCGCGCATGGGGATCGACGCACTCGTCGTATCAAATCACGGTGGTCGCCAGCTTGATGGAGCACCTGCCACGCTCGATGCGTTACCTGGCGTAGTGCGTGCCGCGGCAGGCAGGGTGCCGGTCTTAGTCGATGGTGGCGTGCGTCGCGGGATTGATATCATGAAAGCACGCGCGCTTGGTGCGCAGGGCGTACTCACCGGCCGGGCGACGTTATTTGGTGCAGTCGCAGCGGGTCAACCCGGTGCCACACGTGCGCTGGCAATACTGAAAGACGAACTCTCGCGCTCGATGCAATTAAGCGGCGTGCGCTCGATCAGCGAGATCGATGAAGAATTGCTTTTCCGGGCTTAATGCTTAGCACCGAGCGGGCGTAAGCCCCAGGTCACGAGCAACCAGAGCGCAGACAACGCGCAGGCCGCCCAGAATACTGCCGAGGGACCGCCCCGGGAAACTAGCGTGCCGCCCAGCGCGCCTCCTAAAAACAAGCCCGCAGCCTGAGAGGTGTTGTAAAACCCTAGCGCCAGACCTTTGAGCTCAGGGGGTGCAACCCGCGAAACCAAAGAGGGCTGCAAGGCCTCGAGCACATTAAACATGACAAAAAATCCCGTTAACGCGATCGCCAGCGTATAAAACCCATGGCTAGCCGCTGGCAAAAGCGCACAGACGATGACCAGGCCAGCTACAGCCAGACGCAGCATGGCGCGATGGGCACGATGTTTTTCTGCCACAAAAACGGCGGGCACCATAAACACAAATGAGCCGAGAATCACTGGCAAATAGACTTTCCAGAGTTCGGCTGAAGTCAAACCACCTTCTTTAATAAAAAGAGGAGGCACCACGACAAACATCGCAACCTGTATCAGGTGCAGACAAAACACACCAAAGTTCAGTCGGAGCAAGTCAATGTGAGTAAGTACTTGCATTGGTTTAGCAGGTTTTAACGGCTTGGGTGTCGGGGCAACAACTGGCACAACCCAGCGCGCCACAACCAGGCAGACAACTCCCAGTAAAGCAATCGTCCAGAACAACCCGGCCAGGCCGCCACCACCCACAATCAGGGGCGCGGCAACCAGCGACACGGCAAACGACAAGCCGATCGATGCACCAACCATGGCCATTGCTCGGGTGCGAACCTCAGGGCGGGTCGCATCGGCCAGCCAGGCAGTCACAGCGGCGGAAATCGCTCCAGAGCCCTGAATCGCACGACCTACTGTGATCCAGAACAAGTCCTGGGATAGCGCGCAAACCACACTACCGGCGACAAACAGCAATAACCCGGCCAGCACCACAGGACGACGTCCAAAACGATCTGAAGCCAGGCCAAAGGGGATTTGCATGAACGCCTGGGTCAGGCCATACATACCCATCGCCAAACCGATTTTAGCCGGATCGTTACCGCCAGCAAGGCCCACGGCCGCCACCGCAAAGACCGGTAACAGTAAAAACAGCCCCAGCATGCGGGCGGCAAACAGGCCAGCCAAAGCAATACTGGCTCGGCGCTCAGTGGGGGTGAGTGACAAAGAAGGGGTCGCAGACATCAAAAGACTTGTTCAAAGAGTGAAAAGCAATCCTACGCTAGAAGCGCTGGCACGTTATAGTACCAAGTTGCCTTAAAGAAACGTGTCATGGACGAAATCCGCATCCGGGGTGCCCGCACCCACAACCTTAAAAACGTGTCGCTCGATCTGCCGCGCCATCAACTGGTGGTCGTGACCGGACTATCGGGTTCGGGTAAGTCTTCGCTTGCCTTCGATACCCTGTACGCCGAGGGTCAGCGTCGCTATGTCGAGAGCTTATCGGCTTACGCCCGACAGTTTTTGCAGTTAATGGACAAGCCCGATGTCGACCTGATCGAGGGTTTGTCGCCTGCGATTTCGATCGAACAAAAAGCTGCCGGACACAATCCGCGCTCAACTGTTGGCACGATTACTGAAATCCACGACTACCTGCGTTTATTATTCGCCAGAGTTGGCACGCCTTACTGTCCCTCCCATGGTTTGCCTCTGGCTGCGCAAAACGTCAGTCAAATGGTCGACAGTGTCATGAATTGGCCTGCTGAAACCAAACTCGCCATCCTCGCGCCCATCGCGCGGACTCGTAAAGGGAGTTTCGATGATGAATGTGCGAGCTTGCAGGCGCAAGGTTTTGTGCGTGTGCGCGTCGATGGTCAGATGGTTGACCTGGACAGCATGCCTGAACTGAACAAAAACGAAAAACACGATATTGATGTCGTGATTGATCGCTTGCGCATCAAACCGGAAAGCAAACAGCGCCTGGCCGAAAGTTTCGAAACGGCGCTGAATCTCGCTCAGGGTCGCGTGGTAGCACTCGACATGGATACCAATGCAGAGCACTTGTTCTCCAGTCGCTATGCCTGTCCTGTGTGCAGCCACAGTCTGCCCGAGCTTGAGCCGCGCCTCTTTAGTTTTAACAATCCGGTTGGTGCCTGCCCAAGTTGCGACGGGATTGGTCATGTTGGTTTTTTTGATCCTAAACGTGTGGTGGCTTTTCCAGAACTGAGTCTGGGTTCGGGTGCAATCCGTGGCTGGGACAAGCGCAACGCGTTTACCTTCAGCATGCTCTCGAGTCTGTCGACACATTATGAATTTGATATTGAAACGACCTGGGAAAATCTGCCCGAGAAAATCCGCAATATTGTGCTGTTTGGCTCTGGTGAGACTGAGATCGCCTTTTTCTATCTGAATGAAAAAGGTCGCAGTTCCGTCAAGCGTCACGCCTTCGAAGGCGTGATTCCAAACCTTGAGCGCCGCTGGAAAGAAACCGACTCGTCCGCTGTACGCGAAGAGCTTGGTAAATACCGGGCCGTGCAAACCTGTCCGGACTGTCACGGCTCGCGTCTGCGTCCCGAAGCCCGCCACGTTCGCATCGGTAGCGAAATCATTTCCGCCCCGAAAGCTTTGCTCGATACCGATACAGGTCGTAATTGGCAAGAACGAGGGCTAGCCATTTACGAAGTCGAGGCTCAGCCTCTTTCACAGTGTCTGAAATGGTTTCAGCGATTAACGCTAACCGGTGCGAAGCAAGAAATCGCCCAGCGCATTGTCAAAGAAATCGAAGCCCGTCTGAGCTTTTTGAATAACGTCGGACTCAACTATCTATCACTCGATCGCAGTGCGGATACGATTTCCGGTGGTGAGGCGCAACGTATCCGTCTAGCGAGTCAGATTGGCTCAGGCCTGACCGGTGTGATGTATGTTCTGGATGAGCCCTCGATCGGACTGCATCAGCGCGATAACGACCGTCTGATTGCCACGCTGCAACACTTGCGCGACCTGGGTAATAGCGTGATCGTGGTCGAACACGACGAGGATATGATTCGCCAGGCAGACTGGGTCGTGGACATGGGGCCAGGTGCGGGTGAACATGGTGGCGAGATCGTTGCACAAGGCACGCCAGCACAGATCGAACAGAACCCCGCGTCGCTCACTGGGCAATACATGCGTGGCACCAAAGCCATTGAGATTCCCAAACGCCGTGCGCTCGTCGAAGAACAAAACTGGCTGGAGCTTACAGGCTGCAAGGGCAACAATCTCAAATCTGTCGATTTGCGTATTCCCGCAGGTAAATTTGTCTGTATTTCAGGTGTCTCAGGTTCGGGGAAATCGACGCTCATCAATGACACACTGGCAGTTGTCATGTCGCGTGCCTTGCATCACGCGCAATCCGAACCAGCCCCTTATGAAAATCTGCTTGGACTGGAGCATTTCGACAAAATCATTAGCGTCGATCAAAGCCCGATCGGACGGACACCGCGCAGCAATCCTGCGACGTACACAGGCTTATTCACACCAATCCGCGAATTGTTTGCCGGCACGCCAGAGGCCCGCACGCGTGGCTATGATCCGGGCCGTTTTAGCTTCAACGTCAAAGGCGGGCGCTGCGAAGCCTGTCAGGGCGATGGCGTAGTTAAGGTGGAAATGCATTTCCTGCCTGATATGTACGTGCCTTGCGACGTATGCGCAGGCAAACGCTACAACCGCGAAACGCTAGAGATCCGCTATCGCGGACGCAACATCAATGAAGTACTAGACCTGACCGTCGAGCAAGCCCTGGTGTATTTCGATGCTGTGCCAGCTATTGCCCGCAAATTACAGACTTTGATGGACGTAGGTCTTTCATATTTGCGCCTCGGACAAAGTGCGACCACGCTTTCGGGCGGCGAAGCACAACGCGTCAAACTGTCGCTTGAGCTCTCCAAACGCAGCACTGGCAGTACGTTTTACATCCTGGATGAACCAACCACAGGCCTGCATTTCCATGACATCGCGTTGTTGCTTCAGGTATTGAATCAATTAGTGCAAGCTGGCAATACCGTGGTTGTCATTGAGCATAATCTGGATGTGATCAAAACAGCCGACTGGGTCGTTGATATGGGGCCAGAAGGAGGCGATGGTGGTGGCAGGGTGGTTGTACAAGGCACGCCAGAGACAATCGCTGCTTGTGCAGAAAGTCACACGGGACATTATCTGGCCCGAGTGCTTGAGCCACGCCTCCTTAGCCTCAAAGCTTAAGCCTTGAGGCTTAAGCTTACCAAATCAAACAAAAACGTCAGGGAAACCTGACGCCTGCCGCACGCACGGCCGCCGCAGCTTCGTTTGAACAGCTGGCTGACACCACGATCGGTACAGGTGACTCGCACCCCGTGCCACCCGTATAGACCCAGGCTTCGTAGGGGCGACCAGGTTCGAGCTCGCGCCCCGCAAGTTTGTTACCTGTCCACTGCCCCCAGACGACTTTGATGCGCGAAGACTTGCGACAACCGCCAGAGGTTTTGGCATCACAGACATCTAAAGCTTTATTGATCGCGCTGGCAGGCGTCGGATGACCGCAAACCGCAGCCTGAGCATGCAACAACCCGCCCCCTAGCACTGAACCCTGTTCAGACAGTACCGAGGCGACCCAGCCGGGTGAGCAATTACTCTCTACAGAAACCTGTGGTGCGGGCGTGCGGGAAGTCCGGGAAAAATAATCACTCACGAGCTTTGAGACATTGTCTGTCGGCAAGGAATCCACAAAAGCAAGTGTGCAATTACCACCGTTCGGGCTGCAAACCTGAACCAGAGAAAGCCTGCCCTGATTGTCCACGCGCGGTGATTCACCGAGTGGGGTGGTGGGCGGCGGATTTTGAGTCGAGACATTCAGCCCTGGGGCTGTTGTCGGTGCACAAGCCGAAAGTGTTGCGGCTAGCAGCGCTACGGCGGCAGCAGAAAATAAAGTTTTAACACCCGAAAAGGCTGTGCGATGTTTGGATAGATGCATTGTGAATGTGTAATTCATACGCATGACGATCTCCTTATAGCTGGTCTCCCATCTGAAACAGACGGTGATGTTCACGGATCGCAAAACGGTCCGTCATGCCGGCAATATAGTCAGAAATTTTGCGCGCTTGTGTCATCTCATCGGGATGACGATAGTCGGGCGGCAATAAGCGCGGTTCCTGTATAAATGCGCTAAACAGTTCGCGGACAATGCGTCGCGCCTTGTTGGTCATGCGCATCACTTTGAAATGCCGATATAGATTTTCAAATAAAAACTTTTTCAGCACATCGGCCTCTTGCCGGATCTCTGGTGAAAAGGCGACGAGCGCACCACACAGCCTTGCTGCCTTCGCATCTGCAGGTGCAGCTCGCACAAGCCGGGCAGCTGTAGTCTGTGTCACATCAACGATCAAGGTATTTATCATACGTCTGATTGTCTCGGCAACCGCGCGACGTGGCTGTAACCCTGGCCAGGTTTCAAGCACCAGCGCGTAATGCCGGGCAAAGATCGGTACGGTTTGCATCTGCTCAAGTGTCAGCAGCCCTGAGCGCAAACCGTCATCAATGTCGTGATTGTTGTATGCAATCTCATCCGCCAGATTGGCAAGCTGCGCTTCAAGCGAAGGTTGGGTGCGATCTATAAAGCGCTGCCCCACATCACCGAGTAATTTCGCATGGGCAAGAGAACAGTGTTTAAGAATCCCCTCGCGTGTCTCAAAGCACAGATTCAAACCATTGAAGGCCGCGTATCGCTCTTCCAGCTCGTCAACCACCCGCAGACTTTGAAGGTTGTGCTCAAACCCTCCCGCGTCTGGAGCAAACTCGCGCATACAGGCATTCAGTTCGTCTTGCCCTGCATGACCAAAAGGCGTGTGTCCCAGATCATGCGCAAGCGCAATAGCCTCCGTCAGGTCTTCATTGAGCTGCAAGCTTCGCGCCAGCACACGTGCAATCTGAGCAACTTCGAGTGAATGCGTCAGGCGGGTGCGAAACAGATCACCTTCGTGGTTAATGAAAACCTGTGTTTTGTACTCGAGCCTGCGAAAGGCACTTGCATGAACGATGCGGTCACGATCGCGCTGAAACTCGCTGCGATTACCCGGTGCAGGTTCCTGATGAAGCCGGCCCCGGCTGTGCTCGGAACGAAGTGCGTAGGCAGCGAGCTCAGACATGTTTACTTCCTTAAACCGTATTTCTTAAAATCACTTTTGCAACCATGTCTGCAGGTGCTGTACGTCGCAAGGCCTCACCTATTTTGGGCATCAGCACAAATTTGATTTCACCCGCTTCGGTTTTTTTGTCGCCTTGCATCAACGACATCCACTGCTCTGCGCCACCCAGGCGCGGCCCTGTAACCGGGCAACCAATCGCCGTGACCAGTGCGCGCACGCGTTGCACATCTGCCTGCGGAAAACCTAACAACTCTGCAGACAAGTCCGCGGCCATAACTAAACCGCATCCGACGGCCTCGCCATGTAACCACTCGCCATAGCCCATGCCCGCCTCAATAGCATGGCCAAAGGTATGTCCCAGATTAAGAATCGCGCGCAGGCCTGTTTCACGTTCGTCCTTGGAGACAACCCAGGCTTTGTATTCGCAGGAGCGGCGAATTGCGATCGTCAGTAACTCCGGATCTCGGGCGCGCAGGCCTGCGACATTTTTTTCACACCATTCAAAAAACTCGGGGTCGAGAATGAGACCGTATTTGATGACCTCCGCTAGCCCCGCAGACATTTCGCGATCTGGCAGGGTATTAAAAACATGGGTGTCGATTTCAACTGCGATCGGCTGGTAAAAAGCACCGATCATGTTTTTACCCATCGGGTGATTGACTGCTGTTTTACCACCCACCGAAGAGTCCACCTGGGACAGCAAGGTCGTAGGGACCTGCACAAATCGCACGCCGCGCATGTAAACGGCGGCAGCAAACCCTGCCATATCACCAATCACGCCCCCACCAAGCGCAACAATCACGCATTTCCTGTCGAGCTTGGCTCCAAGCATCGCATCGAAAATTTTATTGAGCGTCTCGAGGTTTTTATGCGCTTCGCCATCAGGCAGCATCACCGTCATGACCGGGCAACCGGTTTGTTTCAATGCGGTAGTGACTCGCTCACCCATCAGCGCATGAATCACCGGATTGGTAATCAGCGCGATGGTGGTCGCATCTGCGGGGATACTTTGCGCAAGTGTATCGAGTCTGCCGGGAGCAATATTGATAGGATAGTGGCCACCTGGTGTCGCGACACTAACGGTTTGAACAGGCGTATTCACGGGTGTACTCAAGATTGATTCTCGCGGGAGTGGTCTGCCGCAGCCTCTGGCTGGGGTTTGATAAAAGGAGCGAACACCTGATGGGTAAATTGCTGATTACGCGGATCAAGTGTTTTATCAATGGTTTTTAACTGCTCGATCAACTGCCCCACCAGTACCGAGACAGAAACAGTACCGGTATCCATAATCAAATCGGCGACTTCCCGATAAAGCGGCTCTCGCATTTCAAGCAAGTTACGCAGCGTGGCTTTTGGATCGGCGGTCGCAAGCAAAGGCCGGTTGCGGTCACGGCTGGTGCGTCGGAATAACTCCTCGACGGTTGCCCGCAAATACACAACGATACCTCGACCCTTCAAGGCTTGTCTGTTTTCGCTGGCAAGCACTGCGCCGCCTCCTGTTGCCAGCACGATCCCGGGACGCACGGTGCATTCGTTGAGCACCTGTCGCTCACGCTTACGGAACCCCGGCTCGCCCTCTATCTCAAAAATCACAGGGATGCGCACGCCACAGCGTGACTCGAGCTCGTGATCAAGGTCTAAAAAGTCGCGCTGCAAAGCACGTGCCAGACCTTTGCCTATGGTGGTTTTGCCTGCGCCCATCATTCCAACCAGAAAAATGGGCAAGTTATGCGGCAAGGAGTAGGGGGTGGGCGGCAAATGCTCGGCTGGCGCAGCGCTTATATCTGCCGCGGGGCTCGAAATTTGGTCGCAGGTTTTGTCGCTAGAGGCGTGCATACCGGGCGTCAAGGCGTTAATCATGACCACATTATCCCATTGACCAGCACGATTGGGCAGTAGGTGGGCAAGTAAAGCGTGCAAAGAGTCGAGCAAACCCCTATAAAACCTTTAAAATGACGCGCAATGAGCAAATCTTCCACACACCTCGACGATGACAACTACGATACTGACGCTAAACCGTCAGGTTCGCGCCTTGTCCGATTTTTTCTCAAGCTACTGATTCTCGGTGCGGGCCTGGCTGGCTGTGCGGCGCTGCTGATCGGTATGGCCTTTGCGCTGGCCTGGCCCAACCTGCCGGACTTGAATGCAATGACCGACTATCGGCCGCGCGTACCTTTGCGTATTTTTACGGCTGACAAGGTCTTGCTGGGTGAGTTTGGCGAAGAGCGTCGCAATGTGATGCGGTTCAACGAAATCCCGGACGTCATGAAATCCGCCGTTCTTTCGGCTGAAGACGACCGTTTTTACCAGCATGGCGGGATCGATTGGTTTGGCGTCGTGCGCGCGGGTCTCACCAACCTGATTTCCATGCAGAAAACGCAAGGTGCCAGCACCATCACCATGCAGGTTGCCCGTAATTTTTATCTCTCATCCGAGAAAACCTACTCGCGCAAATTTTATGAATTACTGCTGACCTTCAAAATCGAGGCAAGCCTCACCAAGGATCAGATCCTCGAGCTCTATCTCAACCAGATCTATCTGGGCAACCGTGCCTATGGGTTTGCTGCAGCGTCTCGCACCTATCTGGGCAAACAGCTCGGTGACATTACTGCTGCAGATGCAGCGTTGCTGGCTGGTATTCCAAAAGCGCCATCGCGCTTTAACCCGATTGCAAACAAAGCTCGTGCCGTTGTGCGTCAGCGCTATGTGCTCGGACGTATGCACTCACTGGGCTACCTGACTGAAGCAGAGTACAAAGCAGCCCTTGCGCAACCTGTCGTCATCAAATCCTCCGAGGGCACACCCGCCGGTGGGTATGCAGTGCACGGTGAGTATGCCGCAGAGCTGGCACGGCAGTTGATGATTAGTGTTTATCCTGAAAATGTCTACTCTCGCGGCCTGAATGTTTACACAACGATCCAGTCCAAGGATCAGGAGTGGGCCTATCAGTCGCTGCGCGAGGGCGTGCTGGACTACACCCGTCGCGCGCCCTACCCGGGGCCTGAAGCACAGACAGTCATGCCCGCCGGGATCGAAAACGACCCAGCCAAACTCGATGAATTTCTCGACGCTGTCTTTGAAAAACATCCTGATCGCACGGAAATGCTGATCGGTGTGGTGCTCTCAGCAAAACCTGATGAGGTTCGTGTAGCGCGCAGCGCAACCGATATCATCACCGTGAAAGATAAAAAAGCGATTAGTGTGATTGCCCGTGCGCTGAATCCCAAAGCACCTAATGACCTGCGGATACAGCGCGGCTCGGTCGTATATCTGCACAAAAGCCCGGAATACTGGGAAATCCTGAACATGCCAACCGTGCAGTCCGCCTTTGTGGCGATGACACCACAGGACGGGGCTTTACGTGCCATGGTGGGTGGGTTTGACTTTTATTCGGGTAATTTCAACCGGGTGACTCAGGCGTGGCGCCAGCCTGGTTCCTCCTTCAAACCTTTCATCTATGCTGCGTCACTTGAAAAAGGCTTAACGCCAGGGACCTTGATTTCGGATCAGCCGTTTGAGCTGACCGCTGAGCAAACCGGCTCCAAACCCTGGTCGCCGAAAAACTATGGTGGCCAGTACGAGCCCTCGCTGACCATGCGTGATGCGATCGCGAAATCCAAAAATATGGTGTCCATTCGTATTTTGCAGGCCATCGGCCCTGAATACGCACAAGACTACGTCAGCCGGTTTGGTTTTGACAAGCCACGCCATCCTGCCTATTTGCCGATGGCCCTCGGTGCAGGCGCTGTAACGCCCTTGCAACTGGCCACCGGTTATTCAGTCTTTGCCAATGGTGGCTATCGCGTCACGCCCTTTCTGATTGATCGTGTAACGGATGCCAACGGGCAAGTCATCATGCAAACCAAACCTGTGGTTGCAGGTGACTCAGCTGCGCGCGCTATCGATGCACGAACGGCCTATGTGATGGACGACTTGCTGCGTGGCGTTGCCACCTACGGTACTGCAGCGCGCGCCCGGCAAGTACTCAAACGCAATGATGTGTCCGGTAAAACCGGTACAACCAACGACTCGGTCGACGCATGGTTTGCGGGATATACCCCACAGATCGTTGGGATTGCCTGGCTTGGCTATGATCAGCCGAAATCACTGGGTTCCCGCGAAACCGGGGGCGGTGCCGCCTTGCCTGTGTGGTTAGGCTATATGCAAAACGCTCTCAAAGCCTTCCCGGAAGAAAAACGCCCACCCATGCCGGACGGACTCATCTCGGAAGGTACGAATTTCTATTTCAGTGAGTTCCCCCCAGGACAAGCCATCACAAAACTCGGCCTGGGTGACAAAGACGCACCTTCCGCACCAGCAAATGATTCGCTGGGAGACTTTTTGAATAATTTGGGTGGTAACAATCGCGCAGGCAACAGGCCAGGACCTGGGCCCGGCAATTAATTAAATTTTGACCTCTAGTTTGTGTCCTGATTCATGAGAGCAGATTTGCGAGAGGGCGTCATGCAGGTCTGGGCCGCCGCGGGTATCTTTCCAGTGCTGGCCATCAAACCGGTAGTGAAAGCCTCCGCTGCGTGCAGCGAGCCACATTTCTTGCAGAGGAGCCTGACTGTTGATCACGATCTGATGGCCGTTTTCAAAAGTCAGATTCAGTACGTTACCTTGGCGGGCGCTTTCCACGTCAAGGTCTAGTACCTCGAACCAATGGTCAGCCTGTGATTCAATAGCATCCAGGAGGGCCTGGACCCGAGCATGAAATTCAGTTTCGTTCATAATCCTTATCCTCACGTTTGAGGGAGTTTGCAGTGATCAGCAAAACCCACTATCGCAGTGTTGTTCGCATTGTAGCGATGCTGGCGTTCGCGTCCTGGCTGATTGGCTGCGGCTTTAAAGGCCCACTAACTCTGCCCGGTAAACCAGCCGTCCTAACACCTGCTGTCTCGCCCTACTCCATGTACGGCGCCTATCCGGATGAAGACAGCGCGATCATTCCATTTTTTGACGAAGATCTGATCCTGATGCCAACACCTGTGATCATCGAATAAATAAGCTTTATTAGCCTCAATTTTAAAATTTAAGCCGTATCCCGAACTACAACATTATGATTGTCGTTCGGGATGCCTCCAAAACACTGAATACCCATAGCGCCAACATGACTGCTCAAGCCCCTGATTCAAATATCCACACCCCTGCCGGTTCGCCGCACTTCCATTTTAAAGACGGCGTACTCCATGCCGAGGGCGTTTCCTTGCAAAAACTGGGCGCAGCGCTAGGCACACCGCTCTATGTGTATTCTCGTGCAGCCTTGAGGACAGCCTTAAATGCCTATCAGGAAGCGATCGGCACACGTGATGTACTGGTGTGCTATGGAATGAAAGCCAACTCGAATCTCGCTGTGCTCAAAGAATTTGCACGCCTGGGTAGTGGTTTTGACATCGTTTCAGGGGGAGAACTCGCGCGCGTACTCGCAGCAGGTGCTGAGCCAGCCAAAATCGTCTTCTCCGGTGTTGGCAAACAAGTCTGGGAAATGCAGGCCGCGCTTAATGTCGGGGTGAAATGCTTCAACGTCGAATCACTCCCCGAACTCAAGCGGTTGTCTGCAGTCGCCAGCGAAATGGGTAAAACAGCAGCTGTTTCGCTGCGCGTAAATCCTGATGTCGATGCAAAAACTCATCCCTACATCTCCACAGGCTTAAAAGAAAACAAATTCGGTATCGCAATCGAAGAAGCTTGCGCAGCCTACACCTTGGCAGCGTCTTTACCAGGGGTTTCCGTGGTTGGTGTCGACTGCCATATTGGCTCCCAGATTACCGAGGTCGAGCCCTATCTGGATGCGCTGGACAAGCTGCTCAGACTAATCGATGAGCTCAAAGCGACCGGGATTATCCTTAAACATCTGGATATCGGCGGTGGCTTGGGGATCAAGTACGACGACGAAACACCGCTCGCACCCAAAGTGCTGCTGGATAAAGTGTTTACCCAGCTGCAAGCACGTGGCTATGCAGACCTGCAACTGGTTATGGAACCAGGCCGTTCACTGGTCGGCAACGCGGGGGTAATGCTCACAACCGTGCAGTATCTAAAACACACCGAGGCGCGTAATTTTGCGATTGTTGATGCCGCGATGAACGATCTGATGCGCCCGGCGCTCTATGAAGCCTGGCATGGTGTTTTACCAGTTGTGCCCAATAGCGGCACTAAGGCGCCTTCAACGATGTTGTATGACGTTGTTGGTCCCGTATGCGAAAGCGCCGACTGGCTGGCCCGTGGTCGCAGCATGGCTCTGAACGAAGGGGAAATCATCGCGATCGAGTCAGCAGGCGCCTATGGATTTGTGATGGCGGGTAACTACAACAGCCGCGCACGTCCTGCTGAGGTCATGGTCGATGGGGATATTTACCACGTGATCCGTCAGCGGGAAACGTTTGAAGACCTGATCCGTGGCGAGAGTTGCTTGCCTTAAGACCGAGCCTAAGACAAGCAACCAGCAATTACAACACGCAATTATTTACTTACCTAAAAACCCTTTAAAGAAACTCACGGTGTTCGCCGCCAGCGAGTCATAGTGATAACCACCTTCCTGCACAACAACTGTCGGGAGATTTAAAGCACCGATCTCGCGCCCCAGACGGCCAAAACCTTCTGTTGTGACGGCAACACGTGCTTGGGGATCGTCTTTATAAATATCAAAGCCTAAGGCCAAGACGACAGCATCGGGTTTGAAGTCTTTCAAGGTTTTCAAAGCGATCTGTACGCGCTCAAAGAAAACCTCTTCGGACGAGCCATGTGGCATCGGCAAATTCAGGTTATAGCCTTTACCTGAGGCGACACCCGCTTCGTCATCAAAGCCCGCAGTGGCAGGATAAAAGTTTGTCGGGTCGCCATGCACTGAAATGTAGTACACATCGTCACGATCATAAAAAATTTCCTGTACGCCTTGACCATGATGCATGTCAGTATCGAGAATCACCACACGCTTGAACTGACCACGTAATAACTCTGCTGCGATAGCGGCATTATTGATATAGCAAAAGCCACCCGCAGCATCTTTACGCGTGTGATGACCTGGCGGGCGGCATAACGCGTATGCTTTTTGATCGCCTGCGAGCACGGCGTTGGTCGCTGCGATCACAGATTGTGCGCCCCAGTAAGAAGACGTCCAGGTATGCTCGCCAACCGGGCAACTGCCATCAGCCAGATAGCGCGCAGCCTGACCCAGAATACCTCGCAAGGCGTTAGGCTCACGCACGTAAACATTGGACAGGACTTCTTCGCCCCAATCAGGACCTTGCGCCTTCCAGGTCGCATGCCCTGTCTCAAGGAAAGTCAGGTATTTTGGGTCATGTACAGCCAGCAAAGGCTCTCTGCCAAAATCAGCTGGCTCGGTCACGGGCAAATTGAGCTGCGCCAGGCCTTTTAGGATCTGCGTCGCGCGCTCCGGGATTTCCTGCGGCACGCGCATCTGGCCGCGTGACATGTAAGCTTTAGGATGATGCAACATTTGTTTTGGGTGAAAAAAAGTTTTCATCAGAGGACCTTTCCTGGATTGAGCAGATTTTTAGGATCGAGTGTCGACTTGATAAGTTTCATCAACGCCATCTCGGATTCGTTTCGTGAATAATGCAGATATTTTTTCTTGTTCAGGCCGATACCGTGCTCAGCAGAAATTGAGCCGCCAAATTTACGCACCATTTCGTAAACACAGGCATCTATGCTCGCCGCAGGGAACTGCGCGCGCGAGCCAGGAACATGTATGACGACGTGTAAATTACTGTCGCCGATATGACCGAAATGGGCGTATTCGCTAGTAGGAAATTCTGCTGTGAACGCAGCCTGCAAGCTCGCTACAAAACGACTCATGTCACCAATTGGCAAACTAATATCGTAGCCGCGGTAAGGCGACCAGAGCACTGGAAACTCGGATACGGCATCGCGCAATCTCCAAAAATCCGCAGCCTCTTTGCCAGACTGAGCGATCGCCGCATCAGTAACCCAGCCTTCTTCCATGGCGGCTTCGAGTAACGCGGAATAACGTATCTGATCGTGTTCGCTAAGATCTGTGGCCAATTCGATCAGCGCATAAGCCTCAGCCCGGGTGGGTAGAGGCGTACGGATACCGGGTACACGCAGCGTCATGAAATCATAAAAATCTGGCCACATGACCTCATAGGACATGAGCGCGCCGCCGGTTTGCTTTAGGTGCGCGAGAAACTGCACGGCAGCATCTGGCGTGGCTAAAGCACAAAAAGCAGTGAAATAGCCGGGCGTGCGCGCGTGCAGACGCAAGACTGCGCGCGTGATAATTCCAAGCGTACCCTCGGAACCTATGAAGAGTTGTTTCAAATCGTAGCCAGCATTATTTTTGAGCATCTTATTCAGACTGGTCACGATCGTGCCATCGGCCAAAACGACCTCGAGGCCGAGGATTTGCTCACGCATCATGCCGTAACGGATCACGCGATTACCACCCGCATTGGTGGAAATATTTCCTCCCACCTGACAAGAACCACGCGCACCCAAGTCGACGGCAAAGTAGAGGTCGGCTTTGGTCGCGGCCTCCTGGACTAACTGCAGGGGCGTACCAGCCCAGACCGTCATGCTTGAAGCCGCGGGATCGATTTCCTCAACGCCGTTCAAACGCTCCATGGAAATAACAACCTGCCCATCCTCGGGCAATCCCCCTGCAACCAGACCTGTCATACCACCCTGAACCGTCACGCAATGATCGTACTGATGGCAGATTTTCATGATAGCCGAGACCTGCTCTGTATCAGCAGGACGCAATACCACCAGCGGCTCACGCACAGCAGTATGCTGCCAGTCTGTTTTATATTTGGGCTCGATCGCCTCGCCCGTCAGCACATAAGCTGCACCGAGAGTGCGAACAAATAAATCTATCAGGGCTTGCTGGTTACTTTGCTTGATTGTTTGGCTCACGGGCTGGTCCTCTGGGCTCATATCTTTTTTCTTCTCAAATAAGCAGTCAACATCGGTAGCGTTAAGGATAAACCTGCAACGGCAATCAGCACAATTCCCATAAAGGCCAACAGCCCAGGCGTATGATCAAAAATCAGCTGTCCAAACAGCACCGCCAAAACCAGTTGAAAATAGTTTATCGGGGCAAGGATGGAGGCGGGTGTGGATTTAAAAGCATAAATCAATAAATACTGCCCCGCACCACCGCATAAGCCCATCAACAACAGCTCGAATTTGTCTGATGTATCAGGCCAGACTTGTGGCCAGAACAAGAACAAGACTATCAAACCCATCGGCGCGCAAATTGCGGCCGTATAAAAAAACTGCTGTTCGCTCGCAACGCGTCCAGTGAGTTTGCGTGTCAGCAATTGCACCATCGCATAGCAAAATGCCGCGATCAGCATCAAGCCTGAACCAATTGGTGACAGATCACCGCCCGGGTTCACAATCAGTAGCATTCCCAGCATGCCGACAACGACTGCGAGATATTGTTTGAGCTGTACTTTTTCACCTAAAAAAACCGGTGCGAGTAGCACAATAATCAAAGGTGATAAAAAGTATAAAGCGGTGGCCTCGCCAAGCGGCATAAACTGCAACGCCGGCATAAAACAAATACCGACAAAACCGAGCATGAGGCCTCGCAAGAGCAACCATTTACGCGCTGAAGGTGCGATATAGAATGGCACGCGTTTATATAACATTAAGGAGAGCGACAAAATAACAATCACACCATAACGAACCATATTCACAAGTGGTGCGGAATTGCGCAGCACCAGATCTTTAGCAATCACATCAAGCACCGACAGGAAACTCAAAGAACACAAAAAGATCCCGCAGCCTTTAAGGATTTGCAGGGACTGCGCCGAACCCGTCATGGCTGTAACGCCATCGGTTTCCAGTGTTGTCCTGGAATAGCTTTGATCAAAGTCTGCGTATAGACATGCTGTGGATGATCGAATATCGCTTCAGGTCTACCAGACTCGACGATATTGCCTTGATGCATGACAACAAGCTCATCACAAATCTGTGCGGCGACACGCAAATCATGGGTAATGAAAATCAAGGCGACATTTAATCGTCGCTGTATATCTTGTAATAAACGAAGCACTTGCGCCTGAACCGACACGTCGAGCGCAGAGACGGACTCATCGGCAACGAGCAACTCCGGATTGAGTGCTAACGCACGTGCGATGCCGATACGCTGGCGCTGCCCTCCGGAAAAAGCATTGGGATACCGATCAAACGCTGAATCTTCGAGCTCAACGAGTTTAAGTAACTCGCGCGCGCGTGTGGCAGCGTGGTCATACGCAACACCATTGGCAACGGGACCATCGGTGAGAATGCGGCCAACCGTATGACGCGGATTCAGTGATGCAAAGGGATCCTGGAAAATCATCTGGATCTTATGACGCAAAGGCCGGAATTGGGGAGCCGTAAGGGGAGCGATATCCTGTCCGTGAAAAAGCATCTGTCCGCCATCTATCGGTGTGAGCTTAAGCAGACAGCGGCCAATAGTTGATTTACCCGAGCCAGATTCGCCCACAATCCCCAGCGTCTGGCCACGCCGCACTACAAAACTCACCTCGTTGACAGCATGCACGACGCGTTTTTTAACAAACATGCCGCGCGCCGTAATGTAGGTTTTTTTCAAACCCTTCACTTCGAGTACAGGAGTCTCATGCAATTGCTGCGCAAAAAACTCTCCAGTTTGCACTGATTCGGCAGGATTAGCATCAGAACCCCCTGCAGCTGCGGTATGTGCCGAACGGCCATGCGGAACCGCTGCGATCAAACGTTTTGTATAGGGATGTTTTGGCGCATTGAGTACGTCGGTCGCCAGACCCGTTTCAACCAGCAATCCTTTTTCCATCACCAGCACGCGATCTGCGATATCGGCGACCACACCGAAATCATGTGTGATGAACATCACCGCCATTTGCATGGAGCGCTGTATGTCTTTAATCAATTTCAAGATCTGCGCTTGCGTTGTGACATCCAGAGCAGTGGTCGGCTCGTCAGCAATCAGGATCGCTGGCTCAAGCGCAAGCGCCATCGCGATCATGACGCGTTGCCGCTGTCCGCCTGAGAGTCTGAAAGGATAAGCGTATTGCAGCGTTTGCGGCTCAGGTAAACCCACCAGCTCCAGCAACTCCATCATGCGAGTGTGTATGCGTTTTTTTTGCTCAGGACCAGCGAAAGCGTGATGCACCTGCATCACCTCGCTGATCTGGTCACCGACCTTCATGACCGGATTCAGTGCCGACATCGGCTCCTGAAAAATCATTCCAATATCTTTACCCCGTAAACCTAAAAGGGTTTGCTCAGATTGCTGCAATAAATCCTGACCGCGAAACAGAATACGACCGGCCTGTGGTTTCAAGTAACCAGGAAGTAAACCCATGATGGCATTAGCACTGATGGATTTGCCAGAACCAGACTCACCGACGATGCAGAGAATTTCGTTGGGATTGAGTTCAAACGAAATATCCTGAACTGCATACGTTCGATCGCCACCCGCTGGCAAAACAACAGAAAGATTCTCGATCGCCAGCAGCGAGCCGCGACTGTCGCAGGGGATTGAAGACTCTCTCATCAAGCTTCCCCACGTTTGCGTAGCTGAGGATTCATGGCGTCGTTGAGACCTTCACCAATCAGATTGATCGCCAGCACGGTCAGCAAGATCGCCAGACCCGGCATGACACTCATCCAGGGCGCTTCGCGCAACATCGTACGTGAGGCTCCAATCATGAAACCCCAACTCATCATATTGCGATCACCCAGCCCCAGAAAAGCTAAGGCAGACTCTGTCAGGATAGCCGTGGCAATCATCAGAGACGCAGTAACGATGATAGGAGAAATCGCGTTGGGCAAAATCTGTGAAAAAATAATCTTTGCTGGACGCTGGCCAATCACCACAGCCGCTTGAACAAACTCTCGTTGCTTGAGAGAAAGAAATTCTCCTCTGACAAGTCTGGCAACCGGAGGCCACGAAACGATAGCGATCGCCCCCACGATGGAATAAATAGAGGGGCTCAAGATCGCAACCAGTACAACAGCCATGGCAAGTTGCGGGATAGTCTGGAAAAATTCGGTAAAACGCATCATGACATCATCAATCCAGCCACCATAGTAGCCAGCAGCTGCACCAATCATCACGCCGACGAATACGGCAACAAGTGTTGAAATGATGCCTACCAGCAGCGAGACGCGTGCCCCGTAGGCCAGGCCAGCTGCTATGTCTCGCCCGAGCATGTCGGTACCCAGGGGAAATTCGCTTTCCTGAAAAGGCAACAGCAAAGGTTGACCGACCATCATCCAGGGTGACTCTTCAAAAAGAAAAGAACAAAAAACTCCTGTCAGAATCACGATTAATAGAATCGCACTGCCCAGCAAGGCACCGCGATTCATGGCGAAATGTTTTAAAAATTGCTTCATGTCATGTCCCGAATTCGATCCGCGGATCAATGAATCGATAAAGCAGGTCGGTTAACAGGTTAAAGACGACTACCATTGCGGCCGTCACTAAAAAAACGCCCAGTAAAAGTTGATAGTCTCTTTGCAACAAAGCATCAAACATCAGTCGCCCAATCCCGGGCCATGCGAAGACGGTTTCGGTCAGTACGGCACCTCCGGCCATTTGACCGAGCTGAATGCCCGCAAAAGTCACCACGGGCAGCAATGCGTTACGCAACACGTGCTTGCGGATCACCTGACCAGCAGGCACGCCTTTGGCACGCGCCGTTTTGATGAAATCCATACCCATGACTTCGAGCATGGAGGCCCGCGTTAAGCGTGCATAGACTGCCATGAAAAAACAACCGAGCGAGATGACAGGCAAAATTAAATGCGTCGCGACATCGGCAATATGCGCCCAACCAGTCAGATGGGCACCAACCGACTCCATACCAAAAGCAGGTAGCCAGCCCAGAGTCACGGAAAAGAAAATGATCATCAGCAACGACAACCAGAACAAGGGTGTCGCATAAAGAAGCAGCGCACCAGTCATGATGGCGCTATCGAGCCATTTATGTCGGGTGGTATATCGACTGCGCGAGGCGAGCACGCCGAGCAATACGCCGAGCACGATCGAAAAGAGAAAGGCGCACCCCATCAACAGCAAGGTTGCGGGCAGGCGCTCCAGAATCAAATCAAGCACCGGTAATTTATTGCGATAGGAATAACCCAGATCAAAATGCAGGATACCTTTCAGATAGAGCCAAAGCTGCTGATAGAGCGGCTGATCAAATCCAAACTGCTGGCGCAGTTGCTCGACGTAGGCCGGGTCCGAGGATGCTGCCTCGCCCGCCATGATGCTCGCAGGATCACCAGGCGCTAAGCGGATCAGAAAAAAATTAAATACGACCACACCCAGTATCACACCGAGTGCTTTCCAGAGTCGTGAGGCCAGAAAAGATAAAAACTTCAAAATTCGCTTGTCCTGATCGTACGGCCTAAAAAAACACGAGCACCTGTAGGAGGTGCTCGTGTGATTGACTGACTATTTATTTTTCGATCCAGACGTTATCAAAGCTTTCGTTCAGACCAATGGCGGTCGTCACGAGATTTTTGATATTTTTACGATAGAAAGTTGGATATTCGATTTCAAACAAGAAACCATTGGCGACTTCGTTAACCAGGATATTCTGGGCCTCGGAATAAAGCTTTTGACGCTCTTCTTTGGTAATCGCCGAGGCACCTTTATTTAGTAAATCATCGACTTTAGGATTGTTGTAACCCTGGTTATTGACGAAAGGTGAACCCTTAACGGCATTGGTCGACAGGTAGTGGCGTGCCACACCGAGTGCTGGATCACCATACTGATAGGTGAAGTTAAACGTCAGGTCAAAATCAAAATCACCTGTCCGCTTAGCCCAGCCACCCGCATCGGCAGCTTCGATCTCGACTTTAAAGCCGATTTGCTCAAGACTTTGCTTGGTGTACTCAGCCAAACGGTCCCAGGCCGAGCCATAAGGAAAGCTCAAAATCTTAATCGGCCGTGCGCCCACGTTGACACCAGACTCCTTGATCAGCTCACGGGCTTTTTTGAGATTGAAGTCATATTGTGTGACTTTTGGCTCAAAAAACAGTGTTGTCGAGGCGAGTGGGCTAATCGCAATTTTGCCCAGACCAAAGAAAATATTATCAACGATGAATTTACGATTCATCGCATGCATTACCGCCTGTCGCACTTTGACATTATCAAAAGGTGCGCTGCGCTGATTCATGAACATGAAGGAAAGCGGGGCGTACATTTCCCAGCCTTTGGTGGTCATCTCGACATCTGGCAAAGCTTTGAGGCGTTTGACCTCAACGTTGTCCACGTCACCACCACGCAAGACCTGCACGTCGCCTTTTTCAAATGCAACCGCGCGTGAGGCCGCGTCAGGTACTACACGGAATACGATTTCATCGAGATAAGGCTGACCGGGTTTCCAGTATTCGTCATTACGTACCAGAGTAACGTAAGAGCCTTTTTTCCATTCCTTGAACTTGAATGGGCCTGTTCCGATAGGGGTCTGATTGGCAGGGTTGGTTGCGTAATCCGTGCCTTCGTAAATATGCTTGGGCACCATCGGCATATTGTCGACCACAAAAATACTCAGGAACGGCGCGAAAGGCTCTTTGAGCTTGATCACGACATTGTTCGCATCCGGCGCGGTGATGGTATCAATGTATTTATTGATAATTAGACGTCCACGCGGGTGCATCTTGCGCAAAAACTGGTCCATGCTGAACACCACATCAGCCGAGCTAAAAGGCTTGCCATCATGCCATTTGACGCCCTGCTGCAGTTCAAAGCTGTAAGTTAGACCATCAGCGGACACAGTCCAGGACTTGGCCAGTGAGGGCAGAGGTTGCAGTTTTTCATCATAAGTCAGCAGGCCTTGATAAATTTTGCCAGCAACATATTGAGTCGGTCCTTGCTGATTAAGACCAAGCATAAGGATGGGTGGCTCTGGTTGCACGATCGCGTTGAGCGTGCCGCCGCGCGTCTGTGCACCAGCGTTGCCAAGGGCCAGAAAGGTTGTCAATGCCAGTGCAGAACCAACGCGCAGCAATGTTTTGTTGACGAGATGATGCATAAAAGTCCTCATATTGACTTACAGCCAGGTTGCGACCTAATGATCGGGCACAGTAAATATCGCACTCTTGATCGTGATTGTCCACAACTCTGATGAATATTCAGGAAGTGAAAGACCGCCGGGAAAGCACGAACAAGCACCTCGGGAGCCCACCGTGACCAGCGGGGCATCGTGTTTATTCAGTCGGGCCGTTTCGCAATTTCATGAGCAAAACAAAAATAATCGCAGCGAGAATCAGCAAAAACCCGTAGCTCAAGCCGTAACTATTGACCGAACCCGCCACCAGACCAAAAAATGGCGGGCCAAGCACAACACCAAGAAAGGTGATGCAAAGTGTGCCTCCTGTGGCGACACTGGCTTGGCCCTTGGGTGCCTGACGGGCAATTTCGGCTAGATAGACGCCGTTCCAGCCGATTGCCGAAGCGCCAAATACGATCAGTATTGGAAAGAGCAGCCAGGGTGACGTGTCAGCACGCAAAAAGGCAGTCCCCACCGCACCGACCGCAAGCAATAAGGTAATCACGATCAGCATCTTGATTGCGCCTAACCAGCGGTCTGAAACATACCCCCAGAAAATCCGCCCACCGACGCCTGCAGCCTGTGTGACGGTCAGCGCGACACCCGCCGCAACCAGAGACCAGCCAAGGTCTTCAAACAGGAAGGTGACCAGATAGGCCATCAGAGACATCTGACAGATCGCAAATAAAAACGACATGAAGGACAGCACTTTCAAACTGCGATGTCCAAAAATCAATTTCAACGGCTGAACAACACTTGCAACAATTGAAGGTTTTACCGTCGGATCGCGATCATCATCCAGGCCCTTGCGCAAAGATTGCACAAGCCAGGCACATAGCCAGCAAGTCAGTCCTGCGACGATAAACGTCCATTTCCAGCCAATCACCAGGTCCATCGAGGGCACCAGCGCTCCTGCAATCATTCCGCCAAGCGGAACACCTGTCTGCTTGATGGAGAACACCAGAGACAGCTGACTCGCAGGGGTTGTCTTAATTAGAAGGTGTGAGCTCGCAGGTGTGATCGGACCATAACCTGCACCAATAAACAAAGCACCCAGCGCTATTGCAGCAGGATGAGGGGCGGCACACAGACAAAGCCCAACACCAGAACACGCCACACCAACCTGACTTAAGCGGATTGCGCCCCAGCGCTTGACGGCTGCACCTCCCAGCAAACTGGCAACCATTGCTGCGAAATACACCAGCGCAACATAAGCACCGAGGTAAGTAGTAGGAATCTCCAACTCTTTGGCAACAACGGGCGCCACAACCGGTAAGGTCATCAACGCCATTGCAACCAGTGCCTGAACCGTCAGTGTGGCAATTAAAACAACCCAGGGTCTGGCTGGCGTCACGATGATTCTTTTCCGTTTTGTTTAACGTTGTTGAACAGGAGAATTTGCTGCAGCGTTATCGCTTAAGCGCTTATAAACCATTCAAAGCGTACCGTACGAGTGCAGGCCTGAAAGAAACATGTTGACGCCCAGAAAGGCGAAACCCGTCACAAGCAAACCAACCAGTGCCCAATAAGCCGCCATGGTGCCGCGCAGGCCTTTCATCAGACGCAAATGCAACCAGGCCGCATAATTTAACCAGACAATCAGTGCCCAGGTTTCTTTCGGATCCCACTGCCAGTATGCACCCCAGGCATCAGCCGCCCACAAGGCCCCTAAAATAGTCGCGACCGTGAAGAAAGCAAAACCAATCGCAATTGCCCGATACATGATGTCATCAAGTACTTCAAGCGAGGGCAGACGCGCCGCAATCGGCCCGCGCAACAACAGGATTGCACCGACAATCAAAGCACCGATGCCAAAGTACAGCATCCAGGTTGCTGACAGGCCCTGACTGCGAAACACCATTGGCTCACCCGCAAGCAAGACCCCGAGTACAAATAATGGCGCAAGTTTTAGCCAGGACTTGGTCTGTCCGTGCTGTTTAACAAGATAGGCAAAACCTACCATCGCTGCCAGTGAGAATGTGCCATAGCCAATGAAATTAGCAGGTACGTGGATTTTCATCCACCAGCTTTTAAGTGCGGGGACTAGCGGCTGGATCTGAAACGCATCGCGGGTGAAGGAGTACCAGAGCAAGAAAATAACTGAGGAGGTAATCACCAGCATAACAAAGCCACCTAAGGCCCGGGTGGCATAACGACGTTCGTAATACAAATAAAACAAGGCTGTAATCAAGGAAAACAGTACAAACACCTCATACAGATTACTGACCGGGATGTGGCCAATATCTGCACCCATCAGATGACCCTCGCGCCACCGCACCAGCAGTCCTTGCGTACCTGCAAACACTGCACCCCAGGAAAGCGCTGTACCCAACCAGGCTGCGGTCGGACTGATGATGCCGACCCAGTAACAAACCGTAGCCAGCACGAATAACGCACACATCCAGAGAATGGAGGATTGTGAAGAGAGTAAATATTTGAGGAGAAAGACTTGCTCGGCGCGCGCGAGATCGCCCTGATACAACCAGATCGCTAACCCCGCGCCCGCAGCACAGGCCAGCATCAGCGTGCGCATGGGCCGCCACAACCACCCCATCCAGGTCAGCGTAGGCACACCGAGACAAAGAATGGTTTGCTCGTAGTAATCCATCGAAGCGCTGAAGTGCATCAGCGCATACGCGGCACCCGCAGCAAGCAGCAGGAAAAACAATGCATCGGACCAGTCTGGACGACCACGCATCACACGTGCATCACCAGATTCGGACAAGTCGTCCCAGTCGTTCACAAGGGCAGAGGCTGATTCGGTCATGATAAATCTCAATAAATCAGGTTGATCGCTTAGCAGGATTCAAGCGGGATAACGCCAGCTTGAATCGGTCGAATTCACGATTGAAATCCAGTGTACGCTTTTGAGAGGTCATCGCAGCCAATACATGTGTACCTGAACCGCCCTGTGCTGGCCGCAGCCAGACCCAGATTCGGCGATCGCGCACATAGAACATTGTAAAGATGCCAATCACTAAAAAAAGACAACCTATATAAACAATCATTTTGCCTGGTGTGCGGCTTACTTGAAAAACACTGGCCTGCACGTGCTCGAACGATTTGAGCGTAAATAATATTGGTGCCGGATAAAGCGTCACATCAGAGAGTGCGGCGAGCGCGATACGGGACCAGGCGATGTTTTTTTCCTGCTCAGCAGGCGTGTTACCCAAAAGCGGCAAAGCTGCTCGCTCACGCGCGACCTGACGCAACTCGCTCATGGAGGAGCCGAGCAAACGAATCACGATATCGGCCGCACGCTGTTGCTCTGCAGGCGGCACGTTTGTTTCTAGAAATTTTGAGATAGCCTGCAAACCCCCTGTCGCAAAGGTGTCCAGCGCCCGCGATGCGGAGCTCTCAAGAGCCTGCTGGTCGCCTGCACTGCCGGCGTAGGATTGAGCAAAACGCTTCACGGCTTCTTTGCGGGCCGTGGGGTCCGCCAACGCTGCGCGCACATCCATGAATTCAGCGACAGAGGCTTTGTCATCCGCCGGGATACGCAAATAGCGAAAACCTGGACTGCCTGGCTCATTGACACCAATCAGAAACACCTGAAAACCTTCCATTTCCACAGGCAACATATAGTTATTAAAAAGCGTCGCCTGACCGCTTTGATCAATCAGTCGATACTCAATACTGGGACCTATGTTTTTCAGATTTTTGTTTTGTTTCGAGGCGGCACTCCCGGTCACAGAGGCCACATGCTCGCCAAACTCTTTCGGAGCAGCAGGATCCCCACTGGTGAGATCCTCGACATTAATCGTGCGCAGTTTGGTGATTTCCAGCTTGACCTGTTTGCCTGTATCGCCCAGCGCCACGTCACTCGTCTGACCGACCTGACCCTTGACCTCAAAGCTTACTGGCTTTGTGCCGGCGAGAGGATAACCGATGAGCTCTACCTTACTGCCACCGTCATCAAAACTGGACTGATAAACCGTCACCCCTTTGTAATGCAAAGGCTCATTGACTTCAATAGTCGCTTCGAATTTTTTACCATTATCAGGATCCGTGACCTCAACCAGACTGGCAAAACGACTCGGCATACCCGTTGAATAATATTCAACGAAAAACTTTTTCAAGCCGATCATAAAAGGCAGGGGCTGAACTAGCGCACCGTCATCTACGCTGACGATTGCAGAGTTTCGGTCACCACCCTCGGGCACAAGTACGTTGGCGCGAAAACTTGGATTGTTTAACGAGAGGCGTCCCGACTGCGGCACATCGACAATCAGCATATTTTCAAGAATTGGCGTTTTACCAAACAGCCATACCTGCAAACGAATCGGTAGTTCACTATCAAGCAACCCACCCACACAGATAATCACAATCGCTGCATGTGCAAAGATATAACCGAGACGATTACCACTACCGCATTTCGCAGCGAGCAATTGCGCCTCGCCTTCATCCTTCACGCGAACGGCATAACCTTGTTTTTTCAACCAGGCCTGCACGGCGTTTGAGGTGCCAGTCAGATTACGGGTGGTGTCGAGCTCAATTTTGTGATGAAACGATCGCAAGCTTGAGTCACGAATATGTTCACGAAAAGAGCTCGCATCTTTGAGCATCTTTGGTGCGTTTCGAATCAGACACAAACTCGTAGAGGTCACTAAAAATGCCATGGTGACTAAAAACCACCAGCTGTTGTAGATGTGCCAGAGCGAAAACTTATCAAACACCTCAAACCAGAACGGCCCGAATTGATCAACATACGCGCCTACCGATCTGTTTTGCGGCAACACTGTGCCGATCAAACTCGCCAGGCAAATAAACACTAGCAAGCTGATAGCAAACCGCATGGAGCTCAACAGCTCCAGCAGACTCGTCTGAACATTTTTCGCGGCAGCAGTCACACAACTCTTCACAAAAAAAGGGGGTGTCTGAAAGACGCCCCCTTTGATCAACTCGCCCGACAGAAACCCTGCGGGGATGGACTCGAATTAACGCAAGCCAGCAGCGTAATCAGACACAGCTTTGATATCTGCGTCGTTCATGCGATCTGCAATCTGATTCATCATCGGGCCATTTGCACGATGACCGGCGCGGAATAACTTGAGCTGATCTTCGATGTATGAAGGGAACTGTCCGGCCAGACGTGGGAACTGGGCGGGGATGCCAGCGCCGTTCGGTGAGTGACAGCCAGCACAGGCGGCAACATTACGCTCAGGGATACCTGCACGCCAGATTTTCTGACCACGCTCAACGGATTTGACGTTCGTCGCAGTAGCGGGAGCGGTCAGCTTTTGCTGTGACAGGAAAAATGCGACGTTTTGCATATCAGCCTCTGTCAGAGGGGTCGCCATCGCCGTCATCATCGAAGGCGCGCCATCAGCACCCTTGCGCAAGGGCTCTTTTGCTCCGTCGGCTGGGCGGAAGTTGACGAGCTGCTTGTACAGATACTCGTGCGACTGCGCCGCCAGATTGGGATTGGACGGGATTGTGCTGTTACCTGCTGCACCATGGCAGGAAACACAGGCAACGACACCGCGCGCGGCATCACCCTGCTCATAGAGCTGGGCACCCTTGGCAGCATCAGGTTTTGCAGGGCCCGCTGCATCGGCAGCGAAACTGGGGGATACGGCTGTGATGCCAAGCAACACACCGCTCGCAAGCACCACACGAGACAACACACGCTTCATTGAAGACCTCGACAATATCGAATCTACAGCTATATATATAGCTATCTAAGCCGCTGATTATACAATAGGGTCTTACAACATTTGTATCGGCCTTTCCGTGTCCATTTTGCACCGCGCTTCTTTCTTTACTTCCGCTGCCCGTCTGGACCAATTACCAGAGCCAGGCGCTCCGGAAGTCTGCTTTGTCGGACGCTCAAATTGCGGAAAATCCACTGCGATTAACGTACTGGCCAACCAGAAAAGGCTGGCTTTTTCCAGTAAAACACCTGGTCGTACCCGCCTGATCAACATGTTTGGCATCCCTGATCCGCTCGATCCCGAGGGCCAACTCGGGTTTTTAGTCGACTTGCCAGGCTATGGATACGCCTCGATTGCCCACCGCGCCCGCGAAGAATGGGCCGATGTACTCGGTGGCTACCTGCAATCCCGAGCCTCTCTGGCCGGTATCGTGCTGCTGATCGATATACGCCGTGGTGTGACAGAGCTGGATCGCCGGCTCGCCAACTGGATCGCCCCGACAGGTCGCCCGGTCATGGCTTTACTCACTAAAGCCGACAAATTTCCCTATGGTCAGCGTATCAAGGCCATTTTTGCAGTAAAAAAAGAGCTTGCTGATATCGGTGCGCTCAATGCGGTTGCGTTCTCCGCGACCGCTCGCATTGGTCTCGAAGAAGCCACTCTACAAATCGAAAACTGGATTTCCCCACAGGTCGTACCATGACAACTCCTCATCTCGTTTTAGCTGATTACCCCTCTAGCCGCCCCCGTCGTCTGCGTCGCGATGACTTTTCCCGCAGACTAGTACGTGAGCACTCACTTACTGTAGATGATCTGATTTATCCGGTTTTCATTATCGAAGGCCAGGGTATTATCCAGCCAATCCCTTCGATGCCAGGCGTCAATCGCTACTCTCTGGACACTTTATTACCCGTTGCCGAAGAGTGTGTAGCGCTGGGCATCCCGGTGATGGCATTATTCCCGGTGATCGATCCTTCGCTCAAAGCGCTCGACGGTGCTGAGGCAATGAATCCTGAAGGCCTTGTTCCACGGGTCGTGCGTGAACTCAAAAAACGCTTTCCTGAGCTTGGTGTTCTCACCGATGTCGCACTTGACCCCTACACCAGTCACGGTCAGGACGGTGTGATCGATGAAAACGGCTATGTGATTAACGACATCACCCTAAACATTTTGACTAAACAGGCCTTGGTCCAGGCACAAGCAGGTGTCGACATCGTCGCCCCAAGCGATATGATGGATGGCCGAATCGGCGCAATTCGACAGGCTCTGGAGTCCAACGAACTGATCCACACCCGCATCATGGCTTACTCGGCAAAATATGCCAGTGCGTTTTATGGTCCTTTCCGCGATGCGGTGGGTTCAGCAGCCAATTTGGGGAAATCTAACAAACTGGTCTATCAGATGGATCCGGGCAATATCGACGAGGCCCTGCGAGAAGTCGCAGCCGATCTGCGCGAGGGTGCAGATATGGTGATGGTCAAACCCGGCATGCCATACCTCGATGTATTGAGGCGCGTGAAAGACGCCTTTCATGTCCCGACTTTTGCCTACCAGGTCAGCGGGGAATACGCGATGCTCAAGGCGGCGGCTCAGAACGGTTGGCTCGATCATGACAAAGTGATGATGGAGTCGTTGCTCGGGTTCAAACGTGCTGGAGCCGATGGGATTTTGACTTACTTTGCAGTGGCGGCGGCAAAATTACTGCGTGAGCCCAAGTAAGGATATCGCTCCCCTTAGCTGATAACGGATAAGTAGTAAATTATTTACTACTTGTTCACACTTGCTCCTGCACTAGTTTGTGCGGCACGCACGCGCAGCCTCCAGGCAAACGAATAAGCAAGCAGCGGCACTGCAACCATGCTAACCGGGAAAACCGCCCCCAGCCCTGCCGTATCGACCAGCAATGCCGCAGCCGTTACACCCACAGACTGACCGAGAAACAAGAAAGAGGCAAACAACGATACCGCCGTACCACGGACAGCAGGTGCCATTTGCGTCGCATTAGTCTGCAGCACCGCATGCAGCAGGTAATACCCGAAACCAGACAGGATGCTGGCCAGCACAGCCCAGTGCCAGGAACCTGAGATCCAGTAAATTGTGGACGACAAAGCGATCGTGCCACCACCATATAAAGCCAGTCTTCTTTCACCTAATAATCTGACCAGCTGATTGGCGCGCAGCGCATAGATCAATGCCCCTGCGGCAAACAAGCCTCCAATCACACCCGCCCAGGACACTGCAATGCCATGATGCTCATGCAAGTACGCCGGGACAAACGCCAGAGGACCGAAGACAAAGGCGCCCTCAAGAAATACGGTCGCTATCACGATCCGAGCCCAGCGTATGGATAAGACTTGTTTTAATGGCGCAAGCAAATTGCCGCGATCCGCTGAAGGTGTCGTCTTTTCCGGAACAGATTTTCTTTTTGAAATCAGTAGAGTACCAACTACCATATAGACGCCAGCCATGACGACAAACGTCCAGCGCCAGCCAATCGTGTCAGCAAAAATACCGCCCATGAACTGACCTGCAGCGAGACCAGAAATAGAACCAAGTAAAAATCGTGCAAGTGTGGCTTGTCTCTGCTCATAGGGAACATTGTCACCGATCCAGGCCATGGAAAGCGGCACAATACCAGCAGCGGTTGCGCCCGAAATCAAGCGGCCCAGAACGACCATATCCAGTGTAGGTGCCATCGCAGTGATCAAGCTGCCGAAAGCGCAGCCGAGCGTTGCTTGCGACAACACCCGAAACTTACCGTAACGATCTCCCATCGGACCGTAAAAGAACTGCATCACCCCATAGGCGATAGCAAAGAAAGTGACGGAATTTGAAGCTTGGGCAGTACGTACAGCAAAATCCTTTGCCAGCACCGGCAGTAAAGGATCACACAGCCTGAAGGCGCACGCACTGGCAAAAGCCGCAAGCGCAAGCAAGATGATGACAGGCGTCGTTGAAACTGAGACGGTTGAGTTTGGCAAAGCTGAATGGCTCGCTTGCGCATTCGCTGAGCCGGATTTTACGGAGTTAGACATTGAATCCTGGTTTACTTAAACATGCGCTCAAGCGTTGAGGCAAAACGTGCGGCGTCCTGAAACCCGACAACTCTGATATCGCGTCGCTCAGCGCCACCGGGTTGAAAGAAAATAATGCCTGGTGGGCCAAATAATCTGAAGCGTTTGAGCAGCGCACGGTCTGCCTCATCATTGGCCGTCACGTCAGCTTGCAGCAACAGCATCTGGTGCATTTTTTTAGCGACAACTGGATCTGTAAAGGTAAACGACTCCATCTCTTTACAGGACACGCACCAGTCCGCATAAAAATCCAGCATGACAGGCTTGTCGGCTTTGGCCAGAAGTGCGTCGAGTTCAGCGAGGTTTTTAATCCTGAGAAACTTAACAGGCCCCGAGGCGTCAGCCGTACTGATCGCGCCAGGCGACGAACTTAACACCTGCTTGGATGAAAACCCCTGAGGTCTATTAGTTGTCATGGTTGTTGACAACACCATTGCGGGCTGTGCCTGCGAAAGCACTGCAAGATGAGACAAAGGCTGCAGCAATGAGCGTCCGCCGCTTGCCACACCAATGACCCAAACGGCACACAGCAACACCAGTAGCATGCCTAGTGTTTTACGTAATACGCCTGCAAAGCCGGAGTTTTGTGGCAAGGAGTCAAAAGTACGCAAAAGCATCGCTGACAACATAGCCAGTATCGCCCAGCCAAGAATCTGCACCCAGGTAGGCAATAGAGGCATCACCATCCACCACGCAGTCGCGAAAAGCAAAACGCCAAAAAACTTTTTAACGCTCTCCATCCAGGCGCCCGTACGTGGCATGAGTTTGCCAGCAGAAGCACCCATTGCCAGTAGCGGAACACCCATCCCCCAAGCCATGGCAAAGAGTGCGCTACCACCTAGCACGACATCACCCGTCTGAGAAATGTAGAGTAGGGCTCCCGCGAGGGGCGCAGCAACACATGGTCCGACAATAAGTGCTGATAAAGCGCCCATCATGACTGCCGCACTCATCCGGCCACCCAGGATGTGCGAGTTAGCGACTGTTAGACGTGTTTGAATACCTGAGGGCATTTGAAACTGATAGACATCAAACATCGCCAGCGCAAGCAGCACCAGTAAAATAGAAAAGCCGGCTAATACCCAGGGTGTCTGCAACCATGCGGCGAGTCCCGCGCCACTCAAGCCCGCAGCCACGCCTAGCAAAGTATAGACAACCGACATACCCGCAACATAGGCAGCGGACAATAGAAAACCTCTGCTGCGTGAAACGTGGTGTTGTTCACCTACTAACAACACCGACAAAATAGGAACCATAGGTAACACGCAAGGCGTCAAAGCAAGCAAGACGCCCAGTACGAAAAATAACAAGGTGATTTCCAGCAGTCCACTTGCAGACAACAAGCCAGCCAAGCCCTCATCATTACCCTCAAACAACACCTCACGCCATTGCCCGTCCAGCACACGGCTGAGCAAGCTCGCGTGGCCCTGCACTGAGAACCCTTTGCCATCCGGTGAAAGCGAGAGCATTGCGGTGAAATCCATTGGCGGATAACACAGTCCCGCCACCGCGCAACCTTGGCCGTTGACAGTAAGCCTGATGGGAACCTGTGCGAGCGCTGACTTATTTTCTGAGTGTATTGTCAGTGGCAAGGTGATCACAGCCTCAGAGAAATACAACTCCATTTCTTTATTGAAAGTTGGATCAAATTTGGTCTTGCCAGATTGAAATTGCGGTGCACCCAACTCGATTTCTTTCGGCTCGATCTTGAAACTGAAGCGCTCCCGGTACATGTAGTAGTCCGACGCAATCTTGAAACGCACACGCACGACATCGGGCGCCACCATTTCAGCTTGCATGACAAAAGCTTTTTCGGGATCGAGAAAACCATCCTCTGAGGCATGCGCAGGAATCACCAGCATGATCGCGCAGCTCAACAGAAGTAATAGCCAAATCAGACGATGACTCACGAGAGCTGATTTTTTAAAATTTGACGTTGTCGCGCTGAGTGTTTGCGTAATCATATTGCGTTGCTTGCGCCAGTCGTCTCGCGCACCCAGTCCAGATAAGGCCCATAGCCACCTATGACTGGAATCACAATAATTTCAGGTACTTCATAAGGATGAAGCGCTTTGATGCGCGCGACCAACTGCGCCTGACGAGCCCAGGTTGTTTTGAACTGCAGGGGGATTTCTTCTGCACCCTCGACATCACCTTTCCAGCTGTAAACAGACAAGACTGGAGAACCCATGTGTGTGCAGGCAGCCAAGCCTTCTTCGATGACGAGATGCGCGATTCTTTTGGCAAGCAAAAGATCCGATGCGCTTGTCATCACAAGGACGATTTCATCTGGCTGCATAAATTCCTGCCCAACTAATAAAGAGTGTCTAAGTATGTTGTTTTAATTGTATCGCCCGCAATGCGATTGTAAGGGTTAGCCCTTATAAGAGCACTTGTTTTTTTAATAGCATTGTCATATCTACGTGTGCTGTACAAAAGGCGGACATATACTAGCCCCTATAGATGCGACTGCACTTTGCAGGCGCTCACCTTTTGCAGGAGACCGGTATGACACACTCGTCTAAAACCCCATCAGCTCTGCTCAATCAATCACGTCGCAAATTAATTCTGGGCGCCTCGGGCTTACCTCTTATTGGTTTGAGCAATATGAGCTGGGCACAATCGACCTCACTGAAAATCTCGCACCAGTTTCCTGGAGGAACCATTGATAAAGGTGATTTTCGTGATCGACTCTGCCGTAAGTTCGCTGCCGAAATCGAAAAGCGTTCCAACGGTGCGATGAAATTCGATATTTATCCTGGCTCCTCGCTGATGAAAACCAATGCCCAGTTTGGCGCACTGCGTAAAGGCGCTCTGGACATTAGCTTTTTCCCGCTGCCCTACGCCGGTGGCGAAGTGGTTGAGACTAATATCGGCCTAATGCCAGCGCTAGTCACCAGCTACGAACAAGCTGCGAAATGGAAAACTGCCGAAGTTGGTCGCATGCTCACCAAAATCCTCGCTGACAAAGGCATCATCATTCTGAGCTGGATCTGGCAAGCTGGAGGTATCGCTAGTCGCAACAAGCCCCTGATCAATCCAGAGGATGCAAAGGGCATGAAAATCCGTGGCGGCAGTCGCGAATTTGACATGATGCTAAAAGCGGCTGGCGCTTCGGTTTTATCTTTACCATCAAACGAAATCTACGCAGCAATGCAAACTGGCGCGATGGACGCAGCATTTACCTCCTCGACAAGCTTTATTTCATTCAAGCTCGAAGAGATCGCCAAATCATTTACCAGTGCACAAAATAAATCGTACTGGTTCATGCTTGAACCTCTGCTAATGTCGAAAAAGATCTTTGACGCTCTGCCAAAAGAAAAACAAGAGCTTCTGATGACTGTAGGAGCCGAGCTCGAAGCCTTTGGTACGGCGGCAGCCATCGCTGACGACAAAGAAGCAGCGACCATTTATGCGCAAGCAGGCGCCAAAGTATACGAGCTAGACGATGCAACCATCGCCAAATGGAAAGAAATCGCCAGCCGAACAGCCTGGAAAGATTTTGCCGACCGTAACGCAACCTGTGCGGCCATGATGAAAGCTGCTGAAAGCCTGAGCTGATGCCCATGAATATTTTGCACACATTAAATCGTTCGGTTTCATTCATCAACCGCCTCATGGTGTGGTGTGGCTCGATCGCACTGGTTGCTGCCTCTGTTGTCCTGAGTTACAGCGTCATCTCGCGCGGTCTTTTTAATGCACCAACCGATTGGCAGGACGAAGCTGCCGTGTTCTGTCTGGTTGGTGTCACTTTCCTGTGTGCAGCTTATGTACAAGAGTTCCGCCATCATGTCGGTATTTCAGCCATCTCGAGCCTGCTTCCCAAAGCAATTGAGTCTTTTCGGCTTTTCGCAATTGATGCGCTGTCCTTTGCCTTCTGCCTGTTTTTTACCTGGAAGTCCTGGACTCTCTTTCACGAAGCCTGGGAAGAGGGTTACGCCACATCTTCATCCTGGGCGCCTCCGCTCTCGATCCCCTATGGCCTGATGGCTGCTGGCATGAGCTTGTTGACTGTGCAACTACTTTTGCAGACAGTGCAGCACCTGGTTATCCCTAAAAATAAAGGAGCATGAATATGTCCATCACCATGCTCGGTCTTCTATTTATTGCTGTCACGCTGATTGTCATGTTTTCGGGTATGCCGATTGCCTTCTCTCTAGGTACGGTCGCAATCATATTCATGATTTTTTTCATGCCCGCGTCCTCACTTGATACCGTTACACAAAACGTTTACGAAGAAATGGCCAGTATTACCTTGCTGTCCATCCCGCTGTTTATCCTAAAGGGTGCTGCCATAGGTCGCTCCCGTGCGGGTCAGGATCTGTATGGCGCACTTCATGTATGGCTAGGAAAAGTCCCTGGTGGTTTGGGTGTCGCTAACGTCCTAGCCTGCGCTCTCTTCGCTGCCATGGCAGGCTCAAGCCCTGCGACCTGCTCCGCCATCGGCAGCGCTGGTATTCCTGAAATGCGAAAGCGCGGTTACTCTCCTGGTTTTGCAGCGGGAATTATTGCTGCCGGGGGTACGCTCGGTATTTTGCTGCCGCCCTCGATTACGATGATTCTTTATGCCGTGGCCTCCGAGCAGTCGCTTGGACGATTGTTTCTTGCAGGTATTGGTCCCGGTGTCATGCTAGTGGCATTATTTTCCCTCTACACAGTCAAAGAGTTTCGTAAACAATACCGTCAAGCCGTCGTTGCGATGGAGCAGGGTGCAGCACCTTCACCCATTCTTGGAACAGACTCTTACTCCATGCAGGAAAAGCTCAGCTACCTTCCTCGTGTACTGCCCTTCCTGCTGCTTCTGACGGGCGTCATGGTTGCGCTGTATGGTGGCTATGCCACACCCTCAGAAACTGCCGGCCTGGGCGCTGTACTTGCATTTGTGCTGATTGCAGCGATCTACAAGATGTGGCGTGCGCGCGATCTGGCTCCGCTACTCGAGGCCACAATTAAAGAATCGACGATGCTGATGTTTATTATCGGCATGTCACTTCTGTTTTCGAACGTGATGAGCCACCTGCATTTAAGCCAGTCTGCTGCGCAATGGATTGTTGATTTACACATGTCGCGCTGGGCGCTGCTTGCTGCGATTCTATTACTAGTGATTGTGCTGGGATTTTTTCTGCCTCCGGTCTCAATTATCCTGATGACGGCGCCGATTATTCTGCCCCCTTTGCGTGATGCTGGCTTCGATTTAATCTGGTTCGGTGTAGTGATGACCATCGTAATGGAGACAGGTCTGATTCACCCTCCTGTTGGTTTAAATATCTTTGTGATCAAAAATATCGCGCCCGACATTCCATTAAGCGAAATTATCTGGGGCATTGTGCCCTTTGTAATTATCATGCTGGCATCTGTCGTGGTACTTTGTTTTATGCCAAGCATTGCTACCTGGCTACCGGATGCAATGATGGGTGTTGCTAAACCACATTAATCAGACAAAGGACTTCTTCATAAGTAAGAAGTCCTCTCATATAGATCGTTCTGTCCAGATAACTTTGCAAATGCTGCGGACAACAAAAAACCCAGAAAATCTGGGTTTTTTTGTGTACTGCTCAGAACGTCTACAAGCTATAGGCTGGCTTGTTAGCTTGCGTATAGGGTGGGACCCTGACTGCCTTATTACTCAGCAGCAGCTTCAACTGCTTCAACCACTGGACGGTCAACCAACTCCATGTAGGCCATCGGTGCATTGTCGCCCTGGCGGAAACCCATTTTCAGAACACGGGTGTAGCCACCATTTCTTGCTGCATAACGTGGTCCGATTTCTGCAAACAGTTTCAATACGATTTCACGGTCACGCAAACGAGCAAAGGCCAGACGTTTATTTGCCAGTGATGGGGTTTTACCCATAGTGATCAGAGGCTCAACGATACGGCGCAGTTCTTTTGCTTTAGGCAAAGTTGTCTTGATTGCTTCGTGGGTCAGCAGGGCAACTGCCATATTGCGAAACATAGCCAGACGGTGGCTACTGGTGCGATTGAGTTTACGTAATCCATTACCGTGACGCATGATATTTCCTTTATGAATCTATATAAATGAGACCGTGCTCTGAGCACTTCGCTCTGAGCACTTCACTCGGTTTTAAAACCGGATCTTCTATCAGCCAAGCTGCGGTCCGGTTGGGGGACGTACTATAACAAAATAATTAAGTAGTGGCTTTCGACACGTACTTTTGAAACTAACTTATGGACGCTCGAGTCCCATTGGTGGCCAGTTCTCAAGCTTCATGCCTAAAGTCAGGCCGCGTGCAGCCAGAACTTCTTTGATTTCGTTGAGTGACTTGCGACCAAGGTTTGGTGTCTTGAGCAATTCATTTTCAGTGCGCTGAATCAGATCACCGATGTAATAAATATTTTCTGCTTTGAGGCAATTCGCCGAACGAACGGTAAGCTCGAGGTCATCGACGGGACGCAAGAGAACTGGATCGATCTGTGGTGTGCCACGGCTTGGTGCTTCGTACGAATCACCAGCGCCTTCAAGTGCAGCGAAAACAGAAATCTGATCCATCAAGATACGTGCCGATTGACGTACGGCTTCTTCAGGAGAAATCACGCCATTTGTTTCGACGTCAAGTACCAGTTTGTCCAGATCGGTACGCTGTTCAACACGGGCGTTTTCAACAGCATAGCTGACGCGACGTACTGGGCTAAATGAGGCATCCAGAACAATACGACCAATAGTGTGAGCGCGATCGTCAATCAGGGCGCGGACGTTACCAGGAACATAGCCGCGGCCTTTTTCAACCTTGATCTGCATTTCAAGTTTGCCTGACTCAGTCAGGGTGGCGATCACCTGGCCTGGGTTGACGATTTCAACATCGTGGGGCAACTCGATGTCTGAAGCGAATACTGGACCAGCGCCTTGCTTACGCAACACCAGCGTCACATCATCGCGGCTGTGCAGTTTGAACACTACGCCTTTCAGGTTCAGGAGGATATCAACGACGTCTTCACGTACGCCAGGTATTGTTGAATACTCATGCACAACACCAGTGATCTGTACTTCAGTTGGAGCGTAACCTGTCATGGAGGACAACAGGATGCGACGCAGGGCGTTACCTAAGGTATGGCCGTAACCACGTTCGAACGGCTCCATGATGATTTTGGCATGATTAATACCAACTGGTTCAACTTCGATAGAACGTGGTTTGAGAAAACCTGACATCTTGATATTTCCTTTTCAATACCCTCGGCTCGTTACACCGATAAGGCTGATGGGGACCGGTAATCCGGCGAAAATTTCTAAACTGACCTGGTACAAAACCCGCTTGTCAGAAAGAACGCTTTGAAGCGGTCAATACAACGAAGCGGGTGAGTTTGAGTATTGAGTGAAGCAATCCAGCTGGACTGCTCCAAACAAAAATCAAAATTAACGTGAGTACAATTCCACAACCATCGACTCGTTGATATCGCGAGCGACATCAGCACGATCAGGAACTTGTTTAAAAGTACCGACCAGCTTGGCTGTGTCAACTTCAACCCACTGGGGGATGCCGTTGCCAGAAGCAAGATCCATTGCTTCGCGAATGCGAGCCTGGCTCTTAGCTTTTTCACGAATGGCAACGATGTCGCCAGACTTGATCAGCATTGAAGGAATGTCTGCTGTGTGGCCGTTGAGTTCAATCGCACGGTGTGAAACCAGCTGACGTGCTTCAGCACGTGTTGAGCCGAAACCCATACGGTATACAACGTTGTCAAGGCGCGACTCGAGCAACTGGATCAGTTGTTCGCCAGTATTGCCTTTGCGACGCTCAGCTTCTGCGAAGTATTTACGGAATTGCTTTTCCATAATGCCGTACATACGCTTCAGTTTTTGCTTTTCGCGCAACTGCAGACCGTAGTCTGATGTACGAGCACCTGAAGTGCGACCATGCTGACCTGGCTTGGAATCAAGTTTGCACTTTGATTCAAGTGAACGACGTGCGCTCTTCAAGAACAGATCAATGCCCTCACGACGTGAGAGTTTGCATTTGGGACCAGTGTAACGTGCCATGTGGATACCCCTTAGATACGACGACGCTTAGGCGGACGGCAGCCGTTATGCGGAATGGGTGTGATATCGGCAATGCTCGAAATCTTGATACCCAACGCATTTAAGGCGCGTACTGAAGATTCGCGACCTGGGCCTGGGCCCTTGATGCGAACTTCCAACGTCTTGATGCCGTATTCAATTGCCACTTTACCGGCCGTTTCTGCAGCAACCTGCGCTGCAAACGGTGTCGATTTACGTGAGCCCTTGAAACCAGCACCACCAGACGTTGCCCATGACAGGGCATTGCCCTGACGATCGGTGATTGTGATGATAGTGTTGTTAAAAGAAGCATGAACGTGCGCAATGCCGTCCGATACGTTCTTTTTGACTTTTTTGCGAACGCGTGTAGCGCCGCTGCCAGAAGCTTTAGCCATCGTCTAATCCTTATTATTTCTTCAGACTTGCAGCAGCGCGACGTGGTCCCTTACGGGTACGTGCGTTGGTGCGAGTACGTTGACCGCGAACGGGCAGGCCGCGCTTATGGCGCATGCCGCGATAAGTTCCCAGGTCGATCAATCGCTTGATCGAGAGCTGTACTTCGCGTCGCAGATCGCCTTCAACCGCGAAAACACCTACGTGTTCACGGATGCGCTCGAGCTCTGCGTCGGTGAGATCTTTGACCTTTTTGTTCAAAGGCACACCAGCTGCTTCACAAATTTTACGTGAGCGAGTGCGACCGATGCCAAAAATGGCGGTCAGGCCGATCTCTGCGTGCTGATGCGGCGGAATGTTGATGCCAGCAATACGGGCCATGACTGTTCCTTGATTTAATACGTTGCGATGAGGCTAATCATGATTAGCCCTGACGCTGTTTGTGACGCGGATCAGTGCAAATTACTCGCACTACGCCGTGACGTTTAATAATTTTACAGTTGCGGCAGATCCGCTTAACCGATGCCATTACTTTCATGGTTTATTCCTGTTATTTACGTAACCCAGCCGCTTATTTAGAGCGGAAAACGATTCTGGCGCGTGTAAGGTCATAGGGGGTGAGCTCCACTGTGACTTTATCGCCCGGCAAAATCCGGATGTAATGCATACGCATCTTGCCGGAAATATGACCCAAAACTACATGGCCGTTTTCCAGCTTAACGCGGAATGTTGCATTCGGAAGATTCTCAAGAATCTCACCCTGCATTTGAATGACGTCGTCCTTTGACATTGCTCTCGCTTATCTCATTGGCAGATTCGAGCCCTTGAAGTTAGACTTCTTGAGCAGTGAATCGTACTGGTGTGACATCATGTAGGCCTGAACCTGAGCCATGAAGTCCATCGTAACTACAACAATAATCAGCAAAGAGGTGCCGCCGAAGTAAAACGGTACATTCCAACGCATGACTAAGAACTCTGGTAACAAACACACCACCGTGATGTACAGGGCACCAGCCAAAGTCAACCGCATCAAAATCTTATCGATAAACTTTGCAGTTTGTTCACCAGGACGAATCCCAGGCACAAACGCACCGCTCTTCTTTAAATTATCTGCTGTTTCACGGCTGTTAAAAACCAGCGCGGTATAGAAGAAACAGAAGAAAATAATCGCTGTAGCATATAAGGTGATATAGAGCGGCTGACGTGGTGCTAACGCAGCAGCCAGATCGCTTAACCAGCGCATGTTTTCGCTACTTGAAAACCAGCTTGTAATCGTTGCCGGGAACAGGATGATCGACGAAGCGAAGATCGGAGGAATCACACCTGCCATGTTGAGCTTTAAAGGAAGGTGTGACGTTTGCCCACCATAGACTTTATTGCCAACCTGACGCTTAGCGTAATTCACCGTGATCTTGCGCTGACCGCGCTCAACCAGCACAACAAAAGCTGTTACTAATACAACGAGTGCGACAATAAACAATGCTGATAACGCTGACATCGCATTGGTTCGCACCAGATCCAGAAGTCCTGCTAAGCCACCTGGCAAGCCAGCGACAATACCGCAGAAAATCAGAATTGAAATACCATTACCTAAACCACGCTCGGTAATCTGCTCACCTAACCACATGACAAACATAGTGCCTGTGACAAGGGTAACAACCGTTGTAATACGGAACATCATGCCTGACTCAATGACCAGGTTTGGCTGCGACTCAAGTGCCACAGAAATACCAACAGCCTGAATCAGCGCCAATGCAACCGTGCCGTAGCGTGTGTACTGCGTAATCTTGCGACGGCCAGCTTCGCCGTCTTTCTTAATCGCCTCAAGGGAAGGCATCACAACCGACATCAACTGCATAATGATCGATGCAGAAATGTAGGGCATGATCCCGAGAGCAAAAATCGAGAAGCGTGACAATGCACCACCAGAGAACATATTGAACAGACCTAAAATTCCGCCCTCATTCTGACGGAAAAGATCTGCCAATGCGTCTGGATTGATACCAGGAACAGGTATGTGCGTACCAAGGCGGTAAACCACCAAGGCTAACACCAGAAATATCAGACGACGTTTGAGGTCGCCGAATTTCGGTGCTGCTTTACCTGTTGTCTGTGCTGTTGCCATGCTATCTGTGATCCGTCTTAAGCAATACTGCCGCCAGCGGCTTCAACTGAAGCACGTGCACCAACCGTCGCGCTGATACCCTTGAGGGTAACTTTACGTGTCAGTTCACCCGACTTATAAACTTTCACATAACGGACTTGCGTACCTACCACACCAGCTTGCTTGAGAATCTGTACATCGACTTCTTCGACGGGCAGAGCTTGCAAATCTGACAAACGGATCTGAGCATACAGATGACCGTCAAGCGTAGAAAAACCACGCTTTGGAAGACGACGCTGCAAAGGCATCTGACCACCTTCAAAGCCGACTTTATGAAAGCCGCCTGAACGTGATTTTTGACCTTTGTGGCCACGACCAGCAGTTTTTCCCAGACCGGAACCAATACCGCGACCTACGCGACGCTTGGCGTGTGTGGAACCCTCTGCAGGCTTAATCGTATTGAGTTGAGTAATCGACATCGTGTTTCCTTTCAAACTTCCGAAACAGTCACAAGGTAATCAACTTTATTGATCATCCCGCGAACTTCGGGTGTGTCGATCAGCACTTTGCTGCTGTTGACACGACGCAGACCTAAACCGCGAACCGTGTCGCGATGGTCTTGTTTGGTACCGATGGTCGAACGGACCAGGGTCACTTTGACTTGTTTTTGAGCCATGACTTACCCCAAAATCTCTTCGACGGTCTTGCCACGCTTAGCAGCTACATCCGACGGTGTGAGAGACGCGCGCAAACCATTCAGCGTGGCACGAACCATGTTGTAAGGGTTGCTTGAGCCGAGGCTTTTTGCCACGACGTTACGCACGCCCATCACATCAAAAATAGCGCGCATTGGGCCGCCGGCAATCACGCCAGTACCTTCTGCTGCTGGTGAAATCAGCACTGTTGAAGCGCCATGCTTACCAACCACCGTGTGGTGCAGTGTGCCGTTTTTCAAAGCAACTTTGAACATCTCGCGGCGAGCTTGTTCCATTGCTTTTTGAACTGACACGGGCACTTCACGTGCTTTGCCTTTGCCCATACCGACGCGGCCATCGCCATCGCCAACTACGGTCAGAGCTGCAAAGCTCATGGTACGACCACCTTTAACGACTTTACTGACGCGGTTAACCGCAATCATCTTTTCGCGAAGGCCGTCATCTCGCTCTTCAGGAGCATTCTTGCGTTGTTCTTTAGCCATTTGACTATTCCTCGCTTAAAACTTCAGACCGGCTTCACGCGCGGCATCGGCCAAGGCTTTAACACGGCCGTGGTAACGGAAACCCGAGCGATCAAAAGCAACCAGCTCGATGCCTGCAGCTTTCGCTTTTTCAGCAACGCGCTTACCAATCAATGTTGCTGCGGCGGTATTGCTACCTGCACCAGACTGACCGGCTAACTGTTGACGCACTTCTGGTTCTACTGTTGAGGCCGAAACCAGAACAACGTCACCTTCGGGCGAAATAATGTTTGCATAAATATGCAGATTCGAGCGGAAAACCTGGAGGCGATTGACTCGCAACTCAGCGATTTTCTTACGCGTCGGCACTGCACGACGCAAACGGGAAATTTTTTTGTCCATGATGTTTCCTTGTTTGCGCGATTATTTCTTCTTGGTTTCTTTGATCGTGACGTGCTCATCGAAATAACGAACGCCTTTGCCTTTGTAGGGCTCGGGTGGACGGTATGCACGAATCTCAGCAGCGACCTGACCAACAACCTGCTTGTTTGACCCTTTCAGGACGATTTCCGTCTGAGTGGGGCATTCAGCTTTCACGCCTTCTGGCATGCCGTGAACGACGTCATGCGAAAAACCGAGTTGAAGTTTGATTGCATTACCCTGAACGGCAGCGCGATAACCCACGCCAACCAGGTTCAGCTTGCGCTCAAAACCTTTGCTTACACCGACAACCATGTTGTTGACCAGTGCGCGCATTGTGCCTGACATGGCTTTTGCCTGACGTGAGTCATTAGCAACGATGAATGACAACTTGCCGCCATCTTCGTTAATAATAACGTCGCCGTTCAGTGCCTGAGTCAATGTGCCCAATGGGCCCTTAACTGTAATCATGTCTGACTTGATAGAAGCCTCAACACCCTTGGGGAGTTCGACTGGATATTTAGCTATACGTGACATTAGGTTCTCTCCTTAAGCCACGTAGCACAAGACTTCGCCGCCCACGCCATTGGCGCGTGCTTTGCGATCGGTCATCACACCACGTGAAGTGGATACAATGGCCACACCCAAGCCGTTCATGACCTGGGGAATGCTGCCGTGACCTTTGTAGATACGCAGGCCAGGGCGCGAAACGCGTTCGATGCGCTCGATCACTGGACGACCTGCATAGTACTTCAGGGTAATTTCGAGTTCAGGCTTTGCAGCTGAACCTTTAATCTGGAAACCATCAACATAGCCTTCGTCCTGAAGCACAGCAGCAATAGCTGCTTTCAGCTTGGAGGAGGGCATGGTTACCGATGGTTTGTCTACCTGCTGCGCATTACGAATGCGAGTCAGCATATCGGCGATTGGGTCGCTCATGCTCATGTTTTATTCTCCTACCAGCTAGCTTTGGTCATGCCGGGAATTTCACCCTTCATGGCCAATTCGCGCAGTTTCATGCGGCCAAGTCCGAACTTACTGAACACACCACGTGAACGGCCCGTGATCGCGCAGCGGTTACGCTGACGACTAGGACTTGCGTTACGGGGAAGTTGCTGAAATTTCAGCCGCGCCTCATAGCGCTCTTCGTCGGTCTTGGATGAATCATCGATAATCGCCTTGAGGGCAGCGCGTTTGCCAGCAAATTTCTCTGCTGTCATTTTGCGCTTGATATCGCGATTGATCATTGAAAGTTTAGCCACGTCTGCGCCCCTTAGTTGCGGAACGGGAAGCTAAAGGCTGTCAACAGCGCCTTGGCTTCTTCGTCGGTCTTGGCGGTGGTGGTGATGCTGATATTCATCCCACGCAACACGTCGATTTTGTCGTATTCAATTTCGGGGAAAATGATCTGCTCTTTCACACCGATGTTGTAGTTGCCACGACCGTCAAACGCACGTCCCGAAATACCGCGGAAGTCACGTACACGTGGCAAAGCCACTGAAACTAGACGATCGAGGAATTCGTACATACGCTGACCGCGCAGCGTCACCATGCAACCAATTGGATAGTCTTCGCGGATTTTGAAACCAGCGATAGCCTTTTTGGTTTTGGTGATTACTGGTTTTTGACCAGCAATTTTTGTCAGATCGGAAACAGCGTGCTCGATGACTTTTTTGTCAGCAACAGCTTCAGATACACCCATGTTAAGAGTGATCTTGGTGATGCGGGGAACCTGCATCACACTTTCGTAACCGAACTGCTCTTTGAGCTGTCCGGCGATCTTGTTTTGATAGAGTTCTTGAAAACGAGCCATGTTTATCGCTCCTTACGCTTTTGCGCCAACGGCTTCGCCGCTGGAACGATATACGCGAACTTTACGACCATCGATTTCTTTGATACCTACGCGATCACCTTTGCCGGTGGCGGGGTTAAAGAGAGCAATGTTCGAAATATGAATCGGCATTGTTTTTTCGATGATGCCACCAGTGGTGCCTTGCATCGGATTAGGACGAACATGCTTTTTAACCATGTTGATACCTTCGACCAATACATGGTCTGCATCAACACGATCAATCACTGTTCCGCGACGTTTCTTGTCACGGCCTGTCAGCACGATGACTTCGTCGCCTTTACGAATTTTGTTCATATCAGCTCCTTACAGTACTTCAGGCGCCAGGGACACGATCTTCATGAACTTCTCGCCACGCAATTCGCGCGTAACGGGTCCGAAGATACGAGTGCCGATGGGCTCGAGTTTGGCGTTGAGCAATACGGCAGCGTTGCCACCGAAGCGGATACGCGAACCGTCTTTACGACGAACACCTTGTGCCGTACGAACGACAACAGCGTTATAGATTTCGCCTTTTTTGACGCGGCCACGTGGAGCTGCGTCTTTGACGGTAACCTTGATAACATCGCCGATGGCGGCATAACGGCGCTTTGAACCGCCGAGTACCTTGATACACATCACAGAGCGTGCACCAGTGTTATCGGCCACGTCTAGCGTGGTCTGCATTTGGATCATGATTTTTCCTGTTCCAACTTAATCAATCATTTTGTTGTTTTCGCCTTAGTAGGCTCGCAACACCCTAATTAATCAGTTTTGGTCCCGTTAGATGCCAACAGGGCACCCTGGGTTGAAATCTGCTAATTTTTACAATCTTTGTTTACTAATCTCTTCGTGAACCTTGCGTTTACCTTGTGCATTTGTCTAGTTAAACATCACAAGTTATTTGCCGATTTACGAGGAAAGACGACTAGTATATATTGTTTTTTCTGGTCGTGCAACAAATGTCGACTTGTGTCATATTATTAACAATGCATTTTTATATATTTTGTTCGGTTAGTTTAACATTACTCATTGATTTTGTTGAATAATTTATTTTTCAAGTTTTTATTTACCATTTTTCATTTTTTCTTCTTTCTTACTCTTTTGTTGTATTGGAAACCACATGTACCAAAAATTATCGCTTTTTATTAATGGTGAGTTCATCACTGGTGAAGGCCGCAAGATGCAGGATGTGGTCAACCCTGCAACATTAGAGGTTCTCGGACAGTTGCCGCACGCCTCTGATGCCGATTTGGATATGGCTCTGCAGGCTGCTGACAAAGCATTCGCTTCATGGAAGAAATCCTCACCCATGGATCGCTCCGCTATTTTGCGTAAAGTCGGTCAACTTACGCGAGACCGTGCAAAGGAGATCGCTCACAACATGACGCTCGATCAGGGCAAGCCGCTGGCAGAATCACTGGGCGAGATTGTTGGCTGCGCAGATCACTGCGACTGGCATGCTGAAGAATGTCGCCGTATTTATGGTCGTGTGATACTTCCACGCTCAGCCGATGTTCGTCAGCTGGTTCTGAAAGAGCCTATTGGTGTATGCGTAGCATTTACACCCTGGAACTTTCCGTATAACCAGGCTATTCGTAAGATTTGCGCTGCGATCGGTGCTGGTTGCACGATCGTGCTGAAAGGGCCGGAAGACTCACCTTCAGCTGTTATGGCTATTGCACAAATGTTCCATGATGCTGGCCTGCCACCCGGCGTGTTGAATATCGTCTGGGGTGATCCTGCCAAGGTTTCCGATTATCTGATTCGGTCACCGATTTCGCGTAAGGTTTCTTTCACCGGATCGGTACCTGTCGGTAAACAATTGGCCGCATTGGCTGGCGCGCATATGAAACGCACCACCATGGAACTAGGCGGACATTCTCCCGTTCTAGTTTTTGGTGACGCTGATGTAGACCGTGCTGCAACCATGCTGGCCAAATTCAAAATTCGTAATGCTGGTCAGGTCTGCGTGTCTCCCACACGCTTTTACGTCCAGAAAAATGTTTATGACAAATTCCTGGCTAAATTTATTGACGTATTGAAAACGGTTAAGGTCGGTAATGGTCTTGATGCGGGTGTCGAGATGGGCCCCCTGGCTCACGAGCGTCGCGTTCCAGCCATTTCTCGCTTTGTCGAGGACGCACGTAAACGTGGCGCAAATATCGAGATCGGTGGTGATCCAGTTTCTGGAAAAGGTTTCTTTTTCCCACCTACGGTCATTACAGGATTGAAAGACGATTCTATGTTGATGACCGAAGAGCCCTTTGGTCCTATTGCACCGGTTGTTTCGTTCGATACCATTGACGAAGTCCTCACTCGTGCAAATAGTTTGCCATTTGGTTTGTCATCTTATGTCTTTACCAATTCGCTGCAAACTGCGACAAAGGTATCCAACGCACTAGAAGCCGGCATGGTCAACATTAACCACTTTGGCAGCGCACTCCCAGAAACACCCTTTGGTGGTATTAAAGATAGCGGCATTGGGAGTGAAGGCGGTAGTGAAACCTTTGACGGCTATCTCGTGACTAAGTTTGTGACGCATATCTGACTTTGAGTATTGAGATTGCTGGGTCAATTCATCCTGGTGCCGTAGTTCGTTTCGTTTAATGACAATACTATTTATACGTCCCTTCCGGTGGTTTTGATATTGCAAATGCAGGGCCTCTTCGGAGGCCCTTATTTTTTATGGCGAGGTTCAAGTGTTAAAGGGCAAATTCTGTTGACCAACTTTGTAACAGTGATGTAATAAATCATTGTTTTAATGAAATCGTTTTCATTGGAGCGGTATTTTGAGCATCAAAAAGGTTGCCGCACAAGCAGACGTGTCGATGGCTACGGTATCAAGGGTGTTTAACCTACCGCAAAAAGTCAATCCCCAGACGCGTGCTCACGTATTGCAAATCGCCAAAAACATAGGTTACCTGCCTAATGCGAGTGCCCGCAGCCTAAGAACGCAGCGCAGTCGCGTACTTGGTGTAGTGCTGCCTACCCTGCTCAATCCTGTTTTTGCCGAATGTCTGAATGGCATTGCGCGCGAGGCGAGTGCTCACGGTTACGCCATCCTGCCCATGACGACAGACTACAAACTCGATCAGGAAGAGCAGGCCGTCAACCAGTTGCTCGCTGGTAATGTGGACGGAATGGTACTCGTCGTTTCTAATCCTGCGACCTCTCAGGCATTGATGCGCTTACGTGGGGCACGCTTGCCGTATGTTCTGGCATACAACAGGCAGGCTGATCACCCATGTGTTTCGGTAGACAACGAACAAGCAATGCGCGAAACCGTGATTCGTCTTGCAGTTCTGGGGCATCAACGTATAGCGCTCGTCTGCGGTCATCTTGCCGCGTCGGACCGGGCACAACAGCGTAAACGAGGTTTTTCCGAAGGCATGCAATCCCTGGGCCTGGATGACGCCATGTGCATCGAGGTCCCTTTTGTTGAAACAGCCGTTCAAGATATCTGCAAGCTACTACTGACCGCCATGCGACCGACCGCATTGGTTTGCTCTAACGATCTCATTGCAATTCGTTGCATTAGAGCAGCGCACCTGACAGGTTTACGCATTCCGCAGGACATCAGTATCACGGGATTTGATGGAATTGCAATTGGTGAAGACCTCACACCGATGCTCAGCACAGTCATGCAACCCAATGAAGCCATCGGACAGCAAAGCGTTGCTTTGGTTGTCCGATCCCTCTCTGAGGGAATTGTACTGAGTGCAAACGACAGTCTGTTACTCGCTCACAGTTTCCGTGAGGGCGAGTCTTGTGCATCGGTTAATTGCCCAGCATCAAAGCCATAACAAATTCTTAACAAACTTTTAACTAAGCCATCACAAAGTCAGGTTTGATTCACCCTCTTTTAACCGTAGGAGTCTTTATGCGAAATTTATTGAAACATCTTGTCCGAACTACTGTATTAACGTTGGGTCTGGCAGCCAGCAACTGCTCATTCGCACAAAATGCTATCTGCTATAACTGCCCGACTGAGTGGGCGGACTGGGGCAGCCAGATCAAAGCGATCAAAGCCAAGACTGGTGTGACAGTACCACCTGACAACAAAAACTCAGGCCAATCATTGGCTCAACTTGTCGCTGAAAAAGCTAGCCCTGTTGCTGATGTGACCTATCTTGGTGTGACCTTTGCAATTCAGGCACAAAAAGAAGGCGTCGTTGCAGGGTATATGCCCAAAGGCTGGAACGATATTCCTGATGGACTGAAAGACCCTCAGGGCAATTGGTTCACGATTCATTCAGGCACCATGGGTTTCATGGTCAATGTAGATGCGCTCAAAGGTAAGCCCGTACCAAAATCCTGGGCCGATTTGCTCAAGCCAGAGTACAAAGGGCTGATTGGTTATCTTGATCCTGCCTCTGCTTTTGTTGGTTACGTTGGAGCTGTCGCGGTTAATCAGGCCCGTGGTGGTGATCTGGACAACTTTGGACCAGGTATTGAGTATTTCAAAGCGTTACAAAAGAATGAGCCTATTGTTCCCAAGCAAACATCCTATGCACGCGTTCTCTCTGGTGAAATTGCAATCTTGCTTGACTATGACTTCAACGCATACCGAGCCAAGTACAAAGACAAAGCTAATGTGCAGTTCGTAATTCCTGCTGAAGGCACTTTGGTCGTGCCTTACGTGATGAGTAAAGTCGCAAATGCTCCACACAGCGATAACGCCAACAAAGTACTGGACTTTGTTTTGTCCGACGAAGGGCAGACAATCTGGGCTAACGCCTACTTGCGTCCCGTACGCGCCATTACCATGCCGAAAGAAGTGCAAGATCGCTTTCTGCCTGCAAGCGAATATGACCGCGCCAAGAGTGTGGACTACGGCAAGATGGCTGCTGTTCAAAAAGCTTTCTCAGATCGCTACCTGAAAGATGTTCAGTAATTATTATGAAAGGCGCCTCGCATGACTACTACATCCCGTCTGCTGGGCGCCTGCGTGACGCCCGCTGTGGCTTTTTTTGCTGCGTTCTGGCTTTTACCTGTTGTCCAATTGTTTGCCTTGCCTGCTGTGAATGGCTGGGCTACGTACTTTGCTGTCATATCGAATAGTCGTTATTCGCAAAGCCTGCTCAACACATTAGGTCTTTCGCTTTGCGTGACATTTGCGACCCTGATATTAGGAGCGCTGGTCGGCATCACCTTGGCGAGGCTGCGTTTCAGAGGCAAGGGCTTGTTATTGTCCTTGCTCACGTTACCGCTGTCTTTTCCTGGTGTGATCATTGGTTTTTTCATTATTCTATTAGGTGGACGTCAAGGCCTGGTCGCTGACATCACCGAATGGCTAGGACTGGGACGCAGCACTTTTGCCTATGGCCTAACTGGACTTTTTTTAGGCTATTTATATTTTTCTCTGCCTCGGGCGATTGCCACTTACACCGCTGCAGCCAGTAGTATGGATACGCAACTAGAGGAGGCCGCCAGATCACTGGGCGCTTCGCGCTGGCAAGTTGCTAAAGATGTCTGGATCCCTGAGCTGGCGCAGACCACCCTGGCATGTGGCGCCATTGTTTTTGCAACGTCCATGGGTGCCTTTGGTACTGCCTTTACATTGGCGAGCAAGTTTGAGGTGCTGCCCATCACCATCTATAACGAATTCACCAATTACGCTAACTTTGCACTCGCAGCGAGCTTATCTATTGTCCTTGGACTCATTACCTGGCTGAGTTTATTTTTAACGCAGCGTGTAGCCAGCCCAACCGCCGCGGGAGCCTGAGGTCATGTCGCATCCCCGTCAACTTCCATTGCTTTTACCTGCACTGACCGTACTGGTCAGCGTATTTATGCTTGCCCCGATTGCCTTGTCGGTTCTGGCAGGTCTGGTCAACAACTACAGCTCAGGACTTGTTAGCGGTTTCACTTTTCGCTGGCTGCATGAGGTGCTCGACGTTTATGGGAACACCATCACCGCTTCCCTGTTATTAGCACTGTTTTGTGTCATTGGCACACTCATACTGGGTGTTCCTTGCGCCTACGCAATGGCTCGCAGCACTTCGCGCTGGGCACGATTGTTTGAGCAATTGCTTACTTTGCCTGTTGCAGTACCTGGTCTGGCTACCGCACTAGCGCTGGTATTAGCATTTGGACAATTACAAGCTTTCCGACAAAGTTTTGCCTTTATTTTGGTCGGACATTTACTATTTACCTTGCCTTTCATGGTCCGCACAGTTAGCGCTGCATTTCGTCGGCACGAATTACTCGCACTTGAAGAAGCTGCTCGTTCTTTAGGTGCAAATTTTACTCAGCGATTTATGGGTGTTCTTGTACCTGCGGTGTTACCCGCCATCGTGGCCGCAAGTCTGATGGTTTTTACTTTATCTGTTGGCGAATTCAATCTGACATGGATGCTGCACACTCCTCTGACGCGAACCTTGCCTGTTGGACTAGCCGATAGTTATGCCTCCATGCGCATCGAAATCGGATCCGCCTACACACTGGTCTTTTTAATGGTTATTTTGCCTGTGTTGTGGGGCTTGCAATGGCTTGGACACATTATCGGGAAACATCATGGAACTTGAACTGACACGTGTTGATATCATTGGATGTTCAAAAACCTATCCTGATGGAACCCGTGGGCTACAAGCCACCACACTCACGATCGAACCTGGCGAAGTGCTCGCCTTACTTGGCCCCTCCGGGTGCGGCAAGACCACACTACTGCGTTTAATTGCAGGACTAGAAACACCGGATGCCAGCAGCAAAATTTTATTTGGTGGTCAAGATGTAACCGCGATGCCTGTTGAGCACCGCGGTATTGGCATGGTCTTTCAACATTACGCACTTTTCCCGCACATGTCTGTTGAGGCTAACATCGGATATGGCCTGCGTATCCGAAGTGTTGCGCATAACGAGCAGCAGCGTATTGTTGGTGAGCTAGTTGATTTGGTTCGACTAAATGGCCTTGAAAAAAAACGGCCAGCTGAACTTTCGGGTGGTCAACGCCAGCGTGTTGCCCTCGCTCGCGCTGTGGCTGTCCGACCTCGAGTTTTGTTGCTGGACGAACCATTAACCGCACTGGATGCAAAACTCAAAGAGTCCTTACGTACCGAGCTCGCAGAGTTACTCAGACGATTAAACATAACCGCCATCCACGTCACGCATGATCAGCAAGAAGCGATGGAAATCGCCGATCGCCTGGCTGTTATGCATGCAGGGCGCATTATTCAGGTCGGTGACGGCGAAACCTTATACCGCTCTCCAGCACACCCGTTTGTTGCCAGTTTCCTGGGTCGTATCAATCGCCTGCAGCGCGATGAGACCGCACGTCATCGAAACATTATTCATTTTGGGGGCAAAGAGCTGTCATGCCTTGCGCAATGGTCCCAGCACACTGAAATGCTAGTACGTCCCGAGGATATCGAGGTAGGTCTCAACATGGCAGGACACGCTGATACAGAATGGGGCGATGCGGTCGTTACGCGTCGCAGCTTTTTGGGTGAGCGCGTCCACCTGATGCTCAAGCTGAAGGATCAACCTGAAATTTTTGCCGATGTCGACAGGGACCACCCTGCACGTGCGGGAGACAAGGTGAGTGTTCGAATCCGCAGTGGTCGTCTGATGCCTTGCCTTGATATTCAATCTTGATACCCAACTTTTTTGAAACGCTTAACTATGTCTCACACTTTTCTTATTCAACTATCAGATACTCATATTCGTGAACCAGGGCGTCTTGCTTACGGCAGGCTCAATACAGCCCCCTATCTGACTCAAGCTATCCAGGCAATTGACCGACTACCTCAAAAACCTGATGCCGTGGTAATGACAGGCGACTTGTGCGACTTTGGTCGCGCTGCCGAGTATGAGCATTTACGCACGCTGATTGCGCCATTGCGTTTCCCAGTGTATTTGTTGCCTGGTAACCATGACGATCGCCAACAAATGCGCGCTAGCTTTCCTGAGCACACTTACTTGGGCACTGAAGGCTTTGTTCTATACAGTGTGTCAATTGGGAGTTTGCAATTAATCACTCTCGACACCGTTGTTCCTTTGGAAAGTGAGGGCTCTTTGTGTGCGGATCGATTAGCCTGGCTTGCTAAAGAGTTGGATAAACATACCAACCGACCAGTTGTCGTGGCGATGCACCACCCTCCGTTCAAGACCTTGATTGGACACATGGATGATATCGGCCTCAAGAATGGGGCACCCGAACTTGAGGCTTTATTAACCAGATACCGGAATGTAGAGCGCGTCATCTGTGGACATTTACATCGGGCTATTCAAGTCAACTTTGGTTCTACGATGGCCGTGACCGTACCTTCTGTCGCGCATCAGGTTTGTCTGGATCTATCCCCGCAGGCGGCCTCGGCCTGGAATCTGGAACCGCCCGGTTTTGGTATTCATACGTTGCCTGCTGGTGGGCGCATGGTTAGTCATACCGCCTACTGTGAACAGTTCGATGGGCCTTATCCATTTCACGAGTCAAGCGGTCAATTGATTGATTGAATTGGTTGTTATTTTTATTACCTATATTTATGCAACAAAAAAGCGACGAATCGCTTCGTCGCTTTTGAGTAGGGCTGTATGCCGCGGTGATGCAGAATACAAACCAGAAGTACTTGTCGCTTAAATTACGCGGGCAGCTTCAATCAAACGTGTCGCAGTCCATGACTTTGAACGTGAAATTGGACGGCCTTCAGCAATCTCAACGGTATCGCCTTCGTTGTACTGATTGGTTTCGTCGTGAGCTTTGTACTTTGCTGAACGCATAATAATCTTGCCAAGCACTGGGTGCTTAACACGGCGTTCAACCAGCACAACGATGGTTTTATCCATCTTGTTACTAACAACTTTACCAGTCAGCGTACGTTGACGCTTTGGTTTGGTAGTTTGAGTTGTGGTCATATTATTTTCCCGCCTTCTCAGTCATCAAGGTACGGACACGTGCGATGTCGCGACGGACCTTACCGATCTGGCTGTGGTTGGTGAGTTGCTGGGTTGCACGTTGCATACGCAGATTAAACTGCGCTTTCAACAGGCTCTCGAGCTCTTGGCCGAGCTCAGCAGTATTTTTTGCACGAAGTTCGCTTGCTTTCATGTCGATTCCCTTAAGCACCGATATGACGCGCGACGAACGTAGTGGCGATTGGAAGCTTGGCTGCAGCCAGGCGGAACGCCTCGCGTGCAATCTCTTCACTCACACCTTCCATTTCGTACAACACTTTACCGGGCTGAATTTCAGCAACCCAGTACTCTGGGTTACCTTTACCGTTACCCATCCGAACTTCAGCCGGTTTCTGTGAAATTGGCTTATCGGGGAAGATACGGATCCAGATACGTCCGCCACGTTTGATGTGACGGTTGATGGCACGACGAGCCGACTCAATCTGACGAGCCGTCAGACGACCACGACCGGTCGCTTTCAAGCCAAATTCGCCAAATGAAACGTTCGCACCGCGAGTAGCCAGGCCAGTGTTACGGCCTTTCTGCTCTTTGCGATATTTCCTGCGTGCTGGTTGCAACATACTTATTCTCCTTCAGGCGCCGGCGCAGCTGAGTCAGCCTTGCGCGGTGCACGACCACGTCCAGCTGGACCAGGCTTACGTGCACCTTCGGGCTTATCGCCACGTGGAGCACGGCGTGGACGACGCTCTTCTTCGCGAGGCGGTGCTGTTTCAACTGGCATTTCGCCATTTGGCAACATATCGCCCTTGTAGACCCAAACCTTGATGCCGATCACGCCATATGTCGTGTGGGCTTCCGAGGTACCGTAATCGATGTTCGCTTTCAGTGTATGAAGTGGCACACGACCTTCGCGATACCATTCGGTACGTGCGATTTCGATACCATTCAGACGACCTGCGCTCATGATCTTGATGCCCTGGGCACCCATGCGCATTGCATTTTGCATGGCGCGCTTCATGGCACGACGGAACATGATCCGCTTTTCGAGCTGTTGCGAAATCGAATCAGCAATCAGTTGTGCGTCGGTTTCTGGTTTGCGAATTTCTTCGATGTTGACGTGAACAGGCACGCCCATCAAACGCTGCAAATCAGACTTGAGGCCTTCGATGTCTTCGCCGCGCTTGCCGATCACTACACCAGGACGAGCCGAGTAAACAGTGATACGGGCATTCTTGGCTGGACGCTCGATGACGACACGACCAACTGAAGCACTCTTCAGTTTCTTTTTGAGGTACTCACGAACGCGAATATCTGAGGCAAGCATGCCGCCGAAATCTTTGTCGTCTGCATACCACTTTGAGCCCCAGTTGCGTGTAACCGCGAGACGGAACCCAATCGGGTGAATTTTCTGACCCATCGTTGCTCCTTAAGCGCCGACTTTCACAGTGATGTGACAAGTCTGCTTTTCGATCTGGTTACCGCGCCCTTTGGCTCGTGCGGAAAAGCGCTTCATCGACTCTGCCTTGTCCACATAAATCGTGGTGACTTTGAGTTCGTCGATATCTGCACCGTCGTTGTGCTCGGCATTGGCGATTGCTGATTCAACAGCTTTCTTCAAGATGCCGGCGGCCTTCTTATTGGTGAAGGTCAGGATGTTCAATGCCTGAGCAACAGACTTGCCACGGATCAGATCCGCAACGAGTCGTGTTTTCTGGGCAGAGATATGCACCCCACGGATAATGGCTTGAGTTTCCATGGATTACCTCTTGGCCTTTTTGTCTGCGGCGTGACCTTTAAAGGTACGGGTCAGCGCAAACTCGCCGAGTTTATGTCCAACCATGTTCTCGTTGATATAAACGGGAACGTGCTGGCGACCGTTATGGACAGCAATTGTCAGACCAATAAAGTCTGGCAGAATTGTTGAACGACGCGACCAGGTTTTGATCGGTTTCTTGCCCTTTTCTGCGACTGCAGCCTCGACCTTTTTGATCAAGTGTGCATCGACGAATGGGCCCTTTTTGACTGAACGTGACATGATTCGCCCTCTTATTTACGCTTGCGGCGTTGGACGATCATATTGTTCGTCCGTTTGTTGCTACGGGTCTTGTAACCCTTAGCTGGGGTACCCCATGGGCTGACTGGTTCGCCGCCTTCGCCGGTACGACCTTCACCACCACCGTGTGGGTGATCAACCGGGTTCATTGCGACACCACGCACCGTGGGACGAATACCGCGCCAACGCACCGCACCGGCTTTACCGATCTGGCGAAGGCTGTGCTCTTCGTTGCCGACTTCACCGATGGTTGCACGGCACTCGATGTGCACGCGACGAACTTCACCTGAGCGCAGGCGAACCTGAGCGTAAGTGCCTTCGCGAGCCAGCAAGACCGCTGATGCACCAGCTGAACGCGCCATTTGCGCGCCTTTACCAGGCAACATTTCGATACAGTGAATTGTCGTACCAACGGGGATGTTGCGGATTGGCAATGTGTTGCCAGCGCGGATGGGGGCTTCGATACCCGACAACAGCGTTGTACCCACTTCAAGACCGCGAGGAGCGATGATGTAACGACGCTCACCATCTGCATAACAAAGCAAAGCAATGTGTGCAGTGCGGTTTGGGTCATATTCCAGACGCTCGACTTTTGCGGGGATACCGTCCTTATTGCGACGGAAATCCACAAGGCGATAGTGCTGCTTGTGACCACCACCACGGTGGCGAATTGTGATGTGACCGTTGTTATTACGGCCAGAACCACGGATTTTCTTTTCCAGCAACGCTGCGAATGGTTCGCCTTTATGCAAAGTGGGTGTAACCACTTTAAGCATGCCACGGCGACCAGGCGAGGTTGGCTTAACTTTTAAGAGGGCCATTTAGTTCACCTCCGCCAGGTTGATTTCCTGACCGTCTTTGAGCGAAACGTATGCTTTACGTTCGTTACGACGACGACCAACAAAACGGCCAAAGCGTTTGACTTTGCCTTTGCGATTGAGAACCTGTACTGCTTCGACCTGGACTTTAAAGAGCAGTTCGACTGCAGCCTTGATCTCGGGCTTGGTTGCATCAGCAATGACGCGGAAAGCAACTTGATTGTTTTTCTCGGCAACGAAGGTGGCTTTTTCAGTCACGATCGGGGCCAGGATGATTTGCATTAGACGATGATCGTTCATGCCAGCATCTCCTCGAGTTGAGCGATGGCCGTCTTAGTGATCAGCACTTTTTTGTAGTGGATCAATGAAAGCGGATCGGCGTAACGCGGTTCGACAATTGCAACATGCTTGAGGTTACGGCAAGCAAGATAGACATTCTCGTCAACCGTATCGGTAATGATCAGCACGGAATCAGCCAGACCAAGTGATTTGAGCTTGTCAGCTGCAAGTTTGGTTTTTGGTGACTCGAGTGTGAATGAATCAACGATAGAAATACGGTCTTCGCGAGCCAACTGCGAAAGGATCGAACGGATACCCGCACGATACATTTTCTTGTTGACTTTCTGGCTGAAGTTTTCTTCAGGCGAATTCGGGAAAACCTTACCACCGCCACGCCACAAGGGTGACGAAGTCATACCAGCACGGGCGCGGCCTGTACCTTTTTGACGGAATGGCTTTTTAGTCGAGTGACGAACTTCTGAACGATCTTTCTGCTGACGGTTACCGGAACGTGCATTGGCCTGGAAGGCAATGACGACCTGATGAACCAGCGCTTCGTTGAAGTCGCGACCAAACACGGTATCTGGCGCAGCAAATGTTGCTGTCGACTGACCTTGATCATTAAGGAGCTTGATATCCATGGATTAGGCTCCTTTCTTTGCTGGGGCTTTGACGGCCGGACGCACGACGATGTCTGCACCTGCATAGCCTGGGACAGCGCCCTTGACCATCAGCAGACCACGTTCGGCGTCAACACGGACGACGTCAAGGTTTTGCACGGTACGGGTGTCGTCACCGAGGTGGCCTGACATACGCTTACCGGGGAAAATACGGCCTGGATCCTGCGCCTGACCAATCGAACCAGGTACGCGGTGCGAACGGCTGTTACCGTGCGATGCGCGCTGTGATTTGAAGTGGTGACGCTTGATCGTGCCAGCGAAACCTTTACCAATGGTGGTACCGGTTACGTCGACTTGTTGGCCGGCTTCGAAAATGCTCTCAACTGCGACCACGGAACCAGCCGTGAACTCAGCTGCGCGAGCAGGATCTAGACGGAATTCTTTGAGGATACTTCCAGCTTCTACGCCAGCTTTGGCGTAATGACCGGTTTGTGGCTTGGCTACACGTGAGGCGCGGCGCTCACCGTAAGCAACTTGAATGGCGGCATAGCCGTCAGACTCAAGTGACTTTACCTGGGTGACGCGATTGTTCGACACGTCCAGTACTGTTACAGGGATGGACTCGCCATCTTCCGTAAAAATACGGGTCATGCCGACCTTGCGGCCCACCAGCCCTAGCCGATGTGCGGCAGGCGTGGGTGTCGATTTCGACATCGTTTTCTCCGGGGTAAAAACCCGATTCCCGACTTCGATTGGTCGGGGCTGATAAAACCCGATTTCTCGGGCGCTCATTTACTACATGGATCTTATGATCCTATTGACTCGAACTACTTTTGCCTTGCTTCGCAGCAAAGCTGCAGATACAAGACACGCCAAAATAATCTGGCAAGTCTTGTATTCTAGCATTATTTTGGCGCTTGTATCAAAAATTTACTTTTTGATACGCCAGTCTTAATTATTGCAGCGCGATTTCGACATCAACACCAGCTGGCAAGTCAAGGCGCATCAGCGCATCAACTGTTTTGTCTGTTGGATCAACGATATCCATCAGACGCTGATGCGTACGGATTTCGAACTGGTCGCGAGAGGTCTTGTTCACGTGTGGTGAACGCAACACATCGTAACGACGAATACGTGTTGGCAGTGGCACAGGACCACGAACAACAGCACCGGTACGTTTTGCTGTATCAACGATCTCGGCAGCCGACTGATCGATCAGTTTGTAGTCAAACGCTTTCAGACGGATGCGGATTTTTTGATTTTTCATGAGGATTTCCAAAGAACGAAATGCTACGGAAAACTATTTCCGCAGCGAGGCAAACAAATTACTTCAGAATTTTCGCAACGACGCCGGCGCCAACAGTACGGCCACCTTCGCGGATTGCAAAACGCAGACCTTCTTCCATGGCGATAGGCGCCAACAGTTTGATGGTCATCTGTACGTTATCGCCTGGCAGAACCATTTCTTTGTCTGCTGGCAATTCGATCGTACCGGTCACGTCAGTCGTACGGAAGTAGAACTGTGGACGATAGCCGTTAAAGAATGGTGTATGACGACCACCTTCGTCTTTCGACAGAATGTACACCTCAGCGGTGAAGTCTGTGTGTGGCTTGATCGAACCTGGCTTGGCCAGAACCTGGCCACGCTCAACTTCTTCACGCTTGGTGCCGCGCAACAGAATACCTACGTTGTCACCAGCCTGACCCTGATCGAGCAGCTTGCGGAACATTTCAACGCCCGTGCAAGTGGTCTTCAGTGTGTCGTGGATACCAACGATTTCGATTTCTTCGCCCACTTTGATGATGCCGCGCTCGATACGACCGGTCACAACCGTGCCGCGACCCGAGATCGAGAACACGTCTTCCACAGGCATCAGGAACGTGCCATCTACTGCGCGCTCTGGCATTGGAATGTATGAATCGAGGGCTTCAGCCAATTTCATGATGGCCTGCTCGCCCAACTCACCCTTGTCACCTTCAAGTGCCAGCTTGGCTGAACCCTTGATGATTGGAGTATCGTCGCCCGGGAAGTCGTACTTGGAGAGAAGCTCGCGCACTTCCATCTCGACCAGCTCAAGCAGTTCAGCGTCATCAACCATGTCAGCCTTGTTCAGGAAGACGATGATGTAAGGCACGCCCACCTGACGTGACAGCAGAATGTGTTCACGCGTCTGTGGCATTGGGCCGTCAGCAGCCGACACCACCAGAATCGCGCCGTCCATCTGCGCAGCACCGGTAATCATGTTCTTGACGTAGTCGGCGTGGCCGGGGCAGTCAACGTGAGCGTAGTGACGACCTTCGGTCTCATACTCAACGTGGGCGGTGTTGATCGTAATACCGCGTGCACGCTCTTCAGGTGCAGCGTCGATCTGTGAGTAGTCTTTAGCCTCGCCACCATACTTTGCCGACAACACGGTTGTGATAGCCGCTGTCAATGTGGTTTTGCCATGATCAACGTGACCAATAGTGCCAACGTTGACGTGTGGTTTGGTACGTTCGAATTTACCTTTTGCCATGATATTTTCCTGTATCTAATTACTTGCCGCGAGCCGCGATAATTTCTTCGGCTACGTTTTTGGGTGCTTCGGAATAATGCTTGAATTCCATCGTGTATGTCGCACGACCTTGCGTCAATGAACGCAGGTTAGTCGCGTAACCAAACATCTCTGCCAGTGGGACTTCAGCCTTAATGACTTTGCCGCCACCAACCATGTCATCCATACCTTGCAACATACCGCGACGTGAGGACAAATCGCCCATCACTGTACCGGCATAGTCTTCAGGTGTTTCAACTTCAACTGCCATCATTGGCTCGAGCAGCACAGGGCTAGCCTTACGCATACCATCCTTGAAAGCCATAGAGGCCGCCATACGGAAAGCATTTTCGTTCGAGTCAACGTCGTGATATGAACCAAAGAACAAAGTTGCTTTGACGTCTACCACTGGATAGCCAGCCAAAATTCCGGATGGCAATGTTTCTTCAATACCTTTATTGACCGCAGGGATGTATTCGCGTGGAACCACACCACCTTTAATCGCGTCTACAAACTCGTAGCCGCCGCCTGGTGGCAATGGCTCAAGCTTCAGAACTACGTGACCATACTGACCACGGCCGCCTGACTGCTTAACGAATTTTCCTTCGATTTCCTCGCAAACCTTACGAATCGTTTCGCGGTAAGCAACCTGTGGTTTACCCACGTTTGCTTCGACGCTGAATTCACGCTTCATGCGGTCAACAATAATTTCGAGGTGCAGCTCGCCCATTCCTGAAATAATGGTTTGGCCTGATTCTTCGTCAGTGCGTACACGGAAAGAAGGATCTTCCTGTGCAAGTCGCGACAGTGCCATACCCATTTTTTCCTGGTCGGCCTTGGTTTTTGGTTCGACAGCCTGTGAAATCACTGGCTCCGGGAAAACCATACGCTCAAGCATGATGTGTGAATCAACATCGCACAGGGTTTCACCTGTTGTAACGTCTTTCAGACCCACAACGGCAGCGATGTCGCCTGCAACCACTTCCTTGATTTCTTCGCGGTTGTTTGCGTGCATTTGAAGAATGCGGCCGATACGCTCTTTTTTGCCCTTGATCGGGTTATAGATGGTATCGCCGGATTTCAGAACACCCGAATAAACACGCACAAACGTCAACTGGCCCACATAGGGGTCGGTCATCAGTTTGAAGGCCAAAGCTGAAAACTTTTCAGTGTCATCAGCTTTGCGGCTTGTTTCTGTGCCGTCGTCGAGCTCACCTTTCACTGGTGGAATATCCACAGGCGAAGGCAGGTACTCGATGACCGCGTCAAGCATACGCTGAACGCCTTTGTTCTTGAACGCTGTACCGCATAACATTGGCTGAATTTCGCAGGCAATGGTGCGCGTACGCAACCCAAGCTGAATTTCCGCTTCGGTGAGCGTTTCGCCTTCGAGGTACTTCGTCATCATTTCTTCTGATGACTCTGCAGCAGCCTCAACCAGCTTTTCACGCCATTCGTCAGCTTGCGCCTGCATTTCTGCAGGAATATCGATATAGTCAAATTTAATGCCCTGGGAAGCTTCGTCCCAGATAATGGCTTTCATTTTGACGAGATCGATCACGCCCGTAAAAGTATCTTCAGCACCAATCGGCAATACGATTGGCACAGGATTAGCTTTCAGTCGAGCCTTCAACTGGTCATAGACTTTGTAGAAGTTTGCGCCAGTACGATCCATCTTGTTGACGAAAGACAAGCGTGGCACACGGTATTTGTTAGCTTGACGCCAAACGGTTTCCGACTGGGGCTGAACGCCACCTACAGCGCAATACACCATGCAGGCGCCGTCAAGCACGCGCATCGAACGCTCAACTTCAATTGTGAAGTCAACGTGTCCGGGAGTATCGATCACGTTGATACGATGCTCAGGATAGTTATTGCCCATGCCTTTCCAGAAGGCAGTGGTTGCTGCGGACGTAATCGTAATGCCACGTTCCTGCTCTTGTTCCATCCAGTCCATGGTGGCTGCGCCATCGTGAACTTCGCCAATTTTGTGATTGACGCCGGTATAGTACAAGATACGTTCGGTCGTGGTGGTCTTCCCTGCGTCAATGTGGGCAGAGATACCGATGTTGCGGTAGTGCTCGATCGGGGTTTTGCGAGCCATGGCTGATCCTTAAATTACCAACGGAAATGGCTGAAAGCTTTGTTAGCTTCGGCCATCTTGTGCGTGTCATCACGTTTTTTCATGGCTGCGCCGCGGCCTTCTGCTGCATCAAGCAGCTCGCCGGCAAGGCGCAAGTCCATTGATTTTTCACCGCGTTTTTTTGCGGCTTCGCGCAACCAACGCATTGCCAGAGCCAAGCGGCGAACCGGACGTACCTCGACTGGCACCTGATAGTTGGCACCACCGACTCGACGGCTTTTCACTTCGACGATTGGCTTGATGTTGTTGATTGCAAGGTTAAAAACTTCGATAGGCTCTTTGCCTGTCTTGGTCTGAACCTGGGTGAGCGCACCGTAGACAATGCGCTCTGCTACGGCTTTCTTGCCTGATAGCATAACAACGTTCATGAATTTTGCGAGCTCGACACTGCCGAACTTTGGATCGGGCAGAATGTCACGTTTGGGTACTTCGCGACGACGGGGCATATTAATTCCTTTGTGTCATTTCAGTTGAACCGCAGTTAACCTGCAGTCACGGCCTACCATCTGATAGACCACTTACGTTGCCTAAACACATTTAATGTTTCGGCTGCACGGCACAGCTATTTGCTGCGACTACTTATTACTTTTACTCAACCAGCATGCTGCAAAGCTGCTGCCCTAAGGCGTGGGCTTTACTGCTTTTGATTTACTTAGCCTGCTTGGGACGCTTTGCACCGTACTTGGAGCGTGACTGCTTGCGGTCTTTCACGCCTTGCAAGTCGAGCGATCCACGGACGATGTGATAACGCACACCTGGCAAGTCTTTCACACGACCACCACGCACGAGCACAACTGAGTGTTCCTGCAGGTTGTGACCTTCGCCACCGATGTAAGAAATGATCTCAAAACCGTTTGTCAGGCGCACTTTGGCGACTTTACGCAGAGCTGAGTTTGGTTTTTTTGGAGTGGTGGTGTACACACGAGTGCACACACCGCGTCGCTGAGGGCAATTCTCGAGCGCTGGGCTCTTGCTCTTAGAAACGCTGACTTCGCGCGGTTTACGCACGAGTTGGCTAATGGTTGGCATAACCTCTAATTCCCTTTTATCTCTGGTACTTGCGTTGTCTACACGCGTTCGCAGCATTCCCGTTCCTGGGCAGCTCGCGCAAACCCACCATCAAACGGAAAGTCCGTAAAAGAGCGGGTATTGCTTGTTAAAACCGACACAGCGATAAGCCCAGAGCTATCGCGGCCTTTAAAAATCATGAATAACAAATTTAACTTATCCCAGCCAAATAAAAATTCGACTGAGCCAGACAGCATATCAAACGCTTATGTGAGTTGTCAACCTGAAACCCGTAGAATTCGAATCGATACATAAAAAACCCGGTAGATTTTGTCTACCGGGTTCTTTGACTTTAACGCTCATCCGTCATTTATGACGATTAAACGTTAGTGTCTTGCGCTTCGTCGTTCGCCACAACTGTCGCAGGTGCGTCTTCAAAAGGGTTGGCCTGCTGACGGGCGGCTTCGCGTTCAACCGCTTCGAAAGCTTCTTTTTCCTTACGTGCAACGTGGTAAGCCATACCCGTACCTGCAGGGATCAGACGGCCAACAATGACGTTTTCTTTCAAGCCACGCAGATCGTCGCGCTTGCCCATAATGGCAGCCTCGGTGAGTACGCGTGTGGTTTCCTGGAAGGAAGCCGCAGAGATGAAAGAATCTGTCGACAGCGATGCTTTTGTAATACCCAGCAAAATGTTGTCGTAGGTTGCCGGGATTTTGCCCTCAGCAATCATACGGTCATTTTCGTTGAGCAATTCAGCGCGTTCGACCTGTTCACCCGTGATGAAAGAGGTATCGCCAGAATCAGCAATGTTGATACGACGCAACATCTGGCGAACAATCACCTCGATGTGCTTATCGTTAATCTTCACGCCTTGCAGACGATACACGTCCTGCACTTCGTCGACTACGTAAGTAGCCAAACGCTCAATACCTTGCAAACGCAGAATGTCATGCGGATCGGCCGGGCCGTCCACAATCATCTCGCCCTTGTTCACAACCTGACCGTCATGGACCAGAACCTGTTTCTCTTTAGGAATCAGGAATTCATGGGCCAGACCATCCAGATCTGTGATCACCAGACGCTGCTTGCCCTTGGTGTCTTTACCAAACGAAACCGTACCAGTGATGTCTGCCAACATGCCAGCATCTTTTGGTGAACGTGCTTCGAATAGCTCGGCCACGCGTGGCAGACCGCCGGTAATATCACGCGTCTTTTGCGATTCTTGTGGAATACGCGCAAGCACTTCACCGACCTGAACTTGCTGTCCGTCACGCACGGTAATCAGTGCGCCAACAGGGAAAGAAATGTTCACTGAGTGGTCGGTACCTGCGATCTTGACTTCTTCGCCGGTCTCGCCGATCAGTTTGATCTGTGGACGCAATGCAACTTTACCGCCGCGTGCTTTAGGTGTGATAACAACCAGCGTCGAGAGACCTGTTACGTCATCAACCTGCTTGGCAACGGTACCGCCTTCTTCGATATTTTCGAAGCGCACAGCGCCGGCGTATTCTGAAACGATAGGGCGCGTGAGCGGATCCCATGTTGCCAGACGTGAGCCTGCTTTGAGTACATCGCCATCGTTGACTTGCAAGGTCGCACCGTAAGGCACTTTGTGGCGCTCGCGCTCGCGGTCGTTGTCGCCATAAATGACGATTTCACCGGAACGTGAAATTGCGACGCGTTCGCCTTTCGGGTTGGTGACATAACGCATGGTGCTTGCAAAACGCACGGTACCGTTCGACTTAGTTTCAACAGCACTTGCCATCGCATTACGCGAAGCTGCACCGCCGATGTGGAAGGTACGCATCGTCAACTGTGTACCTGGTTCGCCAATCGACTGAGCAGCGATCACGCCTACTGCCTCGCCGATGTTGACCAGATAACCACGACCCAGATCGCGGCCATAGCAATGTGCGCACAGACCGTGACGTGTTTCGCAGGTCAGAGGAGTACGGACGCGAACCTCATCCACACCAAGCTTGTCGATATATTCAACCAGATCTTCGTCGAGCAGTGTGCCCTTGGCGATCGCTGTTTCCTGCGTATCAGGATTGATGATGTCCACAGCCGCAACGCGACCCAGAATACGTTCGCGCAAGGGTTCGATGACTTCTCCACCCTCTACCAACGCTTTCATGTTGTAGCCATGCGATGTGCCGCAATCGCTTTCAGTAATCACCAGATCTTGTGTCACATCAACCAGACGACGTGTCAGATAACCTGAGTTCGCGGTTTTCAGTGCTGTATCAGCCAGACCCTTACGTGCACCGTGTGTCGAGATGAAGTACTGGAGTACGTTCAAACCTTCACGGAAGTTTGCAGTGATCGGTGTCTCGATGATGGAGCCGTCAGGCTTGGCCATCAGGCCGCGCATACCAGCCAATTGACGGATCTGCGCAGCAGAGCCACGCGCACCCGAGTCAGCCATCATGTAGATCGAGTTGAAGGATTCCTGACGAACGTTATCGCCGTGGCGGTCAACGACCGGCTCGGTTGCCAACTGTTCCATCATTGCCTTGCCGACTTTATCACCAGCCTTGCCCCAGATATCCACAACGTTGTTATAACGCTCTTGCGAAGTCACCAGACCTGACGAGTATTGCTTGTCAATTTCTTTAACCTCGCGCGTTGCTTCAGCCAGAATTTCGACCTTAGCAGCTGGGATCAACATGTCGCCCATGGCAATCGAAATACCGCCACGTGTTGCAAGACGGAAACCGGCTTGCATCAGCTTGTCAGCAAAGATCACCGTATCGCGCAAACCGCAGCGACGGAACGACTGGTTAATCAAGCGTGAAATTTCTTTCTTTTTCAATGCGCGATTGAGCACCGAGAAAGGCAGGCCTTTAGGCAGAATTTCGGAAAGCAGTGCGCGACCAATTGTGGTCTCGACACGTTGCACACCCTCAACCCACTCACCATCTGCGCCCTTGGTCCACTCTGGCAGACGCACGGTAATGCGTGTTTGCAGTGTGACTTCGCGGTTGTCATACGCACGCTGCACTTCAGCGACGTCAGCAAGGAACATGCCTTCGCCCTTGCCGTTGGTGCGCTCACGTGTCGCGTAGTAGAGACCCAGCACGATATCCTGTGAAGGCACGATCGAAGGTTCGCCGTTTGCAGGGAACAGCACGTTGTTCGAGGCCAGCATCAGTGTACGGGCTTCAAGCTGTGCTTCGAGAGAAAGAGGAACGTGAACAGCCATCTGGTCGCCGTCAAAGTCGGCGTTAAAGGCTGCGCAAACCAGCGGATGCAGCTGGATCGCTTTACCTTCAATCAGCACAGGCTCGAACGCCTGGATACCCAAACGATGCAAGGTAGGCGCACGGTTGAGCATGACGGGATGCTCACGAATCACGTCTTCCAGAATATCCCAGACAACGGGTTCCTGACTCTCAACGAGTTTCTTAGCTGCCTTGATGGTTGTTGCCAGACCCATCATTTCCAGACGATTGAAAATAAAGGGCTTGAACAGTTCGAGCGCCATCAGTTTTGGCAAACCGCACTGATGGAGTTTGAGCTGTGGGCCGACCACGATCACCGAACGACCGGAGTAGTCCACGCGCTTACCAAGCAAGTTCTGACGGAAACGTCCGCTCTTACCCTTGATCATGTCTGCAAGCGACTTCAATTGACGCTTGTTCGCACCAGTCATCGCTTTACCGCGACGGCCGTTATCGAGCAGGGAGTCGACAGATTCCTGCAGCATGCGCTTTTCATTACGCAAGATGATTTCAGGAGCCTTCAACTCAAGCAGACGCTTGAGCCGGTTGTTACGGTTGATCACGCGACGATAGAGGTCGTTCAGATCGGAGGTCGCAAAGCGGCCGCCATCAAGCGGAACCAGAGGACGCAAGTCCGGTGGCAACACTGGCAGAACTTCCATCACCATCCACTCTGCTTTGATGCCTGATTTCTGGAAACCCTCAAGCACTTTAAGGCGCTTGGAGATTTTCTTGATCTTGGCTTCTGAGCTCGTGGCGGTCAGTTCGGCGCGCAGTGTTTCAACTTCGCGATCGATATCGATTGTGCGCAGCAGTTCACGAACAGCTTCTGCACCCATCAGGGCACGGAAGTCATCGCCGTATTCTTCAGTCTTGGCGATGAAGTCGTCGTCAGTCATAATCTGACCACGCTTGAGTGGCGTCATGCCTTCCTCAATCACACACCATGCTTCGAAATACAAAACACGTTCAATATCACGCAAGGTCATGTCGAGCACCATACCGAGACGGGATGGCAAGCTCTTCAAAAACCAAATGTGAGCAACGGGGCTGGCGAGCTCTATATGGCCCATACGCTCACGGCGCACTTTAGCCACGGTGACTTCGACACCGCACTTTTCGCAGATCACACCGCGGTGCTTCAGGCGTTTGTATTTACCGCACAAGCATTCATAGTCCTTGATGGGACCAAATATCTTGGAGCAAAACAAGCCATCGCGTTCGGGTTTGAACGTACGGTAGTTAATAGTTTCAGGTTTACGAACTTCGCCATAAGACCACGAGCGTATCTTTTCTGGCGAGGCAATACCAATTTTAATGGCATCGAACTGTTCGTCTTGCGAAACCTGTTTGAAAAGGTCGAGTAGCGCTTTCATTATTTACGCTCCAGATCCATGTCGAGGGCCAAGGAACGAATTTCCTTGACAAGCACGTTGAACGATTCGGGCATGCCCGCATCGATCGTGTGATCACCCTTGACGATGTTTTCGTATACCTTGGTACGGCCATTGATGTCATCGGATTTAACCGTCAACATCTCTTGCAACGTATAGGACGCGCCGTATGCCTCGAGAGCCCACACTTCCATCTCACCGAAACGCTGACCACCGAACTGCGCTTTACCACCCAGCGGCTGCTGGGTCACAAGCGAGTAAGGACCGGTCGAACGTGCATGCATCTTGTCATCGACCAGATGGTGCAGTTTGAGGTAGTGCATATAGCCCATCGTGACAGGACGCTCGAACTGCTCACCAGTACGACCGTCATACAGCCACGCTTGCGTACGGCTTTCAGTCAGACCCATTTGTTTGGCAACCTCTTGCGGATATGCGAGCTCGAGCATCTTGGTGATTTCCTGTTCGGTCGCACCGTCAAAGACGGGGGTCGCAAATGGAACTCCACTCTTTAAGTTTTGAGCCAATTCGACGATGTCGTCATCGGTCAGTTCATCAAGACGTGCGCTCGTGCCTGTGCCGTTATAAACCTTATCAAGGTAGGAACGGATTTTTTTGACTTCGATCTTTTGCTGGTCACGCAACATGTCGCCGATACGCTGGCCCAAGCCTTTTGCGGCCCAGCCCAGGTGGACTTCGAGCACCTGTCCAACATTCATCCGCGATGGCACGCCAAGCGGGTTCAGAACGATGTCAGCAGGTGTACCGTCAGCCATGTGTGGCATGTCTTCGACTGGCGTAATCCTTGAGACAACACCTTTGTTACCGTGACGACCAGCCATCTTGTCGCCAGGTTGCAGACGGCGTTTGACTGCAAGGTAGACCTTGATCATCTTGAGCACGCCTGGTGGTAACTCATCGCCCTGGGTGAGTTTCTTGCGCTTTTCTTCGAACGCCAGATCAAACTGGTGACGCTTCTGCTCAAGTGACTCTTTGGCCTGTTCGAGAACAACCGCGTGTGCCTCGTCGGACAAACGGATATCGAACCACTGCCAGCGATCCAGATCAACCAGATATTCCTTGCTAATCACGGTACCCTTGGCGAGCTTGCGTGGACCGCCATTGACAGCTTTGCCAACCAGCAGCTTTTCAATACGATCAAAGGTATCCTTTTCAACGATACGCAGCTGATCGTTCAGGTCCTGGCGATAGCGACGCAACTCATCATCAATGATGGCCTGCGCGCGCTTGTCGCGCACGATGCCTTCTCGGGTGAAGACTTGCACATCAATAACCGTGCCGACCATCCCCGAAGGCACGCGCAGCGACGTATCTTTCACGTCAGATGCTTTCTCACCAAAAATTGCGCGCAGCAGTTTTTCTTCTGGCGTCAGTTGGGTTTCGCCTTTTGGCGTAACCTTACCGACCAGCACATCATCGGCACGCACTTCTGAGCCGATATGTACGATACCCGAATCATCCAGACGATTGAGTTGGGTTTCAGCCAGGTTGCTGATGTCGCGTGTAATTTCTTCAGGACCAAGCTTGGTATCGCGCGCCACGACCGTTAATTCTTCGATGTGAATCGAAGTGTAACGATCATCAGCAACGACTTTTTCGGAGATCAGAATCGAGTCTTCGAAGTTATAGCCGTTCCAGGGCATAAATGCGATCAGCATGTTCTGACCCAGAGCTAATTCGCCCAGGTCTGTCGATGCGCCATCAGCCAGTACGTCACCCGCACCAACACGGTCACCACGGCGCACGATAGGGCGCTGGTTGATGTTCGTGTTCTGGTTCGAGCGTGTGTACTTGATCAGGTTGTAGATATCAACGCCAACTTCTCCAGCGATGTTTTCTTCATCGTTGACGCGAATCACGATACGATCTGCATCAACGTGATCTACGAGACCGCCACGCAACGCCTGAACTGTAGTGCCCGAGTCAACGGCTACGGTGCGCTCGACGCCCGTACCGACAACTGGTTTTTCAGGACGCAGGCAAGGAACTGCCTGACGTTGCATGTTGGCACCCATCAAGGCACGGTTTGCGTCGTCATGCTCAAGGAACGGAATCAGTGAAGCTGCAACTGATACGATCTGTGATGGTGCGACGTCCATGTAGTGAACGTTGGCAGGTGCGGTCAACAATGTCTCGCCAGCCTGACGGCAAGCAACCAACTCGTCGGTGAATTTACCGGTCTCGCTGAGCTCGGCGTTCGCCTGAGCGATCACATAATTACTTTCTTCAATGGCCGAGAGATATTCGATCTGATCTGTCACGCGCGAGTCGACGACTTTACGATAGGGCGTTTCGAGAAAGCCGTATTCGTTCAGACGTGCATACAACGCCATGGAGTTGATCAGGCCGATGTTCGGGCCTTCTGGTGTTTCGATTGGGCAGACACGACCGTAGTGCGTTGGGTGCACGTCACGGACCTCAAAGCCTGCGCGCTCACGGGTCAAACCGCCAGGTCCGAGAGCTGAAACACGACGCTTGTGCGTGATTTCAGAAAGCGGATTGGTTTGATCCATAAACTGCGAGAGCTGGCTTGAACCGAAGAACTCTTTAATTGCAGCCGAAATCGGCTTGGAGTTAATCAGATCATGCGGCATGAGGTTTTCTGTCTCGGCCTGACCCAGACGCTCTTTCACGGCACGCTCAACGCGTACCAGTCCAGCGCGGAACTGGTTTTCAGCTAACTCACCAACACAGCGTACGCGACGGTTTCCGAGGTGATCGATATCATCGATCTGGCCCCGGCCGTTACGCAACTCAACCAGAATACCAATGGTCTTCAGGATGTCGTCGTCAGTAAGCGTCATGGGGCCGGTGATGTCATCACCACGACCTAGACGGCTATTGACTTTCATGCGGCCGACACGCGAGAGGTCGTATGTCTCTTCGCTATAGAACAAGCGCTGGAACAAGGCCTCTACAGCATCTTCGGTTGGCGGCTCGCCAGGACGCATCATGCGGTAAATCGCCACGCGTGCAGCCATCTGGTCCGCGGTTTCGTCGGTGCGCAAAGTCTGTGAAATATAAGGACCGCAATCCAGATCGTTGGTGTACAAGGTCTGAATTGTTTGCACGCCAGCGGCGCGAAGCGCCGTCAGAGTGGATTCTGTAATTTCGTCATTTGCTGCGGCGATCAACTCACCTGTTTCCGCATCAACAATGTTGGTCGCGAGCATACGGCCGACAAGGAAATCTTCCGGCACGGAAACACGATCGATTTTCGCTGTAGCGATATCACGCAGATGTTTTGCATTGACGCGCTTGTCTTTTTCAACAAGCACCTTGCCATTGCGATCTGTAATATCAAAACGCGCCATCTCACCTTTCCAGCGATCGCCGATGAACTCCATCATCGCGCCTTCTGGCTTGAGTTCGAACTGATCGAAATCAAAGAAGTGCTCAAGAATGGATTCTGGCGTCATGCCGATTGCTTTGAGCAAGATCGTGACTGGCATTTTGCGACGACGATCGACACGGAAAAACAAAACGTCTTTCGGGTCAAATTCGAAGTCGAGCCATGAGCCACGATAAGGAATCACGCGTGCCGAGAACAACAGCTTGCCAGAGCTATGCGTCTTACCACGGTCATGTTCAAAGAACACACCAGGTGAGCGATGCAACTGCGAAACAATGACGCGCTCTGTACCGTTGATGACAAAGGAGCCAGTATTCGTCATGAGCGGAATTTCGCCCATATAGACTTCCTGTTCTTTGACTTCTTTTACGGTTGGCTTGCTGACCTCGCGGTCGAGCAGCACCAGACGCACTTTTGCCCGCAAAGGCGATGCGTAATTCAGACCGCGCAGCTGGCACTCTTTGACATCGAACACGGGTTCGCCCAAGCCATAGCTGACGAATTCGAGTCGAGCCATATTGTTGTGGCTGACGATCGGAAAGATTGAACTAAAGGCAGCCTGCAACCCCTGCTCATTTCGGGCAGAAGGTGAGGTGTCGGCTTGCAAGAAGGTTAGGTATGATTGAAGCTGTGTCGCAAGCAGGTAAGGAACGTCTTGCACGTCCTCACGCTTGGCGAAGCTTTTGCGGATGCGCTTTTTTTCGGTAAACGAGTAAGGCATGAGCACTCCGACTCGAGGTCATAGGCCGTCAACCACGGCCACAGGGTCTACAAAATTTTTGGGTACTACTTCTGATACTATTTTTACTGCTGGTACTGCTAACGACTTCAGAAAACCCGACTAACCGGTTGTCCTAATTCAGGTTTCCCTGAGCATTGACCCCGTTTTCGAGAGGGGTTTTCTGAAAGCGCAAAAGCCCGGGGAATGCTTGGAGCTCTCCCCGGGCGATCACTGGCAAGGCTTACTTCAACTCAACCTTGGCGCCAGCTTCTTCAAGCTTCTTCTTGGCAGCTTCAGCGTCAGCCTTAGCAATACCTTCTTTCACAGCTTTTGGAGCGCCGTCAACCAGATCTTTGGCTTCTTTCAGGCCAAGACCGGTGATTTCGCGAACTGCTTTAATGACGCTGACTTTGTTTGCGCCAGCTTCGAGCAACATAACATTGAACTCTGTCTGCTCTTCAGCAGCAGCAGCAGCGCCACCAGCAGCAGGTGCAGCAACAGCGACTGCTGCTGCAGCAGCGGATACGCCAAACTTCTCTTCCATTTCTTTGATCAGTTCGGACAGTTCCAGAACAGTCATGTTTGCGACTGCGTCGAGGATTTCAGCTTTGTTAGCCATTTGTAGAACTCCAGATTTAATAATTAGCCAGGGGTTGGTATCGCTTGTCGTTCAAAAAAATTCCGTAAGTTGCGATTAAGCGGCTTCTTTTTGATCGCGAACGGCTGCGAGGCCACGCACGAACTTGGTTGGAATTTCGTTGAGGGTACGTACAAACGTCGCGATCGGGGCTTGCATAGTGCCCAACAGTTTCGAGAGCAACTCTTCGCGTGAAGGCATTGTGGCCAGAGCCGTAACACCATTCGCATCAAGCAGGCTGTTTGGCAGTGAGCCGGCCTTGATGATGAGCTTATCGTTGGTTTTCGAAAATGCTGAAAGAACTTTTGCAGCGTTGACCGGATCGGCACTAATGCCATAGATCAGTGGACCGGTGAGTTTTGCGGACAAAGCCTCGAAAGGTGTGCCAGCAATTGCTCGGCGTGCTAACGAGTTTTTAAGGACTCGAAGGTATACGCCCGATTCACGCGCCGTTTTGCGCAGTACGGTAACAGAGGCGACGTCCAGACCACGGTACTCTGCAACCACAATCGACTGAGCGGTCGCGACTTGTGTCGTGACTTCTTCGATTACGATCGCTTTCTCTTGACGATTGAGACTCACGGTTTGAACACTCCATCAAAAGATGCCTGGGAAAATTCCCTTGCATCAACCGAATGCGGCGATCCTGGTAGAATTCTGAACTAGAAATCTTCCAAGGGCGCCGTCTGCGCTGGATCCAGTAACATCCTGGGATTAAGCATTGTTAGTTAAACGGAAGGATTCCGTCTAACCAGTCGCTGCTCCAGCGGTCTTTGACAGCAACACCCGGATACATCCGAGTGCAGCCCAAAGTCTTGTAATACAAACAGCGGCAATTAAGCTGCTGTCAGTGAAGCTATTTCAACGCGCGCACCGCCACCCATCGTGGATGAAACGGCAAGCTTGCGAAGGTAAATACCTTTTGACGCTGTTGGGCGCGCTTTTTGCAAAGCATCCACAAGCGCTGCAAGGTTGGTCTGCAACTGCTCGACATTGAACGATGCGCGACCGATTGTTGCGTGAACGATACCTGCTTTGTCTGTGCGGTATTGAACCTGACCTGCTTTCGCGTTTTTCACTGCCTGGGCGACATCAGGAGTCACCGTACCCACTTTGGGGTTAGGCATCAAGCCGCGAGGGCCGAGGATCTGACCGAGCGTACCAACAATACGCATGGTGTCTGGTGAAGCGATGACCACGTCGAAGTTGAAAGTGCCACCTTTGATTTGTTCAGCCAGATCTTCCATTCCGACGATATCAGCTCCTGCGGCTTTAGCTTGTTCAGCTTTGTCGCCTTGAGCAAACACCGCGACGCGGACTGACTTACCGGTACCTGCTGGCAACACCACTGAACCACGAACGAGCTGGTCAGATTTCTTTGGATCAATACCGAGTTGGACGGCGATATCGATTGACTCGTCGAACTTAGCCGTCGCACACTCTTTAACCAGTGTGATTGCTTCAGTAACTGGATACATTTTCTCGCGGTCGATTTTTGCTGCAATCGCGGCGAGTCGTTTTGAAAGTTTTGCCATGATCAGAGACCCTCTACCGTAATGCCCATGCTGCGTGCGCTACCGGCGATGGTGCGAACTGCTGCATCCAAATCAGCTGCTGTGAGGTCAGGTGATTTAGCTTTGGCGATTTCTTCAGCTTGTGCGCGTGTCAACTTACCAACTTTGTCTGTATGTGGACGTGCGGAACCTTTTTGCAAGCCAGCAGCTTTCTTGATCAGAATCGACGCTGGTGGCGTCTTCATGATAAAGGTGAAGCTCTTGTCTGCAAAAGCAGTAATCACAACAGGAATTGGCAGACCTGGCTCAAGACCCTGGGTCTTGGCGTTGAATGCCTTGCAAAATTCCATGATGTTCAAACCGCGCTGACCAAGGGCAGGGCCGATCGGTGGTGATGGGTTAGCTTTACCAGCTGGTACTTGCAGCTTGATGAAGCCGACGATTTTCTTCGCCATGCTTTTCTCCTTACGGGTTCAATCGCTTGAGCTTTTAGAGCTCTTGCTCCCCGGGGTTAATAAAAATTAGGTTTTTTCGACCTGACTAAAATCCAACTCGACTGGTGTTGAGCGTCCGAAAATCGCAACTGAAACACGTACTTTGCTTTTTTCGTAATTGACTTCTTCGACGTTGCCGTTGAAATCTGCAAAAGGCCCCTCTTTGACACGAACCATTTCGCCCACTTCGAAGAGGACTTTTGGACGTGGCTTCTCCACACCTTCTTCCATCTGCGACATGATCTTTGCCACTTCTTTTTCAGAAATGGGAGTAGGCCGGTTACCCGAGCCGCCCAAAAACCCCGTCACACGTGGTGTATTTTTAATGACATGCCATGTTTCATCCGTGAGGTCCATCTCTACCATTACATAACCTGGGAAAATACGACGCTCAGAGATTGATTTCTGGCCACCTTTCATTTCTACAACCTCTTCCGATGGCACAAGTATCTTGCCAAAAGAAGTTTGCAGACCGGCACGCTCGATTCTTTCGAGCATTGCCTTGTGAACACTTTTTTCCATGCCGGAATAGACATGAACGACATACCAACGTTTACTCATGGATCGTCCTTGTTATTTCCAGCCGAGCAGTACACTGAACAGCAACCACTCGACAGACCTGTCGAGAATCCACAGAAACAGTCCCATGATCGCAACGAATGCAAACACAATACCGGTCATCTGCATGGTTTCTTTGCGAGTTGGCCACGTTACGCGTTTGACTTCGTTATAAGACTCTTGCGCAAATGCGATCGTTCTTCGTCCGGTCTCACTAGACCATGCGATCAACGCAGCCAGCACCAGGCTTGCAACGAAAATCGCTATGCGTGCGACCATCGGCAATTTGGATTCAAAATATGAATATCCAACTATGCCTGCGATGATGACAAGAACGGACAAGCCGAGCTTAAGTCGGTCTGTAGTACTTGAAACGGTTACGATCGTGGTGTTCGACATTTTCTCAAGGTGAGCACACAAAAAAGGTGTAACTCACTAATTTTTTATTTCGGCGGTGGCAGGGGCGGAGGGCCTCGAACCCCCAACCTTCGGTTTTGGAGACCGACGCTCTGCCAATTGAGCTACGCCCCTATACCTGCACTGCTAAAAAAGGCAGGAACCCTAAAGGACTCCTGCCCGCACTTAACTAAAATTACTTCAGAATTTTCGCAACGACGCCGGCGCCAACAGTACGGCCACCTTCGCGGATTGCAAAACGCAGACCTTCTTCCATGGCGATAGGCGCCAACAGTTTGATGGTCATCTGTACGTTATCGCCTGGCAGAACCATTTCTTTGTCTGCTGGCAATTCGATCGTACCGGTCACGTCAGTCGTACGGAAGTAGAACTGTGGACGATAGCCGTTAAAGAATGGTGTATGACGACCACCTTCGTCTTTCGACAGAATGTACACCTCAGCGGTGAAGTCTGTGTGTGGCTTGATCGAACCTGGCTTGGCCAGAACCTGGCCACGCTCAACTTCTTCACGCTTGGTGCCGCGCAACAGAATACCTACGTTGTCACCAGCCTGACCCTGATCGAGCAGCTTGCGGAACATTTCAACGCCCGTGCAAGTGGTCTTCAGTGTGTCGTGGATACCAACGATTTCGATTTCTTCGCCCACTTTGATGATGCCGCGCTCGATACGACCGGTCACAACCGTGCCGCGACCCGAGATCGAGAACACGTCTTCCACAGGCATCAGGAACGTGCCATCTACTGCGCGCTCTGGCATTGGAATGTATGAATCGAGGGCTTCAGCCAATTTCATGATGGCCTGCTCGCCCAACTCACCCTTGTCACCTTCAAGTGCCAGCTTGGCTGAACCCTTGATGATTGGAGTATCGTCGCCCGGGAAGTCGTACTTGGAGAGAAGCTCGCGCACTTCCATCTCGACCAGCTCAAGCAGTTCAGCGTCATCAACCATGTCAGCCTTGTTCAGGAAGACGATGATGTAAGGCACGCCCACCTGACGTGACAGCAGAATGTGTTCACGCGTCTGTGGCATTGGGCCGTCAGCAGCCGACACCACCAGAATCGCGCCGTCCATCTGCGCAGCACCGGTAATCATGTTCTTGACGTAGTCGGCGTGGCCGGGGCAGTCAACGTGAGCGTAGTGACGACCTTCGGTCTCATACTCAACGTGGGCGGTGTTGATCGTAATACCGCGTGCACGCTCTTCAGGTGCAGCGTCGATCTGTGAGTAGTCTTTAGCCTCGCCACCATACTTTGCCGACAACACGGTTGTGATAGCCGCTGTCAATGTGGTTTTGCCATGATCAACGTGACCAATAGTGCCAACGTTGACGTGTGGTTTGGTACGTTCGAATTTACCTTTTGCCATGACTAACTCCTGACCTGAATTGAATCTGATGAAAGAGGTGGGTAATAAAAAATCTAAAGTTCAAAACATTAACTGCAAGCACTTATACTTTTGGTGCCCATGACGCGGATCGAACGCGTGACCTCTCCCTTACCAAGGGAGTGCTCTACCACTGAGCCACATGGGCGCATTCGCCGGGTCAGACCCCACGAACATACGAAATCTGTACTACTGAAATCTGTACTGCTTTTTTCTACTGCACTTTTGTACTGCACAATCTCTACCGCATATTTTGTTTATACCGCAAACTGCTGCGACATACTGGAGCGGGTGAAGGGAATCGAACCCTCGTCGTAAGCTTGGAAGGCTTCTGCTCTACCATTGAGCTACACCCGCTTTAAGTCGAGTTTCCGTGGTCCCTCGGTATATCCAAATCAGGTCTCTTGGTGGAGAAGGTTGGATTCGAACCAACGTAGGCGCAAGGCCAACAGATTTACAGTCTGCCCCCTTTAACCACTCGGGCACCTCTCCACAAGAGGAACCGACGATTATGGAGGAACTTTTACGGATTGTCAAGTCGATGTTAACAATCAACATTAACAAGCACTGTTATGTTAGCAATCAGCAGGGCAAGTATTATTTAGTAATATTTGTGCTTCCCAAGCAATTTCGCTTGCTCTTCATACTTATTCAGCTTTCACGCCCGAAGACTGCACAACTGCAGTCCATTCTTTTATTTCCTCGGCCACTTTCTGCTCAAAGGCCTTGGTCTCGCTGGCAATGACCTCCGAGCCACCCTGGTTGACTTTTGTAATCACTGCGGGCGACTGCATCGCTTGTCGAATCGCTTGCGTGAGGTAAGCAACACGGTCAGCGGGTGTTGCTCGTGGCACAAAAACTCCATACCAGTCTACAACCTCCATGTTTTCAATACCCAGGGTCTTTAATGTAGGTACATTTTTGAAAACACCAATCAAATTTGAATTGGTTGCCGCGAGTACTTTGAGCTTGCCTGAGGTAACGAGGGCCTCAACAGATGAGGGTGATGTCACCAACATATCAACTTGCCCACCGAGTAAATCAGTCGCAGCAGGCCCTGCTCCGCGATAAGGAATATGCGTGAGTTCAACGCCAGCTTGTTTAGACAAACGAGCGGTTGTCAGATGAGAAAGCGTCCCATTGCCAGGCGTTGCGTAATTGATTTCGCCTGGTTTCTTTTTAGCAGCTGCCAGATAATCTGGCAGCGTTTGATAGAGGCTTTCTGTGCGCACAACGAAGACAACAGGTGCCGCGGTCAACTGCGATAGTGGTTGAAAATCTTTTTGTGGCTCAAATCCGGCATTGGCATACATAACTGGATTCACAGCAATGATGCTGGTCTGTGACATCAGCAAGGTATAGCCATCTGCTTTCACCCGTGCTGCCTGAGAGGTACCCAAATTACCTCCCGCACCTGCTTTGTTTTCAACAACCACCGGCTGACCAACTATGCTTTGTAATTCTGCGGCGAGCACGCGTGACAAACTGTCATTGCCACCCCCCGGTGGAAAGGGCGAAATTATCGTCAGTGGCTGAACAGGGAAATCCGACAGGGGTTTGAGTGATTGCCCTTGTACAAATCCAGATAGCCCTGTCAACAGAAAAGCCAGTGCGATGACTTTGCCTGAAAAAATCTTCATGCGTTTACTCCATTTGTCTGACTAATGCCCTTGATGAGCAGGTAACCTATAACTATTGCGCTCCTGCTCGTCAATTTGTGCAAGCAAATTCATTTCCCAGGCAAGATACTGTCTTGCTGCTGTTTTATTACCATCATGTCGATCATGAACAAAAAATAAGTAATCGATGCACTCTTGATCGGTCGGTATGTTTGAGGTGGCAATCACACTCAGTCCTGCCTCTCGCCACTGCGCTGGCGTGTCCATATTGAGCCTGATATTTTTAATGCCCGCTTGTTGTAAATCCATCGCAAAAAGTCTGGCGATAACAAGGTCATCGGCAATCAGCACAACGTCCTTGCTCGCTTTATCCTTTAAAACTTTTTCGAGATTTACTCTGGTTGTCCAGTGTGATTGTTCGATATGCGACTCACGATATTTCATGCTCGGTCGCAAATCCAGGAAGCAAACATTCTCATCAAGCGCTTTTTTTAACTCCAGGCTTGTTATATTTTCTATCGTAATCCCAGTCATTTCCTCGTGGAACGCCTCAAGCACAGAGGCTTGGGCTAACGCGTTTTGCAACACCACAACCTCCCAGCCCAGCATTGCTAGCCATGAGGCCATGGCAGGTGCTCTCACACCTTCGTTATCAAACACCACAAGTCTTGCGCCTTTAACAGCAACATACTGATCGGTCGCTTGAACGAGTTGACCACCCGGCGTGTTTTGCGCGCCAGGTAATGAGCCTTGCGCAAACTCTTCAGGTGTTCTTACATCACACAAAAATGTCGTCCTGTCCGTTTCTTTTAGCCACTGACGAACCGTGTTTATATCAACTGAAGATACCTGATATTTATTAGCCAGCGCTAAGGCACGCTGTTGTTTATTTTTCAGGCTTGCAGAATCTATTTCCAGTGCATGACGTTTTGTCTTGCCATGATCCAGCTGCAAATCGGCGAGGTACCAACCCTGCGTGCCATTTTCCAGCGCCAGCACTTTGTTTTTTATACCCAGATTAATCAGCGTTTGTGCGCCGATAATACTGCGAGTACGACCAGCACAATTAATGACGATCGTAGTTTGCTCGTTTGCGACCAGCTCATCGATGCGCAGCGGTAATTCGCCATTCGGACAACAAATTGCCGTTGGGATACTCATCTTTTTAAACTCAGTAAACGGCCTGCCATCCAGCACAATCAGATCATCACCGCGTTTAATTTTTTCGTTTAATTCAAGCGCTGTGATGCGAGGCGTATCGAAGGCGTGTTCTGCTAGCTCACCAAATGTTTTGCTCGGCAGATTAACGCCTGCGAACAACTCGTATCCGGCTTTTTTCCAGCCCTGCACACCACCATCCAGAATATGTAGGGACGGATAGCCTTGTGCCATCAGTTTGTGTGCGCTGTCGAGCGCGAGCTTGCCGCCATTCTCATCGACTAAAACGATGCGAACATTTTTTCTTTTAACCATGCGAGCAACTTCTGCTTCAAGCTTGCTGTAGGGCGTTGAGACGACATAAAACAAATGTGCTTCGCCATACTCTCCGTGCTCTCTGACATCAAGCAATGCAATTTCATTTCCATCATGCAACCAACTCTTTAAAACTGTTGGCGTAACCGTTTTGACTGCGTTGTTTTGCATTGCTTTTACCTATTTAATTGAGTTGGTCTAATGCTTGCGCTAAGTCTGCAATTAAATCTTCAGCGTTCTCGAGTCCAATATGTAGCCGTACGATTTGTCCTCGGCCGCTCCAGTCGGACAAAGTTCTCACGGCTGGCATGTTGGTTGGTATGACTAAACTTTCAAAGCCACCCCACGAGGCACCCAGGCCAAAAAGTTGCAACGCATCAATAAAAATCTCCATTTGTTCTGCGCTCACGCGTGGAGACAACTCAATCGTGATTAACCCGTTAATACCCGCGCAATCTCTTTTCCAGTGTGCATGGCCGGGGTCTTGCGGCAGTGAAGGATTAAATATATGAACAATTTCTGCTCGGGTGGCTAGCCACTCCATGACACGGTATGTGTTTTTTTCGTGCATTGCCATGCGTGCGGGCAAGGATCTGATGCCTCTACTGACCAGGTAGGCGTCATCGCCACCTACTGTCTGGCCATAATCCACGACGACTTGTTGCAATATCGGCCAGGCTCTTGCGTTCGCAACCGCAATCCCCATCATGACGTCCGAGTGTCCACCCAGATATTTAGTCGCCGCGATGATCGATATATCCGCACCCAATGCAATGGGTTGATATAACCAACCTGAGCCCCATGTATTATCTGCGACCGTCCAACAATCATGTGCACGGGCTAACTCGCTTACAGCCCTCAAATCCAGCATCTCGTAAACCAGAGATCCTGGACATTCAACGTAAATCACTTTAGTGTTTGCCTGGATTTTGCTCTTCAGGTCTGAACCATCGGGTTTGTAGTAACTAACTTCTACCCCTATCTTCGCAAGCTGATCCTTACAAAATCTTCTTACTGGTTCATAGGCAGAATCCGTCATCAACAGATGGTCTCCTGACTTTAACAAAGCCATGAGCGTGACGGCTATCGCAGCCTGTCCTGTTGGGAAGAAACTAGCACGGTAACCGCCCTCCAGTTCCACAACAGCATCTTCCAGTGCATGCGTTGAGTCTGTACCCCGAGCACCATAGGAGTTCAATCTTTCTGTATCGCGTCTTTTGCGCGTATCTCGCCAGGACTGAACCGTTTCGAAAACAAACGTACTTGCGCGCGTTGCGGGTACATTAACCCATCCGTGCGCAGGCCTGCCTGCACGCAATAACCGCGTATTACGTTTCTGATCTGACATTGTTAGCGTCGCGTCTGCACACCAACAGGCATGATGCTGCAAGTTTCTTTCTCGAGATCAAATCCAATCCTGCGATCAAGTGTTTCCAACGCTCGTCCATACATATGTAAATGACGGATTACTTGATCACCTTGTATTTGAACGGCGTGTATATCTTCTGGCATCAGGGCGATGACATTACCCGGATCGACCACGACTGTTTGAACTTGCTTAAGTTTGCCCACGCCCGGTGTGGAGCCATCATCGAGTCTCTCATAGAGATAATTGTGTTCAATCCCCTCAACTGCAGCAATACAAGCCCAGGTTGTGTGATTATGGGGAATGATCTTCTTGCCTGGTTTCATAACATTTAGATAAAGCGCGTAACTTTTATCGGCATCTTCACTAATAAGATAGCGCACCTGGTTTTCATCTTGCTCTGGTGCTGGGAACAAGTTTTCTGACCACCAGTCCTTCTGTGATGCTAGTGCCCGTACCTCATTGCTTAACTCTTCGAGCGCTTCTCTTTTTAATTCCGCGCGTTCAGCAATTTTTTTCATCTTGCCAATATGCGACTGAATTTCTGCGTGATGTGGATGTGTTCTTGTCATGTTTGTCTCTCTAGTCATTGTCTTCGTAAAGCTTAGCGCAAATTGCTTTTGCAATAAAAGTATTTATGATTATCAGCTTATTCCAGTGATGTCTTTAACCGCATTTTCTCTATCAGCGATGAGCAATGTTCCCAGCCATGAAAATCGATAATAATCTGGCCACGATCCTTACCGCCGACTTTAAGGGTAACTTTTGTACCAAGTTGATCTGATAAGGCTTCTTCCATTCTTATAGTATCTCGCGATGATGAAATCTTGCCTGTCTTTTGTTTGTTTTTTCCTTCTGGCTCTTTTTCAACCTGCGCAACCATTTTTTCTGTATCTCGAACAGATAACCGCTTCGCAATAATCAGGTTGGCGAACTGGATTTGTGTAGCACCATCAACTGATAGCAGTGCACGCGCATGACCCATGTCGATATCACCAGCTAAAAGCATGGTTTGCACAGGGCTGGCCAGATTTAATAAGCGTAGTAGATTACTTGTTGCAGACCTCGAACGTCCAATCGCTGTTGCCGCTTGTTCATGTGTCAGTCCAAATTCATCAAGCAGACGTTTAACACCATGCGCCTCTTCAAGAGGATTCAAATCTTCTCGCTGGATGTTTTCAATCAGCGCCATTGCTGCAGCGTTTTCGTCCGAAACCTCTCTGACGAGCACGGGTACTTCTGTCAGGCCTGCCAGTTGCGCTGCGCGAAAGCGTCTTTCACCAGCAATGATTTCATATAGTCCTTTTACTGCATCAACAGGACGTACAAGTATCGGCTGCATAACTCCCTGCGATCGAATTGAGTCGGCTAATTCTGCCAAGGCTCCTTCATCCATCCGTGTGCGAGGTTGGTATTTACCAGCTTTTAATTTGGATAGTTGCAATACGTTTGGTAGCTGATTTTCAGACTGTGATTCGCCAAGCTTTCCAACTGCGGGAATATCAGCTCCGAGTAACGCTTCTAGGCCTCTTCCAAGCCCTTTAGGTTTTTTGGTAACCATTCTCAATCCTGTTATTTATTCGTTTTCGTGTTCACGCGTGCGATAACTTCTGCACCAAAGGCGATATATGCCTGGGCACCGCGTGAACTCGGATCATAGGTAACGCCAGGCATTCCGTGGCTCGGTGCTTCTGCAAGCCTGACATTTCTTGGCACAACTGTTTTAAATACTTTGTCGCCGAAGTGGGCTTCCAACTGGGCGGAAACTTGTTGTTGCAAAGTCACGCGAGGATCAAACATGACTCGTAATAAGCCTATCAAGCTTAATTCGGGATTTATGTTCCGGTGTACGCGTTTAATTGTATTGACCAGATCAGATAAGCCCTCGAGTGCAAAATACTCGCACTGCATCGGAATGATCACGCCGTGTGCCGCCGCCAAGCCATTCAAGGTAAGCAAAGATAGAGTCGGAGGGCAGTCGATGAGTACAAAATCGTACTGCTCCTCAATTTTCTGTAACGCGTGTTTAAGTTGTAGTTCGCGTTCTTGCATTCCGACAAGATCTATTTCTGCACCGGATAATTCACGGTTAGCAGGTAATACATCGTAACCACCCGTCTCGGAACGCACACGTGCTTCTGTAATGCTGGCTTCCCCAATGAGCACATCGTATAAATTATGTGCCAATAAGCTTTTATCTATACCGCTACCCATTGTGGCATTTCCCTGCGGATCAAGATCGATCAGCAAAACGCGTTGTGCGAGTTTTGCTAAACCCGCAGACAAGTTAATTGCTGTCGTCGTTTTCCCTACCCCTCCTTTTTGATTCGCGATACAAAAAACACGCATGTTTCTGGTTTTTGTACTGGTATTCATTCTTTTCCTTTCCTTTGCATCCATACGAGACAACGCTCGGCGTCAAGCTCTGGAACAGTCAATTTTTCAATCCTCTCTATGTTCCATTCAGTAATATTGAGTTCTGACATTTCATCTACGGGTTGTTTACCTTTCATCGCAACCAATGCACCATTCTCCGCTACATGTTTCCCTGAAAGATCAGCGAAATTTTTTAATGATGTAAAAGCCCTTGACGTCACAATATCCATTTCCGCCTCAGGCATTTCTTCAACCCGTGCGTGCATCGCTTTCATGTTTCTTAATTGAAGCACTCCCGTTACGTGCCTGATGAATGCTATTTTTTTCTCTACTGCATCGACACACGTAATCGATGCTTCTGGAATTGCAATCGCCAAAATAACGCCAGGTAATCCACCACCAGAACCAACATCCATGAGTTCTGGTTTTGAAATACCGCGTTTGTGTAAATCGATCATTAACGGTTTAACAACACTTAAGCTATCAAACAGATGATGAATCAGTGCTTGATCCTGATCTCTGATCGCTGTGAGGTTATACGTTTTATTCCACTTACTCAGTTGCTCCAGGTAAGTGAGTAAATAAACTTTCTGATTGGCCGTTAGATCTAACCCATACGCTTGTACGACTTGCTCCAGTCGCACTAAAAAAGAGCCTTCTTTATCCCGGGAAGTCATAAGGCTTCTTGTTTGTGACTATTTTCCTGAGTGTCCAAAACATCAGGTTTGCTCGTGCGCTCTTTTTTGCCAGTCCCTTGATTATTGCCGTAGTAATGCCGTTTCAGATAAATAAGCAACAATGAAATCGCAGCAGGTGTTACTCCAGAGATGCGAGAAGCTTGACCTACCGTCTCGGGCTTATGCGTTTTAAGCTTCTGTCTGACTTCGAAGGAGAGGCTTGTCACGCCATCAAAATCAATCTCCGTGGGAATTCGTTGTTCCTCGAATGACATTTGTTTATTCACTTCGTCTTGCTGACGTGCGATATAGCCTTCGTATTTAACTTGTACTTCCACCTGATCAGCATATTCTCCAGGCGGTAAACCACCTGTCATCTGAATACCATCCTGATAAGACATATTTATTAATGCATCATAAGAAACGTTTGGACGCTTGAGTAAATCTGATAGTAAGTACTCACGTTCAATTTCTTTGCCCAAGGTAGATATGGCAACGTCCGCGCTGATCATCCTTGGATTTATCCACGTGGTTTTTAGCCGGGCAATCTCTTTTTCAACGGCCTCATGCTTGATATTAAAAGCTTTCCAACGAGCTTCATCAACTAAGCCAAGTTGTCGACCAAGCTCTGTCAAACGCCAATCGGCATTGTCTTCCCTTAAACTTAATCGATATTCTGCTCTGGATGTAAACATTCGATAAGGCTCTGTTACTCCTTTAGTCACGAGATCATCGACCAACACACCGAGGTACGCTTGGTCACGCCTAAGTACTAAAGGTTCTTGCTCTCGTGAATAACGTGCAGCATTAATGCCTGCCATTAAACCTTGCGCAGCAGCCTCTTCATACCCTGTTGTACCGTTTATTTGTCCTGCAAAAAACAAACCTGACAAGCTTTTCGTCTCTAATGATGTTTTTAATTCTCTTGGATCAAAATAATCATATTCAATGGCATAACCTGGACGCACGATGTGAGCATTCTCTAGGCCAGGCAAAGAATGAATTAAGTTTAATTGGACGTCATAAGGTAACGAGGTTGAGACACCGTTTGGATATATTTCGTGTGTGTCCAATCCTTCAGGTTCTAGAAAAACCTGATGCGAATCTTTTCCAGCAAATCGATGAACTTTATCTTCTATCGATGGACAATATCTGGGGCCGATTCCTTCAATCACACCGCTGTACATAGGAGATCGATCAAGACCACCTCTAATGATATCGTGCGTTTGTTGGTTCGTATGCGTTATCCAACACGGTACTTGTCTTGGGTGCATTTGTGCTGAGCCAAGATAAGAAAATACTGGTACAGGATTCAAATCACCTGGTTGTTCTTCAAGAACGGAGAAATTTATGCTGCGCCCATCAATTCTTGGTGGAGTTCCAGTTTTTAATCTGCCTTGTGGTAACTTCATCTCACGTAAGCGGTTACCAAGACTTGTCGCTGGAGGATCGCCTGCACGACCTGCAGTATAGTTTTTCAGACCAACGTGAATTAATCCATTCAAGAAAGTCCCTGCTGTTAACACTACTGCTTTTGAATGAAATTTCAATCCAATTTGTGTAATAGCACCTACGACCTTATCACCTTCTAATATCAGATCATCTACGGCTTGTTGAAACAGCCAAAGATTGGGTTGATTTTCCAATCTAGATCTTATTGCATATTTATAAAGCGTTCTATCTGCCTGAGCACGTGTCGCACGCACGGCTGGGCCTTTAGAACTATTCAAAATTCTGAACTGTATTCCAGCTTCATCCGTTGCAATCGCCATTGCCCCACCCAGAGCATCAACCTCTTTAACCAAATGTCCTTTACCAATTCCGCCAATAGAGGGATTACAAGACATTTGACCTAAGGTTTCAATGTTGTGGGTAAGTAGTAATGTTTTAGCGCCGCTGCGTGCCGAGGCGAGTGCTGCTTCTGTTCCAGCATGCCCGCCGCCAACGACTATCACATCAAATTTTGAAGGGTGAATCATATAAACCTGACTGTCTCACCATAGTAGGGAGGCGAATTATAAACTCACATTTCTGATAGCGGCTAATGTTTCACGTGAAACATATATAAACACGCAAATAACCGTATCTAATCTAAAGATATGTGGATAAAACTGTTGATAAGTTTTTATTCTGAATTGTTTCACGTGAAACAATCACGAACGTCAACAAATTAATGTTTCACGTGAAACAGTTTTGTTTTTGGATAAAACTGTTGATAAGTGGCTTAATAACTTGTTTATAGTTTGTGGAGAACTATTTGGTCTTTACAGTGTTTAAGAATGAATAATTTAAACATGGGTCCAGTGATGATAACAACAAGGGCCATTCTAGTAACCTGAAACGCCGTAACCAGAGGAACACCTAATTGCAGGACTTTCGCTGTAATAGCCATTTCTGCAATTCCGCCAGGTGCTAAACCTAATAATAGTGTTGCCAGAGGAATTGATGTTGTTTGATCAAGAAGCAGGGCGAAACAAAATGCTAAGAAGATAGAACTAATTGAACAAAAAACAACACTGAGCAAGAACCTTGGGGCAACACGAAAAAAACCCGGGCGGAACTTATCACCTAGAGACCAGCCTATTAGTAATTGACCTGTTTTAGATACAAAATCAGGAAGGGCTGATAGCTCAATACCAGCCATTGTCAGGCCCATAGCGACGAACATAGGTCCAAGTACCCATCCATTAGGCATTTTAAGAAAACCAGCGATCAATGCACTTGATGCTGTTAAAGCGGCAAGGATTACCAATCCTCCTAAATTAACAACCTTTGGGCCTGGCAGTGAGGCATCAGTGCCAACAACACCCCATATTTGCAAAGCAATAGGGATAACAACAACAACTGTCAGTATTCTTAGACTATGAGCGCTTGCTACAAGATCTGCACGTCCACCGTATCTTTCAGATAGTGAAGTCATTTCACTTGCACCACCAATTGCTGAGGCAAACCAAGCAGTTTTTAAATCCACTCCTCCTAGTTTTCTGAAAACTAGAGTTCCATAGAATCCAAGGCAGACAGCAAAGAACATCCCAGCCAAAATAGGCCAGATATTTTGAGCGATGACACCAACAACATAAGGCGTAAAGTAAAGACCAAGAGATATACCAATACCCCATTGACCTAGATATCTCAATTTTGCTGAGCTTATGACAGGTACCGAAGCCATTCTGCTCGTAGCGACGAATAAGAGCGGTCCAAGCATCCAGGGCAGGGGTGTATGCAGCCATACGGCAATGAGTGCACCTATTAGAGCAATCATTCCACCAGTTAATAATCTCATCAGTTTATTCAAACTACACAACCAGAAAAAAATGCGTATTATCAGTCGATAACACAACAAATAAATAATCAAGACATGCAAATCAACTCAAAACTACCAGAAGTAGGGCTGACCATTTTTACAACCATGAGCAAGATGGCTCTCGAATACAAAGCTATTAATCTTGGTCAAGGTTTCCCCGACTTCAATACAGATCCGAAACTTCAAGCATATGTAACTCAAGCGATGGCAGAAGGATTTAATCAATATCCATACATGCCAGGCGTAGCAGAATTGAGAAATGTCATTGGTGAAAAGGTAAAGATCTTATATGGACGACACTACAACATTGATACAGAGATAACAGTTACAAGCGGTGCTACTGAAGCCATCATGGCAATCATGTTGGCATGTGTTGGAACCGGAGATGAAGTTATTGTCCTGGAACCTTGCTATGACTGTTATTTACCCGCAATCAAACTATCTGGAGCTAAAGCAATTTGTATACCTATGCAAGCACCAACGCAAGAGATACAAACATTCAAGGTTGATTGGGATCTTGTTAAGACGAAAATCACAGCTAGAACAAGATTGATCATTGTTAATTTTCCTCATAATCCAACCGGTGCAGTCATGAGGAAAGAGGATTTGGATCAACTCGAATTAATAGTTCAGAACACGAATATCATGATTTTGTCTGATGAGGTGTATGAACATATTGTTTTTGATGGTGTTCCGCACTTGAGTATTGCAACACGGCCCGTTTTAGCAGAAAGAGCATTTGTTGTTTCATCGTTTGGAAAAACAACACATACAACAGGATGGAAAATAGGCTATGTCTGTGCTCCTGCCGAAATGACGGTTGAATTAAGAAAAGTACATCAATTTATGGTCTTTACAGTACCTTCAATCTTGCAACATGGCTTAGCAGCTTATACAAAAGATCCATCAACATATTTAAATCTGCCTGATTTTTATCAGGCTAAGCGTGATCGTTTAAAGCATGGTTTGTCAAAAACACGGTTTAAGGTTTTGCCCAGTCCTGGTACTTTTTTCCTTCTGGCTGATTACAGTGAAATATCGGATTTACCGGAAGCTGAATTTTCAATATGGTTGACTCGAGAACATGGTGTAACAGTCATACCTGTTTCTGCTTTTTATGCTGCGCCTGATGCTAAAGAGTCGAATCATCAAATCGTACGTTTCTGTTTTGCTAAAAAAGAGGAAACACTTGATCTGGCGATTGAGCGTTTGATGAAGATTTAGTCCTTTCCATAAAAAATGTTGTTTAAAAAGCGATAAATGAATTTAAACACAGCTTTTATGTTTATTTCTGCTTTGTTTTTTTACTGATTTCTTAAAAAGATCTGGAGACTTGTTTAGTTATATTTATTGTTTTTATATATAAAGACTAATGGATAAGATAGTGTGTGGATAAGTAGATTAAGTATAAAAAAATAATATAAATCAATAACTTAAATTATAAAAATCGTGTGGGTAAACTCTGTTTGAAGATGGGGATCAAGTTGGATAATTTTTCAGTCGTTGAAAATTTACATACTTGTTCGGAAAATTCACACAACTTATTCACAGACGCTTTAAGGTAGTTATCCACAGTTAAATTATTTTATAAAAATTTGTAACAAGCACAAAAAAACAACACATAAATTAAGAATAACTTGGAATCATTATGTTAAAAGGTAAGACTGCTTTAGTAACTGGCTCAATAAAAGGACTTGGTTTTGAGATAGCCCAAAGTCTTGCAGAATCTGGTGCAAACATTATTCTGCATGGACTTGATGCTGAACAGGTTGCGGAACAAGCAAAAAAACACTTGGAAGAACATTTCGGTGTGAGTGTTCTGGTCAGCCATGCAAACTTGAAACATGTTCATCAAATTGAAGCGATGATAGATATGGCTATTAAGCAGTTTGGCCAGATAGATATTGTTGTAAATAATGCTGTAGTGAGAAGCGTTGGTTTAGTCGATCAGTTGCCTACAGCGAGCTGGGATGACGCTATCGCGGTTAATTTATCTGCGGCCTTTCATACCATCAGGTTAACGGTTCCTGCGATGCGTCGTACAGGGTGGGGTCGCATTATTAATATGTCTTCCGTATTTGGTCTTACAGCATCAGAAAATCGTATTTCTTACATAACAACAAAGACAGGATTAATTGGTCTGACACGAAGTGTTGCCATGGATTGTGCAAAATCAGGAATTACTTGTAATGCCCTTTGTCCAGGAACCGTACCGACGAAACCAATTCTGGACAAAATAGCTGGCATTGCGGCCGTAGAAGGTATAAGTGAAGAACAAGCTCAAGAAAACTATATTTCTACCAGGCATCCGACAGGACGGTTTGTTTCAGCTAAAAGTGTCGCTGGATTTGTTGTGTTTCTGTGTTCCGCTGCGGGACAAGATATAACTGGTGCTGTATTGCCAATTGATGGTGGGCACACTATTAAATAAAAAATTATTTACCAATACAAAAACTCGAAAATATTTCTCCGAGTAAATCATCAGCTGTCATTTTGCCAGTGATTTGTCCGAGGCATTCGTGTGCAAGACGTAACTCTTCAGCAAAAAGGTCAAGCACACGATCATTCTCAGCAGCATGTACCTGCGCAAGTAATAGATGCATTCGGGATTGTTCCAGAGAATCAATGTGACGCTGTCTGGCTAGCCAGGGTGATTCTTGACCAGGATTCCAACCTGCAATTTCTAATAATTTGTTTTTCAGTACAGCGAGACCCGCTCCGGTCTTCGCTGAGATAGAGATGGCATCGTTTGGTACGTGAGACGAATCAGTGAGTAGATCTTGTTTATTAAACACTTGTAAGACACGACTTTGTCGAGCGCGTTTTACTTCAATCTTATTATCAAGTTCAAACGCAGGATTTGTCGCATCAATCAAATGCAGTACGACATCAGCCTTTTCAATTTCAGCCCAGGTACGACTGATACCTATGGACTCGATAGTGTCATTCGTATCGCGTAATCCAGCTGTATCGATGATTGTGATCGGTACACCTTGCAGGTGAATAACTTGGGATACTTTATCGCGCGTTGTTCCAGCAATATCTGTCACGATTGCAAGATCCTGACCAGTAAGTGCATTTAATAGACTAGATTTGCCAGCATTTGGTGCACCTGCAAAGACAACATGCAATCCTTCCCGTAAAACCATACCCTGGCGTGACTGAGAAATAATTTTTTCCAGACCAAAAATCATGGCATCGAGTTTATTACAGGCCTGATATTTTTCAAGAAACTCGATTTCTTCTTCAGGAAAGTCTAGCGTCGCTTCGACGAGCATTCTTAAATGAACGATCGAGGTCGCGAGGGTATTAATATGGCGTGAAAACTCACCAGAAAGCGATGAGACAGCCGCACGAGCAGCAGCCTCGGAAGTGGCATCAATAAGATCTGCAACGGCTTCTGCCTGCGCTAAATCGATTTTGTCGTTAAGAAAAGCTCGCTGTGTAAATTCCCCAGGTATTGCTAACCGCATGCGATAGTCAGTGCCTAAGATCAAACAGCGTTTTAAGAGTTGTTGTAATACTGCGGGCCCGCCATGACCTTGCAATTCAAGAACATCTTCACCGGTGTAGGAATTTGGTTGCTTGAAAAAAATGGCAATACCTTGATCGATGACTTGTTTATTTTGGTCAATAAAATCAAGGTATGTCGCATGTCGGGGTACTAAATTCCTACCAAGCAATGCATAAATAAAAGGCCCCAGAGTGGTGCCTGAAATTCGTACTACTCCGATCCCACCCCTGCCAGGGGCGGTGGCGATCGCCACAATTGGATCGTTATTAAGCGGTTGCATGATAAAAATTAGCGATGGGGTGTTGACGAGAGTTTTCCCATTTTTTGGGTGATGTACCACTGTTGCGCAATGGACAAAATATTATTGACACACCAATACAGAACTAATCCTGAGGGAAAGAAGAACATCATGCCACCAAAGACCAGAGGCATGAACATCATGACTTTGGCTTGCATTGGGTCAGGTGGTGTGGGGTTGAGTTTCATTTGCAGAAACATTGTGGCCATCATAATGGCAGGCAAAATGAAATAGGGATCACGAATTGCTAAATCATGCACCCACAGAATCCATGGAGCACCACGAAGTTCAACACTGGAACCCAATACATAATAGAGGGAGATGAATACCGGGATCTGAATCACGATAGGAAGACAACCACCGAGAGGATTAATTTTCTCAGTCCGATACATCTCCATCATCGCTGCATTGAGCTTTTGACGGTCGTCGCCGAACTTTTCCTTCAAAGCAGCTAAGCGCGGTGAAACTTGTTTCATCTTTGCCATCGAGCGATAGCTGGCAGCTGAAAGCGGATAAAAAGCAGCTTTGATCAAACAGGTCAGGGCAATAATTGTCCAGCCCCAGTTACCCAGCAGGGTATGTAGCCATGTCATCATGGAAAATACAGGTTTCGCAATGATTGCTAGTAAACCGTAATCGACGACTAAGTCCAGACCGGGTGCAACTTTTTCAAGCTCGGACTGATCTTGTGGACCAACCCAAAGTTTTGAATTAATGGTTTGGCTCGAGTTTGCTGCAAGGGCACCAACAGGTTCAATACTGCGGATTGCGTATAAATTTTTCTCAAGCTCAGTCATTTCATAACTGCGGGATTTACCTTGTGGTGGTATCCAGGCGGTAACAAAATAGTGTTGAATCATACCGAACCAACCGTTATCGGTTTGTTTGATATAGCTTGCTTTGTGTTTTTCAATTTCGTTGAAGGTGACTTTCTGAAACTTGTCTTGATCGGAATAGACGGCTAAGCCAAGAAAATTAGCAGGACCGCTTAGAAAACTCGGGGCGGAGCTTTGGTTTGGATCCACACCATCACGGGTGATTTGAAGATACACAGACGGAGTGACAGCCTCTGCAGAGTTGTTTTCAATCTGGTGGGCAACGTCAATCACATACTGACCACGACGCAAGGTATAGGTTTTAATTAAACGCACGCCAGCAGACTCTGCTGCGAATTTCACTACAAGCGTGTCACCAGTCATTTCCCTGGCATCACTAATCATCGTAAACGCTGACAAGTGAGTTGGGTATTGAATACCAGCAGGAGCACCTGTCAAGCCCGACTGAACAACATACGTACGACCTGCAGCACGTTCCAGTAAAACAAATGGCACATCTTTGTCGTCTGTTGTTGGAAAGGCAAGCAAATCAGCCTGAACCAGCTGCGCACCCTGAAGATCAAAGGAGAGCTTCAGGACATCTGTTTTAACTGTCACGGTTTCAGATTGAACCGGAGCTGCAGTCGTTTGACCAGGCACAACAGCGGGCGGTGATGACGTGTTTGCGGAAGGCGTTGCAGCAGGAACACCAGCGTTGCTCGCTGTAGAGGTTTCAGTAGAGTTCTTTGCTGTCGACGTAGTGGGAGGTGCACCAAATAATGGTGGTTTTCCTTGATGAATTTGCCAGTTATTCCAAAGCATGAGCAATGAAAAAGAGAAGATCATCAACAGTACGGTGCGTCGGATATCCATTCTTGCCTAATAAATAAAATAACTAACCGGTGAATAAGTAAAAATACTGAGATCCGGTGAAGGCTCGCAGTTTAGCGTTAATCGGTATGACAGCGGGACGATCGCAGCAGGTTTTTGTGTTCAGACGAAGTATTTTTTGGAACTGGGTCGTGTCCGCCCTTGCACCAGGGATTACAGCGGCCAATTCTTTTTGCGCCAAGCCAAAGACCCTTAACTGGCCCAAGCGTTTCTATGGCTTCGATAGCATAGGAAGAACAGGTAGGTGTAAATTTACAGGATTGACCGAGCCAAGGACTAAGAAAAAATTTATAAGCATGGATTGGCATGGTCACAAGCTTGCGGATCAAAGAAACACTCATATACGTGCCCGGGAAAAATGCGCATCCGCCTCAAGGCGGGCAGCCAGTTTTAATTGGGTCAACGATATATCCTGAATCCGTTTGTGTAGGCGAACGACATAATCAGCTGCGGGCAATTGCAGGCGTTGAGCACGAAAAGCTTCGCGAACAACGCGTTTAAGTGCATTGCGAGTTGAGGCGTGGTGTGCCAGGCGTTTAGCCATAATCAAACCTAAACGTGCAATTTGACGCTGAGGAATAAGCTGACTGGCAGGATTGGCCGTAACGATAAAAAACGCCCCCCGAGCAATGCGCTTGCCAGAAAGGGCAGCAGCAAATTCAGTAGGGCGGTGCAGGCGCGCCGCCGCTGGAAACGTGGCGCTTGACATAACAGCAAAGTCGGTAGCGAGGTGCGGGACCTCTGGTACACAACCAGGCGTATTAGACGGCCAAACGCTTACGGCCCTTGGCACGGCGAGCGTTGATTACAGCGCGGCCACCACGGGTTTTCATACGGACGCGAAAGCCATGTGTGCGTTTACGGCGGGTAACGGAAGGCTGGTAGGTACGTTTCATGATGAATGGCCCAACAAAGAGCGAGAAAAAGTTTAAATTTAGAAGATTCCGAAAATGAATATCCGGAAAAGCCCTCCATTTCATCAAAATTACTGAAATTAGTCAAATGAGTAGATTTACTGCTAGGGATGTCCCCAAATCAAGCCTGTGGATAACTTCAGCCCCAACAGGGTAGAATCAGGGTTTACATAGCGAGTCACATGAAAGAGTTTTGGCAATCCTGCATCAATCAATTAGAGCAGGAGTTTCCCCCCCAGCAAATCAGCGCATGGATACGTCCGCTGATACCACTTGCCTACGATGAGTCAGAGGCAGTGTTGCGGCTGTCCGCTCCAAACAGGTTCAAGCTCGACTGGGTGCGCAAAAACTTTTCCTCGCAGATTGAAAATATCGCATCCCAGTGGTTTAACAAAACTGTGCATGTGCAATTTGAATTGCCAGCATCTACTACAAACCTCAAGGCTACAAAAACTTCTGCGCCTGCTGCCAACCCGATGGCGCCAGTTGCTGAAGCACTACAGCAGTTTGAGAGTGACTCGGACGTTGTCGTTGCAAACGCTCCAGTGAAAAGACAACAACAGCCTGTCGCCTCAACGGCTAGTGCGGTGGATGAGCGCTCGCGCCTAAATACCGAACTGGCGTTTGAAAACTTTGTCACAGGTAAAGCGAACCAGCTCGCACGAGCTGCTGCATTGCAGGTAGCTGAAAATCCGGGCATATCCTATAACCCGTTATTTTTGTATGGCGGTGTTGGTCTGGGTAAGACACATTTGATTCATGCAATCGGTAACGCCATGGTCGCGGTTGGAAACAGCAATGGTTCTGCAGTACGTGTGCGTTATGTGCATGCGGACCAGTATGTGTCGGATGTGGTGAAAGCCTATCAGCGTAAAGCGTTCGATGATTTCAAACGTTATTACCACTCGCTGGATTTATTGCTGATTGACGATATTCAGTTTTTTAGCGGTAAGAGCCGTACGCAAGAGGAGTTCTTCTATGCGTTCGAGGCGATGGTTGCGCAACGCAAACAAATCATTATTACGAGCGATACCTATCCGAAGGAACTGGCGGGTATAGATAGTCGTCTGATTTCACGTTTTGATTCGGGCTTGACCGTTGCGATAGAACCACCAGAACTTGAGATGCGTGTAGCGATTTTGTTGCGTAAGGCAGAACAAGAAGGTTTGCCTATGCCTGAAGAAGTCGCGTTTTTTATAGCGAAGCATTTGCGAAGCAACGTCAGGGAACTGGAAGGTGCACTGAGGAAAGTGCTTGCCTATGCCCGCTTTCACGGACGCGATGTTGTGAATGTTGAAATATGCAAAGACGCATTAAAGGATTTGTTATCCGTATCAAATGGTCAGATCACTGTCGAGAATATTCAAAAAACAGTGTCTGACTATTACAAAATCAAGGTTGCCGATATGTACTCTAAACGGCGACCTGCGAATATCGCGATGCCGCGTCAGGTTGCGATGTATCTGGCGAAAGAACTGACGCAAAAAAGCCTGCCAGAAATTGGTGACCTGTTTGGTGGCCGTGATCACACCACGGTGCTGCACGCAGTACGGAAAATTTCGGACCTGCGCGCCAAACAGACAGACCTCAACCATACGCTGCATGTACTCGAACAAACTTTAAAGGGATAATCCATGCAACTTGTACAGACCCCACGCGATGCTTTGCTCAAACCGCTATCAACCGTTGCCGGTATTGTGGAAAGACGTCATACGCTGCCAATTCTTGCCAATATTTTGTTGCGTAAAGAGGCTGGCAGGGTTTCTTTCATCGCCACCGATCTGGAAGTACAAATCACCACTCACGCAGATTTCGGTGTTGGTGAAGAAAACGAATCATTAACAGTTGCCGCACGCAAATTACTCGATATCTTGCGCGCATTGCCAGATACGGGCGATGTGCGTTTATCAACAGCGAGCAGCAAGCTTGCTGTGCAATCTGGCAAGAGCCGTTTCAGTTTGCAGACCCTTGCCGCGACAGAGTTTCCAACCATGACACAGCCAGAGCGCTGGGATGTGTCGTTAACACTGCCACGTAAAACGCTGAAGCACCTTTTCAACATGGCTCACTTCGCCATGGCACAACAAGATATCCGCTATTACCTCAACGGTATGTTGATGGTGTTTGAACCAGGGATGTTGCGTGCCGTGGCAACCGACGGCCACCGGCTTGCGCATAGCTCCACACCGGCAGAGGGGGTAACTGACCGTCACGAAGTCATCGTGCCTCGCAAAACCGTATTGGAAATGCAGCGCCTGCTGGACGATAGCGATGACCCTGTGACGATTGAAGTCGCTCCAGGCCAGATCCGTTTTTCATTTGGTCATGTCGAGCTCGTCTCTAAGCTGGTCGAAGGTAAATTCCCTGACTTTAATCGCGTGATTCCGACCAACTACACACGTAGTTTCGATGTTTCCCGCGAAATTTTGCAGGGTAGTTTGCAGCGCGCCGCAATTCTTACAACCGACAAATTCCGCAGCGTGCGTTTGCAACTCGGTCAAAACCTTCTGAAGATCTCTTCCACCAACGCCGAGCAAGAAGAGGCGCAGGAAGAGATCGATATTGATTACGGCCACGAGGCTTTAGACGTTGGTTTCAACGTCAGCTACCTGCTGGATTTTCTGGCCAACGTCAAAGCTGAAACGATTCGCTGGTCAATCATGCCCGATGCGAACGCTTCTGCCCTTCTTACTTTGCCTGACGACGATGCATTCAAGTACGTTGTCATGCCCATGCGGATCTAGACATGTCTGAAAATACACCCATTACCGAAGATCTCGACGCTTATGGTGCCGATTCGATCAAGATGCTCAAAGGCCTGGAGGCAGTGCGCAAGCGCCCCGGCATGTACATCGGTGATACGTCTGACGGTACCGGTTTGCACCACATGGTGTTTGAGGTCGTAGATAATGCGATCGACGAATCCTTGGCCGGGCATTGTGACGACATCGTCGTCACAATCCATACCGACAACTCGATTTCAGTCACGGACAACGGGCGGGGTATTCCAACTGATATTCACAAAGATGACGAGTTCTCGCGTAGCGCCGCGGAAATTGTTCTGACGGAATTGCATGCTGGCGGAAAGTTCGATCAGAACTCCTACAAGGTTTCTGGAGGTCTGCACGGTGTGGGCGTTTCATGTGTGAACGCACTTTCTTCATGGCTTCGTTTGACCATTCGCCGTAATGGACAAGTACACCAGATGGAATTCCACCGCGGTGAGCGCGTGGCACCTCTGGCGGTAACAGGACCAACGGAGTTGCGTGGAACGGAAGTTCATTTCCTTGCCGACACAGAAATTTTCAACAACGTCGAGTATCACTACGAAATTCTTTCCAAGCGATTGCGTGAGCTTTCGTTCCTGAATAACGGTGTGAAGATCCGTCTGGTCGATCAGCGTCAGGGTAAAGAAGAAAACTTTGCCTTCTCGGGCGGTGTGAAGGGTTTCGTTGAATACATCAACCGTCAAAAAACTGTATTGCATCCAAACGTGTTTTCAGTCAGTGCGGAGTCAAGTGCCGGTGGCACACTGGTGGGTGTAGATGTAGCGATGCAATGGAATGACGGGTATAGCGAGCAAGTACTTTGCTTTACCAATAATATTCCACAGCGCGATGGCGGCACGCACATGACTGGTTTGCGTGCGGCGATGACGCGCGTAATTAACAAGTACATCAACGAAAACGAATTGGCTAAACGCGCCAAGGTTGAGACGACTGGCGATGATATGCGCGAAGGTCTGACCTGCGTGTTATCGGTCAAAGTACCAGAGCCTAAATTCAGTAGTCAGACAAAAGACAAACTCGTCTCAAGCGAAGTGCGCCCCGCGGTTGAAGACGCGGTTGCCCGTACGCTTGAGACCTGGTTGCTTGAAAACCCGATCGACGCAAAAGCCTTGTGCTCCAAGGTTGTTGAGGCTGCGCGCGCACGCGAGGCGGCACGTAAAGCGCGTGAGATGACGCGTCGCAAGAGCGTACTCGAGGGTGCAGGCTTGCCAGGCAAACTTGCCGATTGTCAGGAAAAAGATCCCGCCTTGTGCGAACTCTATATCGTCGAGGGAGACTCTGCGGGTGGATCAGCCAAGCAAGGTCGAGATCGTAAGTTTCAGGCTATCCTGCCGTTACGCGGTAAGGTGCTGAACGTAGAAAAAGCGCGCTTCGATAAATTGATTTCCAGTGAGCAGATCACGACGTTGATCACCGCGCTAGGAACGAGTATCGGACCAGATTTCAACGTTGAAAAACTACGCTATCACCGCATCATCATCATGACCGATGCTGACGTTGACGGAGCGCACATTCGTACCCTCTTATTGACCCTGCTTTATCGTCAGATGCCAGAACTGGTGCAGCGTGGCTACATCTATATTGCTCAGCCGCCGCTCTATAAAGTTAAAGCCGGTAAGGATGAGCGCTACTTGAAGGATGAAGCCGAAGAGGCCACCTACATGTTGCAATTAGCGCTACGCGACGCACAACTGGTGCCCAGCGAAGGTGCAACGGCGATTGGTGGCTCGGCCTTAACCGAACTCGCTAACCAGTATCTGATGGCAGATGGTGTGATTGCACGCCTTTCACGCTTTATGGATGAACTGACGTTGTCAGCGATCGTGGGCGGTGTGACGCTTGAGCTCGCGAACATGGAGCAGACCCAAGCTTCTGCAGCGCGGTTGCACGCCGCGCTGCAAGATCCTTTGTTCCCGAATCAGGTTGAAGTGACGGGAGAGTATCATGCGGGCACTGAAAAGCATCGTCTGATCGTCCGTCGTAAACATCACGGTAACGTACGTGTGTCTGTTCTTGACGCTGACTTTGTTATGGGTTCCGATTATGGCGTGTTGGCGCGTGCTGCCGCAACGTTCCAGGGGTTGATTGGAAAAGGTGCGATGGTGATGCGTGGCGAAGGCGAAAAGCGCAAAGAGTCGATGATTGCTGATTTCCGCGAAGCCATGCAGTGGTTGCGCTCGGAGGCTGAGCGCAATGTCACCAAGCAGCGTTATAAAGGTCTGGGTGAAATGAATCCATCACAATTGTGGGAGACTACGATGGATCCAACCGTACGACGTTTGTTGCGCGTGCAGATCGAAGATGCGCTTGCCGCAGATGAGATTTTCACAACGCTCATGGGTGATCAGGTTGAACCACGCCGTGCGTTTATTGAAACGCATGCTTTGCAGGCGGCGAATCTCGACGTTTAAATTTGCATTTGCATGAGTATCAAAAAGAGCTGGTGAGATATTTTCTCCCCAGCTCTTTTGTTTTGAAATATTGTGGAGCAGTAAAACTAAAGAGACATGTTAAGCATGTGTTGGAATGCCCATGGTTTGAAGTGTTTCTTTAACGGCTTGAACAGCTCCTGGTATGCCGGCGTCACCAAAATGCCCCATACAACCTACACGGAATGTATCGATCGTAGTTAGTTTTCCAGGGTACAAAATGTAGCCGTGTTTTTTGACTTCTGTATAAAAAGTCTTGAAATCGTAATTTGGATGATCTGGGGCGAGAAAGGTCACGATAATCGGCGCCTGAATAGCGGGGTCAACATAGCTTTTCAGACCGATCCTGGCCATGCCTTCGATCAGAGCACGGCAATTGCGAGCGTAACGCTCACCTCGCGCGGCTAAGCCTCCTTCTTCCCAGTACTGTTGTAGCGCTTCGTCGAGCGCGGCGACAACGTGTGTAGGAGGTGTGAAGCGCCATTGAGTCGTTTTTTCCATATAGACCCATTGATCGTACAAATCCAGCGCGAGGGAATGACTGTTGCCCTCGCATTTTTCGAGTGCGCTGCGTTTGATGATGACAAAGCCCATACCGGGCACACCTTCAATACATTTTCCAGAGGCGGCAATTACCGCGTCAAAGGGTGTGCTGCGAGCATCGATTTCAATGGCACCAAAGGAGCTCATCGCATCAACAATCAAGCCTTTGCCATGACGGGCTACGACCTGCGCAATGTCATCCAGAGGGTTCAAAACACCAGCACCCGTTTCGCAATGCACGAGAGCTACATGGGTGATGGAAGGGTCTTTTGCCAGAGCTTGTTCAACATCGGTGGCAAGAGCTTGTTGATCTTCTGTGTACTCGATGGTGGTGCATTGGCGACCAAGATATTTACAGATTTTCGCTATACGCTGGCAATAGGCGCCATTGCTGGGAACTAAAACATGCCCGTTGCGATCAACGAGGGTACCGATTGCCGCCTCAACAGAAAAGGTGCCGCTGCCTTGAAGCGGGACGCAGACATGAGAGCCTTCGCCATACACGATACGCAGAATTTGTTCGCGCAAACGGGCCGTGATCTGGTTGAAATCCGAATCCCACGAACCCCAGTCTTTCATCATGGCTTGTTTCGTGCGAGCCGAGGTTGTAAGCGGACCTGGTGTGAGCAGGATTGGATAAGCTGCGTAGGACATGGAGGTCTCCTGGTATTGATTTTATGTACGGGCTAGATTGCGCCATTTCTGGGTGCGCGCAAGCATCACGCTGGTAAATAAGGAGTAGATCAGGCAAATCAAAATTGAAGTGAGCACAATCAGACACGCTAAGGCTGAGGCAGGGCCAATCTCGCCTGACTCATCCAGATGCATGATGGCAATGACGGCCAGAATCGTGTCAGGTGTATAAATAAACACAACACAGGAAAGTGTCGCCATCGCGACCACGAAATAATAGCGTGCAATATCGAGTATGGCAGGTAAACAGACCGGTAAGGTGACCCTGAAGAACGTCACGTAAAAGGGTACTTTAAGCGAAGACGATACCGCCTCAAAATCATTATCAAGCTGTTTAAGTGCCGTGACAGCGGTCAAGTGGCCAGAGGTGTAGTAATGCGTAATCGTTGAAAGGACGATTAGGGTCATGGTCTGATAGAGAAAGTTCAGAGGGTTGTGGGGATTGTTAAAAAACACGATATAGCCCAATCCTAAAACGAGTCCCGGAACAGCCATCGAGAGAACGGCTAGAAAATGCATCACGGGACGCATCAGGCCAAGCCTGGGCGTTTTCTCAATCAGATAGGCGCCAGTAAATACAATCATTGCACCAGATACTGCTGTGATACCCGACATGACAAGGCTATTCGTATACGCCAGTGCGATATCACTTTCAAACAGCACAAACCGGTAGTGGTCAAAAGTGAGAGAGAGATTGTATGGCCACAGTTTGATGAGAGAGGTGTATAGCGCCATACCAATTACACCTAGCAGAAAAGTACAAACGATCAGGCAGTACAGACCCATCAGGCTATCGGTCAGTCTGTTGGGTTTAGGTGCAAAGGGTGTTGAGCGGGCGGTTAGTTGCGCACGGATTTTGCGTCTCACCACGTTATCGATGACGAAAGAAATCACCGAAGGCAATATGAGCAGTAAACCAACCACGGCCCCCATCGAAAAATTATGTTGACCAATGACTTGTTTGAAAACATCAACAGCCAGAACATTAAAGTTGCCACCGATGACTTTAGGCGCACCAAAGTCAGAAATAACGTAAGTAAAGACGACCGTCGAGGCGCTGATCAGACCATACTTGGCAGCGGGAAGCGTGATGGTGGTGAACTTACGAAATGCGTTGGTACCAAGAGCGTTTGCCGCTTCATAAAGCCTGCCGTCTGAAAGCGATAGTGCGGTGACAAGAATCATCAGAGCATGTGGGAAAGTGTTGTAAACCTCTGCAAGAATGATCCCGGGAGCACCGTAAATTGAGCCTCCGGAGAGTAACGGTTTGAGCAGGCCTTGATTGCCAAACCATTGCACAAAAGAGATCGCGGACAGCAAGGAAGGGGACAGCAAAGGGATTAGAGCGATGATCCGAAAGATTGCTTTGACAGAGTCAGGTAAACAGCTGCGCGTCAAAGCGTAAGCGAATAGAAAAGCGCTCGGCACAGAAATCAATACGACGATTAGCGATACCCAGATGGAGTTCCATGCAGATTGCACCAGAGCTGGCGTTTGGATATAGACAATGAAATTGGTGAGGCCAACAAAACTACCTTGTTTGTCTAAAACGGCATTGACTAGAATCGCCCAAAGCGGAGCGAGTAAAAAACAGCACAGGCCAAACAGAATACATGACAAGACAATGCGAGCGATTAAAGCGTCCAAATTGAGCTTGCTTAAAAAACCTTCGGCGCTTCTGGCAAAAGTTTTTTCTGTCGAGGCGTGTTGCATCAGGCTCAACCTTGCGCGAAAGCGCGAATGCGACTCGCCCTGAGGGCAAGCGCAACGGGTTGTCCGACACGAATGTCGTAGTCATGCATCTGATTTAACGAAAAGTGAAAACTGAGCGTTTGGTCAGCGAGTTCGCTGCAACTCACCTCCGCAATGCAGGAGCCACCAAGAAACTCAATGCGTTTGACCAGAGCGTTCAAGCGGTTAGGTGTTTGGGAAGTGACATTTTCAAGCAAGCGATCTTCCGGGCGCAGATATAGATTGACCGGCGTGCCAGCAGGGTGATCGCACCCCTCGCAGTGCAGTTCCAGTTGCCCGGTACGAAACCGTTGTGCGCCAAGAGAAATCGCGGGTAACACATTAATCTTGCCGACAAAGTCCGCGACAAAAGGAGAGGCGGGCTGCTCGTAAATTTCTTGTGGTGTTCCTATCTGTTCAATGATGCCGTGATTCATCACCACAATACGGTCAGCCATTGAAAGGGCTTCTTCTTGATCGTGCGTAACCATGATTGTGGTGACGCCCACTTCCTGTTGCAAGCGACGTATTTCACCCCTCAGGCGAACCCGCTCAAGCGCATCCAGTGCAGAGAGTGGTTCATCAAGTAATAACAAGCCAGGTTTGGTGGCGAGAGCCCGAGCGAGTGCAATGCGTTGTTGCTGTCCGCCTGATAGCTGGCTTGGATATTTATTTCCCGAGGTGGGCAGGCCTACGAGGGTTAACAGCTCTTGGACACGCGCCTTAATTTCCTGACGATTGACACGGCGATTGACTAGTCCGTATGAAACATTATCTGCGATCGTCAAATTTGGAAATAACGCATAGGACTGGAAAACAATGCCATAGTCGCGTTTTGCGGGAGGAAGATTTGAAATATCCCGACCGCCCTGGAGTATGTGGCCTGCATTCTGACTTTCAAGACCTGCGATGATTCTGAGCAATGTTGTTTTGCCGCAGCCCGATGGGCCTAGCAGGCAAAGCATTTCACCCTGATACACAGAGAGGTCTATGTTGTGGAGCGCGGTGAACGACTCAAATCTTTTTTGAATGCCGCGTATTTCTAGCGCAAGCGCAACGTTGGCATGCTTGTCAGTCTGACTTGCGCTGGTCAATTGCATGAGGGCCTGGTCATCAAACATTACAAAAAAACGGGTATCGCAAAACGCGATAACCCGTTTATGTCATATAAAAAAATTATTTCTTTTCTGATTTGCCATCGTAACGCTTGCTCCATTCAGCAAGGATACGATCTCGATTTTCCGAGGCCCAGCTAAAATTGTTTTTGATTAAGAGCGAGGCAAAATTATCTGGAATGCCTTCCAGAGGTTTAGCAATACCAGGAAGCGTCACAATCGCCCACCACTGAGAGTTCAGGGTTTGTGATTCTTTGCCAGCCATCCAGTCGGCAAAGCGTTTGGCTTGCTCAGGCTGTTTAGTGGTTTTGACAACGCCAGTTGCTTCAATGTCCCAACCCAGACCTTCTTTAGGGAAGATCAGCTCAATAGGCGCGCCAGATTTTTTGACTTGATGCGCACGATACTCAAACGAAATACCGATTGGGAACTCCCCTGCACCCGCCTGACGGCAAGGCTTGGAGCCTGAGTGAACATATTGCCCAATGTTTTCATGCAGGGCGTCGAGGTATTTCCAGCCATCTTGTTCGCCCCACATCTGGAGCCAGCCGGCAACGTCGAGATAACCCGTGCCACTTGAGGCCGGATTTGGCATAGAGATTTTGCCCTTGTATACGGGCTTGGTCAGATCTTTCCATGTTTCAGGCTTGGGAAGATTTTGTTTGGCAGCCTCGACGGTGTTGAAACAGATGGTCGCAGCAAAGACATCCATGCCAACCCATGTTGGAGGGCGAGCCTGATCCGAGTACTGCGGGTCAAGTGCTTTGAAGCCTTTAGGTTCGTAAGGCATTAACAGGCCTTCCTTGGCAAACAGTGCCATGCTTGTTGCTGCAACCCCTGCGATCACATCAGCCTGAGGATTGGCCTTTTCAGCGAGTATCTTGGCGGTAATGATGCCAGTCGAGTCACGTACCCATTTGATATCGATGTCTTTGTTTTCTTTTTCAAAGGCGTCTTTAAAAAGTTTCAGCGCATCAGTTTCGAGAGCGGTGTAGACCACCAGTGGCGTTTTAGCCTGAGCCATTACGGCGCTAGAGCTTAGTGCGAGTGTGACGGCAGAAAGCGCCGCACCTAGAAAGTACAAAGGCTTTTTCATGACTGTTTCCTTATGGATTAAACCAACCTTATATCTTCACCATTACAGATGACACATATATGACAGCGAACATAATTATCAAAGCGACTTTCAACGTGCATTCATGCGCTCGACCGCGAGCGAGCGTGCTTACATCACAAAATTTAGTGGGCAATTAATAAGCTGTCAACTGCTAACTGTAAATCGTTGACAGTTTGCACAGCCGTGGTTTCTAATCAAATCATAGAGATTGAGACGGGCTTAACTATGCACACTTCTGGTGCGTTCCTTGGTGTCGGTAAAGCAATAACTGACGATCGATTGACGAGTCAGACGACCGCCACAGCTATCGCGCTACTCAATACGAGTAGTTTGCCAATGCTGGTACAAGAAGAAATAGAGCGTTTGATTATGACTGGCGACATGTTGCCAGGCTCACGCATTAATGAGACGGAGTTAGCCCAGCGCTTTGGTTGCAGTCGGGGACCTGTACGCGAGGCCTTGCGCGCGCTTGAAGAAGTAGGCCTGGTTAGAAATGAGAAAAACCGGGGCGTATTTGTCAGAGAGATTTCCTTTGAAGAGGCAGATGAAATTTATGAGTTGAGAGAGGCCCTGGAAGAAGTTGTGGGCAAACGGGTAGCACTTCGGGCAACACAGGCACAGATAGAAATGCTGCACGGTTTGGTAGATGCCATGCAGAAAGCAGCAAACAGCGAACAAGCGCAAGAGTACGCTGGACTCAACCTTCAGTTTCACGAAACCTTGTTGCACGCAGCAGATAGTCAAAAACTGACTGAAACATATAAAAGGCTAGTCAAAGAGTTGCATTTATTTCGTATGCGAGCACTGACAGATGGCGGTGGACTGCATGTCTCGGCACCAGAGCACCGTGAGATCGTCAAGGCGATTGAATCAAAAAATCCCGATTTGGCAGGACACGCTCTCAAAGCGCACGTCGCGACCAGTCGGGCAAGAATGCACAAGGCCTACGAAAATACGCGACAACATCAAACACAGATGGCTGTTGGAAAAGAGCAGAAAAGATCATTGCCAAAAACTTAAGGTGAAAAAATGAAACAAATCAGTGTCAATGGTCGTAGTTATAACTGGATGAAAAGTCCTGTTGTGGTCGTTTGTATCGACGGCTGCGAGCCAGCCTATTTGACAGAGGTAGCAAAGTCAGGAGAGGCACCATACCTGACGAAAATGATGACGCAGGGTACAAACGCGTTGGCTGATTGCATAGTCCCTTCCTTTACCAATCCGAATAACTTGTCGATCGTGACGGGAGTTCCGCCAGCGATACATGGAATTTGTGGAAATTATTTTTATGATCGTGAGCTAGACGCCGAGGTCATGATGAATGATCCAAAGTACCTGCGGGTTCAAACCATACTGGCGGCCTTCGCGGATGCCGGGGCATCGGTTGCTGTTGTGACGGCAAAAGATAAATTGCGGACGTTGCTCGGTCACAAGATGAAGGGAATTTGTTTTTCTTCAGAAAAAGCAGATCAGGTCAGTATGGAAGAAAATGGTATTGAGGACGTGTTGGCGCTAGTAGGCAAACCCGTACCCTCTGTATACAGCGCAGATCTCTCTGAGTTTGTGTTTGCTGCCGGAGTCAAACTCATGGAACGCAACAGACCAGATTTAATGTATTTATCAACCACTGATTATGTCCAGCATAAAGCTGCACCAGGCAGCGAAGCGGCAAATGATTTCTACAAAATGATGGATGGTTATTTGCGGCAACTCGATGAGCTGGGTGCCTCGATCATACTAACCGCCGATCATGGGATGAACGATAAACATGATGCAAGCGGTGCTCCAAACGTGGTCTATTTGCAGGATGTTCTGGATGAGTGGTATGGCGCAGGTTCGGCTCGCGTGATTCTTCCGATCACTGATCCGTATGTTGTTCACCACGGCGCGCTTGGGTCGTTTGCAACCGTCTATGTTCCTGCGGGCGAAGTAGTGCAGGACTGGATTGCGAGAATCAAAACGCTAGAAGGCATGGAGTCGGTGTTGTCGCGCGAGCAGGCTGCTCGTGAGTTTGAATTACCCGCAGAGCGGATTGGCGATATCGTTGTAGTTTCAACTAAGCATGTGGTGATTGGCACAGCCAGGCACAAGCACGATTTGTCAGGTCTGGATGTGCCTTTGCGCTCGCATGGAGGAATTTCAGAACAGTGTGTGCCAATCGTTTGTAATAAAAAACTGACAGGCATTTCGTCCGGGAAAAGATTACGTAATTTCGATGTGCTGGATCTCGTGTTGAATCACGCCTGACCGAGAAACCGGAGAGTAAGCATGCAAGCCAACGAAAAAATAGAGATTCGACACGAAGCGCTTCGTATCGCAGGTGAAAAGGTCTATCGCGAGCGCGTCATAGAGGTCACCTATCCCTACACGGGTGAAGTGATCGCAACAGTACCAAAGGCCACGCTCGAAGACGTACAGCGGGCATTCAAGATTGCTCGTAACTATCAGTCAAAACTGACACGCTACGATCGCTACAAAATCCTGATGCGTGCTGGTGAGATTGTCGCCAGTAAAAAAGATGAAATCTCTCGCATCATCACTCTTGAGTCGGGCTTGTGCAGGAAAGATAGCCTGTATGAAGTTGGTCGTGCTTCGGATGTATTGTTGTTTGCCGCGAATCAGGCGCTGGTAGATGACGGCCAGGTTTTTTCATGTGATTTAACCCCGCACGGGAAAAGCCGCAAGGTTTATACACTCAAAGAGCCGCTCTTGGGTGCGATATCAGCGATTACACCTTTTAACCATCCACTCAACCAAGTCATTCATAAAGTAGCTCCAGCGGTCGCGACAAACAATCGCATCGTGCTCAAACCAAGTGAAAAGACGCCATTGGCGGCATTGATGCTTGCAGACATACTGTACGAAGCAGGTTTGCCGCCCGAGATGTTGTCAGTGGTTACCGGAGATCCTCGAGAGATTGCCGATGAGATGCTGACGAATCAGGACATGGATCTGGTGACCTTTACAGGTGGCGTGGCGATTGGAAAATATATCGCCGCAAAAGCCGTATATAAACGCCAGATACTTGAGTTGGGTGGCAACGACCCGCTCATCGTCATGGAGGACGCGGATCTGGAAGAGGCGGCTTCACTCGCTGTGGCGGGATCCTATAAAAACTCAGGCCAACGCTGTACGGCTGTCAAAAGAATGTTGGTTCATGATGCTGTTGCCGATGATTTTGTATCGCTATTATTAGCCAAGACAAAAGCGCTTAAGTATGGCGATCCAATGGATGAGTCGATGGATATGGGTTGTGTGATTGATGAAGCTGCCGCCAAGCACTTTGAGGCAGTTGTCAATGAGGCGATCGCGCAAGGAGCCCGTTTGCTTTATGGAAATATTCGCCAGGGTGCTTTGTATTCGCCAACGATTCTCGAGGGCGTCGATCCAGGCATGACTGTGGTTAAACAGGAAACCTTCGGCCCTGTGTCACCGGTTATACGCTTCAAAAATATCGAAGAGGCTATCGCGATTTCCAATGGGACCGCCTATGGGCTGTCCTCCGCTGTCTGTACTAACCGACTTGACTACATCACACGATTTGTCAAAGAGCTTCATGTAGGTACAGTCAATGTCAGAGAGGTGCCAGGGTATCGGCTAGAGATGACACCTTTTGGCGGAATTAAAGACTCAGGTCTTGGTTACAAGGAAGGCGTACAGGAAGCGATGAAAAGTTTTTGCAACACAAAAACTTACTCGTTGCCCTGGTAACAACAACCACACATTCAAAGCATCAAGTAACACTTGTGAAAAAACAAAGACCTTTCTGGCTCGCACAGGCGCTCGCAGCTGAACAGCATTGTCCCGTTACGTTACTGCAGGGAGAAGTTTCGGCAGATGTCTGTATAGTCGGTGGCGGTTTTACGGGTCTATGGACGGCACTGCAGATTAAACAGCAATCTCCCGCAACAAGTGTGGTTGTGCTCGAGGCGGATCTTTGCGGAGCAGGCGCAAGCGGCAGAAATGGTGGTTGTGTTTTGTCCTGGGCGACAAAATATATGACGTTGCAAAAATTATTTGGCGAAGCAGAAGCCAAACGACTGGTACTCGCTTCAGAGCATGCTATCGACCATATCGGGAGCTTTGTTCGTAAACATCAGATTGAGTGCGATTTCAGACAGGATGGTGTTCTGTACACCGCGATGGCCGCTGCGCATGTCGGCAGTACAGATTCGGTTATCGCAGCACTCGAGGCACGTGGGCTGAATAGTTACGAAACACTTAAGACAGAACAGGTGGCATCGCTGTCTGGTTCCGCGAGCAATATCGCTGGTGTATTTTCACCACGAGGTGCCAGTGTTCAGCCGGGAAAGCTGGTTCGCGGGATGCGTCGTGTAGCGCTTGAAATGGGGGTGAAGATCTATGAACAATCACCCATGATACGGCTTGATCCTGCAGCTCGACCAGTTGTCCATGGCCAGTCAGGCAAGGTGAGTGCAAAAAAAATAGTCGTCGCGCTTAATGCATGGATGCCTGCGCAGTTTTCAGAGTTTTCCAGAGCAATCGTTGTCGTCTCAAGTGATATGGTGGTTACGCAAGCGCGGCCTGATTTACTTGCGCAAACGGGCTTGAATAATGGCGTGGCAGTGATGGATTCCCGCACCTTTGTCTACTATTATCACAGCACGAGTGATGGACGAATTATGCTGGGTAAGGGCGGTAATACCTTTGCATTCGGTGCGCGGATGTTGCCCGTCTTTGATCAGCCGAGCCCCTACCGCGTCCAGCTTGGTGAGGCCCTCGGTAAGTTTTTCCCTTCTTTTGCCGGATTGAATATCGAGGCTAGCTGGAACGGTCCGTCTGATCGTGCGACCACGGGGCTCCCATTTTTTGGAAACTTACGCGGTCATCCATCTATTTTTTATGGTTTGGGTTATTCAGGTAATGGTGTAGCACCGAGCTATATGGGTGGCCAGATTTTGTCTTCGCTCGCCCTCGAGCAGGATAATGCCTGGACGCGTAGCGGATTAGTTAAAGGGCCCAGAGGTTATTTTCCCCCAGAGCCATTACGTTATTTTGGAAGCCTGTTGGTTCGAGGCGCGATACGCCGCAAAGAGCGCGCGGAAATGCTTGACCGTAAGCCATCGAGATTCGACGTAAGCCTGTCGCATCTGGCTGATGCGGCAGGCAAAGCTGATCATGGCTGATTATCCGCTGTATGTTTTTTTGATTGTTCTGGGTTCTGCCGTATTACATGCGTCCTGGAACGCACTCATTAAAAGCGGTCAGGACAGGTTACTCCACACGGCTGCAATCATATTTTGGGCTGGTGTTATTTCATTACCCTTTCTATTTGTCGCAGAAGCCCCTGCGCGCGATAGCTGGCCATTTCTCGCGATTTCCAACGTCATACACGTGGTCTATTACCTGGCTCTTGCGAGCGCGTATCGGACAGGTAATCTCAGCTTTGCCTATCCACTGATTCGAGGCAGCGCTCCTTTGATCGTCGCGCTCGGGTCCGCATTTATCCTCCATGAACCTCTCGCGCTAATCAGCTGGCTGGGAATCGTGATGGTTTGCGCAGGCGTCCTGACCATCGCCATGCGAACAGGCCAACAGGGTGCATGGGTGACGACCGGCTGGTCGTTACTGTGCGCAACAACCATTGCCATGTACTCTCTGGTGGACGGCCAGGGTGCAAGGCTCTCACATAACGTAACAGGCTATGGTGCCTGGATGTTTGTGATGGAGGCGGTTGTTTTTATCGGCTTAATGATTTTGCTTGGTCGCGGGCCAAAGCTGGCGGCCTATATCGTTATGCATTGGCGCACGAGTTTGCTCGGCGGCGTGATGTCGGTTTTGGCGTATGGGATTTCACTCTGGGCTATGACGCGAGCACCGATTGCGTTGGTCTCGGCAACCCGTGAAACATCAGTACTGTTTGCAACACTGATCGGGGTCTGGTTTCTCAAAGAGAGACTTTCCCCACGCCAGTGGCTCGGGGCGAGTGTTGTGGTGGTAGGCACGATGTTGTTACGAGGTTAAGATTGAATCATTGAGGAGATCCCGATGATAAAAAAATTGTTAAGAACCTTTCGATTAAAGCCGTCACAGGTGATCGCCGCTCTGATGAGTTTGGTTTGCCTGGCCGCAGGCCATAGCGCGCAGGCGGCTTTCCCGGAAAAACCTGTGACCCTGATCGTTCCCTTTGCCGCCGGCGGGCCAACGGATGTGCTGGCGCGGGTGGTGGGCGAGAGCCTGGGCAAAGTGCTTGGCCAACCTGTCATCGTTGAAAATACGCCTGGCGCGGGTGGCACAGTCGGTAATACTCGCGCTTCTCGCGCCCCAGGCGATGGCTATACCTTGCTAATCGGTAATGGTGGTACGTTGGCCGTATCCGCGACGCTTTATAAAAACCTTAACTACGATGTCCTGACGGACTTCATCCCTGTCGCCTCGATTGGTGATGCACCACAAATTGTTTCTGCACGAAAAGATTTTCCTGCAACAGGGCTGGACGAGTTTGCGGCGTATTTAAAACAGAATGCAGCAAAACTTAATTTTGGCGCAGCGGGTGTTGGATCAGGTACCTGGTTAGGTGGTCAACTGATTAACGTCAAGCTTGGCGTCAAGGTCAATGGCTTGAATTATCGCGGTGCGGGTCAGGCCGTCAACGATGTGATGGCTGGACATCTGGACTATATGGTTGAGAGCACTACGACGGCCGTACGCTATGTCAAATCGGGCATGGTGAAAGGTGTGGTGGTGTTGCGTCCTAAGAGAATCAAGGCTTTACCTGAGGTGCCCTCGGCCGGCGAGTCGGGATATCCTGATTTGCTCTATGACATCTGGAATATGCTGCTGGTACCCAAAGGTACGCCTGCAGCTGTTGTAGCTCAACTCAACGAGGCGATTCGGCGAGCGATCCAGTCACCCGAAGTGCAGGCTAAGTTCGATGCCGCAGGCATTGAGTTGCCAAGTGAAATACAACAAACACAAGCTGGTGCTGCGGAATTATTAAAGAGCGAAGTTGCACGCTGGCGGCCTGTGATTATTGAGCTCGGCGCAACACCTGATTGAGATGTTTGGATAAAGAGACCGCGATGAAGAGCATGAAAGTTTCCAGCTATTTTTGTCCCACCAAAATATACATGGGCGTCGGGGCTCATCAAAAAATTAAAGAGATTTTGCAAGAGCTGGCTTGTAAACGAATTTTCATCGCACTTGATGCCGCATTACTGAAAAGTGATTTTTATCAAGGTATTGAAAAACTGCTTGTCGAGGCAGGTGTTGAGCTGGCGATTTTTACAGAGATCGAACCAGACCCAAGTGCGCATACCGTTGAAAAAGCCTTTGCAGCATGCACCGCGCATCAGGCAACGGTATTGTTGGCTATTGGCGGAGGCAGTACCATCGACGTTGCCAAAGCGGTTGGTATTCTCGCGACGAACGGTGGCCGTATTCATGATTATGAGGGGATTGAGAAATTCAGTATTGCACCCTTGCCCTTGATTGCGATTCCGACCACTGCGGGCACGGGCTCCGAGGTTTCGGGTTCCTGCGTCATCAGTGATACAGAAAAAAATCTGAAGATGTCTATCAGACATGCTTCATTAAATCCTGCAAAAATTGCCATCCTTGATCCATTGGCCTTATGTACATTGCCAGCACACGTTGCGGCACATTCTGGCATTGATGCGTTTGTACATGCGTTTGAGTCTTATATTTCGCTGCAAGCAAACCTCATCACCGATGCCATTAATATTCAGGCTATCGATTTGCTTGCGAGCAATATCCGCACATTTGTTGCCGATAGAACAAACCTCGAGGCAGGTTTGAATATGCTTTGTGGTTCAGCTCTCGCGGGGATGACGTTTGGTCAGACTGGTCTGGGCAATGTGCATTGCATGGCAAGGTTTGTTGGCGCGAATTATCATTTGTCTCATGGTCTGTCCAATGCCGTTTGTTTGCCGCATGTCGCGCGGTTTAATCTGGTCGCACGGCCAGAAAAGTTCGCTACGGTCGCCGAGGCGATGCGCCAGTCAACCCAAGGGATGTCTATCGAGCAAGCGGCGTATTGTGCGGTCTCGGCAATTGAGCAAATGTGCGCAGACCTTGATATTCCTAAACGTTTAAGAGACGTGGGTGCGACACCCGAGTTGTTTGATGAGATGGCCCAGCTGTGTACGCAGGCTAATTACAACCGCTGGAATCCGCGCCATACTTCGACGGCTGAGTTCAGACAGTTATTTGAGCAGGCTTATTAAGCGTGCGAGCTCAGCGTGCTGTGCATGCAAACTACCAGGCGGAGCCTGCTTCCCACAGGACAGGTTGCCCCGCTTTTTTAGCCTGACGCATGAGTTCGAGCAAGGGATGGGCGCGCTGACGCAAGCCAACAGGCAGTAACAACGCATCGCGCGGCTGATCATCGTCGTCATCGTTTTGTGCCGCAGGCTTTTCCAGGGAAATGGCTTGCTCGAGTGAGGCGATGGCATCGTTTAATTGTTCGGCTGTGAATACGCCACGCACAGGAATTTCTTTGTCTGTGATTTTGCCCGCAATGCGCATAATTGGTTGCGCATGTTGAGACAGCATCAGAACACTTGCTCCGGCTTTGCTGCTGAAGGTCACTAGCATCGTGGTTTCCTCGGTGGATAAATCGGTATACAGGCCGTTGCGCCCGTCTGCATTATCTCGCAAGCTTACAGGTTTTGCGTAAGGTAGTTTACCGATGGGAGACTTGATCCGTAGTGTCTTGATTTTAATCCTGGGTGCCGTGCCTGGTTTGGCGCTGCCACCGCCGGATAAGTCTGAAGAAAAGGTGTGTCGTGCGACCACGATGGGCAGCCCTTGTTCTCAGGGCGGTATCGCTACACAGGGGCGCTCAAAACCAGGTCCCGATTATGGGATAGGTAATCCAATCGATTTGCGCAGTGGTAATAAATATCAGCGTGAAACAGATTTACCGCAACAAGTTTCGGGACTTGAGCTCGTCAGACACTACAACGCCAGGGATCCACGCGCGGGCGCTCTTGGTCACAGCTGGTCCTGGTCGTTTGACACGCAGATTTACCAAAAGGATCAGCAATTGCAGGTGATTCAGGCCGATGCGAGTCGGCTGGTTTTTCAATGCAAGTCGCAGCGATGTGTTGGACACGATACCCGACGCGGTGAGATTTATCGGCGAGCTTTCGGCTGGGTGTGGTTTTGGCCGACTGGAAAAGAATTGCATTTTAATCAGGACGGGCGATTGATTCGTATATCAAATCCATCACAAGCGGTGAGTAAGGATATTTATATTCAACGACATCGCAAGCACACAAGACTGTCGGGAGAGATCGAGTCGATCAGCGCAGACCAGGAGGTGTTGAAGTTTATTTATGAGATACAAAATCCCGGGCCTGTGCTTCGGGCTATTCATACGCCTAGAGGGATATTTAATTATCATCACGAAGCGCCTGTGCATAGCGTTTTATCAGAATCGAAGCCCTTGCGGCTGAGCCGCGTGCAACGCCCCGATGGCATGCAGCGCCTCTATCACTACGAGACCGGTTTGCAAGCAGGTAATCCGTATGCGCTGACAGGAATCTCCATTGCTGACAAGGCGTCTGTGGTGCGAACACACAGTTGGCGCTATGACGCCGCGGGTCGAGCAAATTTATTCTTCCCGGGTGCGCTCGACAAGGCAGCTGATTATGCCTCAATACCCTTTAACCAAGACATGCCGCAGCTTGCTACTCAGCTTGAGAACAAAAGTGGGCCTGGAGCACTCGATGTAAGTTTGCTGTCCTGGCCTGGCCTTAAATTGCGCTATGACTCTCAAGGTCGCCTAAGCTCATGGCAGATGCGAGGACTAGGCTTTGAGCGCTGGAGTTACGAGCCTACTGTCACGCGCCGCTTTGCCGATCAGTCAACATGGCAATGGAATTTCGATCGCCATCAGCGGATTGTTTCCATGCAAGCTACGCTTGCGAATCGTGATACGCAACGTACACGAATTGACTGGCGTGCCGGCTTGCCAGTTGCAATCGAGCATCCGCAAGAAACGCAGCTCTTGCGTTACGACCGTAAAAGCGCTCATCCAGCATTACTGAAAGAGCGTGAAATTCATCGACCTGCCAGTCGTGTTCGTCCTGCCTGGTCCTATCGCGAGCGTTTTCGCTATGACGCTCAGGGTCAGTTGCGCGAACATTTTTTGCCTGAAGGCGGCAGTTTGCAGTATTGGTGGAAAGAAAATCGCTTGTTAGCTATCGCATGGTTTGACCTGCAAGGACGTCGTCACCCAATTATCGAGTCAACGGCGGCAGGTATCAGACATGGCAATGGGCTGATCACCAGCGCGATGAAAGGCGCTGCAGGTCTGACTGATTTGCTGCTTTATCAGCCGCTGACCAAGACCGCACTGTTTCATCAACAGCTTTATTACAACCGGCAAGCTGCCATCAGTGCTGAGCGCATAAATAACGGTACACAACGTGAAAGATGGATACATCACCGCGATCCGCTGGGTCAATTATTGCCACAGCCTTGGCCGAACCCGCCAGCACGCTTGCTGCGCGATGTCACCGGATTGCCGACGCGAGTCGGCGATTATGTTTTGCATTACAGTGCCATGCGTCGTCTGCAGAAAGTATCGAGTCAGTCAGACCCGAGCCTGAACGTGCAGTACGCGCACAATGCAATGGCCGAGAGAATCTGGCGCGATGATGGCGTGCAGCGAACGCACTATCTGTATGATCAAAATAAACTGGTTGCCGAGGCGCGTGTTCAAGCAAAGGACACCCAGATTGTGCGCCGCTATGTCTATGCGCACCATGTGCCGGTCGCGGTCATTGAAAACGGTGTGGATCTTTATATGATCCACACGGATGCGGTCGGTTTGCCCAGATTATTAACCGATGCACAGCAGCGTGTGCGCTGGCAAGGTCGTTTCAGTCCTTATGGTGAATTGCTGGCAGAGCAAGGGGATCTGACCATGAGGCTGCGTCTACCCGGTCAGATTGCTGACCCTGCAACAGGTTGGCACGATAATTATCAACGCACCTATGATCCTCACTGGGGCCGATATCTGGAGCCAGATCCCTTAGGTCCGATGCCAGGCAATAGTCTTTATGGCTATGCTGGACAAAAGCCGCGACGCCAGGCGGATCCGCTGGGTCTGATGTTGTTTGCGTTTGATGGAACAGGCAATCAGCCCTCTTCTTTGACCAATGTATGGCTGTTTGCAAAAGCCTATCAGGATGGGCCGGTGCACTATATTCCTGGACCTGCAGGCGACCCTGGCATGACGCAATTGGATACGAAAACCGATGCAGCGATCGCCTGGTCGGGTGGCGCACGCGTAGATCAGCAGTGGGAGCGCTTACTTAATGCAGTTGCAAATTTAAATGACCCGCAGGGCGGCAGGCGGCTTGCAGTCAATCAATCCCTGCCTATCGATATTGTTGGCTTTTCACGGGGCGCTGCGCTTGCACGGCATTTTGGAAACCGAGTTGTCGAACATGTTAAAGACGGAAGATTTACTTCCCTGCATCCTCTGCATGGAGTGATCTCGAGTTGTGTGGATCTGCGTTTTTTAGGCTTGTTTGATACTGTGGCGCAGTTCAATGTGCTTGGCGCCGGTAATGCGGCCTTCAATTTGACGATCGCTCCCGCCTGGAAATGGGTCTCCCACGCTGTTGCTCTGCATGAGCACCGCTGGCTCTTTCCGCTCACTTCTGCGGCGTCAGGCTCCAATGTGGTGGAGCGTGCCTTTGTCGGGGCACATGCCGATATTGGCGGGGGATACTTGACTGCCCAGGCGTCGCCCGGATCTACCCCGGGCAATCTCTCTCATGTGGCCTTACGCTGGATGCAATGGCAGGCTGAGGCTGCAGGTGTCGCGCTGAGCGCTGAATCGGCTTCCCAGGAGGTGACCGAGCCCTATATCCATGATGAGCGGGCTGTTTTTTCCCGAAAAATCCAAAACGCAGACCGGCGAGTTAACCGTGCAGATGGTCGCAAATGGGTGGATTATCAGGGTGATTTACCGCAAATGGGCCAGGCCTTGCGGCGTGAAGTGGAGGCATTTATTAATAGAGCGCCTGAGCTGGGGTCTTTAGGGTCTGATGTTGTGGCGCGAGTGGATATGTCCGGATATCTGGCCTGGTTAAAAGATTCAATGGGGCTTGATTGGGAGTGATGGCTTCGGTTCAGGGCTAATTCAGGCTATGATTTGAGCCTTCAAATCGTCGTATTCAAGCCCATGCTCCCCGAGCAACACAACACCATCATTTCTAGTTTGCAGGCTGCTGTAGCCAGCATATTGCCCGATGCGGCCCCGAGTATCGTCCTTGAGCGCCCGAAAGTGGCCGCGCATGGAGATATTGCAACCAATGTGGCGATGCAGCTCGCTAAGCCAGCTAAACGCAATCCGCGCGAGCTCGCCCAGGCGATCGTTGAGGCGCTGATGGCTGATCCTGTCGCGCGCAAGGTCATCGAGTCTGCTGAGTTAGCGGGTCCCGGCTTCATTAATTTCCGTCTAACGCATGCAGCCCACAGCGCTGTCTTACCTGCCATTACTCTGCAAGGTGAGGCGTTTGGTCGAGCCCCACGTAAAAATCAGAAAGTCCTGGTCGAGTTTGTTTCAGCCAATCCAACCGGACCATTGCATGTAGGCCATGCCCGCCAGGCTGCACTCGGTGATGCGCTATGTCGTTTGTTCGATGCCAGTGGCTTCGAGGTCAGTCGCGAGTTTTATTACAACGATGCCGGCAATCAGATCCATAACCTGGCGATTAGCGTGCAGGCGAGAGGCCAAGGTTTAACGCCAGAAAGCGATCAGTATCCGGCCGATGGTTACAAGGGTGATTACATCCAGGATATTGCTGATGATTTTGCGGCCGGCAAAACAGTCTCTGCAAGCGATGGCGAGCCGGTGCTAGCCAATGGCGATATCAATGATCTGGACAATGTTCGCAGGTTTGCGGTCGCATACTTGCGTCGTGAGCAGGATCTGGATTTACAGGCGTTTGGTCTGGCGTTCGATCACTATTATCTCGAGAGCTCGCTCTATACGTCGGGGCGTGTCGAGGATACCGTTACAAAACTCGTCAACAGCGGTCATACCTACGAACATGAGGGTGCGCTGTGGTTGCGCACCACCGAGCTGGGTTGCGGCGATGACAAAGATCGTGTGATGCGCAAGTCCGAGGGCGGCTATACCTATTTCGTCCCTGATATCGCTTATCACGTTACAAAATGGCAGCGTGGTTTTACTAGTGCGATCAATATTCAGGGTAGCGACCATCACGGCACCGTCGCGCGCGTGCGCTCAGGATTGCAGGCGCTCGGCATAGGGATTCCAAAAAACTATCCGTCGTATATTCTGCACAAGATGGTCAAAGTCATGCGCGGTGGTGAAGAGGTGAAAATCTCCAAACGCGCAGGTAGTTATGTGACGTTGCGTGACCTGATTGACTGGGTTGGACGCGATGCGGTGCGTTTCTTTTTAATCCAGCGCCGCGCGGATACAGAGTTTGTTTTTGATGTTGATCTGGCGCGCGCTAAGACAGAAGAAAACCCGGTTTATTACATTCAGTATGCGCATGCACGGATTTGTTCAATGCTGACGCAGTCGGGTTTTGAGCAGTCCCAAAGAGATGCCGCGGGAGTGGAGTGTCTGACAGCTCCGACAGAACTTGCGCTCATGCAGCGTCTGGCGGAGTTTCCCGCACTGGTTGCCGAGGCTGCGCAAGAGCTATCGCCGCATCTGGTGGCATTCTGGTTGCGTGATTGCGCCGCAGATTTCCACGCCTGGTACAACGCAGAACGCGTACTGGTTGACGATCAGGCACTTAAGCTTGCGCGTTTGCGTTTGGCCGACGCCACACGTCAAGTCCTCGCAAATGGTCTGGAATTGCTTGGCGTATCCAAGCCAGAGCGGATGTAAGGAAACAAGATGGCCAAAAACAAATCCTCAGGTGGCAGCACGCTCTACGGTATTTTGGCTGGTTTGCTGATTGGTTTGATGGTTGCGGCAGGTGTTGCTTATTACGTTGTGAAAGCGCCGTCTCCTTTTGTCGATAAAGCGAGCCGCTCGCCAGACGCGACTAAACCAGTGGATCCCCGCACCGCACCTGACCCCAATGCCGGATTAGGTGGACGCAATGTGGTGGAGGGCTCGCCAGTCGATCCGAATGCTGCGGCCTATGGCGCAGGTGGTCAGATTACGCCCTCGGCTAAACCTCCCGCACCTGACGATCTTGGCGCGTTGATAGCAACACTTAAGCCAACCGGCACAGTTGCTGCGCCTCCCCCTTCGGCTGTTCTGCCAAAACCTCAGGCCACCAGACCCGAGGCGCGTGTCGACTCGCCCGCGACCACAGGTCCCACCTCTGGTGCTACGGGTCAGTCAACAGCAGGCGGGACGTATTATTTGCAGATCGGATCGTTCAAGGTTCTCGAGGACGCTGAGACCTTGCGTGCAAGAATTATTTTGATGGGTTTGCCAGTAGAAATTCAGCGTGCCGAAGTAAATGGCGTGCAATTCAATCGTGTCCGCGTCGGGCCCTATGCGCGGATTGACGATATGAATAAAACGCGGGCACGGCTTGGCGAAGAAAAATTACCCACAACAGTTGTACGTCAATAACGAGAGTTAGTTTGACGAAGTACTTTCAATATTTTTAAGGTGGAAAAAATGCGTTTTGTATCGATGTCGCGTTTACTCGGTTTAGTGCTTGCAGCAGCCACAGTGTTTTTTTCGCCAAATGGTCTGGCACAGGGCGCCCCCCGCCTACACAACCCTGTCAACGCTCTCAGGTTTTTTTCGCCAAATGGTCTGGCACAGGGCGCCCCTGCTGCTAAAGCGAAATATTTGGAAATCAACCCGGCCCAGCCAACTGAACCAGGCAAGATCGAAGTACTGGAGTTTTTTTCCTACGCCTGCCCGCATTGCGCGGTGCTTGAGCCGATGATGGAAAAATGGACCAAAACTTTACCTTCCGATGTGATTGTTAAACCGGTTCCTGTCGCTTTTAATGCCAGTATGAAACCGATGCAGACATTGTTTTATACGCTTGAGGCCATGGATCGTATGGACTTGCATGGCAAAGTGTTTATCGCGATTCACGAAGAGGAAAAGAAGTTGTTCACCAAGGCCGATATCATTGCCTGGGCGACATCGCAAGGTCTGGACCGAGCCAAGTTTAAAAGTGTTTATGATTCATTTGGCGTGACATCAAAAACGCAGCGAGGCGATCAGCTGACCAAGTCCTACAATGTGCAGGGAACGCCATCGCTGGCTGTGGGTGGTCGTTTTATTACCTCACCCTCTGAGGCGGGTGGCTATCAGGAAACGATCGATGTTGCTGCCGGACTCATTCAACAATTACGCGGGAAATGATTCTGAGCCCAGACAAGTAGTCTAAAAAGCAGCCAAAAAGACAGGGAAAATCCCAAGTAAACCTCAGCTTTAATTTACGTAGCGTGCCATAAAAAAAGCTGAGGTAGCAAGAGCGGAAGATAATCCGATCATGGTTGTAACCAGGCGCCATGTCTGGGTAACGATAGCCTTGTGGATGCAGGCGATTTCTTTGTGCATGTATCCCATTTCTTTGTGCATACAACCCATTTCTTGGTGAATCGTAGTTTCAATATTACGTATCGCGACAAACACTTTGTTTTCTAGGAGTGCGAGATCTTCTCGTGTGGCTAAGGTCGGGATGATCGCTTCGAGCTTGGTGAGTCTAATTTCCATTTGAGGTCCATTGATAAGAGTGGAGTTCAAAGTTTAGATCTGCTAAATACAGCAAGCTATGCAAGAAATGTAACTATTGTTGCAAGATGTAACGAGAAGCAGCCATAGCCAAAAACTCTGCGATTCCACCCTCAAACAGATGTTTCCTTTACGCGCCTTCCATGACATAAAACGTGAGGGTGTGAGCGTATTTATCGCGATAGCTTTTGGCTTCTTGTTGTTCTGGGGAATCCCAAAAAGCAAGCGCCTGAGGATAGCTTTCAAATTCGATCAGTACGCGGCGGCGCTCATCTGAGGGGCCTGCTTTGATCGAGGCATTGCCGCCACGCATCAAAAACTGACCGCCAAATTTTGCTACGGCAGCGGTAGAACGTGGTTGGTAATGCTCTTTGAAGTTTTCGGGATCTTTAACAACGAGCTCTACGAAAACATAGCCTTTAGCGGTTGACATGAAAGCTTTCCTTTTTATGCAGTCAGTGATGGTTTGTTAAGCATGAATTTTATCGAGTGCCTGAGCGAGATCTTCGATCAGGTCCAGTGTGGATTCCAGTCCGATATGGAGTCGGATCAACGCGTGTCCCGCTCCATGCCAGTAAGTGTGTGATGTGAGTGCGCCAGGATCAACCCATTGCACAAGACTTTCAAACCCACCCCAGGAAAATCCGATGCCAAAAAGTGTCAAGGCATTGACGAATTTTTTAGCCGCTTCTGGCGTGCAGTTCAACTCGATCGACAACATACCGTTGGAGCCCGTGCAGTCACGCTGCCAGAGCGCATGGCTCGCGTCTTTATGCCAGGCGGGATGGAAAATGCGCGCGACTTCTTTGCGTGAGTCAAAAAACTTGCAAATCTCAAGCGCGTTGCGCGCATGCTGTGGCATACGAACAGCCATAGTTTTTACACCTCGCAGCGCGAGCCAGGCATCGTCGGCGCTCAGGGAGTTACCCATGGCGTACTGGGCAGAGTGGATACGGGCTGCGATTTTTTCGTCTTTAACAATCACGGCACCCAGCATCACATCGGAGTGACCTGCGACATATTTTGTACCAGCCACTACTGAGACATCTGCACCGAGTGCGAGAGGGCGATAGATGTAACCCGAACCCCAGGTGTTGTCGGTGACGAGAAGAAGATTGTTTTCTTTTGCCGTGGCTGCCAGGGAGGTCATGTCCAGCATTTCAAATAACAAGGAGCCTGGCGACTCAACGTAGATGACCTTGGTATTGGGTTGAACCAGAGTGCTAATGTCGTCGTGCGCAGCCGAAAAGTACGTTACCGAAATGCCCAGGCCTTGCAGCAGTGCACGATCCAGATTTCGCACCGGCCCATACACACAGTCGGCCACCAGTACGTGATCACCTGTTTTTAATAGACCAAGAAAGGCGATAGTGATGGCCGCCATGCCTGAGGGTGCGAGCACGCAGTAGGTTCCGCCTTCGAGTTGCATGAACACTTGTTCAAGCGCGCGATGGGTGTCTAGCCCCGAGCGTCCATAGGTGATGGCGCGCTCGCCCGCCATGCGTTTGGCAAAGGCTTTTTCCAGTGCTTCAAGATTTTCGAATCTGACAGTACTCGAACGCATAGAGGGAAGGCTGACAGGTGCCGTGCCAGTAACAGGGTCGAAGGGGGCGCTGCCGATATGCAGAAGTTCCGTATCGAGATGATGAGTGGTCATGGAAGGCCTTAAATTTTTGTAAAACGGATGATGCCGTCAGCACAAACTTCTCTCGAGAGCTTGCCCTCAAAATATAGCGCATGCAGGTGAGCAATAGCCTCACCCATAGCAAAAGTCGTCTGATGCAGATCAAGTTTGCGCTTGAACAAGACGGGCAAAATGTCAGTAGTGGAGTGCGGTGTTGCACAAGCCTCCAGAACTTCTTGTAGTCGATCGGCATGGTGCTCATGTTGCTGCGCAATACGTTCATGCAGTCCAGTGAACGGACGCCCGTGAGAAGGCAACACAAGCGTCTCGGCCGGCAGGGGGGAAAACGCATCGAGAGAACTCAGATAGGCAGGCAGGGGGTTGCCCATGGGTTCGTAGTCAAAGACGCTGACATTGGTGGAAATGCGCGGTAAGACCATATCACCGGAGATCAGGACATTTTTATCTGCGCAATAAAGCGACATATGTTCAGGAGCGTGACCATAGCCCACGATCGCTAGCCAGTCATGACCATCGATCGAGAGGCGGCTGCCATCGACGATTCTGTTGAAGGTGCTTGGTACGGCTGGTACCAGGCCAGAATAGTAGGAGGTACGGGCGCGGATTTTTTCTTTAGACTCTTCGTCGATGAGGCCGTGGCGCATGAAGTGTTGTACGGTCGCCTCACCGCCCGTGGCACCCCCGTCGCTGCGGCTTGAAAAGAGTTTGGCCACCATGTAATCCGTCATGCTCATCGTAAGCGGCGCACCCCAGCGTTCGCAGAGCCAGTGCGCCAGGCCAACGTGGTCGGGATGCATGTGCGTGACGATGACGCGCAAAACTGGCAAGCCCTCAAGCTGTGTTTCGAAAATCTTTTCCCATAAGGTTTTAACCTCGTCGCGGCTGATGCCGCAATCAACGATAGTCCAGCCTGCGCGACCGTCTATTTTGTCGCGTAGCAACCACAGGTTGATGTGGTCAAGCGCGAAAGGCAGGGGCATTCTGATCCAGCGCACTCCCGGAGCCAGCTCCATGGTGCTTCCCGGTTCGGGCATGGCATCACCGTGGGGATAGTGCAAAGCTTGTTCTTGTGGGTTCATTGCGCGAGGTCTCCGAGCTTTTTTATATAGGAATCAGGTGATCATAACGTCAACCTAAAAATAAATTTCAACCAAAGGATTGTCGGCGAGACTTTTTGGGCGTAGAGTAAAATCCACATAGGGTAAAACAGCCTTATTTTTTAACAGGAGCCTGTCCGCATGTTTGACATTCTGGTTTACCTGTTCGAGAACTACTACACTCCAGGTGCCTGCCCGACCGCAGACGTGCTGGCTAAACGTCTTGCAGCCGCTGGCTTTGAGCATACCGATATAGATGAAGCCCTGGGCTGGCTAGTCGGTCTGGCTGAGACGACAGAGCAGTGTGTAGGCCTATCCCGATCGCCCGGCAGTGGTTCGCGTGTTTACGCCGAAACTGAGCAGCAGTTCCTGGGTGCCGGACCAATCGGTTTTATTACGTTTCTAGAGGCAACCGGTGCCTTGTCACCCGCCCTCAGGGAAATCGTGATCGATCGTGCGATGGCAACCGCGGATGCGCCGATGTCGTTGCAAAAAATAAAAATCATCGCTCTGATGGTGCTCTGGAGTCAGGAGGCCGAAGTTGACCATCTGATTCTTGAAGAGTTGTTGCGCGACGATCAAGACCGCCTGCTGCATTAACGTCTTTGTGCCCTTGACGTACGTTGGCCGGTTTGCGCCCAGTCCTAGCGGTCCTCTGCATTTAGGATCCGCCGTTGCTGCGGTGGCAAGCTACGTGGATGCGCGAGCCCACGCTGGGCGTTGGCTGCTGCGGATTGAGGATCTGGATACGCCTCGGGTCGTGAGTGGGGCGACTGAAACTATCATGCAGCAACTCAGCGCGCTGGGTATGCGCTGGGATGGCGAAGTTTTGCATCAATCTCGTCGATTGAGCATCTATCAGTCTGTATTTGATTCTCTTTTGTCGTTAAGTCTCATTTATCCCTGCGGTTGTACCCGACGCGAGATCGCTGATTCTGTCCTCAGCGGGCAAGCCGCTTTACTTACCGGGGAGCGCCCATACCCTGGAACCTGCCGCCAAGGCCTTCCAGAGGGCCGCCAGGGCCTTTCCTGGCGGTTCAGGGTGCCAGAGGGTGTGGTGACGTTCAAAGATCGCTGGCTGGGCGCTATGGAGCAGGATGTCGCTCGGGCGGTAGGAGATTTTGTGATTAAGCGGGCTGATGGTGTCTGGGCATATCAGTTGGCTGTCGTGATCGATGATGCAGCGCAAGGGATCACGGACGTTGTACGGGGAGAAGATTTACTTAGCAGTACTGCCCGTCAGCAGGTGCTGGCAATAGCCCTTGGTTATCCAGTACCAAGCGTGCTGCATATCCCGTTAGTGGTGGATAAAAATGGCTTAAAGCTCTCCAAACAGAACAATGCGGCTGCGCTTGATCTCACCCAACCACTGGAAATACTGCAAAAATCCTGGGAACTGCTCGGGTTTGAGCGCCTCAAAGTTATAAATATCGACGATTTTTGGGCTCAAGCGACCTCCGTTTGGGTGCAACGCCTGAGTCGTGCTAACTTGCACGGCATCAATTAGTGCTTTTATTATCCGCGCTGTGCACATCTGACAAATTCTGTTGGATGGGTAAATTTCGGATTAAGCCGTCTCTGGAAAAGAATGACTAAAACTTTAATCATTGCTGAGAAACCCTCGGTCGCTCTCGATATCTCTCGCGCGCTGGGCGGTTTTACGCGCGAGGGTGACTACTTTGAGAGTGAGCATTATGTGCTGTCCTCGAGTATTGGCCACCTGCTGAGTTTGATTGCTCCGAATGATCCCGTAAAAGGCAAGTGGAGCTTTAACCATTTACCGGTGATCCCACCGCAGTTTGAGATCAATCCCTCGGATAAAAAAGCGGGCGAACGGCTGAAAATGCTGGTCAAGCTAATCAAGCGCAAGGATGTGAGCGCCTTGATTAACGCGTGTGACGCGGGCCGCGAGGGTGAGCTGATTTTCCGCTACATCCAGCAATATGCCGGGCAAAATAAACCAGTACAGCGGCTGTGGCTGCAATCGATGACGCAGGACGCGATTCGCGAGGCATTCAAAAACCTGCGCTCCGATGAGCTGATGAAACCACTGGAGGCGGCCGCGCGTTCCCGCGCCGAAGCAGACTGGCTGGTGGGGATCAATGGCACGCGTGCCATGACAGCTTTCAACAGCAAAGATGGTGGGTTTTTTAAAACACCAGTTGGTCGTGTGCAGACGCCCACTCTCACGATTGTTGCTGAGCGCGAAGAAAAAATCCGTAAATTCGAGCCGCGTGATTACTGGGAAGTTCGAGCGACATTCGTCGCCGCAGCAGGTCTGTATGAAGGGCGCTGGTTTGATCCGGCCTTCTCCAAGAGCCCGACAGACCCTGAGCAGAAAGAATCACGCTTGTGGATCGAGGCGGCAGCTAAAAGCGTTGTGGCGGCTTGCCGTGACCAGCCCGGCACGGTGACCGAAGAGGCCAAACCCAAAACAGAAATCTCACCTCAGTTGTATGACCTGACCTCATTGCAACGTGAGGCCAACGGGCGGTTTGGTTTTTCCGCCAAGACGACGCTTTCGCTCGCACAAAGCTTGTATGAGCGCCATAAGGCATTGACTTATCCAAGAACAGACTCGCGCTATTTGCCTGAAGACTACATCAATACAGTCAAAGAAACCGTCGCCGGGATCGCTGCTGGACAGGGTGTCGCTAAGTCACTCGCGCCGCACGCAGCAACGATCACTAAAAACGCCTGGATCAAGCCAAGCAAACGCATCTTTGATAACAAAAAGGTGTCTGATCACTTTGCAATCATCCCAACCCTGCAAATCCCTAAAGAATTGAGCGAAGCTGAAGCCAAACTTTACGATTTGGTCGTCAAGCGCTTTTTGGCTGTATTTTTCCCAGCCGCCGAATACCGCATGACAACACGCATCACTAAAGTACAGGCGCATCATTTCAAAACAGAAGGTAAGGTGCTTGTTTCCCCGGGTTGGATGGCTGTCTACGGACGTGAGGCTCAAGGTGAGGATGCGACCCTGGTCGCTGTCGCAGAAAATGAAACGGTTCGTACCGAGGATGTCGAAAGCATTGGTCTGGCGACACGCCCGCCTGCCCGCTACAACGAAGGTACGCTGCTGTCGGCGATGGAGGGCGCGGGAAAATTAGTGGATGACGAGGAATTGCGTGAAGCGATGTCCGCAAATGGTCTGGGCACTCCAGCCACGAGGGCCTCGATCATCGAGGGGCTGATTAACGAAAGTTATTTACGCCGCGAGGGCCGGGATCTGGTGCCTACCGCAAAGGCGCGTCAGTTGATGACCTTGCTCAACGGTCTTGATGTGAAAGAGTTGACTTCGCCTGAATTAACAGGCGAATGGGAGCATAAGCTCAAGCAGATCGAGCAGGGCGGATTGGAGCGCGCAGCGTTCATGCGCGAGATTGCGCAAATGACGCAGGTGATTGTCAAGCGTGCCAAAGAATATGACCGCGATACGGTTCCTGGTGACTACGTTACGCTCGCTGCGGCATGCCCCAAGTGTGGCGGGGTCGTGAAAGAAAACTATCGCCGCTATGCGTGTACGGCGTGCGACTTTTCGATTGGTAAGCATCCTGGAGGTCGCACTTTTGAGCCCGTTGAGGTCGAGACACTTATCATCGATAAGCAGATTGGTCCATTGCAAGGCTTTATCAGCAAAATGGGTCGCCCATTTGCTGCGATTCTCAAGCTCGATGGCGAATCAAAGCTAGAGTTTGATTTTGGTCAGCGCGATGAAGAGTCTAACGAAGCCGTTGATTTCTCAGGTCATTCGCCTTTAGGTGCTTGTCCTAAATGCAATGCGCGCGTGTTTGAACATGGCATGAGCTATATCTGCGAAAAATCTGTAGGTCCAGAGCGAAATTGCGATTTCCGCTCCGGCAAGGTGATTTTGCAGCAAGAGGTTAGCGCCGAGCAGATGACAAAGCTGCTGACCGTTGGTCGTACAGATTTGCTCGAAGGTTTTGTCTCAAGTCGCACTAATCGGAAATTCAAGGCCTTTTTGTCGCGTGGCACAGACGGCAAAGTCAGTTTTGAGTTTGAAGCGCGCCCGGAAAAAGCCGTTGGTAAAGCGACAGGGCGTGGTGCTGTGAAAACCGCAGCGAAAACTGCCACGAAAACCGCAACCAAGTCCGCAGCCAAGACAGCCGTCAAAAAGGCAACCAAGACAGCAACTAAAAAAACCGCAACGAAAACCGCAACGAAAACCGCAACGAAAACCGCAACGAAAACCGCAACGAAAACCG
>DAIMDD010000001.1:343130-370494 GCA_036725985.1 Burkholderiaceae bacterium
AAAACCGCAACGAAAACCGCAACGAAAACCGCAACGAAAACCGCAACGAAAACCGAAGCTAAAAAAGCAGTAAAAAAAGTTGCTGCAAAAGTTACTGGTGCCGATTAACTGGTTGCAGTCTTCGCGGAGCAATGAATGAGTACGCATGGAGAAATAAAACGCGTGACAGTGCCGCAATTACGGGCGTGTAAGGGGCAGCGCAAGATAGTTGCACTGACGGCTCACAATGTCTTTACCGCGCGCATCATCGATCAGTACCTGGATTTTGTTTTGATCGGTGACTCAACGGCGATGGTTGCGTATGGTTTGCCTAATACCCTGTCTTTCACGCTCGAACAGACCGGACAGCATACGGCGGCTGTTGTGCGTGGCACACAGCATGCTTGCGTCGTTGCGGATATGCCGTTTGGCAGTTACCAGGAATCGAGCGCTCAAGCTTTTCGCAGTGCTGCTTATCTGGTCGGTCAGGGTGCGGATGCCGTTAAGCTCGAAGGTGGTGAGGTGATGGCCGATACGGTGGAGTATCTGGTGCGTCGCGGGATTCCTGTTTTGGCGCATGTGGGGCTGATGCCTCAGTACGTCAACACCATGGGTGGTTATCTGGCCCAGGGCCGCACACCTGAAGCCGCTGCCCGTATCCTTGCGGATGCTCAGGCGCTTGAGCAGGCTGGCGCTTTTGGCGTTGTGCTTGAAGGCGTCACCGAGGCGTTAGGTGCGCAGATTACAGAACAGCTCTCGATCCCTACAATCGGAATTGGAGCCTCGGTCGCTTGCGATGGTCAAATACTTGTCACAGAAGACATGTTAGGCTTGAGCGGCGAGCGTGTACCAAAATTTGTAAAACGCTATGCCGACATGGAAAGCGTAATGCGTCAGGCAGTTCAGCGTTACGCAGACGAAGTCCGCGCAGGTAAATTTCCAGAAGCACAACATTGTTTTGGTGTGAAACGCACCTGATCCAAACAAATTTAAACCCATGACAACAACTGAAAAGCCCTGGCACGTCGTTCGCAATTCAAAAGTCCATGGTAATGGCGTCTTTGCAGCGCGGGCGATTCCTGCGGGCACTAAAATCATCGAGTATGGTGGCAAAACCATAAGCGCCAAGGAAGCGGATCGCCGTCATCCGACTAATCCTGATGATCCTTTTCATACGTTTTTCTTTTCAATCAGCTCAGGCAAAGTGATTGATGGAAATGATGGTGGTAATGATGCGCGCTGGATTAACCATTCGTGTGAACCTAACTGTGAAAGTACCGAAGGTAAGGGCGGCAAGCGTGTCCACATCATCGCCAAACGCGACATCAAGCGTGGCGAAGAGCTCAATTACGATTACGGTCTGGTCATTGACGACGAGAAGCTAACTAAAAAGCTTAAGGCTCAGTACGCTTGTCGTTGTGGCGCTGAATCTTGTCGCGGCACCATGCTCGCAGTACCAAAGAAAAAATCAAAGTAGTTGCCACCAGGCAAAACCGAGCGCGCTGAGCGCACCGCCAGTGAGCATGGTTCTGAGTCGAAAAACCCAGGCTGGCATGAGGTTTGGCGACTTGCGCAGCAACATGCTGTCCAGTAACCACTGTAGGGCTAAACCCGCCATCAGCATGCGTAAACCAACTTCGGTTGTCGCAAGCGTCGCAAACCAGCCTATCAGGGCGGGGAAGACGCTCCAGATAAACATCGTGTTGCGCTGCGAACCGGGGGGAGCGTGGACCGCGATGCCCCACCAAAGGGCGCCGACAAAGCTAAGGATGACGGCGCCATACATGACCAGCGCAACCATGGCCAGAACAGGCTCAAAACCCGTATCAACGACGCTCGACAGTGCGAGTGCCCAAAAGGGCAACAGCCCGAGCAAGCCAGGCAGCAGAACACTCAGGGGAATCCGTGAGGGAGGGGCTCCGACGAGTGCATTCGGGTCTTTAGCAGCATCAAGTAGATCAGACATGACCATGATATTAACAAGACCTTGTCACAAGTAAAAGACAACTTTCCCTTAAGATATCGAAATGGAACTCAGACAAGCCGCCCAGGACACACTTATCCTCACAGACTGGCAGCAGAAAGCTGAAATGCTTGCACGTCTGTCGGATGAGTCATCACTGGACACAACGAAAATAATTACACCCAAAGACGGCATACCAGGCAGACCCGTTTTGCAGTGGGTAGGACCGGCTGGATTGCGTCAGCGAAGTGTCCATACGCTGGAAGGCCGAGCGGTGCTGATTCATGCGCTTGCGCATATCGAATTCAACGCCATCAATCTTGCGCTTGACGTGCTGTGGCGCTTTGCCAATATGCCAGAGGCGTTTTATCGCGACTGGTTAAGCGTTGCACGTGAAGAGTCGCTGCATTTTGACTTGCTGAACAAGCATTTGCAGTCGCTTGGTTTTAACTATGGAGATTTTCCGGCGCACGATGGGTTGTGGGAGATGGCCGAGCGCACCCAGGCTGATGTGCTGGCGCGTATGGCACTGGTGCCCCGTACCCTTGAGGCGCGCGGCCTGGATGCTTCGCCTCAGGTCAGGCATAAATTAGCCAGTGGCGGTGACCCTAAAGCGGCGGCAATCATCGATATCATTTTGCGCGACGAAATCGGTCATGTCGCAATTGGAAATCATTGGTACCGCTGGCTATGCAGTCAGCGAGGGATCGACCCCCTGGCCACTTTCGCAGTGTTGGCAACACAATATCAGGCACCTGTTTTAAAGGGACCTTTTAATCTGGAGGCAAGACGCGCGGCAGGTTTCGAAGAAAACGAAATAGCCCTGCTCGGTCTGCCCTATTGAGCAGGCCAGGTATGAGCGAATTTAATTTTTTACGATCGTGTTGAGCTGTTCTCCTAGCCGTTTGAGTGCTTCAGAACAGTCAAGCCGGTCAAGTATGACTTCTAGTAAGGTAAAAGACCCGGTTCTGTTTTTCGCGGCGAGCAGCTCGTCAGTGAATTGCTGGTTAGTCGTGATTTTGGCGGAATAACCTGCATTCAATACAGTTGTGACGCCTGCGTAATTCCACGGAGTAATGTCGTTGTACTGACCCTCCAGAATCAATCTCTCAGTCAAATATCCATCGTTGTTTAGAACGATGATGATCGGATTCAAGCCATAGCGCACAGCGACTGAGATTTCCATGCCAGTCATTTGAAACGCGCCATCTCCTACCAGCACGATAGGTCGTAAAGAAGGATCCGCAAAACTCGCGCCGATCGCTGCGGGAACGGCAAATCCAAGCGAGGCATAAAAGGCGCTCGAGATGAAATTGATACTGCTTTTAATCGGCAGATCGATGCTGCCAAACAGGGCATCACCCGGATCAGCAATCACTGCACAACTTTCATCGAGGCACTCACCAAGCCTCGCGAAAAGAGTCGCGTTTGTAATGTTGTCATGCGGGGCGCCGAGAAACGGTTTTTTGATTCCGGAAAAGGGCGTGAAATACGCCTCGTTTTTAGGTGGGAGGTCAATTTTGATCAGACGATCAATAAAGTCAGTTGGCTGGATATGTTCAAACCTGTGTCTGCCAATGGCCAAGCGTTCGCGCGTGACATGCAGTATTTTTCTGGGGTCGATGTGGGCGGTATAAATCCCCATATCCATATCTGACATTAAAACACCCAGCATCATGACGCAGTCGCTGTTCTCTACAGTGTCCGAGACCAGTTGATTGCTCATCCGACCTGCGTAGACGCCGATAAAGTTAGGATGCATTTCGCTGATAGCTGATTTTGAAAGGGTGGTGGTGGCCATTGGGATATTGAGCCGTTCGGCCATCCGTATGATTGGCTCAACCAAACCGAAACGTACAAGCTGTATCCCTAAAACAATGACTGGAGTTTTAGCTTTCTGGAGTAGTTTGGTTGTGTCAGATAGGAGTTCTTCCAGTGCTGCCTGATCCGTATGTGGCTCATCAAGCAAGCGTGCAGGGGGCGCTTGCACGGGCCGATCGACTTCAAGTCCCTCTACATCCCGTGGTAACTCGATATAGCCAGGCCGATTTGTTTTGATAATGGCTTGAATGACGCGATCTATCTCACTGCAGGCAGTGTTTGGATCGGTCAGCGTTGTTTGGGCACAGGTCAACTCTTGAAAAACGCGTAATTGCGAGTCATAAGATTTAACCTTGTGATGAATCATAGGATGCAGGTGGCGCTCTTTCACACCCGGGGCGCCACTGATCACAAGAACCGGGGACTCTTCAGCGTAGGCTTGTGCGGTGGAGTTCGCTAATTTGAGGCCACCCACTCCGTAGGTTACGGCAACGACGCCAAAACCTCTCAAGCGTGCATAGCTATCGGCGGCAAATCCTGCCCCCTGCTCATCTGACGTCGTGATTAAGCGCAAACTACTTTTTTCAACTCTGGACATCCAGGAAATAATAAAGTCACCTGGCACACCAAACACATGATCAGCAGAGGCTGCCTGGATTTTCTCAATCAAATAATCACTAACTTTTATCTTTTGTGCTTGATTCGTCATGTGCTGGCCTGAGTGTCTGGAGTTAAATTTGAGCGTTACAGAGCAATAAAAAAACGCCTTTGGCTCACAGGAACAAAAGGCGTTTTAACAAGGCGAAACGTAGCGAGCGGACGTCTAGCCTGCTTGTTGCAAGTGGCGATTGAGCGCGCTGAGCACCGCCTTGAATGAGGCTGTGACGATGTCGCGATCCACCCCGACACCAAAACCCGTAGGTGCTTCACCGATGCGGGCCTCAACGTAGCAAGCCGCACGCGTATCGGTACCTGTACCAATCGCATGCTCGTGATAGTCCATGACACGAACCGGGATACCAAGACAGTCTACAAAGGCAGAAATCGCACCGTCACCGGAGCCAGTCAGCGTTTGGTGTTTACCACCTACATTGAACTCTGCTTCAATGGTGAAATGTTTGCCCTCAGCTGCGCTTGGGTCGCCTGTGATGCGATGCTTAATCAGTGTCCAGGGGCTGTTTTGTGTCAGATATTCTTTGCTGAAAATATCGTAGACCGCGCTTGCGGTGACTTCGCTGCCCGTTTCGTCCGTGACACGCTGAATCGCGCGGCTGAACTCAATCTGCAGGCGCCGCGGTAAGGCTAAGCCATGCTCCTGTTCGAGCAGATACGATACGCCCCCTTTACCTGACTGGCTATTGACGCGAATCACAGCATCGTAGCTGCGACCGAGGTCCGCAGGGTCGATGGGTAAATAGGGGACTTCCCAGATTGCATCGGGTTTCTGAACGGCAAATCCCTTTTTGATCGCGTCCTGATGCGAACCAGAAAATGCTGTAAACACCAGATCGCCAGCGTAGGGATGGCGAGGGTGAACGGGCAACTGATTGCAGTCCTCGACGCAGCGGCGAACTTCGTCAATATCGGAGAAGTCCAGACCGGGATGAATACCCTGGGTGTAGAGGTTTAAGGCGAGCGTGACGAGATCGACGTTACCCGTGCGCTCGCCGTTGCCAAAGAGACAGCCTTCGACTCGGTCGCCACCTGCCATCAGGCCAAGTTCCGCTGCGGCGACGGCCGTGCCGCGGTCATTATGCGGATGCAAGCTGATAATGATGCAGTCGCGCTTATTGAGGTTGTTATGCATGCATTCGATCTGATCGGCATACATGTTGGGTGTGGTTGCCTCAATGGTCGCGGGCAAGTTGTAAACAATTTTTTTCTGTGGGCTTGGCTGCCAGACTTCGGTCACTGCATTACAGACCTCGAGCGCGAAATCGGGCTCAGTGGTGCTGAACACCTCGGGTGAGTATTCGTAGAGCCAGTCCGTCTCGGGATATTTAGCCATGCACTCCATGACGCAGCGGGTGCCATCGATCGCGACTTGTTTGACCTCGTCGCGGTTCATATTGAACACAATGCGGCGAAAACCGGGGGCGCAGGCGTTGTACAGGTGAATCATGGCGCGCTTGGCGCCTGCTGCAGACTCTACAGTGCGTTCAATCAGTTCGGGCCTGGCCTGTGTCAGGGCAATGATTGTGACGTCGTCAGGGATGCGTTTTTCATCAACCAGGGCGCGCACGAAATCGTAATCTGTCTGCGAAGCGGAAGGAAAGCCCACCTCGATTTCCTTAAAACCGATCTTGATCAGCATGTCAAAAAAACGCAGCTTGCGCTCTACGCTCATGGGCTCGATCAGGGACTGGTTACCATCGCGCAAGTCGGTACTCATCCAGATGGGCGGATGAGTGATACGCTTTGAGGGCCAGGTGCGCTCGGCGAAGTCGCGCTCGAAGGGTTTGAAAGGTATATATTTGCTAGCTGGATTTTTAAGCATTTTTTATCTCGAATCTAGTGCTTTTACATCACGAACAGGTTGAATCATGGTGATCCCCGTTTGGCTTTGGCCAACTTCTGACTGGTGTCAGGACGAATAATCAGTGTGGGGGATAAACCGAGTGGCGAATGGTTGCCGGACAGCCACGGGCACTAGGCCCAGCAACCGATCGCTAGTAGTAGCGATAGCAAGCCAAGGTTTGAAGCAACGTCGCGCGCAACCAGGCCGCGACCTGAAGAGGCGGCGTGAAGGGTTGAGGGGCAGGCAGGGGCTGCGACGTTGGTGTTCATAGGTTCTAGTCAAACATATTTTTGCGCTGAACGCAAGTAATAATTAAGCCACCATGGTTGGTTCGCGATAACCAGAGGAGTCCGTCGGGGGAGATTGTGTGTCAGACTCTGAACTCAGGGCGAGCTCGAGTTCGGCGAGTTGGGCACGCGCCAAGGCCATTTTCCTTACCCGGCCGCTGCGCACTTGTTTAAGGGTAGTCTGAAGCGTTCCAACTGTGATGGGTTGGCCGGGATCTTTCCAGACCCAGCGCAATACATCCAGTACTTCCGGGCTGAGATTCGTGCATAGTTCGCGCACGACACCGAGTGGCACAATGGCGGCGCGGCCACGCGCAAGGCTTTGATGCATCCAGCTTCGAAAGCCTGCAAGAAAGCAAAGCGAGATAATGACAACCACGACCCACCAGATATAAGGATTGACACGAGTGAGGAAATCGACAACCTGAGGACCAAAGGCTTCGAAGCCGTTGTATTTGACGCCAGCCCCTTGTTTAATCGTAAAACTGCATAACCAGTACCAGGAGAGTAAGACCGCGGCGAACATAAATAGCCGCAGCATGATGCGTGGAAGCGCCAGCTTTAGCAAAGTATTGCTAAGCAAACGAGAGTCTTTTCGGAGATTTAGGGTGCTGGATCGATTCATCATGCAAAATATTGTACCTATGAGTCGTAATTTTCTCGAACTTCGTCATGGACAGCACCTAGCGCTGACCCCTGCACTGCAACAATCGATTCGTTTGTTGCAGCTTTCGACGCTGGATCTGGAGGCGGAAGTGGCGACGGCTCTGGCTGAAAACCCCCTCCTTGAGCAGGACGGCGACGGATTACATGATTCGGGTAGCGCTGCCCAGATCATACGCTCAAGCGATGGCGTCACTCAAGCGCAACAGGAGTCGGGGGCAGACGCAAACCAGGACGATTCTTATGACTACGCCGGCTCCGTGCGCGAGGATGTCGCGCAAATGGATCGCGAGCGGGTCGAGTTTTCTTCTGAGTCCCGTGGCTCTCGAGATGATGAATACACCGAGCGCCCCGAGGCGGCGCGCGAGTGCAATCTGCGCGAACATTTGCTTGAGCAGCTCGGCACGACACGATTGAGTCGACGCGATGCGGCGCTGGTGGAGTTGCTGATCGAGGAGCTTAACGATGATGGTTTTCTCGCTTCACCTCTGGAAGAAATCGTAAGCTGGATGGATCCAGCCTTGAATCTCGATGTTGATAGTTTCCGTGGCGCACTCAGAATGTTGCAGTCTTTTGACCCTGTAGGTGTTGGTGCGCGCGATCTGGGCGAATGTCTGGATTTACAGCTTCAGTATGCGCAACCGGACAAATTTCCCGAGGTAAACGATGGGCAGGTATTTAATACTGCGCGTACGCTTTGCCAGCAGCATTTGGCCTTGCTGGCAACCGGCAATATGACGCGATTACGCGAGGCGTTGCAGTGTGAGGCAGACGTGTTGCGTCGGGCTCACGCGCTGGTGTTGTGTCTGAACCCAAGACCTGGAAGTGACTGGAATAAGCCCGCAGCAGACTTCGCAGTGCCAGATGTGATTGTGCGTAAGTCGCGCCAGGGCTGGGTTGCTTCATTAAATGAGGCGGTCGTACCGCGCCTGCGGGTCAATACGATGTATGCCCAGGCTTTGGGTAGTGCACGCTCTGGTGCCAATGCTGCGATGCATGGACAGTTGCAGGAAGCACGCTGGATGATCCGTAATGTCGCGCAAAGATTCGAAACTATCTTACGCGTCTCACAGGCGATCGTGTCCCATCAGCAGTTATTTTTTAACAAAGGCTGGGAAGCGGTGCGCCCTTTAACCCTGAAAGATATTGCGGGTGAGCTCGGGATGCACGAGTCGACTATCTCGCGTGCAACCACGCAAAAATTCATGCTGACGCCATTTGGGACGCTTGAGCTCAAACGGTTTTTCAGTACGGGCTTGACCACCGAGGGCAAAGAGTCGACCTCTGCTGTCTCGGTACAAACGCGTATTCAAGGTTTGATTCAGACTGAAGACCGTAAAAAACCGCTTTCCGACAGTCAGCTCGTAGCTTTGCTCGATAAAGAAGGTATTACGATTGCGCGGCGAACGGTAGCAAAATACAGGGAGTTGTTACGCATTCCAACTGCTCCGTTGCGTAAGTCACAAGCCGGGCAGGGTTAAGACAGGGTTAAGTCAGGCGCGCGCTGCGGTGATTAGTCGCGCGCAGGACAGTCCGTAATTCTGCCCCAGGCGTTATTGGGTGCGCAAAATTTATTTCTGGCGTTTTGTACACAAGTGGGGCGTTGAAAAAACCCAAGGCTTGCGCATTGCTCGATTTCTTTTTTCAGAGTTTGAGTCCAGCTGTACACCGTGATTACGGGTGCCTTGGTTGGATCCGTATTCGCGCTGGTACGCGCACCATCCATAGGTGGGGCGGCAGGGCTAGCAGGTGTCGCCCGACTCTGTGCGGCGGGCGGTGCCGTTTTTACCACTGCTGTTGCAATATCGAGCGTAGCAACATCGCTTTGCGGTTGCGCTAGACCCGCGCCACCCGCAGCCAACTCGTGATCGCGTTTTTCGTAGTTGCCTTCGCTATCAACCTCCATCGCAGTTGTTCCTTCGTCGGAGACCGAAGCCAGTATCGGTGTAATGGTCCATTCGACCGGCGCACTTGAGCGGGGGACACCGAGAGTGCCATCGATACGTGGTTGTGGAGGCTGAGGCGTAAAGGCTTTGCCGTTAGCGTCCAGAACCTTATCCTTGGTGTCTTTGGGACTCGCTGCTGAGGCAATGGACTCGGGCGCACGTGAGACTAGCCATTCGCCCAACTGAATGCCGCCTTGCCAGGAGGCAACAGCGGCGAGCAGCAGAAAAACAAGTAGGGTACGCCAGGACATATGGATCTCAGAGATGCGAAACGTTTAGACTTTGTCGGCAAACACCTGGCCACCATGCTCGCGCATGGCGTGGAACCTGATCGCTGGGTAGCGTTCTTCGGCGACACGCAGCTGCGCGGAGGAGGTGACTAGAAATGCCGGAGCTTCGACAACATCATAGGCGATATGAGAAGCATTGGCATCAATGAATTTGGCCAGCTCTTTCGGGTCCTCGGAGGTAATCCAGCGTGCCATGTTGTAGCGTGAGGACATTAATCGCGCCTCGGCACCGTACTCGGCTTGCAGTCGGTGCGCGACAACCTCAAATTGCAACTGTCCAACGGCTCCGAGCAGTAGCGCACCACCGGCAGCAACAGGTCTGAAAACCTGAATGGCACCTTCTTCGCCGAGCTGCATGAGTCCGGTACGTAGTTGTTTGGTGCGTAAAGGGTCTTTGACCTCAACGGCCTGGAATAACTCGGGAGCAAAAAAAGGCAGACCGGTAAAGTGCAGGGATTCGCCCTCGGTCAGCACGTCACCGAGATGCAAAATACCGTGGTTGGGAATACCAATCACATCGCCTGCATAAGCCTCGTCGACTAGCTCACGGCGCTGGGATAAGAAGGACACAACGTTATTGGGACGAATTTCTTTGCCATTGCGAGAGACTTTCAAGCGCATACCGCGATCAAACTTGCCGGAGCTTACGCGCACGAACGCGACACGATCGCGGTGCGCAGGATCCATGTTCGCCTGGACTTTGAACACCACCCCGGTGAATTTTGGCTCATCGGGATGAACGGTGCGCTCTAGCGCCTGGCGTGAACCTGGTGGTGGAGCCTCGTCGACCAGTGCGTCGAGGACCTCCTGAACGCCGAAGTTGTTGATCGCTGAACCAAAAAATACGGGAGTTTGTTTACCAGCTAAAAACTGTTCGCGGTCAAACTCAGGTGCTGCTGCCTGAATCAGTTCGATTTCGCCTTTCGCTTGCTTGAACGCATCGGGAAAACGTTTTTCGATTTCGGGATTATCCAGGCCATCGATAAAGTCGTCTTTACTATCATCGCGGCGTTCCTGACCAGGGCGAAAAAGCCGCATCCTGTCACGCTGAATGTCAAATACTCCGCCAAAACCTTTACCCATGCCAACAGGCCAGGAGAAAGGTACGGCATCCATGCCGATATGTGCTTCGATTTCAGATAGCAGCTCAAGCGGTTCGCGGACTTCGCGATCCATCTTGTTGATAAAAGTAATAATGGGGGTGTTGCGTGCACGGCAGACTTGCAACAAACGGATGGTTTGAGGCTCCACGCCATTCGCCGCATCGATTACCATCAGTGCAGCATCGACCGCGGTCAGCACCCGGTAGGTGTCTTCGGAGAAGTCCTGGTGACCCGGTGTGTCGAGCAGGTTGATCACGCAATCCCGGTACTCCATCTGCATCACGGAGGAGGCGACCGAAATCCCTCTTTGCTTTTCAATTTCCATCCAGTCTGACGAGGCATGGCGCGAGGCCTTGCGGGCCTTGACGCTACCGGCGATCTGAATCGCACCTGCAAAAAGCAAGAGCTTTTCCGTGAGAGTGGTTTTGCCCGCGTCAGGGTGAGAAATAATGGCGAACGTTCTGCGTCGCGCGACTTCAGTTGAAATACTCATAGTGGCAGATTTTACAGGCTGGACGAGCCAGCCTGTTGTCGGACAAGTTACTTGGCAAGAAGGGCTGGACGACGGGAGCGATTGGCGCTGGGTGACCCAGTGCCGGCACCTGCGACAGGACGTGTTGCAGGACGTGCGCCGCCACGGTTGTCGCTGCGATTGCCTGCACCAACCGGTGCGCCGGTAGCGCTGCGAACCGGACCGGCACTTGCATGTGCGCCAGGACGCCCACTGGACTGGCCGTCACGGCGGGGTGCCTGACCTGCTGGTGCACCGCTGCGACCTGTTCCCGGGCCTGAGCGGCTTGCGCCGGGACGACCGGCACCTGCTCCACCTGCTGGACGGTTGGAACGCTGTGGCTGGCTGCGACGCTGACCGTCACGGAAACCCGTAGCACGTGAATCGTCATCTTCACCGTGTGAGGATGCGGGTGACGCGGTCCAGCCGGTTGGAGCGGGCAGTTGCGGGATCTGTTTCTTGATCACACGTTCAATGGCTTTCAGGTATTTGACCTCGCTTGCATCGACCAGCGAGACGGCTGAACCAGCTGCACCCGCACGACCGGTACGACCAATACGGTGTACGTAGTCTTCAGGCACATTTGGTAATTCAAAGTTCACCACCTGTGGCAACTGATCGATATCAATACCACGAGCGGCGATGTCGGTTGCAACCAGAACTGCGATTTTGCCGGTTTTGAATTCGGCTAGCGCGCGAGTACGTGCTGCCTGGCTCTTGTTGCCATGAATGGCGGCCGCAGCCAGACCATCTTTGACAAGCTTTTCAGCCAGACGGTTTGCACCGTGTTTGGTGCGCGTGAACACCAGCACCTGATGCCAGCCGCTTTCACGAATGATATGGCTCAGGATGTCGCGTTTGTGCGCTTGCTCAACGATGTGAACGGTCTGGTCGACACGCTCGGCTGTGGTGTTGCGCGCAGCGACAGAAACCTCGCTGGCATTGACGAGAACGCCTTTGGACAGCTCACGGATCTCGTCTGAGAAGGTGGCTGAGAAGAGCAGGTTTTGACGCTGGCGTGGCAACAAGGCGAGGATTTTCCGGATGTCACGAATAAATCCCATGTCGAGCATGCGATCGGCTTCGTCGAGCACCAGAATTTCTACGCCAGACAGATCAACGTTACGCTGCTGGCAGTGATCGAGCAGGCGACCTGGGGTTGCCACCAGAATATCGATGGGTTTGCGCAAGGCATTGGTCTGGGGGTTGATATTTACCCCTCCGAAAATCACCAGCGATGAAATTTTTGTGTGCTGACCGTAGGTTTTGACGGATTCTTCAACCTGAGCAGTGAGCTCGCGTGTAGGGGTCAGGATCAGTACGCGTGGGCGACCAGGCTTGCGCTCGGCGAGCGGTTTGGCCAGCAGCATATGCAGGATAGGCAGGGTAAAACCAGCGGTCTTTCCTGTGCCGGTTTGAGCGGCTGCAAGCAGGTCACCACCGGCGAGGACGCGAGGAATGGCCTGGGCTTGAATCGGGGTGGGGGCGGTGTAACCGGAGTCGGTCAACGCGCGCAAAAGGGGATCAGCCAACCCGAGGTCAGCAAAAGTAATAGAAGAAGACAAAAGTAGTGCTCCATCGTCGTGCCGGCCAGCCTATTAAGCAGGCTCCAATCGGGGCAGACGAACTGGGAGTAAAAAACGCCTTGGAGGCGAGCGCCCACAGAGTTGGGGCTTATCGAGGCACGAGGACTGGATCGTTGTGCCGTGACAACAGTTTAACCCACTATCGGGATTTAAGGGGATTTTTGTTTTGTCGCCACGACCGTTGACTGCGCGTACTCAGGCTGCGACCTCCAGAGGTACCAGGAAGTCCTGACTGATGCCGGCACCAATATCGTTGATCCGACTTAAAAACTCGGTGAGGAAAACGTGTAATCCTTGTTCCAGGATCTCTTCGATGGTTGTGTCGCGTAGTTCCGTAAATAAATTCAGCGTGGCCATTTGTGTGTCAGCAGACTGCGCGTTACGCACACGCCCTAATCTTTTGACAACCTCTTGCAGGCAGGCAGCCAGTGAGCGCGGCATACTCAGATTCAAAATCAGTAATTGCGCAATACGCTCTGGCGTAATGACGTCGCGATAGACTTTGCGATAACTTTCAAACGCAGAGACAGAGCGCAAAATTGCCGCCCAGTAATAGAACTCGTCAACCGGATCGCTGGCTGCATCGTGGGATTCTGCAGCGGCTAAAAATTTCACATCCAGCAACCGCGCAGTGTTATCCGCACGCTCAAGAAAGGAGCCAAGCTGGATAAAGTCATAGACTTCACCACGCATCATGGTGCCGGCGTGCACACCGCGTGTCAGGTGTGAACGAAACTTCACCCATTCAAAAAATTCTGCAGGAGCATGCTCGACGCGACCATTGAGAACCATGCGCTGTGCTTCGAGCCATGTGGTGTTGATAGTTTCCCAAAGTTCCGTAGTTATCGAACCACGTACCGCACGTGCGTTTTCACGCGCGGCTTGCAGGCATCGCATGATGGATGAGGCGTTATCCATATCGCGGGCCATAAAGGCAATGACTGTTGCTGGCGCGGCGTTCTCATGTTTACTGCTGTAAGCCTGCGTGAGCTCGGAAATTTCGAGTAGTGCGCGCCAGCCACCTTCAATCGTTTTTTCCGATTGCGGCAACAGAGACATCTGGTAATTCACATCCAGCATGCGGGCGGTGTTTTCTGCGCGCTCTGTGTAACGCGCCATCCAGTACAAATGATCAGCTGTTCTTGAAAGCATGTGAGTGAGCCTTAGTTTTCGAGGATCCAGGTGTCTTTGGTACCACCGCCTTGCGATGAGTTCACCACCAAAGAGCCTTCTTTCAGTGCCACGCGCGTCAGGCCGCCCGGTACCATCCGTACGTGTTGACCAGACAATACAAAGGGACGCAGATCGATATGACGTGGTGCGATCCCCGCATCGACATAGGTTGGACAGGTAGATAAGGCAAGGGTTGGCTGCGCAATGTAATTACTTGGATTAGCCAGCACGCGCACTTTGAATGATTCGACCTCCGCTTTGGTCGACGCAGGCCCGACCAGCATGCCGTAACCTCCTGCACCATGTACTTCCTTGACGACCAGTTTTTCCATGTTCTGAATGACGTGGTCGAGCTCATCAGGCTTGCGACACATATAGGTGGGTACGTTGGCGATCAGAGGCTCTTCGCTCAGGTAGAAACGAATCATGTCCGGGACATAGGGATAGATCGACTTGTCGTCGGCAACACCGGTACCGATCGCGTTGCAGATCGCAACGTTGCCAGCACGGTATGCGCGCAGTAAACCCTTTGCGCCCAGCGTGGAGTCGTCGCGGAAAACCTCCGGATCCAGAAAGTCATCATCGACACGGCGGTAAATCACGTCGATGCGGCGAGGACCTTGTGTGGTGCGCATAAACAGGACATCGTCCTGTACGAACAGGTCCTTGCCTTCGACCAGTTCGACGCCCATTTGCTGGGCAAGAAACGCGTGCTCAAAATAAGCCGAGTTGTACATGCCAGGCGTAAGCACCACGACATTGGGCTGACCCGCAGCAGCAGGTGCTGCGTGGCGTAAAGACTCAAGCAACAAATCCGGATAGTGTGCGACTGGCTCGACACGGTGATTGGCAAAGAGTTCGGGGAAAAGCCGCATCATCATCTTGCGGTTCTCCAGCATGTAAGACACGCCCGAAGGCACACGCAGATTGTCTTCAAGTACGAAGAAAGCGCCTGTGTCCTCGCCGTGATTTGCACGCACGATATCTATCCCGGCTATATGGGCGTAAATATTGAGTGGCACGTCCACGCCTTGCATCTGTGGGCGATACTGGGCGTTGTTGATGACTTGCTCGCGCGGCACGATGCCTGCTTTCAAAATATGCTGATCATGGTAGACATCATGTAAAAACATATTCAGTGCTTGCACGCGCTGTTTCAAGCCGCGCGACAGTACTTCCCATTCATGCGCTGGGAAAATTCTCGGAACAATGTCAAAAGGAATGGTGCGTTCGGTGCCGTCTGTATCGCCGTAGACTGCGAACGTAATGCCGACACGCCGGAATATCAGCTCAGCTTCTTCACGTCTCGCTTTGAGCGTTTGCTCCGGCTGCTGCGCTAACCACTGCGCGAACCCTTGATAGTGGGCTCGGGGATTAACAGTAGGATCCTGTCCGTTGAGCAGACTGGATTGACTGCTATCCACCATTTCATCAAAAGCAATGTTCTGCATTGTTTGTTGCATGAGACCACCCGACACTTCATCTAATCGATAGCAAGATGCAAGGGAGCGCATCTTGCTGCATGACTAATGTTGTTTAAAATCTATATGTACGGATAAAGCAATAACTATGCCACACTTATCGTGTAGGCTTCATTCTGGCATAGATATTGCTTTAAGGAAATCATGGCCATTCACGTCGCACTCCATCACGTTACAACTTATCGCTACGATCAGTTGATCAATCTGGGACCCCAGGTGATCCGCTTGCGACCAGCGCCCCATTGCCGTACGCGCATTATTTCCTATGCCTTGCGCGTCACGCCTCAGGACCATTTCCTGAACTGGCAGCAGGATCCTTTTTCGAACTATCTCGCACGCGTGGTTTTTCCAGAGAAAACGCGCGAGTTTCAGGTCGCGGTCGATCTGGTGGCTGAGATGGCTGTTTACAATCCGTTCGATTTTTTCCTTGAGCCTTACGCTGAAGAATTTCCCTTCAAGTATGTGCCAGAGCTGGCGGCCGATCTAGCGCCCTACTTGCGCACAACGCCGCCCGGACCCAAGCTGGCGACGCTTTTAAAGAATATCCCTACGCGAAAGTGCCGCAGTATTGATTTCCTGGTCGAGGTCAATAGTCGCGTACATCGCAAGGTGAGCTATACGATTCGCATGGAGCCTGGCGTACAGTCGCCAGAAGAAACGCTGGAGCTTGGATCGGGGTCTTGCCGTGACTCCGCCTGGTTGCTGGTGCATGCATTTCGCCAATATGGCTTAGCAGCAAGATTTGTATCGGGCTATCTGGTGCAACTCAAGCCTGATGTCGAGGCGGTTGAAGGCCCCTCGGGTGCAGAGAGCGATTTCACAGACTTGCATGCCTGGTGCGAGGTCTTTTTGCCTGGAGCTGGCTGGGTTGGGCTTGACGCAACCTCCGGGCTGCTTGCGGGCGAGGGACATATCCCGATTGCCTGCACACCTGAGCCTTCATCGGCGGCCCCCATTTCTGGCGCACTAGATGAGTGCGAAGTCGAGTTCATGCACCAAATGGGTGTGACGCGCGTGCACGAGTCACCACGTGTGACCAAGCCTTACGAACCAGCTCAGTGGGAGGCGATTGAGCAGCTTGGCCACGCTGTCGATGCGCAATTAACTGCGCAGGATGTACGGTTAACCATGGGTGGCGAGCCAACCTTCGTGTCTGCGCTCGACCGTGATGGCGACGAATGGAATACGGAGGCGATGGGGCCGACCAAGAGAGGGCTCGGCTGTGAGCTGCTCGGAAAGCTTCAGGATCGATATGCAAAGGGTGGTTTTTTGCATTTTGGTCAGGGCAAATGGTATCCCGGCGAGCAGTTGCCGCGCTGGTCGTTGTCGGCGTACTGGCGAGGAGATGGCCAACCTTGCTGGAATAACCCGGAATTATTTGCTGATGAGCGCGAAGAACATCATTACACCGCTGAGGATGCGCGTGCGTTTGTGTACCGGCTGACGCAAACTCTGGGCTTGTCACCGGAATATATTCAGAGTGGTTATGAGGATACTTTCTACTACATGTGGCGTGAGCGCACGTTGCCGGTCAACGTCGATCCTTTTGATTCCAGACTGGATGACGAGCTTGAGCGGGCAAGGTTGCGCAGAGTGTTTGAGCACAAGCTCGATAACGTTGTAGGCTACGCGCTGCCGCTGGTGCGGGAAGACGGTGCCGTGCCAGGTAAAACAGGCTGGCGCTCTGGCCCCTGGTTTTTACGCGATGACAGGATGCTGTTGATCCCCGGCGACTCTGCGATGGGGTATCGCCTGCCGCTGGATTCTTTACCCTGGGTATCGAAAGCCGACTATCCTTATTTGATCGATGCAGATCCCTTTGCCAAACAAACGCCGCTTACAAGTGCTGCCGATCTGCACAGGACGGTTGCGCTGCGCATGCAGTCCAGTATTAGCCAGCCAGAAATGTTGTCGAAACAGGCTTTGGAAGATCAGCCGCCTGAAAAATTCAAGTCTGCTGCGGGATTAACGCGTACAGCGTTAGTCGTTGAGGTACGTAATCCGCATCGTGCCAACGGCCCAAAGCTTGAGTTCAGTTCGCCCGCAAGCACGATGTTGTATGTTTTTATGCCCCCGCTCAAGCATCTGGACGATTATCTTGCGCTACTCGCGGCTGTCGAGCAAACTGCCGCCACACTTGGTTTCAAGATTGTGATTGAAGGGTATGCACCACCACGCGATGCAAGGCTGACCGTCCTGCAGGTCACGCCTGATCCGGGTGTGATTGAGGTCAATATACATCCGGCAAAGAGCTGGAATGAATTGGTCGAGAATACTGAATTTCTATATCAGGCGGCGCATGAGACGCGCCTGAGTACTGAGAAGTTCATGATGGACGGACGCCACACCGGCACCGGGGGGGGGAACCATTTCGTGATGGGGGCGGCGAGTCCAGCGGACAGTCCGTTCCTGCGCCGCCCGGATGTGCTGGCGAGTCTGTTGACGTTCTGGCATAACCATCCGTCGATGTCGTATTTATTTTCAGGACTGTTTATTGGTCCAACGAGTCAGTCGCCACGCGTCGATGAGGCCCGTAATGATCAGACCTATGAGCTCGAGATTGCGCTGCAGGAAATTGATCGCCAGATGCAGGCAGAAGGTAGCTGTGCTCCGTGGATGATCGACCGCGCCTTGCGTAATATTCTGATTGATGTGACGGGTAATACGCATCGTTCAGAATTCAGTATTGATAAGCTGTACTCGCCCGATGGTCCGACGGGTCGTCTGGGGTTGCTTGAGTTACGTGGTTTTGAAATGCCACCGCACGCGCATATGAGTCTGGTTCAGCAATTGCTGATTCGTGCCCTGGTTGCATGGTTCTGGAAAACGCCTTATAGCCCGAAGAGCAAAACACGTCTGACACGCTGGGGAACACAGCTACATGACAGATTCATGCTGCCGACATTCATCGAGATGGATTTTGAGGATGTCATCACAGAGCTGGGCCGTGCCGGGTTTGCTTTTGAAACGAGCTGGTTTGCGCCCCATCTTGAATTCAGATTCCCATTGATTGGTCAGAATGAAGTCCGCGGGATTCAGCTTTCACTTCGCTCGGCGCTCGAGCCCTGGCACGTGATGGGTGAGGAAGGCGGCAGCGGTGGCATGGTGCGCTATGTTGACTCCTCGGTCGAGCGCATTGAACTCAAGGTATCTGGATTTACCGACAATCGCTACGCTATCGCGATTAACGGGGTCGTGCCAACGATGCAACCAACAGGCGTTGAGGGTGAATACGTGATCGGCGTGCGTTATCGCGCCTGGAATCCGCCCTCAGCCTTGCACCCTACGATCGAGGTCGATGCGCCACTGACTTTTGATATTGTGGATAACTGGCTGTCACGCTCTCTGGGTGGTTGCCGCTACCATGTCGTGCATCCTGGGGGGCGCAATTACGATACCTTGCCGGTCAACGGGTTTGAGGCAGAAAGCAGACGCCTGGCCAGATTTTTCAGGCAAGAGCACACCCCGGGTACAATCCAGTTAACCCCTCAGCCCCCTAGCCAGGAATTTCCCTTTACACTCGATATGCGTCGTAAATAATTCTTTTTTGACCTGGCCCATGTCGTCTGATTCAATACCGTTGCCCGACCCTGCTCGACTCGCTCACTCAAAGCTTGAGTCGTTGCTCGCCCATATCCGCAAGTTATCCGCCCCGACAAAGTCTGGGCACTATGATGAGTTGCGCAATGCCAAGGGCGAATTACGAGACGCGTGGAAAACATTTTTTGCCTATCTTGGCGAGTCTGGCCTGCATAATTTGCCTGGCAGCACTGAGACAATCAATCGGCTGATCCAGCAAAATGGTATTACTTACAACGTCTATGCCGATGACCAGGATCAGGTCAGACCCTGGTCACTTAACCCCCTGCCTTTGCTGATCGGACCCGTCGAGTGGCGAAATATCGCAACGAGCCTGCAACAGCGGGCAAAGTTGCTCAATGCGATTTTGCAGGATGTCTACGGTAAACAATCTCTGATCCGTGGTGGTTATTTGCCGGCGGCGTTAGTGCTTGGCAATCCAGGTTATTTGCGAGCAATGCAAGGCGTTAAGCCCCCAAGCGACATTTATCTGCATGTTGTTGCTTTTGATATCGCACGCGGACCTGATGGTCGGTGGTGGGTGATTGGTCAGCGAACCCAGTCACCCTCTGGTCTGGGGTACGTGCTTGAAAATCGTCTGATTATTTCGCGTTTGTTTCCTGAGGCGTATCGAGAAATGCGTGTGCAGCACATCGCGTCGAGTTACAAGCGATTGCTTGACTCGATGAAACAGGCTGCCGAAGTCATTACTAAAGACACACCGCGCTTTGCTTTGCTTACGCCTGGCCCTTATAACGAAACCTACTTCGAGCATGCCTACCTCGCGCGTTATCTTGGGTTACCCTTGGTAGAGGGCGCCGACCTGACCGTACGCGAGGACAGACTCTATCTTAAAACCATGCACGGTCTTCAGCAGATACACGGGTTGTTGTGCAGACTGGATGATGATTTCTGTGACCCGCTTGAGTTGCGCGCGGACTCCAGTCTAGGTGTGCCAGGCTTATTGCAGGCGATCAGGGCGGGTCATGTCGTGATGGCTAACGCACTAGGCACCGGGTTTCTGGAGTCTCCAGCCGTTCAGGGATTTTTACCCGCAATGTGTGAGCATCTGCTGGGTGAACCACTGAAAATGCCCTCGCTCAATACATGGTGGTGTGGCGAGACAGCGGCCTGGCAGGATATTTCTCCGGACTTGCATACGCAGGTGATTAAACCAACTTACGCAACGGATCCCCGGACAAATTTCGAACCTGCGATTGGCAGTGTGCTGAGTGCCGAAGCGTTACAGAGCTGGCGTGACCGCATGGATAATCAGCCTGATATCTACACGACGCAAAGTTATTTGCCCTTTTCACAGGCAGCAACCTGGCAGGAAGATCGTATCGCGCCGCGAACGGCGATGCTGCGTGTCTATGCGGTTGCAAATGGCCGTGGTGAATGGGAGCTGCTACAGGGGGGTATGACGCGCATTGCCGCGGGTGATCCGCATATTGTCTCTATTCAGAGTGGTGGCAGTACCCTCGACACCTGGGTGATGACGGATCAGACCGTTGATACATATTCCATGTTGCCGAGCCGTGAAAAAATTCCACGCTGGATTGCGACGCAACAGCTTGTATCAAGCCGGGCGGCAGAAAATTTATTCTGGTTAGGTCGATACACCGAGCGCTGTGAATCGATGGTGCGACTTTCAAAAGAGGCGCTGGTGCTGGTGAGTACTAACCAGCAAGACAGTCTGCCTGCACTGAACGAGGCGATCAGTGCGCTGGGTGAGGCCCATGGGTTGATACCGCGTGGTACGCCGAGCCTGACTTCTTCTGCTGTTGTGTTTGGACGAACCTTGATCGGTCAGCTCACACAAAAAGGTGTGCGAGGGTTGACTGACAATCTCGATGCACTCGAATTCTCACTCAAAGCCGTGCGTGATCGACTGCCGGCCGAGCATGCGGAGATCGCGCAGGCAATGAAAAAAATGCTGGCGCATCCCGTGCCTAAACGCGCTGCACCTGCGATCGTTGCTGCGGATGCGAAACCCAGACGTACGCGTGTCGCCCGTACGCAGCAGCGCTCGGCGATCGATACGATTGAAGTGCTCGATTCCATCGGTGTACAGCTGGTCGCGCTTGTCGGATTTCAGTCCGATCGCATGACGCGCGATTTGGGCTGGCATATGCTGACGGTTGGCAGACTGACCGAAAGACTGATTAATCTGAGTGAAATTCTCACAGCATTTTTTGCACATGCGGCCGTCTATACGCCGCGTGGGTTTGAGACGCTGCTCATACTTTTCGACAGCTCCATTACTTATCGCACGCGCTATCAGCGGCAGCAGGATATCCCTGCATTGATGGACTTGTTGATTACGGACATCACAAACCCACGATCTTTCGGCTGTATTTTAGAAACCCTGAGGGCCGAGATCGCGCATCTGCCGAACGGTGATGCATTACTCGCAGCTATGCCGGCATTTGATATTGAAGAGGAGTCGATCCTAAAGCAAGTTGAAATGGTTCGTGCAGCAGGTGTCTACGGCGCGCAGCTCTCTGATGAAATCAGCAGACGGTTTTTTGCGCACGCTGTAGAAAGGCATTTCGCATCATGACGAAAATACAGGTCGAGCACATTACCTTATATACCTATGAGACCGAGGTCGAGCTTGCGCACCATCTTGCGTACCTTAAACCTCTGGAGTCGGACTGGCAGCGTGTGCTCAGTACCGAGGTCGACATTATTCCCTCGCCAAGTACGCATACAGAAAACAAAGATACGTTTGGCAATATACGCAGTTTTTTTACCCTCTCGACCCCGCACGCTGAACTAAAGGTGCGTTCGCTTGCGACAGTTAATTTGCTGGATCGGTATAGCGGCTTTGATGCGTCAGCTACGCCTGAGTGGGAGGACGTACGAGAGGCTTTGTCATACGCGCTGGATCGCGCATATTTACCTGCCTGTGAATTTTCTTTTCCTAGCCCGCATGTGCCACGACTCAATGAATTGCGTGACTATGCTTTGCAATCATTTACCCGACGCCGCAAAATAGCCGAGGCCAGTATGGAGTTGAGCGCACGCATTCATCGTGACTTTACTTACGCCTCTGGTTCAACCGAGGTGCATACGCCGATCCTGGAGGCTTTTACCAAACGCGTTGGTGTCTGTCAGGATTTTTCTCATATTCTGATTGGCTGCTTGCGCGCATTGGGCTTGAGCGCCCAATATGTCAGCGGCTATTTGCTGACAAAGCCCCCGCCTGGGCAAGTCAAGTTACGTGGCGCGGATGCCTCGCATGCATGGGTATCGGTCTATTGCCCGCAAGCGCCAGGTAACTGGCTTGAGCTTGACCCCACCAATAATGTTGTGGCGGGTGCGAGCCATGTCAGGCTCGCAGTGGGTCGTGATTTTGGCGATGTCTCGCCTTTACGCGGCGTGATTCGCGGGGGCGGCGATCACATCCTGAAGATCGCCGTCACCTCCGAAGAGATCGAATAGCGTTTTACTTGTTGACCACGTTGAACAAGGGCGAATTGCTGCGCCAGTTTTTCAGATTCTGAATAAACATTTGCGACATACGTTTCAGTATCCCGTCAGAAAAGCCTGCCGTGTGTGGCGTAGCAATGACATTGGGCAAGTCCCAAAGTGGTGAGTCAGCCGCGAGGGGCTCTTGTGCAAACACATCCAGATATGCTCCGGCCAGCCGATCGTTTTTGAGCGCATCGATCATGGCTGGCTCATCGATCACTGCACCACGAGAGATGTTGATGATGTGTGCGGAGGATTTTATCAATGCAAGGGCCTTTGCGCTGACGAGATTGGTTGTTTGCGCCGTGAGCGGGCAAGCGAGCACTAGCCAGTCTGTCTGAGGCAGGGTTGCGTTGAACTCTGCGAAGCTGATGACACGGGCACCTTCGACGCGCGCCTCGGCCGATTGCCTGACAACGATAATATTTAAACCGAGCGCGCCCAGCCATGTACCTAGCTTTTGACCGATCGGTCCCCAGCCCACGATCATGACAGTCTGACCTTCGAGGTCTGGGGGTAATCCTGTTTTAAAAAACGGTGCCCAGATATGCGCGCGCTGTGCTGCGGCGAGCTGAGGGAAACGGCGTGATAATGAGAGTAGCCCGGTAAGTGCTGTTTGTGCTACTAGACTCGCACTCGCACCGGAGGAGGTAGTGAGTATGACGCCCCGCGCAATCAGGTCAAGATAAACTTGACGGTCTGCACCTGCTGAATGTATCTGAAGCCATTTCAAGTCTTTGGACGCACGCAAAGCATCATAAAAATATTGTGTAGCAGGCAGTATGTTTTGCTTAGTTGAGTTACCTGTGATGTCACGCGAAACAAAGGAAATATCTGCATCTGCTGTGCCTGCGAGGATATCTTTTGCTGTTACGTGCGTAAAGCTACCTTGGCCGAAAATCTCTGCTAGCTGGGGAGCGAGTTCATTGGCTGTGTGTTCAGATAATAGAATGCGAGGATGTTTCATCGTGTGGTTCATCAGATGCTTGCTCCGGAATCAAGCACTAGTTTGAATAATTGAGACACAAGGCGTGTTAGGTAATGCTATGCGTGTTCAGTGATATGTATTATTTGAAATTGCCATCAGTGTTCCAATATAGTGCATTTTTATTGTAAATATAATAGCCCTATAGCATCAGCTTGGCCTTTAAATATAATACATAGTAATTAATTAAATTTATCAGGTACGTAATAATGGAAATCAGCCAAATTCAATTGTCCTATATAGAGTTAGAGGATCGCATGGTCATGCGAATCAATGTTGAACATGACAGGCATGTTGCTCTTATATTGACTAGACGGATATGCCGGTTCATGGTGGAAAATATAAATTTATTTTTAGGTGTGAAAGAATTAAACTTGAGCAGTGAAATTTTAGATTCAACACAGCCAGCAAATCTAAATGAAAATAATGGTATGAGCCGAGTAGATAAGCCTGCAGGGGGTATGACACCACTTGAAGAGCGCAACACGGAGGGAAATATTTTGAGCCGAACACAAGACCTGATTCACAACGCAGCTTGCGAACTCGCAACAGAAGACTTGAAATTTACATTTTTTTTGCAATCCGGGCAATCAATTGGTTTGAATATGCCTCGCTCACTTGCCACGGGCGTTCATCAACTGCTCTCGTCGTTGCTGGTGAAGTCCCAATGGTTTTCAGGGCTTACGACGACGGATTCAGTTACTGAAAAGCAAGCCCTTGATAATCCTGGCATAAATGATTCGACGGTTACGTATCATTGAACTTTCTAGCGTATGAATAGACCAGTATAATCAGGCACAATCTAATTGACCCAAGTAGTTGGCAAACGCTATGGGTTGTGTGATTTAAAAGGTTCACTTTCGAGTTTTAATCACCCAGTAACAACTAAATGCAGATCAGGAAAGTATTTGACCTAGGTATAGGGATCAGGTTAAATTATATATGTTTTACCAGATCAAAAAAGCATTCCGCCTTTAGTCGGCGCTAAAGTTGGACACAGCATGACCATTCATCGCGACTTGCGCCATAGGGGAGATACACACAATACCTTAATAAAAATTTTCTCAGCCAATCTAGTGGACCGATCAAAGTTGTGTACATAGAATTGGAAATAAGAGTTATGGAGTTTTGTGTATTGAGGTTCTACTAATGATTAGAAATTTGTCAAAAAACACTAATATCATTGGCTTCGTCGCTAAAGTTGTTGGTTCGTCTTTGATTTCTCAAACACTATCATACGGCCTGGAGGCTGGCGCTCTTCAGCGAAGTATTGAACAACAGTTGCCGCCAATTGATATTTTGCAGGGTGTTGGTCCAAATCCGAGCCCGCCCCAGGAGAACGTTCCCTCTGACCCAAATGCAATTAAGGTTTTAGTCTTATCTTTCAGTTTTGAAGGGGTCACACTTTTTTCTGAAGAGGAATTGCAGTCCGTGGTTGTCCCATGGGTAGGAAAAGAAGTAAAGCTCTCAGATTTGCAGGATGCTGCAAATGCTGTTTCAGCTTTTTATCAGAGTAAGGGACGATTGGCACAAGTTTCCATACCGCCTCAAACTCTTGAAAATGGTAAAGTTTTATTAAAAATTCTTGAGGCAAAGCTAGGATCTGTAGGCGTTGTTAAAGACCCTGATCTGGATATTGCAGAAGACAGGATTGCTAGTTATGTAACTGAGGAAAGTGCATTAGGTACTTTTATAGATACCGATCAAGTAGAACGATCGATATTTTTACTGAAAGAAACTCCAGGCATCGCTAATGTAACAACAGAACTAGAGCCTGGGAAAAATGACGGCGAGGTTGCATTGAACCTTAAAGTTGATTCAGCCAATATATTTTCAGGTATGGCGACATTAAATAATTATGGAAGTGCGAGTACAGGTATATATCAAGCTAATGCACTGCTGACATATGCAAATCCTTTCGGTATCGGCGACCAGTTTACTTTTAATGCTATTGGCGCACAGGGCCTTGCCAACGGTTATATCGCATATTCATTGCCGATAGGTGTGAGAGGTACAAAACTATCTTTAAGTTCTAATTACATGAGCTATCGCAATATTGGAGATTTTTACGAAAACGGCAGCACAGGCAATGCTAGCACACTAGATGCGACGCTCATGCACGCGTTATATCGCAGTGCGACAACGAATGCAAACATATCATTAGATATTGCACAAAAAACATATTTAAATCGTTCTAACGCTAATGGGATAACTACCAGCAACTACCAAATAAACGACATAACATTTGGTGTTAATGGCAATCATTATGATGGATGGGCAGGAGGAGGCGTAACGACAGGTAGTTTATCGTTAACAAGTGGGAATCTGAGTTCATTAGGTGTTCCGTATGCGGCCACAACAAATTTGGTGGCTGCTAATACGCCAAGTAGTTTTCAGAAAATAAATTTTTCCATATCACGAAATCAACAAATTATTCAGAATAAAACAGCATTTATTGCGACAATAAATGGTCAGTTTGCCAATGCAAACTTAGATCCTGCAGAGCAGTTTTATCTGGGTGGGCCCTATGGTGTTCAATCATATCCTTCTGGTCAGGGTAAAGGAGCGCAAGGGTTCATGTTACAACTTGAGTTGCAACAGTTATTTCAAGATAATCTGATAGGTTCTCTTGTTTTTCAGGCTGGTCGCGTACAGCAATTTGTAAACCCATATGACGGTTGGCAAGGTAATACTAATGCTAATAACTGGTACAGCCTGGCAGGTATAGGGCCATCAATAAAATGGTCTTCAGGAAGATTTTCGCTAAGTGGAAATGTTTCATGGGCAATTGGTCAAAATCCACTGTACAACAATGCTGGAGATCCGGCTAACGTAGATAATCGTAGTCCACCAATTGGACTTGCACCAGCGTATTTCTGGTTGCAAACATCTTATGCATTTTAATAATTGTATTAAAACAGTCAATATTCCTTAGATTGTAACTCTATATAATTCAAATGATGTTTTTACAAACGATATATCTAAGGAATTAAAGTGGTAAAAAAATTAAAAATATTCACCACATTTGTTATTATGGGAATAACCATAAGTATATGCAAAGCAGATGAAATTATATACTACCAGGACTGGAGAGTTCAGTCTACATTGAATAGTATAGAAGCAATTACTACAGAAAGATCAAATAATACTTTTGGACTATATTGTTATGAAAATCAATGTGTATTTTATTTGCATGACAAAAATATTTGTCAGCCGGGCTTAGTCTCACCTATTTTAATGAGCAGTATAAATTTGGCTGCAGCACTTTCAATCAAGTGCACACAAATAGGAGATAAGATATTCCAAATTCTTGAACCATTCAATACTGTTTTAAATACATTAAAGGTAGATGGAGTAGTTAGTTTTGCTGTACCGCTTCGGGAAGGGTCCTTTGGATTAACAACTTATAGTTTACGCGGGGGTGAGCAAGCAATTAAACGCGTATTATTTGAAGCGGCAAAAAAAATAGCTCCTAAAAATGCTCCCTCAAATAAGGAGTCTCCCGCTAATAACAAAAAAATTCCAGGTTCAAAAAATCTTAATGAGATATTCTTGTAAATTGATAGTAAATCTGAAGAAACAGCTGTAAAAATTAATCAGACTAGAACAGATGTACAGAGTAGAACATATATCAATTATCTTGATAATATTGTACTTGTATAACAGATAAATATTAAGTAAATTACAAGCAAGAGCTTATAGCAAAATAAAAAAACAAAGTTTTTGGCTTGATATGCTAGATTTAATATCTGAGTTAGACAGACTAACTCAGATTGATGAAGGTTGGCAAGATGAATGCACAAAGTGTAAGAAAAACATGCGGGTTGTTAAATTGCATATTTAATAATACACAAAATTTATTTATAAAGCGCCAGATTAAACTTTAAAGTACTATGATAGTTATATAAAAATGTTTTCTTTATAAAACTAAATTAATCGTATTTATATTATATAAAATATTGTTATTCTTAGATTATTCTATTATAATTCAGTCTAGCTATA
>DAIMDD010000002.1:0-330346 GCA_036725985.1 Burkholderiaceae bacterium
CTTGATGCAGAAAAGCATCGGTATGAGAAATGTAATTGAGTGCTTGGATTTTTAAGTCGGAGCAAACATGGGCCCCGTCAGTAATTTATTTGGTTTGGGTTTACAGGGTCAGTTATCAAAAGATGTGTCCTTGCGTATTGGGGTAGTCGCTGCAGTGAATTCAAACGGTACGCAGTATGGTGGTGGTGGTGAAATCAGATTTCGTTTCTAGTATTTTTAGATATATTTGTGGCGAGCTCGCTACAGGCTGTGATATTTTCGTAGAAACCTATTCACCTCAGTAAATATTGCAGCAAAGGAATGCTTGATGGCTAACGCGTCTGACAACAAGAGTACGCACGATCACCACAGCCACGATCACGGCGACAGTCACGATCACCACGACCATCACGGCCACAGCCACGATCACCACAGCCACGATCACAACAGCCACGATCACAACAGTCACGATCACCAGCACGACCATGCAGGCTCTGAGCTCTCTGAGATCGAGCTGCGCGTGCGGGCGCTGGAGTCGTTGCTCATCGACAAAGGCTATGTGGACCCTGCAGCATTGGACGCCTTGATCGAGACGTACGAAACAAAAGTCGGGCCACGTAACGGAGTCCGTGTTGTGGCAAAAGCCTGGAGCGATCCAGCTTATAAAAAATGGTTGCTCGAGGATGCGACAGCGGCTATCGCCTCGCTGGGTTATTCGGGCCGCCAGGGTGAACACATGGTGGTGGTTGCCAATACCCCTGAAGAACACAACATGGTGGTCTGCACACTCTGCTCCTGTTATCCCTGGCCAGTCCTTGGTTTACCTCCGGCCTGGTATAAGTCAGCGCCTTATCGCTCACGCTGCGTGATCGATCCGCGTGGTGTTTTGAAAGATTTTGGAGTTGAGTTGCTCTCAGAGACAAAAATTACAGTCTGGGATTCGACTGCTGAAATTCGTTATCTGGTATTACCGATGCGCCCTGAGGGTACAGAGGGCTGGTCCGAAGAGGCATTGTCTGAGCTGATCACGCGTAATTCAATGATCGGATGCGATATTGCCAGAACACCTGCCCAGCTCGCTGCGGCTAACGGAGCCTGCTTATGAATGGCGTACATGATATGGGTGGCATGCAAGGCTATGGTCCCGTGATCGTTGAGGAAAACGAGCCGCTTTTCCATCACGCCTGGGAACCGCGTGCCTTGGCGATAGTCTTGGCCATGGGCGCTACTGGAAAATGGAATATCGACTGGTCACGTTCAGTGCGTGAGAGTCTGCCTCCAGCCCTGTATTTATCGATAGATTATTACCAAATCTGGATCGAGGCGTTAGAAAGATTACTGCTTCAGGCTGGTTTGGTTGAGCCGCAAGAAATACACGCTGATAAAGCACTGGTACCGCCTGTTGAAGGGGTGCGTAAATTGCTCAAAGAAAATGTCGTCGCAACCTTAAATAAAGGTGGACCCACAGAGCGCGTCACGGAGTCAACCGCCAAGTTCAGTCTTGGTCAGCAGATTAGAACCAGAAAAATGAATCCTGCTACGCACACACGCTTACCGCATTATTGTCGCGATAAGCTTGGAGTGATCACCGCTATTCATGGCGCGCATGTGTATCCCGATACCAATGCACTGAGGCAGGGTGAGCAGCCGCAGTGGTTATATACCGTCAGTTTTGACGCTCACGAACTTTGGGGTGCGGATACAACAGCCTCCTCTGTGCGTGTGGATTGCTGGGAGCCTTACCTCATGGCGGTAGCGTGATGAAATGCCCTGAGAATCTGCTCGCTTCTATGCCACTTGCAGAAATTAAATTGGCTTTGCCAGGGATACCGCTTGATGAGGAAGGTCCTGTATTTCAAGCTCCTTGGGAGGCACAGGCTTTCGCAATGACGCTTGCTTTGTATGAGAAGGGCTTATTTACCTGGACTGAGTGGGCAGAGTTTTTGTCGCAAACAATTCGTCAAGCTCAATTATCAGGTGATCCCGATACAGGCGAAAACTATTACGAGCACTGGCTCGCTGCACTTGAGCGAATCGTGACTGAGAAAAAACTTGTAGATACGCTGGCGCTAAATGAACGTAAACAAGCCTGGGCGCATGCGGCGATTCACACCCCGCATGGAGAGCCGATTGTTTTGAAAAACGATTGAACCAAACATAGGATGCAGCAACTCCAAGCGCAGGACTGATCTTTTCAATCCAGCGCTTGGCATTTATGCAATAGCGGGTGTTGGGTTGCCAGTCGCTTTAGCAATTGCTGTGGACGGGTTTGCAGAGTCGATCACTGCGCTCACCATTTCAGCGGTCACAGCGGATAACGTCCATCCCAGATGGCCATGTCCCGTGTTGTAGAAGACGTTAGGCTGACGACCGCGCCCGATGCGAGGCATCATGTTGGGCATCATGGGACGTAAACCTGCCCAAGGCACAACCTGTCTTGTGTTGACGCCAGGAAAGCATTGTTCAACCCAGTCAATCAAAGGCCGGATGCGATCAGCGCGAATATCTTTGTTGTAGCCATTGAATTCCGCTGTGCCTGCGACACGGAATCTGTCAACGCCCAAGCGACTCGTCACGAGTTTCGTTTCATCATCGAGCAAACTGACCTGTGGCGCTGAGGCTTGGCTTTGTGCATCGAGTAAATTAACCGTGATTGAATAGCCTTTGACCGGATAGATATTGACGCGGTCTCCGAGCTGGGAGGCGATAGCGCGGCTGCCGACACCCGCACAGACCACAACACCGTCAAATTTAATCTCCTGCTGGTTTTGCTCCTGTTGCAGCGTCACGGTTGCCTGAGCACCATTACTCTGAACACGTGTGACATCATGTCCGAACAGCATTTTCACACCTAACCGCTCAGCGGCTGCCGCGATACCGACAGTAAATTTGTGAATATCACCAGTGCAGTCGCTTTCGGTGAAGTAGCCACCGTAATAATTTCCAGCCAGAGTAGGTTCAATCGCACGCATTTCCTCTGAACTGACTGCGCGACGCTCAAGTCCACCTGCCGCAAGCAGCGTTGAGACTTTACCAGCATGCTCAAAACCTTTTTTATCGCGATAGATATGGAGGATGCCTTGTTTTTTTAAATCAAAATCAATGTTTTCATTCTCCGCCCAGGCAAACAAATGCTCTCGAGCAGCGATCGCGAGTTTGGTTGTTTCGATTGTGTTTTTACGATAGTTTGGGAGGTTGCTGATAAATTCTGCAAACCAGGAAATTTTATGCCAGCTCGGTTTTGGATTGACCAGCAAAGGGGCATCGCTTTTCATCATCCATTTCATACCCTTGAGGATGGTCGACCAGTGGTTCCAGACCTCAGCGTTTGAGGCGGAGAGCTGGCCTCCGTTTGCAAACGAGGTCTCCATTGCCGAGTAGCGATGTTTTTCAATGAGTGTGACGTTATAGCCACGTTTTGCCAAAGCATAGGCCGTTGTGGCACCCGTAACGCCACCACCAATTACAGCGATTGATTTCATGAGAGCGATCTCCAAACGTCGATGAGGTGGAGTGTGAAAACCAGATGTTTTCAACACGCCCCCTCTGTTTGGTACCTGAGAGATTCACATTCAGTTGTGACTGAGTGTTTGCTCCTGCGGTGTGCCGTATGACGAATCACGGCAGCTCTTCAGAGTGCAAGATCCAGATCGGTCCTTTTGCCTGAGAGTTTCCGGGGCGGTTGCTCCTTCGGCGTCTGATGCATACGCTGCATCAAGATCTCTCCCGATCGGGATTTGTAACGCATTATTACACGCCTGATTTGGTTTTGGCTAGTCCGAAAGATGTTCAGTCACAAAATTTCTGAAAAAACTCATAATCGGTGCCATGGTTGAACCGGTTAAGGTGATGTAGGCATACTGTGCCGAGGCATTGAGCGCCGGTTTGATTTTGAGTTCAACCAGTTTTCCGGTTTTGATACCCGCTTTCGCTGCAGCAACGATGCCAAGAAAAATAGCATCTGTGCGATGAACCGTATCAATCAAGCTCGTCACGTCTTCGCACTCAAGTGTAGTCATGCGTTTGGGGTCAGCTTTGGGGCCATAGCGTTCGATGATGATTCGTGCGACTTCATCGGCAAGCGGCGTTGAGGCGATGGGGTAGGCAAGCAGGTCCTCAAAACTTACGTTGCGCAGTTGCGCGAGCGGGTGTTCTTTGCGGCAGATAAACCCGGCGCGCAATTGCGCGAGAAATTCGATGTTGAGATCTGAGGCTGGGGTGACCCGGCGAACGTCGACGATGAGCGCATCGAGCTGTCGTGCTCTGAGTTGCATGAGCTGTAGTTCCGTCGAGCCGCGCGTAACTGTTGTCTGTATATGGGGACGATGAATGGCAACGTGACATAACAGCGGTGTCATCAGTAAAGCGCCAGGGCCCGAGCCAAGACCGACGCGAATTTTTCCGCCACTGCCTTGTTGAAAAAGCTTTGCATTGAGTCTGAGTGCAATCGCGCCTTGCACAATTTGTCTGGCACGCTGAACCACATCCTCGCCCAGCGGAGTCAGGACATTACGCTTGCCAATGCGATCGAAGAGCTTGCCGCCAAGTTCATCCTCCAGATTTTGAATGCTACGACTCAAGGCAGATTGCGTGATGAATAACTTGTCTGCGGCGCGGCTAAACGAACCTGTATCGGTCAATCCGATTAAATGCTCTAAGTGTTTGATATTCATAGGGTCAAATCATAGCAATCTATTCATAAAAATCATAGATATTATAAAAATAATACATTAGACACATGGTTTTGCAAGGATTAGCATCTCGATATCAACCTTCCAAACCACATGGATCCACTATGAATATGCGTCGACGTATCGTTTTAAGCGCCAATATGCTGCTCAAAGCCGCAGTCACGGCGTTACTGGTTTTTTCAGCTGTAAACACTAGCGCTGCTGAAATTTTCCCGGACAAACCCGTCAGTCTGATGGTGCCTTATCCTGCGGGCGGTCTCTCGGACGTGATTGCACGGTTTGTCAACATGCCTTTGTCAAAAGCGCTGGGACAACCTGTGATTGTTGAGAATCTTGGTGGTGCAAGCGGCTCGATTGCTGCGCAGAAATTATTGAATAGTCCTGCAGATGGCTATCGTATTTTTCAAGGCTCACCGAACGAGTTGATTCTCGCTCCCCTGGCAATGAAAGCCGTCAAATTCAAAAGCGAAGAATTCAAACTGGTGCAAATGATCGGCTCAGCGCAGATCGCAGTACTTGCAAGAAAAGATTTGCCAGTTAGCAACATGGATGAGTTTGTTGTCTATGCACGCAAACAGGCCGAGCTAGGTAAGCCCGTCACTTATGCGAGTGTGGGTGTTGGTTCCTTCTACCATTTGCTTGGTGAGTACTTGTCCAAAGTGACAGGTGTTCCGATGTTGCATGTGCCTTTTAAAGGCGGTGCTCCGGCAGCACAGGCCGTGATGAGTGGCGAAGTTGATATTTTTCTTTCGCCTTATGGCAAAAGCTATGACGAGCAGAGTAAGTCGGGCTTGATCAAAATCCTCGCGATGCTCAACAAAGAAAGACTCGATGGCGTTAAAGATTATCCCGCCATTGGTGAAAGCAAGGATTTAAAGGATTTCATTTTCACCATCTGGACAGGCTATTTCGTGCCGCAAAATACGCCAGAGCCCGTCGTCAATACTTTATATAAGGCGATTACAGCTTCGCTCGAAGATCCCGCTGTACGCAATGGACTGACACTGAACAGCATGCTGATTGCACCACCTCTGTCACAAGCCGAAGTCGCCCGTGTCTACGCCGAGGGTGTAGAGAAATTCCGCACAATTGCCAAATCTATTGATTTACAGCCTGAGTAAAGCATGCACAGTCATCTCGAAAGCTTAAAGTTAATTGCCGATGAGTTCACCGCCGTTCGTCGTGATATCCATCAACACCCTGAGCTGGGTTATCAAGAGCTCAGAACCAGTGAGCTCGTTGCCACGCAGCTCAGAGCCTGGGGCTATCAGGTCACCACAGGCCTTGGAGGGACCGGTGTTGTCGGGCAATTAAAAAGAGGTGTGGGTACGAAAAGCATCGGTATCCGTGCGGACATGGATGCCTTGCCGATCGTAGAGGCGACTGGCTTGGCTTATGCGAGTTGCAATTCGGGTGTGATGCATGCTTGTGGCCATGATGGTCATACAGCGATGCTGTTGGCTGCTGCAAAGTATCTGGCTGAGTCGGGAAAATTTAATGGCACACTCAATCTGATTTTTCAACCTGCCGAGGAAGGTCTCGGTGGCGCAAAGAAAATGATGGATGAGGGCTTGTTTGAAAAATTTCCCTGCGATGCGATTTTTGCTATGCACAACATGCCAGGCTTTACGCCTGGTCAGTTGCTTTTTAAAGATGGTCCGTTTATGGCCTCCAGTCAAAATATCACCATCACTATTGATGGCGTGGGAGGTCATGGCGCCATGCCCCAGTTCGCGGCCGACCCCGTCTTGGCAGGCTCAGCGATTGTGATGGCCTTGCAATCAATCGTCTCGCGCAATACGCCACCACTCGAAATGGCTGTGATTACGGTCGGTTCGTTCCAGGCTGGGCAAGCCAATAACGTGATCCCAGAGCGTGCGGTACTCAAGTTGAGTGTGCGTGCGCTCAGCCGTGAAGTGCATGCCATGCTGAAAAAACGTATCGCTGAATTGGTGCAGGCGCAGGCGCAGAGCTATGGAGTTAAGGCTACAGTAGATTTTGTCAGCGGTTACCCAGTGCTGGTTAATACAAAAGAAGAAACAGATTTTGCCCGTGCGGTTGCCTGCGAGTTAGTGGGTGAGGCAAATGTTAATTTGAATGCGGCCCCCCTGACTGGCAGCGAGGATTTTGCTTTTATGCTTGAGCAATTACCTGGTTGTTATTTACTGATAGGCAATGGCGACCAAAGTACCGGTGGTCACGGTGCCTGCATGGTGCATAACTCGAATTATGATTTTAACGATCACAATGTGAGCATTGGCTCTGCATACTGGGTGCTGTTGGCGGAAAAGTATTTGGTTTGAAAATGGAACTTTAAAGTGAAAGTTTAAATTTATAAGTCAGAGCCTTTATACTCTTGGAGTTACAGATCCAAGCAGGAATAAACGTGCCCTTACTCGAAAGCCTCGATCGCGAAGAACTCCATACACGACAGATTCTGATGAAATCCTATCGTCGCCGCGATGGTCTCTATGAGATCGAGGCACGCGTGCTGGATACTAAAGCGCAGCCCTTTTCACCGCCACTCATCAAGGCACCCATACCACCAGGCACTTACATCCACGATCTGTCGATACGACTGGTGATTGATGAATGGCTGGTCATTCATGAGGCGATCGCCTCCTCTGACTCGACCCCTTTTGCCGTTTGCAAAGAAGCGCCTCCTACCCTGGCTGTTTTAAAAGGTGAAAAAATCGGCGACGGCTGGAACAAATTACTCAGGGATAAATTCAAAGGCGCAAAAGGCTGTACGCATCTCATGGAGATGTTAAGTCCAATGGCCACCACTGCGATGCAGACACTTTATCCTTTTATTCAGCATCGGCCAGTGCGCACCGATGAAAACGGTCGTCCTCTGAAGATCGACAGTTGTTATGCCTATGCGAGTAATCGTGAGGTCGTACAACGCATATGGCCGATGTATTACAACGGCCCTGTCACCAAAGAACCAGAATCGACAAACTAAATAGCAGTGATCTGGATTTGATCCAGGAACTTTTCGATTTGAGACAGCTGTCCCATCCCGCCATGCATATTTAAAATAGTCGAGGTTGCTGCGGCGATACCGTATCTGAACGCTAGTTCCAGGGATAGTCTGCGCTCAAGCGCCCAGATCATTGCACCTAGCATGCTGTCACCTGCACCCACACTACTGACGGGTGTTACCTCCAGGCCTTGCGCACGCAGAGCGAAGTCAGCGGTAATGAGCAATGCGCCTTTCGCCCCAAGAGAGAGTGCTAAGACCTCAGCTTTGCCTGAGCGAATCAGATTTCTTGCCACGCTGATTTGTAATGCCTCGCTTGCCAGGCTTTCACCAGAGAGCTCTTCGAGCTCGTCCAGGCTTGGTTTAATCAAATAAATGCCGCCAGCTTCGAGCGCATGGGCCAGAGCAGGGCCTGAGGTGTCCAGCACAAATTTTGCACCAACAGTGCTGGCCAGTTTTCCGAGCTCGGCGTAAAAATTATCAGAAAGACCGGGCGGTAAACTGCCGCTCGCCACGATAAAGTGAGGTTTGTCTTTCAGGTCCCGGATGTATTGCAAGCATGCATCCGCAATCTCTGGACTGAGTGGTTGACCTGGTAATAAAAAACGAAAATCCTTTCCCGTTGAGGTCTCGTGAATGGAAAATGATTGGCGAGTATTGGTTTGAATCGGAAAAGGGTGTGTCGTGAGATCTTCTTGCTTCAAGAGCTCCATGAGCCGATCGCCTGTATAGCCTCCGCAAGGAAAGACCGCAATACTATCGCCACACAGGTTGTGAATGATGCGAGAGACATTGATACCACCGCCACCGGGATGGGACTGTTCAAGTGTGCAGCGTAATTTGATCGTATCGGTGACACGCGTAACCGTGCTCGCTATATCAAGCGAAGGGTTCATGGTGAGCGACAGGATCGAAGTCATCTTTTTAAGTTTTTACTTTTGCGCCGCTGACTCTGGCACCGGCATTACGATCCATTCTCCAATAGCCAGGCAAGGAGAGTAGCGTCAATACGCCTGCGGCAGCAAAAGCCCATTTGAAATCACTCAAGGTGAATGCTATCTCTGCGCCGGAGTTACCTGCTCCTCTGGCCCAGGCGGCAACCTGAAGCGAAAGTGCGCCAAAAGCAATGCCCATGCCTATTGTCATTTGGTTGGCCGCGCTCCAAAGCGTGCTGGCCGCACTCATCTGAGGTTGTGCGATATCTGCATAAGCAAGTGTAGCGAGTGTGGAAAACTGCATCGATCTCGCAAGTCCGTAGACAAACACAACAATCAATATCCAGAGCAGCGGGGTGGAAGGCGTCAGCAGTCCACAGGCAATGGTTGAAACCGAGGCAACCAAAACATCAACAATGGAAACAGTCCGGAATCCCCAGCGCTGCAATATTCGCGTTGTGAAGGCTTTCATCCCAAGATTTCCAATGGCACTGGCTAACAGCAGTAAGCCCGAATGAAAGGCCGACATACCAAAGCCGATCTGAAAAATCAAAGGCATCAAATAGGGAACCGCTCCAATGCCAATCCGTGTGATCGACCCGGTGATGACGGTCACCGAGTAAGTCGGTACGCGCAAGGTTGTGTAATCAATCAGCGGATGCAAGCGATTGGAGGCGTGACGATAGGTAATCACGCCGAGTACTAAACCTGACACCACGCAACTCAGTGCGAACCAGAGATTGGCCTCTTGTTGACTTGCCAATTCCGTCCCATAGAGGATGGCTGTCAGTGTGGCGCCGCTAAGTAAAAAACCGACCATGTCTAAAGGCTTTTTCTCTGTTGAACGCTCATTCGGTACGATGGCAATCGCAGCAATCAGTGCTGCGATACCAAAGGGGACGTTCAACAGGAAAATCCATTCCCAGGAGGCATAGGTTGTAATAAATCCACCGATGGGCGGACCGACCACTGGAGCGGCAATAGCAGGCCAGGTGATGGTCGAAATCGCCTGCATGAGCTGACTTTTTTCCGTGTTGCGCACCACGATTAAACGACCGACAGGCACCATCAGCGCACCGCCCATACCCTGCAGGATTCGTGCAGCGGTAAATGTTTCCACGCTGAAAGAGAGACCGCACAAAACGGATGCGATTGTAAACACCACAATGGCACTACAAAAAACCGTCCGGGATCCGTAGCGATCTGCGACCCAGCCACTGACAGGGATAAAGACCGCGAGTGCAAGCATGTATGCCGTCATGCCCATACTGACCTCGTTTGGACCGACGCCGAAGCTCTCTGCCATCTCAGGCAGAGCGGTAGCGATGACCGTTGTGTCGAGGTACTCCATGAAAAAAGTCGCTGCGACCAGGTAGGGCAGCATCATGGCATGTGATTTTTTAATATGCTGTGTGTTCATGATGAAACTTAATCGGTGAATTCATACCATTTTTTGATGGCAGCCCAAGCGTCTTCGGTGGTATCAACAAAGGTAATGATATCGAGATCTTCTTTATCGATCAGTCCTTCTTCGACCAGCAAATCAAAACGGATCATAGTTTGCCAATGTTCGCGTCCAACCAGAATAACAGGCAGGGCAACAATTTTTTTTGTTTGAATGAGCGTGAGTACTTCGAAAATCTCATCGAAAGAGCCAAAGCCACCCGGGTACACCACGATTGCCCTGGCGCGCAGCAGGAAGTGCATTTTGCGCAAGGCGAAATAATGAAATCTGAAACACAGTGCGGGTGTAATGTATTTGTTCGGGGATTGCTCGCGAGGCAAACTGATATTGAGTCCGATGGAAAGATCGCCTGCCTCAAAGGCCCCGCGGTTAGCGGCCTCCATAATGCCTGGACCGCCTCCGGTACAGATATGCAGACGTTTTTTAGGACTCGACTGCATTAAATTGTGGGTGGCAACAATAGTGCCGAATTCGCGTGCAGATTCATAGTAAGCACTATTTTTCAGTGCGTGTAGCGCTGTGTTCCGTGAGGCCTCGTCGACTGCGTTTGCCAGCATCGTCTCTGCGGTTTGCTTGCTGACAAAACGTGCTGAACCAAAAACAACGATGGTATGGTCAATATCGTTTTCACGCAGGACGAGATCAGCTTTTTGCAGTTCGAGTTGAAATCTGATGCCTCTTTCCTCAGCCCGATTGAGGAATTCCTGATCTGCAAAGGCGAATTTGTAGGAATCGCTCGCCTCTTGGAGCGAGCGCGGAGGCGTTGTTTTAGCAACAAGCTGGGCAGCCGTTTGCGCATTGTCATCAGGAATCTGAGCGACCATCTGTTTCCCTTTTTGATTCTATGCATTCTGGAAATTCAATCAGTACTGACTATACAGCGTGATTCTGTCCTAATATTCTAAAAAAAACCTCATGTCTGACCTATCTAAAATATTTTTCATCTGAAACAGGACTCTTAAATGAAATTTGCAAGCTATACAGTCAATGGACAAGCTTCTTATGGCGTGATTCGTGAGGATGGCAGTGTGGTGGACTTGCGTCAGCGCATCGGGCAGGATTACCCCAGTTTGCTGGTATTGCTGCAGTGCGATGCACTTCAGACTGCACGCGAGGTGGCAGAGTCTGCGGACCTCGGTGACTATCAGGAAACTGAGCTTGCCTATTTGCCGGTTTTTGCTGAGCCTGTGACGATTCACTGTATTGGCCTGAACTATGCCGCCCATGCTGCTGAGGCGGGACACAAACCTCCGGAATTTCCTCGGACTTTTGTCAAGATACCCGCAGCACTTGTTGCGCATAAGGAGCATTTCGAAATGCCAACCCTTTCTCCCGAATATGATTTTGAAGGTGAGCTCGCTGTGATTATCGGCAAAGGTGGCAGGAATATTTCCGCGGACAACGCGATGAAACATGTGGCGGGATACACCTGTTTTATGGATGGCTCAGTCCGAGACTACCAATTCCAGCGGACGACCGACCAGGGTAAGAATTTTTATCGCTCAAGTTCCATCGGTCCCGCCTTAGTGACTATCGATGAGGTCGGAGAACTGGATCCGCTCACGCTCACAACAATCGTGAGTGGCGAGACGATGCAGCATACTAAATTTGATAATCTGATTTTCACCGTACCTAAACTCGTTGAATACCTGTCGGCCATTACCGAGCTGCGCATTGGTGATGTGATTGCCACGGGTACACCCGAGGGCGTTGGTTTCAGTCGTAAGCCGCCACGCTTTTTAAAGCGCGGCGATGTGGTTGAGGTGGTGATTCAGAAAGTCGGCAGGTTGCGTAACGTTGTTGGTTAAGCGCTTAGAGCTCAATGATCACGGCATACGGCACGCGTTCAAGCGTGCCGTAGTGAGAAAAGATAAAGTGTCGATTGCACTGTTGAGCAATCTGAATCAGCTGCTCGGTGATGAACTCGATGGAGCCTCGGTCCAGTGCTGCTGTCAGATCATCAATCAAGGTGATTCTGGCACCGCTCGCAATCGCAGCGGCAATCCATACTTTGCGTTTTGAGCCAGCCGAGAGCATATAGAGTGGTTTATCCTGATGCGGTGATAAGCCCAAGCCTTCAAGCAACGCAGGAATAATTTTTTCGTCAAAATCACCAAATGCGTTTTGAACTTGAGCTAAATACTGAATGGCTGAAATTTGATCGAATGTTTCGGTACGCGGATCAGTAAAAAAAACTTGCGTGCGGTATTGTTTTGTTTGTTGACTAGAGTCGAATTTGTTTAAGCTGATTGTGCCAGCTGCGGGCATGAGCTCTGCCGCGAGTAAGCGCAATAGTGTTGTTTTACCCCGGCTCTCTTCGCAGCGAATCAGGCTGACACCCAGAGGGATGCGTACTGACAACTTGTCGAAAAGCGGCTGATCCGGGTAGCTAAACGAAAGGGCTTCAATATTCAGTGCTTCAGGGACCTGCAGATTCATCTGTTTTCCTGTCTGGCGAAAAAGAGTGGTTTTGCTTGAGAATTCTTGCTCATTGCCTTGTATAGTTGAGCAGTTATTGTATTTTGAATATTTCAGGATCCAGCGATGTCAAAAAATTATCATTATTACGAACCGCGAACAGGTCATGGCTTGCCGCACGACCCCTTCAATGCAATTGTTGGGCCGCGTCCAATAGGCTGGATTTCGACCCAGAGTAAAGAAGGTATCGTTAATCTTGCGCCCTATAGTTTTTTCAATGCGTTTAACTATGTACCGCCTATCGTTGCATTTTCAAGCGTTAACTACAAAGACACTGTTCGTAATGCAGAGCAAACAGGAGAGTTTGCCTGGAATCTGGTCACGATGCCTTTGGCCGAAGCAATGAATCAAACTTGCGCAGCGGTTCCGCCAGAGGTGAATGAATTTGAGCTGGCGGGGCTGACCCAGGCGCCCTCCCGCTTGATTAAGCCTCCTCGCGTGGGTGAAAGCCCTGTCTCCTTTGAGTGCAAGGTCACTAAAATCATGCAGCTCGAAACGGCTGAAGGTTTGGCTGTACCGACCTGGATGGTTTTGGGTGAGGTCGTCGCCGTGCACATCGATCAGTCCTTGCTGAAAGATGGTGTCTACGATACCGCGGGTGCGGGGCACGTCATGCGCGGTGGTGGGCCAGCAGATTACTTTACAGTTGGACCTGAGCAGCTATTTAAAATGCGTCGGCCTGCTTAAGCAGGTATTGCAAATAAATCCCAATGACCGATCTCGCAGGTTTGAGCTTGCAGGCGCGCACTTAACCAGGCCTCGAGATCGGAGTTTGAAATTTTTTGCGTTTGTCCGACAGCGGCCGCAGACCCGGTTGCCAGTGCTTGCATGAGGGCCTGATCTGCCGGGGCCTTCAATAACCAGGGGCTTTTCTCAAGTTGAATCTTAAAGCCACGTGCCGAGAGCTGGGTTTGAATGATTTCAATCGCACCAGGTCCGGCTGAGAGCCCAAAGCCTTTATCGGTACCTTGATGCGCATGAAAGGCCTCTAACACAGGCTGGTCAGCAAAATGTGCAGGTGACCATTTTTCTATACCGTCGTAGGTCAAAACAGTAAAAAGCGGGACTTTAAGGGATTGGCAAAATCGCGTGATCCATGCGGGTGAGACCAGATCAAAGAATGCTGCCGCAGTCACCAGATTGGCTTTGCCCGCCAGGACACTCTCGATATTTTTTGCCAGATCAACTTGCATGAAATGTACGGTGATCTGTTTGCTGTTTTTTAAAAATCGTAGCGGTGGATTTTTTTCAATCACACCATGCTGTGCAGTCACTTCATCTGCCCAATCTTCAAGAGCTATTCTCGCCGCATTTAATAAATCGGGATCGTAATCGATCAGAGTCCAGTGCTGATGTGCAGGAAAACTCTCAGCAAGCGCGCGCAAATTTGAACCAGTACCGCAGCCCAGATCAGTGATGTTCAGAGCAGACTGTTCGGATTTGCCCAGGTCAGAGTGTTGCTCGAAATACCGACATACTTCCTGACAAAGCACCGCGTTGCGTGCACGATGGTCTGCTGGTTCACGCAGAGATAGCCATTGTGATGAAAATCCAGTCATGGTGCTGCCTTCAGAGGTAATTCAGTAAATTGTTCTCGAACCAGTTGTGCAAAGCGTCCGCCTTGCGCATTGAGTTCGTCGTAGGTTCCCGCTTCGATCACCTGACCAGAATCCATAACAAGTATTTTGTCTGCCCGGCGAATGGTGGAGAGCCTGTGTGCGATGATCAGCGTCGTACGATTTTTGATGACAGCTTCCAAGGCAAGGGTTAATTTTTTTTCTGTAGAACTATCCAGTGCACTGGTTGCCTCGTCCAGAATCAGGATGGGCGGGTTTTTGAGGATCACGCGTGCAATCGAGATACGCTGACGCTCTCCACCTGAAAGCGTGCGCCCTCGTTCGCCTATTTTTGTCTCAAAGCCCTTTTCCTGCTGTTCAATAAAATCCAGCGCCTGAGCACTCCTGGCCGCAGCTTTAAGGTCGCTCTCAGTAGCTTCTGGCTGACCAACTAACAGATTCTCTGCAATTGACCGATTAAACAAAAGCGGTTCCTGAAACACAACGCCAATGTGATGTCTTAACGAGGCGAGGGAGATGTCTTTGATGTCGGTCCCGTCGATACTGATCACACCCGCTTGTGGATCGAAAGCGCGGTAAAGCAGCGAGAGCGCGGTTGATTTGCCTGCCCCGGAGGAGCCAACCAGTGCGACGGTCTGGCCTGCTGCGACGGTGAAGTTCAAGTCTTTGAGGGCTTGGTGTTTGCCATCGTAAGAAAAACTCACGTTTTTGAATTCAAGCTCACCTTTGACGTGCGAGAGGGTGAGGGCATTTGAGCGATCATAGATCTCAGGCGATGTATCGAGCATCTTAAAAAAATCGCTCAGCCTTGGCGCGTCCATCGCTAAGCGATGAAAAAAATTCACTGATTGCTCAAGTTTGGTAATGATCATCCCGGCAAAGGCTATGAAAGTAACAATAGCCCCGATGGAAATCAGCCCTTTTGTAAACAGCCAGGTACCTATGATGATAATAGAAAGGATCGAAATCGTTGTCGCTGAGCGATTCAGAACCGTGACCAGTGCCCACCAGGATAAGACAGGCAACTGGACGCTTAATAAGCGATTACTGATGTTTTTGAGCGCGGAGACCTCATCCTGGATACGCGCAAAACTTTGTACCAGCGGGATGTTGCCCAGCGTATCTGAAACTTGTTCGGCCATATCCGAATGATGACTTTCGACTTGCTGTTGCAAGGTCTGAGTCTTGCGAATGATGAAATTTGTTAAGAAAGCAAAAACAGTACAAAGAATAATCAGTACGATGGCCAAGCGCCAGTTCATATAAAGCGCGAGCGGGATCAGTACCAGCAGTGATACAAGCGCGGCAAGATGCTCCCTGAAAAAACTCAGCCATAACCACCAGAGCGCATCCGTGCCCTGAAGCATGATTTTCATCAGTCTGCCGGAATGCGTTGAGTTTTGCTGGGCAAGCGGTAATTCCAGGACATGCTCAAAATAAGTGCTGACCGCAGCATGGCGACGCCGATGAGCCAGACGATCCGAGTACAAAGAGATCAGGGTGCTGCTGAGGATGGTAAAGATCCCAAAACCAGTCCATGCAGCCAGCAAAGGCCAGACCTTGTTCCATAGGTCAGCGGACTGCTCGCTTGAGCCCTGGCTGAGTGTGTCGATCACCCTGCCGAATAAGACCGGTTCTGCAAACAGCGCCATGGCTAAGGCAACGTTTGCGATGGCGAGATACCAACCTTGTTTTTTATCGGATCCGAGCAGATCCAGGGCACGCTTGTAGATCTTGAGGAGTTTCATTTTTTTATTTTTGGCGCAACCGGTATGCCGCAAGATCAAGTTGTTTGAGTGCCTCGGGACGTTTGGTTTCTTCAGGAATATCGAACAGCCCCACACTCAGAAGCAAACGACCAAAACCAGGCCAGGAGGTCATCACCGCGAGAGGAATCGAAAGGGTTAGACCACCAAACAGTAAGCAAGCAATCGTCACACACTCGGGGTGTGTCAAGGCGAGGGCGCCAATCAGTGCAATCCCGAGAACTGTGTGCGGCCAGAATTGTCTGAGCGCGACGCTGAGCGGAACAGAATGGTCATCTCGGGTCTGGCCGGTCCAGCCGGATTTTTTACCAAACAATAAGCCGAACATGAACATCGCATGATTGAGCCAGGTGATAGGGGTCATCAAAATCGAAAAAATCATTTCCAGCGAAAAGCCCGCAAGAAATCTGGCTGTACCTCCAAACGCTTGACGCTGATCCCGTCGTATCAACGCATCCAGACCACCAGCGAATTTTGGCCAGTACCACATGAAGATAGACAACCAAAGTAGGGTCAGCCCACTGGTCTGCTGCATGAAGCCGGCAGGTGTGGCCGCTGATGCGAGCATCAGCGTGCCCAGAACGAGCATAGCGATCCATGCCGGGGATCCTAAAAACATGAAGATCGCGTTCAGTAACTGGATGCGACTGATCAGTTTGATGTTGCTCAGGTTCAGGAGTTGCAGATATTGCAGATTGCCTTCGCACCAGCGCAGGTCGCGACGGATGTATTCGATCAGTGTGGGAGGGTTCGCCTCCCAGCTCTCATCTTCCTGGGGGAAGACGCGCACATCAAAACCTGCGCGACGCATGAGCACGGCCTCAACCTGATCATGGCTGAGGATATGGTGTGAGCTGCCATCCTTGTTGCGTAACAAGGGAAGGTCGCATTCAGCGATAAAGGGTGCGAGTCTGAAGACCGCGTTGTGCCCCCAGTAGGGGCCACAATCGCCTTGCCACCAGGCGGTTCCCATGGTGTAGGAGCGCATACCTAAGCGCATCCCGAATTGAAACATTCTCGTAAAACCGCTGCTTGTTGGCATGCCTACCACCAGGCCTTGTAACAGGCCAAGTTTTGGATTGGCCTGCATGATGCGAACCAGCCTCATGATGGCCGCCCCAGTCATGACGCTATCGGCATCGAGCGTGATGGCGAAATCGTGCAGATGACCCCAGCGCTGGCAGAAGTCCGCGATATTGCCTGCCTTGTAACCGGTGTTCTCGGTCCGGCGACGATAGGTAATCTGGATGCGATCTTTCCATTTTTTTGAGAAGTCATCAAATGACACCTGCTCATGCTGGGCGATCGTCTCGTCGTTGGTGTCGCTCAAGACATAAATATGGACGTGCTCTGCGATTTCGGGTTGGGCAAGTCCTTGCAGGGTGATGCCGAGATTGCGCATGGTCGTTTCGGGACTTTCGTTTCGCACGCACAGCAGGATCGCGGTTGAACTGGTGATCGGAGCCTGTGGATTGATGCCGGTTGCCATCGGAATGACGGCATTGAGGGGATCGCTGGCAAAGCGCCAGATCAGAAAGCCGATAGTGGAGTTCCAAAAACCTGTCGCCATCCAGGGCAAGGTAAAGAAAAACAATACCAGCAGTACCAGATCACCCAGACTCAAACCATCCACGGCTAGTGCAGTGGCCATCAGCCAAAGCATACCGAGCATCGTGCCTGCGACCAGACTTGCAAAAAAAAGGCGTCTGCCTGACATCGAGAGGTCAGAGGTAATTTTTTGAGTCATGTCGCAGCAATCACAGAGAGGTTCGGTCTTATACTCAGCACAGTGTCTGCGCAGTATAGGTCAGAGCTACAATTTTTTCGATTAATTTCCAGAGAAATCAGATGGTTACTACACCGGATCATGATTGCACCCAAGACCAGCCGCAATCTCGCGCCCTTTGGTACATAGCGCCTGGGCAGGCTGAAATCCGCAGCGAAGCGATCTTGCCCCTGCAATCTAACCAGCTCCGGGTGCGCACGCTGTATGGGGCGCTCAGCCGGGGTACGGAGTCTTTAGTCTGGGCAGGTCGTGTTCCTGAGGTTGAATATAAGCGGATGCGCGCACCATTTATGGATGGAGAGTTTCCTTTTCCGGTTAAATATGGGTATTCCTCGGTTGGCCGGGTTGAGCAAGGTCCTGCAGAGTTGTTGGGCAAACTGGTTTTTAGCCTGTCGCCTCATCAAACGCTGTTGACCCTCGCCGCCGAGTCTGCTGCCCTGGTGCCTGCAGGGGTCCCGCCAGCCAGAGCGGTGCTGGCAGCTAATATGGAGACGGCGCTCAATGCTGTCTGGGATGCCGCAGCAGGGCCCGCTGACCGTATTGCGATTGTTGGTGGCGGGGTGGTTGGAATGCTGGTTGCTTTTTTGTGTGGCCACTTACCGGGTGCTCAAGTCACGCTGGTTGACATCAATCGTGCGCGCGAAAGTATTGCCCAGTCTTTAGGGGTTCAGTTCGCTATTCCAGCAGAGGCTCCCACCGAATGTGACGTGGTGATTCACTGCAGTGGCTCACCGCTTGGCTTAGACACGGCTTTGTCGCTCGCGGGTGAGGAGACGACCGTGCTGGAGATGAGCTGGTATGGCGATCAGCCCGTGACCGCCAATCTGGGTGGCGCGTTTCATAGTCGCCAGCTCAGGTTGCAATCGAGTCAGGTTGGTCACGTCTCGGCGTCACGCAGACCACGCTGGAATTACGCCCGCAGACTGTCTGCGGCGTTGGCTTTGCTCAAAGATCCAAGATTGGATGTGTTGTTGGCCCCTACAGTTTTGTTTAAGGATTTACCTGCTCAATTACCCAGGATTCTCGGACCAGGAAATAGTATTCTGTGTCAGTTGATTCAATACGATTAATTTAAGAGGAAGAAAAAATGTTTACAGTCGAAGTCCGTGATCACATTATGATTGCACATTCATTTCGTGGAGAAGTTTTTGGTCCCGCGCAGGCGCTGCACGGTGCGACCTTTGTCGTGGACGCAGCCTTCATTTCCAAAACACTTGATGAGAATGGGATCGTCATTGATATTGGTCGAGCGCTCGATGTGCTCAAGTCCGTGCTCAAGCCATTGAATTATTCGAATCTTGATGACAAAGCGGAATTCAAGGGGAAAAACACAACAACCGAGTTTTTGACCAAGCATATCTTTGATGTTCTGGCGCAAGCCGCACGCGCCAACGAACTGGGCCGTGATGGTAAAGAGTTGCACGCGATTCGGGTGACGATTTCTGAATCACATGTCGCACGCGCCTGGTACGAAGCTGCGATCTGGTGAGCATGAAAAAAATCGCTTTCGCGATACCTGGTGATATTGAGACGCCCACTGGTGGCTATATCTACGATCGCCGGATTATAGAAGGCCTCAGGGCTCTGGGCTGGCAGGTTGAGCTGGTCAGGCTAGGCGAGGGATTTCCTTTTCCTGACACGGCAACTTTGGCTGCTGCACAACGCACGCTGAATGCTATTGCTGCGGGTTGTCCTGTGTTGATCGATGGACTCGCTTTAGGGGTGATGCCTGAAATTGCCCGGCAGCTTGCACAGACACATCCACTGATCGCTCTCGTGCACCATCCCCTGGCACTTGAGGCTGGACTCAGTCTTGAGCAGGCAGAGCTTTTTAAACAAAGCGAAACCGAGGCGCTATCGCATGTTTCACAGTTGTTTGTGACCAGTCCTGCAACCGCCAGAACACTGATCGCCGAATTCGGTATTGATGCCTCACAGGTTCATGTTGTGTTACCTGGCACCGACAGAGCCAAGGCTGCGACGACAGACCATCCTGCGAGTGAGACCTCGGACAGCAAGTTACGTTTATTGTCAGTCGGGACGATCACACCTCGCAAGGGTTTTGATGTATTGATGGAGTCTCTGGCGCTGGTAAAAGATCTGCCTTGGGAGCTCACGATCGCAGGCGATCAGACGCGAGACGCGCATGCGCCCTTGCGGCTCGCTCAGGATCTGGAGCGTTTCGGCTTGCGCGACCGGGTGAGTTTGCTTGGCGCCGTTTCAGCGCCTGTACTCGAGTCTTTATATCTCAAGGCGGATGTCTTCGCACTCGCTTCGCGCTATGAAGGCTACGGTATGGCCTTTGCCGAAGCGCTGGCCCACGGGATTCCTGTCATTGCTACAACGGGCGGTGCGATTCCTGAAACGGTGCCTGTAACAGCTGGTATTCTGGTCGAGCCAGACAATGCCGTGGCGTTTGCACAAGCACTGCGTCAGGTTATGACCGATGCGCCACTTCGTAAGGCCTTAGCGCAAGGAGCCCTCGCTGCAGCCCGGAACCAGCCCGACTGGTCGCAAAGTGCTGAAACTTTTTCAGCTGTGCTTCAGTCTTTTTTGTTTTGAACCTGCGCGGACAAATCGCAGTCAAAAAGTAACTCATCGTCGAGTTTGTGTGCGTGGACAAGCAGCCTTTGAGCTTGGTCCATATGGTCAATGGCGGGCAAGCTAAAACCCGGTCTGCCTGAACCCATGATGATTGGTGCCACGATCACATGGAGTCTATGCAGGCATCCCGCCTGCATAAAGCGCGAGACAGTCTCGGCACCCCCTTCGATCAATACGCGCCTCAGACCTGCATCGGCAAGGCTTTGCAGAATCACCGCAGGTGAAATCCTGCCTTGTTCGGTGGGCAGATACAGTATTTCAATACCCTCGGGTCCGCGGTAAGGAGCCCCTTGCTTTGTAATCACAATTCTTCTTGCACCATCGTCATTAAATATTTTCGGGTTAAAGCTCAAACGCTGGTTTGGATCAATCACGACGCGTGCTGGATTCGCTCCACTGGCTAATCTGACGGTGAGTTGCGGATCATCCGCGAGGACGGTTCCAATACCCACGACAACTGCATCCACAACAGCTCTCAGCCGGTGTAAGTGCAGCAGTCCTGCAGGCCCGTTGATGTATTTTGACTGGCCGGTGACCGTGGCGATGCGACCATCAATGGTTTGTCCGATCTGACCGATCGCAAAAACCTGGTTCTCGCGGACCTCGAGCAAAGGGTCGAAAATAGCTGCTGGCCAGGTTTGATCTTGCATATCCATGCTGATACCGTTATTCGGGGTGAGTGTTGCGTAGTTGGATAAGTTAACCGTTGTCACCACAAAAACCGTTTTAAATTTGGGTGAATTGACTCAACACTTTACAGCACAGTGGCATAATGTCCTGTAGTGCAATATTTACGTCATAAAAACAATACCCTAGTTAATCAAGCTTTGATAATAAAGCTTTGATAATCAAGCTTTGATTTTGCTACTCAGGTGCAAGCGGTTATCAGTTTTAATATTTTTTTCGTTTTTTCAATCGTAATCAAATATAGTTTAGATAATTAGCACCCGATTCCATGTCAGATCCACTCATTCAAGTAGACCGCGCTATCTCCGAATTACGTCGCGGTGCCTCAGTACTCGTTTGCGCCGGAGAAATCAGACTCCTGGTGATGGCCGTCGAGGGAGTGACCGAAGAAAAGCTCAAACAAATGCTCGACCAGTCCGGTCACCAGCCATGTCTAGTCATGACTGGCACACGCGCCAAGGTCCTTGGCTTGAAGGGCAGTGGCGACTCAACCTGTTTAATCCGCGCACAGGTTGCGCTGGATAAGCAAACGATCGATTTTCTGACGGATCCAATCTCTGCGCGCGTGCCCGCTCCGGATTTGTTCTCGTTGAGCGCCGAGGTTGCCGGTCGCGCGGAGCAAGCCGCTGTCACCTTGTCAAAACTTTCGCGCCTGTTGCCCGCTGCAGTGGTTGCAACAGTCTTGCCTGCAACGCAGGATATTGATGCGGTCAGTGTCAAGGCCTCAGCGATCGAAACCTATATGAATACCGCTGCGGACACCCTGAGTCTCGTGAGTCAGGCGCGCGTTCCCCTTGAAAATGCTGAAAATGCTAAGGTTGTTGCCTTTCGGCCCAGAGATGGTGGCATCGAGCATCTTGCAATCATTGTCGGTAATCCGGATTTGGATAAACCGGTTCTGGTGCGACTTCATTCCGAGTGCTTTACGGGTGATCTGGTTGGCTCCTTGCGTTGCGATTGCGGCAATCAGCTCAGAGGCGCCATCACTTCGATGAATGAGGCTGGTAGCGGCGTATTGCTCTATCTCGCTCAGGAAGGCCGTGGCATAGGTCTTGTGAATAAGCTGCGTGCCTATCAATTGCAGGATGCAGGGTTTGATACGGTTGATGCAAATTTACAACTCGGCTTTGACTCCGATGAGCGTAATTATTTACCTGCTGCCCAGATGTTACGTTTATTGAATATCTCCAAAGTACACTTGCTGACCAATAATCCAATCAAAGTCGATGCCCTGGCCAGACATGGCATCGAGGTGGTTGAGCGTGTGCCGCATATTTTTCCCTCTAACGAACATAACCATGGCTATCTGAAAACGAAGGCCGCCAAAAGTGGACACATGTTCTAGAGGTCGTGACACGGCAGCTTGATTGAATAAGAGAAACGCTATGCGAAACTTGAAAACCTTTGCAATGAATCTGCGTCAGACAGCTCGTCTTAAACGCCCTCCAAGCCTTATCGCAGCGTTGGGTGCTGGTCTGGGGACTCTGGTGCTTGCCGGCTGTGCTCAGGTCTCGAGTGTTCAGCCTGGTACTCCAGTCGCCGACGTGATCCGTAAGTTCGGCCGTCCCGTCGTGACTTGCGCCCAAGCCGATGGCACGCGTCGAATGGTCTGGACTGAACAGCCTCAGGGCGAGACAGCATTCGCTCTGGTCGTTGGTCCAGACAAACGGGTCGGCGCGCCGCAGCAACTGCTCAATGATGATCATTTCTCGATACTGGGCAATGGTGAGGCCTGGACCGCTGAGAAAATTCGCTGTCATTTTGGTCCTCCCGCAAACATCACGACGGTAGGTTTTGGTCATTCCAGACAATGGGTCTGGGGTTACCGTTACATGCAGCCCGCTAACTTCGCAGCCATGATGTTCATCTACATGGGGCCGGACGGCAACGTCATGACGCGTTACGAGTCCTTACCGGATCCAGATCGTAATGAGGAAGTCATGGGCGGACGTGGCTAAGCCTGTGGGGCAAGGCTTGTCTCGCTGGTTAGCGATTTCACATATCTCGGCTGGCTTTATTGCGGTACTGGTTGGCTATACCAGTTCGGCTGCGATCGTTTTTCAAGCTGCAGCAACTGCCGGGGCAACGCCTGCGGAGATCTCCTCCTGGATGTGGGCACTTGGCATCGGCATGGGTGCAACCTGTATCGGACTATCACTTTATTTTAAAACTCCAGTGCTCACAGCCTGGTCCACACCCGGTGCCGCATTACTTATCACCGGGTTAGCTGGCTTGTCCATGTCTCAAGCGATCGGTATATTTTTATTTAATTCTTTGCTCATCACCATCGCAGGATTTTCAGGCTGGTTTGAGAAACTGATGCGTTATGTACCCAAGTCTCTGGCCGCTGCCATGCTGGCTGGTGTGCTTTTGCGCTTTGGGATGGATGTCTTCGTTGTGTTGCCGACGCAGGGTGTATTGGTTGGCATGATGATTGTTTGCTATCTGATTGGAAGAAGATTTTTTCCTTTGTATGCTGTGCCCTGCACGTTTGTGCTTGGCTTGCTCGTAGCGAGTGCACAAGGCTTATTGGTGTTTGAGTCGATTAGTGTGCAGGTCGCCCAACCTGTTTTCATGGCGCCAACTTTTGTTCTTTCCAGCCTGGTCGGTGTAGGCATTCCGCTTTTTGTCGTTTCCATGGCATCGCAGAATGTACCCGGCCTAGCTGTATTGCGCGCCAATGGCTATAACACTCCCGCTTCGCCACTGGTCGGCTGGACTGGCCTGACTGGCTTGGTGCTCGCCCCGTTTGGCGGATTTTCTTTCAATCTCGCGGCCATCACTGCTGCGATCTGCATGAGTAAAGATTCTGATCCAGATCCCAAAAGGCGTTACCTTGCGGCAATCTGGGCGGGTGTCTTTTATTTATTCATAGGTGTTTTCGGTGCCACAGTCGTGAGTATTTTTGCAGCCTTTCCGCGCGCGCTGATTGTAAGCATTGCTGGGCTAGCGTTGCTTGGCACGATTGGCAATGGATTAGCGGGCGCGCTGCACGAGGAAAAAGAGCGCGAAGCCGCCTTGATCACTTTTCTTGTGACGGCCTCTGGTTTATCAATGTTTGGTATAGGTAGCGCGTTTTGGGGTTTGCTGTTTGGTATGGCTTGCGCCTGGATCAATCGCAGAGCGTGACATCTCTTCCAGGCTGAGCTTTGGCTCACGGGTAAGAGTGGTCATGCCCTGGTTAGCGATTACCGGTCTGAGGCGTTTTGACACAGACGTTTTTAAACCGCCGTTTTTAAACCGCCGTTTTCATAGCCGCTATGCTCTCAACGCCACCGTAAACAGGTGGATGTGTCACGATCGCTTTGAGTTCCGGATTTTCTCTCTGGAGCGCACTCAGATCCGGTTTAGGTCGCTTCATTTCTTCATCTCCGGCAAAAGCCTGCTCCAGCTCATGTGCAGCGGCTAATAAGTTGCCATCGCTATAGAGTCGTCCTGATATTTGCAGGCCAAATGGCATGCCATGCTCGTCCGTACCGCAGGGCAGGGAGATGGTTGGATTGGTTGCCAGGGTCACAACGTAGGTCAGTGCCAGCCATTGGTAATAATTTTTCATGGCTTGTCCGTCTACGTGTGTGGCATAGAGCTCGGTCCATGGAAACGGCGTCACGGGTGTTACGGGTGAAAGAATCAGATCGTATTGCTCAAAGGCTGCGGCAAACTTCCTGCTGATGCGCGTTTGTTCGAGATGAGCCCAGGCGCGATCAGCCAAAGTAATAGAGGCGGATATTTCCATATTGGCACGAATATTGGGGCCCAGGTTTTCCGGTTTGTTGCGCCAGGTATCGGCAAAGGCAGCAACAAAACTTTCTGCACGCAAAATATCGAAAGCACGATCCGGCTCACCGAGTTGCAGATCGATTGGCTCGCAGCTGGCAACCAGTCGAGAGATTGCAGCGACTTTTTTACGGAATGAGCGGCGTATTTCCTGATCGACGATACAAACCCCAAAGTCCTCGGTAAAGCCAATACGAAGTTGTGATTAATCGAGTTGTTTGAGAGGCCATATTGTTGAGGCATCGACAGGAAACGCAAGCGGATCAAAGCGGTCTGCGCCTGTGCTCGCGGCATAAAGCATCGCGGTATCAGCCACGTTACGCCCCATTGGTCCCAAGACAGAAATGACAGACCAGCCCAGTGGGCGCGCATCGTTAGCCACCATGCCTGGGGAGGGGCGCATCCCGACAACGCCACACATTGCCGCCGGGATCCGCAGTGATCCTCCGGTATCGGATCCTGTGCAGATTGGAAACATATCTGTCGCTAACGCGGCAGCAGAACCGCCCGAGGATCCGCCAGCATTGAGTCTCGGATTAAAAGGATTTCCTGTCGCCCCCCAGACTTGATTGCGTGAGTTCGCGCCAGCGCCCATATCCGGTACATTTGTTTTAGCAGTCACAAGCGCACCAGCACGGCGCAGTCGGGTGATCAGGCTGTTATCGGTTTTTGGGATGTTGCTGCGCAGTCCGATATTGCCATAGGTGGTCAGCAGTCCTTTTGTGTCCTGGAGATCTTTAACGCCAAGCGGCAGACCATGCAGCAAGCCCAGACTATCACCTTTTAAGACGGCTGCCTCGGCGAGCAGCGCAGCCTCGCGCGCGCGGTCAAAGTCTGTTGCACAGATCGCATTGATCGCAGGATTGATTTGTTCAATTCTCGCAATACAGGCGTCCATCAGTTCGACCGGAGAGATCTGACGGCTACCTATCAGTCGACGTAACTCAACAGCGGATAGTTCAGGCAGGTTCATGAAAGTCATCTCATTGAAAAAATTAATCAATATCGGGAATTAAATCACGTTCAGTGCTTGACTGAGGTGTTTATCCTTGCGAGTATCTCTTTATGAAGATACTCCTCGCAAGAATGAATCACGAGACCAATACGTTCTCGCCCGTCCCCACTGCGCTGAAATCGTTTGGCGATGATGGACCTTTATATGGTCAGCAAGCCTACGAGGCCTCAAAAGGCACCCGTACAGGAATTGCTGCGTTTATAGATCTGGCTGAGCAGGCCGGCCATGAGGTCGTTGTAGCTATTTCAGCTACAGCCAATCCAAGCGGTCGTGTCGCAGCCGAGGCCTACACACACATCACGGATACTATTGTGGCCGCAGCGGCAGGCTGTGACGCCGTCATGCTTGATCTGCACGGAGCGATGGTCGCCGAAAATGCTGATGACGGAGAGGGCGCTTTACTCGTGCGGGTCAGGGCTGCCTTGCCTCATGCGCCTATCGCCGTAGCTCTTGATCTGCACGGCAAAATGACGCCAGAGATTGCCAATAGCGCCGACGTTGTGGTGAGTTTTAAGACTTACCCGCATATAGACATGTATGAAACGGGCGAGCATGCAGGACGATTGCTGCTGGACATGATCGCTGGACGGACCAAACCAGTCATTGCCTGGCGCAGACTGCCACTGTTGGTGCATACCTTGTGCAGTCGTACCGATCAAGGTGCGATGTACGAGGCGGTTCAGATGGCCAAGAGAGCAGAACAAAACGGCATGCTGGGTGTCTCGGTGCTAGCTGGCTTCTCTCTGGCTGATATCGCGGCTCCTTGTATCAGTGTCGTGGCTGTTGGTGATGGGGATCAGCAGGCGGCTGAGCACGCGGTCGATGAAATTGCGAATTTCATCTGGGAGCATCGTGACGGGTTTGTATATAAAAGCGAGCCCTTGAGTCAATCGGTTGCCCGTGCCCGGAGTGAGTCTGAAACGCCTGGTACCAAGCCAGTCCTTTTGCTCGATCATGGCGATAATTGCATGTCGGGCGGCACATGCGACGATATGAATGTATTGCATGAGGCGCTTGCTCAAGGACTGACCGATATTGTTGTCGGACCGGTTTGTGATCCTGAGGCAGTCGCGCAAATGATTGCTGCGGGTGTAGGAGCCAAGCTCACGATTAAAGTCGGTGACAAGCTGCCACTCACACAGCTCGGTATCATCCCCGTTTCCCGAACCTTGACCGGTACGGTCGGGCGAATCACAGATGGAGAATATGTCATTACCGGCCCCACCTATACAGGCCAGCGAATCCGCATGGGTCGAACAGTCAGGTTTGATTGCGAACAGGCTCAGGTCATGGTCACTGAAACACCCCAGGAGCACTGGGATCTCGGGATTTTTGAGCATATTGGTATTGATCCGACCAAGCACCGTTTTGTTTTGTTGAAGTCGCGGATGTATTGTCGTCCGGTTTTTGTGCCTGTCTCAAAAGCAGTCGTCGAATGCGATGGCGGTGGCGTGACAAGCTCGGACTATTCACGCTTTCCCTTTAGCCGGGTAACCAGACCAGTCTATCCGCTCGATACGGATACGACATACCTTGCTCGCGGCTTGAAAAAATAGGTAGCACTCACATGAATGATTATGAAATTTTTAATGCGGGCAACGTCGTCCTGCAATCAGGCATTACTTTCAGAGATGCCAAGCTTGCATATAAAACCTACGGTACGTTGAATGCAGATCAATCAAACGCCATCATCTATATGACGTCCTTTGGTGCGCACCATACAGATATGCTCTGGATGGTGGGCCCAGGCCTCGCGTTGGATACGGACAAGTATTTTGTCATCATTCCAAATCTCTTTGGTAATGGTTTGTCTTCCTCACCGAGTAATGCTGTTGAGCCCTTTACAGGCGATCGCTGGCCGAATTTCACCATCGCAGATAACGTGTTTATCCAGCACAAGCTGATTACGCAGGTATTTGGACTCAGGAGTCTGGCTCTGGCCTGTGGCTGGTCGATGGGTGGTGTGCAAGCCTACGAGTGGGCCGCAGCCTATCCGCCGATGGTCAAACGGCTTTTGGTGAACTGTGGAGCTGCCAAATGTTCACCTCATAATCAGGTGTTCATCGAAGGTGTACGCGCAACCTTGACGACCGATCCCGCCTTTCAGCATGGTCGTTTTGTCAGCCGTCCTGAGCGAGGTCTGCGGGCGATGGCGCGCAATTATGCTGCGATGGCCATGTCTCAAACTTTCTATCGGCAGGAGGTCTGGCGTGAGGCTGGATTTTCTTGCCTGGAAGATTTTCTTGTGATGTCCTGGGAAGCCAACTTTCTAAAGCGGGACGCTAATAATCTACTTGCCCAGATGTGGAGTTGGCAGCACGCAAATATCGCTGCAAACCAGCGTTATCAAGGCGACTTTACTGCAGCGCTGAAGGCGATCACCGCTAATGCCTTAATCATGCCGAGCGTCACGGATCTCTATTTTCAGGTCGAGGACAACAGACTCGAAGTTGAGCAAATGGCTCGCGCCAGGCTCCTGCCTATTGAGTCGGTCTGGGGACACCGTGCCGGACTGCCCACCGCGAACAAGCATGATGCAGCGTTTATTACGCGTGCAATCAAAGACTTGCTAGCTCAGGACTGAGTGCGGCCAAATGCATAGCCGCGACCGGGCGCGGCAGCAAGCAAAGTTTGGGTGTAGGGGTGCTGAGGATTGATAAACACCTCATTGATCAATCCCTGCTCCACGATATGTCCGCGTTGCATGACGATAACGCGATCACAGATTTGACTGGCTACCCTCAAGTCGTGGGTAATGAACAAAATCCCGATGCGCAACTTCTGTTGAATGTCATTGAGTAAATCAAGAATTTGCGCTTGAACAGAGACATCAAGCGCAGAAACGGCCTCGTCTGCAATCAGTACCTGCGGTTCACAGGCAAGCGCGCGAGCAATCGAGATCCGTTGGCGCTGACCACCTGAAAACTCACTGGGATAACGATGAAGAACATCGGGTTTGAGTCGCACCAGTTGCATCAGCTCTTCTGCGCGAGCCCAGGCCTTGTCAAAGGGCGTGCCGAAATTTAAAGGTCCTTCGATAATGCATTGACCCACAGTGCGACGAGGGTTCAGAGAACGGTAGGGATCCTGGAATACCACCTGTACGACGCGCCTGAAAGGATAGAGTTCGCGTCCTGAGAGCGAAGCTACAGATAAGCCGTTTGCGTAAATTTCACCGGACGTGGGCTCAATCAAGCGCGCAATACACCGTGCGACTGTTGATTTACCCGAGCCTGACTCGCCCACGATCCCAACGGTCTCACCCGGCAATACTTGCAGTGTGACATCGTTTGCTGCCGCGACAGTGTGTTTGCGTGCTGGCCAGGAGCCTGTGATGTAAGTCTTTTGCAGACTTCTGGTTCTGATGAGTGGCTCTGCATGCTCGATGACTGGGCGCGCCCGGGGGATCAGGCCAGGTACGGCTGATAACAACATTTGTGTATAGGCTTGCGCAGGTTGTTGCAACACTTGCTGTGTCTGGCCTTGTTCGATGAGCTCACCCAGTTGCAAGACAACCACCTGATCAGCGATTTCAGCAACAACGCCTAAATCATGTGTAATAAAAAGCACGGCAGTGTCACTGCCTCGCTGTAATTCAGCAATGAGTTTTAAAATTTCAGCCTGAGTTGTCACGTCCAGTGCCGTGGTGGGTTCATCGCAAATCAACAGTGCAGGTTTCAGGATCAGCGCCATGGCGATCACGATACGCTGGCGCTGGCCGCCGGAAAGCTGATGCGGATAGGAGCGATACATGCGCTCCGGATCCGGCAGTTTGACTTGATTGAAGATTTCAACGATCCGCGCGTGACGCTGCGTCCTGCTCATTTCAGTATGCTGGACCAGCATCTCATCGACCTGTTGACCGCAGGTCATGATCGGATTGAGGGCCGTCATGGGCTCCTGAAAGACCATCGCCATCGTGGCACCGCGCAACTTTTTCAAGCGCGCCTCAGACAGCGTTAATACATCTTCACCCAATAGATTCAAGACCCCATGACTTGCTCTCAGTGTTTTAGGTAATAGACCCATGACAGCTTGCGCCATCACTGATTTTCCTGAGCCCGACTCACCCACGAGGCAAACAATTTCGCCTTTATTGACTGAAAAAGAAATATCGCGCACGGCGTAGTTACGGTCTGCACCCGCAGGCAAATTGATTGAAAGTTGTTCGACAGCTAAAACGGAAGTATTCACATTAACCACCGCGCTTGTTGAATTTAGGATCAAGTGTGTCGCGCAGACCATCGCCCAGGATATTGACCGACAGTACAGTCAGCGCAAGAAAGATGCCGGGAAATAAAACTGTCTGGGGGTACTGATTGAATTGCATTCTTCCATCGGCCATGATGTTGCCCCAGGTCGGTATGTCAGGTGGTAGTCCCACGCCCAGAAAGGAAAGAATTGCTTCAACAAGAATGGCCGAGGCGCATACATAAGTGCCTTGCACGAGCAGGGGAGCAATGGCGTTGGGCAGTATGTGTCGCCACAGGATTTTCAGTGTTGGCGTAGCCAGGGAGATCGCTGCCTCTACGTAGGACTCTTCGCGAATTGTCAGTACAACCGAGCGCACGAGTCTTGCTACACGTGGGATTTCCGGAATCGTAATGGCAATGATGACCGTCAATATAGTGGGTCGCCATAAGGCCATCAGCGTGATTGCAAACAAGATACTGGGGATGGCCATGACGCTGTCCATGACACGCATGATGAGGTTATCCAGGCGGCGAAAATACCCCGCGGCGATGCCAAGCAGCATGCCACAGAGCAAGGCCAGACAGGCTACCGCCACTCCAACAGTGATTGAGATCCTCGCACCAAAGGCAATTCTGCTCCAGGTATCACGACCCAGGCTATCGGAGCCCATAAAAAAGAAGTGCTCAAACGAGTCGCCAGACAGATCGTTGAACTCAGCCCGGGTTGCAGGCAATATGTTGGCGCTTGAGGGATCCATGGCGACCGGATTAATCGTACCTAGCCAGGGCGCGAAAATGGCCATCACGATCAGCAGGCATAAAACAGCGCCACCTATTCTGACTGACCAGTTTGACAGGACACGTTGCCAGAGCGGTTTGCGGCGTGCGCTCGCAGCGATAGGCTCAGCCACGTCTGGAGCGATGATGTTGGAAGTTGTTTGCATGCGTAACCTGACAGAGCCTTAATAGCGAATACGGGGATCGAGAATGACGTAACTCAGATCGACAAGTAGGTTAATCAGGACATAAACAAAGGAAAAGAACAGGGTGATACCTTGAATCAAAGGAAAGTCCCGACTCAGAACAGCGTCAACCGTGAGTTGCCCCAAGCCTGGAATCGCATAGACGGTTTCTGTCACAACGACGCCTCCGATCAGTAAACCGATGCCTATACCTATCACGGTGATGATTGGAACCGCGGCGTTTGTTAAAGCGTGACGCGTCAGGACACGTAACTCTGAAATGCCCTTTGAACGTGCCGTGCGGATAAAGTCTTCACTTAAGGCTTCTGCGACCGAGGCTCTGGTGACGCGTGCAATCAGCGCCAGATAAATAATCGACAGTGTGATCGCAGGGAGAATCAAATGAGATAGCCATTTGCCAACGCCTAGTGCAAGCGGAGCATAGCCCTGTACTGGCAAGAGTTGCCAGTGCAGCGCAATCATCCAGATCAGCAGGTAGCCAATCACAAATGACGGGATCGAAAATCCTATGACAGAAAATCCCATCAGTGCCCGGTCCAACCATCCGCCGTGTCGCCATGCCGCAAGCACGCCAAGCGGAACGGCCAGAGCGATGGTGACGAGTAAAGTCAGAAAGGAGAGTGATAGAGTCGGTCCGATACGTTGCGCAATGAGTTGCGTCACCGGACGTTTCATATAGTAGGATTCGCCCAGGTCTCCTTGAAAAACTTGAACAGCCCATTTGTAAAATTGAACTGGTAGCGGTTGATCCAGTCCCAGGCTTGCACGGATATTGGCAATGTCGGCACTTGAGCCGTTATTGCCAACCAGTGAGGCTGCCGGGTCACCCGGTGTCAATCTCAACATCAGAAACACAATGACCGCTACGATCAGAAGTACGGGGATGGTGGAGAGCACGCGCCGAAAAATAAAGAAAAGCATGGCTATAAGATCTCCGGAATACATCGCGGCGCCGTGAAGACCTTTTTAAGGTGTTGGCCCTCACCGCGCAGCGACAGATTTTTAGTTCTTCTTCAGATTCCAGAAAACATTGACTGGGGCTTGGACTAAGCCGCTGACAACACCTTTGCGCAAGACTGAATAGAAATCAAAGTTACCGAGCGGAGCAAAAATACCCATCTCATAGACTTCAACTTGAATGGCTGCTGCAATTTTTTTACGTTCCGCAGCATCGGTTGCAGCCATATAGTCAGATTTAAGTTGCTCAAGTTTAGGATCTGTAGTCCAGCCAAACCAGCCTTTCTCTCCAACGCCGGTGAGAGGCGGGAAGAAAAGCGGATTCATCGTATCTCCGGGTGACCAGCCTGTAATGAACATGTTCCAGCCCCCTTTATCGGCAGGCTCCTTGATCGTGCGTCGCGTCAATAATGAGGACCAGTCCATGGTCTGCATATCAACGTTGAATCCAGCCTGTTTAAGCAACTGTGCCATCACGGGTGGGAATTTGTTGATCACAGCGAAATCAGCAGGGTAGAGCAGTACGACAGGTTTACCATCGTAGCCGGCTTCTTTGAGCAGTTTTTTGGCCGCTTCGAACTGTGGTTTACCAGTGAAATAAACAGAGTCAGCCGAAGCAATGGCGGAGTCGCAGGGGTAAATGGAGGTACAGGTGCGGTAGAGATCTTTGTTGACAAGTTGCGCACGCAACAAGGCTTCCTGATTGATCGCCATAATTGCTGCCTGAGCAATTTTTGGATTGTCAAAAGGAGGAACCAGATGGTTCAGATGCAAGTCAAACAGTCCGGCTGGCGTTGGTTTGACGAGTTCAAGTTTTGGATTGGCTTTGAAGGTCGCGTATTGTTCTGCAGGCATCCATTCAATCATGTCCACTTCATCGTTTGCGATGGCATTGGACATGGTTTGAGCGTCTTTTAAGATCACCCATTCAACGCGGTCCACGAACACCTGTTTACCACCCGCAGTACCTGAGGCTGGCTCGCTACGCGGGACATAATTGGTGTTTTTTGTATAAACAATTTTTGCGCCAGGACTGTACTCATCCTGTTTGAAAATATATGGGCCTGAGCCGATATATTCCGTGATCTGTTTGTCTGCGGGTGTTGAAGCGGCAGACTTTTCCATGATGAATGCTGCGCTACCCGAGGGTTTGGATAAGGCATCCAGCACCATTGGGAATGGTGTTTTAAAAACCATTTTGAAGCTGTTGTCATCGATTGCCTCAAAAGACGACATCACTTCGAACATTTTTTGACCGAAGACATCGCGTTTGCCCCAGCGCGTAATCGAAGGGATTACATCTGCGGAAGTGACCGGCTTGCCATTACTGAAGGCAAGACCTTTGCGCAAGGTGAAGGTCCAGGTCAGACCGTCAGAAGACGTGGAATAGGTGTCGACCATTTGCGGCTGAATTTTCCCCTCACCATCCAGACCAAAAAGTGTGTCGTAAATCATGTATCCATGATTGCGTGTCACGAAAGCCGTTGTCCAGATAGGATCAAGAATTTTCAAATCTGCCTGTGGTACGACGCGAAGCGTTTTAGTGTCCTGGCTATGGGCGACTGATAAGGCGCTGACAGCCAGTGCACCCACTATAAATTTTGCAAAAATCCGGTTCAACATGTTGTACCTTTATAAAAAATGTTTACTCATCCTATCACTCAAAATTTCTGAAATCCAATGGTCTTTTTATGCGCAATTACAGTGCAAAACCAAAGTTCGACGCACGGCGCCGCAGATTTCCTCAAGTCATTTCAAGTACCTATGATATATGGTTTTTATAAGCGTCCTGTGAGTATTGGGAAAGTCGGGATTTTCATCATGCACATAATCGTGCATGCTACGCATCGAAATGAAGCCACTAAATTTTCATTCACTCAGTTTTATTGACTCAGTTTTTATCGCTTCAGCGTTTACAGATAGAATGAAGTTTCTAAACGAGACCTTCATTGCGCGCGTGTCCAGACGCTCACTCGAAATATTAAAAAGCATACTGGTAATCAATGTTGATTTTTTACTTCTCGAACCTTGATGAATGATTCTGCAGATTTCATCGTAATCGGTGCCGGTATTGCTGGTGCCTTGCAGGCGTTCTGCGTTTACCTTTAAACCTGAGTCTGAGGATGATTTCAGTCAGTGGCCGATGACTTATAGTGCGAGTGAGGATTGGTATATCAAACCCGATGCGGGGCTGATGCTTGGCTCGCCCGCCAATGCCGATCCGGTTGAGCCGCATGATGTGCGTCCTGGAGAATTAGACATTGCACTGACTATCAGCCGGATAGAGCAGATGACGACCCTGACAATACGCAGACCCTCACACACCTGGGCGGGGCTGCGCTCTTTTGTGGATGACCACGCTCTGGTGGGTGGCTATGACACGCAAGCGAGTGGTTTTTTCTGGGTTGCCGCACAGGGCGGCTACGGCATTCAGACTTCACCCGCCATGGGTGAGGTCTGTGCGAGTTTGATTCGCCATTTGGGTGTACCGCCCCATATCGCGGCATGGGGTTTGAGAGCGGACATGCTGTCACCAGCCCGTTTGAAAAAATAAATGGCTTAATACCAGCGGGTGAATGAATCGATACTTTCACGGGCGCTGTGGTACGAATTGAGAGGCGCCTGTTCATCCGGATAACCCAGCGACATACCGACCATCAGTTTCTTGGTGTCCGGGATGTTCAAGTAGTTGCGGATAGCTTCAGGATAGTTCGCAAGAGAGGCTTGCATACAGGTTCCAAGTCCCAGACCATGAGCGGCCAGAGCAACGCTTTGAATAAAGATACCGATGTCCATGGTGGACCACTCGCCAAGCGATTTGTCCATAAAGAAAAACATGGTGCAGGGCGCATTAAAAAACTTGAAATTAGCCAGTCGCATGGTTTCACGAGCGGCTGCGTCATCGCGTCCTATACCTAAGGCCTCAAAGCGCTTGGCGCCGTGAATGCGTGTGCGTTCTTCAATCGCGTCAGGATAGGATTTGGGGTAGGGCATGTCGGACTTACCTGGCACACCTGAGGCGGCGAGGTCGTATACGATTTTTGATAGCTCGGCTTGTTTGGCGCCTGTCACTACGGCGACTTCCCAAGGCTGAGAGTTCTTGAAAGAGGGGCTGCGGTTGGCGGCCTCCAGGATCGCTCGAATCATCTCCTGGGACACGGGTTTTGATATAAAACCTCGCACGCTGCTGCGGCTGTTGATACCTTCCAATAATTCCATGATGTCTCCGGACAGTTTAGATTCGCTGGCATGTCAGATGAATTCAATACCAGGTCGATGGGCGACTGACTCTTTTAAACGAACTATGGATCGATAAACAAGATATTTGTTTGGTGTTGCGGCGCAGCAATAAATGGGCAGCAAGGTTCGTTAAATGAAACTTTTTAAAAATGTTATTTTGATTGTTAGACCGGTTGGTAGTGAGCTGAGTCAAAAAATAGGCCAACCCTTTGAAATTGCAATTAAATGATGAGTTCAAGCGTGCAAAAAAATTCTGATGATAAGTATGACCATTTATTAGCGGTCAAGGACTTTGAACGTGCGGCTCAAAAATTTCTTCCACACTGTGTGTTCGAGTTTTTGCGTGGTGGCACCGAAGATGAAATCACGCTGAACGCAAACAGAAATGCCTATGATTCGCTGGCGTTTCGTCCCAGAGGTTTATGTGATGTGTCTGAGCGCTCACAAACCGTTGATATCTGGGGTACTCAATATTCAAGCCCGATAGGCATCGCACCCACAGGCGTCGCTGGTATGTTCAGGCATGATTGTGATGCGATGCTGGCCGCCGAGTCTGCCCGTGCGAATATTCCCTTCATCATCAGTGGCGCCTCTAACGTGCCGCTTGAGCGTCTGGCGAGCTTGAATCCCGACAGTTGGTATCAGGGATATTTTCCCGGCGATCGCGAGCAGATTTCTAAAATTACCCAGCGTTTGAGTGCAGCCAGGATTAAGACGATCGTTGTAACGATAGATACTTGCGTCGGTTCGAATCGTGAAAATAATATGCGCAATCATTTCACTATTCCTTTCAAGCTATCACCGCGCGTCATACTCGATGGTATGGTTCATCCCGCCTGGTCACTGCAGGTATTTGCCAGGACACTGATCAAATCAGGTGTGCCTCGCTTTGTGAACATGTATGCAGAAAATGGGCCCAGGATTACTGAATCCACGCCCGGCGGCTTTCGACAGGGACGTGACAAGCTGAGCTGGGAGATTTTGAAATGGTTGCGCTCAGAGTGGCAAGGACGTCTTGTGGTTAAAGGCGTGATGCATCCTGCCGATGCAAAGCTCGCTGCCTCGCTTGGAGTCGATGCGCTGATCGTTTCGAATCACGGTGGCAGACAGCTTGATACAGCAATGTCTTCTTTGCAGGCATTGCCAGATGTCCTCTCGCAGGTTCCTTCTGCAACGCCTGTGTTTCTGGATGGTGGTATCAGACGAGGGACAGATGTTTTAAAAGCTGTCGCGCTAGGTGCAAAGTTAGTATTCATGGGGCGTCCAACTCTCTATGGTGCGGCAGTTGGAGCAAATCACGGTATCAGAAGAGTGATCAGTATTTTGACTGGTGAAATCGACAGGAATCTTGCTTTGCTAGGGTGTCGCAACCTCAGCGAGGTGACACCTGATTTATTACAGTATTTTGCAGTGCCAAAAATTAATCCGGGAGATCAAGCATGAGTACCTCAACAATAAACATGAAAGCCACAACACCCATTCAACCTGGCACGATTAAAAGCCGAGTCAGCGAGGCGGAATGGAAAACCCGCGTCGAACTGGCAGCGTGTTACCGCCTGGTTTCGCTCTACGGTATGACCGATATGATTGCCAATCACATCTCTGCCATGGTGCCAGGTGAGCCCAATCATTATCTGATCAATCCCTACGGTATGCTCTATGACGAGATCACTGCCTCCTCGCTCATCAAAATTGATATCGATGGCAATATCGTGGATCGCCCGAACGATGATTACGGTATCAACCGGACAGGTTTTGTGATTCATAGCGCGATTCATGCTGTTCGCCCTGATGCGGCTTGTGTCATTCATACGCATTCGCGCGCAGGGATGGCGCTCTCAACCCTCAAATGCGGACTGTTGCCTCTTACGCAAACTGCGACGCGGTTTGCAAAAGTCGCTTATCACCATTTCCAGGGCATATCCGTTGATCTGTCTGAGCAGAAGAGTTTGCAGGATGATTTGGGGGACGCTGAAGTGATGGTGTTGCACAATCATGGTCTACTGGCACTAGGCCCTTCAATCGCCGAGGCGTTCAATAATATTTACCGGCTCGAGGTTGCCTGTAAAGTTCAGGTCGATGCGATGGCATGCAATGCAGAATTAATCATTCCCTCAGCGGATATCGTCGCCAAAGCGAATGCGCAGTGGAATCCCAGTGTGACCAGACGCTATGGCATTCTGGAATGGCCTGCGATTTTGCGGCAACTCGATCGTGTGAGTGAGACGTACAAAGATTAACGTGATGAAACACCCTGACAAGCCAGAAGTAATCGTATCGTTCCCTGTTGAGGCCTTTGCACTCGAGGCGCTGCGTGAGCATTACCGTGTTCATTACGTGCCAGTGATCGCGGACAGGCAAGCGCTGATTGCGCAGCTTGGTGAGCGTATCGATGCCGTGATTACTAACGGCTCGTTTGGTTGGCCAGGTGAATTGATGCGTCAGATGCCCAGACTCAAAATCGTTGCTGCGTTTGGTGTTGGTTATGAAAATATCGATGCTGTCAGCGCAAAAGAGCTGGGTGTAGCGGTCGTCCATGGTCGGGGCACCAACACGCTCAGTGTTGCGGATCACGCTTTGGCTTTGTTGTTTGCCATCGTGCGTGACATTGTTCAGTCCGAGCAAGGTCTGCGCCAGGGCGGCTGGAAAGGTATCCGCAGCCCGCGTCCGGATATCTCGGGACGCAGGCTGGGAATCTTCGGTATGGGGGCGATCGGTCGCGCGATCGCCAAGCGTGCTGAGGCCTTTGATATGTCAATTTTCTATCACAACCGCAATAAAGACCAGTCCAGTCCCTATTCTTATGTACCAAGTCTCGAAGAGCTGGCGCGACAAGTCGATTTTCTGATTTGTGCGGCGCCAGGGGGCGCAGCAACCCATCATCGGGTCAATGCTCAGGTTTTGCAGGCGCTTGGCAATACCGGCTATCTGGTCAATGTTGGGCGTGGCAGTGTTGTTGATACCAACGCCTTAGCGCACGCCTTAACAGCTAAGGTGATCGCAGGAGCTGCTCTGGATGTATTTGAGGGCGAGCCAAAGCTGCCAGAAATCTTGCAGCAGGTACCGAATCTGATCGTGACGCCCCACATCGCAGGTTTTTCCCCGAACGCCTTTGCTGCGTATCTGAAGTCAGTCATCGATAATATTGACGCTTGCCTGAGTGGTCAGGCCTTGATTACCCCGATACCCTTAACATGAACTGCTATGGTTTACCCTGAAAGCGATTAAACTCAAGCTCTCTGATTTTTAGTTCAATACCGCCTGAGTTTCATCACTCATGGATTAAGGCAAAAAAGCTCAATATGTTACAGAAACTGAAAATGGCCTCGGTCGCGATAGCAATTTTGTTTTTTTTGCTGACCTTGCTTGCCGTACTGCAGTTCTACCGCTTTCAAAACCTCCTGTATGAGGTGAACTCTTCTCGTATCAGCGTGCCTGCTCTGGCGCTCAAGCGAGATGTTGAGCGAACACTCGCTTTCGGTTTGTCGCTGCAAACCAATGTTCAGCTTAAAACCATGCTTGAACAGGTGATCGAAAAGTATCCCAGCATTCAGTCGATCCAGCTTGTGGATACCATTGCGGACTCGGGAAATATCATGTGGGAGTCAGGTCCTGTGCTGGCAGACCCGATGAGTTTTGTCCGGGCTCAGCGCCGCTCAGGCAAGCCTATGTGGTTTGATGCGAGTCGTCCCGAGAGTTTTATACAAAGCTGGGTGATCAAGGATCCGATTGGGCAGGTTGTCGCCAACCTGACGCTTAGTGCAGATAAAAGTCAGGTTAACGCCTTGCTGGCTGATGCGCGCGACAGGCTTTTAAAAACCTGGTTGATCCTGTGCTTTGCTGTTTTAATTATCCTGACGCCTATTCTTCTGTATTTGTTTGCGAGGCTTGACAGGATTATTGACGCGGCCAAGGCAATCCTTCAAGGTAAGAAAATCGATGCCCAGTCCTGGCAGCGCAGTGAGATCTGCGATCTGGCTAGCCAGATCGTCGACTCTGGTCATAGCCCTCAGGCAAATAAAAGCTGAAGCAGAAAATGGCTAAACCGGATCAGTCGAGCATCGAGCGCTTGTTAGCTAAAAAAAGCTACCTCACGCTGTTGTTGTTTAGTTTGTGTTCAGCCTTGATTCTGACCTGGGTCACTTTAGGGAATTTTGAAAAAATTCTGTTGCCGCAGGTTCTTGCCAAAAGCAATGTGATAGCGAGTTCTGTACGGACAACGGTAGAGGACGCTCTCAAGCTTGGGATTCCTTACGAGTCACTTGTGGGGATGAATGATTTTCTTGCCGATACGCTGAACGAAAATCCAGAGATTGCTTACATCAAGGTTCAACGTGACGGCGGTCGTGAGTACGCTCAGTCTCGCGAGAGCGTCAATGATAAAGAGGCCTCTGGCATTGTCATGGAGCAAATTGAGGCTTCTGGCAACGCACCGCGTGTGATCGTTGGCGTTCGTGCCTCCTATATTCAGGAAAAACTGCACATTATGTTTGGCGATGCTGCGGTGGTGTCGCTGGTCGCTTTGATTGCGGGCCTGGAAATCGCTCTTTTCTTCTCCGCCCGCTGGGTGCTCAGACCGATCGATACCTGGCGCGCCATGATTCAGGGCTTACAGACAGGCGAAACACAACGGCAGCTCAAGAAACCAGAATATGGACCCTTTGCCGAGCTTGTCAGGATATCGAATGAAAAAATCGCTTCACTGCGGCAACAAATGGGTATCAAACACCATCTTGAGGTCATCGTGCGTGAATGGTATGAGCCGAAGGCTCGCGATGTGCGGATTGCGCTGTTCCTGTTCGTGTTTTCTGAAGAGCTGCTGCGCTCCTTCTTTCCGCTCTACATCAAAAGCATGGTCGATGCGAGTTCCCAGTTAAGTCTTCAGCTCGCGATCAGTGCACCGATGATGGCTTATATGCTGGTGGCCGGTGTCGGTACCTTATTCGGTAGTGGTCTGGTTGAACGACTCGGTTTGAGACGTGCTTTTGGCTTCAGTGTGATTCTCTCGAGCATCAGTCTGATCGGTCTTGCTTTTGCCCATACGCTCGTTGAAATCATTGTTTGGCGATCGTTATCTGCGATGGGTTATGCCGTGGCGACGATTGCCTGTCAGGTTTACATCGCGCGGACTGCCTCCTCAGGCGCGGCGAACGTCAGAGGACTATCCACTTTCGTTGCCGCTGTAACGGCTGCGTGTATCTGTGGTGCGCCGATCGGTGCGGTTATTGCTGAAATTCTGGGGCAGGCGGCTGCGCTATTGTTTGCCTGCGTTGTCTGCATGCTTTCATGGATATTTTTCAAGGGCGTCAGTTTGCCAAAAGAGACCGCTGAGGCAGCTGCAACGCAAGATAGTGCGGGTGCAACGTCGGGTTTCGGTGCCTTGCTTAAAAACAAACACATCCAGTTGGCGATGTGGTGCGGCGTGATGCCGGGCAAGTTGATGATGGCAGGTATGCTCTTTTATATTACGCCGCTGCTGCTGCAACAATTCCAGTTGTCCCAGGCAAGTATCGGTCAGTTTTTTATTCTTTATTATGTGCTCTTGTCCGCAGGCAACGCGATCATTAGTCGGGTGAATCTTGGAATCAGGACAAAAATCCAATTGGTAGTGCTCGGAGGCTTTCTCAGTGGTGCTGGTGCTTTAACCATGTACTGGTTTAATTCGCCCATGGCGCTGGCGGTTGCGATTATCAGTTTTGGTTTGGGTCAGAGTATGTTGCTCACACCGATTACGGCGGTTGTTTTGCACATCACAAAAGCAGAATTGCCTGCGGTACAGTCCTCCAGAGCGCTGGCTTTGTCCAGATCTTTTGAGCGTGTGGGTGGAATCCTGGGTGCAGCGCTTGCCGCAGTATTTTCTGCCTATTTGGGCTATCGGGAGGCGACGGTTGTAATCGGTGTGATTGTGATTGTCCTTGGTATCGGTACCGTCCCATTACTCAGCTCCTCCGGGAAGAAGGAGCAAGCATGAGTTACCTCTTACCCCGTCTGTGTTTGGTGATCGCGCTGCTGTGGGCGACATTTTTTTCAAGCCTATCTTACGCGGCAGAGGTCAAACCTTTTCGTATCACGATGGTTGTTTTTCGCGGTTGCGAAGAGGCGTGCAAAGGTTTTACTGATTATTGGAAAGATCGAAAAATACCTGTTGAAATCGAATTGCTCGATGTGCAGACGGACATAAAAAAAATCCCGGGATTTATCGCGCAAGTTAAAAAAAACAAGCCTGATTTGCTGGTGACGTGGGGTACGACCGTTTCGCTTCAGATGCTGGGTACGATGGATAATGCCGATCCTGCTAAACATGTCACGGATGTCCCAGCGTTATTTATGATCGCCTCGACCCCTGTTGGCTCCGGTCTCGTGCGCAGTCTGGCCTCCCCCGGGCGTAACGTCAGTGGTACTTTGTATATTGTTCCAGTCGAAACCCAATTAAACGTGGCAAGGCTTTATATGCCTTATAAACGGATTGGTTTCCTCTATAACACCACTGAGGATAATTCAAAGGTTGTGAGTGCAGACCTTGAGGCTGCTCAAGCCAAATTTAATTTCGAACTCGTATCGCGCGAAATCCCTTTAAACGCTTCTGGTAAACCTGACCCTGCAACGCTTACAAAGCTAGTCAATGAGCTGGCAGATCAGAAAGTCGATTTTTTATATTTTGCACCAGATACTTTTTTGCTGCTTAATCGCGATGCAATCACCAAGGCCGCGGTTGCCAGAAAACTACCGGTGCTCGCTACCTCCGAGTCCGTGGTGCTCGAGTCTGAGGCTTTGTTCGGCGTGGTAAACAGGTATTACACGGTCGGACAACTCACGGCCTCGAAAGCCGAGCAGGTGCTGGTCAATAAGATTGCGCCCAGGGATATCCCGGTAGTCGCCCCGCCGGGCTTTTCTCTGATCGTGAATATGCGCGTAGCTAAAGAACTCGGGCGATACCCCCCGATCAGGGTACTGAAAATCGCTGAAATCGTGCAGTAGGTTACACGCGCTGAGTTTTCAGCTTGAACAACTCCATAATAAAGGAGTCCGAATCAGAAAATACTTTCTAACTCGGCACGGCTACCTGCGAGTACTGCAGAGGTACCATTAGAGTGAATACTGGTCGTGGCCTGCTTGATATTTTGGCTGTTAATCACACTCTCGGCACCGGTGTAGATTTCAGCTGGAATGAACTTTTTGATTAATTCGCCATAAATTTTGTATGACACGGGCTCAATACCGCGTGCCCGCAGTTGCTCAAAAGCCGCCGCATCGGGAAGTCGAAAATATCTGAAGGCCGCCGGGTCCTGGACCTGCAGTGCAGGCTCTCGCCCTTCGGAAAACTCACCAAGTAATTTCAGCAGATTTGCCAAACCTAGTTCATAGAGTTGGGCGATATGTCCAAAAACAGATTTTTCAGGCTCGGCTGCCAGGTAACCCACAGCATAAATTGGGCCTGTATCAATACCTTCATCGACTCGGTGAAGTGTGCAGCCCAGTTGCTTGTCGCCTTGCAGCATGCCGCGTAACGGTGCACACAAGCCTGCGTAGCCGGGTAGTGCCCCAGGGTGGATATTAAAAATACCGAGAGGTGGAATTTGCTCGATATTTTTTTTGAAAATCAGGCTAAAGCGCGCTGAGACAATAATATCTGGCGCCCAGTCGCGGATCATTTTTTCGCTTTCGGCGTTATTGATATTCAGGATCGTTGAAATATCAATATTGTATTTTTTCGCGCAGCCGGCAAAGGTCAGTAATTCGCCAGTTACAGACTGGGAATCAATCAGAGGAAAAATCAGATTAAGCGGAAAGTCACGTTCGAGAAATTTTTCTTCTACTAATTCTGCAACAGAGTTTTCCTCTGCTCTCGTTTTGTCGGAAAGTAAAACTTTGACTTCATGATTTTTTAGCTGAGGCAGAATTTTATTAAGAATAACTGCGCCAAAAATATCGTTTTTAGTACAAAAAAGAATTTTCATGATTTATAGAATTTGACTATTGATTGTGGGACTTGATTTCAGTAATCAAATGTGAAGCTTTCTGGGAAGACTTGCTCGAGGACGTAAAAAACTCTTCAATGTTATGAATTTTTCTGAGATCTCTTCTGGAAAGTGGACCTCGGGCAGCTTTGGCCTTGAGTCGTTCAAGTGCTCTGATGCGACGGATTGAGCGACCATTTTTCCAGAATTCAAATGGTTTAGGTACGCCCAGATAGTAGAAGAAAAAGTAAATCGTCAACAGAAAGCTCAAAAACAGGGCAATCTTATCGAGTACGCCAGCAACCCAGAAATTAAAAATACGATACAGAAAGGGCACGTAGCCGGTACCATTTTTATAAATCTTGTCCGCAGCAGGATCAATATTCAGATCGCGCTCAAATTCCATACTTGGAAATGCGCCCCGGTTTGATACAAGTGTCGGTCCGCGAAAGGCATCTTTTAGTGCAAGACCGACGAGCGTCACGATTGCTGGGTGAAGCTCTTCCTTGGCGATCACGGTGACTGGGACACCTACCATTTGAATATCCGTACTTGGTAGTTCTTTGATTAAATTAAACGCACCACGGTCAATTGTGAGGTGATGGAGAAAGCCATTCTTTTTGATGAGTGCAGGGGCATGCTCGATGGAGACAAGTTTCAAGAGCCCGTTGTTACCTAATTGCTCAATGATTTCGTTATTTGTCGGCTGGAGAAAAAAACCAACGTCAATTTTCCCGGTGTTCAGTGCGGTCACCATGGCATTGAGGCTTAAGACTTCATAGCTGGCATTTTCCGCATTAATCCCGTACTCCTTGAGAATAATGTCTGTAATGATGCGTCCACCCGTATTGGTTGGACCAACACCTAGTTTCATGCCCTTAAAGTCTGCGGGAGTTTTTGAGTTAAGTTCTTTGCGCTGAAAAATAAACAGGGGATCCATGATGATCGAGCCCAGCGACTTTACATTTTGGAACTGACCGGGTTTGACTTCGTGCGCAATAAAACCAATATCAATGGTACTTTTAGGATCATTAACATTGCTAATGATTTTGGAAGTTTGTTCGCTATTGATGATGGTTGCATCAATGCTATGCTCTTTGAGTTTTTCTTTGAGCATTAAGGCGGTTGTATCAAAAAAACCGCCTCGAGGGCCTGCCTCGATAAAAATTTTAGTCGGTGGCGCCTCTCCGATAATCCCCCAGATAATAATTGAGGCGACGAGTGTCCAGAGGTATGGTTTAAAGAACTGATACCTACTTTTAACAGCGTCGTCTGGGTGGGTCATGTTATGCCGAGCGAATTGATCAATCTGATACCTGAAATGTAATCGATCTTGCGTGTAATATTTCCAAAAAAATGTGGTTTATTTATTAAGGATTTCTATGCTTGGAGTCACGGACTATAGCGCTTTTGTTCTGGCGATTATTATTTTGCTGCTGATCCCGGGTCCGGGCAATCTTGCCTTGATCACTTCTACCAGTAAAGGTGGTATCCAGGGAGGTCTGGGGGCAACCTTTGGTGTGATCCTGGGCGATCAGGTGCTGATGTGGTGCGCAGTGGCGGGTGTTGCGACCTTGCTCAATACCTATCCGGCAGCATTTCAGGCTGTGCAATGGCTGGGGGCCGCGTATCTTGTCTGGATGGGTGGAAAAATGCTGTTTGCCAGACAGGGCGATGCCCCGATCCTTAATATCAAGCCCTACCACTATCTGCGACAAGCCTTAATGATTACCTTGCTGAATCCAAAGGCGATCGTATTTTATATGGCGTTTTTCCCATTGTTTATTGATCCCCTGAACCACAAAGGGTTCACAACCTTTTCCTTTATGGCGTTCACCGTCGCGGTCCTGACGTTTATCTATGGTTTGGCTGTTGTGCTGTTGACCTATTTTTTAGCTGACCGACTGCGCGCTAATCCCAAAATAGCTTTTGTGCTTGAAAAATTAGCCGGACTTTGTCTGGTTGCTTTTGGGATCAAGTTATTTTTCAGTCGCTGAAAAACTATCAGGGTTTTTCTTTATTCCGCTTTAATGTCGGCTTTTTTCACCAAACTATCCCATTTGTTGATTTCAACCTCAATCATTTGAGCGAGTGCTTCAGGTGATTTGATATCGAGTTCAACGCCTTGCGCAGAGAGTTTTTCGCTCATGGCTGGCTCTTGAATCACCTGATTGATCACGGCATTCAGACGGTCGACGATAGGTTTTGGTGTATTGGCCGGGGCAACGATGCCATTCCAGCCAATCGTTTCAAAACCTGGCACGCCACTTTCGGCCACGGTCGGTAGTTCGGGCGCAGCCGCAATACGTTGACGCGTTGTAACCGCCAGGGGTCGTATTTTTTTATTTCGCAGCAGTTGTAAAGACGGCTCGATGCTGCCAAAGGCCAGGTCCACTTGCCCACCCATCAAATCGGTCAGGCCCGGAGCACTGCCTTTGTATGGGACATGCAGCAATGTTGTGTCTGTCATTAACTGGAAAAGCTCAGCCGAAAGATGAACAGGACTGCCTGTTCCATAGGTTGCGTAGCTTAATTGACCAGGTCTTTTTTTCGCTTCGGCAATGAGGTCTTTGATAGAGTGAATCGGCGACTGTATGCTGGTTTCTATGACGAAAGGAATCAGCGCGATGAGCGCGATCGGCGCGAAGTCTTTGGTGGTCGAGTAGCGAAGCTTGTACAGGCTTGGATTAATGGTGAACGCAGAGGCGACGTAGAGCAGGGTATAGCCATCTGGAGCCTGGTTGGCGACATATTCTGTGGCGATAACTGTGTTGCCGCCGGGTTTATTTTCAATCACGACAGGCTGCGCGAGTTTTGCTGACGTGCCGCTCGCAACCAGTCTGGCCAGCGTATCGGCTCCCCCACCAGGAGGGTAGGGGACAACGAGTTTGATTGGTCGGTTAGGGAAAGTGTCCGGGGTGTTTTGAGCGTGTGTCGTAGTTGGGAAAAAACTACTCAGCGCAAAAACGCTCGCCAGCACAAAAACGCCTAGATGCGTTAGGCTTTGTAAGCGAAGATTTTTTTTATGCAAGCTTGTATTCATTTTGTCTCATTAGTGTGGCTGCAGCTGTGCCTCTGCAGTCCGGTTTGAAGCCAACAACCTAAATTTCGAGCACTAGATATACTGATTTATACTGGTTTTTACAAATGTAATTCTATTTTCACGTTCTGGAGACATCATCATGCCTAAGGCATACTGGATTAGTAACTATCGTTCCATTTCAAACCCCGAGGCGCTGGCCGCCTATGCCAAGCTCGCAGGGCCGGCGTTAACCGCAGCGGGTGGAAAATTCCTTGCCCGCAGCGAGGCGGCTGCAACCAAAGAAGCTGGCCTCAAGCAGCGCACCGTGCTGATTGAGTTCGAAAGCGTCGAAGCCGCGTTGGCCGCCTATAACAGTCCTGGTTACAAGCAAGCGTTGGATGCACTGGGTACAGGCGCGGCAGAACGAGATATCCGTATCGTCGAGGGCGTTTGAGCCAGAGTTAGATAAAAGGGCGACACGGCCATAATTTTTTAAGTTGAGGAAGTATGAGCGATTTTCCTGAAGATATCTATACCGAGCCTCAGCCACTTGATATTGATACGCTCAAAAATCTCGGACCTTTACGTCCGATGGCCGGAGTCTGGGAGGGCGAGCGCGGCGTTGACGTAAAACCAAAAGCCGAAGGCCCCAAAACCCAAGCTTTTGTAGAGCGAATCGAATTGCAACCTATTGATCCGCAAACCAATGGCCCGCAGTTGCTCTATGGTTTGCGCTATCACACGCATATTACTAAGCCTAACCAGGTTAAAACCTATCACGAGCAGGTGGGCTATTGGCTCTGGGAGCCCGCAACAGAGACAGTGATACATACCTTAACGATCCCGCGAGGTCTGGTGCTGATGTGTTCAGGAAAAGTGCAAGCCAACGCACGGGAGTTTGAATTGTCCGCTGAGCATTCTGATCCTAATTTCGGAATTCGCTCGACCCCGTTTCTGGATTATTCCTTTAAGACGATCGAATTCAAAATCAAAGTCTCGTTCAATCAGGACGGGACTTGGAGCTACGCTGAGGATACGGTACTGATGATTAAAGGGCAGACTGAACCCTTTCATCATACTGATCGTAATCTGTTGCGCAAGATCGCTGAGCCTGCGCCCAATCCTTTAATGCGCCAGTGAACGGGCGGAAGCTCTTTTTTTGAAAACCAGCCAGATAAGGGCGATGCCCGCCATCGAGACTGGAACGAGCGAGCCCACATTAAGCCATTCCCAGCCTTGAGTCGTGACCAGAGCGCCAGAGCTAAAGGAGGTAATAGCCATGGTGCTAAAAATAAAAAAGTTAATCGCACCCTGTGCTTTGTCTTTCTCTTCGGGTCTGTAGGCGGATATGGCCAGTGTAGTTGCGCCTGTGAATAAAAAGTTCCAGCCGACACCGAGTACAAACAGTGAAATAACAAACTGAGACAAATCATTTCCCGAGAGGGCAATGGCGATACATAAAAAATTCAGCACAACACCAAGGCTCATGATTGGGATCGTGCCATATTTCTTAATCAGCGATCCGGTGAAAAATCCAGGCACGAACATTCCAATCACGTGCCATTCAAGCACGAGTGCTGTTTCTGAAAAAGGCATGCCGCAAACCTGCATCGCGAGCGGTGTTGCAGCCATAAGCAAATTCATCACGCCATAGCCTAAGGCAGAGCCGATCACCGCCACAAGAAATACCGGCTGCAGCAGAATCTCGGAGAGGTCACGCGCAGGGGGAAGTTCTTTTTTAACCTGCACTTCGTCAGGAAAATGAATGAAGTGCATGACGCAAAGACCAACCACCCCAGCAATAGCGAGTGTCAGGTAAGCGCCTAAAAACTGAGTATCAAAAGCGTTTCTTGTCCAAACGGCCAGATTGGGGCCAATCACCGCACCTAGAATTCCTCCTGCGAGCACCCACGAAACCGCTTTGTCGCGCAAGCTGATATGCGTGACTTCAGCAGCGGCAAAACGATAGAGCTGGGCATTTGCGCTATAGAAGCCCGCGATGAATGTCCCCGCGGTCAAGAGCCAGAAGTTTTTAGTCACGGCCGCATAGCCGCATAGAAGTGAAGAAAAAATAGCGACGATCAAGCCGAGCTGGAAAGATTTTTTTCTGCCGAATTTCTTCTGTGTACGTGCCACAACCGCTGTCGATAAGGCACCGCCTATGACATAACACATCACGGGGAGTGTTGCCATCCAGGCGACATGACTCAAATCCAGCCCAACAAGGCCATTGATTGCAATGAAGGTGACGTTATTCGTCAGAAAAATTCCCTGCAACAGGATCAGAAGAACAAGGTTTTTATTGAAGAGACGTGGCTTGGGATCAGACGCGTTTGGGGCGAGAGCGGAGTTGTTCATTTGTCGCTTTATTTCTTGTAGTTATGTAAATACTACTTCTTTTACTCAGTCCAGGAGAGTTGTTGACAAATTTTATTCTAAATATGATACTTTGTCCGGACAAAGATACAAACATAACAAAGGAGACGGATATGGAAATCAAAACTGTCGGACATAAGCGCTATCAAGCTAGTTATGGTCGTTATTTGGAGGATTTTGAAATTGGTGCTGTGTATGAGCATCGTCCTGGCCGAACCATCACCGAGACTGACAATATCCAGTTTTCACTGATGACGATGAACGCGCATCCCATGCACTGCGATCATGCGTTTGCGGCGAAAAGTGAATTTGGCAAACCTCTTGTCAATAGTGGCTTGAGCTTGGCGATTGTGCTTGGCATGACGGTCAATGACGTGAGTGGCAAGGCGATCTCCAATTTGGGATGGAAAGAAATCAATCTGACAGCACCCGTATTTCCGGGCGATACCCTCTATGCTGAATCAGAGGTCCTGGAGGTCAGAGAATCGAAAAGTCGTCCGACGCAAGGCATTGTGACCGTGCGTACACGCGGGTTGAATCAGGATGGCGTAGAAATCATGAATTTCATACGTTCTGCGCTGATACCCAAGCGAGGTCATGGAGTGGGTGAGTAGAAAGCTTTACTGCAAATGATGAAAGCGTTTTAGCGCAAGATCAGTCCAGGAGACAAAAAATGAAAATAATTAAAACCATCGGTTTAGTGCTCGCAACCTTGTTTGTCATGGTGCAGGCAAAACTAGTCCAGGCAGAATATCCAGAAAGCACAGTCAAGGTGGTGGTCGGTTTTCCACCGGGTCAGGCTACGGACGTGGTGGCTAGATTTTTATCTCAAAAGATTAGTGAAAATATTCCAGGATCGAATTTCATTGTTGAAAATAAACCTGGCGCCTCAGGAATACTGGGCGCAAGAATTGTTGCTGGCTCACAGCCAGACGGGTTGACCTTAATGATGGGTTCGAGCGCTACCCTGGCCGTTAATCCAGCTTTGTATAGCGACCTGCCTTATGACGTCAAAAAAGATTTCGCGCCCATCGGCCTGACCGTCACTGTCCCCTTGTTCATGGTGGTCACACCGGATTTTCCAGCTAAAACAGTGCAGGAGTTGGTTGAGATGGCGCGTAAAGCGCCAGGGTCGATTGATTACGGCTCGGGCGGAAGTGGTGTGACCAATCATCTGGCGATGGAAATGTTCAAGCAGGCAGCAAACATCAAAATGACCCACATACCCTATAAGGGCGGGCCTGCAGCGATTACTGATCTGATGGCTGGACGCATCAATGTGATGTTTGAGACTAGTCCAGCGGTATTGCAGCACATAAAAGATGGTCGCTTGCGCGCCCTGGCCGTATCAAGCTCCAAGCGCGCCAGTGCTGCCCCTGATATCCCAACGATTGCCGAGTCGGGATTTCCAGGTTTTGAGGCAGTGCCCTGGATCGGGTTGGTCGCACCCGCCGGAACGCCTCAGCCAGTGATTGATAAGTTATCCGCCATTTCCATGAAAGTGCTGAGGGAAAAAGAGTTCATCGCAAAACTCGAGGCGCTAGGAGCGGATCCCGTGGGCAACACCCCAGCGCAGTTCGCGGCCTATATCGATGCTGAAATGAAAAGATGGGCTGCGGCGGTCAAGGCCTCTGGCGCGAAGATAGATTGATCTGAAAAGCGGAGATTCTAAAAAATGTCAGAACAACATAACGAAAGCGCAGTGCCTGGTCAGTCGATATCCGAGAAAATTGCCGAATTCGCTTTCAACCTCAAGACCGCAGACATCCCTGCGACAGTGCGAGCTCGCGCGCGATTGCTGATGCTTGATTCCATCGGTATCGCTCTGGCTTCGCATGGCTATGATTTTTCACGCAAGGCGATGGCTGCAATCACTGAACTGAATTCTGGACAGGACTCTGTCGTCATTGGTTCTGCAACCAAAATGGATTTAAGAAATTCCATTCTGATGAATGGTATCTTGATTCATGGACTTGATTACGACGACACCCATGCACAAGGCGTGATTCATGCCACGACCTCGATTTTGCCGACCGTTCTGGCGGTGGCTGCGAAACAAGGCAGTAGCGGCGCAGATATGGTGACAGCCTATATTCTCGGTGTCGAGGTTGCCACACGTCTTGGGGCTGTAGCAAAAGGCGGCTTTCATCAGGTGGGATTTCACCCGACGGGTTTGATCGGTACGTTTGGCTGCGCGATAGCGGCGGGTTGGTTGCTGGGCTTGAATCCTGCGCAATACAGAGATGCACAAGGACTTGCCTTGTCTATGGCTTCGGGCAGCCTTGAGTTCCTGAACGATGGAGCCTGGAATAAAAGAATGCATCCTGGCTGGGCGGGCTTCTCTGGTGTAACCGCAGCAACACTTGGCAAGCATGGTTACACAGGGACTCGACTGGCCTACGAAGGACGTTTTGGTTTGTTCGCAAGTCACCTCGCAGGTTATGGGCAATATGAGCTTGCGTTGGCGACCCAGGATTTAGGTGCCGTCTGGGAGGTCGAGCGTGTCTCGGTTAAACCCTTGCCAGCTTGTCATTTCACGCACGCGAGCGTTGATGCCGCCCTCAGACTTCATACAAAGGGCATACGTCCAGAGCAAATTAAACGTATCAAGGTGCTGGTTCCAGAAGGTACTGTAAAAACAGTTTGTGAACCCGAGTCTGCCAAGAGAGTGCCCGCTAACTCTTACGAGGCGCAATTCAGTATCCCTTATTTGGTCGCGACGGGTTTGCTAAAAGGCCGACTCACGCTCGATGACATTGACGAACCCGCCTTGAGTGATCCTGAGATTCTTGCCCTGGCAGCCATCACGGATTATGAGGTTGATCCTGACAGCGCATTTCCAAAATATTTTGATGGTGAAGTCGTGGTTGAGCTCAAGGATGGCAGGATTTTGCGTGAGCGTGAGGCAATCAACCGTGGCGCCGTTGACCGTCCTTTAACCTCGGAGGACATCAGGAAAAAATATCTGGAAAACGCCTCCAGACAAGTCAGCAAAGAGCGCGCTGCTGAAATTGAAAACAAAATTCTGAATCTTGAGTCAGGTTCAGCTAAAGAACTCGCCCATATTCTGGGTCAAACAACTAAAAATTAATGGAGAACCAAACAATGTCAACACAAGATGAAGGCCAGGAGAGACTGATTCTCGATATGGTGGATCGATTTCTGGAAAAAGAAGTCGCACCCTATGCCTGGCAATTGGAACATGATGATGAGTACCCCGCCCAGATCGTAGAAAAAATGAAGGAGATGGGTTTGTTTGGCTGTCTGATCGCGCCCGAATATGGCGGCTTAGGCTTATCGACCGTAACCTATGCAAAGATCATCGAGCATATTTCTGTAGTCTGGATGTCGGTCTCCGGGATTATCAACTCGCATGTCATCATGTCTGCGGCCGTTCAGCGTAACGGAACAAAAGAACAAAAAGAGGCCTTCTTGCCAAGATTCGCGACCGGCGAATTGCGCGGCGGTATTGCTTTGACTGAGCCGGATTGCGGAACAGATTTACAGGCGATACGCACAGTCGCTGTGCGTGAGGGTGAGGATTATGTGGTGAATGGAACAAAGATGTGGATATCGAACGGTATCTATGGAAATTGTTTTGCTTTGCTGGTCAAGACTGATCCGAATACCTCACCAAGACACAAGGGCATGAGTTTGCTGATCGCCGAAAAAGGCGAGGGTTTTGGTGTCAGTCGTAAACTTGAGAAACTTGGCTACAAAGGCATTGATTCAGCAGAGCTGGTGTTCAATGACTATCGGGTTCCTGCAAATCGCCTGATTGGTGGTGTCGAAGGCAAAGGCCTTCAAATGATATTGAATGGTCTTGAGCTCGGTCGTATCAACGTTGCTGCGCGCGGGGTTGGCGTGGCGCAGGCTGCCATGAATGAGGCTGTTAAATACTCTCAGCAGCGTAAAACATTTGGTAAGCCGATTTGCGAGCATCAGGCGATTCAAATCAAGCTTGGTGACATGGCGACACGCACTGAAGCTTCGCGCTTACTGACTATGCGGGCAGCCGAGGCTTATGATCGTGGCGAGCGCTGCGATATGGAAGCTGGGATGGCTAAATTATTCGCCACCGAGTCCGCGCTTGAAAACAGCATGGAGGCGATGCGCATACATGGTGGTTATGGCTACTCAAAGGAATATCTGGTTGAGCGTTTCTATCGCGACGCGCCCTTACTGACGATTGGCGAAGGCACCAATGAAATGCAGCGCATCATCATCGCTAAACAACTGATCGAAAGGAACCGTGTATGACCTTACCACTGCAAGGCTTACGCATTGTTGCGATTGAGCAATACGGAGCGGGTCCCTTTGCGACCCAGCATCTGGCGGATATGGGCGCCGAGGTGATCAAGATTGAAAACCCTCATGATGGGGGCGATGTGGGCAGGGCAGTGGGTCCGCATTATTTCGGTCCGGGCGATAGTCATTTCTATCAGGCATTTAATCGCAATAAAAAAAGTGTCAAACTCGATTTGAAACATGAGCAAGGTCGTGCGATCCTGCACAAGTTGCTTGAGCATGCCGATGCCGTGTTTGATAATCTGAGAGGCGATTTACCTGAAAAGCTCGGTCTTAATTATGATGCGCTCAAGCATATTAAAAAAGATCTGGTGTGTGTGCACTTGTCCGCTTACGGGCGTGAGGGGGAGCGCGCAAACTGGCCTGGTTATGATTATCTAATGCAGGCCGAGGCTGGTTATCTGTCGCTTACAGGCGAGCCAGATGGTCCTCCGTCAAGGTTCGGGTTGTCCATAATCGATTTAATGACTGGAACAACCGCTGCGCTTGGTTTGGTCAGTGGCGTACTGGGGGCGCGTCAATCTGGCATTGGACGAGACGTGGACGTTAGTTTGTATGACGTTGCGATCCATAATCTGGCGTATCTCTCGACCTGGTATCTGAATGGTGGTCATGTGACGGGACGTGCGCCTCGTTCCGGTCATCCCTCTCTCGTGCCGAGTCAACTCTACAAAACGCAGGATGGCTGGATCTTCATCATGTGTAACAAGGAAAAGTTCTGGCCTGTACTCGCACGCACAATCGGCCGACCAGAATGGGCTGAGCTGGAGCAATACAATTCCTACAAAGCCCGTCTGGCAAATCGCGAACAATTCAATGCCGATATTGAAAGCGTCACCAGCACTGACACCACAGAAAACTGGATGAAGAAATTTGCTGGAAAAGTCCCTGCTTCGCCAGTCTACGATGTGGCACAGGCGCTGGATAACCCCTTTTTGCATAGTCGCCAGGGCGTTGTGAAAACGCATACGCCCGATGGCCGTGAAATTCTGGGTGTTGCCAATCCCATTCGGTATGCCGGAGATCCTGCTCCCCTGAGAGCCGCACCTGCGATGGGCGCCGACACCGATGCCTTACTGTTGCAGTCTGGATTCTCCACCGAACAAATTAAAACATTGCGTGATCTTGCGGTGATATGACCGATAACAATCTTGGTGCTTTTAGTTCGGGTCCTCGCTATGCCCAGTTGGCTAAGACCCTGTTTAATGAAATAAAGTCAGGCAAGTATGCTGTGGGCGAGTTGTTGCCTACCGAGTTCGAATTATGTGCTCAGTTTGGTGTTTCGCGCTTTACGGTCAGGGAGGCCTTTAAACAACTTGTCCAGCAAGGCTTGATTGTGAGGCAGCCAGGGGTGGGGAGTCGCGTGATTTCACGAGAGTCTTCCACCCAATACACTCAAACCATGTCTGGTATTACTGATTTGCGACAGTACGCGAGTGAAACAACACTAGATGTTCTCACCTCAAATCTTGTCGAGATCAATGATGATGTGGCGCGTATGCTTGGCGTGAGCCTGGGCGAGACCTGGTTGCATATAGAAGGTATCAGGTCACTGGAAAAACAGACCTTTCCAATCTGCCTGACCGAGGTCTATGTTGCTCCGCGCTTTCGTTCGCTGCTCGGCGTGACGGGGCCTCTGACAAGACCGATATATCAGATGCTGGAGGAGCAATTTGATTGCAGGATTAAAACGGTCCATCAAGAGATCCAGGCCGTGAATTTAACCGCGGCAATGTCTAAAAAATTGCAGGTGCCTGCGCGAACCTGTGGACTCTGGATTGCCAGACGCTATATGGATGAACGCGATGATCTTGTGGAAATGGCGATCAGCATCCACCCGAGCGGCAGGTTCAGTTACCGCGAGTCTTTCCGGCGTGACTGGCAAATCAAAACCGGAAAATAAATACTCACGCAAAGCATGCAGCGAGTGTTGTTTATTCCGGCGTCAGCTTGAGCTCTGTGGTCAGTGTGCGGTAGACCGGCCATACTTCGCTAATCATCGAACGCAGAGGTTGACCAACCAGCACAGGCTCTGTTGAACCAATGGTCTCGAGCAGAGTCGCCATCTTTGGTGATGCGACAGCTGCGTCTGCAGTGGCTTGAGTCAATACCTCCAGAACATCTTTCGGTATACCCGCCGGGGCGAGCATCATATTGTATTCAAGCAGTTTGCTGAACGCTGGGCTGGTAAAGCCTTGTTCGGCCCACGTCGGCACATTGGGAAATTTTGTACTGCGACGATCAGAGATCATCGCGATCACGCGCAGATCATCGCGATGCATAAAGGGTCCGATACTAATCACGGAGCCGGTCGCGACATCGGTCTGCTTGCCAACCAGGTCTGTAAACATGGGGGGCGTACCTTTGTAGCTGACGACAGTGAACTGACCGCCCGTTTCTTTCATCAGCTGAGTCAGCAGCAAGTGCCAACCGGAGCCAAGGCTGTAATTACCTGCGTTAATATTTTGCTTCAGTGATAGGGCAACGAGCTCCTTCGCGTTTGTTACTGGCAGATCAGCTCTCACTGCAGTAGGCAGACCGCCAGCGGTCACCGCTGCGACAGGAATCAGATCTTTATCAGGATCGACAAGTGGTTTTTTGAATAGTACAGGCGCCTGCGCTAACTGGCTGTGCAAGCCTACAAATAATGTGTAGCCATCGGCGGGCGAGCGTGCGACGGTTTCCGCTGCAATCATACCGCCAGCACCCGGCCTGTTTTCTACAGTAACTGAGACACCAAGCTTTTGCGATAGATGGTCGGCGAAAGCGCGGGCTGTCGCATCGGTTGTGCCACCTGGGTTTTGAGAAGCAATGATCCGGATCGGTTTGCTTGGATAGGTTTGGGCTGAGGCTGTTAGTGCGTTGAGCGTGAGGGTCGCTGCGGCAAATGCTGTCGCGACTATAAATGCTTGGCGCTTGAGTGTTTTCATGACGACTGTGATCCTTTGAATCTGAAACCACCCGTTGGATTTGTTTGTATTGTTCCAACCGTTGGTGAAGGGAAATGCGCTGGAAAGATCATGTTGCCAGTGTCTGCGTGTTTTTCGATGAGCGCGATACGGCTAAGCCTGGAAAGGTTTTGATCATCGTCGGCGACTGTCGACATTTCGGGGTAGCGCAGTTGGATCTGATGGTGCATGACATCGCCTGTCAGGACGCCGGTTTGATTTTCAGATTTCACGTTAATGACAAAATTTCCGGGTGTATGGCCAGGGCAGGGTTCGACCGAGATCCCATGCTCCAGTTCGAAGTCATCCTTAACCAGTACCGCCTGATTAGCCCGGATGATTGGATCAACACTGTCCTCGAAGGCCTGGGTATGCGTATTTTTTTCGCCACTTCGATAAATCTGATCCCAGTGCTCGAATTCCTTTTTGGACATAATGTATTTCGCATTGGGGAAGGTGGGTGTCCACACCCCGTTGACGAGTCTAGTATTCCAGCCAACGTGATCCCAGTGCAGGTGAGTGCACATCACAAAATCGATATCTTCAGGCTTGAGTTTTGCCTTGGCCAGCGCAGGGATGAAATTAGTTTTCATGCGGTGAAAAGCAGGTCTGAGCGGGCGTTCCTTATCCTCACCGCAGCAGGTATCGACCATGATGTTGTGCCGCCCCGTTTTAATTACAAAGGCAGTAAAACTCATTTCCAGCCGGCCGTCCTGCGTGATCTGACCGGGGTCGAATTCACGCTTGCAGGTATTGAGCATATCCGCGGTCAAGGCTGGAAAAAACTCCAGCGCTGGCGCGTAAGGCCTCTCGCTCTCAATCACACGCTCAATCAGATACTGACCAATTTTTGTCGCTTGCATCGCAAGTCCTCCCTCTCAGTCGGAAAGTTTGACCAGTTGCTTGCCGAAATTTTTACCCTTGAGCATTCCGACAAACGCTTCGGGCGCGCTGGCTAAGCCTTGTGCCACAGATTCGCGAAATTTGAGTTGTCCCGTGGCGACCAGCTCATGAAGCTTGCTGCGGATCTCGGGCCAGCTCTCCAGCTTATCGGACACGATAAACCCCTGAAGTTTGATGCGATTGATCAGGATCGAGCGAATCGTTCTATAGGCATGCGCAGGCTGATTGAATTCTGAGACCATGCCGCATAGCGCGATACGTGAAAAGGGATTCATTAAGGACAATAACAATTCAAAAATTGGCCCACCGACGTTTTCAAATAAACAGTCAATACCTTTGGGTAGCTGCGCTTTCAACTCTTGTTCGAAATGAGACGAGCGATGATCGACACAGGCATCAAAACCGAGCTCCTCGACCACATAACGACATTTGTCTGCACCGCCTGCGATACCAACGACCCGGCAGCCAAGATGTTTGGCGAGCTGCCCAACAACAGCGCCCACGGCGCCTGAGGCTGCATCGACAACAACGGTCTCGCCAGCCTTGGGTTCGCAAATTTCCATCAGACCACGCCAGGCCGTAATGCCAGGCATGCCAAGGATTCCCAGGTAAGCCGAGGCTGGTACTCTGGACGTATCGATTTTAAGCACTTGCTCAGCATTCATGGCTGCAAAAAGTTGCCAGCCTGTTGGCGCTAAAACCGCATCGCCGACGTTGAAGTGCGGCGTACTGGATTCAATCACAACGCCAACCGTACCACCTACCATCAGTTCGCCCACATTGACGCTCTGCGCATAGGATTTTGCATCTGAGATCCTGCCACGCATGTAAGGGTCTAGCGACAGCCATTGATTACGGATCAAGACCTGTCCCTCTCTCAGCGCAGGCATCGCAGCGTCGATGAGTTTGAAGTTCTCTGGTGTCACCCAGCCGGTAGGACGGCTGACAAGAATGATTTGTTTGTTTGTAGTTGTCTGCATGTTGTTAAATTATTATTTGAATTGGTTTCTGGTTCAAAACATTGCCATTGAGTATAGTCCGCAGATAACTATAGTGAAGGAGTATATTGTGAGTATGTTGCGTCGCAGCAAACGCGTTCTAAATGCGATGTAAACGATCCGTTAATCCGCAAGATTAAAAATTTATAAAAGGACAAGCATGAGCGATTATTTTTATGAGCCAAGTAAAGGCCATGGATTGCCACACAACCCTTTCAAGGCCATCGTTGCACCCAGACCTATCGGCTGGATATCGAGTATCGATCTGCAGGGACGCGTCAATCTGGCCCCCTACAGTTTTTTTAATGCTTTTGCAGAGACTCCGCCCATCATCGGTTTTTGCACCAGTGGTGAGCGAAAAGACAGTGTGAATAATATTGATTCGACCGGTGAGTTTGTTGCGAATTTTGTCGGGGCCGAGTTGGCCCAGGAGATGAACATCACATCGGCCAGCCTTGCTCCGGGTGAAGATGAAATGAAACTGGCGGGTCTTGAGTCAGCCCCAAGTACGTTGGTCAAGGTGCCCCGCGTCGCGCGTGCGATCGCTGCGCTTGAGTGCAAGCTTATCCAAACGATCCGGTTAAATAATGCCAATGGCGAACAAACCGACAGTTGGTTAACGCTTGGCGAAGTGGTTGGTGTGCATATCAACGATGCCTTCCTGAAAGACGGTATTTTTGATACAGCTGCGGCCAGACCGCTTGGACGCTGTGGATATCGGGGCGACTATGTCGAAGTCAATACCCTGTTCGAGATGATTCGCCCCAAAGAATATATCTCAGCCACCTGAGCTGCGGGCTTTGCGTTGCAGGGCTTGGCTTTGCAGGTTTTGCTTTGCGGGCTTTTTCGTTGCAGGTTCTATCGGGCAGACCTCGCGTTGCAAGCGTGGGGTCAAGGCGCTGGTCAGTGACTGACTGCCAGCGCAAGCGTGATGGCCCGAAGCGCCATATAAGCACCAAGAATAATAAGTCCTATAAAAAAACATTTTTTGAACAGGTCCTGCCTCAAACGCATACGTATCGCCTGACCGATAAACATGCCAGCGAAGGCAGGAATCAAAGCAAACAGGGAGCTTGCCGCGACAGTCATCTGAAATTGACCCGTGAGCCATAAACCCGTTGCTAGAGCGAAGGATGAAACAGTAAAGGCAAGTCCCAGACTTTGAATCATGTCTTCGCGTTTTAAATTAAGTGCTGAGAAATAGGGTGCGACAGGCAGTACCGAAATCCCTGTTGCTCCCATGATGATGCCAGTCAAAAATCCTATCAAAGGTGAGACCCACCACTGCGAGGTGGGTTTGATTTCAATTTTTGCAGCGGTCAGTCCGTAAACACCATAAGCGATTAACACGCAACCCAGACCGATGGTGACCAGGTGGGTTTTACCGCTGGTGATAAAGCTAACCCCGATCGGCGTCCCCAGGCAAATGCCAAGCAGAAGCGTAGCGAAGCGCCTGGCGAGGATTCTGAAACTGGGACCCGCCAACAGTTGCCAGATATTTGTGATTAAAGAGGGCAGAACCAGCATCGCTGCTGCTTCGACAGGCGGTATCGCTAGCCCCAGTATGCCGATTGCGAAGGTCGGCAACCCCATACCCAGCACACCTTTAATTATTCCAGCTGCAATAAAGATCAGGCCTACGAACAGAATGATGGGGAGTGAATCAAACATATGAATGGTTTATCTTGGGTTTGGATTTGGATTCGTATTACCAAACAACTGCGTTGAGGCAGCTGCTTGAATAATGATTGCCATATCATCTTGTAGAAGAAAGCCTTCGTGCAAGAGATTTGCTGCAGCTTGCCTGATCTGTCCGACATACTGATCGCGGCTTTGATATCTTTCCGTGACAGAGGGTCTAGGATCTTTATTTTTTTCTCGCTCTTCTTTATTGATAGCAAAGGCTGAATAAGAGCCAATCAAGGAGCATGTAAAAGTCTGTGGTGCGTTTTGACCGCCATGGGTGCCGAGCGGTGCAACCAGGTCGGGTAAACGCACGCCTCCTAAAGCATTGCCATCAGAATCGAGTTGGGGCACTTGGATGACCGCATTGGGCAAATGGGCAGGCGCGCGCAAGGTTGGAATATTGTCAGAGGCTTTTTCAAGAGGCATCAGGCGATTTTGTGGTGGCAACGAGTTTGCTGTGACCCACTCGTCGAGTCTGAGAAAGGTCGCTCTCGAAACGGGTGTCCAGTCCAGCACTGCCCTGGGCAGCGTACAGTCTTTTGGTTGTTTGGGCACCAGTACATGCGATGCGCCTGCGATGTCATACATCCTGACATTGGCGGGGATCGGCTGATCCGCCGTACCACTCGCACCGGTACGTCCGAGTGACGCACGCAGTGAATAAAAGTCGGTCGAGGTGCTTAGTAACATCATTTTTGGCGGGACTTCGCCGCGTGACTGAACCTCGCTAGTGATATCGCCAATCGTTAATTGTTTTTCGTGAACGCCGCGCATCTCGGGATTAGTGAAATTAGGCGATGCATTACCACTGGATTCGGGACCAGTACCGGTTTGCAGGATGGGCAGCAAGCCAGCACCTGAAACGAAAATCTGCATGCCATCAAAGACGCGTCGCTGCCCCGCCATGTTGAAGCCATTGAGCAGGAATGTTTTCAGGAATCGTCCTGTTTGAGATTTACCACTGGCTATGGTGCGGCTGATCTGACCTTTGAGTGGATTGGGGTTGCCGGTTGAGTCGGCGGCAGACTTTGAAAGAAAAATACCGGCGTCACGCATGATGGCGAAACCAACGCCTTCAGCAAAACGGGTTTTACCTTCCTTGTCTGTAAACGATGGTAATTCAGCGCCCTGACCGAGCTCCCAGTAAACTTCGGCAACGCTGTAGCCATAGTCCTGTAAAAATCCGGTTCCTTGCTCAAAGGTGCCCGACTGAAAGGGCTCATCGCGTGGCGAGTTGTAGAGCGCCTGAGCGTAAGCGCGGCCGCGGTTGGGGACGTCAACTAATAACGCACCATTACCATGCGCTTTTTCTGACGGCATAATCAATACGAGTTTCGTTGCGTATTCGACATTGCCACGACTATTCAGTTTGATTTGATCTAGTCCGGGGATGTTTTCTTTAGGGGAGATCTCACCACGCAATTTACCCTTGAGGATCACAAACTCTCCGCTTCGAAATGTCCCGTAGGGTTCGGTGGAGTCGATTTGAAGGTGCGTGATTTCGGCTTGTGCACAAAAGCCAAGTGAAAGGGACAGCGCCAGCAGGCTATGTTGCAAAGTTAATTTAGTGATGTTCAAGATTGACTCCCCTGTGATCGTTGTTATATTAGCTATGTTCAAATCAAATCATAAGCAGAGACAATGATGACATCCGCTCAACCTACAGTTGTACCCGATTCTGCCTTGGACAAACCTGTTTGTCGATATGAAATCCCTGAACTCGCCTCATTGCCTGAGGATATCAGGGAAAAAATCTTAACTGTGCAGGAAAAATCTGGTTTTGTACCGAACGTATTCCTCACGCTCAGCCGGCGTCCTGCGGAGTTCAGAGCTTTTTTCGCTTATCACGATGCTTTGATGATCAAGGATACCGGAAGCTTGACTAAAGCTGATCGCGAGATGATTGTGACGGCGACCAGCGCTAAAAATAATTGTCTCTACTGCGTGATGGCGCATGGCGCAATATTAAGGATTTATGCAAAAAATCCGCAACTCGCCGATCAGGTCGCAATCAATCACCACAAAGCCGATATTACCCCCAGACAGAAAGCGATGCTGGATTTTGCGATCAAGGTTTGTCTTGATTCACAGTCGGTCAATGATGCGGATTACGCGGTGTTGCGCACTCATGGTTTTGATGAAGAAGATATTTGGGATATCGCTGCGATCACGGCTTTTTTCGGCATGTCTAATCGCATGGCCAATACCATTTCGATGCGACCCAACGATGAGTTTTACATGTTGGGTCGCGTACCAAAAAAGTAACTGGTTTTACGCCAGCCAATACTTTTACGCCAGCCAATACTAATGCCCGTCTTTGATCTGGATGATGGCTTCGATTTCGACGGTCATCCGGTTCGGCAAGGAGCCCATGCCGACAGCGGAGCGGGCATGCTTGCCGCGCTCTCCAAACACCTCGACGAGTAAATCCGAGCAGCCATTAATGACTTTGGGATGTTCACCGAATTCAGGTTCTGCATTGACCATGCCCAACAGTTTGACGATGGCTTCGACGTGATCCAGTGAGCCGAGCGCCTGACGTATGGTGGCCAGCATTTGCAGACCAATTTGTCGTGCATCAGCATAGGCGCGCTCGACCGAACAGTCTTTGCCTACTCTGCCCACGCTGATTTCACCCGCTGCGTTGCGAGGTCCTTGCCCAGATAAATAAAGCAGTTGACCGACGCGCCGGTAGGGCAGGAAATTACCAATCGGCGCGGGGATCTTTGGTAAGTCCAGGTTTAATTCTCTGAGTCTGTCTTCAGCTGTCATGTTTGAACCTGCAACGCCTTGATTGTTGGATTATTTAGAAGAACCATCTTTATAAAATCGATTGACTTCATTGAAGAGGCTAAACCGTTTAACTTCATTCATGATGGAATGCGTGCCTTCACTCAAAATCACAAGTTTTTTAGCCTGGGCGTTCGTCAACAGGGGGAACAACGTTTCAGCCATGTAGGGTGGGGTGTCTGCATCCCATTCGGCAAGAATCAGCAGGGTGGGTACGCGAATGTTGGCAGGATCGTAAACAGGCTTGCCTGCACTCCAGAAGATACGGCTGTCCATCACGCTGCCATTCGGTGCGCGAACAAATTTAGGCTCAGCTTTAGAGCCAACCGGATCTGAGGCGAAAGTTTCGCGAGCCCAAACTTCAAACCATGCGTCAGGCTGTGGGTTTTGACCCGCTTTTAGACCGGTGTCTTTACGTTTGCGTGCCTGATCGATGGTGACTTGCCGATAGGCGCCCAAAGCTCCACCAGAGTCTGTCAATGAGGCTGTCTTACGCAACCAGACTGGCGCATAAAGCACTAAACGGTTGACCTTGTCAGAGTGTCGGCTGGTGTAGAGGCCGGTAATGGCTGTCCCCCAGGAGTGTCCCATGACGTTGATCTTGTCCAGAGAGCGGCGCTGACGTACCCAGTCTGCCGCAGCAGCATAGTCGCGCGCGGCAGTATCGGTGTCAGCGATTGGTTTGTTTTCAGCAGCGGGCCGCTCCATTTCCGCGGGGCGTGTTGATTTGCCATAGCCACGAATATCAACCATATAGACATCAAAGCCTTGTTGCGCGAGCACATCCATCCAGGAGATGTCGTCAAGTCTCAGATCGAAACCTGTCTCGGAAGGATAGGTTGCGCCATGGACAAACAGCAGGACATTGTCTTTCGTGAAAGTTTTCAGACTGGACAGGCGTTTGTTGCGCACATACAGCTGGATGCCGGCGTCAGCGCCAGGCACCATGAATTCCTCGATGGTGAGCTGGGAATTCGCAGCAGCCGTGGCGGTAATTTCCTGATTTGCACCGGTGTGTTGCTGGGTGACGCAACCGCTCAGATAAAACGCTGACAGACCGATGGTGAGCGAAGAGAGCAGTTTTTTAATTGTTTTACAGCCAGACTGATGAAGCATGATGCGCCTTTGTCAAAGTGTTGAGCTTGGACAATGCTACCTGTTGGCTTGACGTGTGACTAGTAGGCGCAGAAGGAATCGATGGTGCGCTGCAGCGCAATCGTCTCGATTTGGCGTGCTTTGTTTAAAGTTACTCAGGTCTTGAATAACTCGGTTCTGGCTTGAGCGAAAAGTTTTGGTCCTGGCCGCACGATGCCTCGTCCAAGCAGACCTGAGGCACCATCTGCACCAAGCATTGCGATGGCTGCGATGGGCTCGACATCAGATAAAAAATCCATGCCTGTTCTGATGTTCAAATCAGCGAAAAAAGGATGTCTCTCAAGCATCAGTGTTTCTTTAAGCGCACGCCAGTTATCAGGTAACCAGGCACTCAAAGCTTCGGAAATCTGTGGGGCGCAGTGCAAGGCTTGCGCACCAAAGCCGGCGGCGTCAATGACGCCACTGTCTCCAACCACGGGAGCTGCGGCGATGCGTTGCTCAGCTTTAATAAAAGGACCCTGAGGCGCAACACCAGGGATTGTGAGCCAGGACTCGGGAGAGGAGGAGGTTTTTATTCCCAGGCTCTCGCCATTGCCCGCCAGAGAAATAACAAGCGAGCTTTCGCGGTCGCTACCTTGTGCCGCACCGGTATGCAGCATCAGATGACAAGCAGCGATCCAGAGCGTCAGAAAAAAGAGCGGGCTATTTTCCAGCATCGTTCTAATCCCGGCGCAAGCGGGATTGCTCGACAGGTGCGAAAACAAAATTTGATTCAAGGCGACTTGTGCCTGAGCAGTGCTTGCATGGAGGTCATCGCCTGCGCTCAGTCCTGCCCGCGCAATCGGCAAAAGTGGGACTGGATAAGTTGTAACGAGTGAACGAAGCTCAGTTGCTAAGACTGTATCGCGCCACCTGAGTCGCTCAATGACGTTCAAATCGCGTGAACCAAAGCGAATCTGAGGTCCTGCTCCACTACTAAGCAGTGACCAGGCTTTATTCGAGGAATTCAGATCAGAGATTTCAACGAGTGCTGAATGACAGGAAGCAACTGCCGCCAGAGGCATCAACACATTGAATTGCAGAGCGCTGAGTAACCTGACCTTTCCACTAGTAATCAGCGCTTCGGCCTGTTCGACGCAATTTGCCCAGCCCTCCTGAAGGCACACTAGTACACACGAGGACAGAACAGGTTGTGAAGGTTTAGTCGGATCAAGAAAAGGGGGACCTGCATGCAATAGCGTGTGGGATTCCAGCCCAATCGCTTCGTGTGCTGTCAGAACGTTTGTCCATGCAGGCTCGACCTTGAATATCCTGGATAAAACGTTTTGATTTGCCTTCAGATGGTGACTGGAACTATCGCTCTTATCGCGCGGCTGACTCATTGTTTAGCTCCCTAGATGCCCATGTAAGCTTGTCGCACCCGTGGATCTTCCACTAAGAGTCGCGTTTCGCCAGAAATTCCGACTCTGCCTGTTTCGATCACATAGGCTTGGCTGGCTAATTCAAACGCTGTCACAACATCTTGTTCCACTAACAAAATAGTCAGGCCAGAGCGGTTAATTTGTTTTAAGGACTCGGCAAGTTTCTCAACGGCGCGGGGTGCCAGGCCCAGCGATAGCTCATCAATCATGAGTAATTGCGGCTTTGACATGATGCCTCTGCCTATCGCACACATCTGTTGCTCGCCACCCGACAAGGTTGTTGCATCTTGTTGTTGGCGTTCCTTCAAAATGGGGAACATCGAATAAACAGCTTCAAGATCGTGCTCGATGTCGGCCCGGCTTTCTTGTCTCAGATAAGCTCCGATCAAAAGGTTGTCCCTGATTGACATTCCTTTGAACAGTCTTCTGCCTTCCGGGACGTGCGCGATGCCCGCAGCAAGAACGGCATCGGGTGCTGAACCAGTCATGTTTGCGCCACAAAATTCTATATTTCCCGCTGTGACCGGAACCAGTCCTGAAATGGTTCTAAGCAATGTTGATTTACCTGCACCATTTGAGCCGACGATACAGGTGATTTGTCCGGCTGGGACTTCAAGGTCAATACCCCAGAGCACCTGAACATCGCCATAGCCTGCTTGCAAACCGCTGATTTTGAGAAGTGGTGCTTTAGACATGAGCCACTCCTGCGGTTGGGGCGACGCCTTGTTGCCGTGCTGCGAATTTGCTGCCCAGATAAGCCTCGACTACACGCGGATCGGTAATGACAGTTTGAGGATCGCCCTGACTGATGAGTTCGCCGTGATGCAACACCAAGATTCGTTCACTCAGAGATAAAACGACTTTCATTAAGTGTTCAATCAGCATGATGGTAATGCCGCGTGCCGCGATAGCGCGCATGAGTGTGAGTGCCTGCTCGATTTCTGAAGTGTTCAGACCCGCATTGACTTCGTCGAGCAGTAGAACTTTAGGATTCATGGCAAGACTTTTGGCCAGTTCAAGTCGTTTGCGTGAAGGCAGAGTCAAGGAGGTCGCTGGGCGTAAAGCTTGGGGCGCCAGACCCACGAACTCCAGATGCTCCATCGCCTGCTGCTCTGCTTGTCTGCGGTGGGATGCACCGGCTGCAAACAAAGCTCCCGCAGTCACATTTTCAAGGACGGTCATCTGCGGGAAGGGTTGAACAATCTGGAATGTTCTAGCCAGTCCGCTTCTCGCCGCCTGAAAGGGGCGCTGGGCTGTTACATCCTGACCATTGAAAATAACATTACCGCTTGTGGCTTTAAGAACACCAGTGATCAGATTGACCAGAGTGGTTTTGCCCGCACCATTTGGACCGATCAAGCCAACGATTTCACCTTTCTTTAAGGAAAAGGAGACGTTTTTAACGGCATGCAAGCCACCGAAATTTTTAGACAAGTCGCGTACTTCCAGAATCGTGCTCATGCGCGCCTCGCTTGAGTATGACTAGTAGTTTTTCTTTTAAATAGTTTCTTGTAGTCGAGCTTGAGCAGTCCGCCTGGTAAAAAGAAAATCAACAGGACGATCACAACGCCCAGGATGGCCTGGTGATAGTCCAGAAATTGAGCCCAGATGGTTTCTTCCATCAAAACGAAAAGTGCTGAACCAATGAGCGGACCATAGACAGTGCCAACTCCACCGAGCATCGTCATAACCGGCACTTTGAGTGTCAGCAGGATACCGAAGGCGTCAGTTGGCGCGATATAAGAAACCCATGAGGCATAGATCGCACCAACACTGCCGCAGTAAACAGCTGATAAGGTGTATGCGATGGTTTTATAGCGGTTAACCGAGACACCAACCATATCTGCAGCATCTTCATTTTGATTGATGCATCTCAATCCGAAACCGAGTTTTGAGCGGTCCACAAACAATGTCGTCAACCAGGCCAGCAGCATAACGACTAGCATCGAGTAGAAAAATACCCTGGCGGCGTAATCAGGGCCGCCTTGAAAAATCGGCACGTTCAAACCATCACCACCGCCTGTCAGGTCGGACCATAAGGATGCGATGAGGCGCAGCACTTCCACCATCGATATGGAGCCGATCGCAAAATAGTGGCCCTTCATCCTGAGAATCGCAGCGCCGACCAGTGCAGCAAACAGGCTCACAAATATTGTGGCGCATACCCACGCAAGAATCATCGGCATACCTGCTTTTTGCAGGATTGCTCCTGCGTAACTGCCTAAACCCATGAAAGCGGCAGTCGAAAAAGAAGGGTAGCCAGCGTATCCACCGATAAAATTCCAGGACAGGGCCAAGGAGCCATACATGCAGACAAAGGTTGCTAGTCGAATGTAATAGTTGTCGGCCATCAATGGCATGACTGTAAGCCAGGCCACCCAAACGGCGAAGATCAGATGCGGAAATATTTTTGCTCGGGTCATAGTGGTCGAAGGCAATGTGGAAGAGTTCGTTTTCATTCGTAGCCTTTTTTGCCAATCAGGCCAGTGGGTCGAGTGATAAGTAGTGCGAGCATGATCAGGAAACCAAACAAAATAGCGTATTGGGCGCCCATAAAATTCCCGACAATACTTTCAGTCAAGCCTAAAGCGAGTCCTCCTACCAATGCGCCAGGTACCGTACCCAGTCCTCCAATGACGCAAATGACGAAGGCCTTACCGAGCAGAAGTCCGGTTATGTTGGTTGTAATCGGAAAAACAACTGACATGAGGGTGCCGCAGGCTCCGGCCATCAGCGCAGCTAAACCAAAGGTCATGGCATAAATGTGGCCTACCCGGATACCCATTAAGGCGGCCGCATCACGATCCATCCTGACAGCAACTATGGCGCGACCGATGCGTGAACTGCGCATCACGTAATAGAGCAAGCCAGTCAAGCCGAAAGCAAGCAACATCGCGAGCAGTCTGTCCACTGGCAAAATGACCCCGCCAAGTGTGAGACTGCCTAGATCCAGAGAAACCCGACGCGGCGTCGCCTCGAAACCCAGGTTCATGAAGTTATAGAGAATCATGTCCAAGCCGAAGGTCAAGGTCAGTGTCGTCAGCACCGGGCGGGTAATGACTCTGTTAATCGCGAGATATTGAATGAAATAACCCATCACGAAAAGCAAGCCACAGACGATGGGCAGAGAGACAAAAGGACTTATTTTGAAGTGAAACCATGCGAAAAAGGTCAGGTAACCTCCAAGCACGATAAAGGAGCCATGCAGCATATTGATGACATTCAATACCCCCCAGACCAGAGAAAAACCAACGGCTATACAGGCGTATAGCGCACCGAGCATCAGTCCGTTGGCGATGATTTGAGCTAATAGAGTCATAGCGATCTGTCTTCAGGGGATATTGATTGTCCAGAGTGCCTTAGGGCATGGCGATAGCGTTGGCTTGCTTGACTGATTCGGGGAACAACACAACGACTTTGCTGTTTTGAACCTGAATAATCGGCAAGTCACGTCCCGCGTTCATGCCGTTCGCACCAAACTTGATGGGACCATAAAAAGTCACGATATCGAGATTTGCCAGAGCGTCGCGGACTTTTGCCTTATCAGTCGTACCTGCTTTCTCAATGGCTTTTTGTAAGGCGATGAGCGCTGCGGCAGCCGAAGCGTGCACATAATCCGGGTCTGATTTCTCCAGTGCAACGTAGGCATCGTAAAAACCTTTGGTCGAGCCAAACACATCATCAGATTTGTATTGTGTGGAATGATGCCACCAGGTCGTACTGCTCACGCCATTGGCAAGAGGTCCGAGAGCATCGATAAATTCCTGATAGGCCGGGCCGGTGATCATCGTGACAACTGGTGCTGTCACTTTGAGGTCAGCCATTTGCTTGCGGGCAAGAATCAAGTCTTTTGTATAGCCTGTGATGTAGATCCAGTCTGCGCCTGAGGCTTTTATCTTCGATAGTGAGGCGGAGTGATCTAGTGCACCGACTGGGTAAAATTCGCTGTGAACAACCGTTAACCCGGCTTTTTCAGCAGCGGTTTGCATTGTGGCGGCCATTGAGCGCGGAAATACATCTTCACGACCCAGGATCGCGATTTTTTTAACTTGTGGCATTTGTTTGCCAAAGGTTTCGATCATTGCATCGATCAGGCCACCATTTGGCGCGAGTGTGCCAAACAAAAATTTATAGCCTTGATTGAAGACTGATTCAGAAGAGGCGACCGATGCCATCACTGGCACACCATAGCGCTCTGCAACCCCAGCCACGACTTTGGTGTGGCCTGAACCGAACGGCGCAGTCATGAAATCCACTTTATCCTGGGTGATCAGACGCTCGGCCATTTGTTGTGCACGCTTCTCATCGGACTGATAGTCGTAGCTGATCAGCTCGACTTTCATTTTTTTGTCACCGACTTGAATACCGCCAGCATCATTCACACGCTTTAGCCACATGTCATAGGCGATCTTTTGTTTTTTCCCTTCGTCTGCGAGTCCGCCGGTCAGGGCGAGCGGCGCTCCGATCTTAATAACCGATTGCGCGTGTGCTGCTGTGCTGAACGCAAGTGCGCAGAGCAGCGTGATAAATGGTTTCAGTTTCATGACTTCTCCTGAGGATGGTGCCGATAATGAAGGATGGGATTACGTGCGTGAAAAACCAAAAGCTTTTTTGATGCGTTTCCAAAGAGACTGCCAAAAGAGATTGCCAAGATCCAGCGGTGCGACGGGTGCATGCTCGGGGGCTGCAGGTTGGGGGGCCGAGTGCAGGGGCGTTGAGTGCAGGGGTGTTGAGTCTTGAATGTTTGCTGCTGCAAGGGGCTGGCTCGGTTCGCCTGTTTCTTTTGCGAGCTCAGTCGGCAGGACCGTATTGGCTTGTTGTTGTGTTTGAATTTTTAACTTCAAATTGTCAGCAAACGCTTGGGTCAAACGTTGGGCAATATCCTTGACAATTCCACCGCGTGAGAATTGAGCAAGCGGGCCAGTAATTGTGTAGTCAACAGTAACCGTGACCTCGGTCGAAAAACTTTCAAGCAGATCAGACCGCTGTATTAAGTTGAATCTGGCCTCGCCTTTAACGCGAGAGCCGCTTTTTCGATCTGCGCCACTACCAGTGATCTTGCCACTGTAAGTTTCATCGTCATAAAAAATTTCTCCATCGCCGGCAAAGGCTGCGACGATAGGACCTAGTTTCACGGTCATGCTTATTGTTAAAGCGCTCGCTTCAGGAGGGGCTAAAAGCGCTGCGCCTGGCAAACAGGAGACGATCTCCTCAACGTTTTTAAACGATTTCCAAACCTCGGCCGCGGGATAGGGAAGATTGAAAGATTGTTCGATTTCCATCGTGTTCGGTCCGTTATGCAGTCGTGTGCGGAGAAAGGATGGCTTGTTTGCGTACATCCAATACGCTGCTGATCGCCTTGACGATGCCTGAGTAGCCGGTGCAGCGACAGAGATTGCCTGACAGTTCAAGTCTTATCTGCGCCTCGTCTGCGTCGGGCAGGCGCAGCACAATGTCTCTGGCCGTGGCGAGCATGCCTGGCGTGCAATAACCGCATTGCAACGCATGGTGTGCGGTGAAACTCTCGCGTAACTGGCTCATTACTTCGTCGTGCTCAAACGACTCGATTGTCTGGACCGTTGTGCCGCAGCAAGTAGCGGCGCGAACCAGACAAGATCTCACAGGCATGCCATCCACGAGCATGGTGCATACACCACAGACGCCTTGCTCGCATCCCAGATTAGTGCCAGTCAGGTCGTGATGATCTCTCACAAAGTCAGCTAAGGAGGTCCGCGGCTCGACTTCATTGTTCACGGCATTGCCATTCAGTGTCAGCGTCACGCGTGTCATTGCATTTCTCCTTCTTTGGTATCGAGCAACGCGGCTGCCCGCAGCATCGCGACCTCGTGCAAGCGATATGCGTGTGTGTCTGGTTCAAGACCTGCGCTGATAAGTGCTGCGCTTGTCAGCGAGCCAGCTTGCCCGCTTTTAAGCTCTCCAATCAGCTCTTTTGCCTCGCTCAGGTAAACAGGAGGGCCGTCGGTTGCGCCAATGAGCGCATTGCAAATATTTCGTGGAGCATCTATTAAAAAACCCGCCGTCGCTTCAGAGAACTCGCCGGGTTTGCGAACGATTTTGTAATAACTTCTGCGCGCATCGCTTGAGAGTTTCGGTATCCGTATCGCAACCAGTATTTCGTTTTCTTCGAGCGCCGAAGTGAATGTCCCGATCATCCAGTTTACGGCATCAATTTCTCTTTTTCCTTGAGGCCCCGCGACCAGCATCGTGGCGTTGAGCAAAGGCATGAGATTGATCCAGTCTGCTGCGGGATCGGCATGAACAAGACTGCCTCCAAGCGTGCCCTTATTTCTCACTGCACGGTATGCGATTCCTGCTGCGACTCGGCGCAGTAGTCCTCCCGCAGGATCTGCCACAAGACCGTCTTCGATCTGCGCGTGGGTGATCGACGCTCCAATGGTGATGTCGCGCTCAGCCTCCTCTGTTTGAGCCAACTCAGCCAGTGCGGTGATGTCGATGAGCGATTCAGGTTGAGCGAGTCGCATATTCATCATTGGACCCAGCGACTGCCCCCCCGCTAGAGGCTTACCCATCCCCTGACTTTCTGCAAGCAAATTGATTGCGAGTTCAAGCGTTTCAGGTTTGTTAAAAATAAAATTTGCTGATTTCATGATGGGATGACCTTCATTTTCTTCAGCTCTGACTGCTTGATAGCTTCGAGCACAACGAAGGGGCTGATGGGGAGTTCATCGACGCGGGCGCCTAGACTGCTAAGCGCGTCATTGACTGCATTCGCAATCGCCGCTGGTGGTCCGATGGCGCCGCTTTCACCGATTCCTTTTTGACCGAATTCTGTGTAAGGCGCGGGCGTCTCCATATGCTCGATCCGTATAGCCGGTATTTCTGTTGCACCAGGCAGCATGTAGTCTGCAAGTGTAGAAGCCAAGGGCTGGCCGTCCTGGCTATAACGCATTTCTTCATATAACGCGGTGCCGATACCTTGGGCTGCACCACCGATCACCTGGCCATCAACAATCATTGGGTTGATCAGAACACCGCCATCCTCGATGATCACGTAGTCAAGCAGTTCGATCTTTCCATCAGCTGGATCGACGGACACTGCTACGGCATGGCATGCATAACTGAAGGTGCCTGTATCACGTTGCGCCTGATATGTCGTGATGACCTCGAGGCCTTGCGTATCGACGTCTGCGGGGAGTAGTTGAGGTTTGAGATACCAGATGGTTGCCAGTTCCTTGAGCTCAACGCTTGCGTTTTTTCCAACAGCGGCCTGTCCTTTCCATTGAACTGTTTCAAGCTCTTCCTTGAGAATCCAGGCGGCTATTTTCAATAATCTGGTTCGTAAAATTTTGCAGGCTTGTCCTACGGCGCTGCCTGCCATCACGATTGATCTTGATCCCCAGGTTCCTGTGGAGTAGGGTGTGGTTCCTGTATCACCGAGCGTGACGCGGATCGAATCAAGCGGGAGTCCCAATACTTGACTTGCAATCTGTGCAAGCGTGGTCTCCATGCCCTGACCATGAGAGTGGACACCTACCCTGATCTCCAGCACTCCATCGGGAGTGAGTTTGACGCCAGCTGGCTCGCGCCCGGGCACCATTGGAATTCCCCAGCCATGGTAGACCGAAGTGCCATGCGCACCTTGTTCACAAAAAACAGATAAACCAATGCCTATTTTTTTACCGTCAGGCTGGATTGAAAGCTGGCGCGCTCTCCAGGCGTCAAGATCGATTGCTTTGACTGCCCGTCTGACACTTTCTGGATAGTCGCCGCTGTCGAAGTGTTTTTTTGTGATGTTGTCGTAGGGCATCTCGTGCGCTTGAACGAGATTGCGCAGACGCACCTCATAGGGTTCAAGGCCAGCCATGCGAGCAATATCATCCATCACGCTTTCAATCGCATAGCAAACGCCTGTGCGCGCCACGCCCCGGTATGGCAGGATTGGGGGTTTGTTGGTTGCGACAGACCACGTTCTGCAACGATAGTGGTCCATTTTGTAAGGACCTGGCAGAATGCTGCCAACCTGTGCTGCTTCAAGGCATGCCGAGAAGGGGTAAGAAGAATACGCGCCCGAGTCGACCATTGCTTCGCAATCAATGGCGAGCAGTCTGCCATCCGCATCTGCATAGGCGGTAATGTCGTAATCATGTTCGCGGCAGTTAGCGTTGGCTGTGAGTTGCTCGCGGCGATCTTCAATCCAGCGGATAGGCTGTTTGGTGCGCATCGCTAACCACGCAACGCATACTTCTTCGGCAAGCAAAATGCCTTTGTAGCCAAAACCTCCGCCGACATCGGGGGAAATCACACGGACTTGACCTTCATTGAGTCCCAGACACTGCGCGAGTCCTGTGCGATTGATGTGAGGCATCTGCGCTGCGGTATAGAGCACTAACTGAGCTTCCCGTTTGTCCCAGTACGCGACGCAGCCACGTCCTTCCATTGGAGCCATGCTTTGTCTGGCGGTACGGAGTTTCCGGTTGACTTGGATGGGAGCGTTTTGGCGCAGCTTGTCAAAAACCGGACCAAGATCCGCACCCACATAAGTTTCGAGAAATATATTGTCGCCCCAGTGCTCGTGCACCAAGGCTGAATCCTTGGCTCTGGCTTGCCGCATATCTACGACTGCAGGGATTTCATCGAAATCCACGAATACCTGTGAGGCAATATCTTCAGCCTGCGCGCGCGTTGGGGCCAGGCACATCGCAATCATTTCACCGACTTGCCGCACTTTTTTGTTGGCTAAAACATATTGCTCGGAGGACTTAAAGCCAGGCAGGCCTGAGTTCGCGACAATTGGTTTGACCCCAGTTAAGTCCTCAAGCGTAAAAATATTCTGAAGATGATTTTCTGGTTTTTCAATATGGGTAATAAAACCATGCGCTATCGGACTGCGAACGAAAGCGACATCCTGCATGCCATGCAGGCGAAGGTTGGCAACGAATTGACCCTGACCTTTCAGGAATCGCTCGTCCTCTTTGCGCTGAACCGAAGCGCCAATTCCCTGCTGATTCATAGTGAGGGTGTTAGTCATGGCTGATCAACTGGTTTTCAAGCGGCTTGAGGAATCGGCAGGATGCTTGCCGTTGAGTCAAATCTGCGACCCGCGACCAGACAGAAATTTGGGGTCAGCATTCGATCCGTCACGACCTGTGTGCCCTCGTTGTCCTTCATGATCCAGCGACCACGCTCATCGTTCAGAACGGTCACGTCCGCAGCCGCTCCAACAGACAGTGTGCCGATCTTGTGCTCTTCCCGGATCAGTTTTGCAGCGTTGATGGTTCCCATGGGGACGACCTGTTCGAGAGTGAGGCCCAGCGCGAGCATGGTGGACATGGTCGATACCAGTGAAAAACGGGTGCTGCCACTGAATAAATGTTCTTCGTCTGGATGGGAGGCAGGCGTTCCTGCCGGAGCGGGCACTGTCGTGTTGTAGCCATGCATATCCGCGCCAAGCGTATCGGGGATGAAACCCGCATCGATCACGGTCTTGGCTGCGGTAAAGCTGAAATGTGAACCGTGTCCAACGTCAACTTTCAACCCCCTGTCTCTCGCTTCTTGCAGCAGCGGATGAACACGGCCATTGACTTCGACAAAGCCACCGGGATGCCGACTGTAAGGATGCGCCAGCACATCGCCTGGTTTTAACAAGTCCATAACCTGAGGCAGGATTTTGTCGGGGTCGACCCCCATAGCTCCAGAAGCGGGCGTCGGCCACAACTGTCCAAAATGAATATAGAGCGGTAATTGTGTCTGACGACCAATTTCAGCGGCTTGCCGCATCACCTCGATCCCCCAGCGAGCGAAACCTCCGAGTTCGGCATGCGCCTTAATCCCTCTGATCAGGTCCGGATTAGCCAGTGCAGCTTTAACTGTTGCATCAACGTCCAGACATTCGGGTCGATAGAGTTCGGGGTAGTAGTGGCCTTCAAGCCCGCCCACCAGATAGGCAGAAAGAAACGCATACACACGACTAGCTGATTGCTCTGCAACGAAATGCCGGAAGGCTGGCAAAGTCATGCAACTTGGGCCTCCCTGATCGATCAGGGAAGTGACACCAGAGTGCACGCCACAGGTGTCGGCATCCAGTCCGAATCTTCCTGTCACGTACTTGAAAACATGCGCATGCGTATCGATCAGGCCAGGGATAACAAGTTTTCCTGCGCAAGCAATGATTTCAGCGTCTTTCGGGATTGGCGTTGTGCTTGGGGCGATTTTGCCGTCGACAATGATGAGGTCTGCGATGTGATCAATACAATTGGCTGGGTCGATTATTCTTCCACCCTTTAGAACGACTGTTGACATGGCATGCCTCTCAAATTAAGTACGATTTGATTCAGGTCAAGCAAAAGTCATGCCAGTTGCGCTTTTGTCGCAATTTAAGTGGTATGCCACCTAATTTTTTAGATACCTGGATTCTAGTGTTTGAATGTGAGGCTTGCATGCACGGCATTGGTGCGTTTCACGAAGTAACGCACGTTTTTAAGGCATTAAAAATATTCGGTGAATTCAATTTCACACCGTAAAATAATTTAAGTAATTTTTTAATCATCAACATGCAAACAGTTTTTCAATCAACCTCGGTGAGCGAGGCGAGTCATGAGCAACTTATTTCTGAGTTGAAAACGGTGCAACAAAAATCCACGCTACTCGGCCGACCAGGATTTTTAATCAGACGCTTGCATCAGATCCATGGCTATTTGTTTTCACAAGAAACCGCTGAGTTCGGGATCACCCCTGTCCAATACAGCGTCATGACCTCACTAAACGAACATGGCGCGATGGATCAGGTCACCATTGCGCGCGAAGTGGGTCTGGAGCGAACCACGGTCGCAGAAGTCATTGCGAGAATCGAGTCTCGGGGCCTGGTGCGTCGCACAAGCAGTACGCAGGATCAGCGCGTAAAAATCGTGAAACTCACAGTAAAGGGCAAGCAACTGGTCGAAAAAATGGGCCCTGCGGTTACGCGCGCCCACGAATTAACGATCTCACCACTTTCGCAAGAAGATCAGGATCGCTTGATGCTGCTGCTAGTGCGCGTATTAGAAGCAAATAACAGCGTTGGGAATGTGCCGTTCAGGCTGGATTAAAGCCATACTGATCATAAGGTTATCTGCTTGATAATCTTGATAAATCTGCTGAATAATCTGGTGACGCATGAGATTCTGTCAGCTAGAATCAGGCGAGGCTCAGCCTAGCCTAACCTATACCTGACCGAGGACAAGAATAATGGAACTCAATGTTAATGGTGTCGTCCACAAAGTGGATGTCGAGCCTGATATGCCACTGCTGTGGGCTCTGCGTGAAGTGTTGGGTCTGACCGGCACAAAATACGGTTGTGGTGTCGCACAGTGTGGTGCCTGTTCTGTGCAGTTAAATGGCGAGCTAACGCGTTCCTGTTCGATCCCAGTCTCCGCCGTAGCAGGTCAGAAGATCACAACAGTCGAAGGTATTTCAAAAGACACGAGCCATGCGGTACAAAAAGCTTGGGTGGCTCTCGATATCCCGCAGTGTGGCTATTGTCAGTCGGGTCAGATCATGGCTGCAGTCTCTTTACTCAAGCGCGTACCCAAACCAACTGATGCTGATATCGATGCAGCGATGACCAATATCTGTCGTTGCGGTACCTATCAGCGTATTCGCGATGGCATTCACGTTGCCGCCGGCCAGAAAAAACTGGCTGATGTCCTGAAAGAATACGCCACCGCTGGCGTGACCAAGGCTTGAGGATTAAAAACATGACACAAGCAACTAAAAAATCAGCAATCAACTCCTCGCGTCGTCAGTTCATGGTAGCTAGCGCGACGGCCGGCGCTGGCCTGTCACTCGGTCTGAGTTTTCCTTTTGCTGCGAGCGCGCAAGCCGTGCCGCTTAAGACCCCCGACGAAGTCAATCTATGGGTGGTGGTTAAGCCCGACGATACTGTTGTGGTGCGTATCGTGCGCTCGGAAATGGGGCAGGGCACCCGCACGGGTCTTGCACAGCTGGTCGCTGAAGAGCTGGACTGCGACTGGTCGAAAGTCACAACGCAGGCACCTACGGCGGGTCAGAACCTCGCACGTGGCCGTGCCTGGGGTGCGATGGCAACTGGCGGTAGCCGGGGGATTCGCGATTCGCAGGATTATGTGCGCCGGGGTGGTGCTGCCGCACGCATGATGCTGCTGCAAGCTGCGGCTGACCAATGGAAAGTGCCGGTTGCTGAATTAAAAGTCAGCAAAGCCGTCATCACTCATTCCTCAGGAAAGAAAACGACCTATGGCAAAGTTGCGGACGCAGCAGCCAAACTGACACCTCCTGATCCAAAAACAATTGTTCTGAAAAAGCCCCAGCAGTGGACGATCGCAGGCACATCGGTGCCGCGTTTGGATACAGCCAACAAAGTCAATGGCAGCAAAGTCTTCAGCATCGATTTGCGTTTGCCAGGCATGCTCTGTGCTGCGGTCAAGAGCTGCCCGGTGTTCGGTGGCAAGCTGGTGAGCTTTGATGAGTCAAAAATTAAATCCATGCGCGGTATCAAAGGCGTGGTGAAAGTCGATGATTCAACCGTCGCGGTTGTTGCCGATACGTGGTGGCGTGCTAAAAATGCGTTGGAAAATCTGCCAATTGACTGGGATCTTGGGGCCAATGCTAAAGCATCGAGCACCACCATTGCGGCGCACTTGAAAGAAGGCCTGACTGCCGAGGGTGATTTCTGGCAACGCAAAGTGGGCGATGCGCCTGCAGCCATCAAGAGTGCCGCAAAACAAGTCACCGCGGAGTATTTTGCGCCTTTCGTCGCGCACGCTACGATGGAGCCAATGAACTGCGTTGTGAAAATTGGTGGTGGTAAAGCCCAAGCCTGGGTACCCACTCAAAACGCCGAAGCGTCCATCGCAGCCTTGTCCGAAGCCTCAGGACTCAAGCTTGATCAGTGTGATGTACAGACGATGGATTTGGGCGGCGGCTTAGGGCGTCGTGGCGGTACGCAGGACTTCCTGCATCAAGCCGTTGCGGTAGCCAAGCAATTTCCCGATACGCCGATCAAACTGGTCTGGAGTCGCGAAGAAGACATGACTCATGACTTCTATCGTCCCATCGCCATGGCCAAAATGTCAGCAGGCCTTGACGAGAAAGGCAAACTGGTCGCCTTGCATGCGCGAGTCTCGGGTCAGTCAATCAATGCCTGGCTTGCCCCCACAGCGATCAAGAACAACAAAGATGTGCGTCAGTTGCAGGGCTGGTATGAAGAACCCGGCGATGCTCAGTTGGGCTATACCGTGCCCAACTTGCTGACTGAATATGTCATGCGCAATACCCATGTCCCTGTTGGTCCCTGGCGCGGTGTGAATACCAACCAGAACGGTATTTTCATGGAGTGCTTTATCGAGGAGTGCGCGCGTGCGGGTGGTCGAGACTCTCTGGAGTTCCGACGCGAAATGATGCAGAATCATCCCAAGCATCTGGCAGTACTCAATGCCGTTGCTGAAAAAGGAAACTGGGGCAAGCCCTTGCCACCTGGCATACATCGCGGCATCGCGCAGTTTATGGGATATGGCAGCTACTCAGCCGCGACGGCCGAGGTCTCGGTTTCTGCTTCCGGGCAAGTCAAAGTCCATCGCATGGTGTTTGCTTTGAATTCCGGTCATCACGTCAACCCCTCGCAGGTTAAAGCCCAGATCGAGGGCTCGGTTGTGATGGCGCTTTCTTCAACCTTTAATGAAGAAATCACGATTGAAAATGGCGCAGTCAAAGAACAGAACTACAACACTTACCTGCTGGGCAAAATGAAAGATACGCCCAAAGTCGAGTGTGTCCTGGTACCAACCCACGATTTCTGGGGTGGTGTGGGCGAGCCAACGATTTGCGTAGTGGGCCCTGCCTTGTTGAATGCGATCTCTGCAGCGACAGGAAAACAATATCGCGAATTACCTTTACGTAAACACGGTCTTACACTTGCCTGAGCACAATTTGGCAATTCATGTTTGAATTAAATTCTGGAGTATTTTCATGCCTATTCAGTTAAATATAAACGGCAAGCAGCACAGCGTTGATGTCGATCCCAATACCCCTTTATTGTGGGTGATCCGTGAACAAGTCGGCCTGACTGGCACGAAGTATGGTTGCGGTGTCGCTCAATGCGGTTCCTGTACGGTCATGGTTGAAGGTAACGCGCAACGCTCCTGCTCCTACCCGGTGAGCGCAGTCGGTTCGCAGAAAATCCAGACGATTGAAGGTCTGGCTGATAATGGCAAACTGACCAAGCTGCAGCAAGCATGGATCGAGCATCAGGTGCCCCAGTGTGGCTACTGCCAGTCTGGCATGTTGATGGCGGTCACGGATTTGCTGAATAAAAATCCAAAGCCTACTGATGCAGATATCAATGCTGCCATTACAAATATTTGTCGTTGTGGCAGTTTCCAGCAAGTACGCGCTGCCATCCACTCTGTTGCTAAAGCCTAAGGGGTCCACCATGAATGCACGCGTCCCTAATCTTTCCCGTCGTCAATTTATTGTTGGCACCTCCGCCGTCAGCGCCGGTCTTTCACTCGGTCTGACTTTTCCTTTCGGAACTGCTAGCGCTCAAACAGCGCTGGCCGCTCCGGAAGTCGGTGCCTGGGTGGTCGTTAAACCCGATAATTCAGTTGTTGTGCGTGTTGTCCGTTCAGAAATGGGGCAGGGCACGATCACTGGTCTTGCACAATTGGTCGCTGAAGAGCTCGAATGCGACTGGGCGAAAGTTTCAGTTGAATATCCAACACCCGGTGAGAACCTCAAGCGCAAACGTGTCTGGGGTGATTTTGGTACTGGTGGCAGCCGCGGTATCCGTACCTCGGAAGACTATGTTCGCAAAGGTGGCGCCGCCGCGCGCATGATGCTCGTCGAAGCAGCTGCCGCGCAATGGAAAGTGCCCGCCTCTGAGTGTGTTGCAGCAAATAGCGTGATTACTCACAAACCAAGTGGTAAAACCACCAGCTTTGGTTCAGTCGCTGCTGCAGCTTCGCAGCTGGCCGTCCCAACAGAAATTAATTTGAAAGATCCAAAAGAATGGAAAATAATCGGTCAGCCTAAAAATCGTCTTGATACCTTCGAGGACAAAGTCACAGGCAAGCAAGTCTATGGTATCGATTTGCAATTTCCTGGAATGCTGGTCGCCAATATTCGTGAGTGCCCTGTTTTCGGTGGCAAAGTAAAAAGCTTTGATGCCAGCAAAGCGATGGCGATGAAAGGCGTCAAAAAAGTGTTGCAGGTCGGTGACAGCGCGGTTGCGGTTGTCGCTGAAACCTTCTGGGTCGCTAAATCAGCGATGGATATTGTTGATATCGTTTGGGACGAAGGTCCAAATGCGAAGATTTCAAGCGCAACGATCAAGACCATGTTGCAGGAAGGTCTGACGGCTGAGCAGGCTTTTGTCGGCAATCAATTCGGCGATATGAAGGCAGCGGTTTCAAGCGCTGCGAATAAAACCGAATCCACTTATTTTTACCCCTTCCTCAACCACGCACCCATGGAGCCAATGAATGCAACGGCGAAGTGGACACCTGATGGTTGTATGGCCTGGGTTCCTACCCAGGACGGTGAGGCATCTCTGGCCGCTGTAATCGCCGCCTCAGGTCTGCCCGCAGAGAAGTGCGACGTGATCAAAGTCAATCTTGGCGGTGGTTTCGGTCGTCGCGGTAATTTCCAGGACTACACGACGCAGGTTGTCAGAATCGCTAAAGAAATTCCAGGCACCCACATCAAGTTGATCTGGACACGCGAAGAAGACATGACGCAAGGTCGTTATCATCCCGTCATGATGTGCAAGCTGACAGGCACCTTTGATGCGAATAAAAATCTGACGGGCGTGCATATGCGTTTGTCGGGCCAGTCAATTCTTGCCGCAGTGCGCCCCGCAGTTGTTGAGCAGCAAAAAGGGCGTGATCCTCTGGTGTTCCAGGGTGTTTTCGATGGCGGTGAGCATGGGTTTGGTTATAAATTTCCAAATTTGATGGTTGATCACGCTATGCGTAACACGCATGTTCCACCAGGCTTCTGGCGTGGGGTGAACGTTAATCAGAACGCAATTTTCATGGAATGTTTCATGGATGAGCTTGCTGATGCCGCGGGTGTTGATCCTGTTGAGTTCCGCCGTAAATTCATGGGCGAGTTCCCACGCAACCTCGCTGCACTCAATGCTGTGGCTGAGCGTATCGAGTGGAACAAACCACCCGCACCAGGCGTATTCCGCGGCGTAGCGCAGATGAAAGCCTTCGGCAGTTATGTTGCCGCTGCTTGCGAACTGTCTGTGACCGATGGCACCAAGGTCAAGATTCACCGTATCGTTGCGGCAACGGATTGCGGCTATGCCGTCAATCCTGCGCAGATTGAGCGTCAGGTTTCGGGATCTTTTGTGTATGGTTTATCGGCACTGTTCCTTGAGGAATGCACTCTCAAGGATGGTCGTATCGAGCAGACCAACTTTACGAATTTCGATTCGATGCGCATCGCTCAAATGCCTAAGGTCGAGACCATCATTATTCAAGGCGGTGGCAAAGAGTGGGGTGGTATTGGTGAGCCAACGATTTGTGTGGCAGCGCCAGCCGTCCTGAATGCGATCTATCGCGCAACCGGCAAACGCTATCGCACCGTACCTCTGAAAAATGAAGGTGTGACACTGGTATGACGCCATTGAGGGTTGGGGGGAGCGGCTGCATCAGAAGTTTTATGAAGTGCTTTCTGATGCTGGTTGTTCTCTTGCTGTCCAACCCTCTTTGGGCTCAGTCTGCTGACAAGGACGTGATTCTCATTCCGCTCTCCGGTCAACCCGGGGATGCGGCAAGAGGCCGGGCAATTGTTTTGAGCAGGCAAACAGGTTTATGTATTTTGTGCCATAGCGGGCCATTCCCTGAAGAGCGCTTTCAGGGAAATCTGGCTCCGGATTTGGCTGTGAGTGCAGCAAGGCTTTCCAAAGAGCAGCTCAGGGCGCGTATTGTCGACGCCAGCCAGTTCAACCCGCAAACCATTATGCCCTCGTATTACCGTAAAGATCATTTCACACGTGTTGCCCCGCAATATGCTGGTAAGTCTATTCTGAGTGGTCAGGATATCGAGGATGTTGTCGAGTTTTTAGCGAGCCTTAAACAATGAGTACCAACAGACGAGCATTTATTGCGATGACAGCGGCGGCAGGTCTTGCCCCCTTGTTTAGTGCGCAGGCTACAGAAGCTGAGGCGGCGCAAGCAATCAAACAGATTGTCGGCGCGGCGAAAATCAGAACAGGCCGCGTAGATGTGGAGATCCCTCCACTGGTTGAAAACGGCAACTCAGTGGTGATGAAAGTGGCTGTTGACAGTCCGATGACGCAAAACGATTTCGTGCGGGCGATCCATATTGTCGCCGAAGGTAATCCTTTGCCGAATGTGGTGAGCTTTCAGTTGAGCCATCGCTCGGGTCGTGCAGCGGTCACAACGCGGATTCGTTTGAATGACTCACAGAGAATTTGGGCGATCGCGCAGATGAGTGATGGTTCATTTTGGCAAGGGCATGCTGCAACGCTGGTTACGCTTGCTGCTTGCACGGAGGTGTGATGAGTAAAACCTCCAGAACCTTAGTCACAATGCCGGCAACGGCCAGGAAAGACGAAATTATCGAGATTCGGATCATCGTTCAGCACGATATGGAAACGGGTTTCCGACACTCTGAGCAAGGTGTCCGGATTGAGCGTGACATTATTCGTGAATTTATCTGTACCTATAACGGCGTTGAAGTTTTCAGGGCGGATTTGCATCCTGCGATCGCTGCTAACCCAATGATTACCTTTACCACGCTTGCCACTGAAAGCGGCACGCTGGAGTTCAACTGGAAGGGTGATAATGATTACGCTTCTTCCGCAACCAGCAAGCTTACTGTGACGTGATTGTTAAATTTTTAAAACAGCTGGTTTTCCTTTTCGCGCTCCTGAGCGCGCTTGGGGTCAGTTTTGCTGATCCGACAGGCCAGGATCGTCAATCATCCTATGTTTTGATGTCTGGCCAGACCCAGGCTATGCAAAATGACCCTGCGCAAAATCCGGCGACTTTCTGGGTGCTCGATGGCCAGACACTCTGGCAGACTCCTGCGGGAAAAAGTAACAAGTCCTGCGCCCAGTGTCATGGCCAAGCTGAACAGTCCATGAAGGGTGTGGCGGCCAGCTTTCCTAGACTGGTCGACAATAAACTTCTGAATTTAGAAGCCCAGATCAATCAATGCCGCACGGAGCGTCAGCAGGCAGCGCCCTTCGCGCATGAAAGTAAAGACTCCTTGTCGATCGCCGCGTATGTGGCGACGCAGTCAAAGGGTATGCCCATCACAATTGTTGAGAGTCCTGCTCTGGATAAGCATCTGCAAGCGGGGCGACAGCTTTTTGAACAGCGCATGGGGCAATTGAATTTATCCTGTGCGCAGTGTCATGCAGAACGTTCAGGACTGAAGCTTGCGGGCAATGTCATTCCCCAGGCGCATCCAACGGGTTATCCTATTTACAGATTGGAATGGCAGACGGTGGGCTCGCTCGAAAGACGGTTGCGTAACTGCATGACAGGTGTTCGTGCCGAGCCTTATATGTTTGACTCCAGGGAAATAGTTGATCTTGAGCTCTATCTGATGTGGCGCGCTCGCGGTATGCTTGTTGAAACGCCCGCCGTTCGCCCTTGACTGGAAGCATGGACATGAACATCTTTTGTAGAACCTCTTTTAAACTCAAGGTATTTCTTTTGTGCGCGCTTTTAAGTTGTTTTGATGTTCGCGCCCAGACTCAGGATGCCCAAGTGCTTTATCACCGCGCCCTCGCGGCCACGTGTGCGAACTGCCACGGTACGAATGGAAAAGGCGTTGAAAATGCTGGTATGCCTATCATTAGCCAACTGACCGAAAAAAATATGCTCGTGCAGTTAATGGCCTTTAAAACGGGGGAGCGCGCAGGCACCATCATGCCGCAACTCATGAAAGGTTATACCGATGAGCAACTGCAAATCATCGCAAGTGTTTTGGGTAAAAAATGATGGGGAGGCAAACATGAATCGTCGCCAGTTTCTTGGACACAGTACAGCCTTCGCAAGCTTGCTTCTTGGCGCTCCTGGTTTTGCCCGTGCGGCTGACCGTGCGGGTGACCTCAAGTCAGCCGAGATTATCGTGGTCGGTGCCGGCTACGGTGGAGCGACCACCGCCAAATATCTTCGTTTGCTGTCAAACAATACCGCCCGCGTGACGCTCATTGAGCCTGGGTCGCTCTTCATTTCCTGTCCGCTGTCTAATCTCGTGGTGGGCGGGACGCGCACACTGGCCGACCTATCTGTGTCTTACGATGACTTGCGTGTGGCACACGGTATCAACATGGTCAAGGATAGTATTAGCCAGATTGATGCGGTGAAAAAAAACATCACACTTTCTTCTGGCAAAACGCTCACTTACGACAAACTTGTGTTGTCGCCAGGCGTTAGTATGATGACCGAAAGTATCGAAGGCCTGAGCCAGGCAAATGCAATGGGTGCGACACTGCAAGCCTGGAAGGCGGGTCCTGAAACTGTTGCCCTGCAGCAGCAGTTGCAAGCGATGCAGGATGGGGGGGTCTTTGCTATCACTATCCCGGAGCAACCTTATCGCTGTCCGCCCGGACCTTATGAAAGAGCATGCCAGGTTGCTGATTATTTTAAAAAGCACAAACCAAAATCCAAGGTCTTAATCCTTGATGCGAATCAGGATGTTGTCTCCAAGGGGGCGCTTTTTAAAAAAGCCTGGGCGCAGCTTTATCCGGGAATGATTGAATACCGCGCATCACACACGGTCATGCGAGTCGAGGGACAATCCAAAACCTTGAAGTTCGATGTGCAGGAAGATGTGCGCGCTGATGTGCTGAATGTCTTGCCGCCCATGCGCGCAGGCGCCCTAGTCGTCAATGCTGGTCTGGCGAACTCCAACAAGCGTTGGGCTCAGGTTGATTTTTTAAATTTTGAATCCACCGTTGCCAAAGATATTCACGTGATTGGTGACTCAGCACAAAACGCTGCGTTTATGCCTAAATCCGCGCATATGGCTAATCAGCACGCCAAGGTTACCGCTGCTGCAATCGTGGCCGAACTGAGCGGCTGGGACATAAATCCTTCACCCGTTCTGACCAATACCTGCTATAGCTTTGTTGATGCGCAGCAAGTCGTGCACGTAGCCAGTGTTCACCAGTACAGTGCGGCCGAAAAAACCTTTAAGACGGTTGCCGGTTCCGGCGGAGTATCGACGGGTCCTTCCGAGCTTGAAGGGACCTATGCCTGGGGCTGGGCGCGCAACATCTGGGCTGATAGTCTCGGTGCGTAAATTAGCTTGACACTGTTCGTGGCTGAGGTTCACAATCAACCATCAGTATACGAACAATAGAAAAGCGTTTATTTCCGGAGATTGTTTTGCTCCCAGCGGAAGTGTCAGAGTTGAGCGCACCCAAAGACATAGCCTGCCACGATGCTGCTGTGCAGCATTCCGGGCATGTGATCTGGGATCGTCCAGGATATCTGGTGCGCAGGCTCCATCAACTCCACGTGGCTTTATTTATGGGACAAGTCGCCAAGGGTGAGGTCACACCCATTCAGTTCGGATTGCTGAGTATTTTGGTGAATCGCCCTGGTATTGATCAATCGATGCTGGGCGATGAGTTAGGACTGGATCCTGCAAATATCGCCGAGATTCTCAAGCGACTCGAGGCACGTCAACTGGTCTCTCGGGAGATCGATCCCGCAAATCGGCGCAGAAAACTTTGTGTAGCCACGCCTGAAGGCGCACAGTTTGTCGCTCGCTACCAGAAAGATATGCAGCACTCCCAGCAACAATTGCTCAGCCCTCTGGACCCGCACGAGCGTGAAATATTTATGAATCTATTGATGCGTCTTGTTGAGGGCAACAGTGAACATCGCAGGGAATCCTTGAAGCTCGGTAGTAGTGCACTGGGCCAGCGTTAAATATTTTTTCTTATTGTCTGAATGAATTAGGTAAATTAAAAAATACTGTTGTTTAAATCTATTAAAACTGTTCGTATACGAACTATTTGACTACTAAACATCGAATCAACATTTTCGGAGATCTTACGTGGCTGACTTATCCCTAGATTTTTGCGGCGTGCATTTCAAAAACCCGGTTGTCGTCGCTTCGCTGGAAACAACCAACAGCCCAGAGGTGATTCGGGAATGTGTGGACGCTGGTGCGGGTGGAATGATTATTAAAACTCTCACCGACATCGAGGATATGGCGCGCCTGACTCAAAACTCCAAATACGCCATTCTCAATGAAAAGAATGAATTGATTAAGGGTAAGGTCAATAAAAATTTCGTCTTTTATAGCCGTTCGGGTTATTCAAGTACGCCGATCAAGGAGTGGGTTCCTCATCTGACGGAGTTGCAAAAATATGCCCAGGATCAAGGCTCACATCTGATTGGCAGTGCCGGCGGTAAAACTGTACAGAGCTGGATCGATATCTGTCGTACGATCGAGGACTGCGGTTTGCCAATGGTCGAATTAAATTTTGGCTGTCCTCATCCCGCCATGATGCCAGGCGTGCATGGCGGCTCGATGATTGGTCAAGAGCCTGAGATCGCCAGAGAGGTGACGCGGCGCGTGTGCGAAGCGGTCAAGATCCCCGTTATAGTCAAACTCACACCAGATCAGTCCCGAGTACTCGATGTCGCGCGCGCGGTCAAAGAAGCGGGTGCGGCAGGTGTCACCGCCACAAACCGCTACACGGGTTTTTCAGTTGATATTGAGACTGGCTTGCCACGCATTGGCGGACCTGCTGGTATCGGTGGTGTATGGGCAAAAGCGCTCTCGTTGCGTTGGGTCAATCGCATCTATACCGAGCTGGGGATGCCTATTACCGGCTCGAACGGTATCTATGATCACAAGGACGTGGTTGAGTTCATCATGACGGGTGCGCCACTGGTCCAGGTCGGTTCAGTATTGATGCTCAAAGGCATTAAATATTTACCAAGCATCATTACCGGCCTTGAAAACTTTATGGATAGTCATGGCTATCCTGATATCGAGTCAATGACAGGGATCGCCTCCAGACAGGCTGTCAAGGACTACGGGGAGCAGTTTAAAAAGCCCCGCATGCACAGCGAGATCGCCTCGGAGGCCTGTAAAAATCCAACCTGCACAATTTGTATCCAGACCTGTTTTTACGATGCCCTCGCGCAAGGCGATGGCAGTGTGGAATCCATACACGCCAACTGCATTGGTTGTGAAATGTGCACGCAGACCTGCCCCTTTGATGCGACCTCAATGCATACGACAACAGACGAGCAACGCGCGTTAAAAGAATTCTTCCAGATCAAACCCGAGGTGTTCGAAGAAAAGAAATTTGAAAAAGGCTTTGAACGCGGTATTAAATTATCAAAGGTAAAAGGCTGATATGTCATACCGATTTGCATTTGATATTGGCGGGACTTTCACAGACCTTGTGCTGCTCGCAAGCGATGGGCGAATCAAAACCGCCAAAGTCCTGACCGGATCTCCGGATGTCGTCGCACCCATCTGCGCGGGCTTGCTCAGCATGCTGAAAGAGCATGGAATCGGCATGGATGAAATCAATGAAGTGGTGGTCGGTGCGACCACCGCGGTGACTAATCTGGTGATCGAGAAAAAGGGTGCGAAGACCGCGATCATCACTACGGCTGGATTTCGCGACGTGATCGAAATCGCCCGTGAATTACGTTATGACTTGTATGACTTGACAACGCTCGGTCCAGATCCAATCGTGCCAAGAGCCTTGCGCTATGAAATTAATGAAAGAATCGATGCGTCGGGTGCTGTGCTCGAGGCTGCGAGTGAGCAACAAATAGAATCCGTGATCAGGCAGTTACTCTCTCAGGACGTACGTGCGATAGCTGTCTGTTTTTTGCATAGTTTCACAAATTCAACACACGAAGATCGGGTAAAGGCCATCGCAAATAAAATTGCGCCTGAGCTTTATGTATCCCTTTCATATGAAGTGCTTGGAGAAATCCGTGAATATGAAAGAACCGTCGCGACAGCGCTCAACGCCTGTGTGATGCCGATGGTGGGAAATTATCTGTCGGCGATAGAAAATGGTTTGCGCAATATTGGTTTGCACGCGACCTTACAAATCATGCAGTCCAACGGCGGTGTGATTTCCCGCGAGATCGGTGAACGTATGCCGATCAGGATGCTTGAGTCAGGACCTGCTGCGGGAGCGTTGGGCGCAGCGCATAGCGCGCGTCAGGCCAATACACCCGATGTGATGGCGTTTGACATGGGGGGCACGACGGCTAAGGCTTGCCTCGTGACGCATGGTAAGCCTTCGATTACGACTGAGTTTGAGGCGGCGCGTCAGCAAAGATTTAAAAAGGGCAGTGGTCTGCCCGTCAGGTTGCCAACCGTTGATCTGATCGAGATCGGTGCCGGCGGCGGCAGTATTGCGCATATCGACACGACAGGCTTGCTCAAAGTCGGACCACATAGTTCAGGATCGAGTCCCGGGCCCGCCTGTTATGGCTTGGGTGGTACACGGCCGACCGTCACCGATGCTGCGTTATTGCTTGGATACCTTGACCCACAAGGCACGCTGAGCGGGGCAGTGAAGTTACAGCCCGACTTGGCTGCGAAGGCAATCGAAGAACACATAGCCAAACCTCTTGGTATGACAGTGATTGAGGCGGCCAACGGAATTCATCGTATTGTCTGCGAACACATGGCGGTAGCAGCAAAAATTCATGCGGTTGAAAATGGACGAGATATTCGTCGCTATACCTTGCTCGCTTTCGGCGGTGCGGGTCCGATCCACGCGCGTGAGGTTGCCAGACGCAGTGGCTGCGCGAACATACTGGTGCCGGCGAATGCAGGTGTTTTTTCCGCCTTTGGTTTGCTGGTCGCACCTATGAAAATGGACATGGTGCGAACGCGTTACGCACGTCTGGATGAAATGAACTGGGAGTCGGTCGAGGCCTTGCTCAAGTCGATGGAGCTGACGCTTCGAAATGAAATGGCAAGCGCAGGCGTGCCTGCTGAACAAATCCTGTTCAAACGTAGCGCCGATATGCGCTATGTTGGTCAAGGTTTTGAGGTTGAGACCGAGTTGCCCGGTTTACTTGAAAAGACCCAGCAAGCTCAGATTGAAAAATATTTTGAGCAAGCGTATGAGATACGCTTTGGTACCAAGTTGATTGGCCAGCGCGTCGAAGCCGTTAACTGGAGAGTCCAGGCAACCTCGTCTGTTCCGTTGAGCGTCGCGTATCGTAGCGCTGAAAAAAATTCCGTAATCAGCGAAGCTGCCTCGCGGGTCAGGCAGTGTTTTTTTCCAGAGCTCAATGAGTTTGTGTCTACGCCCGTCCTGAAGCTTGAGGAGTTAAAAAAAGGAGCAATGCAAACAGGTCCCGCGCTGATCGAGCAACCAGGTTCGACAGTCGTGATCGGACCGGGAGATCAGTTTTCACTGGACGAACACGACAATATCCGCATATCGCTTGCCGCCAAGTCAGGCCTGAGTGCTTGAGCACAGGAATAATAGAATCATGAGCCCGATCGATCTTGAGATTTACTGGAACCGGTTAATTGCCATTGCTGATGAAGCAGGTGCAACGCTTAAACGGACCTCTTTTTCAACCGTTGTGCGTGAGTCCAATGATTTTGCCTGTGTGCTGCTTGATACTGAAGCCAGACTGGTCGCCCAGTCTTCACTGAGTATTCCCGGATTTATTGGGACAGCCCCATTATCACTGAAAGCGATGCTCAAGGTTTTCCCGAAAGAAAGCTTGAATGAAGGAGATATTTTATTTACCAATGATCCCTGGATCGGTACGGGTCATCTACCGGATGCGACGATGGCCGCGCCGATCTTTGTAGCGGGTAAATTAGTAGCGTTTGCGATTGCCGTGGCCCACCTTTCAGATATTGGAGGGCGTCAGTGGTCAGCCGATGCGGGCGAAGTATTTGAAGAAGGGATTCGTTTTCCTGTTGTAAAACTCGCAGAAAAAGGGGTCTTTAATCCGTGGGTAATGCAGATGCTTGAGGCAAACGTGCGTCAGCCTCAACAAGTGCGTGGCGATATCGAAGCGCAGGTTGGTGCGTTGCGTGTGGCAGATCGGCGTTTAGTCGAAATGCTGTCTGAGTACAACCTGGTCAATATGGATGAGATTGCAGGTGAAATCTTCCGTGCCTCTGAGGATGCCGCAAGAAGGGAGCTGAAAAATATCCCTGAGGGCATTTATTACGGTGCGGTTGAGTCCGATGGCTGGGATGAAAAAATTCGGGTTCAGGCAAAAATCACTGTGACCCATGAGGGTGTGACAGTAGATTACAGCGGCAGTAGCCCGCAAGTGCGTTTTGGTGTGAATGAAACTTTCCATCACGCGTATGCCTACACAATCTATCCTTTTAAATGCTTGCTCTCACCTGGTATTCCGAATAATGACGGGTTTACCCGGTTGTTCACGATGATTGCCCCGCAAGGCACCATCGTCAACGCGAAACCCCCTGCCGCAGTAGGTGCCCGGCATTTGATCGGTCACCAGTTGCAAGCGGCAGTTTTTGAGGCGCTCTCCAAAGTGCTACCTGATCGCGTGCAAGCCGATAGCGGCACACCGCTCTGGTCCGTCCTCATGCGAGGCGTGGATCCTGAAAAGGGTAAGTCTTTTTCGAGTATTTTGTTTTTCAATGGCGGCATGGGTGCGATGCGTGATCGCGATGGTCCTCCTGCAGCAGGGTTTCCCGCCAACATTTCCAATACGCCGATTGAAGTGGCTGAAATGTTGTCACCGGTTATTTTTCATAAAAAATGTCTGATTGATGACTCGGGGGGCGAGGGCTTGCATCGCGGTGGTATGGGGCAGATGGTTTCATTTGAATCTCGCTGGCCCGGCAGACTGCGTGTGTCGCTGTTAACTGACCGCACGCGCGTGCCTGCTAAAGGAATTGAGGGTGGTGCACCCGGTCGAGTGGGTCATGTCAAGCTCAACGGTCAGCATGTCACGCATCCCAAGGGCGTTGTCGATATGGTCGAAGGAGACACCCTCGAACTCGCTTTGCCAGGTGGCGGTGGTTACGGCACCCAGCATTGATTTGGAAGAGTGTTTTTTATTGATATTTTTACAGTCACTCAGTATGCTGAAGTTTATGTTTCGTTAGTTTTTTCCATTATCAGTTGTTGAAATTCCTTCAAACAGGAGCTCTACATGCAACGTCGTCGCTTTCTTACTCAAACTGCAACAGCCGCAGGCGCAGGTCTGGCCACACTGACAGTCCCCGCTGTTGCCCAGACTAATCCCCAGGTTAAATGGCGTATGGCTACGAGTTGGCCTAAGAGTCTGGACACCATGTATGGCTCCGCTGAAGAACTCTGTAAGCGCGTGGGGGAGTTGACCGACGGCAAGTTTGAGATCCGTATTTTTGCTGGCGGTGAAATTGTGCCGCCAACGCAGGTGATGGACGCAGTGGGCAGTGGAACTGTTGAGTGCAATCACACACTGAGTACCTATTTCATTGGTAAGAATAGTGCGTTGGCCTTTGATGCTGGCTTGTCCTATGGCATGAACGCCAGACAGCAGGCGTCCTGGTTGCTGTACGGTGGTGGTTTGCAGAAACTGCGTGAAGTCTACAAAAAATACAATATTGTTAATTTCACCTGCGGCAACGTTGGTGTGCAAATGGGTGGCTGGTATCGCAAGGAAATTAAATCTGTCGCTGATATCAAGGGCTTGAAAATGCGTATTGGCGGTATTGGTGGCATGGTGTTGTCCAAACTCGGTGCGATACCCCAGCAAATTCCTGCTAGCGATATTTATTCCTCGCTGGAAAAAGGCACGATCGATGCAGCCGAATGGATCGGCCCGCACGATGATGAAAAATTAGGTCTCAATAAAGTCGCCCCTTATTACTATGCGCCTGGCTGGTTTGAAGGTAGTGGCTCGATCACGACGATGGTGCATGACAAAGCGTTTGAAGCCTTGCCACCAGCCTATAAGGCCGCTTTCGAAGTCGCTTGTAATGAGCAGACCTTGAAAATGATGGCGCACTACGACCAGCTCAATCCTATTGCATTGCGCAAACTGATCGCCGGTGGTGCGAAGGTCGCGATTTTCCCCAAAGACGTCATGGATGCGACCTATCAGGCCTCTCAGGATTTATGGAAAGAGTTGTCAGATAAAAATCCGGATTTTGCTGCGATTTATCCTGAATGGTCCAAGTACCAGCAAAGCGAGGCTAGCTGGTTCCGTGTTGCTGAGGCTTCATTGGATAATTACACGTTTGCAGCACTGGGTCGCCGTTAATCCCGGTCACCTCAGTTGTCTTAAACAATGCGTTCGACTATGAAGGCCTAGGCGATGGGACATTCAAAGCAATCCGGCCAAATCAAGCCCCAGGGGATCGGGGCCCGCGTGCGCAGGAGTGAGGATTTCAGGCATTTGCATGGCAAAGGTCATTTTGTCGCAGACTATGTGATGCCCGATTTGTGCGAGGTCGCTTTCTCGCGCAGTCCTCTCGCGCACGCACTGATTGAATCTGTGCGTGTTCCTCCTGAGTGCTCTGGCGCAATCTTCACCAGAGAAATGCTGGTTGGTGCGCAGGATATTGTCGCCGACTCAACGCTGCCCACTTATCAATCTTCTGCTCAACCACCGCTTGCCAGCGGGAAAGTCAGGTTTGTGGGGGAGCCTGTTGTAATGGCTTTTGCACCAACCCGTGCACAAGCCGAAGACCTCCTTGAGCAAGTGGATGTGCAGTATCAGGAGTTGCCGGTTTTTTCTGATGTGGACGCAGCGCTTGCTGCGACGGAACATCTGGTGCATGAGCATTGGCGGGATAATTCGTTTCTGACGTTGACGACGGATAAAAACTTTGACGAACTCTCAGCCCAGGCTGAGGTCGTGGTGCATCGTAAGGTCAGTCTGGCCAGACAGTGTATGGTGCCCATGGAAGGAAAGGCGGTCCTGGCCTACTGGGATCACCAGGCTGACCAGTTGGTGTTGATCACCGCGACGCAGGTACCGCATTTGATTCGTACCGTGATCGCTCAATTACTGGAGCTTGAGCACGGGCGCGTCAGGATTATTTCCCCGGATGTGGGCGGTGCCTTTGGCTATAAGTGCGTGCTGCAGCAAGAGGAGTTGTGTGTCGCGTGGTTAGCCTTGAATTTTAAAAAGCCCTTTCGCTATATTGAAGATCGTCGCGAACATCTGATCGCAGGTGCCAATACACGAGAGCATTATTATGAAATGACCGCTTACGCCGATCGGCGTGGCAAACTCCTGGCTCTTGATGCCAAGCTCACGATCGATGGTGGTGCCTATTCAGTATGGCCTTTTACCATCGGGCTCGAACCGGGGCAGGCACTCGGGAATTTGCCGGGACCCTATGCGTTTAGCGGCTATCGCTGCGTAACAAAGTGTGTGGCCACCAACAAACCCGGCTTTGTTCCTTATCGCGGCGTTGCAAGAACCGGTGTTTGCTTCGCCATGGAGCTCACGATGAACGCCATCGCTCAGGAGGTTGGCAGGGAGCCTTGGGAAATCAGACTTGAAAATCTGGTTCAGCCAGAGCAAATGCCCTATGTCAATATCGCCAATAAGCATTTTGACAGTGGCGATTATCCGGCGAGTGTGCGACGGGCCCTGGAAATGATTGATATCAAGGCCGTGCGTGCACGTCAGCAGCGCGGTGAAAAAGATGGTCGCCTGATTGGCGTTGGCATTGCGACTTACACCGAACAGTCTGCTCATGGTACTTCCGTTTTCGCAGCATGGGGCACGCCCTTGATTCCGGGTTTTGATCAGGCCTTTGTGCGCCTGACACCTGACGGTGGCCTGGAGATCCGCGTGGGTGTGCATTCGCACGGCCAAGGGATGGAAACGACGTTCGCACAGATTGCCAACGAAGTATTGGGTATCGATATCTCCAGAATCAAAGTCGTGCATGGTGATACAGGTCAGACACCCTATTCAAGCGGGACCTATGCCTCGCGCTCTTTGGTGATGTCTGGTGGTGCAGTCTCTCAGGCCTGTAAAAAACTTTTGCCTCAAATTATAAAAATTGGAGCGCATCTCTTACGTGTACCTGAGTCAGAGGTATTTTTTGACAATGGTCGCGTCTGCCATGGGGCGCAAAATATCCCGATTAGCCAGATTGCAAACGCCTGGTATATCAACCCTCAGCTATTGCCGCCAGATGTTGATCCTGCGGGTCTAGAGACTACGGTTGGCTATAAACCAAAAGTTGATACAGGAGCCTTTACCTATGCGACGCATGCGGCGGTGGTCGCTGTCGATCCTGAGATGGGGAGTGTCAGTATTCTTGATTATGTCGTGGTCGAAGATTGCGGCGTGCTCGTCAATCCTATGGTTGTGGAGGGGCAAACGATCGGGGGTGTCGCTCAAGGCATCGGCACGGCTTTATACGAGGAGATGCCCTACGATTCTTTTGCTCAGCCCTTAGCTTCGACTTTGGCGGATTACGTGATGCCTGGTGCGACTGAGGTGCCTAATATCCGTATTGAGCACTTTGAGACACCTTCTCCACATACGGAGTTTGGAGCAAAGGGTATGGGCGAGGGCGGTGCGATAGCGCCTCCAGCAGTGATTTTTGGGGCCGTCAATGATGCCTTGAAAAGTCTCGGCGCGGCTGAGCTGACGCACACGCCTTTGACTCCACGACGCATGCTTGAGGCCATTGAAAAAGGTCGGCAGAGCCATGGTCTTGCGCAAGGAGTAGGCGTATGAAGGCTGCCGCGTTTGAATATCAGCGCGCAAGCAGTGCGCGCGAGGCGCTTGAACTCCTGCACAGCTACGCTGGTCAGGCAAAGTTAATAGCGGGTAGTCAGTCTCTTGGTCCAATGTTGAATCTGCGCTTAGCCCGACCTGCACACCTCATTGATATCAGTGGCTGTGAGGATTTGCGTGGCGTCCAGTTGCAAGAGCGCACTATCCGCGTGGGTGCATGCATTACGCATGCGGAAATAGAGGATGGTTTGTTCGAGTCTTTGCGCGCGCATCCCTTGCAACAGGTCGCCTCCAGAATTGCCTATCGCGCGATACGCAACCGTGGCACGCTTGGAGGCAGTCTTGCGCATGCGGATCCTGCCGCGGATTGGGTCTTAACAGCCATGGCCTTGAACGCAGAGATCGAAATCATCTCTGCGGCGGGTGTGCGCCGGGTCCCAATGAAGCAATTCATGCTTGCTGCGTACACGACCGTGCTCGCGGACAAGGAGCTGATTGCTGCGATTCATTTTCCAGTCTTCTCTGGTCAGGCGCGCTGGGGCTATTATAAATTTTGTCGCAAGACGGGTGAATTTGCCGAGGCAAGCTGTGCTGTGTATTTTGAGCCTGAGACCTTGACGGCGCGTGTGGTTGTCGGTGCGCTGGATGCTGCGCCCGCTGACCTGCCTGAGATTGCCCAACGCCTTGCAAGCGGTAGTCTGGCGACGCTTACTCTGGCAGATATTATGACTGCGCTGGAAGCGGTGACACCTAACAAGGATCTGATTGATCGAAGACTCTATGCCAATGCGGTCCTGCGCAGTATCGAGTTTGCTTTCGGTTCAGTGGAGGCAGCATGAAAACGATCTCTCTTGTTGTAAACGGGCAGAGTGTTGAGAAAGCCGTTTCTGACAGAACGCACCTGGGTGATTTTTTGCGAGAGCAGGTGGGACTGACAGGCACCCATTTGGGTTGTGAGCATGGCATATGCGGGGCCTGCACGGTGTTAAGCAATGGCCAGCCGATACGCTCCTGTATTACTTTCGCTGTGTCATGTGAAGGTCAGACGATTACGACAGTCGAAGGCTACGGGGATGACCCCATTATGCGTCGTTTAAGAGACGCATTTACTGAACATCACGCTTTGCAATGTGGCTATTGCACGCCCGGGATGCTCGCTACGGCTCGGGATATTGTGTTGCGCCTCCCTGAGGCCGATGAACAGCGGATTCGTATTGAGCTTGCAGGCAATATTTGCAGGTGCACGGGTTATGTCGGGATCGTTGCAGCCATACTGGCTGTACAGAAAGAGCTTGAGAATATTCCGGACCCTTTGATTGAAACTTTGCGTGCAGCAGAACGTACCAAGAGGTTTAACGCTAACCTTCAGTTGCCGTCCGGGCAGTTTGCCAATTTTCAGGTGCACGCCGACCCTGTAGCGACCGATAAAGCATCGACGAGTCAGCAAGCCGTATCTAACGCTGACACACACTCAGGCCATCAAAAAAATCAAACACATATTGATGGATTTTTTGATTTGGCTTTTGATGCAAAAACAGTCTGGTGTTTGATGACGGATCTACCTGCGGTCGCAGCTTGCTTGCCTGGCGCGGAGATCAAAGAACAGGTTGGAAATAAAGTACACGGTCGCGTGGGAATCAAGTTTGGACCTATGTCGGCCTCTTTCAATGGGGTCGCAGTACTTGAAAAAGATGAGCAGAATTTTCATGCGGTATTGAAAGGCTCTGGTCAAGACTCGCTGAGCCAGTCGCGTGCGACAGGTGATGTGCAATATCGTCTTGAGGTGTTGGGCCAAGCGCAAACCCGTGTGCATGTTGATCTGGCTTATTCTTTGCAAGGACCTTTGGCGCAGTTCTCGCGCTCAGGTCTGGTACAGGAATTCGTGCGGCGCATGATCAGCGATTTTGGCAAAAATGTAGCGGCGAAGCTGACTAACCCCGCACTCGCTGCGAGCCTTCCTGCGGCGCCAATCCATCCGGTTAAGATCGTGTTTGCGCTGCTCTGGGCCCGCGTCAAACGCTGGTTTTCCTAACCACCCGAAAGACTTTTCGCATCCTCAGCGACTGAACTGCCTTCCAGATGCAAGGTGCAGTTCAGTGTGCGCACGGTAAAAGGAGGCTCTGTATCCAAGATGGTTACGGAGGTATTGGCGATACGGTGAGGCATCGTGTGCGCACCAAGATCGACACAGTTTTCAAGAATAGTTTGAATCACAAGTCCGTGACTGACAACCACCAGAGGTCCCTGGAGCGTCGCGCGCAGAGCGACTGCTTCGTCAAAAGCTAGTTTCACACGTTTGGCAAACACTTCCCTGGATTCGCCATTTGGAGGCACTTCAGTGACGGTTGCTGGATCATGTCCCAGACTGTCGTGACTCTGTCCGCGCCAGTCCCCAAAATTCCTCTCATGCAGCAAGGTGCTGGTGTTGAGTGTTAGCCCGGTTGCCTCAGAAATATATTGTGCTGTTTTGTGAGCGCGTGGCATATCGCTGGCAAGAATGGCGACAGGTGAATAGTCGGCTATTCTTTGAGCCATTAAACGTGCTTGTTCCAAACCGCGTGGTCCGAGCTCTGTAGCAAACGGCTGGAAAACGCGTGCAGCATTCAGTAAAGTTTCGCCGTGACGGATAAGGATAATAGACATGTCTGGAAGAACCTGTTTTTGTTGTTTAAGCCTGTTTTAATCATGGTGATTATTTTTAACAAACCCTATGGCGTATTGTCACAGTTTACTGCCGATGGCTCGCCAAACCGAACACTTTCTGACTTTGGCTTTCCAGCAGGAGTTTATCCAATTGGTCGCTTGGACGCAGACTCCGAGGGCATGTTGCTGCTAAGTGATGAAGCCGGGCTGAACACCCGCTTGTTAGACCCAAAGCATTCGCATACACGGTGCTACTGGGCGCAAGTTGAGAATATCCCGGCACCTGAGATACTGGTAAAACTCGCAGCAGGTGTGGATATTCAGGGCTACACCACCAAGCCCGCCAAAGCCTGGTTACTAGAGCCTCAGCCCGTTATGTCTGCTCGTGTGCCGCCTATCCGGGTTCGTAAAAGCATTCCGGACTGCTGGATTGCCCTGGAGTTAATTGAAGGAAAAAATCGTCAGGTCAGAAAAATGACGGCAGCGGTTGGTCATCCAACACTCAGATTGATGCGTGTGAGTATGGGGGAGTTAAGCCTGGGGGAGTTAGCGTCTGGCGCCTGGGCTGAACTGACGCCAGCCCAGGTCAAGCTGCTCTTCAAGAATGGTAAGCGCTAGTTTTACCAACTTTCCCTCTGAAAACCCAATAGGAATAGATGGTGTAGCTCAGGATGATGGGAATCAGAAAGACTGCGCCAACCAGCAGGAATTTCAGGCTGTTATCAGGCCCTGCGGCTGCCCAGATTGTGACGGAGGATGGCACGATATAGGGATAGAAACTGATGCCCAGACCGATATAAGACAGGACAAACAGACCTTGGGTCGCGATAAATGGCGTGAGTTCCTGTTGGTTTTTTAAACCTTTGAACAGCAAGGCTGCGCAAAGCAGCACCAGCACAGGGACAGGCGCGACAAACAGCATCGCGGGCCAGGCAAACCATTTCACCATGAAATGCTCATGAAGCAACGGTGTCCAGAGACTCACTATACCAATCATCACGAGCATCAGAACTGCGGCGATGCGCGCGAAACGATAGGCCATTGCCTGCACGGCTCCTTCGGCCTTATAGATCAGCCAAGTCGAACCAAGCAGGATGTAGCCAATTAATAGCGCGCAGCCAGTCAGCAGACTAAAGGGTGAGAGCCAGTCCCACCAGCCACCAGAGTAGGCGCGTCCGGTGACCTGTATGCCTTGAACCAGTGTGCCGAGTGCCATGCCCTGGGCAAACGTTGCAACGATCGAGCCGCCTGCAAAGGCCCAGTCCCATAAATACTTTCTGCGATGACTTTTCCAGCGAAATTCAAACGATACACCGCGAAAAACCAAGGCTAGAAGCATGATGAAAAAGGGTGCGTACATCGCTGGCATGATGATGGAGTAGGCCAGCGGGAACACGGCAAACAAGCCGCCACCGCCCAGTACCAGCCAGGTTTCATTACCGTCCCACACTGGTGCGACAGAATTCATCATCTCGTCGCGTTGTGTTTCGTTTTGCGCGAAGGGAAATAAGATCCCAACACCCAGATCAAAACCGTCCAGGCATACATAGGCGATCACAGCAAAAGCGATCAGGCCAGCCCAGATCAATGCGTAATCAAGGTTCATGGCTGTTTCCCCATCTGTTCGTCATGAAAGGCAGGAGGAACAAAACCAGCTGCGCGTAGGGGCGTATCCCTGGAAAGCTCTGACTGTATAGGTGAGGGTGGGTGAGACATCAAGCGCAGGATATAGAACACGCCCGCACCAAACAGAGTGAAATACACCACGATGAATGCTAGAAGTGAGCCAGCGACTGCGGCAGCATCGATAGGCGAGGCGGACTGAGCCGTTGTGAGCAAGTTATAGACGGTGTAGGGTTGACGGCCGACTTCGGTCACAACCCATCCGCACAGCACCGCCACAAAACCGCTTGGTCCCATATAGAGCGCTGCACGATGCATCAGGGGAGCGTCATACAGTTTGCCCTTGTAGCGCAGCCACAAGCTCCAGAGCCCCAGGCACAGCATCAGCATACCGATACCAACCATACCCCTGAAGGCAAAGAAAACAATACCCATGGGTGGTTGCTCGGCGATGGGCCATTCTTTCATGCCTTGAATGGTTCCGTCGAGAGTATGGGTCAGAATCAGACTGCCCAGTACGGGAATTTCAACCACATAATTCATTTTTTGTTCTTTGGTGTCCGGAATGCCAAAGAGGATGAGCGGTGCTCGCGAGACGGTTTCATAATGCCCCTCGATGGCAGCGATTTTCCGGGGCTGATATTTCAAAGTATTGAGGCCGTGCGCATCGCCAGCCATCATCTGAAGCGGTGCGACGATTGCCGCCATCCACATCGCCATCGAAAACATGGTGCGTACCGCTTCGGCACTGAGCTTGCCCTGCGCATCCGGATTCGGATTCAGTCTTTGTTTGAGCAGGTGGTAGGCGCCAACGCTGCCCACTACAAAAGCCGTGGTGAGATAGGCGGCCAGTACCATATGAACCAGCCGGTAAGGCAGGGAAGGATTAAAAATAACTTCCAGCCAGTCTTTGACGATGAATTGTCCGACATCGTTATAGCCAAAACCTGCAGGTGTTTGCATCCAGCTATTGACCGACAGGATCCAGAACGCTGACATGGCGGTTCCCGCCGCTACCATGAGGGTTGCAAAGAAATGTAGTTTTGGCCCGACCCGCTCACGACCGAAAAGCATCACGCCCAGAAAGCCGGCTTCGAGAAAGAAGGCTGACATGACCTCGTATCCCATCAGTGGTCCGATCACAGGGCCAACCTTATCTGCAAAAACGCTCCAGTTAGTCCCAAACTCGTAACTCATCACAATGCCTGAGACCACACCCATCCCAAAAGCAATCGCAAAGATTTTTTTCCAGTAATTGAATAAGGTCAGGTAAACCGTTTTTCCTGTATACAAGTGCAAGCCATTGAGCACCGCCAGAAAGCTCGCGAGTCCGATTGAAAAAGACGGGAAAATAATATGAAAGCTCACGGTAAAGGCAAACTGCAACCGGGCCAGATTATGTGCGTCGAACCATTCCATCGATATTCTCTTCAGGCTGCAACAGCCATTGTGTTAGTGCTGTTTAATTGCTTCAAATTTTTTATCATGCATGACGTCTTCGACAGACTGCCCGGCGCGAACAGCTTGCACCATGCCGTCTTGACGTGTTGCGATACGCTCTGCGAGAGTCAGGACTTCGCCAATGCGTGAGGCCGGGATAAAAACTGTACCGCAGCGATCCGCTATTACATAATCATCTTCGCTGACGAACACGTCATCAATCTGAAGCGTTGTGCCTGAAGCGATTTGCACCAACCGGTTACGCGCACTCATCATGGTGATGCCTCGGCCATACACCGGATAATCGATGGCTTCGCTACCTTCGATATCACGACTCATGCCGTTGATGACCGAGCCACGAATACCTTTCATTTTTGCAGCATTCGCAAGAATGTCGCCCCAGCAGGAAATGCCGTGAGTACCGCCGCTAATCACCAGAATCCTGTCTTTGGTTGTGATGCTGGCAATGACGGGAGTGATCAGGTGCACGGTTGGTTGCGTGTCCAGTTTTGGGCCTAACTGTATGGTTGAGGCACGGCCGACAATTTTGGGACAGTCCCACAGCGGTCGCAGACCATAAGTCGCACCTTTCAGGTTTAAAAAATCAAGTGCGTCGGACACCGTATTTGTATCTAGCTTTGCAAGTCTATCGAGCATTGATCTCAATCTCTATTCGTTGTGTGAAGCATAAAACTGGTAGGTGAAGAAAAAGGGCATCCCGAAGATGCCTGTTAAATGTTTAGTCTAGTTGAACGCCGAGTTTTTTAACTAAAGTGCCCAGTCGGTCTGCCTCTGACAGGATCAGGGCTTTGAATTGTTCAGGTGTCCCACCGACGACTTCGCTGCCTATCGCTTCCCAGCGCTGTGCAAATTCAGGATCTTTAAAGATTTCATTGAGCGCGACGTTGTAGCGCGTCACAATCGCTTGCGGGGTTTTTGCAGGCAAGGCGATGCCGTGCCAGGCGAAGTAGTCAAAACCTTTCAGACCCGACTCATCCATTGTGGGGACATCGGGCAGGGCAGGTGAGCGCTTGATGGTTGTCACCGCGATGGCCTGGAGCTGGCCGGACTGAATGTATTTGATGGAGCCAGCCATGATGTCGCACATACTGAAAATCTGCCCGCCCAGCAAATCGTTCACTGCAGGGCTCGCGCCTTTGTAGGGAATATGTTGCAGGGGTGCGCCCGACATGTTTTTGATCAGCTCCGGACCCAGGTGCTGGGGTGAGCCGTTACCTGCCGAACCAAAACTGACTTTTGTTGGATTGGCTTTTGCGTAATCAATGTATTGCTGCAAGGTCTTGATGTCTGAACCAGCTTTGACTTCGAGCACCAGGGGAAATTTTGAAATCTGGATGACAGGCTCTAAATCTTTGATCGGATCATAGTTAAGGTTTTTGAATAAGGTCTGATTCACTGACATATTGCCACTTGCGGCCAGCAAGATGGTGTAGCCATCAGGTTTCGCCTTTGCGACGGCACCGCTGCCGATATTACCGCTCGCACCTGCTTTGTTTTCAACAATGACAGTCGTGCCGAGCTTTTTGCCGAGCGGGACCGAAATCAGGCGCGCCATGATGTCGGTCGGTCCGCCTGGTGGGTAAGGCACGATGAACGTGATGTTCTGGGTAGGCCATTTGTCTTGGGCCATCGCAAAAAATGGAATGCTTGCAAGTGCTACGCTTAATAAGACTTTTTTAATTTTGGTCATAGTGCTCTCGCAGATAAAGCCGGTAGGGGGAGGTATATCCTGCAATAATAGGCAGGAAATAGTTACAAACGTATTTTAAGGGAATATTTTGCGTCCACACTCCAGTCGACCCTCAGATTACACAAGCGGATTGGATACTGCAGGCAAACAAGGCAAACGCACCGATTGGCGTGTCGTGGGCGATCTGTTGCCCTACTTGCTCGCCTACAAGATGAGGGTGGTCCTGGCAATTACCTGTCTGATCGCGGCCAAGTTCGCCAATCTTGGTATCCCGCTGTTACTCAAGCAGCTGATTGATGCGCTTGATGTCAGAAATAACGTCCCAGGCTTGCTAATGGCTGTTCCCCTGGGCATTATTGTCGGCTACGGTTTACTGAGGTTTTCCGCCTCTTTGTTTACGGAGTTGCGTGAGGCGTTATTTTCACGCGTCACGCAACATGCCGTGCGTCAGATCGCTCTGGAGGTTTTCCAGCATCTGCATGCTTTGTCTCTGAGATTTCATCTCGGCAGGCAGACTGGTGGGGTGAGTCGCGATATCGAACGGGGCACAAGGGCGATCCAGTCGCTAGTGAGTTATTCGCTATACAGCATCTTGCCAACAGTCATCGAATTCGGTCTGGTGCTCGGTTATTTTGCAGTATTCTACGATGTATGGTTTGCTGCGATTACGCTCACGGCGCTGGTGGTTTATATCGCTTTCACTATCTCGGTGACTGAATGGCGAACGCATTTGCGCCGCACCATGAACGATATGGATTCGCGCGCAAATCAGAAAGCAATTGATTCCTTACTTAATTTTGAAACGGTCAAATATTTTGGCAACGAAGCGTTCGAGGCAAGCCGCTACGATGAAAATCTGACGACATACCAAGTCGCAGCGATCAAATCCCAGCAATCCCTGGCCTTGCTCAATCTTGGGCAGCAAGCGATTATTGCAGTCGGACTGGTATTGATTCTCTGGCGTGCGACGCTCGGTGTCGCCAACGGTTCAATGAGTCTGGGAGATCTGGTTCTCGTCAACACCTTAATGATTCAACTTTATATACCGCTTAATTTTCTTGGGGTGATTTATCGGGAAATCAAGCAGTCCCTGACCGATCTGGATCGCATGTTTACCCTGCTCAGCGCGGATCGTGAAGTGGCTGATGTGCCCGATGCCCCTGCGCTGCGGATTCAAGATCCCCACAAAGGGCCTGAAGTCAGATTTGAACAGGTGAGCTTTCACTACGAGCCAAAGCGGGAGATTTTAAAAGACATCAGTTTTGTCATCCCCGCAGGTACAGTCACCGCTGTAGTCGGACGCAGTGGTGCGGGTAAGAGCACGCTTGCGAGATTGTTATTCCGTTTTTACGACATTCAGTCTGGCAAGATTCTGCTCGATCAGCAGGAGATTAAAACAGTCCAGCAAAGCAGTCTGCGAAAGTCCATAGGCATTGTGCCGCAAGATACCGTTCTGTTTAACGACACGATTGGCTACAACATTGCCTACGGTCGGCCAGGCGCCACGCAAGAGGAAATTCACCAGGCAGCCAATGCAGCGCAGATGGATCAGTTCATTGAACAATTGCCTAAAGGTTATGAGACTCAGGTCGGTGAACGGGGCCTGAAGCTGTCAGGTGGGGAAAAACAGCGGGTGGCGATTGCCAGAACCTTATTAAAAAAGCCTGCTATGCTGATTTTCGATGAGGCGACCTCGGCGCTGGACTCTAAGACAGAGCGTGCCCTGCAAGAAGAGCTCTCCGGCCTGGCGCGAAACCGCACAACCCTGATCATTGCGCACAGACTCTCTACGATTGTTCATGCAGATCAAATCCTGGTGATGGAGCACGGGAAAATTATTGAGCGCGGCACACATCTCGAACTGATCGAGGCTCAAGGCGCCTATGCACAAATGTGGCAGATGCAGAAACAACAGTCTGCTGAGGATTGAGCGCCGAGAGGTCTAAATAATTTACTATCAAGTAAGAAACAAATAAAAATCAAAGAGAAATTCAAAGATGATGAATAAAAATAAATCTCTAGTTGTGCTCGAAAGTTTACTTTTCTCTGCTTTAACTCTGATGGTCAGTCCGGTTTTGGCAGAAGACTGGCCGACAAAACCGATACGTTTTATTGTGCCTTTTTCAGCGGGGGGTGCCAATGATTTGATGGCACGTGCTGCGGCAGAGGGTGCCTCCAAAGAACTGGGTCAACCAGTCATCATTGAAAATAAGCCCGGTGCGGGTGGTAATCTGGGCTCCGCCTTTGTCGCGAAAAGCGCCCCGGATGGCTATACCTTTCTGATAAGCGCAGCGGGTGTGATCACCAACAGCATGATCAAGAAAGTCAATCCTTACAAAGATTCAGAGCTGGTCCCTGTGGTGATGATAGGCTTGTCTCCTTCCGTGATCGTGGTGTCTTCCACCTCGCCCTACAACAATCTGCGCGAATTTGTGGATGCTTCCAAAAAGGGCGATGGATTTAATTTTGCGACGGCTGGTACAGGCAGTACGCCACATTTTGTGGCTGAAATTCTCAATACAAAATATGGTGCAAAGCTGATACCCGTCCCCTACAAGAGTGGTTCAGAGAGTGCCTCTGCAGTCATGGGCCGTCACGTCGAAGGGACCTCGGAGGCCAGTATTGTTGCTTTGCCTCACATCCGGACTGGAGATAAATTCAAACCTCTTGCAACAACCTGGACCAAGCGGCTTTCCGTCTATCCAGAATTAGCAACAGCAACGGAACAGGGATTTGGCGAGTTGCAAATTGCGCACTGGGCCGGGGTGCATGCGCCAGCGGGTGTCTCGCCCGCCATTATGGACAAACTCGCTGCGGCGGTGGATGCGGCAATGAAATCTCCCGCAGTGGTTGATCGTTTAAAAAATATGGGTATCGAGCCTGTAGGTGGCACGCGTGGGGATTTTGAGCGTTTCGTTGATACTGAACGCGCGCGCTTAGGTGAGGTTGTTCGCGCAGCACACATGACAGAAGACTGAGTCTGAGATGTCAGCCGACAAACTCTCCAAACGCACTGCGATCAGTCTGTTGATCGTGGTGATTCTGGCCTGGGGCGGTACCTGGGTCGTCAATAAAGCAGCGCTGCAATATCTACCACCGATCTGGGCGTCCTTTCTCAGGCTGCCGCCAGCGTTCCTTTTACTGAGTGTGTTGTGTATCGCGTCCGGCAGGATGGTGGTGCCAGTCAAAGCGGACCTGCCGGTGATCTTTACGGTTGGCTGGCTGCATATGGTTGGCTTTTCAGTACTAGTCAGCGTCGGGATGCAATATTTACCTGCAGGACGCTCGATCGTGCTGGGTTACACCACACCGTTATGGGTGGTGCCTGCCGCCTGGCTATTCCTCGGTGAAAAACCCGGTCCGCGCAGATGGTTAGGTCTGGTGATTGGTATGGCAGGCTTAACGTTAATTCTGCAACCTGCGTCGATGGACTGGAGCAACCCCGATACCCTGCTCGGACACGCAGTGATTTTATTGGCAGCTTTGATGTGGGCCATTTGCATTGTCTATGGTCGAGCACACCGGTTCGTTACGCCTACGTTTGAGTTGCTGCCCTGGCAGTTGCTGCTGGCCGGTTTCACACAACTCCTCCTTGCACTCATCATCGAAGGCATACCAGATATTAACTGGACGCTCGAACTGATCTTTCTGCTGGGTTATGGCAGCGTGATTGGCACTTCACTCGCGTATTGGGCAATGAACGCTGTCAATCGGGGCCTGCCTGCCTCGACCACTGCGATAGCATTGCTAGCTGTCCCGGTGGTCGGCTTATTGAGTTCAAAAATATTTTTAAGTGAACCTGTCGATGCAACATTAATAATCGCGACGGCGCTCATTATTTCTGGCATTGCTTTAGGTGCAACGTCTTCAGCAGGCTCAACCAGAAAAAACGCTAAATGAGAGTTTCAGCTTGCCATGCCAACAAGCAGATCGCAAGATTGCAACAGCAAGGTCTCAGGGTGTTCCCTGATCTGCTGCAACTTTCAAGAGATTACCGCAATGCGCAAAGACTTTCAGAGTGAATGACAGTATCCTAGGGCAATAATAATCAGGGACGTCGCACAAGGTGTCCGATTCGCGAGGGAGACGGCATGAGGGATCTTCAAAAATACCTGGGTATATTCAGTTCGAACCGGCCTGGCCTCAAACGGTCTATCTTCAAATGCTTTGGCTGGATGGTTTTGGTCGGCTTGACTGCGCTGATAGGGACTGCCCGGGCACAAGATCCGGCAGCTAACTATCCTAGTCGGCCGATCCGCATCATCGTTCCGTTTGCCGCTGGAGGCGCCTCCGATGTGCTCTCCAGGATCCTTGGTAAAAAACTGACTGAAAGCTGGGGGCAGCCGGTCATTGTCGAGAACAAGACAGGCGGTAATGCACAGATAGGTGCTGCGATGGTGGCGAAGTCCGAACCGGACGGCTATACCTTATTGGTAGTGGATCTGAGCGCCTTAACGCAAGCTCCAACGATGATGCCGAATCTGACTTATTCCCCTGCCAAGGATCTGACACCGGTTTCGGTCCTCGCATACTCGCCACATATCCTTGTGGTAGCCAATAAGCTGCCCGTTAAAACGTACGATGAGTTTATTGCCTATGCAAAAAAGCAAAAGGATCCTATAAATTTTGGTGCGCCTCTGGGAGCCGCACCACATCTGGCTGGCGTGCTGCTCTCACAAAAACAGGATGTTCCAATCAATTTCATTGGTTATAAGGGTGGAGCGCAAGCCATCGCTGACCTGGCGGGTGGGCAGATCGATGCGACGATGAATAGTTATCTCGCAACCTACCCTATGGTCAGAAGCGGTAATTTCAAGCTGATAGCCGTTGCTAGCCCCAAGCGGTTTACACCCATTCCAGACACCCTGACGCTTGCCGAGCGCATACCAGGGTATGTGACGGGTTCCTTTCAGGGAATGATGGCGCCAAGCGCCACGCCACCGGCCATCATTCAAAAGCTCCATGATGAAATTAACAGGATTATCCGTCAGCCCGATATGCAAAAGCAGTTCGCAGACCTGGGGTCTGATCCTGATTTGCGAACGCCCGCTGAATTGCGTAAGTGGATGGCCGAAGAAACAACCTACTGGGCCAAAGTGATTCAAGATGGAAATGTCAAATTAGATTAGTCACCCACTTTTAATTCATATATAAAAATATTCAGGAGCCAACATGAAAAAACTTTCTTTCGCCGTTATGGTCGCCATGCTGTCACTTGGTGTGGGTGCTGCGCGTGCGCAAGCCGCAGACCCAGTGAAAATCGGCGTATTGGCCGATATGAGTTCAATCTATTCTGCGATTGGCGGTAAAGGCCTGGTTGATGCCGCACGCATGGCCGTAGAGGATTTTGGCGGTTCGGTTTTGGGTAAACCCATTGAATTACTCTCAGTCGACACGCAAAACAAAGTTGACGTAGCCTCAAGCAAAGCGCGTCAGTGGTTTGATGTTGATGGCGTCGACATGGTCACTGATATGCCGACTTCAGCGATTGCGTTGGCGGTCAGCAAGCTCGGTGAAGAAAAGAAAAAAGTCGTGATGGTCACAAGTGCGGCGACCTCGGATCTGACAGGTAAAAGCTGCTCACCTTACACCGTTCACTGGACCTATGACACGTACGCAATGTCGGTGGGTACTGCGGCAGCAGTAGTGAAGGCCGGTGGTGACACCTGGTATTTCCTGTCTGCTGATTATGCGTTTGGTCAGGCGCTTGAGCGTGATGCCACACAAGTCATCGAAGCAAATGGCGGAAAAGTATTGGGTGCTGCCAAGCATCCGCTGAGTGCGCCGGATTTCAGTTCCTTCATTTTGCAAGCGCAGGCCTCTAAAGCGAAAGTGATCGGACTGGCTAATGGTGGCCAGGATACAAGTAATTCCATTAAACAGGCGGCTGAGTTTGGTGTTGGTAAAGACGGTCAGAAGGTCGCGGCGCTGCTTGCCTTTTTGTCCGATATCAAATCGATCGGTTTGCCCCTGGCACAGGGCCTGTACTTGACTGAAGCTTTCTATTGGGACTTGAATGACCAGACGCGCGCCTGGTCTGAGCGTTTTTATAAGCGTAATGGTGTCATGCCCACCATGACTCAGGCAGGCACCTATGGTGCCGTGACGCATTATCTGCAAGCCGTCAAGACGGTGGGATCCAAGGATTCCGAGAAAGTAATGGCTCAGATGCGTACCGCGCCGATTAACGATTTCATGACCAAGAACGGCTCCTTGCGGATTGATGGAAGGGTCGTGCGGGACATGTATCTTTTCCAGGTTAAAACGCCCGCAGAGTCAAAAGGCGAGTGGGATTTGTATAAAACGGTTTCGACCACTCCAGGTAACGTCGCTTTCCGTCCGATGAATCAGGGCGGTTGCCCATTGGTTAAGTAAATGACAACAGAATATGATTTGGGTTTCGCGTCGGACGAGGATGTGCCGACGCGTTATATGCAACGTACCCGCGACTGGTATCTTGCTTTGGGTTATGGAAATCCCTATAGATGGGCGCATTATTCTGAGGTGCCGTTTCAGCCCTTGAGTAAACCGCTGCGAGAGTCTCGTGTAGCACTGATTACGACGGCCTCGCCTTATCGTCCAGAAAGTGGCGACCAGTCTCCGGGGGCTCCGTATAACGCAGAGGCAAAGTTCTACAAAGTTTATTCAGGTGACTCCGCGCGAGATCACGATGTGCGCATCACGCATGTCGCGATTGATCGTAAACATACAACGATGCAAGATCCTGGCACCTGGTTTCCTTTGCCAGCAATGCGAGAGGCTGCGAATCAGGGCCTGATCGGTCAGCTATCAAAACGCTTTTATGGTCTGCCTACTAACCGTAGTCAACGTCATACGCTTGAGGTGGATTGTCCGGAACTTCTGCGACAGTGTCGCGAAGACGGTGTCGATGCGGTTGTGTTTGTGCCGAACTGTCCAGTTTGTCATCAGACCTGCAGTATTGCCGCACGCTACCTCGAAGCGGCAGGTATTGCTACAGTCATCATGGCGTGTGCCAAGGATATCGTCGAGCACGTCGGTGTGCCACGCATGCTGTTTAGTGATTTTCCCCTGGGCAACGCAGCGGGTAAGCCTGGTGATAAAGCGTCGCAGGCTGCTACGCTTGCGCTCGCGCTGCGTACGCTTGAGTCGGCGCCCGCTGCGCGCACCACCGTTCAGTCCCCACTCAGGTGGAGTGATTCATATGCCTGGAAAAGGGACTACTCCAACGTCGAGTGTGTCCAGCCTGAGGAGCTAGCGCGCCTGCGCGCGGAAAACGATCGCGCAAAAGAGGCGGCAAAAAAACTGCGTGAAAATCTCTAGCAAACCTGCACGGAGTTTTTCGTAATAAAAACAGCGCCGCCTGTTTTGTTTAGTTGGCGCTTACGCCCGCTTTAGTCAGTAACGGGCCAAGCGTATCAATTTCATTTTTAAGATGTGCCTGTAGTTTCGCAGGGACGGCTAAATCCGGTGTGACGGGAGACGTGCCTATGCTGTCTAAGCGAGCGATCACCTCGGGATCCTTGACTGCGCGCTGCAACGCTGCTGAAAGCTTGTCGATAATTGGTTGTGGTGTGCCTTTGGGTGCGTAGAGTCCAAACCAGATACTGATATCGAAGCCTTTTACTCCAAACTCGCTCAGGGCGGGCAGGTCGGGTAAAGAGGCGATGCGCTGGGTGCCCGCAACGGCGTAGGGTTTGATCCGTCCGCTCTGGATCGCGGGGATGGTGCTGGTTGTCTGGTCGCACATAATATCGATCTGGCCACCCATCAAGTCATTCAAGGCTGGCGCGGCGCCTTTGTAGGGAACCATTTCGATTTTAGTATTGAGCGCATCCATGAACATCAGGCCGCACAAGTGCGAGGCTGAGCCAATGCCCGCATGCCCCATACTTATTTTGCTACTGTTGGCTTTAATGTAGTCAACAAGCTCTTTGGCGTCTTTCGCTGGAAAGTCTTTGCGCGAGGTCACCACCATCGGCCCAACGGTGGTGAGCCCGATTGGTTCGAAATCTGTCACGGGGCTGTAGGGCAGGTTTTTAATCATCAGCACGTTTGTCGCATGGCTGATATGCGTCATCAGCAGCGTGTAGCCATCGGGCGCTGAGCGCGCAACTTTTGCAGTACCGATACTGCCGCCAGCACCCGCAGGATTATCTACAACGATTTGTTGCCCAAGTTGTTTGGACATCGCTGTAGCGAACAAGCGGGTAATAGTGTCTCCCGGACCGCCGGCTGCGTAGGGCATCACCATCGTGATGGTGCGATTCGGGTAGTCCTGCGCGACGGCTGTTGTCAGACCAGCTGTCAGGAGCATTGCGCAAGCGAGTACGCGTGAAAATTTTTTTTTAAGCATGATGTCCTCTGCGTAAGTGCATGGGTATGTCGTGACACATATCGGCTGATTTCTTTGAAAAGCATATTACTTGAGTCTATGCGTTGACGCAGGCATTTTCACCTCATACTATGTGGCAATCACTATTAAAAAATCAGACAACATGCCTATTTCAATGCTTGAGTCCTCTATTTTTAAAGATATGTTTGGTACCGCAGCCATGCGCTCGGTGTTCGATGATGCTGCGACGGTACGCCGCTACACCGAAACTGAAATTGCCCTGGCCAAGGTGCAAGGTGAATTGGGCGTTATTCCTGCTGCGGCAGCCGCCACCATTGCCAGACTGGCTGACAGTACCAAACTTGATATGGCCGAGCTCAAGCGTGAAACCGAAATCGTTGGTTATCCTATCCTGCCCCTGGTGCATCAGCTCTCTAAAATGTGCGGTCCGCAGGGTGAGTATCTGCACTGGGGGGCGACGACCCAGGACATCATGGATACGGCCACTATTCTCCAGGTTCGTGAAGCCTTGGCGTTGATAGAAACAGATCTCGACGAACTCGACGCCATTCTTGATGCGCTGGCCTTGAAATACCGCGATGCCCCCATGGCGGGTCGAACGCACCTTCAACATGCCTTGCCAATCACCTTCGGCTATAAAGTTTCAGTATGGTTGCTGATGGTGCGTCGTCACCGCGAACGCCTCACCCAGTTAAAACCTCGCGTCCTGGTGGGGCAGTTTGGCGGCGCGGCGGGCACGCTCGCCTCGCTTGGTGAACAGGGTCTTGCAGTGCACGCTGCACTGATGAAAGAACTGGCGCTTGAGGCCTCTCCCGTGACCTGGCATGTGGCACGTGATGGTTTGACCGAAGCTGTACAGTTTTTGGCGCTTGTGACCGGTTCGCTCGGTAAAATTGCCCTCGATGTCATGCTGATGATGACCAATGAGTTAGCCGAGGCTTTTGAGCCTTTTGTCAAGGGTCGTGGTGCCTCGAGCACCATGCCACAAAAGCGCAATCCCATTTCATGCGAACTAATGCTCAGCGCATCCAAGGCTGTGCGCCAGCATGCGGGACTGGCGCTGGATGCAATGGTGCAGGATTTTGAGCGCGCGACGGGACCCTGGCACATTGAATGGGCGGCGATCCCGGAGTCTTTTATTTTGACTGCCGGTGCCTTGCGTCAGGCAAAATTCATGCTGGCAGGGCTTGAGGTTGATACCGCGCGTATGCTTAAAAACCTTGATCTGTCAGGTGGTTTGATCGTGGCAGAGGCTGTCATGATGGGGCTGGCACCCCACATCGGTCGCCAAACCGCCCATGATGTGGTGTATGACGCCTGCCGTCTTGCCGCGACCAGCGCAAGAAAACTTGCGGATGTGCTGCATGAAGATCCGCAGATCTCCAGCAAGCTTGAGCGCGCACAGATTGAGCGCTTGTGTGATCCGGCGAATTACCTTGGCGCTGCGCCCCAGATGGTTGATCGTATGCATGCCTGGCGGGCTTGATGCGATGCGTAGCATTGCAGTGCAGGATATCGTTCAAAGCATTGCGGATGCGTTGCAGTTTGTCAGCTACTACCATCCAGGTGATTTCGTTGAGGCACTGAAAGACGCCTATCGCAAGGAAAAATCACCCGCTGCTAAAAATGCTCTGTTGCAATTACTGATCAACAGTAAGCTGAGTGCACAAGCAAAACGTCCTGTCTGTCAGGACACCGGCGTTGCGCACGTGTTTTTCAAGATCGGTATGGATATTCAGGTGAGGGGGCGGGAGGGTGAGCCGACCCCAAGCTATCAGAGTATGGCAAACCAGGCTGTGGCCAGAGCGTATTTGTATCCACAAAATCCCCTGAGAGCCTCGATGATTTCCCAGCCTCTGGGACAGCGGACGAATACCGGCGACAACACGCCAGCCATTGTTCATCTTGAGTTCGTGCAAGGTGATTGCTTTGAGGTAACTGTTGTAGCCAAGGGTGGCGGTGGCGATGTCAAAGCACGTTATGCAATGCTCAACCCCAGTGATTCTGTCGCGGATTGGGTCGTGAGCCAGTTGCCTGGCATGGGTGCCGGCTGGTGTCCGCCCGGTGTACTGGGTCTTGGCATCGGCGGTACACCTGAACAAGCGATGCTGATGGCTAAACGCGCCTTGTTCACACCGATTGATATTCAATCTTTGAAAAATCAGGTTGTCACCAATCCTGTGGAGTCCTTAAGGCTTGAGGTGTTTGAGCGTGTCAACGCCTTGGGTATTGGCGCTCAGGGTTTGGGCGGAGATCACACGATTCTGGATGTGAAGGTTGAACACGCACCCTCCCACGCGGCATTATTGCCGGTTGCGTTGATGCCAAACTGTGCAGCAACACGCTATGTAAATTTTTCACTGTCTGGACAAGGTCCTGCAGTATTTGAAGCGCCCGCTGCGGAACTCTGGTCTGATATTCCTGATGAACTGCCCGTCTCTCAAGGTCGCAGGGTTAATCTTGATACCTTGAAAAAAAGTGATCTTGAGTCATGGAAAGCGGGAGAGTTAATTCTGTTATCCGGACATCTGTTGACTGCTCGCGATGCAGCGCATAAGCGTCTGGTTGACATGCTCGCGCGTGGTCAGGCGTTACCCGTGAGTCTGGATAACCGTGCGATTTATTATGTCGGCCCGGTCGATCCGGTTGAAGGTGAGGCAGTTGGCCCCGCTGGACCCACTACCTCGACCCGGATGGATAAGTTTATGCCGGTCCTGCTGGAGCAAACAGGTCTGTTACTCACTGTTGGCAAAGCTGAGCGCGGTCCTGTGGCGCTTGAGGCGATAAAGAAAAACAAAAGTGCCTATCTAGTTGCTGTAGGTGGAGCGGCCTACCTGGTTTCGAAAGCAGTGCAGTCCGCCAAAGTTCTCGCGTTCGAGGATTTAGGCATGGAAGCGATTTATGAATTTGTTGTGAAAGATATGCCTGTTACGGTGGCTGTCGATACACGCGGTCATTCGATTCACTGGATCGCTACTGCTTGAATACTGAAGCAATCTGCTCGAGCGACCGATGTTGCGCCGCACTATCGTTTGTGCTGATTGAGTCGTTTGTCGATCTGTTGTAGTCTCTGTTCACTATAAAAATTCAAGCTTTCAAGCCCTTCGCGCTGATTACGCACAAAAGATGGAGAAGTAGCCATGAAGTTTCTTCAAACCCTTGCCCTAAGCTTATTGCTGAGTTTCGCAGGCGCACAGGCGCAGAATCTCTCAATTGCGACAGGTGGTACCGGCGGCGTCTATTACCCGATGGGTGGCGGTCTTGCCGCGGTACTGTCCAAGCACGTGGCGGGTATGTCGGCCACCGCCGAAGTGACTGGCGGATCGGTTGATAACCTGAATCTGATTAATTCTGGCAAACCTTATCTTGCTTTCACTATGGCCGATGCGGCAAAAGACGCCCTGGTTGGAGATGGGAAATTCAAAGGTAAAAAGGTCGATCTGAAAACCCTGCTGGTTCTTTATCCCAATCGGATGCATGTGGTCACTGTTGAGGCCACCGGGATCAAAAGCATGAAAGACCTCAAGGGTAAGCGCATCAGTACTGGCGCACCTGGCAGTGCGACTGAGGTGATGGCCTTTCGCCTGCTCGAAGCGGCAGGGCTGGATAAGGACAAGGACGTCAAGCGCGAACGTCTGAGCGTGGCTGAGTCAGTCAATGCCATCAAGGATCGCAAGATCGAAGCCTTTTTCTGGGTGGGTGGCTTGCCAACCGCTGCAGTCACTGATCTGGCTAACAGCCCCGGCATGAAAATAGCGATGATTGATCATGCGGCTGAGGTCGATGCGATGAATAAAAAATATGGTAATTTATATTTTAAGGATGTCATTCCAAAAGCGACCTACAGTGGAATGCCACAAGACAACCAGATCGCCTCGGTCGCGAATATCCTGGTTGCCAATGGCAATATGCCCGAGCAGCAAGCCTACAACATCGTCAAAGCAATCTTTGACAATAAAGACGAACTTGTACGCACACATCAGGAGTACGCGACGCTTTCAACAGCCGATCAGAAATCCTCATCTACACCGATTCCTTTTCATCCGGGTGCGATCAAGTATCTGAATGAAAAAGGTGTCAAGCTTGATTGATGCTGGAATATAAAATCATTACTTTATTGAGCACACCGTTGTGTGCTCATATTTTTTTAATCGGATAGAACTATGACGCAATCTGAGATTGATCAAACGACTCAGGCTCAACTCGATGCCTTCATCAAGGAAGAAGAGGGCAACGCGAATGATTATCGTGGGCCGCTGGCAGTATTCATTACGCTTGTCGCGGTAGCCTTGTCGCTGTTCCATCTGTATGCCGCCTATGAGATTGTGCCGACACAAGAGTTGCGAACGATCCATGTAGGGCTGGTTCTGTTTTTGGTGTATTTGAGTTTCCCGCTGTCTGGTTATTTTAAAAACCGACTGATGTGGTGGGATGTCTTATGCGCGCTGGCTTCGGTGTTTATTGTGTATTACATCCTCAGCGGTGGCGAGGATTTCGCAGATCGTAATACCGCCCCTGACCAGATGGATGTGGCGGTCGGTGTGGTGTTTATTCTGCTGATTCTTGAGGCTGTCAGACGCACGAATGGCATGATTCTTTTGACCGTGACTGTGCTGTTTATTTTGTACGCCTTGTTTGGTAATTATTTACCCGCGCCCTGGACACATAAGGGCTATGACCTCGACCGTCTGGTCGGTTATATGTACATGACGCTCGAGGGGATTTTCGGTACAGCTGTCGATGTCTCTGCCACCTTGATTATTTTGTTCACGATCTTTGGTGCTTTTCTGCAATTCACTGGCGCGGGTAAGTTTTTTATTGACTTCTCCTTTGCAGCGATGGGCGGTAAGTCCTCAGGTGTTGGACGCACGATTGTGATGTCCTCCTTTTTGCTGGGTGGACCTTCCGGCTCCGGCGTCGCAACCACCGTGACGGTTGGCTCCGTGGCTGCGCCAATGCTTGAAAAGGTCGGCTATGACCGTAATGCCGCAGGCGGTTTGCTTGCTGCGGGCGGCTTGGGTGCAATTATCTCTCCTCCGGTACTCGGCGCAGCGGCTTTTCTGATCGCTGATTTTCTTAAAATCTCCTACCTCGATGTGTTGCTGATGGCAACAATTCCAACGGTATTGTTTTACCTTGGATTGTTTGTCATGGTGGAGATTGATGTACGCAAATATGGCATGAAGCATATCCATTTCGAGTCGATGGAAAGTGCCTGGGCGTTAACTAAGAAATACTGGTTCCATTTCTTCTCGCTGATTTCAATCGTTGTTTTCATGATGTATGGTTTTTCACCGATTATGTCTGTGTTCTGGGCCACTGTAGTCTCGGCTGCCAGCAGCATGTTGCGACGTGATACGGCCATCATTTCTTATGACTGGTTGCGCGGCAAAGAGCCGTTCTGGAAGGGTTTGTATCAGACTAATCTGGTCAAGGCGCTCGCGGCTGGAACGACTGGTGTGCTGGCGATCGCTGTAACCTGCGCAGGAGCGGGTTTGATTGTCGGTACCGTGACGCTGACTGGCCTGGGTCTTAAATTCAGTTCTATCGTGATCGAATACGCCGGGGGGTCTTTATTGCTCACAACGATCTACACCGGTTTAGTGGTTTGGGTTGTTGGTCTTGCGGTCCCCGTCACTGCCTCCTACATTATCTGCGCTGTGATTGCAGCTCCGGCGCTGATCAATCTTGGCGTCCCCGCTTTTGCTGCGCATATGTTTATTTTTTACTATGCTGTGTTGTCGGAAGTCTCGCCACCAACGGCGTTGTCGCCATTTGCAGCCGCAGCGATTTGCAAAGGCGATCCCTACAAAACAACAATGCAGACCTGGAAATATGTAGCGCCTGCGATTTTGGTTCCTTTCATGTTTACCCTTGATCAGTCTGGCACAGGGCTACTCTTGATGGGTTCCATGAAAGGCCTCATGCAGGCCGATTGGGTCCAGATTGGATGGACCACCTTTACGGCGGTTGTTGGCGTCATTTGTCTGGCTGGCGGATTGCAGGGCTGGTTTATCGAAAAAACCAATCTGTTTGAGCGTACGCTCATGATTGTGGGAGGGGTCGCACTCGCTTATCCTTCACTGACCTCTGATTTGCTTGGCTTTGTTTGTTTTATCGTGGTTTTGTTCACGCAATGGATCAGGCATCTCAAACTCAGGAAACTTGAAGCGAATTAAGTTAATGAGGCCGCAAAGCGCTGCAGTTTCCGGCCTTTTTTACTTTACAAGTGCTTTCGGCTGTACAGTTCAGGCTTATCGCTAAAGGCCATCTGAATGAAAAAGACTGATCTGTACAAGAAGTTAGGCCTAAAAATAGACGACAAACTCAAACAAGCTGCTACGCCTGAGCGTTTCGGTCAGGGTGGCGCACTCGATCGTAAAGGTCAGCGAAAGCTGGATCAGGCCAAGGGTTTGATCCCCTTTGCGGTCAAACTCGACGCACAGTTAGCCAAAGAGTTAAGAGAGCTTTCGCTCACGCGTGGAACGGATATGAATCAACTGGTGGACGAGTTGCTTCGAAAAGGTTTGGCTATTTAATGGCGACGCGGGTCTGAAGTCGCGCGAGGCAACTGCGACCTTTGATGATGTGCCATGGAAAGATCAGGCAAAGACTTATCCCTAGTCCGATATGCGTCCATTTAGCAAGCGCATGCATACTTTCATTACCATAAAACAAAAGTCCGCTCGTGATGGCAAGTAAGGCAAATACCAATGTAGCGATACCGCCTGCAAGACGGTTTCTGTGCGACCTCCAGGTTACTAACAGATGCTGTGGCAGGGCAGACCCAAGGATACAGAGCGCGAGCAGGCCAGAAAGACCGTGAGTGACCCACCAAAACCGGAGTTGAGGTGGCAGATACTCTGCGATTTCACCCAAACCAAACCATATCAAGCCGGTTATGGCGCAAGTTAGCAATCCGAAATACACCATTTTTTTATGCCAGTTGGCCATGCGTCCAACACGTTTAGCACTGGAGTGTTGATTTAGCTGGCTCATAGGATTAAGGGTGTTGCTTCAAAATACTGAAAATATTCTGCCGCGGGATTCTGCTCGACAGCGAGTGCTTTGGTCAATCCATCTGCAACCATGCACGTTTTCGCGATCACTGTGAAACTCTTTTTCTCAAAGATAGGATCTCCAGTCCGCGGTGAAATGAGTGCGCTGCGCGGTGCGCGCATACAGTCAGGTTCCGTAAAATAGATTCCCGAGGTCGCGATTGCCCCATGGCTGAGTTGTCCCGCGTAAATCAGCTGAGCTGTTTGTTTTGGGTTTCTAATATGAATCGCTTTTTCAAACTCACCAAAAACCCGTAAATCTCCACCGGCATTGACACAGCCTGCTTGAAGACCGCTTTCAATCAGGCTCTCACAGGCGCGATCAACAGCGAAGCCTTTAGCGATGCCTCCCAGATCAATTGCAAGCGGTTCTGTGAACCGGACGTCACAGCCATCGTTGAGTATGATCGACGCGCTTGAAGGTCGTTTAGCGCGAGAGGTAATCGGGTTTGTATTCAACGGCGAAGAGGTACGCCCGGGAAGCAAACCTTGCGCGAGTAAATCGTTCGCTATCGCACAGTCAAACGAGCCCTTTGTTAATTTAAATATTTCTAAAGCTTTCGAGAGAACCTCGTAGGTCCAGGCATGGACTCGCACCGGCTGCGTAGCAGCTTTACGATTGATTTTTCCGAGTTCGCTACCCAGGCGATGAAAAGACATCAGGTTGTCTACTTTTTGTATTGTTTCAAAGGCGTGCTCAATCGCCTGCAGGATTCGCAACTCGTTTGAGTGATCTTCCACAGAGATTTCAACATATGTTCCAAGCATTGGCCTGCAGCGTTGAGTTAGCATTTTTCTATTGACTATTTTTAAGAGCAATCTGGTACATGACAAGCAGACGTTTGATTCCGTCGGTGAGGTGCTTGGCAGATAACGTTGCACCAGAGATATTTTTTATATCCTGATTGAGCTTGATCGCAGAGGCCGAAGTTTTACCGATGAATTGATCGCGCCAGGCTGTCTCGCTGACTTGGTAACCATAAGACTCACGGTACTCAAGGATTTCGATTTGCTTGATCGCGCCCTCTGCATTGATGCCGAGGGCATAGGTAATCATTTCATGTTTACCTACGACCTCGTCGACAATGAACCACTCCCCTTGCTCTGTTTTCCATATCCGACTTGAGTCGAAAGGATGATTGACAGAGGATTGTTCGCGCATGATTTTGCGTGTTTGTTCATTCAGGATAATTGGCGCATGCGTCAACTTTGCACCCTGGAACATGAGTTGTTGTGCCTGCTCGATTGAGACATAGATTTTTGACTGCGCGGTAATGGGTATCGCTGCGGTAAAGATAGCTGCTGCTGTGACTGCGAGGCAGGGTGTCCATTTGAAGACATGACTCATGGCAGGGGAAATCCTACTTTGACGATGAATTGATTTTTACCGTGACTATCCCAGACTTTGCCGCCGGAGCATTCTGCGGTTCCGGGTTCCCAGCAGGTGCCGCCGATTTGATAAAGCCAGGCAGCGGTCATCCAGAAATCTTTGTTGGCGTAATGCAGATTAGGTCCGATAAAGTTCGCTCGCTGGATTTGTGTACCAAAATGGGCGCCATCGAAATCATTATGAAAACGTCCCTCTATCCCCGCGAACCAGTTTGGCTGGAATCTGTAGGAGGCTCCATAACGAATATCAAATGTTGACTCATAGGTGATGTCGTTTGGATCGAATTTCACTTTTGCGCTTTCCGCAATCAAATTGACCGCGAATACCAACCGGTCATCGAGAAAGTTGGATTGCAACAGCAACCTTGCCTCGATCGAGTCTTCAGTATTGCCAAGCGTTGGTTCAAGGTAGAGACCAACGCCGATCGGCGAGAGGACCGGATTGCTTAACCGCCAGATCAGTTCGAGTGACCCGCCATCGATCTCGGTCTTGTTATAGCTTTGGTTGCTGGCATAACCAGGAACACCAAAGCCTGAAGTGCAACGTTTCACCGTGCCCTCGCAATTCACTGAGTTTTTATTTGCTTGAACTGAGTAGGCGTTTAAATAACCCGTGATCTGAAAATTATCGGTCAGACCGTATTCGATCCCTGTTCTTGATTTCCACAGGTCGTAAGTGCCTGCTGCTTGTCCAGTAGTCAGGTCGACTTTTTGTTCAATTTCCCAGGACCCCTTGGGCTGTAAGTCGAGTGTATAGACCCAGCCGAATAAGCCTTCCCCCGCGAAAGCTGAGAGTGAGGCTGTTAACAACCCAAAAGACAATAATATTTTTCCAATGTTGCAGATTACTTGTTTCATAAGACCTATTAAATAGTAATGATTATCATTCGTAAATGATAATGATTCTTATTTATAAAGTCAACTTGTGCGTTAAAGTGAGAAGATATCTACAGCGCTGGAGCGATTGATGCCTAACTTTTTATCTGTTCTGATTTTGCTGCTGGGTCTCGCCGTCGCACCTGCACAGGCAGGGTTGTCAGAAGACTTGCAGGATGGGAGTCATGTTTTACTCATGCGTCATGCCGATGCTCCAGGGGTTGGTGATCCGCCTGGTTATAAGTTGCAGGAGTGCTCGACTCAGCGAAATCTTGGTGAGCGTGGGCGTAAACAATCTGTTGCGATTGGTCAGTGGTTGCAGTCACAAGGTATTACTGCAGCAAAAGTGCTCAGTAGTGCCTGGTGCCGCTGCCTGGATACAGCGAGACTGATCAACAAGGGGGAGGTGACGGTTGAAACCAGCTTGGGCTCTTTTTTTGATGATATGAGCCTGGCTGCAGAACAAACAAAACAAATGCAGAAGATGATAGCGACGCAGTTGTCACAACATAAAGCGACTCCCATCATTCTCGTGACACATCACGTCAATATCGAAGCCTACACAGGCAAGGTTGTCAATGTAGGCGATATGGTTCTGGTCCGGGTCGGACCTGACGGCCGTTATCTGTCGCATCAGGTCTATCCGAGTCCTTGAGCCGCTCGGGCAGTCGGCATCTTTTTAAAACGTTGCGCGGACACCCAGAGTAAACCAGCGTGGTGGGCCCATGCTGGGCACCGACGCGCTGTTCACGGTGTTGCCTTGAAAGCTTGTATAGGTCATGCCCTGGGCGAGATAGCTGGTATTGAACAGGTTTTGTATCGTGCCATACAACTGTATATTTTTTTCCAGCTGATATCTGAAACCAAGGTTGACAAGTGTCGCTCCATCATTAAGTTGTGTGTGGGCGGTATTGTTCCAGAATGCTGGAAAGGACTGCAACTGCCCGGACAATACGAGCTCCGGAGTCGCTTGCCATTGCACCCCGGCATTGAGCATCCACGGCGGCACCTGTCCGAGCTGCGCGTTGGTGGGATCCGCCGGACTACTGCCCGAATCATAATCAGAAGTATTGAGATAGGCCCAGGTTTGAGTAAAGCCAATATTTAATTTGAACGTCTTGTTCAGTGTGGCCTGTGTCAGGATTTCATAGCCGCGCAAGGTCGCTCGACCAGCATTCACGTTTTGTCTGAGCTGGGTGATACTGCCAGGACTCAGGCCCGTACCTGCGATGAGCGGGTTACAGGTCGCAGCAGAGGTGCACAGCGTCGCACCATCGATGAAGTTACTCAGATTGTTATTGAACAAGGTAAACGCAAGGCTCGCGTCTTTCTCTTTTGTTCTGAGATCAAAACCAATTTCCTGACCGAAATTAGTTTGTGGTGCGAGGTTAGGGTTAGCAATTGTGAGCGAAGAGCCGCTCAGGAATGTGCGATAGAGCTGATTCATGCCGGGTGCTGCAAAATTGCGATAGATGGCAGCACGCAAATCAAGCTGATCGTTAGCATAATATTTAATGCCAAGACTCGGATCGAAGCTCGTATAGCTATTGCTGGCTAAGCCAGAGCCAAAGGGCGCATCAGCCTTGCCGGGTGTGTAGATCGTGCCACTCAGACTGGAGTTGTTGACCTGATAGAAGTCTTCGCGCAAACCAAAGTTAAGATCGACTGGAGCCTCCTTGAATTGATAGGTGCCCGTGATGAACAAGCCCTGGAACGTATTTTGTCCATTATTAATCAGATTTGCAGAGTTAAAGCCCGAAGAAGCATACTGATCAATGTTGTCATTCGAGGTAATCATTCGTCCGTCAACACCGAATTTGATGTCTTTGAACTGTCCGAAATCCTTCTGATAAAAAACCGATAAGCCGTAGCTTTGATAATTATCGGTTTCACTCTGACTCATATAGGGAGTACCGCTAGTGGGAGTGAAAATATTGAAAGTAGGGGTCTGTCCTGAATTGGTTGTCTTCATCTGCTGAAAACTACCCCAGGCGTTGAAATTAATACTGCTGTTGTCTTCGAAACGTGTTGTGCCGCCACCGGATAAGACGTAGTTATTCCATTTGTTACTGGCGTTCTCCCAAGTGGCTGTAGACTCGGAAGTAGTATTCAGGTTGAGCTTGGCGTAATAGTTTGAACTCGCACTCGGAGTAAACAACGTGTAGAGCGTCAGGTTATTAACCTGTGAGCCTGTCGCGGTCATGTAGGGACTGCGATATTGTTCTGGCGTCGCGTTATAGCCTTGTGTCTGGGAGTAGTCGTAACTGATGCCCATCGACATTTTTTCGGTTTTAAATAGCGCGCCTGAAAACCCCGAGTTGAGCGTGCTGTAACTGCCGTAATCTGCATAGACACTTAACTTATCGTCCTGTGGTGGGCGAGTGACAATATTTACAATCCCGCCCATGGCCAGATTTCCCCAGAGACTCGTCGCGCCACCGCCCCGTATCACCTCCAGGCTCTCGATTGAGTTTTTAGGAATTCGTGCCCAGTTAACAGTCCGGAAAAAAGGATCATTAAAAGGAATGCCGTCCACCATGACGAGCGTATTAACGTTTGTACTGGTGCCAAAACCTCGAATACTGAAAGTGCTGCCAGTCGGGTGCAGAGAGGTTGAAGGAATCTGATTGATAAAAACCCCTGGGATTTTATTAATAATCTGATCCGTTTGTTGCTCGGGGCTGTTCAGGACCTCTTCCCGAGGCAGGACTGTTGTGCTGATAGGCAGGTTTTCGAGTTCGCTGCCTCGACCAGCGGTCACGGTAATCGCGCTCAGAGTTGTGATGTCCGGTGCGCTGGCAGAGGTGGATTGGGCGGATACACTCGCGCAGCTCAATAGCAGTGAGAGAACGCCGAGAGGGCGTAGCGTAATACTTGTCATCATAATGAACCAGATTCTGAAAGGGAGAGTTGGCAACGCTTGCGACGTTGGACAATAGCAATTCAGACACGCACTAAATCCCGGGTGTCGCTGGCACTCAGCGTGCTGCGGTCAGGTTTATGTCGCGTCGCGTTACGCGACGTCTGGTGGTGCTCTGGGGCTGGAGGGGGGCCAGGTAAAAGGTCGGCCGACGACCTGATAAACGGGTGGAGTTAACTCAGCTAACTCAAGAAATAAGGGAGGGACAACGCTCAGCCTGGAAAGCAAAGCGACTGGATGAACACTACACCAGACACAATGCTCAGTGGCTGAGTCTTGCTCGTTTTGAGCCGTGAGTTCGCGAATTTCACCTGTGGAGGAATCAAACCATTTCATTCCCGTGCTGGTACAGACAGGCAACAGCAAGCCTGAACCGGACTGCGCGCGTGCAGCCTGGGAGAGCGTGGGCATCAGTGCGGACATTAGCAGGGCAACGGCCGTCAACCACACCCAGAATGATCTGGTTCTATGTTTGTTCACAGTGTGAAATCATAACATTTTGTCTGGACGCTTTGGACGACTAAGGAACAAGGAAATCGACCAGGTCAATACGCACAGAAAAATAATGCCATAGCCTAGTAAAGAGAAATGTTCGCTGATGGTTTGGGCCATATCAGTCAGAAAGCCCTGCAACTTTAATTTATCACCAGCCAGACTGAGGACTTCGACGAGTCCGATCAACAGAGCAGTCAATACTGAAATCGACGTGATCGTCAGGTTATAGAGGATTTTTCTTTCGGGTTGCGCTTGTGCCCAACCATAAGCACCAATCATTAAATGACCATTGAGCGTATCAACAAGCGTCATGCCAGCACAAAAAAGTAAGGGGAAAATCATAATCGCCCAAGGCGATAAGCCTTGGGTCGACTGTGAGGCAGCAATCCCTAGTAAAGCAATTTCAGTTGCCGTATCAAAACCCAAACCAAACAAAAAGCCAAGCGGATACATATGCCAGCTTCGAGAAATCAGACGAAAAACTGGTTTGATCATTCGTGCGAGCAAACCGGAATTCGGACCGAGCAGATCGACGGTTTGTTCTGTGTAATGTCCTGTGCGTTTGTAGCTTCGCCAGGCTTTGTAGGTTGTCCATAAGATCAGCGCGTTGATGGCACCGATGACAAACAGGAAAAGCGCAGACACGAGTGTGCCGATTAAACCGCCTATTTCCTTGACGTCCTCAAAGTGGTTTGCTATCTGAGCAGAAGCCCAGGCAATCACGATGCAGGCAATTAAAACAATCGTCGAGTGTCCCAGCGCAAAGAAAAAACCAACGCCGATTGGCTGCTGCTTTGTCTGGATCAGTTTGCGTGTGACATTATCAATCGCAGCAATGTGATCTGCATCTACGGCATGTCTCAGACCCAGTCCAAAAGATAAAAGCGCTGTACCGAGTAACAAGGGATGCTCTTGAAATAGCAATAAAGCGCCGCTCCAGGCGCTGATGTTAAGCAGCATAATTGCTATATATACAGTCCATACTTCAGTGCGTATGGCACCTTGCTGGTTGAGGAAAATCTGTTTCATTGCGTCACGGGTATTTTGGCTTAAAGGATGCGGGCTTTGATGGATGCCAGGATTTTTCCGTTGCTCTTTCCCAGTTCATCCAGAATCGTATAGTGATTTAAGCCAGGCAGGTTGGAGTAAACACCCGGCGCACTACATTGCTGACGATAGAGCGCAAAGTCGCTAGTTTGACGCTGCATTTCAGCTAGTTCCGCACCGCCTACAAACAAGTCAATTGTTTTATTTGAGGTTTGTGGCAACAGAATCGGCGAGTAATCCCTGGACATTTTTTCATCCAGCGCGAGCTTGTCGTTGATATAGCAGTGGCGCATTGGTTCGAGATCATATATTCCACTGATTGCTGTCACACCTGCTACGCCGGGTTCGTTGAGCATCATAGCCGCCAGGTGACCGCCCGCTGACCAACCTGTGAGCCAGATGCCGGGGCAGTGACCTTGTTCTTTGTTGAGGTGTGCAATGACTGCATGGATACCGCTGCGCACATCTTCGACGATCTCGTTCATTTTTGCGAAGGGGGCGAGTCTGTAACCAAGCATTGCCACACTGATGCCCGCCTCAACAATCGCCGGGACTAGAAAGGCGAAATCGCTTTTGGCACGGTTTTGCCAGAAACCACCATGAATGAAAGCCAGAACAGGCGTGTTGCGGCCTGCAGAAAAGAAGTCAAACGAGACGCTGTGACCATCACCATAGGACAGATCGTTGTGTGGTGTATTTTTTGAGCGCACAGCATGACTGGCCAACCCCCAGGCCGCAACGATTTTTGCACTGTCTGTAACAGCGAGTGAGTTGTTGTAGGCACGATCGAGTTCTTCTCGTGACATTGATATCGGCATGGCGGCTTGTCCTGAAAAAGAGAGCGGCTAGATAACCAGAGTATGGCATGAGCGAAAGAATTTTTATAGAAACCGAGTTTTGTACTTTTTGAAGCGCTGCGCACCGCATTGGTGCGTCAGAGTGGGCTGAAGTGATTAATTTGGACATGCGTTGTGGATTCGGTGCTGGCATGGCAATTGCTTGGTTTTAAACAACCTATTCAGGAGCCAGGATGAACAATTTAAATATCTCACGTCGTAAGCTATTGTCAATGACTGCCAAGACCGGTTTGAGCCTTGGGCTTGCCAGCCTAGGTGCACCCTTATTGGCTCAAGAAAAAAAATTGATGATTGGCTATTGGCCATTATCTGCCGGACTACCTTTCTATGCGGCCCTGGAACGGGGCCTGTTCAAGGAGGCGGGTGTCGCGGTTGAGGCGGTGAAGTTCGCCAGTCCCAATCAGGTGGTGGATGCAATGATTGCTGGCCGTCTGGACGGCTGCGCAAATGGTGTGGCGATTACCGCGCTCGCGCTTGCCGATGCGCAAGCCCCCGGTTCGATCAAGTTCACGTGCATGAATTTTGCGAACGAAGAGTTTGTCCTGGATCAGGTGATCGTGCCAATCGACTCAACAATTAAAACGATTTCAGAACTTGCCGGCAAGAAAGTAGCGTGTGGTCCCGGGATCAATAACGTAACGCTTGCTAAAGCGGTATTGGAAGGTAATAAGATTACCGACGCGAAAGTCATCGAGCTGCCGATCCCCCAGATTTTGCCTGCACTGGCGTCTGGTCAAATTGATGCGGCCTATGTGCTCGAGCCCACGGCAGTGATTGGTAAGCAACAGAAAATATCGCGTTCACTCGGGGCGGGAGTCATTAGTAAATATGTGTTGGGTAATAATTTGCCCTGGATCGGTGGTGCCGCGGCACTCAATGCAAGCACTCTCAAGGACAAGGCAGCGCTGGTCCCAGGTTTTCTGAAAGGCTACACAGCGGGAGTCGAGTTTGTACGGCAGCAAGGTTTGCAAGCTAACGCTTATCTGAAAGGGTTCACGCCGATCGATGGAGAGTTGGCCAAGGAAGTCCCAATCAGCGGCTATATCAATTACAACGAAGTCAAACCCAGCGATGTGGTGGCGCTTCAGCGATTGTTCGATATCTTTACTGAGCGCAAGGTGTTTAGCCAGTCGATCTCTGCGCAGTCGCTACTTTATAAACCTGCCTGAATTGGCTCTATTTGACGGCCCTGCTGTTTAGTTAGTCTGAATCACGAGATTTCTTTGACGCCTTGATTTATGATCATGGCCATTCACAATCAAGGGGATGGCCATGCGTCTATTCAGTTATCAGGATTCAAACAACAACAAACGTGTGGGTTTGCTGCGCGCCAAAGATTCCAGCGAGTTCATTGACTTGTCGGCAACAGATGCGAGCTTGCCCAATACCTTGCTCGAAATCATTGCCTCAGGCCAGGCGATGTCGCATATCGCAACGCTTGCTAAAAATCCTGCCGCAGTGATCAAGCCTGTTCAGGGTGTGAAATTTATTCCGCTGGTTGAGCGTCCCGGAAAAATTATCTGTCTGGGTTTGAATTATGCGGATCATGCAGCCGAAGGCGGTCACTCGCGCCCCGAGTACCCGGCTTTTTTCATGCGGGGACCAAGCTCGCTTGCAGCACATCAACAAGCGTTGATTCGTCCTAAAGTCTCTGATAAGTTCGACTATGAGGCTGAGTTGGCTTTTGTCGTTGGCAAAACGGCACGTCATCTCACGCCAGCCAATGCGCTTGAGCACGTGGCGGGTTACAGCGCTTTTAATGATGGCAGCCTGCGCGACTATCAGCGTAAATCCACACAGTGGACGATTGGTAAAAACTTTGATGCAACGGGTGGGTTTGGACCCTGGCTGGTCACACCGGACGAGTTGCCTGCCGCTGCTGATGGTTTGCGTATTCAGTCACGCCTCAATGGGCAGATCATGCAGGACGCCAATACCAGGAATTTTCTCTGGGGTATTGTTGAAACACTGGTGCTGATCACAGAGTGCATGACGCTTGAGCCTGGTGATGTGGTGATTACAGGAACACCGGCTGGTGTGGGCTATGCCAGAAAGCCGCCCGTATTCATGAAGGCGGGTGACACCATTGAGATCGACATTGAAGGCGTGGGCGTGCTGAGCAATCCGATCGCCGACGAGGTCTGAGCTTTTGTGATTGCCCGCAAAGGTTAAGCAAGCCTGGAGTAAAAAAATAGAGCCCCGATAACACGGGGCCCTATTTTTGTAGCGATAACAAACAGACAGTAAATCCTGAAAAATTACACCACACCTTGCTCGTGGAATTTTGCGATTTCTGCTGCTGAGTAACCAACATCAGCTAACACCTCATCTGTATGCTCTCCCCACTGCGGTGCTGTCGTGACAACATCTGCAGGTGTGCGTGACAAGGTGGCGGGCTGGGTAATGAAGTGTTTCTCTTTACCTGCGCTGTCTTTCACCGCTTTGGATACGTGGGACTGTTTGATGTGTTTGTCTTCAAACATCTCAGGCACGTTGTAAACCTGTCCTGCGGGAACGCCAGCATTGTTCAGCGTCTCGACCCAGTACTCGACGGTATTGGTGCGGAACACCTCGTTGATGACTTCGTTGCAACGCTTGCGGTTGATCGAGCGTGATTTTTCATTCTCGAAATCCGGATCATTGAGCCATTCTGGTTTGTTGCATATTTCAACCAGTCTTAGCCAGTTCCCTTGACCAGAGGCACCGAGATTGAACACCCCGTCGCTTGCTTCGAACAAGCCCATTGGCGTGGAGGTGGGGTGGTCGTTGCCGGCTTGCCCAGGTACATCACCCTCGTTGAGGTAACGCGCAGCCTGAAAATCCATCATGGCAATTTGCGAGTGCAGCAGCGAGGCATGAACCCACTGACCGCGTCCAGAGCGCTCACGCTCCTGCAGGGCAACCAGAATGCCGATACTGGCATACAAGCCCGCACTCATGTCGGCGACAGCCAGACCGGCACGCACCGGGCCACCACCAGGTATGCCTGTTACGGACATCAAGCCACCCATGCCCTGCATGATCTGGTCAAAACCTGGACGTGAGGAATACGGACCCGTTTGACCGTATCCTGAAATACTCGCGAGAATGATGCGAGGGTTGACTGCAGCGAGCGATTCATAGTCCACGCCAAGTTTCTTCTTGATGTCGGGACGCCAGTTCTCGACCACAACGTCAGCGGTTTTCACCAGACGCATCATGATTTCAAGTGCACCTGGTTTTTTCAGGTTCAGTGTCAGTGAACGCTTGTTACGATTCAGGTTCTGGAAGTCTCCGCCTTCCCGATTGGCCGCAAACATTCCTTCGTTGGGGTCTACACCTTTGGGCGGCTCAATGCGGATGACATCAGCACCAAAATCGGCCAGGATTCGGACGCAGTTTGGACCCGCACGGACGCGTGACATGTCCAGTACACGAAGATTAGAAAGCGCTGAAGAAGCCTGGATTTTTGACATTTTCTTTATTTTTCAATTGGTTAAGTGGTCTGGCCCGACATTTCTGTAGATTTGAGTGCGTCAGACGGTTTGATGGATGTTTTATATGTTGCTTTAGGAGTTTTTGCAAGAGATACTCACACAGTCACTAAGTTATAACAGTTAAGACTAAATAAACAGATAACAATTCAAGGAATTTTCATGGCTGAGCTGATCGTTGAAAAAAAGGGTTCCGTGGGATACATCACTTTCTCAAACCCTACAAAAATGAATGCGATGACTGTCCAGATGTGGGCGGATGTTCCCAAAGCAATCGATGCGTTCGATGCCGATCCTGAGGTTCGGGTCATTGTTGTGGCAGGTGATGGTGAAAAAGCCTTTATTTCCGGGGCAGACATTTCGCAATTTAATGAGTTGCGGGCCTCGCAGGAAGCCCAGGAGCAATACGAAATTGCTGTGTCGGGTGCGATGAATGCTCCGGTCAATTGTTCAAAACCGATCATTGCCAAAATTCGCGGTTTTTGTTTCGGTGGCGGTCTTGGTATGGCCGCAGCATGCGATATACGGATCTGCACAGAAGATGCGACCTTCAGAATGCCCGCTGCACGCTTAGGCCTTGGTTATGGCCATAAAGGTATTAAAAGGTTTACAGATATTATTGGCTTGGCGAATGCGACTGATATTTTTTCAACCGCCCGCCGTTTTGATGCACACGATGCCTTGCGCATGGGTTTTGTGAGTAAAGTCTGCTCGGCTGCTGAGTTTGATGCCACCATTGATCTCTATACCAAGATGATTTCTGAAAACGCGCCTTTGACTGTGGCGGCAGCCAAATTCAATATCAGACAAGTCTGTGCGCATCCGGACGAGCAGGATCTTGAGCAGGCGGTGCGCATGGTTGAAAAGTGTTTCGCCAGCGAAGACTTCAAAGAGGGGCGCGCAGCTTTTCTTGAAAAGCGTCAGGCTCAATTCAAAGGGCGCTAAATCATGCAAGCACCCTATGCTGTGTATGTGACCAAACTCGGCGGGCCTGAAGTATTGCAGGCTCAACCGATCGCTATGCCGCAAGCAAAACCCAACGAAGTCGTGATTGCGCATACGGCGATCGCCGTGAATTTTGTGGATGTCTATTTGCGGGCGGGTCAGCCGCATTCACATAATCCCGAGCCACCGTTCATACCTGGTGTCAGTGCGGTGGGACGTATCGTCGAAGTTGGCTCCTGCGTTAAAGACCTGGCTGTCGGTGACCTGATCACCTATACCAACGCTGGTGTTGGAAGCTACTGCACCCATGTCGCGCTGCCTGCAGACAGAGCGATTCCAGTCCCTGAGGGGCTTAGCGCAGAACGCGTTGCTGCAGGGATTGTGCGTGCATTGACAGCGCAATACTTGCTCAAACAGATGTATCCGTTCAAAGCGGGTGATACTGTCTTGATCCATGCCGCAGCAGGTGGTGTCGGACAGATCTTGACACAGTGGGCTAAGCGGCTTGGTTTGCGTGTCATCGCCACGGCAGGGAGCGATAAGAAAGTCAGGATCGCACTTGAGCTGGGGGCTGACTATGCAATCAACTACTCCACGCAAGATTTTGTCTCTGAGGTAAAACGCATGACGAATAATGAAGGCGTTTGCGTGGTGTTTGATTCGGTCGGAAAAACGACTTTTGATGGCTCGGTCGCTTGCCTGGCCCCTAAAGGCTTGGTCATTAATTACGGTACGGCCTCTGGTCAGGTTGAAGGGTTCGCTTTGCAGGATCTGCACGCGCGTTCGCTCTGGGTCTGCCGACCGACTTTGCGCACCTACGTTGCGAAAAGAGAGGAGATGCTGGCCATGAGCGTCGATGCCTTCGAAATGCTAGCTGACCCCACGGTTAGGCTTGATATTGAGGCGGTGCTGCCACTCACACAAGCGGCTGAGGCACACCGCTTGCTCGAAGGTCGAACCACTACAGGTGCGATTGTTTTAGTGCCCGATATGGCTTGAGTCATGCAGCCTAGCGTTTAGGAAACTGCATCATCAGAATCGAGACACCCTGCTCGCCCGCAATGATTGTGGGCGCAGGTTCGTCCGGCGTTGCAAAAGCCATTGAACGCTCGCTCGCGACATGTTCATTGATCATGCATTGCCCTTTCAGCACCAGCCAGTATTGACCCCTGCCTGTTTGTGGCTGAGGGCCATTGATCGTCATGGCACTCGTGGTTTGATAAAGCGTTGCACCAAGACCGTCTGCTTCGAACGGGATCACGTTTTGTTCCAGAACACCTTCAATTCTGGCGGGGCCGTCCGGGTTGCGGGCTAAAGCAGGTACCAGGCCCAGCCCATGGCGATAGGGATGCTCACGTGACATGAGACCTGCCTTTTTTTCGGGCATCCATTGGGCGCCCGGGTCCCAACCATTACGCAGTGTGTAGTACTCGATCGGAGAAGTGGTGGCGTGAATCGGGGCGTATGGCGTGAAGGCCATCGCATAATGTACCGTCATGCCTGTAATGGGTTTGATGCCGAAACTGCCTTCACCTGAGACAAAGACCTGAAACTGATCGGCCTGATGATAGTGCCCCGGCAGACGGCTGTTAGCCTCTTGTTCGACCAGAAAGGCAATCGGTTCGATCGGAGGTGGAAAGGACTCGGGAGCCCTGCCTGGCAAGCCCTTTACTTTGCGTTCTACCGCATTGATGCCAATGCACGAGGAAACATAACTGTCGGGTCCATTTGGCACTTTGTAAAAATGCTTGTTGGCAAGGCCGTATTCTTTTGCGGCAAAGGAGAGCATGTCGGACAATCCCTGAAAATAATTATTCTAATGCGTCTGATCTTACTGACTGGCTGAGCAACTGTCGATGGCTCTACCAGTTAAAGCTAAATTTATGTTGCCACGGCGTCACGAAAACTCTGTGGTACCGGGACGGGACGCTGTGTCGCACGGTTGACACAGACGTGTACAAAAAGACCTTGCGCGGCAGCGAGCTCAGACTCCTTTGTGAACACGGCAACCTCGTAGGTGACAGAACTATTTCCTAACTTGCCCACTCTGACGCCCACCTGGATTGTCCCTGGAGACGAGATTTGGCTGTGATAACGGCATTCTGAGGCGACTACCAATGTTTGAAGCTCGCCGCTGATGAGTTTGCGCAAGTCATTGGTCATTAAGTAGCCGTCAACCGCAGTGTCAAAAAACGAGTAGTAATGAGCGTTATTGATATGCCCGTAGGCATCGTTATCTGCCCATCTCAGGGTAATGGTTTCGAAAAATGCGAAGTCCTTTTTTAGCCAGGGCTGTCTGTTTTCAGCCTGTGAAGGGGGGGTGGGATGCTGGTTTGTCATGTTTGGATGATAAGAAGATGTGAAAACATATATCGTTTGCTGACTCGCTTTCCACTATTATGCAGTTTTAGATCACTGAAATTTACGCCAAATGCGCGGCGTATTCAAAAAATATGGAAATCACCCAGATTCAGGTTAAATATCTTGAGCTTGAGGACCGCATGATGATGCGGATTAATTTGGATGAGAATAAGCATGTAGCCTTTTTACTTACCAGGCGTATTTGCCGCTTCATGCTTGAAAACCTGAGTGTTTTTCTTGATTTGCCTGTGCAAAGTGCTTTGCCTGTGTCACAGGCTGCACCCCAAATTCCACGACAGTTTGAGGGAAACAAAGAAAACCTGGAACCCTTCGCTGGCCTGGACCTGAAAACTCCCTTTCAGGAGCGCAAAGCAGCAGAAAGTATCCTGTCGACTGGTAACGATAAAGAGTTAGTCGCCAACGCAGCCTGCAAGCGGGAACAGGACACCGTCAGTTTCACCTTTTTTATTCAGGATGCAGAATCACTGAATTTAAATCTACCTAAAAAACTCGCATTGGGTATTCATCAGTTGCTCGCAGAGATTGCGACGCAGGCACAGTGGTTTACGGGACTAACTCAGATTGCTGCGGTCGAAGCCTCTCAAGCCAGCGAAGAGGTGCAGCAAACTAAAACCTCGGTTACCTATCACTGAGTTGTTTATGACCGATCATGCCGCAAGCTCACTCATGTAGTCACCACGGGGCGTGCGGTTCGCGCAAGGTTTGCCTCGTTATGAATAAAAAAACTGAGCTAATAACCGCTGCATAAATATCGATATAAATTCTTTGTTGTTCGCCTGAACAAGACAACGCCTTAGCATCCTCATCTTTGAAATTGAAATCGACTCGCCTCTGATTTGAGAGAGCTGATTTTCTGCGCTGCCGCGGGCACGCAAGAGAGAATAAGATGATTGAGCAAACAATTGAGCTGTGGCGAATTCCTGAAAATCTTGTTGATCAGGAGTTGTTGGATAAAAAAATAGCTACCCTGTACGATCGGCTCCGGCATATCGAGCAAAACAATAAGTGTGTTCGTTTCGCAACAAGTCTGGCGGTGGAAGACATGGTCTTGACCGATGCGATTGCCACGAATCAGTTTGCAATCGAGATCTTCACGCTTGATACCGGACGTTTGCCCCAGGAAACGCTCACCATGCTCAGTCGCTGTGAAGCGCACTATCAAATCCGCATTCAAGTTGCGACGCCACTTGAAAAAGGCGTGACACAGTATGTGCAGCAGTTTGGTGTCAATGGCTTTTATGAGTCAGAACAAGCTAAAAAGGCTTGCTGTTTTGCACGCAAGGTCGAGCCACTTAATCGTATGCTGAGTGGCGCTGATGCGTGGCTCACAGGGCAGCGCAAAGAGCAGGCGGTTACGCGCGAAGAACTTGAGTTTGAGGAGTTCGATGCCGCGCGCGAGATGCTTAAATTCAATCCCCTATACGACTGGACGCAGCAAGAGATCTGGGCCTATGTGCAGACTCGTCAAGTGCCTGTTCATCCTCTGCATCTCCAGGGGTATGCCAGTATTGGTTGTGAGCCTTGCACACGTGCCATCAGGAGTAACGAGGACATCAGGGCGGGTCGCTGGTGGTGGTTACAAAACCAAAGCAAAGAGTGCGGTTTGCATGTAACGCCAGCTGCTCAGCAGGAAGCTGCGCAATTGATTGACAAGGTATCGCAACTCGAGCAGTCAAGACCGCTCATCAATAACGATTATCTCGATTGGCTGGAGGCGGAGTCGATTTATATCATTCGCGAAGTTGTTGGACAGTGCGCAAATCCAGCGATGCTTTTTTCTGGTGGCAAGGATTCCATCGTGATGTTTCATCTGGCGCGCAAAGCGTTCAGATTCGGTGCCCGTGAAATAAAACTTCCCTTTCCTCTGGTGCATATCGATACAGGCCATAACTACCCTGAAGTGATTCAGTTCCGTGATGATATTGTTAAGCGCACCGGGTCGCAGCTGATTGTCGGACATGTGGAGGATTCAATTCGCAAAGGCACGGTTAAGCTGCGAAAGCAAACTGATTCTCGCAATGCTGCACAGGCAACGACCTTGCTTGAGACGATCGCCCAATACCGTTTTGACGCCTTGATGGGAGGCGCTCGACGCGATGAGGAGAAAGCACGAGCAAAGGAACGTATTTTTTCGTTTCGCGATGAGTTTGGACAATGGGATCCAAAAGCACAGCGCCCTGAACTCTGGCGTTTGTATAACGCGCGCATCTCCTCAGGTGAGCATATGCGTGTTTTCCCAATTTCAAATTGGACCGAGCTCGATATCTGGCAATACATCGCGCGTGAGGGGCTCGAATTACCCAGTATTTATTACAGCCACAAGCGGGAGGTTGTGCAAAAAAATGGTTTGCTTGTTCCCGTCACGTCCGTAACGCCAAAAAGCCTAGACGATCGCAGCGAGGTTGTTGCGGTCAGATTCAGGACTGTGGGCGACATCAGTTGCACTTGTCCCGTTGCGAGCACGGCGGCAACACCGCAGGACATTATCCAGGAGACCGCCTTATCTGAAGTCACAGAGCGTGGCGCTACCCGTATGGATGATCAGACCAGCGAAGCCTCGATGGAGCGTCGTAAAAAAGAAGGATATTTCTGATGAATCAGCAGCAAATTTCAGGCAACCAAGTCGAGCCGAACAAGAGCCAGTCACAAAGCGTTGTGCGTTTCATTACAGCAGGTAGTGTTGATGATGGAAAAAGTACCTTAATCGGTCGTTTGCTCTACGACAGTAAAGCAGTGTTAGCCGACCAGTTACTGGCCTTGGCAAAAACGCGACATGCGCGCGTGAAAGCCAGTGATGCGCAGGTCGATCTGGCTCTTCTGACCGATGGTCTTGAAGCAGAGCGTGAGCAAGGTATTACGATTGATGTCGCCTACAGATACTTTGCAACCGCTCGCCGTAAATTCATTGTTGCGGACGCACCCGGTCATGAACAATACACACGCAATCTTGTCACGGGCGCTTCGCAAGCGGAGGTGGCTGTTGTGCTGGTGGATGCGACACGCATAGATCTGGCAACGGAACCAGCGAGTCTGCTCGCCCAAACTAAACGCCATGCTTCGATTGTGCGTTTGTTAGGTTTGCAGCACGTGGTGTTCGCAGTCAATAAGATGGATTTGTTGAATTTCGATGAGACCATCTTCAATAAAATTCGTCAGTCGATTCAGTCGTTAGCCCGCACGATTGGCTTGCCCTCGCCGGTGATCATCCCTGTCTCGGCGCTGCAAGGCGATAACGTTGTCGATCTGAGTGAGCGCACCCCTTGGTGGCGAGGTCCAAGCTTGCTTCAGTGGTTGGAGTCTGTCGAGATAGCGAAGTCTGCGGCATTACCTGCGTTGCGTTTGCCTGTCCAGTATGTGGCTAGACAGGACGGCAGCGCTGCGGACGATTTCCGCGGATACCTGGGGCAGGTCGAGTCGGGGCAAATATTTTCTGGCCAGTCGGTAAAAATATTACCAGGTGGTCAGGTCACGACAGTTGCGGAAATCCAGGTGGCAAACGCTTTACCTGAAAAATTGACTGACTCTGGCGTTGCAAAAGCGCAAGCAGGGCAGGCTGTGATGATTCGTCTCGCCGATGATGTGGATGTCTCGCGCGGTGATCTGATTGTTTCGGCGAGTGCCTCAGAGCAACAGCCCGTGCTGGCGAAAGCGCTGCAAGCGGATGTCTGCTGGCTCGATACTGATTCTTTGTCACTGTCGCGAAAATATTTACTCCAGCACACGACACAAACGGTATTCGCCAAGGTCAAGGATATTGAGCAGGTACTCGATATTCACACGCTGTCGCAGGGCTTTGGCGCCTCCACCATCAAAACCAACGAGATTGGTCGTATTAATCTTATTCTGCAAAAACCAATCGCGGCAGACTTATATGATGAGTCAAGCGCAACCGGTTCGTTTGTGCTGATTGATGATGCGACCAAGCATACGGTTGCAGCCGGCATGATTCGCCATGCTTGCGCCTAGAGACCTCTAAAATTTACAGGAGGCATGAACAGCATGCTGTCGAAATTATTTGTATTTTTAAAACTGTTTGGCGCGAGCCTGTTGATATTCGGTTTTTCTTTTAATGCCTATGCGCAGGCCACATTACTGAATGTCTCCTACGATCCTACTCGTGAGCTTTATCAGGATTTCAACAAGGCGTTTGCCAAACACTGGAAACAAACGACAGGTGAAACTGTTTCGCTGCGTCAGTCTCATGGCGGTTCAGGTAAGCAAGCACGCTCGGTGATTGATGGGCTGGAGGCGGACGTTGTCACGCTGGCGCTTGCCTACGATGTTGATGCGCTCACTCAATTTAATCTGATCCCGCTGGACTGGCAGAAACGGCTTCCCAATCAATCCTCTCCTTACACCTCGACGATTGTTTTTCTTGTGCGCAAGGGCAATCCCAAGAAAATTGTTGATTGGAATGACTTGATCAAGCCTGGTATCGCAGTCGTCACGCCTAATCCAAAAACCTCGGGAGGCGCGCGCTGGAATTATCTCGCTGCCTGGGCCTACGCGCTCAAACAGCCAGGTGGTAATGACGTGACAGCGAAAGAATTTGTACGGGCACTTTATGCCAATGTCAAAGTATTGGATTCTGGTGCGAGGGGTGCCACAACTTCCTTTGCTGAACGCGGCATAGGCGACGTATTGCTCGCCTGGGAGAATGAAGCCTATCTTGCGCTCAAGGAATTAGGACCCGCTAGGTTTGAACTGGTGACGCCCTCGCTCTCGATCCTGGCGCAACCGCCTGTCGCTCTCGTTGATAAGGTGGTCGATAAAAAAGGCACAAGAAAAGTAGCGACGGCATATCTTGAATATTTGTATTCACCTGAAGGTCAAGATATCGCAGGCAAGCATTATTACCGGCCGTTTGATCCTGCCATGGCTGAAAAATACGCCGGACAATTCGCAAAATTGAATCTTGTCACGCTCGCCGAGGTATTCGGGAACTGGCAGCAAGTACAAAAAACACATTTCAATGATGGCGGGGTGTTTGATCAGATTATTGTTAAATAACCGCATTTTAGGCAGGGTGCTCTGTTTGTATTTGTGTTTGTACTGTCAAAGGCTTAAGCTTTTAGCATCTCAAACACAATGCATAAGAGTCAACTCATGAGTCGTCAGCAAGCAATCGATCTCGCAACCGCCTATTTTGACCAGGGCACTTTTCAAACCACGCTGGCGCGCAGGGTTGCCCGTCCGACCGAGAGTCAGGAGCCTGGCAAGTTGGACATTCTGACAGCCTATCTGACCGATGAACTCATTCCTGTTTTAAAAAGCCTTGATTTTGACTGTCGTCTCATCCCTAACCCCATAGAGGGTGGCGCCCCTTTTTTGGTGGCTCAGCGCCATGAGACTGGTTCTGCTTTTACCGTGCTCAGTTACGGTCATGGTGATGTGGTGCGGGGCTATGCGCCGCAGTGGCATGCTGGTCTCGAACCATGGACGCTCAATATCCAGGGCGATCGCTGGTATGGACGAGGCACTGCAGATAATAAAGGTCAGCACAGTATCAATCTTGCTGCACTGGAGCAGGTGATTACCGCCCGTCAAGGAAAGCTGGGCTACGACGTCAAACTCATGATTGAAATGGGCGAAGAAATGGGCTCGCCTGGCTTGCGTGAAATGTGCGAACAGCATGGCGAATTATTGGCAGCTGATTTGTTTCTTGCCTCAGACGGTCCTCGTGTGTCGGCTTCGCGACCAACCTTGTTTCTTGGTTCGCGTGGCGCCTTTAATTTTGAGTTACGCATCGCACTGCGTGAGGGTGCGCATCACTCTGGTAATTGGGGGGGCTTACTCAGGAACCCTGGAATCCGCTTGGCCAACGCACTGGCGTCGATGTGCGATGAAAAAGGGAAAATACTTGTTCCTAAATTATTGCCAAGCGCTTTGCCAGAAAATGTCCGGAACGCTTTGAAAAGTATTGAGGTGGGTGGCGGACCCAACGATCCCGAGATCGATCTGGACTGGGCCGAGCCTGGCTTGACGCCGGCCGAACGAGTGTTTGGCTGGAACACCTTTGAAACGCTGGCTTTCAAGACCGGTAACCCTGATGCGCCTGTCAATGCGATTCCCGGGCATGCCGTGGCCTATTGTCAGTTGCGCTATGTAGTAGGTAGTGACAATGAACATTTTGTTGAGCATATCCGTGAGCATCTGGATGCGCATGGTTACTCTGATATAGAAGTGATTGCGAGCCGAGGCGAGGCAGCAGAGGCCACGCGTCTTGATCCGGATAACGCCTGGGTGAAAATGGCGGCCGCTTCGATTAAAGGTTCTGTTGGCAAAGAAGTTGATATCCTGCCTAACCTTGGCGGCACCTTACCTAACGATGCTTTTTCAAAGATACTTGGCTTACCCACTGTCTGGGTGCCGCACTCCTATGCCGCGTGCTCTCAACATGCTCCCAATGAGCATTTGTTAGGTTCAGTCGCCCGTGAATCACTGCAATTGATGGCAGGATTGTGGTGGGACCTGGGAGACCAGGGCGCTCAAATCGCTAAAGCTACTCCGCTTTGATGTCGGCTTCTTTGACGATGCGTGCGTTAGCAGCGAACTCTTGCTTGATTGTTGCGGCAAACTCTGCAGGCGTACTGGTCACGACAAGATTTTCAACTTTTCTGACGCGAGCTTGAGTCTCAGGCTCGTTCAGTACTTTGTTGATTTCGGCATTGAGCTTGTTAATGATTTCCGCCGGTGTTCCGCCAGGGGCAAAGAAGCCAAACAAGGATGTCAGGTTGACCTCTGGATAGCCAAGTTCGCTGAAGGTTCGCATTTGTGGGAGATTGGCTAATCTATCGGGCGATCCAACCGCAAGGGGATTGAGTTTTCCTTGCTCAATCAAGGCGTTCAGGTTCGCATAGGGGTTGGCGAACATCAGGTCAAACTGGCCACCCAGGGCATCAGTAGAGATTTGCGCTCCGCCTTTGTAGGGAATATGGGTCAGCGTAATGCCTGCTTTCTTGTTCAGTTGCTCAAGCATGATGTGCCCAACGGTCCCGTAGCCAGAGGTCGCAACGGTAATGGAGCCCGGGTTTGCCCGACTCAGCGCAATCACATCTTCGAAGGTTTTACCTTTGAACCTGGGCGTCCCCAGCAAATAAATCGGTGAGTACATGGCCGAACCGATCGGTGCGAAATCTTTCAGCGCATCGTAGGGGACTTTCATGACGTGGGGGTTCAGTGTCAGTGGACTAATCGCTGCAAAGCCCAGGGTATAGCCGTCGGGTGCTGCGCGCGCCACCATATCCATACCGAGCGTGGCACCAGCGCCTGCACGATTTTCAATAATGACTGATTGCCCAAGCACAACGGTGAGTCGCTCTGCGAGCATCCTGACAATCGTGTCGCTGACTCCAGCAGTTGGATAGGGAACGATGATTTTTATTGCTCTGTTTGGCCAGTTTTGAGTTTGTGCGATCGCCGGGTGTAAAGACAATAAGCCTGTAGAGCCTAGCGTGACTGAAAGTCCCAGCCCGAGTATTTGACGCCTGGTACTCATTCTGAGATTTCCTTTTCCAGCCACTGTCTGACAAGACGATCCCAGAACCCAGCACCAATTCCAAGGATGTCATCATTAAAGTCGTAAGCGGCGTTATGCAGACTGATCCCGGGCAAGCCGCCATGACCATTGCCAATGAAACCGTAGGCTCCGGGTACTTTTTCCAGCATAAAGCTGAAGTCTTCTCCTGTCATGGCGGGCAGCACGTCATCTTGTGCATTTTTAGGCCCGACCGTTGCCGCCATCACCTCTGCCATAAAGCGCGCCTGCCTGGGGTGATTGTCGGTACTGGGGTAGCCGGGTTTGAGGATGATTTTCGCTTGCGCTCCATGCGCTTGCGCGACATGGGTGCTCATTCGCTCCATTGCAGTCGACAGATGATTGAGCGTTTCCTTTTTGAGTGTCCGGCAGGTGCCGTAAATCACAGCTTCATTTGGAATGATGTTTTCTGTCGTGCCGGCTTCGATTTTTCCGACGGTCACCACGGCACTGTCCAGCGGATCGGTGGTGCGTGATACGAGTGTCTGCAGTTGCGTGACCAAGGCGCACGCTACAGGGATCGGGTCGATGGTGCTGTGAGGTTGCGCAGCATGACCGCCGTGTCCGGAAATCCTGATTTCAAAACGACTGGTTGCTGCCATGATCGGACCAACACGTACGCCCATTTTTCCCGCTGGCATTGCCGGCCAGTTATGCAAAGCAAAAACAGCTGCAACCGGAAATTTTTCGAACAGGCCCTCCTCGATCATGACGCGCGCACCTGCGCCGCCTTCTTCCGCAGGCTGAAAAATGAAATGTACGGTGCCATCAAAGTCTGGCTTGGCTTTAAGCAGCGTTGCGCCGCCCAGCAGCATGGCGGTATGGCCATCGTGGCCGCACGCATGCATACGGCCGGGGTATTGGCTGATGTGCTCGAACTGATTCATTTCCGTAACAGGTAGCGCATCCATATCGGCACGAAGGGCGATCGCCCGTTTCGGATCAGCTGCGTTTGGACCCGTGCCGCGCAGGGTAGCAACAATGCCTGTTTTGCTCCAGCCGCGATGTACCGTCAGTCCTAATTCTCCAAGGTAGCCGGCAATCTGGTCAGAGGTACGGAATTCCTCGAACTTTAATTCCGGATGAGCGTGGAGGTCTCGTCGAAAGCTAATCAGTTTACCCAGATAGGGCGTAATGTCAGAGGTGGCTTGCATGGTTTCTCGGCAGGAATGAGTGCTAGTCGCTTGTGACTCAGTATATAGTTTGTACTGTGCCTGTAAACATACATTCGTGAAAGGTTTTTTATGCAGAAAAATTTCGATCTGATTATTCGACGCGCTAGCGTGGTTGATGGGACTGGCGCCCCACGCTATTCGGCTGATATCGGTATTATTGGTGATCGTATAGTTAAAATCGGTGATTTATCGTCAAGTTCTGCGAAAAACGAAATTGATTTGCAGGGTAAGGTAGCTGCTCCCGGGTTTATTGATGCCCATACCCACGACGATCGCATGATGTTGTCCGATCCTGAGATGACACCAAAAATCAGCCAGGGTGTGACCACGATTATTGGCGGGAATTGCGGTGTCTCTCTGGCGCCTATGCCTCGCCCGATTCCGGATCCTGTGACACCACCGCTGAATTTGCTGGATGATGAGGGGGCATGGTTCAAATTTCCAACTTTCGCCTCCTATCTTGAGGCCTTAAAAGCTCAGCCGTGTGCGACCAACCGTGCCATGCTTGTAGGACATACAACACTGCGAGTCGCTGTGATGGACGATCTCGAAAATGCCGCAACGCCTGAACAAATAGAGCAAATGAGCTTGCTCGTGACAGAAGCGATGCAGGCAGGTGCTATTGGCGTATCCACGGGACTGTTTTATGAGCCAGCGGTGGCAGCACCGACCGAGGAGGTCATCGAAATATGTCGAACCCTTAAAAAATACAACGGTTTGTATTGCACGCACATGCGCGATGAGGCGGATGGCGTCATGGACTCTCTCGAAGAAACATTCCGGATCGGTCGCGAAGTCGGTGTGCCGGTTGTCATTTCGCATCACAAACTGATTGGGCAAAAAAATTACGGGCGCGCGGACGAGACGCTCGCATTTATTCAGAAAAGTATGGCTAGCCAGCCGATCTGTCTGGATTGCTATCCCTACACTGCAGGCTCGACGGTTTTATCCTGGAGTCGCGCGGTCACCTCTGCGCGCGTGATTGTGACCTGGTCGAAAAAAATGCCTGAATACGCGGGTCAGGACCTGGATAAGATTGCTGAAAAAATGGGTGTTTCCCAGGAGGAGGCGATTGAAAAGTTGCTTCCTGCAGGAGCCATCTATTTCCGGATGGACGAGGGCGATGTGCAAAAAATCCTGCAGTTCGCACCTACCATGATTGGCTCAGACGGACTGCCACACGATGCTTCACCACACCCAAGGTTATGGGCCACCTTTCCTCGCGTGCTGGGGCATTATCGGCGCGCTCTTGGTCTGTTCAACCTTGAGACGGCTGTGCATAAAATGACGGGACTGACCGCAGTGAATTTTGGTTTGACCGATCGCGGTGTGCTCAAAGAAGGGGCTTACGCAGACTTGACTTTGTTTGATGACGAAACCGTGGATGCTGTTGCGACGTATGAGAATCCTATTGCGCTCTCCAGAGGGATCGAGATGGTAATCGTCAACGGTGAGGTTGTGTGGAGTCATGGTCAGGCAACGGGCGCAAGACCTGGGCGTGTGTTGTCCAGACCTTTAGCTGCCTTGCAATGATTGTTTCATTTTGCGTTTAAAGTGAGACTTTGAAATAAAAAATACTGATGAGAGACGATAGGACCTGCATGCAAAACCCACTACAAAATTCGCTACAAAACTCACTACAAAACTCACTACAAAACTCACTACAAAAACTTGATACCCAACAACTGAACCGAGCCATTACTCTGCTGGATGAAGAATGGCTGCAGCACGATCCAGATCTTGGACCCGTGATGCCACTCGTCCTGGGCCGTGGTGTCGGACAGGACTGGCACAAGGCAGGGACGTTCAGACATCACTTGATTGGCGTGACCCGCACTCTGACTCTCTGGCAGCAACCCCTGGTTGTCAGGCAACTCGGTTTGTTGCATAGCGTCTACGGCAATATGCATGTTGATCTGATGAAGTTCGATATCAACACTGAGCGCGGTCGCCTGCAGCAGGCCGTGGGTGTCGAGGCGGAGCGCCTGATTCATTTGTTCTGTGTCATTTCGCGAACAGAGTTTTTACGTGAGTTGTTCAAGGGTAAGTTACAGGCCGATGGAACTTTACCTATGACCCTGAATGGTCAACCTTATTTGCTCGCACCAAAGGATGTCGCGATTTTCATTGTCACAACAATGGCTGATATCTGTGAGCAGTGGTACAGCTGGCAGGATGATATCTACACGGGTTATCCGGATTATGAAAATCGCTCGGCTGAGATGCATTGGGCGGCAGCCCTGTGGCCCGGACCTATGCGCCCAACGACTTATCGTGTTGGACAGATGTCTCGTCTGGGGCATTATTTACATCATCCCGCGCTTAAGGATCTGCTGCCTCACCCTCCTGTCTTTGCTGGCGGCACGCAAATATTGAGTCCCGCAGAAGAAGCCTCTGCAGCCTCGTTGTACTGGTCGGTGATTTCACAAAACCAGCCTTTAATTTCCTCTGAGGCCACCCGCGGTGTGCTGGAGCAAACGATCAAATTAAACCCCTGGGTGGCTGAACCGCAATTACTGCTGGCACAGTTGCACCTGACGCACCGGGAATTCGAACAGGCAGAGCTTTACGCGGCGAGTGGTGTGCAACTCGTATCGAGCTGGGGTAATACCTGGGATAAGAGAATTGGCTGGGATGCCTGGATGTCCTGGGGGCGTGTGTTGTTGCAGTCTGCCCAAAAACGGCGGTGGCCTGAGCATATCAATAAACTCAATAACGTTGCCCTGGCACCTGACTAACTGGCAGAAGACTCAATCAAACCTGACTAGAGCAAAGCTCAACAATTTCTGTGTCGTCAGCAAGTAGCGGCCGGCACAGAATCTTGTAGCCGTCCGCATCGAAACCAGAAGCCTGTGTTGTCAGTGCTCGCGCCTGGTCCATATCAGTTGTCGAGCCCAGATAGCACCAGTTTTGTACGACGTGTATCTGCGTCATGTCGGGATGGCGCTCGATCAGTCCAATTGCTCCCGCGTAGGGCCAACAGATGACTTTGATGCTGTTAAGCGCTGCGACAAGTCTTCTCTGGTGATCCTCCAGCGGCTCTCTGGCGCTACATGCTCCGGCGCAACGATTAATCATTGAGCGAAAGCAAGGTTTTCCAGCTTTATTTTTTTCCAGACCTAACAGCCCAAGGCAAAGTCGATGTTCGTCAGCGAAATCGCGGATTTTTTCAAGAGCCGATTGCCGGCTTGAGAACAAGCCAAACAAGCCCGTCTGTGTTGCGAAATCAATATCTCTGGAATAAACAACGACTGGTTTCCCGTCCTGAAGTGTTAAGGAACACATTTGTTTGGTGCGTCTTAATTTCTGATTGAACAGGGGGTGTTGTTGCTTGATCAGGCTTGCTTCGAGTAGCAATGCGCCAATTTCTCCCGCGCAGCGTATGAAGCTGATGCGCTGGGTTTGTCGAAGCATACGGGCTTCGTCTTGGGTACGTAGATGGGAAAGCACGCGATTGCGGATGTTGATGCTTTTGCCGATATAAAGCGGCAAGTCCCCCTGCGCGCCGTGGAAGATATAGACACCCGGTGATGTCGGGAGGTCGTTGATCGCCTCACGCAGATGCGTCGGATATTCGTAGACTGTAGAACGAATCACGGGTTCAAACAACTGAGCGCAACTGCCTCGGCTACGCGTATGCCATCGACGCCTGCTGACAAAATGCCCCCTGCGTAGCCTGCGCCTTCGCCTGCGGGATAAAGACCTTTGACGTTGAGGCTTTGCATATTTTCACCACGTGTGATGCGCAAAGGCGACGACGTTCTGGTTTCAACGCCCGTCAGCATTGCATCAGGCATCGAGAAGCCTTTGATTTGTTTTTCAAAGGCGGGAATGGCTTCGCGAATCGCTTCTATTGCATAGGACGGTAAGCTCTCGGCCAGATCAGTTAAGTGCACGCCCGGTTTGTAGGAAGGGATCACGCTGCCGAGCTCCGTTGAGGCGCGCCCTGAGAGGAAATCACCTACCAGCTGACCTGGTGCTTCATAGCTGCTGCCTCCCAGCTCATACGCTTTAGACTCAAGCTTACGCTGGAATTCGATACCGGCCAGAGGTCCGCCAGGATAGTCCTCGGGCGTGATGCCCACAACGATCCCCGCATTGGCGTTGCGCTCGTTACGCGAGTATTGGCTCATGCCATTTGTGACGACACGATTTGGCTCAGAGGTCGCAGCGACCACAGTGCCGCCTGGGCACATGCAAAAACTGTAGACGGCACGTCCATTTCTGGCATGATGCACGAGCTTGTAGTCAGCGGCTCCGATCAGCTTGTTGCCCGCGTGTGGACCTAACCTGGCGCGATCAATCAGTGACTGTGGGTGCTCGATGCGAAAGCCAACCGAAAAAGGCTTGGCTTCCATGAAGACCCCTGCATCGTGTAAGACTTTAAACGTATCGCGCGCACTGTGACCGAGTGCGAGCACAACGTGATCGGCTTGTATGGTTTCGCCGCTTTCGAGTTGGATGCCACGAATCTGTTGGTTGTCGATGTCAAAGCCAGTTACTTTTTGCGAAAACCTGATTTCACCTCCCAGGGAGATGATTTCTTCACGCATTTTCTCGACCACTCCGACTAGCCTGAACGTTCCAATATGTGGCTTGGCGACATATTCAATTTCCTCAGGCGCACCGGCTTTGATGAATTCACGGATAACCTGGCGACCATAGAATTTTGGATCTTTAATCTGGCTATATAGTTTTCCATCGGAAAAGGTCCCCGCTCCGCCTTCGCCAAACTGGACGTTGGACTCCGGATTTAAAACATTTTTGCGCCATAAGCCCCAGGTGTCCTGGGTGCGTTCACGTACTGCTTTACCACGTTCGAGAACGATGGGTTTAAAGCCCATTTGCGCGAGCAGCAGAGCCGCGAAAATCCCGCAAGGTCCAAAGCCTATGACTACAGGACGCAGTCTGGAGGAGGTGTGCGTGCGTTGACTGGCATTGGCAAGGAAGTGATAGCTTGTATCCGGCGTGGGTTTGACGTGCAAGTCAGCTTTGAATTTAGCCAGCACGGCGGGTTCGTTTTTAACGCTGACATCGACTGTATAGATGAATGAAAGCGCGCTGTTTTTACGTGCGTCGTAACTGCGTTTGAACAGTTTGAAATCCAGCAAATCCTGGGCAGTAATGCCCAGGCGCTGGATAATCGCGGCTTGCAGTGCCTCGGGGGCATGGTCGACAGGCAGGCGGAGTTCGGTAATGTGGATCATAGACAGAACGATACACAAAAAGACCCGGTTATGGGGTCAGACCGGCCTCTTTTTCTTCCGCCAGCACGCGCTCGAACTCCTTGAACGCCTCCAGTGAGGCGGGAACGCCGCAATAGACGGTGCAATGCAGAATGACCTCTGCAATTTCCTCGATAGTTGCCCCTGTTTGTCGTCTGGCTTTGATGTATAGGCGCAATTCATTGGGTCTATTCATGGATACCATCAGTGCGACATTAATCAGATTGCGTACGCGATGGTCCAGTACGTCACGCGACCAGACATGACCCCAGACTGCTTCGGTAATGAGCTCTTGAAACGGGGCTGTGAGTTCAGTGGTTTTTGCAAGAGCGGCATCGACGTATTCAGCACCGAGCGTTTCCCGACGTAACGCCATGCCTTTGGTAAAGCGCTCGGAACTAATGTGGTCCAGCTTCATAAATTGCCTCCTAGTGATTGTTTTGAATTATTCCGGTTTGGTGTTGCTTTCTTTAACGACCTTATCCCAGCGTTTGATTTCAGCGGCAAGATAGCTGGCGTATTGTTCTGGTGTCGAACCGAGCACTTGCGCGCCATGGGACAGGAGCTTTTCCTTGATCTCGGGGAGCGCAAGGATTTGCATGATTTCTGTATTCAGACGGTTGATAACCGCAGCGGGTGTTTTGCCAGGTGCCATGATGCCTTGCCAGGCGCCGACTTCAAAACCTTTCATACCGCTTTCCTCAAGAGTGGGTACATTCGGTAAGGCTGGCGAGCGCTCTAAAGTAGAGACTGCCAGAGGCTTGATACGGCCTTCCTTGGCAAACTGGAGTCCGACCGCCATAGGCTCCATATCGAATTGAACTTCGCCTGCGACGACAGCCATGACCGAGGGGGCGCTGCCTTTATAAGGAATGTGATTGGCAGTTACGCCTAACTGATCCATCATGAGTAGAGGGGCAAGGTGGGTGATGTTGCCGATTCCAGCAGAACCAAAAGTAATCAGCCCTGGTTTTGCTTTCAATAACGCGGCGAGTTCCATGACGTTATTGGCAGGGACTGAAGGATTGACCGCAAGCAACATGGGTACAACCGTAGTCAAAATGACTGGAGCGAGATCTCTCTGCGTGTCGAATGTCAGGTTCTTATAGAGCGCAGGGCTCAGCGCAAGCGAGGACGTGTTGTAGAGCAAGGTATAGCCATCCGCTGGGGCTCTGGCAACAGCTTCGCTCGCGATATTGCCGTTAGCCCCCGCTTTGTTTTCAATAATCACGCTTACTCCCATACGCTCGGACATTTTTTGTCCGATGATGCGAGCAATGATGTCTGTCGCACCACCTGGAGGGAAGGGTACGACGATCTTGATCGCCTGGCTTGGATATGCCGAGGGTGCTTGCGCAAAGCTTGTAGTCACTGCGCTCAGAGACATGCAGGCCCCCAAGGTGAGCAGGGCACGAATCAGCAGGAATTTTGGTTTTTTGATGAATTGTCTCAGTATGTCCATCGTTATTGCCTCGGGTTTTAATAAGTATGGAGGTGTTTTCTGATTATGCAGACAACAGTAACACCCGGCAATCATGATTTGCACGCATGCTTTCAGAATATGGAAACAAAGCTCGCCAAATGCTAAAGTTGGCTGCACATATCTGAGCTGTACGAGTCTGTTAATCAATCATTATTAATCATGTGGAGTGGCAATGGATTACAACCTCAAGGCAAAGGTGGCACTGGTCACTGGAGGATCGAAAGGGATTGGTTTTGCGATAGCAGAGGCCTTGGCGGCCGAGGGCTGCGCCTTGAGACTTGTCGCGCGTGACTTGGCTTCATTGAAAGAGGCTCGCGAGAAAATCAAACAAAAATATCCCGTTGAAATTCAAATTGAATCTGTCAATCTATCCGAGCCTGGGAGTGCGCAAGAGCTTGGTGCCGCATTTCCTGAGACCGATATTCTGATTAATTCAGCTGGTGCGATTTCGCGCGGTAGCCTGCTCAATATCGATCCCGCCGGGTTTCGCGAAGGGTTCGAAGGCAAGGTGATGTCAACCATCATGCTCAGCCGCGCAATCTATCCCCACATGATGCAGCGCAAGTCAGGCGTCATCATTAATATCATTGGCATCGCTGGTGAAAAGCTCAATCCAAATTCGATCGGCACCTCAATCGCCAATGCTTCTCTGATCGCTTTTACCAAAGCCTTTGGTGCTGAAAGCGTGGACCATGGAGTGAGGGTGCTGGGTATCAATCCGGGTTTGATCCATACACCGCGTACTGAAAATCTATTGCATCCAAAAACCGAGGTCGATCGTCAGGCCTACGGCAAGCTCATGGCAAACCTGCCTTATGGCCGAATGGGTAAGGCCGAGGAGGTCGCTAATCTGGCTGTGTTTTTTGCCTCGGATGCAGCTAAATACATCAGCGGAGATGTTATCTCCGTTGATGCAGGTTCGCGTTTTCGAGCTTAGGGTGTTTCGGGGTATGTGCTATTCAGGACGTACCCCGATTTCCTTGATGATTTTGCTCCACACTTGATCTTCTTTTTCGACAAACTTTGCGAATTGTTCAGGTGTGTCTGTACTGCTTTCCGCGCCAATGTCAGCGATGCGTTTGACCATCGCGGGCGAGGCCATGATTTTCATCACTTCCTGATGCAGGCGTGTCACGATCTCTGGTGGGGTGCAAGCAGGTAAAAATAAGGCATACCACTCATACAGCTCAAAACCGGGAAATCCTGATTCGGCGATAGTTGGGATGTCAGAAAGTGAGGCTGGTCTTTTAGCGCCTGTGGTGGCGATGCCCCGTAATTTGTCCGTGCGGACATAGGGAATCGTAGAGGTGGGGCTGTTGATCAGCATTTGAATATGGCCTGCCAGTAAGTCTGCCAGAGCGGGGCCACCACCTTTGTAGGAAATTTCAGTAATGTTGACGCCTGCAAGCTTGATCAGGTATTGCATGGACAACTGACCAGAGGTCAGACCTCCGGGTGTTCCATAAGCCAGCGCGCCAGGTTTTTCTTTCGCAAGTGCGATGAGTTCCTGGACGGTTTTCACAGGAACGTTGGGGTTCACTGTGAGCAAGCCAGGCATGAGTGCCAGCATCGCGAGCGGGATGAAATCCTTTTTTGAGTCGTAAGGTAAATTCTTATTGATGTAAGGATTGATCGAGTGGGCGCTGATGAATAAACCAATCGTATAACCGTCAGGCGGTGATTTAGCGACCTCCTGGGTACCGATAATACTATTTGCCCCTGGTTTGTTGACGACAACAACAGGTACTCCAAGAGCCTTGGATAATTCAGGGGCAATCGCGCGAGACAATACGTCAGAGGTACCGCCCGGTGCGAACGTGACGACAATCCTGATAGGTTTGTTTGGCCAGGGATCGGCACTCATGGCCGCTCCTGGAACAATCAGAGCACTGAGCAAGAGCAGTTTTGATAGGGTTTTTTTCATGATGTCTCTCTGTCGTTTTGGTCTCAACCCTTTTTAACTAACGGGCATACGCTTTCTGACAACGGACGGAAAGCCTGGTCGCCTGGAATGACTGCGTTGATTTTCAAGAGATCCCAGTCGCTTTTTGATTCGGAGGGTTTTTTGGCTTCTGCGAGGTACATGTCATGCACCATGCGTCCATCGGCACGAATTTTTCCGTTCTTGGCGAAAAAGTCATTGATCGGCGCTTCTTTCATTTTTGCTGATACTGCATCGGCATCTGTGGAACCAGCGGCAGCGATGGCTTTCAGGTAGTGCATGGTTGCCGAGTAGGCCCCTGCTTGCACCATCGAGGGCATGCCTTTATGACGTGCATAGAATTTGTTTGCAAAAGCGCGGGTCTCATCGTTGTAATCCCAATAAAAACCATCCGTAAACTGCAGACCTTGTGCGGCTTTCAAGCCCAGTCCTTTGATGTCGTGTAAAAACACCAGCAGTGTGACGAGTTTCTGGCCGCCCTCGGTGATACCAAATTCGTTTGCCTGACGAACCGAGTTTTGTGTGTCTGTTCCCGCGTTGGCAAGTCCAACGACTTTGGCTTTCGAGGCCTGGGCCTGGAGCAAGAAAGACGAGAAGTCAGGTGTGTTGAGTGGGGCGCGAACAGAGCCGACGACTTTACCGTTGTTTTGTGTCACAACATCTGCAGTATCTTTTTCCAGCGCTTGTCCGAAGGCGTAGTCAGCGGTGATAAAGAACCAGCTATCACCACCGGCTTTCGTGACGGCAATACCCGTGCCGTGCGAGAGCGCGTAGGTGTCGTAGACATAATGAATGCCATAGGGCGAGCATTCAGCATTGGTGAGTGCAGAGGTCGCAGAGCCGGCAAAAATTGTTATTTTCTTTTTTTCAACACCAATTCTCTGCAAAGCAAGTGAGGCGGCAGAATCAGTCGACTCGATAATCATATCCACATCATCGCGGTCATACCACTCGCGTGCGCGCGCTGAGGCGATATCGACTTTGTTCTGATAGTTTGCAGAGAGAACTTCAATCGGGCGTCCCAGAACTTTGCCACCAAAATCTTCGATCGCCATGTTGACGGCGGTCACCATGCCTGGGCCACCGTGAGCTGAATAGACTCCGGACATATCGACCAAAGCGCCGATACGAACGGGTTTGGCAGATTGTGCTGAAACTGTTGTGGACAAAAGGGCTGCGAGAGAAAGCGCTGCAAGAGTGGTGAGTTTAAATTTCATGATTTGCTCCGTTAAGTTTTTGTTTTGAATATTTGAGTGTTTTGATTGAACTGACTGTCTTTCGAGACAGGCAGGCCGAGAGGTTTATTTTAAAAATTCAGCCGTGTGTTGCCCGAGCGTCGGGCTAGAGACAATTTTGGTATCCGCCAGAAATACTTTACTGACCGAAGTGGGTAGAGCTGTAAGCGGTTTGTCGTGTCCTTGGTTATTGCTGATACTGCGCTCAAATAAGCCCCTGGCTTTAAAGTGGGGATCTTGAACTGCTTGCTCAAGCCCTACGATCACTGATACGCAGGCATCTATCTGAGCGAATTTTTCCATCCAGTAGGAGGCCGTCTGAGTCGCAATAATTTTAGCGATACTGGCTTTGACAAGAGCGGAGTTTGGTTCGTTTTGAAGTTCAGTAGCTCCCAGGATAGAAAGAAAATTCTCCCAGAATTTTTCCTCAATCGGTGCGCACGCCAGATATCGATTGTCTGACGTCTGATAAACCTGATAGCGTGGACTGCCGCCCGTGACCAGATCACTGCTGGGTTTAGGCCAGAGGTCAGCCGTCCAGCCGTTGCCCAGCCCCCAGTACATCAAGGGAAACAGGTTGTCAGACATGGAGACGTCGATATGGCATCCCGAGCCATCCTGATCTCGCTTGCGTAAGCCAAGCAGAATATTCATCATTGCGGGATAGGCGCCGCCGGCAAGATCGGCTGTCAACATGGGTGGCAGGGAGGGTTTGCCACTGTCATCTCCTGAGAGATTGAGCATGCCTGTCTGAGCCTGATAATTCAGATCGTGGGCCGCGATCTGCGCATACGGTCCGGTTTGACCGTAGCCAGTGATCGAGCAGTAAATCAGGCGTGGATTGATTGTTGACAGGGCGCTATAGCCCAGTCCTAATCTATCCATCACGCCGGGTCGAAATTGTTCAACAAGCACGTCAGCTTCGCGCACGAGGGCTTCGATCTGTCTGATGGTCTGGGGAGACTTGAGATCTGCAACTACAGATTTTTTACCTCGGTTCAGTAGTGCAAAATTGACGCTGTCCTCACCAAATTTTGGCGTGTACGCGCGCATTTCATCGCCCGCGCTGCGTTCGAATTTGATGACCTCTGCGCCAGCCTCCGCCAGCATCAAGGTGCACATGGGGCCAGGGAGCAGTGTGCTGAAATCCAGCACCTTGATGCCTTTAAGTGGCTGCATCATCGTTTTCCAGATTGTGTTTGATCCAGGCGTTGCGCGCTCTTCTGGCCGGTGCGTAGGCTTCCTGGCCTAATTGCTCGTACAGCTCCTGGGTGACCTCGAAGTGATGGTGCAAACCCGTGCGATTGAGCAGCGCTATCGGCCCATCAGGGTAGCCCAAACCAAGTCGCAGCGTCAGATCCATGTCATTCGCGCTGGCCAAGCCCTCATCCAGTCTGCGAAGGGCTGCGTTGTAGTAGGGGCGGATGAGCCGGTTCAGAATGCGCCCGGGAAAGTCACCGCATACAGAGACGACTAAACCCGCAGCCTCAAAGCAGGCGCGTGCCGCAGCCAGCGCTGGCTCGGAGGTAAAGGGCATGCGAACTAGTTCGACCAGATTGGTTGGGGCATCATCACCTAGTCGAAAACGTGCGAAGCCTAAAACGTTGTCAGGACCGGCGTCCTGATCGATATGGACCCCAAGACACTCATTACCTAATTCGATGGCTACAAATGGGGCGTTTGCAATTTGATCCATGGACTCTTCGAAAGCCGCTGCGGCCTCGTGGCCAATAAAAACCAACCCTGCCCCATCTTTACTCGCCTGTGTAAAAAAAGCATGCGTTTCAGGAAAGGAACGTGACTCGGCAGCTTGAATAATCTGATAGCTCATGATCATGCTCCGAAAATTTTGTTGCTGTCATAGGTATGAAAACCTTGACCTGATTTGCGACCCAGTCGTCCGGCGCCGATCATGCGTTTAACCAGGGGCGGGCAAGCCGCTCTGGGTTCGTGGGTGAGGCCATGCATTGCTTCGCAAAGAAGTAATTGTGTATCCATGCCAACCATGTCGAGTAGTTCGAGAGGCCCCAGAGGATAGCCAAGTGCGGTCTTGACAGCCAGATCGATGTCGGCAGGCGTGGCCACACCCTGATCCACCATATTGATCACATCGTTATGGAAAGGGATCAGGAAATAATTCAGGATGAATCCCGGTGTGTCGCGTGTACGAACCGGGCGTTGACCCAAGTCCTCACAAAGTTTCCAGGCTTGAGCGAAGGTTTCTTCGGAGGTGTTCATGCCGGGCGACATTTCGACAAGTTTCATCAGTTGAGCGGGCAGGCAAAAATGCATGCCCACAAAACGATCGGCCCGACCGCTGCCGCCCGCGATTTCAGTAATCGAAATCGTTGAGGTGTTGCTGGCGAAAATAGTTTTTTCATGGCAGACAGCGTTGAGCTGCTTGAAGATGCTGTGTTTGACCTTCAGGTCTTCGAATACGGCCTCGATCACCAGATCACAATCGGCGAAATCCTTGAGCTCGGTCGTCGTCAGGAATTGCGACATGATCAAGACATCCTCACCCTCGGGTAGTTTGCCACGCTCGACTGATTTTTTCAGAAAAGCGGCGGCTTGCTTGCGGGCATTTTCCAGAGGCTGCGCACGTAAATCATAAATACGTGTTTTAAAACCTGCCCTGGCCGCGACGATAGCAATTCCAGTGCCCATCGTTCCGCATCCTACGATGCCAATGGTTTTATTATGATTCATCTTTTATCCTTTTTAAGAAAACTGCGACCAATCAGTTGGCGATGAACTTGATTGGTTCCTTCCCATATTTGTGTGATTTTTGCGTCGCGCATTAAACGCTCAACACGATAATCTTTGCAATAGCCATAACCGCCCAGAAACTGGACAGCATCTGTCGCCATCCGCATTGCCAGATCGGTTGCTTTAAGTTTAAGGATCGAGGCTTCGATGCCGATGTTTGAGGCGTCATCATCGACCATTTTCGCGACACGCCAGAGCCACGACTCGACCATGACGAGTTCGGCTGCAAGGTCAGCGATATTGAATTGCAGCCCTTGAAATTCAAGCAGTTTTTTGCCTGACTGTTTACGCTCATTCATGTAGCCGATGGCGTCCTCAAAGGCGGCCCGGGCGATACCCAGGGCGTGCGCAGCCACACTGGGGCGAGACTTGTTAAGCGAGGCCAATAAGATTTTCAAGCCGTCGCCTGGGTTACACAAGAGGTTCGCGCGCGGGATACGGCACTGATCAAAAGACAACGATGCTGTGCCCGAGGCGCGGGTTCCCATCTTGTCCTCTACGCCGGTGACGGTAAAGCCAGGCGTGCCTTTTTCCAGAATCAGTACGGAGATGGCTTCTTTCGCACCTTCGATTTCAGACCATTTGCCAAACACGATGTACAGATCGGAAACATCTCCATTGGAGATGAAGATCTTGTTGCCGTTGAGGATAATGGAGTCACCTTCAGGAGTGAAGGTCGTTTTCATGCCTGTCGCATCAGAACCGGCGCTCGGCTCGGTAATGACCAATGAGGCGAGCCCTCCCTCTGCGATGCGGGGCAGTAGTCGCTGCTTTTGTTCCTCTGTCCCGTAATCCATCAAGGGTTTGATGGCATGGAAATTAGTCGCCCAAATAATGCCTGTGGAGGCGCAAGCCTGACTGATTTCACGCACGCAGGCCAGATAGCAGGCATAGGAAAGCGGGGCCCCACCATATTCCTCCGGGATGAACATGGTGTTCAAACCCAGTTCATTGATGGCCTTGACGTTATCCCAGGGAAATTCTGCGGTCTGATCATAGTGGGCCGCCCGAGGAGCGATTTTGTCTCGCGAGAGCTGGCGCACGGAGTCAAGCAGCATGGACTCTTCTTGTGTCCAGTTTTGGTCTGCGTCTAGTCGATTTAATACATCCATTTCGAATCCCTCTAGCCCAGCATACCGTGTGCGCCATCGATATAGATGGTCTCACCGGTCATGAAGGGTGAATCAAGTACAAATAATGAGGTCACCAGTTTGCCGACATCCTGGGCTTGACCTGGTTTGCCACCGGGTATCCGTTTTGCCAGATAAGCTGCGAGGGGTCCAGTTTGCATCGCATTACGATTCAAGTCGGTCATGATGTAGCCAGGTGCAACGTTGAGTGCGCGAATTCCTTTAGAAGCCCATTCGACAGCCATGCAGCGTGTCATGGCACCTACTGCCGCTTTGGCGGCGCAATAAAGCAAATGCTGTTTGATGCCGAGCTTGTCAAAAAATGAACCGATATTGACGATTAAGCCGCCCTGATTGTTCAGCAGGTGAGGGTAGATGGCCTGACTCGCTGCCAGCACTGAATAGGCGTTGACGTCCATGACCCGCCTGAACTCGTCCTCTGTGATCGCTTCAATACGATCTTGTGAATGGATGCCGGCATTGTTCACCAGGCCGACCAGAGGTTTGCCGGATTGTTTTGCAATGTCCCTGAAGGCTTGCTCCAACTGCTGACTCTGGCTGACATCGCACTTCGCCGCATACCAGCGGTTTTTGATATCGGCTGCTACACCCTCAATATTAGGCAGATCGCCCGTGCGAGATAAGCAACCTACGTCAAAACCTGCTTGCGCCAGACCAAGCGCAATTGTCGCCCCGATCCCACGGCTTGCACCCGTCACAATGATGCAGCCTTTTGAGTGTGAGCTGGTTGATGCTGAATTTATAGGCATGTTTTTATCGGAAAAAATTTGAATGTTGAGCTTACGCGCTCAATGATCGTTGAATTGAGCTGGACGTTTTTCAATAAAAGCCTGCATGCCTTCTTTGGCATCGGCTGTCTGATAGGCCAGTGTTGAAAGATCACGTTCGATACGCAAACCTTCGTCCAGAGTTGTGCTCATGCCGCGCATGACTGCTTGGCGCGCGAAGTCTAATGCTGCCAGACTGTGCCGAAGATAAGGAGCGAGAAAGTCTTGACCAAGCGTAACCGGATTGCCATCCGCCACAATTTTGTTGACCAGACCGATTTGCAGAGCCTCTTCTGCCTCAAGCGTGCGTCCCGACATAATGATATCGAGCGCTCGACCTTCTCCTACGAGTCGTGGCAATCTTTGTGTGCCTCCATATCCCGGTATTAAACCGAGTTTTACCTCGGGTAAACCCATTTTGGCGCGTGCAGTCGCGACGCGGAACGTGCAGGACAGAGCGAGTTCAAGGCCGCCACCAAAGGCATAGCCATGTATGACTGCGACAGAGGGTATTGGCAGTGAGGCGATTTTAGAGAAGACGGCCTGTCCAATTCTTGCGCCTTCGTGTTCATGTAATACGGGCCGCCCCATCAGCTCGGTGATGTCTGCGCCCGCACAAAATGCTTTCTCACCTTCGCCGGTAAAGATCAGGCCGCGGACGGTTTTTATTGTGATACCGTGCGCGACCTGATCAATCGCCGCATCAAGCTCTCCCAGGATCGTGAAGCTCAAGGCATTGAGTGCTTTGGGGCGGTTTAGCTTGATCAGGGCCAGTCCATTTTCAATCGAAAGTTCTACGCTCATTGCTCTCTCCTGATTCATGCGTTTTGGGTTGACTTGAAACGTACGGGCTCGGGTTTGATCTCACCGCGCTGGGCCATCAGTACAAGTTCACGTTTCAGAATTTTCCCGCTTGCTGTCAGAGGGAAATGTGGCATAACGATGAAAAATTCCGGCATGTCATATTTAGACAGACCAACCTGATGCAGGTGTTGCAAGACCTCGTTTGCCTGCAGTGGCTGGCCAGTGGTTGAAGCTGAACGCTGAATGATTGCAAGGCAAACGCGTTCCCCCAGACGCTCATCGGCGATCGGGAATGCCGCTGCTTTCGCGATGTCTGGGTGCCGATGCGCAAGATCTTCGATATGAGCAGGATGAATGTTGTGTCCACCACGTATGATCAGATCTTTTTTACGACCAACAATCTGGAGGCAATTCTGTTCATCGAGAATGCCCAGGTCGCCAGACATAAACCAACCATCACGATTAAACGAGTTTTCAGTTGCCGTTTGATCATCAAAATAGCCAAGCATCAGCAACCCCCCCCGGCCGCCAATTTCACCAACTTCCCCTGCCTGGAGTTCGAGGTCGGGATTTTCGGCGTTAAAGATTCTGACCTCATAGCCCATGCCTGAACGCCCGCAGGTCGAGACAATAGTCTGGGTGGGATCGGTAGGCAGGGTGTACTGATGCGAACCATTCTCTGTCATACCGTAGACGTTTTGTGGCGTGATGCCGATACGCAGAAATTGTTCAGCGACTTCCTGGGGGATAGGTGAGCCTGCCATGTAGAACGCTTTAACCTGACCCATCCTGGTGAGGGAGCGACGGCGCAATTCATCGAGAATATCCATTGCGTTTGTGGGTACGCCCATCACATAGGTCGCCTGCGACTCGAGGATCATATCCAGCGCTGCAATTCCTGCGGCGGGATTATGAATGACGAGTTGCATACCAGCGACTAACCATTGCTCAACGGCCACAGTGCCGATGTGATGGCTCAGCGGGCTCAGCGTCAGGAGAACGCTTGTCGCATCATGGTGCCAGTCCTTGACCAGCACTCGCCCATTTGCAAGCAAGGTATTGTCACTATGCATGACACCTTTGGGTAAGCCCGTTGTTCCAGAGGTGAAGGCGAGATAGAGGATTTTGTCTGGATTCAGGTCCGCAGCAGGCGTTTGCGCAGGATGTTTGGTTGCAGCGGGAAAAGCATGTGTTGCTGGAATGGTTTTTGCTGCTGTCACGTAATTGATGCCGAGCACATAGGTGTTGATTAGTGTCGGCACGTCGGCAAGCAGACTGAAAATCACGTCTTTTACCGCGTCCGCTCCATAGCCAGGCGTTGTGAAAAACGCTTTGCAACGAATTCTTTTGAGCAAGGTAATGATTTCAGCGGCGGTATAGCTTTGATGAAGCGACGGACAGCAAATATATCCGTTACGCGAGCAAGCCAGAAAAATAATCACGCTTTCAACTCTGCTGGGCAACCAGATCGCGACCCTGTCACCTTTTCGTAGCCCAGCGAGATGCAAACTGTGCGCGACGGCTTCAACAGCCTCAAACACTTCATTCCAGCTAAGCGAAGTACTCGCGTCCCGAAGCGCGAGTTGGCTGCCTTTTTTATTCGCATGTTCGCGCAGTAACATGAACATGGTGTCCTGCTGCCACGCTCCGCTAGCATATTGTTCGCGTGTTTTTACAGGATCATGCAAAGTTAGCATCATGATCAAATTCCTCGATCATTGACCAAATTTGGATGGATCGGGCTTGCGGCGTTCGGCAAAGGAAGCAGCCATTTCGTCATGCTCCTCCGTATCCAGATAGCCGCGCAACAGCAGATCGTGAGCCATGCGTGAGAGACCACCGACACCACCATGACGCGCATTGAACGCAGACTTGATCGAGGCCAGAGCAAAGGAGCCGCGATCTGCGATTTCAAGAGCCCACTGGCGGGTGGCCGCTTTTAATTCAGCGGCCGGAACAACGCGGTTGATCAGACCCATGTCGACAGCTTGTTGTGGAGAAATTTTGGGGTTGGAGTACCACATCTCTTTGGCCCGCTTTTTACCGACCAGGTCCTCCAGATACCAGGTGCCGTAGCCAGCGTCAAAGCTGCCAACCATCGGACCCACCTGGCGGAACATAGCGTTATCGGCTGCGATGGTGACATCGCACACCATTTGCAAAACATTACCACCCCCGACGGCGAAACCATTCACTGAGGCGATCACTGGTTTTTGTAGTCGATCGATACTTTCATACATTTCAAGCGTTGGCAGCACGCCCGCATACATTTGTGTGTCTGGCATACCGTCTTTACGTCCGCCCAGGCAGAAAAACCGATCGCCAGCACCCGTCAAGACAATCACGCGTGTGCGTGTTTCACGACGGATCTCGTTAATGCAATCACGAATTTCATGACACATTTTTTCTGTGAACATATTGCCATCATGAGGGCGATTCAGTGTGATGGTGCCGATTGGGCCGTCTTCTTCATAAATGATTTCTTCAAATTGCATGACGTGGCCAGTCCTTTGTGTTTATTGAATAAGGTAAAAATAAAAATGCTAAGGGGCTTGAGTCGGATAAATTGTCACGACTCCTAGCGATTCACCACTCCGGCTTGTTTCAGTTTTTCAATCTCTTGGTCTGACATAGTTAGCCAGTCTTTCAGCACAACTTGCGTGTCTTCACCCAGCTTGGGTGGTGATTTACGGTGAACCCGTTGTTGTCCGTCAATCTGGATGCCTAACCCGACCTGGGGTACTGGACCGTATGCGGAGTCACTTGTGTAGAAGAACTCTTTATCGAGCAGATCCTGATCTGCTACGACTTCGTCGACCCGGTTGATCGGTCCGGCAGGGATGCGTTTGGCTGCGAATAAAGCAAGCCAATCGTCGCGTGAGCGGGTTTTCAAAATTTCAGCGATGCGCGCGACAATCGCTGACCTGTGTTCTCGCCTGCCTGCGTTATTGGCATAGGCTGGTGTCTGGCCAAAACTAATGTCACCGACAGTTTCCCAGAATCTTTTCCATATCGCGTCATTACCCAACCCGAGCGATAACTGCGCATCAGCGGTATTAAATACCTGGTAGATGGCGATCACGGAGTCACGGCCACCTGAGCGGCGGGGTAGCTCGCCTGAGCCCAGATAGGCCACGACGCGTGGGGCGGTAAAGCGTGACATGGTCGCATGCATCGAGATGTCTATGCAGCAGCCTTTGCCGGTCTTGTTGCGACCGTTGATCGCTGCAAGGGCGGCCATTGCGAGATCTTGTCCTGCAAGCATGTCAGCGGCCGGCGTACCTACTTTCTGAGGATCGTTTTCAAATTCTCCGGTCAGATCCATGATGCCGGAATAGCCTTCAGAGATCAGATCGTAGCAGGGGTGATCCGCACGACTTCCAGTTAAGCCGAAACCTGTCAGCGAGGCATGGATCAACTTTGGAAATTTTCCCTGCAGTTTTTCATAATCAAGTCCTAACTTTGCCTGGACCCGCGGGGTCATATTGAGTACCAGAACGTCAGTTGTTTCAAGCAAGGACAGCAGGACTTCGAGTCCTGCGGGCTGGCTGACATCAAGCGCCATGCTGTGCTTGTTGCGATTCACACTTAAAAACCAGAGTGAGGCCCCATTTAAAAAGGGAGGTCCCCACTGCCGCGCATCATCGCCACCCTCTATTTTTTCAATTTTCAGGACTGTCGCACCAAAATCTGCTAAAAGTTGGGTCGCGTAAGGTCCGGCAACCGAGGTACTTAAATCCAGTACCCGGATCCCTTCCAGCTGTGAGAAACCTGCTGTTGCCTGCACATGGGGCAATTTTTCGTATGGAAGCATGTCTAAGTTTTTGTAAGTTTTGTCTCTGTAGATATTGAGAATACACTCCAAATATCTCTATGCAAAGTGATCTGATTAATTCATTTTGTCGCTCTTGTCTGTATTATCCGGATCGGGTGAAAAATAATAAGTACGGAGACTATCTTGAAATTTACTTTTTCAGCGCTTTTGCTCGGAATAGCGTCGCTTGCCTCAGTGGGTCTTAGTCCTGTTTATGGACAAGGCTCAAGTGAACGTCCCCTCATGGTCGTGATTCCTTTTGCGCCTGGGGGAGGCACCGATGTGCTTGCCCGCATGACAATGCCCAAGATTGCTGAAAAACTCGGTACTGTTGCCGTGATTGAGAATCGGTCTGGCGCAGCGGGTGCAATCGGTGCTCAATTTACCGCGCGTGCGGCACCCGACGGTAAAACCTTGATGGTGGGGTCTGTTTCCGAAATTGGAATTAATCCAAGCATCTATCCCAAGCTACCCTATAACGTAGAGCGGGATTTTGTCGCTGTGACTGCGCTTGCTGCGGCACCCATGGTTCTGGTTGTCAGCCCAACTTCCTCTATTCAAACCGCCGGGGATCTCGTTGCGCAAGCTCAGGCCGCCCCGGGAAAGATCAATTTTGGGTCCGCGGGAACAGGTAGCGGTGCACATATGGCGGCAGAGTTGTTTATTTTCGCGACACAGGTAAAGCTGACACATGTTCCCTATAAGGGAACAGGCGCAGTTGCTGCTGATATGCTGGGATCACAAAAGGACATGATCATGTTTGCACCCCTGCCATCCATCGCCGGTCTCGTGCGTGGTGGGCAGCTCAAGGCTGTGGCAGTCACAGGCAAGCAACGATCCCCGGCAATGCCGGATGTTCCGACTTTTAGTGAGTCTGGGATCAAGGGCTTTGATATGGATTACTGGTATGGCCTGGTTGCACCAGCCGGCACACCGGTGGATGTTCGACACAAAATTCATCAGGCGGCTCTGGAAGTGTTTAATCAGCCAGAAATTGTGGCTAATCTTGCAAAGCAAGGCTTGGTTCCAACCATCACAAATGAAGCAGACTTTGCCGCGTTTGTGAAAGCGGATATGGCGAAATGGGATCGAGTCGTTAAGTCGGCCAACATCAAGGCCGAAGAGTAAGCACTCGAAGATGACTATGACTCGGGCGTGTATTGCGCAGCATAGCGCCCGGCGATGCGGCCAGAAATAAACGCCCAGCCCAAGTGATGTCCATGGCCTTCAAGTAACAGGCCGCCTTGACCTGCCGAGCCTGCCGCGTAAAGCCCCGGGATCAGGCTTTCATCGTCGCGCATTACCTCAAGTCGGTCCGTGACTTTCAAGCCTCCGTCGGTGAACACGACATAACTTTTAATCGGACCCAAGGCGTAATAGGGACCTTGTGCAATAGCGGGTCTGCTGCCGCGTTCAGTACTGTTGTAGCTTGCAATGGTTTTTATAAGCGCTTCGCCAGACACGCCCATGCTCTTGGCAAGCCCAGCGATGGTGTCTGAGGTATGAAAAATATCTGGACGGTTGCGACGGTAGTCATCCAGATATGCATAGGCCACGCCCGGTGCGGTTGAAATGTAATAGGGCCAGGCTGAAAATTTCTGCGCAACAGTTTGATCAAATAAGACCCAGCCAATACGGTCCGGCTGTTTAGCCATTTCCTTGTTGGGTTTACCTAATTCGTCAGTGAAGCGCTGACCATTTTTATTAATCAGGACGCTGCCTTGTTTGTACAGATCCATCGAGGGACTCACCGCTGTGGTTAGAAAACTCATCAGAAATGGTCTGAGAATCCATTGTGGCAAGACAGTGGCTGACCATGCGATGATTTTTGCAATCCAGGTTGTGGGAGGTAGTTTTTGCAGGATATTAGGACGAGTCGGTGCGATAAAACGCATGATAGGGCCACGCACAATATCGCCATTCACAACCGTTGCGCCAAGCGACATCGCCATACGATGTCCGTCGCCTGTCGCGGTTTCATTAACTGCGTCTACCAAAGCGACATCGGCATTGGCCAGGTGGGCTTTCAGGTCTGCTGCGGCACTGTAATCGCCGCTTGCCAGCACGACACCATTTCGGGCCAAAAAGGTATGCAGCGAGCCGTCTGCAAGTCTAGCCTCGACGCCGATCGCTCGCGCGCCATCGAGGAGGATGCGTTGCGTGTTGGTATTAAGTCGAATATCTACACCTAGCGCACGGCAATGTTTTGTCAGGTGATAGGCGAAGGATCTTGAGTTGGGCACGACGTTATGCATGCGCGCGACCCGATGTGGCGGCTCCTCTTCAGGCCCAACAAACACTACGCCTAATTTCGTCAGCCACTCAATCATGTCGGCGGTATTGTCGACCAGAATTCTGCGCAGAGCGAGATTGTCACGTGGTGCCAGCTCACCCGCATGCTTTTCCATGTCTTCGAAATGAGCATCCGGACTGTCGACAATCCCGGCTTTTCGTTGATGTGCTGTACCGGTTGCGGTGATCGAACCAACGGACCAGGAGGTTGACCCACCTGTCTCAGGATTTTTTTCAAGAAGAATGACTTTACGGCCTAATTTTGCGGCTTCGCTGGCTGCAGCCAGTCCTGTGCCGCCTGCGCCGATAATCAATACGTCGGTAGTTGTGCTGTTCAAAGCAGACTCCATTCAGGGAATGATTTTATGGGCACGAAAGTAATCAAATCCGCGCAGCCACATATTTTCTGAGTCGACGCGTTCGCTAAATCCATCGCGTTGCGCCTTGGTCATGTCAGAGATGACATCCCACTGTACAGACAGGACGTAGTCACCATAGGGCCATTGCGCGACATGAAGTAACTCAGTGTCAGCGAGGTGATATTTTTCAACAATAGAGCGCCAGAGGCGGGATTTGTCAGCAGCGAACTGTGCGAAAGTGCTCGAGTCTGGCGCACCGACTTCCATATCAAAGTATCGGGCGAATAAGGGCCATAACTGTGACCAGCTTTTAGGGTCGCCATTGACAATGTTATAGGCCTGGTTCGCGCAGGCAGGCTCGGTCATCATCCAGGCTGCGGCGTGTGCAAGCGTCGGTAGCCAGGAGAATTGTGTCTTGGCTTGATAGCTAGCCAGCGTACCTGGAAAGGTCAGTGGTAGACCGAGCTCACGCAGAATGGTTGCGTAGAGGGCAACAACGAGAATCAGATTGCGTGGCTCATCGCAGCGATAGTTGCAAAAAGCATGCGGACGTGAAATGGACCAGGACCACTTTTGATTGCGCTGTCTTTGTTCTACCAGAGACTGCTGTTCAAAATAAAAGCTGTTGTAATTTCCACAGACGTCTTCTTCGCGATACGGTACGGGCCGTTGTGCGATCGTGTGACCGTAGTATTTTGTGCCGTGTACGAGATGGATATGCTGTAAGTTTTGCGCAGCAGGTTCGACTGCATCGAGTAAATTTCCAAGCATGCCGACATTGGTGTCTTTGGACTCCAGCTCCCCACCGTAATGATCAAACCGTGCTGCATACAGAATATGTGTAATGTCTGTCAGGACAGAAAGTTTCCTGCTGCAGTCTCGCGGATCTGTCAGATCGACCGCAATCATTGGGAAGCTCGGGTTTGCGTCTGGGTTGCGAGCAAGACCGACAGGATTCCAGCCTCCCGACATTGCCAGATACTCTCCAACGCTGCTGCCTATTTGACCCGTAGCGCCAGCGATCAGGATTTTTTTAGGCTTGCTCATTTGTATACAGCTAATGCTGGGTGAGTGCTCAGGCGAGCGGCTTGCTGATTGTCTGCTATGGCGATGCCCCGATAGGGTGTTGATTGATCCAAGCCAACAGCTTGCAGCCAGAGGAAACTTAAACCTTCAATGTTCAGGTTCGGATACGCTTGATCGGTCACAACCAGCACGCTACCTGCCGGGACGTGCGGAGCGGCAAGAGGTTGATCACTCGCCTCGACTGCCGCGAAAAGATTGCGCTGATAGTAACGTTTGTCGATCAGATTGGTCCAAGGACCCATGCCACGTATTTTCAGATAGTAGGGGTCTTGAAATACCTCGGGAGAGCGGATGGTGTACATCGCCAGCGAAGGTGGCCATCCCGGGGCAGTAGTCTGAAAACGTACTGCAGAATCAATGCCGTCTACAGTGTTCATGATACGAAGATGCTCAACATACCACTCAGACCATTCTGCGTGTCGACTCGGATCGGTGATCCCGCTCTGACTCATGAATATCATTTAGTTAATCTGTAAACCGGATTGTTTAATGACAGGACCCCATTTTTTTGTTTCAGCCTCGATGTGCTGTAAGAAGGCTTCGGGTGAGCCGCCGATGGGTTCGTAGCCGATTTTCAAGAGCCGCTCGCGCATCTCGGGCGTGGCAAGCACTTTATTAAATTCCGCATTGAGTTTTTTGATTGCCTCGTCTGGTGTACCTGCTGGAACTAGCACACCATTCCATGACGTGACGTCATAACCTGGCACTCCAGACTGCGCAATCGTTGGCAAGTATGGCAGGCTGATGGAGCGTTTGGCCCCGGTAGTGGCGATCGCTCGCAGTTTTCCTGAGGCAACGTGCGGCAGCAAAGTAGAGGGTTCGCCGAACACCATATCGACTTCACCTGCCATGACTGCTGCAGCGGCAGGGCCACCCCCTTTGTAAGGAACGTGCAAAAGTTTTACGCCCGCCATGTCACTGAAGAGCTGACCCGTGAGGTGATTAATCGCACCATTGCCACTGGAGCCGTAAGTCAACTTGCCTGGATTGGCGCGGGCTGCGGCAATAATATCTTGTACAGAGTTGAAGGGTAAGTTGGCATTGACCACCAGCATCTGAGGAACAGAGGTCAGAAAAATGACAGGTGCAAAATCTTTTTCCTCAAAGGGCATGTCTTTATAAAGGTGCCGGTTGATTGAATGCGTACCTGAGTAAGCGAAGACCATGGTGTAACCATCTGCAGGCGCACGCGCCGCAGCGACCGCTCCGATATTGCCGGCTGCGCCTCCTCGGTTATCGATAATCACTGGTTTGCCAAGCGCTTCGGCAACAGGATTGCCAAGCAGCCGGGCAATCACATCAGCGCCTCCGCCAGGCGGCCAGGGCACGATCCATTTGACAGGTCGGTCGGGGTAGGTCTGCGCGCTTGCAGACTGGGCGTTCAAACAAAGGGCTGCTATTAAAAACAAGCTCTTGAACAGGGCATGGCGCATGACATTGTCTCGTTTGAATATTCTTAAAGTTGAACAGAAGTTTTACCTATTCCATCAAACTCTGCAACGATCAAATCGCCTTTTTGGGCAAAAGGCATGCCACACCAGCTGCCGGTTGTGACAACCGTGCCAGAAGGAACGGTCTGTCCGCCTGCGGTTGCGTGCTTAAGCCAGGCAGGTAATACATAAGTTGGATCTTGCAGCGTATGCGTACCGACAAACCGCGCGATTGGCTGCTCACCGAGCTTCACACTGCATTGCTGTGTTGTCCAGTCCCGAGCTTGGTCAGCCTCGGTGTAGGCCAGCCAGTCACCCAACACCAATGCACCATGTGATTGCATATCGGCTAATTTAAGCAAAGCTTGCGTCGCACCGGCTTGCTGCCAGCGGGAGTCAACGACTTCAATGGAGACGGTCATTGCCTCAATGAGCCGTTTGCTGGCTGCATGGGATAGTGTGGCGGCAGTCGCTGCAGTGACCTCCTGACCAAGGCGTAAAGCGACTTCAATTTCAATAATCCTGATATTGAGTGGCCAGTGATGCATATCGGCACCACTTTTCAGAATCCCATCTGGAAGCAGCGCGGCATGTGTTTGCTCGCTGGATCGATTGGGACCGCCAGATTTCCAGAAAGTGGCAACAGGTGCGTGAGCGCCTTGCAAGAGCTTAAACACCTGTTCCTGTACCGCATAGGCCTCGGCCGTACTCTGCAACTGATCCGTAAACCGGTTCGCATCAACCGGTTCATGATGGTTCCGGGCTTGGACCAGCGCAAGGGCGATCTCGGATACGGTAGCTTGATTCATAGGATTGGGCTCAAATTACAGGAATAAAGGATAATCCCCTATCTGCTGCCCAAGACGCAAGTCTTTAATTTAATATTGTTTCCTATGGCTCTCAAAGCAACGATCTACAAAGCTGAACTCAATGTCGCGGATTCCGACCGTCATTACTATGGCACGCATGCGCTGACGCTTGCTCGTCATCCTTCCGAGACTGACGAACGCATGATGGTCAGGTTGTTGGCGTTTGCTTTGAATGCCAGTGAAGATCTGGCTTTTACCAAGGGGTTGAGCGAGGTTGACGAGCCTGATGTCTGGCTGAAAGATTTAACCGGGGCGATTGATTTGTGGATTGATGTCGGGCAACCAGAAGAAAGACGTATCTTGCGTGCCTGTGGTCGTGCCAGACAAGTCGTGATCTATTGTTATGCCGGGCATGCCAGTAAAATCTGGTGGGATGGCGTCAAGAACAAGGTTGAGCGGGCTCGAAACCTTACAGTCATTTGCTTGCCTGCGGAGCAAACTAAAGAATTAGCCAAGCAGGCTGAGAGAACCATGCAGTTACACGTGAATATTCAGGATAGTGAAATTTTCGTCTCCAACGATAAAGGTCAGGTCACGATTGAACAGGAGGTCTGGCGCTAGTGGCTAGCCGGGCGTTACATTACAAAGCTCTCATTCAAAAATAAATCAAACATTCAAAAATAAAAAACGCAGGATGACAACATGAACAAAAACATGAAAAAATTTGGCGCAATACTGACAACTGTATTGATAACTGTCTTAGTTAATCCCCTTGTGTTCGCGGCCTATCCCGACCGCCCCATCACGCTTGTCGTACCTTTTCCGCCAGGCGGCTCAACCGATGTCGTCGCGCGCATCCTTGCCAATAAGGCAACAGCATTGCTCGGTCAGAAAATGGTGGTTGAAAATCGCCTTGGTGCCGGAACTGTGATTGGCTCCAAGCTTGTCGCCAAGGCCGCGCCCGATGGCTACACCTTGCTGATGGGCAATACCTCCTTTACTGTGAACGCCTCGCTGCTGAAAGACTTGCCGTACGACACGGTCAAGGATTTCACGCCTATTGCGTTTATTGCAAGTACACCAGGTGCCTTTCTCGCCCAGGCTCAAAAACCTTATAAAACATTCAAAGAGTTTGTTGACTACACCCGTGCGAACCCGGGAACTGTTGTGTATTCTTCCGCCGGGATTGGGAGTTGGCCGCACCTGTCAATGGAGATGCTGGCTGACACTGTTGGTCTGAAAATGCTGCACGTCCCGTATCAGGGCACCGGCCCAGCCAAAGCTGATTTGATCGCTGGACGTGTAGATGTGAAGATCGAAGGATATGTGACTTCAAAGGACATGGTCCAGGATGGTCGTTTGAATGTTTTAGCTGTAACCGGTGCAAAGCGAGCCCCTTATCTGCCTAACGTTCCGACCATCGCCGAGTTGGGCTATCCAGAGTATGAGTCGATTTACTGGTTGGGGATTCTTGGACCCGCAGGCATGCCTGCTGACGTTGTCGCAAAACTTGAAAAAGTGATGCTTGATATTTGTAAAGATCCGGATTTCATCAAGGACATGGTTGATCGCGATGTGGATGTTGAAGGGCAGAACGCTGGCGGATTGCGTATTGAAATCGATAAGCAGATCGCCAAATGGAAAAAAGTGATCGAACAGGCTCACGTCCAGGCCCAATAGTTGATAGCGCTGAGCCTCTTTTCAATGAAGCAATAAAGATGAAAAAAATTCTCTCCCTACTCGTTTTCGCAGCCTTTGCCAGCATCAATCCCTGCGTTGCAAGTGCCGATCCTCCGGTCGCGCCGTTTTACGCCTCGGTGATGAAAATGAGTCCAACAGGTCGACTAGGTGAAGTGCTCAAGAAAGAGCAAATCAAGACCTCTGTCAAAGGAGCCCAAGCCTGGAAAATTGCCTATATTTCCTCTGATGTGAGTGGAAAAAAAACGATCGTCACGGGCTTGGTCGTGGCGCCTGTCGGTCCAGCACCCAAAGAAGGCAGGCCAATTATTTCTTGGGCGCATGGAACAACGGGTGGTGCTCAGAATTGCGGTCCTTCACAAGTTCTTGACCCGGTTGTTGCACTCAATGAATATTTTTTAATCGGCGGTAATTCCTGGACAGACTATGGAATTCCGAGTGTTGAGGAATTTATCAAAGAGGGCTATGTCGTGGTGGCAACCGACTACCAGGGGCAGGGTGGTGGGGGTAAACATCAGTATGCCCTGGCCGCGACAAACACGATGGATACAGTTGATATAGCCCGTGCTGCCAGCTCGATGAAAGAAACGGGCGCAGGCAAAAAAACCCTTATCTATGGCTGGTCGCAAGGAGGAGGTGTCGCGCTTGCAGCAGCCAGCATGCCTGATTATTTTGCAAAACAAGGAACAGTCGCTGACAATCTCCAGCTGGTCGGAGCGGTCGCTTTGGCTCCTTATGATGTCGCGATCATGATGCCTGGCGCAACAGCTGACCAGGCGAGTGCGCAAAAGTCGCTGACCGGAATCATTCAGATGTTTTCCGGCAATGTCTTTGATTTTTCTCATATGGCAATGAGCTTTTGGGGAGCGCAAGCTGCGAATCCAAAGTTAAAGCTAACTGATATTTTTACTGAACGTGGCGCCAAGGTGCTCGATGAGGTGATTGGCAACAAATGTATGCATGCTTTTGCCGATACGCTTAATTACAATTTTGGTACTGAATATAAATCGTTGCTAAATCCTCAGCCAAGTAATGCTCTGGAATGGACTCAGACGATGGTTAAAGCTAGTGTCAATCCAGTCAAACCAACAGTTCCTGTGGTCATTTACTGGGGAAACAAAGATGTGACCAATCCGCCGATTATGGGCAAGCTTTATCAAGAGCAAATGTGTAAATTAGGCGGAAATATTGAAAGGATCCAGCTTCCCGGAGACCAGACGCACTATACAACTCCCGGTAGTTCCAAACCCCTGTACCTGCCCTGGATCAAAGATCGCCTCACTGGAAAACCGGCTACCAATAATTGTGAGCAGGCCTCACAACTTCCCAGCTAAGCAAAGGCGTTTTTAGCACGCTCACAGCAAAGCCGCTAATCAGTTGCTTGGCGGCTTTGACGCTCAAAACCCTTTGAGCCATTGCTGGATCACTTTGAAATCAACGGTGCCGCGCAAGCGTTTAATGTCTCCGTCAGGGCTAATCAGTAAGGTCAGCGGCAACTCGCCTCTCCAGCGTGGATCAATCTCATAACGCATGTATTCATCGAAAACCACTGCGCTTGTGAGGTTGTCCGCGCGATCAAGACGAGCGTCGGTCAGCGTCTGAATCGTTAACTCTGGCGCAACGTCATCGACCTGAAGGAATACTGTTTTCAGTTCGGGAAACTGCGCGACAAACTCCCCCCAGCGCGGTAATTCATCCAGACAGGGGGCGCACGTAAACCCCCACAGGTGGACCACCAGTGGCTTTTTAGCGCTACTTTCTAACAAAATTTTCCAATCACCAGCTGTGTAATTTTTTAATTCTGTTGCTTGGATATTCAAGCAAAAAAAACATCCACACAGCACATTGAATAGCAGCTTGATGAGAGAGGGATAGCGGAAAAATTTTTTCATTCGAGGCAGTTATTCATTACTGAGCATCAAGAGCTAGCAGTTGATAACCTTGCGCTGCAGTAAACCATGAGAGATAAACATGATTCTGTTTTTGTATGAGCAAGGGGTGGTCTGAGTAACCGATCGTTTCTGAGAGCAAACGGGGTTTAGACCAACTGACTCCATCATCGGTTGAGCGCTGCATGAATATGGCAGCGCGCTTTGCGTCGAACTCTTTCCAAACCATCCAGATTGTTTTGTCTTGTGCCAGCAGAGAGGGTCTCGCCGGTTGTGCGTCAGGATTGCCAATAACCTCCGGGGCGGAGTAGTGTTTACCTGCGTCGGTTGAACGAGCATAAAAAATACCGGTTCTTGCAGAGCCCTGCGTGAACCAGGCGACATGGTAGGTGCCACGTTGACTCACAGCGATCGCAGGACCGTGATGCGGACAAACGTCAGTCTCCCAGTTATCAACAGAGACTCGCTCGACTGGACCGCTCTGTGTTTCATTACGGATCAGCTGGGTCGCGTGATCTCTGACATTGCCATTAAAAATGGCGCGATAAATGATCACCGGTAAACCTTCGGGTGTCAGTGAGACGCCAATCCGGCAGCATTCACAGCTATCGGCTTGTGCGATATTTTCTTTTGAAAAATTCTGGCCCATGTTATTGGACCAGGCAAAAGCAATCGAGCCTCCCAATGCTTTTTTACCCGTTTTTTTTGCCTCTGTAACCAGCCGTTTATCGATCCAGGCTGCGAAAAGTTTGCCCTGCGGATCAACAGCGAGAGAAGCAAAACGCTGGCTAGCAGGGTCGTTTGAGAGAGGTGTTGGTGTTGAAAAATTACGTCCCTGATCGGTTGAGGTAGAGATATTGACTTGGGCATTCCATTGTTTGTCTTTAAAGAAAGCGTAGGCGATAGCCATGTCACCTGTTTGATTACCTACGAGTTGTGGTCGGGCGTCAGGACCCGTATCCAAAAAAGATCCGTGTTTTGCAATTTCAATGGAAGGCTCGAAACTTTTGCCCATGTCGGTTGAACGTGCCACGGCAACCACACCATTTGCAGCCCATACAACCCAGAGCGCTCCGTCTGGTGCAAAGTAGGGGGTCGCTGCACGGGCGCAATTCAAGGTGGGCTCTTTGCAGGGCGTGGCAGGTGACGAAGCGCTAGGGCTGTGTGCTGTTTGATGTGCCTCGTGGTGTTGTGCGAGGCTGTTACCCAAACCGGTAACCAGCAGCAGTAGAGTCCAAAATATATACATCAAAACATTTCCTGTTTGACGGTCATTTGCGTGTTTTGCTGTGTCCGTCAGTGCAATATAAGCTAGACCCCCATCTTACTTGCAAAATCCCTGATATCTTTTGCAACGATGTCCCATTTTTCTGTTGCAACGAGATTTTTCGTTTGACCCGGTCCATATTCCGTGGGGCGTGGCCAGAAAGCTGTTTTTAACCCTACGTTGCGCGCTGCAAGCAAATCATCGTTGTGTGCCGCGCACATCATGACCTGACCTGGTTCGAGTTGGAGGATTTCGCACACGCCCAGATAAGATTGTGGCTGCGGTTTGTAGCAGCGAAAAATTTCAGTCGATAAATTCAAATCCCAGGGCAGGCCTGTATATTTTGCGATATCGGTCAGCAGTGAGACGTTACCGTTAGAGAGTGGCGCGATAATGTATTTGCTCTTCAGGCGGTTCAGGCCGCCGACTGCATCGGGCCAGCCGTCCAGACGGTGCCAGACTCGGTTGACATGGACACGCTGGGGTTCTGTCATGGCCTCGAGTCCGAATTCCTTAATCAAGACCTCAAGCGACTCCCGATGCAGCACATCCAGTATGGTCCACGCACGCTGACCGTTTCGGACTTGCTCCATCGAGGGTTGATACATGCCACGCCATTTATCTGCGAATGCTGCCCAATCCGCTGAAAAACCATTTCCCTGGCCCCATTGAGTGAGATCGCGAATAATGCTGCTGCGCCAGTCAACGACTGAGCCAAAGGTATCGAAGACCATTGCCTTGACGGTCGAAGTGAGTTCAGTGTTTGTTGTCATGTTTGTAGCTTTATTTTTAAAGGATTATCTGATTGAGTAAGAAAATGGTGTTCAGGGATTGTTGAGAGATTTGGCGAGGAGTCGGGCAACGATATCCGTGACACCATCCGCAGGATAGGAGACCATAATCTTGATGGTTTATTTCCCAAATTTTGTGACGAGGTGCTCGACAAACCATTCGCAAGCTTTGCCACCTGTCTCCGCTAGCCTCAGGCTGTAAGGCTCATAATGCCCGCCTTGAAACAAGTGAAGTTTTTTAGGTTCGTGTGCTGTTGAGTACGCGGCCAACTGGTCATCCGTCGGGCAACGTGTGTCATGGGTACCTAAAATCATCAGCAGTGGCGTAGGGGCGATTCGCGGGAGATAGATGCCAGGCTCATAGGCCATACGCAAGTCACGTGTGCGTAGCGTGACAGAGTTGACGTAATTGGTTCCTTTTGCTGCGATCATGCTCCACGCATAGCTCTCAGAGCCTTCGACCGAAATCGGCACCATTTTCGGCGGCAGGCCTTTGGCACGATTGATTCTGTCTTCTTCAATGTCTTTCAGGAAGTCTGCGAACTTATCAGCAGGGATAGAGCGCAAGGTATTTTTGAAACCACTGACTGTCGGTACCTGGGAGACGACACATTTCACGCGACGATCGCATGCGGCAACAACCAGCACATGACCACCCGAATAGCTGGTTCCCCAGAGTCCAATCCGCTGGGCATCGACCTCGGGCTGCATGACAGCATAGGTGATCGCGTCGCGCATATCGGATATTTGTTGCCAGGGATCCAGTTCGCCGCGCGGTTCTCCGGCGCTCGATCCTGTATTGCGATGGTCATAGACCAGACAGGCGAAACCCGCTTGACAAAATATTTCGGCATAACCAGCCAGTGCCATTTCTTTGATGGCGCCAAAACCATGACTCATGATGATGGTGGGAAAGGGTGCCTGACCCTGATCTGGAGTATAGAACCAGCCGTCTAGCTCTACGCCACCGGCGATGAATTTTATGTTTTTTCTCATGTTGTCTCTAATTTTTTATTGCTGTAGTGCAATAGCATACTTGAGCTAAATCGACTTATGATTGTTGAAATTTAAAAACATTAAAAATTTCGAGACAATGATGCGTTTTAACCTGCGAGATTATTTCCGAGCGCTAGGAGTACTGCTTGGTGCATGGGTGGCAGTTTGCGCTTCCCAAGTCACTTTTGCGCAAACTTATCCGTCAAAGCCCATCAAGATCATCGTGCCTGTCGCGGCCGGTGGGGGCACAGATTTTTCGGCTCGCCTGATTGCACAAAAACTGACCGAGTCATGGAATATTCCAGTGATCGTTGAGAATCGTCCAGGAGGTGGTGGCAATGTCGGTGTTGAGGCTGCGGTCAAGTCTGATCCGGATGGTTACACCCTGGTCATGCCGATTACTTCCTTTCCCGTGAATCCGGGTATGTATCCAAAACTACCTTTTGATAGCGAAAAAGATTTAGCCCCGATTGTTTTAGTCGCCTCCGCCCCGCTAGTATTGGTTGTAAATCCGGCGGTTCAGGCTGGAACGGTCCAGGAACTCATTTCACTGGCACGCGCTCAACCAGGTTTTTTGAATTACGGAAATTCTGGTGTCGGGACAACCGCCCATCTGGCCGCAGAGTTGTTTAAACATTCTGCGAACCTTGATATTGTTAATGTTCCTTACAAAGGGGGCGGTCCTGCAATTGCAGATTTGATCGCAGGCAATATACAAATTTATTTCTCAACCATTCCTGCTGCGCTTTCACAAACTAAAGCCGGCAGGATCAAAGCTATCGCACAAACAGGCTTGAAGCGTGTCGCAGAAATCCCTGAGGTGCCGACAGTCGCTGAGTCAGGTTTGGCTGGGTTTGAAGTGGTTGGCTGGTTTGGTTTGTTCGCACCTGCCCAAACCCCGGCGGCGATCATTGACAAGCTCAATCAAGAGTTGCTTACGATCCTGCAAATGAAAGACGTTCAGGAGAAACTGGCTGGCCATGGACTGATCCCCGGTGGAGGATCGCCCAAAGAGCTGGGCCAGTTTCTGCATGCAGAAATAGCGAAATGGAGAAAGTTGATTCAGACAGCAGGGATTAAGTCCGAATAAGCACTTTCACATGACCGCTGAGGCGCCGCCATCCAGGTTGATGCTGCTGCCTGTGACAAAACTTGCTGCCTCAGAGGACAGAAAGGCTGCAACATTGGCAACTTCTTCGGCGCGACCAACTCGTCCAAGCGGAATATTCTTGCCCATCGTTTCATACATTTGCTCAACAGGAACACCTGCCGCAGCAGCTTTCTTTTCATGCTGACCGGCTTTGATCAAGCCAATGCAAATGCTGTTGACCAGAATGTTGTTAGGCGCAAACTCTTTTGATAAGGCTTTGGTCAAAGCTAAGCCGGCTGCACGTGTCACGGTGGTAGGCATGGATTTGGCGGCAGGTTGTTTGGCGCCAATATTGGTCACATTGATAATGCGACCCCAGTTACGTTTTTTCATGTCTGGTATTGCCAGGCGTGCCAGACGAATCGCGGCAAAAAGTTTCAGATCAAAATCGGCCTGCCAGGTTGAATCCAGTGCGGATTCAAACTCACCGGTTGCTGAGGTGCCTGCGTTATTAATCAGGATGTCTATCCTGCCGAATTTTTCAATAATATCGCCAATCAGACGCGTGCAGTCTTGCTCTTTGCTGACGTCAGCCTGCATGCCAACGGCCTGGCCACCCGTTTTGACAATATCGCTGACAACCTGGTCAAGTAACTCTCGCCCGCGCGCGGCGATGACGACTGTTGCGCCTTCTTGAGCCAGTTTGGCCGCAATTGCTTTTCCAATCCCTTGAGAGCCACCGGTCACCAGTGCTACGCGTTGATGAAGTCCTAGATCCATTTTTAGTCTCCTAGTTGGTTTTAGTGACGCACGACTCCAATTGACAGTTATATAGGCTATTTCTTTATCTGATTTGAATATAAAGAAAGCTTTCTAAATTACCAAATGGCGGCGTATTTCAGATAGAATCATCCAACAATACACAGGAGTCAAGCATGCGTCTACGCCGCCTAACCAGTCTTTTTCTGTTTTCTATCCTTACAGCTGCCTTCTCCCCTGCTCAGGCTGCTGAATTAAAAGTCGGTGTGGGCGCTGACATTACTTCGATGGATCCCCATTATGTGAATTTATTTCCAAATAATGGTGTAGCGGAACACATCTACAACAAGCTCGTGACCCTCGATCCCGATTCCCGTCTGATACCCGATCTGGCTGAATCCTGGAAAGCAGTTGATCCCACGACTTGGGAATTCAAATTACGTCGCAGCGTTAAATTCCATGATGGCAGCGACTTCACCGCGGCCGATGTGATTTTTACCTATGATCGCGTGGGCAAGATTCCTAACAGCCCCGGTCCTTTCACTGTTTACACCAAAGCAATCATTTCAAGCGAAGTCGTTGATGACCACACGATTCGGTTTAAAACCGCAACGCCTTATCCTTTGCTCCCCAACGATTTATCAACGATCTATATCGTTTCAAAGAAAGTGGCAGGCAATGCAACGACTGAGGATTTCAATGCCGGTAAAGTCAATATCGGTACGGGTCCATTCAAATTTGTCGAATTCAAACGCGGCGATCGTGTCGAACTCGCTCGCAACGATGCCTACTGGGGTAAAAAGCCTGCCTGGGAAAAAGTAACACTGCGCATACTGCCAAACGATCCTACACGTCTGGCGGCACTGCTGTCGGGCGATGTCGACGCGATTGAAAATATTCCGACGCCTGATTTCGCAAAGATCAAGGCGAATCAGAACCTGCAGACCTCGACCAAGACTTCACACCGGATTATTTTCTTTCACCTTGATCAGCAACGTGATCAGACGCCCTTTGTGACAGACAAGGATGGCAAACCACTGGAGAAAAATCCCTTCAAAGATCTGAAGGTACGTCAGGCTATTTCCAAAGCAATCGATCGCGAAGCAATCAAAACGCGCGTGATGGAAGGTTTGTCACTGCCTACCGGTAACCTGGTGCCAGCACCGATGTTTGGTCACGTTCCTTCTCTGACGCCTGAAAAATATGATCTGGATGGCGCTAAAAAACTGCTTGCTGAGGCAGGTTATCCAAATGGTTTTAATCTGACGTTGCATGCACCGAACAATCGTTATGTGAATGATGATCAGATTGCCCAAACTGTCGCCCAAATGCTCACGCGTGCGGGTATCACGACCAAGATTGTGACGATGCCAATGGGTGTGTATCTTGGCCATGCCTCCAAGCTTGAATATTCGATGACCTTGCTTGGCTGGGGCGCCTCGACAGGTGAGTCCTCGTCAGCGTTGCGTCCATTGCTCGCGACCTTTACACCCGACAAGGGCCTGGGTGGCTTTAACTGGGGTCGCTATTCCAACCCAGCTATGGATGGCGTGCTGGCTAAGGCCATGGCAACGATTGACGATAAAGAGCGCGAGGCGCTTTTGCAAGAAGCCGCGATTCTTTCCATGAAAGACATTGGTTTGCTGCCCTTGCATCATCAGATCAATACCTGGGCAACTAAAAAAGGCGTGGTTTACACCCCTCGCACAGACGAGTACACGCTGGCGCAAGAGTTTCAACCGAAATAATTTTTTATAGATTACAGGGCAACCCATAAACAGGTTGCCCTGAATTTATTTACACATGCTGACTTTTATTCTGAGACGCCTGGGCGAGAGTTTTCTGGTCCTGCTCGTGATGTCCTTGCTGGTATTCACTGGCGTCTACGCAATTGGCAATCCGGTTGATTTGTTGATCGCACCGGAAGCGACAGCCCAGGATATCGCACAAGTCACCCGCGCGCTGGGCTTGGACAAGCCGCTTTGGGAACAGTATTTTTATTTTCTGAAACAAGTGCTCAACGGTGATCTTGGACGCTCGTTCATGTTTAACACCCCCGCGATTGAACTGCTGCTCAGCAGGATGCCTGCGACGCTGGAGTTGGCCCTGGCTGCGATGTTTATCGCGACAGTTCTTGGTATTCCGCTGGGCTTGCTTGCGGGTTTGAAGGCTGACTCGTGGATCGGTAAAACGATCATGACGATCTCTATTCTTGGCTTTTCATTGCCGACGTTTTGGGTTGGCCTTGTGCTGATCATGTTTTTTGCAGTCGAAATCGGCTGGTTGCCCTCTAGCGGACGTGGCCCCACTTCCTCTCTGTTGGGAATGCCCGTTAGTTTTTTATCATGGGAGGGGTTGAGGCATTTATTTTTGCCCGCCTTGAATCTGGCACTTTTCAAACTCGCACTGATTATTCGCTTGACCCGGGCGGGTACGCAGGAGGCCTTGCTGCAGGACTATGTCAAATACGCCCGCGCTAAAGGCCTGCGTGCTCGCCGGATTATCGGTGTGCATGTTTTGAAAAACATCATGATTCCGATCGTCACCGTGATTGGCCTTGAGTTTGGCTCAGTGATTGCTTTTGCAATCGTGACAGAATCTATTTTTGCCTGGCCTGGGATGGGCAAATTGCTGATTGACTCAATTAATAATCTGGATCGCCCGGTGATCGTGGCTTATCTTTGTGTGATCGTGGTGTTTTTTGTTGTGATTAACCTGCTGGTCGATTTGGCTTATGCTTTCCTGGATCCACGGGTGCGCTTGGGAGCGACGGCAAGATGAGCAATCAAGAGGTCCCTGCGGTAGAGTCGCCAGCAAGAAAATTATGGCGCATGTTTTCGTCGGACTGGGTTGCTTTGGGTGGCTTGGCCGTACTGAGTCTGCTGGTACTGGCTGCTATTTTCGCACCTTGGCTGGTGCCGCAAAATCCTTATGATTTGGCGCAACTGGATATTCTCGATGGTCGACTACCGCCCTGGTCGCGATCGTTTGATGACAAGATGCTGTATTGGCTGGGCACCGATGATCAGGGCCGCGACATGTATTCCGCCATTATTTATGGCATGCGTATATCGCTTGGAGTCGGGCTCGTCTCGACGCTCGGTGCGCTGGTGATCGGTATGACGCTGGGACTGACTGCAGCGTATCTCGGCGGGAAAACCGACAGTGTGATTATGCGTATCGTTGATATCCAGTTGTCCTTTCCGACTATTCTCATCGCCCTCATATTGCTGGCGGTTTTCGGTCAGGGCTTGAGCAAAATCATCATTGCCCTGATTACGGTGCAGTGGGCCTATTACGCCCGGACCGTTCGTTCGGCTGCCTTGGTTGAGATGGGTAAAGAGTATATTGAGGCGGCGCGTTGCCTGGACCTGAGTCATCGCCGTATTATTTTTGCTCACTTGCTGCCAAACTGTATGGCGCCACTGATTGTGGTCGCTGCGATGCAAATCGCGGCAGCTATTGCTCTTGAGGCCACGCTGTCTTTTCTGGGGCTGGGTTTGCCTATTACCGAGCCCTCGCTTGGACTGCTGATTTCAAATGGTTATGGTTATCTCATGTCAGGCAAATACTGGATTAGTTTCTTTCCCGGCCTGGGTTTGTTGGTCATGATCGTGAGTATCAATCTGGTTGCGGATCGACTCAGAGACATCCTCAACCCCAGGTTGCAAAAATAAAATGACGGTATCTTATTCATGACGACCACGGCACAACTCAAAGTCGAACATCTTGTCACCGAGTTTGCGACAAGAGAGGGCGTTGTGCGTGCTCTGGATGACGTGAGTTTTGAATTGCACGCCGGTCAGATTATGGGCTTGGTGGGAGAGTCTGGTTCTGGAAAATCACTGACAGGTTTTTCCATCATGGGGTTGCTTGACCCTCCGGGGCGTGTCGCCGCGGGACGCATCATGATCAAGGGCCAGGATATCCGCAGTATGACTCCCGAGCAGGTCAGGCAGATGCGCGGCAATCGTATGGCGATGATCTTTCAGGATCCCATGATGACGCTCAATCCTGTCATGAAAATATCAGCCCAGATGATTGAGGCGATCGAGGCTCATCGGCGCGTTTCAAAAGCTGTGGCACTCGATGAATGTCGGGCCGCGTTGGCGATGGTGGGTATCCCCTCGCCGGATGAACGACTCAATGCCTATCCGCATCAGTTTTCGGGCGGTATGCGCCAGCGCGTAGCGATTGCCATTGCCTTGCTCAATAAACCAGATGTGATTATTGCTGACGAACCTACCACTGCGCTGGACGTAACCATTCAGGGGCAGATTCTGGCCGAGGTCCAGAAAATCTGTCGCCAGACGGGTACCTCTGTTATCTGGATCACACATGATTTATCCGTTGTATCCGGTTTAGCCGACCATATCAGTGTGATGTATGCGGGGCGTATCGTCGAGCAGGGCGCAAGTGCTGAAGTACTTGGCAATCCTTCCCATCCCTATACGCGCGGGTTGATTCGTTCAGTACCAGCGGCGAACGCTCCCAATCAGCCTCTCTATCAGATACCGGGTATGACGCCAGCTTTGTCTCAATTGCCAGCCGGTTGTGCTTTTCGTCCTCGCTGCGAAAAGTCAACTGCAGCGTGCCTGGATTCGCCGCTGGTTGTTCCGGTGTCGACGGGTCATACGGTTCGCTGCTTTCACCCCTTTCGCGAGCCTTTGGAGTTGAGCCAATGAGCGAGCAGAAACCTTTGCTGGCACTGGATGGGATCACCAAGCGTTTTGGCCAGTCGGTCGATCCACTTCATCGCTTGCTCAATAAACTGGGTGCCAAGCATCAAGATCAATACGTCTACGCAGTCAATGATGTCAGTCTGAGCGTTGCCAGTAAAGAAGTTGTGGGTTTGGTTGGCGAGTCTGGCTGCGGCAAATCGACGCTGGGCAGGTTAGCAGTTGGGCTCCTTGAGCCTGACGCAGGGAAACGTTTCTGGCGTGGTCAGGCGGTCGCTGAGATGTCACCGACAGAACAGCGGCGCGTGAGATTAGCGGTGCAAATGATTTTTCAGGATCCCTACGCTTCGTTAAATCCTCGTATGCGAGCTGTCGACATCGTCACCGAAGCACCGCTTCAGCATCAACTGATTAGCGCTCGCGATAAAAAGGAATTTGCCATCTCGCTTTTCGCTAAAGTTGGTCTGGCGCCTGAAATGATGGAGCGCTTCGCCCATCAGTTCTCCGGTGGTCAGCGCAGCCGCTTGGGGATCGCGCGCGCTTTAGCTGTTAATCCAGAGTTTTTAGTGTGTGATGAAGCGGTTGCCGCACTTGACGTGTCAATTCAGGCGCAGGTGCTGAATCTGTTCATGCAGTTGCGCGCCGATCTTGACCTGACTTATTTATTTATTAGTCACGACCTCGGTGTCGTGCGCCATCTGGCTGACCGGGTTGTCATCATGTATCTTGGGCGTATTGTGGAGGAGGGGACTGGCGCAGAAATATTCGGTCACGCCAATCATCCCTACACCAAAGCGCTTCTTTCTGAAATGCCTGTGATTCGTCTTGAACGCAAAACTTATCATCCTGTTGCCGGGGAAATTCCATCGCCGATGCATCCCCCAACGGGTTGTCATTTTCATCCGCGCTGTCCGCAAGCCCTCGCTCGCTGCGCCTCTGAAGTTCCGTTGTTGCGAGAGGTGGCTTCCGGACATCGCTCGGCCTGTCATTTAAACGATATGCAGTAATAAGGACTCATTAATATGTCTACTCCCAGTACGCTTGAGAATACGATCGAATTAATTAAGACGCTCGTTGCCTTTGATACAACGAGTCGCGAGTCAAACCTTGGCTTGATCGAGTTTGTTCGTGACCATCTGTTGTCTTTGGGCATCCAGTCCAGACTTTCCTATGATGCGCAAAAACGCAAAGCAAATTTATTTGCTACGTTTGGCGATATGCCGGGACGCGGCATTGTCCTGTGCGGCCATACGGATGTTGTCCCCGTCGATGGCCAGGCCTGGGATACCAATCCTTTTCAGGCCCACATTGCCGATGGAAAAATTTACGGTCGTGGCGCGGTTGATATGAAAGGTTTCATCGCTGCTTCACTCGCGATGTTGCCTGCATACATGGCCAGTGATTTAAAGCAGCCTTTGCACCTGGCCTTCACCTACGATGAAGAAGTCGGCTGCATCGGGGTACAGACGCTTATTCGTGATTTGCAGGCTGCAAACATTCGTCCCGCAGGTTGTTTTGTCGGTGAGCCAACTCGTATGCAGGTGATGACAGGACATAAAGGCATGCGTGTCACACGCTGCCATGTGCGCGGACTCGAGGCGCACTCGTCGATGGCGCCCGAAGCTGTCAATGCGATTGAATATGCAGGCAGGCTGATAGAAAAAATCCGGACTATGGCGACCCAGCTCAGGGCTGACGGTCCTTTTGATTCCGTTTTTAAAATCCCGCATACAACCATGCAGACAGGCATGATCAAAGGTGGTGCAGCGCCTAACATCGTCGCTAAAGATTGCGAGTTTGTGTTTGACTGTCGTACCTTGCCGCAAAGTAATTCAGACGAACTGATTAATCAGATTCAGGCGCATGCAGAAATACTGAAAGCCGAGATGCGCAAGATTCACGCGCAGTCCGATATCACTTTTGAAACACTTGCGAACGCAGCGCCGCTCGCAACGGCTGAAGAGGCCCCGATTTCATATCTGGGGGCTGCCCTGGCACGCAATAATCTGCTTGGTCGTGTGTCTTTTGCGACAGATGCAGGCTGGTTGCATCAGGCGGGGATTCCTTGCGTGGTGGTCGGGCCTGGCGATATTGAGGTTGCACACAAGCCCAACGAATTTATCGAGATCAGTCAGATCGAGGAATGTCTGGGTTTTCTCGATCGCTTGCGCGAAAGAATGACTGAGCAGGTTTTGCTTGATTAAGGCTTGCGCAGTAAAGAAACCCACGCGTTGTTTATTCTTGTTCTGCCAGTTGCAGTAACGCGCGGGCGAACGCTTCAGGGGGCTGCGCTCCCTGGAGTAAATATTTTTCATTGAAAATGAGCGATGGCACCGAGCTGATACCCATGGCTGCGTATTTAGCCTGTTGGGTGCGCACGGCTTCTGTAAAAGTATCTGAGCTTAATATTTCCTGCGCGCGAACAGGGTCCAGACCTGCACGTTTGACAGCGTCGATCACGTTGTTTTGATCATCGAGGTTGACCGCGAGCGTGAAGTAAGTGCCGAGTAGTTCTTTTTTCAGCCTGTATTGTGCGTCTGCGTCGTACTCAGCACCAGCCCAATGAATCAGTCGATGCGCGTCGAACGTGTTGTAGACATGCTTGCGCCCCTCTGGATGAAAAGGAAAGCCGACTGCGGCGGCACGGTCGCGGATATTGGCCTGATTGATCCGGATTTGTTCCTCAGGCAGTCCATATTTTTGGGTCAGGTGTTCGATCACCTCTTGTCCGCCGGCAGGCATATCCGGATTGAGCTCAAAAGGCTGGAAATGGATTTCAATGTCCGCAGCCCCGTCAATTAACTTAATCGCTTGCTCTAGCGAGCCTAGGCCAACCGCACACCAAGGGCAGGCGATATCGGACACGTAGTCGATTTTGATTGTTTTTTTCATGCTTGACGCCTTGAAGGTGATTTAAGTTGGGTCGCTTGCTGTTGTCCGAGTCGTTTATTGTAAAGTCAAACTAAATTTCTCTGGCAAAAGTTCGGACAGAGTTTTAAAGTCGGGCAATACGCTTCAAATAACAATGAATAGTGACAATGAATAGTGACAATGAATAGTGACAACCAATAGAGACAACATGAATCGCCGTAAACTTCTCGGGGCTTCGGCCTTAGCTTCCTTTGGACTGTCTGCTTACGGGTTACACGCAGCAGAATCGAAGTCCGGACAACCAGGTCCCATGAGTCCGGAAATGGAGGCACTCTCGGGTTATATGAGTCAAGCCGCCTCCAGGACCTTGCCCGTCGAAATTGCTGAACAAGCAAAGTTTCATATCCTTGATACGTTAGCCGCGATTATTTCAGGTTCTCAGTTATTGCCGGGGCAAGCGGCATTCAAATACATTCAGGAGCATGCAGGGAAGGGTGAACGTACCGTTGCGGCTTCGACACTGACTGCCGGTGCGATCGATGCGGCATTGGCAAACGGCGTTATGGGTCATGCCGATGAGACCGATGATTCGCACGGACGATCACGCTCGCACCCGGGGTGTGCGGTCATACCCGCTGCACTCGCTGCAGGCGAGGAGTTCGGTATTGACGGCAAGCGTTTTTTAAATGCCGTGACTCTTGGTTACGATGTAGGTACGCGTGTACTGATGGCGATGGGCGGACCAAGCTTTAGTTACGAAAGCCACAAGAGTTCACACAGTATCGCAGGAGTGTTTGGGGCTGCTGCGGCGGCGGCCTCTACAGCGGGATTGAACGCTCAGCAGATGCGTTGGGTGTTGGACTATACAGCGCAACAGTCCTCGGGTATCGCAGCCTGGGGTCGCGATGTAGACCATATTGAAAAAGCCTTTGTCTTTGGCGGCATGCCCGCTCGCAGCGGTGTCACTTCGGCCTTACTCGTGCAATCTGGCTGGACCGGTATTAATGATATTTTTTCCGGTGCGGATAATTTTTTTATGGCGTATGCCCCCAATGCCAAGCAAGCCGAGCTGATCGACAAGCTTGGTGAGCGTTATGAAATCGCACTGACAGATATTAAAAAATGGACTGTAGGCTCACCGATACAAGGTCCACTTGATGCTGTGGAGTTGATCCGTAAACGACATCCTTTTGAGGTCGATCAAGTCAAGCACGTGGCCGCGCGCTTAGGCGCAGCGGCGGCCCGGGTTGTGAATAACCGCGACATTCCTGATATCTGCCTGCAGCACATGATGGCCATCATGCTGCTTGATAAGACCGTAACGTTCAAAGCCGCGCATGATTTACCGAGGATGCAGGATCCAGAAGTACTTAAGCAACGAGCCAAGGTTGAACTGGTCAATGATGACGAACTCAGTAAGCTGCTGCCGGTGCGTGTGGCGATTGTTGACATCACGCTCAACGATGGAACTGTTTTGTCAGAGCGCGTGACAGCGGTCAGGGGCACGCCGCGCAACCCCATGACTAAGGCTGAAGTGATCGATAAATGTCGGGATTTGATCGCTCCAGTCTTAGGCACAGAAAAATCAGCAAAATTGATTGATACGGTTTTCAATATTGAACAGGTTAAGAATATTCGGGATATCAAAACGCTGATTCAAACGACCTGAGTGCTTGAATCGAACGCAGTGAAACAACAAAAGCTAGTCTGCGTGGCAATGGAGATAAAGATGAAAAGAAGAACAGTTTTGGCTTCTGTTGGTGCGGCATGTTTCGGTATCCAACGCCCACTCCGGGCTCAGTCCGACAGGCAGCAAATCAGGCTGGTGGTAGGCTATCCAGCAGGCGGTGTTGCTGATTTTGCGGCTAGAACAATTGCTGACGGCTTGACGCAAGCTGCCGGTTTACAAACGATTGTTGAAAATAAACCTGGTTTTGCTGGCAACATTTCACTTGAATATGTCGCGCGCCAACCAGGCGATTCGGGTGTGTATGGTTTTTTTGGTAACTCCCAGTTATCCACACACCCTTTTGTGCCGCAACTTGCCTCTAAAACCGTTGATCCTTTAAAGGATATCGTTGCAATTGGCGCCGTGTCTGAAACCATTCTCGTGCTGGCAGTTTCCTCGCAGTTAGGTGTTAATAATTTGCAGGAGTTTTTAGCTAAAGCTCGCGAGCCTGGCCAGCGTTTGCGCGTTGGCTTGGCCGGGGTCGGGACGGCACATCATTTTGCTGCGTTGTTGTTGCAGAAAGAAGCAAAGCTTGATTTGTTATTGGTGCCTTACAAAGGTGGCGCACCTATGATTGTGGATGCCTCAGGCGGCCACCTCGATGCTGTGTTCACCACGGTGCCGGTAGGTGGCCCGATGGTTGCTGCAGGCAAAATGCGCTGGATAGCCATTGCGCAACCGACAACTATTGCAGGCTTGCCTGGTATTCCCTCACTGATCGAGGTCTATCACGGCGCATCGATTCCGTCCTGGTCCGGCCTGTTCGCTTCGTCCAGTACGCCGGTAAGTCAGCTTGATTTTATGCACCGTGCTTTGCAAAAAGCTTTGGCCTTGCCTGCAATCGCCAATAAGTTGCGTGACAACGGTCTTGAGCCGCTGAGTTTGTCACGCACCCAGACCGATGCCCGAGTGCGCGAAGATGCCGCGTTTATGAAAGATTTTTTAGCTAAAGTCCCGATCGATTTCTCGACTTGACGATGCGTCCCAGGTGCGGGCTTACCAGGTGTTCTCAGCCTCTGGTGTAGCAGAGACGTGGTGAATGCTCAGGTCTGCGCTTGAGATTTTCTCTGAAAGCACCTCAGCACTTGACCAAAAGTCGGTACCATAGGCGATTGTGTAGCCGATGAAAAAGTAAGCGATCGTGGAAACTGAAAAATCGACCAGGATTTTGACAAGCGCGTTAACCTGATTTTTTTCTCTGACAGTACCAAGTTCTAAAAACGCGAAGCCGGCATGCATCGCTAAAATCATGATCGCGCCGAGCAAAATAAAAAGCGCATCAATACCTGTTTTTAAATTTTCCACAACGGCCTCGGATGAATGTTTGCACCATAAAAGAGCTGTTAAGCACCATCTTGGTGTTTAAATTGCACCAAAATGTAACCTCTTATCTTAGCCCAAAAACTGTGCATAATTAATTAGTTCAAATAAAACATATGGTTGCGTTGCAATCGGAGAGAAACAACATGAAAAAATATGACATTGCAACGATTGAGGGTGACGGCATTGGTCCTGAGGTTTGCCAGGCGGCCGTTCAGGTTTTAAAAGAGGCTTGTGGCACGAGTCAGCTAGTTTTTAATGACTTTCCCGGTGGCGCCGCACATTACGTCAAATCCGGCTCGGTCTTGCCCGAGGAAACCTATGAGGCATGCAGAACCTCAGCCGCCATCTTGCATGGCGCGGCAGGGTTGCCCGAAGTGACCTATCCAGATGGCACTGAAGTTGGTAACGACTTGCATTTGCAACTCAGATTCAAGCTTGATTTGTACGCGAATGTGCGTCCGATCCGTTTGTATCAGGGGGATTTTTCACCACTTAAAAATCGCGCTGCTGGGGATATTGATTACATTATCGTGCGCGAGAATACCGAAGGCTTGTATGCGAGTCGTGGAGCAGGAATTTTGTTGAGGGGAGAGGTTGCAACCGATACGCTGGTCATGACTCGCAAAGGCGTTGAGCGTGTGGCCAGATTTGCTTTTGAGCTTTCACGTAAACGCCATGGCTCCCCACTAGATGGAGTCAAGCGCATGACTGTCTGCGATAAGGCCAATATTTTGCGTACCTATGCTTTTTTCAGAGCAATTTGCGATGAAGTCTCGCTCGACTATCCGGAGGTGGCGATTGATTATGCCTATGCGGACGCCATTACCGTTCATCTAGTCAAGCGTCCTGAATTTTATGATGTGATAGTGGCGGAAAATATGTTTGGTGACATTATTTCTGACTTAGGCGCTGCAACCGTTGGGGGCATGGGAATCGCTCCTTCAGGTGAGCTCGGCGACCATCATGGTTTATTTCAAGGCGCGCATGGCTCAGCCCCAGATATTACTGGACTCAATGTCGCAAGTCCTTTGGCCACAATATTGTCAGGTGCTTTTATGCTGCGCTGGCTCGCAGACCGGCATGCAGATCCGGCTTTAATCGAGGCAGCGGCGCGTATCGAAAAATCCGTCGAATTAACCTTGTCCCAAGGACAGGTTATTCCGCGGGATCTGGGTGGTCAGGCCTCTTGTACGGATGTGACCTCAGCCATATGCAGGAATCTGAAAGATTAAATCGCCTTTTGCTCACGCTATTTAGTTCGACATATACCTTGAAAAATCCCTCGGGAGATGGGTTTACCCGTATAAAATAGAACGATTGATTATTGTTTAGGAAGTCACCGATGTTTGATGTTGCTTGCATGTATGTTCGGTACAAGTCTTTGTCAGGCAGCAAAAAAATGCGCTGGTTTCCAAGCATGGTATTTAGTTGCCTGGCAGGGCTGGTCGCGCATGGTGCTGTGCTTGCCCAGGAGGGGGCAGCCAAACCTCAGGGCATGCCTGTCTCCGCAATCGAAGCGGCACTGACTTCGGTTCCTAATGTGATTGAGGTCACTGCTCAGGCCGAAGGCGCCAAGGAAACAGAAGTCAGGGCCCGTGTTGGCGGCATTCTGCTCAAGCGGCTCTACGAAGAAGGTGAGCGCGTCAAGGAGGGGCAGCCGCTGTTTCAGATCGATCCTGAGCCTTACAAAATCGCGCTGGAGGAGTCTCAAGCGCGTGCCAAGCAAACGGCGCGTGAGGCGCTTCGTCTAAAAGGTTTGTACGAAAAACAAGCCGTCAGCCGTAAAGAATTCGATGATGCGACTTCGGCTAACGAAGTCGCGCAGGCGAACCTTAAAACCGCCCAGCTTAATTTGAAATGGTCGACCGTGACGGCTCCCATGAGTGGGGTAACTGGCCGTGCGCAGCGCTCCGAGGGCAATCTGATCACCACAGTCATTGACGGTAGCTTGTTGACCTCAATCTATCAGGTTGATCCAATCTGGGTGCGTTTTGGTTTGTCCGCAAGCGATACCTCCAATCTTCCTGGCGGCCGACTGGATTCATCGCTGCCGACGAGTGTTGAAATTTTCACGCCTGACGGCAAGCTTTATCCGGAAAAAGGCAAGATCAATTTCCTCTCCACCTTTATTGATCCAAAACTCGGCACCCAACAGTTGCGCGCCGAGTTCCCCAATCCAGGTCAGCAAATCCTGCCTGGTCAGTTTGTAAAAATCCGGATTACAACAGGCAAGATCGAAAATGTCTTTTTAGTACCACAGGCCGCGGTGATTCAGACCGAGCGCGGTTTCATGGTGTGGACCGTCGGTGCTGAAAATAAAGTCGTCCCGGCACCTATCAAAATGGGTAACTGGCTTGGGAAAAACTGGGTTGTTTTGTCCGGGCTGAAAGCAGGCGACAAGGTAGTGGTCGATAACCTCATCAAAATAAGACCTGGCGCCGTCGTCGCTCCAAATATTGTTCCACTTGAGCCTGTTGCGTCTGTACCCGCAGCAAGTACGAATGCTCCTGCCAAGGATGCTAAATGAGTTTTTCAAGTTTCTTTATTAGCCGCCCGATTTTTTCAGCGGTGATTTCCATCACGATTGTGATTGCTGGTTTGATGGCTGTGCGAGGTTTGCCTATTGCGCAATACCCGGAAATCGCACCACCCACAGTGATTATTTCAGCAAATTATCCTGGTGCCTCAACTGAAACACTGACCAGAACCGTGGCAGGACCGATTGAGGAGCAGCTCGCTGGTGTTGAGAATTTGCTTTATTTCAACTCAACGGCCGCCTCCAATGGTCAGTTGACGATTACAGCGACCTTTGAAGTCGGCACTAACGTTGATATCGCAACCGTTAACGTAAACAACCGGGTCAAAATTGCTGAACCCCGTCTGCCCGATATCGTCAGGCAATATGGCGTGACGGCACAAAAAAGATCAAACGATATTTTGCTTGTGACGGCGATTACCGCGCCTCAGGGTGATTTTTCTGCTTTGTATCTTTCTAACTATGCGCTGATCAATGTCCTCGATGAGCTCAAGCGTTTGCCCGGGGTCGGTGATGCGCAGATTTTTGGCGCTAAAGACTACTCCATGCGCATCTGGTTGAATCCTGATCGCATGGCCCAGCTTGGTATAACGGCAGGAGATATCGCCAATGCCGTTGCGGCGCAAAACAAACAAAACGTAGCCGGCAAAGTAGGTCAGGAGCCTGCTCCGCAAGGTCAGCAGCTGGTCTACACCGTCACGGCCAAAGGGCGTTTGCTGACGCCGGAACAATTTGGCGATATCGTTATCCGCTCTTCTGGTCCAGCAGGTGTCTTAAGGCTGAAAGACGTCGCACGGGTGGAACTCGATGCCGCTAATTACGATGTCAACACAACGCTTGTAGGACAGCCTGTCGCGATTGTTGCGATCTTTTTGCAATCAGGTGCCAACGCGTTGAATGTCGCTGATCGTGTGAAGAGCACGATGGAGGATTTGAAGAAAAAATTTCCACCCGGCATTGATTATGTGATTCCGTTTGATACGACCAAATTCGTCGATGCTTCGATTCGTGAAGTTGTGATGACTCTGCTCGAAGCGATGGTTCTGGTGGGTCTGGTGGTATTCCTGTTTTTGCAAAACTGGCGTGCCACGCTCATTCCTCTGATTGCTGTACCAGTTTCACTGATTGGTACCTTTGCTGGTCTCTGGGTATTTGGTTTTTCAGTCAATACTCTGACGCTGTTCGCCATGGTGCTGGCGATCGGTATTGTGGTTGATGACGCAATTGTCGTGCTTGAAAACGTTGAGCGGCTCATGGCTGAGTTGCATATGTCGCCTAAAGCGGCTGCTTACGAGGCGATGCGCGAGGTCTCGGGTGCCGTGGTTGCGATTGTGCTGGTGCTGGCTGCTGTATTTATTCCTGTCGCGTTTCTGGGCGGTATCGCAGGCAAGCTCTACCAACAGTTTGCCGTGACCGTTGCGCTGGCGGTGTTTCTTTCCGGGATTGTCGCACTGACGCTGACGCCCGCTTTGTGTGCCGTGTTGCTCAAGCCAACGCATACAGAACCCAAGGGGTTCAGATGGTTTAATCGTGCCTTCGCCTCGCTGACTGAGCGCTATTCAAGGCTTGTCAGTCTGACTTTGCATCACCGCATTATTGGTGCGGGTGTGTTTGGCGCTGTGATTGTCGCCTGTGTGGTTTTATTCAGAATGGTACCTGGCGGTTTTGTGCCGGCAGAGGATCAGGGATACCTGATCAGCGCGCTGGTATTGCCTGACGGTGCGAGTTTGCAGCGCACAGAGAAAACTGGTTCGTCCTTCCAGCAAGCGGTTGTTCAGGACCCGGCTGTCGCCCGGGTTTTTGTGATCGCAGGTAATGACATTATTGGTGGTGGTGTCAAAAGTAATGCCGGAACGATTTTTATTCCCCTCAAGGACTGGAAAGAACGCAGTACAAGTGCGGAAGATCTTGCGAAAAAATTTACCGGTCTGGGGATGAGTTTTCCTGATGGAATGGCGCTGGTTTTCAATCCACCTCCTATCAGGGGTCTGGGTTCGGCCGGTGGTTTTGAGTTTTATGTCCAATCCAAAGGTGAACCCGATGCGGCAAAGCTGGCAGCGGTCACCGGTGGTTTTATCGATGCCTTAAAAAAGCGCCCCGAACTAACAGGCATCAATACGTTTTTTAGACCAACCGCTCCTCAGTTGTTTGTGGAGGTTGATGAGGCTAAGGCGCTTTCTCTTGGTATACCGGTTGCGGATGTGTATCTGAGTTTGCAAACCATGATGGGCGCGCTTTATGTCAATGACTTCAACCTCAGTGGCAGAACGTATCGTGTCCAGTTGCAGGCTGACGCGCAATTCAGGGCGAACCCAACCGATGTCGGGCAGATTTTTGTTCGTGCCGATAATGGCAGTATGGTTCCAGTCTCTGCGCTGATCACGATGAAACAGATTGTGGGACCTGAGCAGCTAGAGCGCTTCAATGGATTTCTTGCCGCTAAAGTTCTGGGTAGTGGTGTGGTGGGAGTCAGCTCCGGTGAGGCGATTAATATCGTGCAGCAAGTCGCACAAGAAACTTTACCCGCAACGTATGAGTTAGCCTGGTCAGGTCAGGCCTATCAGCAAATCCGCACTGGTACGACTTCCGGTGTGGCTTTTGTGTTCGGTTTGATCATGGTTTTCCTGATTCTGGCTGCGCAGTACGAGCGCTGGTCTTTACCGCTTGCGGTCTTGCTCGCAGTGCCCTTTGCTATCTGTGGTGCTCTCGTCTCGGTACTGATTCGTGGTATGCCGAACGATATTTATTTTCAGATCGGCCTGGTCGTGCTGGTGGGCTTATCGGCTAAGAATGCGATTTTGATTATCGAATTTGCAGCGCAGAAACGAGCGATGGGGATGAGCAATATCGATGCGGCGCTGACGGCAGCAAAACAGCGTTTCAGGCCGATTGTCATGACTTCTCTGGCCTTTATTCTTGGCGTGTTTCCCTTGGTCATCTCCTCAGGCGCAGGTGCTGCAGCCCGGCGCTCAATGGGCACTGGGGTGTTTGGTGGGATGCTGGCCTCGACTTTCATTGCAACGATTTTTGTTCCGATGTTTTTTACCTGGCTGGCGCGCGGCAAGGCCGTGCCGAGCGATATCCCTTTGGGTGAGTCAACCACGCTGCTTGCGGATGGTTCTAAAGAGGAGAAAACACCTTGAGGGGCGTTCGATTTTTTTCTCCTGTGAAAATACTTAAAGTGAAGTCTTGTGCTGGCGCATTTCTTCTCTTGAGTATGGCTGGCTGCACACTAGGCCCGGATTATGTTCGTCCTGATGTATCCCTGCCAGATTCCTATTCAAAGCTTGTGTCTGACGATGTCGTGCAGTCAAAAGAAACCTTGCCAACAGCTCCAATTAAAAAAGACTGGTGGACACTTTTTAATGACAGCCAGCTTGATAGCCTGATGCAGACTGCCCTGGTTGACAATGCGGATGTGCAGATCGCCATCGCAAGGCTTGCGCAGGCTGAAGCCTTAGCCAAACAAGCGGGTGCCGCACTCTATCCAGCGCTCAATCTTGGCGCCAGTGGCACACGCGCCTCCTCTGGTACTGTTGCGACAACTACAGGTGTTGCAGTGTCGGCCAATACGACTCAAGCGTCATTTACTACTTCATATGAATTAGATGTTTGGGGGCGAGTCCGTAGAAATATCGAGTCAGCAACCTCGGTAGTGAATGCAAGTCGCTACGATCAGGTCAGCGTGAATTTGACGCTTGCCGGGTTAGTGACCAACACTTATTTGCGGCTACGTTCCCTGGATGCTCAAATTGCCGTTTTGAAAGACTCGGTGAGGACACGTGAGCATTCTTTACGTGTGGCGCAGGCTAAGTTTGATGGTGGCTTGGTCTCTCCGATCGATGTCAGTCAGGCCACAGCTGCTTTGGCGAGCGCGCAGGCTAACCTCTCCGAGATCATCAGGCTACGTGGGATCGTACAAAATCAGTTGGCGGTACTGACCGGCAAACTCGATCTGGTGCTGGTAGCGGGTGATGTGCGTTCACTGCCTATCGCGCCGGTACCTCCCGCTGGATTGCCATCGAACATACTGGAAAACAGACCTGACGTGAATCGCGCCGAACAAGAGCTTAAAGCCGCCAATGCAAGGATTGGTGTTGCGACGGCGGGCTTGTTCCCAACGATTTCCCTCACGGGCTTGCTAGGCGCACAAAGCGTTGACTTCAGCGCTTTCCTCTCAGGCCAGAGTACGGTCTGGTCTGCTGGTATCGGGTTGATACAACCGATTTTTTCCGGCGGCTTGTTACAAGGGCGTGTTGATTTTGCAAATGCTCAGCAACAAGAGTTTCTGGGTAATTATGTCAAAGTCGTCAGAGGAGCGTTTGGCGAGGTCAGTGATGCGTTGTTGTCTGTCAGGCAAACACTGACAACCGAGGAATATTTGAGTATTCAGGTGCAGGCTGCAACCAAAGCGCAGAACCTGGCGGTGCTGCGTTATGAAGCGGGTTATGTTGATTTTCTGAGTGTCTTGGAGTCTCAGCGTATCGCCAATGATGCAAATCTGGCGTTTGTCATTAATCGTGCGGCAAGACTCCAGGCGAGTGTTGACTTGTTTAAAGCCTTGGGTGGTGGCTGGAGCGCTAAACCCTGATTGGTTTCTGTGCGAGGGTGTGCGCTAGGGTGTGCTCTGGTGTGCGTTTAGCCGTGCGTTTGACCGTGCGTTTAGCCGTGCGTTTGAGTTTACGTAATTGAATTCATTTTATAAATTCATACAGGAGCCATAGCGCTCCTGTGATAATCAATCCCCACCAGATGACGAGTGTAGCTTTTGATTTTGAGAGGGTATTGCTCTTTTTAAGTGTGCGTGTGACAAACTCCCTGGAGGGGTGCCCTGTCAGATAAGCATAGATAATCCATGCGACAAGCGCAAACATTAAAATTTTAAAAGCGGTTGTGTACATGGCTGATCAAATCAGTTTGGATACAGTCCGGGCATGCGCGACAGTGCCCTTGACGAACATTTCCTGATTCGATTCAATATCGTCCAGATCATACAAATAGTTCACCATTAGCCCGGCGGATTCACGTAGGCCTTTTTTGGAAAGATCCGCGGCCCAGTTGATACGATTAAGTTTCGCGCCATTACCCAAATGGAAATTAGCGACTGAATTACCGCCGCGTCGCGCTGAGTAGTACAACAGGTAAATAGCGCAGAGCGCGCTTAATGCTTCACGCTCGGCGGGTGTACTGGTCTCGGGCGTCCAGCCTTCGACCAGGCGCTGGGGCCAGGTTTTACCTTTAAGACTGATTGTCTGTAATGCTTTTTCATAGCGTAGCAACACTGACGCATGGCTAGTTAACGCTGTCGTATCGGGTGTGCGGGCAAGCCACTCTGTGAAACCTGGTATCGGGGATAAGGTGACAAAGGTCTTAAGGCTTGGCAGCTCTGCTTTAAGATAATCTGCGACGCGTTTGATCAGAAAGTTTCCAAGCGAAACGCCGCGTAAGCCTGATTCACAATTGCTGATTGAATAAAAACAGGCAACTTTAAATTTTGTACCTTCAACAGGAATAGATTTCTTATCAACCAAGGGGCCGATTGCGCTGGGGATGTCAGCCAGTAGCGCGACTTCGACAAAAATAAGCGGCTCATCAGGGAGCTGAGGATGAAAAAAAGCAAAGCAGCGACGGTCTGGCTGCAAGCGGCGACGTAAATCGTCCCAGCCATCAATGGCGTGGACAGCTTCGTGTTGAATAATTTTTTCGAGTACGTGGGCCGGAGAGCGCCAGTCCACCTGGTGCATTTTTAGAAAACCGGGATTGAACCACGAGGACAGCAGATGTCGAATGTCGAAATCAAGCGCTGCCAGTTCTGGTCGTTTATCCAGAAGCTTGAGTAACTCTCTGCGCATCGTGACGACCGCGCGCGTGCCACCCGGGGCACGATTGATTCGCCGTAAAAGCTCTTGCCGTGGAGACTCTGAGATTTTAGTCAGAGCAATCAGATTTTTGGCTGTTGGCTTGTCAGCATAGGTTTGAGCCGCAGCCAGTATCGCCTGCGCATCGGGGCTGTATTTTTCTGCCAGTGTTGTATATAGCTCGGCTCGATTGCTTTCGTCCAGGCTTTGAAATTGTTGAATCACGTCCTGCGCCATGCTGGAGCTGTTGGACTCTCCGCGCTCGGACATTAGCCGTTTGATCGCAAGGTGTGCTTTCGATAATTGGCGTGACTGGACAATTTTTTCTAGCAGTGACATGCAAGACTCCCTTGGCTACGCAGAATAGCTCTACGAGTTGTCATCATATAGGCAATAGTGGCCGATAAGCGTCATTTTTTTCAAAAACAAAAGTCCAGGATTTCTTTAAGCACCTGCTCAGGCTGTTCTTTTTGAGGAAAGTGTCCGGCATTTTCAATCAAAACCCGTTTGTAGCGACCAGAAAAGTATCGCTCTTTACCCGCAGACAAATCAGGATTGCTGCAGTAGTCCACCGCGCCGTGCATCACCAGGGTAGGCGTTGAGAGCACCGGTGCGGGATTGAGTTTCGCGTCGTCTTCGGCGTACTGGGGAAAGCTAGGAGCATGGCCCCAGCGCTGGCGGTAAGAGTGCAGGACGATATCGGGCCAATCGGGGTTTTCAAAGGCTAATGCTGTTTCATCGAAATCGGCCTGGTCATACCATCCTGCGGGTGACCAGGTGTCCCACATCATTTTCGCAAAGCCTTTGCCATCCGTGCGTACGGCTTTCTCTCCCCGCGCTGTGGCCATAAACCAGTGATACCAATAGCTGCGCGTTTGCGCATAACTGAGAGACTGATTTGGATCATTGGTACCATAACCAACTGAAAGCATGATCAGGTGGGATGCCACACCGGGTCTGAGGCCGACAGCATTGGCTACTGCGCGTGCCCCCCAGTCGTGACCAACCAGAATGGGATTAGACAGCGAAAGAGCGTCGATGAAATCAAGCATGTCACGCCCTAAGGCCGCCAGTTGACCGCTACGAGGTGTTTCGGTGGAAAGAAACCGCGTCCCTGCAAAACCTCGCAAGGCTGGAGCAAGCACGCGGTGTCCCTGTGACGCAAGCGCGTTGGCAATAGGCGTCCAGGTGATGGGGGCATCGGGCCAGCCGTGGGTCAGCACGATCGTTTGTTTGCCCGCTGGATTCCATTCAAGATATTCAATCTCGAGTAGCGGTGTGCGGATCGTTTTTTTTGTGTATGAATTCATCAGGACAGATCCTTCGTTAAACCGCGTAATCCCGCGCGGTTTGCAGCTTGTTGGATAAATAAACTTTTTTTCATGTCATCGGCGAAACTTTGCACCCATGGCAGAGCTAGGTAGCGTGAAAGTGGAATGCCGATTGAAATATTTTCAATCCCCCAGGCGCCTTCGATGACCCGCGAACCCTCGAGCTGGTCAGAGAGCTCGAATAATATCGCTTTGTTTGTCGCAAAGGCGTGCAGTTCGCCTGAGCGCATTTTATCGGCAGCGTCCTGCAGATTTTGAATAGCAATAAGCTTGGCTTTTTTTAGAATCTGCGGCAGTACAGTTTGCGTGGTGCTACCAGCGCTCACGCCAATTCTGATTTCTGGTTGATCGATCAAGTCTGCTCGCTCAACCCGCGCGTGAGCGCCAACTAGGTATCCTTGCTCAATCTGCAGGACAGGTTCAGTGAAGGCCAGAAACTTGGCTCGGACAGGTGTCGCATTCGCGAGTAGAAAATCGATTTGATTCTCTTTGGCAGCCGCCAGTACATCGCCATTCATTTTGAAAAAAACAGGTTGAAATTCAACTCTCAGTCTTTTAGCGAAGGCTTGGCCGAGTTCATACCCCACGCCTTTATTCTGCTCAGGCGTAACCCCAGCAATAAAAGAGTTCGGGCTACCAGGATAGAGGCCTACGCGTAAGGCTGTGCCGGGGGCAAGCAGGCTGCGAATCTCAGAAGGCATATCGGTCGTGTGTTTTTTTTTAAGCATCAGAAGCTATAGCCGCTAGACAGTGTAAAGGAATAGAGCCGCGTATTTAATTAAAAAGTTAACTGATCCGCAAGCTTTAAGCCAGCGTTATTCCGCGCTATGCTAGTCAGGTTCCTCGTCCACGAAGATTCTCATGCTGATTTCACGCTCGTTCACGGAATTAATGTTGTATCGCGTTTCCTTGACGCTGAGCTATCAGATTTTGGCCGTCACAGTCGGCTGGCATATCTATGAGATTACACACGACCCACTGTCACTGGGTTTGATTGGCCTGGCCGAGGTCCTTCCTTATTTTTGCAGTGCCTTATTTGCCGGGCATGCTGTAGATGTGATGCCAAAAAGACGTATCGCTATTTTTGGTTGTCTGATTCATGCGGTCATAGCCGGTTTGTTGGTGGTTGTAACGCTCGACGTCATGCAAGTGTCTAGTCTGCATGCTAAATGGTTTATTTATTTTGGTATCGGTTTGGCTGGATTGGCCCGTGCTTTTTTACGTCCTACCTATCAAGTGTTATTTGCGCAGGTATTGGAACGTAAGGATTTCGCCAGGGGGTCGGCTGTTGGCACCGTCATCTTTCAGGTCTCACAAGTCGCGGGTCCCGCTCTGGGCGGTGTGTTGATCGCCTGGTCGGGTCTTGTTTCCGCTTATGCCGTATCGGGCTTATTCGCGCTGTGCGGTGTGGTGTCTCTGCTGTTGCTGACTATCCATGAAGAGTCCACGCAAGAGAAAAATCCCTCTGTCTGGCAAGGCATTGTCCTGGGACTTCAATTCGTTTTCACCAAGCAATTAATGCTGGCAGCCATGGCGCTTGATATGTTCGCTGTGCTCTTTGGTGGCGCGGTTTCAATGCTGCCTGCTTTTATTGATGAAATTTTGCAGGGTAGTCCTGAAAATTTAGGTGTTCTTCGGGCCGCCCCAGCATTAGGTTCCGCCTTGATAGGTCTCTGGTTGACCAGAGTGCCCATTGATCAACACGCTGGTCGTCTTATGCTAGGCGCGGTGGCAGGGTTTGGATTGGCGGTGATTGCTTTTGGCTTTTCGACAAGCCTCTGGTTCGCCGCCTTGTGTTTGCTGCTCACCGGAGTCTTCGATGGTATTTCAGTCGTTGTCCGCTCAACCGTGTTTCAGTTGATCACACCAGACAACATGCGGGGCAGAGTCTCAGCAATAAACGGTATTTTTATCGGCTCCTCCAACGAAATCGGCGCTCTCGAATCAGGCTTGGCAGCGAGCCTGATGGGCTTGAGTGCCTCAATTGTTTTTGGCGGAGCCATGACGCTGCTGGTCGTGCTTGTTTGCTGGTTCGCAGCGCCACAATTACGCAATTTGCATATCAGGCATTTACAGGAAAAAAATGCTTGAAACCCCAGGATTTACTCTCCACCCCTCGCTACACCGAAAATTTCTTCATCGGTCGGCATTCTGGGGGCAGGGGCTTTGGGCATACCTTCCCAGCCACCGCCGAGCGCTTTAATTAAAGCGACGTTAGCGAGGATCTGGTTACCATGTAACTGCCATTTCACGCGCAATGCGTTGAGTTGGGTTTGCTGGATCAAGGCAAGCGTTTGCGAATTATCCAAACCGGCTTCATAACGGATAAGGCTAGTTTGATAGGCTTTGTTGTAATTTCTTACGCCTTCGTCCTGCTTGATTCTTGCGCGATCATATTGTTGCAAGTTGCTCATGGCATCCTGCGTCTCCTGAATCGCCACAAGGATCGACTGTTTGTAGTTTGCAAGCGTCAGAGCGTAGCCAGCTTTGGAAAAGCGGTAGTTCGCGCTGGTTCTTCCCGCATCAAAAATCGTCTGCGTTGCGCTCAGACCTATCGACCAGATCAAGGAGGGGGTGTTAAATAGCGTCGTCACGTTTGTCGAATCTGAACCAATGAATGCGGGTGCCACAAGCAGGGAAGGAAAGAACGCTGCTTTGGCAACACCGATTTGAGCGTTGGCTGCAGCCATGGCGCGTTCTGCTGCGGAAATATCAGGCCGGCGCTCAAGCAAAGTCGAAGGCAAACTGACGGGGAAAGCAGGCATCGAGGATGGAAGTCGTCCTGGTGCAAGCTTGAAGCTCGCTGCAGGAGTTCCGATCAGTGTTGCCAGTAAGTTTTCCTGCAGGTTACGTTGTGATTTGAGTACTTCTAACTGAGCACCGGTTGTTTCGGTGAGTGCGGTTTGCTGGGCAAGTTCGGTGCGCCCCGCGGCGCCTTCGGCATAGCGTTTTTCTATGATGCTACGCAGTTTTTCCTGCAAACCAACAACTATGGTGAGCACCCGAATTTCTTCATCGTACTGACGCATCAGAAAGTAGGAGCTAGCAACCTGGGCGCTGAGTATGAGTTTGACGTTCTCTGTATCGGCCGCTGCTTGTTCGGCAGTATTGCGGGCCGACTCGATATCTCGTCTGACTTTTCCAAGCCAGTCGATTTCATAACTCATCTGGGCGACAGGTCGAAACTCGTTTTGTACCGTCTGGTAGTTAATTGCATCATAGGTTGTACCGGGACGGTTGGCCGAGGTCGTGGTTCTGGTTCCCACCGCACCAGCAGTAATGGTTGGGAACAGCGCCGCACCACGCGCGTCACTCTGTGCTGCAGCTTGATCTAGTCTTGCAAGCGAGGCTTGCAAAGTGAAGTTGTTCGATAGTGATTTCGTGATCAATTCATCGAGCGTCGCATCCTCAAACGCTAGCCACCACTTGGCCTTAGGCTGGTCGTCGGCAGGTACAGCCTCTTTCCAGAGGGATGGGTTAGCACCTGGCAATGTTTTCCAGTTGTCAGGCATATCAGCGAGTGCCGGACGCTCGTAGTCAGGACCGATAGGAGAACAACCTGCGCAGACTAGCGCAATCAGGCAATAGGCAAGCTTGCTTTTCATGAGCCACGCTTCGCGGGTGGTGCCGGTGGCGTCTCAATGACGACAGGCTGCCCCGAGACGATAGCGTCAGGAGGATTCAGGATCACTTCGTCATTAGCCGTGACACCGCTTCTAATCTCTACTGTCATGCCATAGTCGATACCGAGACTGACCTTTTTCTTTTCTGCTTTGCCATCCACTACCACGGCAACGTAAGGTCCGCCTGCGCCGAAAATCAGAGTGTTGGTCGGCAGGATCAGGGCATTACCAGTATCTATTTTCAGGGCTGCTTCGATATAGGTGCCTGGCATCAGCGCACGATTTTCATTTGGAACTTCTATGTCAACTTGCAGAGTGCGTGTGTTGGTATCGATGGCACCTGCAGTGCGAGCAATGCGCGCTTTGATTGGCTTGTCGGGGGCGTGGGTTTGAAAGATATCAATTTCTTCGCCGACGCGAATTTGCGAGGCACGATCCTGAGGCAAGTAGACATACACGTGAAGCTTGTCCAGATGCGCCATCGAGAACATGGCCTGCGCTGTACCCGTGTTGCCGGCGTTGACCAAGTCGCCCACGTTAATGTTGCGTCGGGTCACAGTACCATCGAAGGGCGCGACCACAGTACCAAAACTTTGTTGATCGCGCAGTCGTTTGAGCACTGCTTCGGTTTGTTTATAGATACCGGTTTTCTCATCAAGTTCTTGCTGTGAGACTGCATCTTGTTCGCGCAAACGTTTCCAGCGCTGGTAAACGGTTTTAGCTAGCTCAAAGTTGGCGGTTGCTTCTTCGACCTGTTTGTTGACTTCCGGAATATCGAGTACAGCCAGTGTTTCACCTTTTTTCGCTGTCTCTCCAATGTCTTTGAACCATTGTTTAACATAGCCATTTACGCGCGAATAGATCTGGGCTTCGTTAATCCCGAGCAGGGTACCAGGCAAAATAACCTTGGCTGTAGAGCCCGCCTTCTCAGCAGGTGCGGGCTTGGTGACAAGGACATGCAGCAATACATTTTTTTCAGCGCGGGCAGCTAACACGTCACCATAGGACCAGCGGGTAAAAAGCGTTTTTCCCAAACCAAAGAACATCAGCAAGACGATCACGATGGTGAGGTTGCGAGTCATACGCAACACCTTGGATTTGCTCTGATCGTTATCCGGGCCGTGCAGATGGAACTCTGGCAGGCCATTGTGAGCATGGCGTTGTTCGGTCATGTTGAAGTTTCCGTGTGTGCGTGCCGCTGTGCGAGCATGCGATGGAACGATGCAAAGACAACTGGTACGAAAAGCACAGTTGAGATGGTTGCGAAAATCAGACCGCCTATCACAGCGCGTCCGAGCGGTGCGTTTTGTTCAGAGCCCTCACCGATGCCAATTGCCATGGGAATCATCCCGATAATCATGGCTAGTGCGGTCATCAAGACTGGACGAAGACGGGTTGAACCCGCTTCCAGAGCCGCAGAAAGTGGCGGCAGTCCGTCGCTTAGTCTTTGACGGGCAAAGGATACGACCAGCACGCTGTTGGCCGTCGCAACACCCATTGTCATGATGGCTCCGGTCAAGGCAGGAACGCTCAGGTTGGTACCGGTCAGAATCAGCATCCAGGCAATCCCCGCCATCGCGGCGATCAGGGCGGTGATGATGATGAATGGATCGAGCCAGGACTGGAAATTGACCACAATCAGCAGATACACAAGAATGATGGCGCCAATCAGGCCCAGACCGAGGCCCATGTAGGAATTCTGCATGGTTTCAACCTGACCACGCATCACGATTTTGCTGCCGCGAGGCAGTTCCGGAATGGCCTCATCCATCACAACCTGAATATCTTTTGCAACTGAGGCGAGGTCACGTCCCCGCACGTTTGCATAGATATCAATGGAGGGCAGAATGTTATAGCGGGTTAGTAGTGCGAACTCAGTCGTGGGCGAAGCACTAACGAGGTTGCCGAGTAATTGTGGACCTTTACCCGTTGCCGCATTGACAGCAGCTGAGGCTGCGGATGCGGCTGCGTTGGAGGGCCCAACAGGCAGTCGCAACAAATCATCGATCGAATCAATTTTTGACTGTGGCGCCTGAACCTGAATGGAATAATTGATACTGTTTGCAGGGTTCAACCAGAATGAAGGTGAGGTTTGCGCACTGCCTGATAGCGGCAGTAAAACGTTTTGAGCCAGATCTGCAGGTGTCAGACCAATGCCTTGCATGCGGGTTCGGTCCATTTTCAAGGCAATCGATGGTGTATCGAGTCGCTGGTGTATGTGGACGTCAGCCGCGCCTTTGATCGCGGAAATCTTATTGACCAGCTTGCCGGCGAGCTGCTGGTTGGCAGGGTAGTTGGGGCCAACGATTTGCACATCAATCGCGGATGGGATACCAAAGTTCAAAATTTGCGTAACAATATCGGCTGGCTGGAAAAAGAACTCAATTCCAGGGAAGTTTTTACGTAGTTCAGGGATCAGTTCTTCAATGTATTCTTCGCTCGGTTTATGACCGTGCTTGAGTGAAATCAGGATGTCAGCATCAAAAGAGCCAATAGTGCCTGAACTACTGTAGGACAAGTTGATACCGCTGTTGGGCAGGCCGACGTTGTCAAGAATCGCTTCCAAATCTTTTTCAGGAATGACTTTGCTAATCACCGCCTCGACTTCATCGGCGATGACTGCAGTTCTTTCTACCCTCGTGCCGCTCGGTGCCCGCATATGTAATTTGATCTGGCCCGTATCCACAGTTGGAAAAAGATCCCGGCCCAGCAGCATAAAAATACCGCAAGAAAGAACACAAAACGTTAAAAATCCTCCAATGAATTGTTTGCGATGGGTCAACAAACTGCTCAGAAGCAGGACGTAATTTGTACGGAACTTTTCAAACTGATGGTTGAACCTTTCGTGTACGCTGTAAATCCAGCGCGTGACACGGCCTGGTTCTCCCTGGTTTCTCAGCAGCAATAGTGCCATGGTTGGCACGAGTGTTCGCGACAGGATGTAGGAGGCCAGCATCGCAAAAATCACCGCTTCAGCAAGCGGGACGAACAGGTAGCGCGCGACACCTCCCAAAAAGAACATCGGCACAAACACAATACAGATACACAGGGTCGATACGAAAGCCGGGACTGCGATCTCACCCGCTCCATCCATGATCGAGTCGTACAGGCCTTTGCCCATGTGCAGATGACGTTCGATATTCTCAATCGTCACGGTTGCATCATCAACCAGGATACCAACGGCTAGCGCCAGACCTCCTAGTGTCATGATGTTGATGGTTTCCCCAAGCATCTGCAAAACGATCAGAGAGGAAAAAATTGAGAGCGGGATAGAAATAGCGATGATGGTGGTGGTGCGCCAGTTGCCAAGGAACAGCAAAAGCATGATGGCGGTCAGTGCTGCGGCGATCAGTGCTTCGTGGATCACGCCTGCGATCGCTTCCTTCACGAAGATCGATTGATCTGCCAGCAGTTTGACCTCGATTCCTTCTGGCAGCAGTGGTAGCAATGAAGGTAATTTTTGCTTGAGGTTGTTCACCACATCAAGTGTGGAAGCACCGCCGTTTTTAAGCGCGGTCAACAACAGGCCACGCTGACCATTCTGCCTGACGATATTGATTTGAGGAGAAAAGCCGTCCCGAACGTGAGCGACTTCTCTTAAATAGGTGGTTGCGCCATTGATTGTTTTAACTGGAATATCGTTTAGCCCCTCGATGGTTGTGGGAGAGGCGTTCAAAGAGATATTAAATTCAGTATCACCAATTTTGCTGGTACCTGAAGGCAGTGTCAGGTTTTGTGTCGTAATCGAATTAATGACGTCTGAGGAGGTCATCCCTTTGGCCAGCAGTGCCTGAGGATCGATATCCACAGATACCGCACGCACTTTACCGCCATACGGAAAGGGCATGGCAATGCCGGGGATTGTGACGATCTGGGGGCGCAGGATGTTGAGGGCAGAGTCAAACAACTCTTTTTCAGAGAGCGTGGTACTGGACATGCCTAGCTGAATCACTGGAATTGCAGAGGCCGTGTACTTGATCACCAGTGGCGGGGTTATACCAGGCGGCATCTGGCGCAACACTGACTGCGAGACTGCGACGATTTGTGAAATAGCAGCCTGAATATTGACGTTTGGCTGGAAATAAATTTTGATAATCGCAATACCGCCCAGCGACTGCGACTCGATGTGTTCAATATCGTTAACGGTTGTGGTCAGTGTCCGCTCATGGCTTTGGGTAATCCTGTTACCCATCTGCTGTGCCGATAAGCCGTTATAGCTCCAGATGACGCTTACAACGGGAATATTGATCTCTGGCAGCACATCCATCGGTGTGCGCATAATAGCCAGAGGCGTTGAGAGCAAAATGAGAATCGCCATCACGATAAACGTGTAAGGTTTTTCTAGCGCTGTTCTTACGATCCACATCCTGAGTCTTACCTAGGTGAAGCTTGCGCTGTGTTTTGCAAAAAAATAAGAGACTATTTACCACTTAGTGGTAAAAGTTTTGAGTATAGAGAAAAGCCTGTGTAATGAACAGGTTGATTTTTGACTGATAAAACTTGCTTCGGTTCAACCAGGTCAAGGCTTGAGACTCGATTGTCATTTATGCCGATCAGGCTATCAAATATATCAGATAGGTCTCTAAAAATTAAGAATTACTTATTTTTTTATTGATGTGCAATTACAGTTGTTCTTTTTGAAAAAATGTCAGGGTTTGACCTGTCGTTTACCTGCAACTAAATCGAGGTCGATCACATTCCCCATCGCGTGATATCCAACCCGATTCGGATGCAGTTTGTCACCCGCACCACCGACGGTGCTGTCCGGAACAAACTCGGGACGCATCTGGCCTGTCGCTGGATCGAGCGTCACGGCATCAAAGTCAATCACACCGGCGAAAATATCCGAGCTGCGAATAAAGTTATTCAAGGTCTTGCGTTTTTCATCCTGTGCTGGAAAGCCGTGGGCAGCGCTGGTGCTTCCTAGAGCGGAACCTACCGTGGCGCCCAGTACGCGAATTCCTGCGTTATTGAGGCGTTTAACGCCCTCGGTAAGTTGGGCGATTACTTTCTCGGGTGTGGCCATGCCATTTTTGCTGAAATCGTTGATGCCTTCGAGCCAGATCAGGGTATTGACGCCTGACAGGCTCAACACATCGCGCTCCAGACGCATCGAGGAAGAGGGTCCTCCGGGAAAGGGTTTGTCAGCGGAGTATTCTGCGGGACCGGCAATCTGGTTGCCTCCAATGCCCGCGTTGAGTACGATCACTTTATTGCCATACTGATGTTTCAAGCGCCGAGCCAGCACATCAGGCCAGCGATCATCACCATTCATGGTTGAGGCAGTTCCATCTGTGATTGAATCTCCAAAGGCCACAACCACTTTTGTATCGGCGTCGGCTTTCATGTCGAGAGCGTCGAGGAAAAACCAGGAAGCTGTTGAGAAGGAAAAAGCAGACTCGCTTTCGTTCCTGGATTGCGCTCCAGCTTGTGGAGGCGTGAGATAGGATGTTGTCAGTGCTTTAGCATGCCAGGTCATCGGCCCGCTTGAGTCAGGAATATAAAAGCTGACCGCTAATTTTTTGCCTTCCAGAAATTTTTGCGTCGATTTGTTTACAAAGGCTAACTCAACCGGGTCGCTCCAGACTGACTCACCTGCAGGCACCGTCACCGATTTTTTTCCTTTGAACGTTGCCGCCCGGTTTGTGCCCGCCACTAGTTCAGCACTACCAAGCTGAAGTCCGACATACACCTCGGAAAAGGTCACAGGTTGTGTGCCGAGCGCATTGGATAGCCTGAGCCGTGTTTGATTACTCCAAAGTTCGGGCTTGACCATCATGCGAAATGATTGGTTGTTCGCACCTTGTGCCGGAGTGGGGAAAACTGCGCTCATATTTGGCTGTGCAGATGGATTGCCAGTCGGGTAGGGACCCTGCACAGAAGCAATCCAGCTAGTGACCCATTTTTGTGACTCAGCCCAGGCGTTTGGCATATGCAATATCACCAAGGCGAAAACAGTACATAAGAGGCGCATCAGAATTCTCCGTAAATTTTTTACTTATCGCGTCGGTCAAGAAGCCGCTTCACTTTTGAACTCTGTGAGGTCATGGTGTATTGGTCCAGAGCACCTTTTCCAACAGGTGTGATTTGAACTTTCACACTCAGTACTTCTTTCATACGCAGTTCCATTTCCTCTCGCACTTTATTTAAATCTGCGCCAGGATCGATTATTTCAACCCAGACGTCCATGTGATCTGTGCCTGCCTCGCCAATGCGATCGACAAAACAAAAATATTCACCGTTGGAACGAGCGTCCTCAAGGACTGCCGCGCCAATGGCTTCGGGAAATACATTGACCCCGCGCAGTTTGATCATGTTGTCATTGCGACCAAAAATTCTTTTAAGCCTGCGAGAGGTGTTGCCGCAAGGACAGGTATCGGTATGAAAGGCTGAAATATCGTTTACGTTAAAACGAATTTGCGGCGCTCCGTATTTATAGAGCGTAGTGATGAGGGTGGTACCTTTTTCACCATCAGGCAGGATTTTTCCTGTATCGGGATCAGCCATTTCCAGAATGAAAGCGTCCTCCATCACATGCATACCTGTCTGGTGTTCACATTCAGCAGCAAGCATGCCACTTTCGTGTGTGCCATACATATCAAACGCTTTCGCACCCCACAGGTCCTCAAGCAACTCCCTGTTCTCCATTCCAAGATGTGTGCCGAGCAACCTGATGCCAAGGGATTTTGGATCGATACCCATCTCGTCCCGGGCGACGATAGCCATATGACGTAAATAGGCGGGAAATCCCAGAATGACTTTGATTCCCCAGGCTTTGAGTAATTCAATCTGGCGTTTTGTCGGAGTGTTGGCGCCGCTGCCTGTCATCACAGGTACTGCGCCTGTGTAGCGCCAGATCGCCTCGCGTGGCGCCATCCCTCCGTTGCCCAGTCCGAGTGAAAGAGTCACAAGCACCATGTCGCCGGGTCTGATGCCCTGCATCGCCATACGCCTGCCCCCAAGAATAGCCATGGTTTCGCGATCCTGTGGCGAGTAAAGCATGGGTCTTGGCAAACCTGTCGTTCCACCACTTGTCTGCAGCACCAGGGGCATCCTCTTGCCGTCTTCGGGTGAAATGCCCATGAAGTCACCGAAAGGTGGATTGCGCTCAATGCTTTTGCGTATGTCGTGAACGTCATACACAGGAATTTTTGTCAGATCCTCCAGGCTGCGGATATCTCCCGCAGCCAGACCATGTTCAGTCCAGTGCCGTTGGAAAAAAGGAATTTCCCAGCCGCGTTGTACCGTTTGCAGAAAACGTTTTTCCTGCAGCGATCGCATTTCATCACGCGATAATTTCGCGGTGGTCTCAAAGTAAGTGGGCGGTGGCGGATAGTCTTTCCAGAGCTGTTCGAAATCAAGTGAGCGGAAGTACCAGGGTATATGAGAGGCAGATCCGGGAACGTTGGTGGGTTCTGAATGATTCATAGGCTTAGATTAGGCTTGCGTGGCGACCGCCATCGACGTGTTGGACCGAGCCGGAAATATATCCAGCCCATGGAGAACAAAGAAATGCGACGAGACCTGCGATTTCATCAGGCTCGCCGATACGACCCATAGGAATTTGTTTTGTCATCTGTGCGAGCTGCTCGGGATCAATCTGACCTGGAGTCCCTGAGCCAAATACTGTGCCGATTCGTCCGGTCGCGATACGACCAGGGCAAATCGTGTTGATGGTGATGCCTTGAGAGGCGATTTCGAGGGAAAGGGTTTTTGAATACCCAATCACACCGGCCCAGGTTGCAACAGACAAACCAAAGCGGGCGATAGGCTGGATCGCAGAAAGTGCCGTGATGTTAACGATCCTGCCCCAACCGTTTTTTTGCATGGAAGGTAAGGCGCCTCTGGTCAGTCGCACGACGCTCATCAGATTTTGTTCAACCGCTCTATGCCAGGCTAAATCATCAAAGCTCTGGATTTCCCCCAGGGGTGGTGCACCATCATTATTAATCAGTAAATCGATCTGACCAAAATGCTCAAGCGCTGCGCGTGTAATGTTTTCACAATCCTCTGCTTTGCGGATGTCCGCTGCAATGGCAAAGGTTTGCGCCCCTGTTTCTTCAGTAATACGTCGGCAGGCTTCGTGAAGTGGTTCGGTTTTGCGCGCAACCATGGCGACGCTCGCGCCTTCCGAGGCAAGCAAGTGGGCGATCGCATAGCCAATCCCCTGGCTCGCACCACCAACCACAGCAAACTTACCTTTCAGTGACAAATCCATCAGGCACGCTCACTTATGCCAAATAGTTTTTCGGCGTTTTTATGGAACACACGTTCCAGTATTTCCTCTGTATACCCAAGCTCTTGCCAGTCTTTGACCAGTCTTTCATAGCGAAAGAGAGGATAGTCGGCGCCAAACATGACACGATCTTTCAGACGTGAACGAATTTCTTTTTTAAATGGATCCGTCAGGTATTTCGGCGACCACCCATGTAGCTCACTCCAGACATTTGGTTTGTGAATCATGATGGAGATCATTTCATCTTGCCAGGGCCAGGCCGGACGCCCGGTCACGATCTTCATATCAGGATAGTCAATAGCTAGCTCATCGATGTATCTGGGGTGGCATAAATCAAGCTTGATGCCTGCCCCACCCCTTAAACCAGCGCCAGCTCCTGTGTGACCAACCAGCACTAGCACGGGGCGATTGTGTGCTTGGGCAACTTCATAGAAGGGGCGATAAATCGGATCGCTTGCAGCAAAACCGGTGCCTGAAGCCGAAACGCAATAACTGATAAAACCTTTGCTGGTTTGAATGCAACGCTCAAGTTCCGCCGCTCCTTTTTCACCAAGCCGGGGATCGATTTGCAACCAGTTTCCAAAAATACAGTCACTGTATTGAGCTTGAGTCTGCATCGCATAGTCATGAAGAGGAATAATTTCATCAAGGGGCAGACTTTTAGTAAAACCAAAGTCAAGAATCGTTTTAACCTCGTTTTTACGAAGATACGCGGCCATTTCCTCCTCTGTGTCATAACTCGCTGTTGAGTTCCAGGTTTGCTTTTGCTGTGCCAGCGCATCCGCAGACCTCAGCACATAACCACGCTCGGTACCCCAGTGTGAGTGGAGATCAAAAATTCTCATTATTTATTCCGCCTTGATATCTGCTGCTTTGATGATTTTTTCCCAATGTTTGACTTCGCTGTCGAGAAACTGCTGTGTCTGCGCCAGACTGCCGCCAACCAGGACCACGCCTTGTTCCCCTAATTGCTTGATCAAGGCTGGATCTTTGAGGCTTTCATTTATGGCAGCGTTTAGTTTTTCAAGGACATCTACAGGTGTTTTTCTGGGAGCGAACACCATGTACCACGCGCTCATTTCAAACCCCGGGACACCTGCTTCAATCATTGTTGGTATGTTTGGCGCGAGGGGCGAGCGCTGCGGACCTGTTGTGGCCAGTCCTTTGAGCTTTCCTGATTTTACGTAAGCAATAGAGGTGGTGATCGTGTCGAACATCAGCGAGACGTGGCCACCAAGCAAATCGGCAAGCGCAGGTGCGTTGCCTTTATAAGGTATGTGGACCAGTGATACACCGGTCATATATTTGAACATTTCTGCCGAAAGGTGAGCTCCTGCACCAGCTCCACCCGATGCATAAGAATACTTGCCGGGATTGTCTTTGAATAACTTGATCAGTTCAGCGACGCTGTTAGGCGCAAAGTCAGGAGGAGTAACCAGTATCAGTGGAATGTATCCGATATAGGCAACTGGGATCAGATCCCGATCAAGATCATAGGGCAGACTTTTGACGAGAAATTTGTTCGTTGCCAGAACGGAGTAACCCATCAATAGCGTATTGCCGTCCGCCGCGGACTTGGCGACTAAATCGGTCCCCACCACTGCGCTGGCACCAGGTTTGTTTTCTACGAGTGTCGGGACGTTAAAACTGGCTTGTAGTTTTTGAGCAATCGTTCGGGCGAGCATGTCGACTCCGCCACCTGGAGGTACCGGCGCGACGATTTTGATGGGTTTGCTTGGCCAGGTCTGGGAAAAACTGAGTGGACTCGAAAGAAGCAATCCGATCACAAAAAGTCGCGGGATCCAGCCGAACCATTTTTTATTCATTTTTGTCTCCTGTCTTTCGGCTGATATTAGGCATCAGACCTCCGCCTGTCAACGCAAAACTCACTGGATTTGGTTCAAGGATGGCTTGCGTAGCGGGTGGGGGAGAGCTGCCTTGCATTAAACTTAACTAAATCATGAACCAATGTGAGACTTGCACCCATGAAAAATGAAAAGTTGCTGACCTTCGTGCAAGGCATGAGCAGGTTGTTGCAGCGCAATCCCGACGAGCCTCTTATCTTGAAAGAAGGCGAGGCCTTGCTTGCGACGCTGGTGGAGAAGGATGACTGGTTACCTGAAATGTTTACGCATCCACATCCCCAGCATTATCAGCAGTATCTTTTATACGCAGATCCTCTGGATAGATTTTCCATGGTGAGTTTTGTCTGGGGTCCTGGTCAGAGGACTCCCCTGCACGATCACATGACCTGGGGGCTGATTGGTATGTTGCGTGGCAAGGAAATTGATACGCACTACTTTAAACAAGCCGACGGCAGTTATCGTGCGGGAGAGAGTCAAACCTTAATCCCCGGGGCTGTAGGCTCGGTGTCGCCTGCCACCCATGACGTGCATGTCGTTTCAAACTATTACGCTGATCAGCCCTCTATCAGTATCCACGTGTATGGTGGAAATATCGGACGAATTAGCCGGCATGTGTTTGATCCGGTCACGGGCGCAGCGAAAGACTTTATTTCCGGGTACAGCAATGCTGTCGTCCCGAATCTCTGGAATTGAACAGGACGATCACAGTGATGTCGCAGCAACAAAAAATTAAATTTTGTGGTTATCAAGACGTACGCAATGCTTTGCTGGAAAAAAAGGAAATTGCTTTTCTCGATGTTCGCGAGGAGGATCCGCATGCAAGGTCGCATCCTTTGTTTGCGGCTAATTTTCCTTTGTCACGCCTTGAACAGGATGCCTATTCAAAATTACCGCGGCGCGACGTCCCTGTTGTGACCTTCGATGCGGGTGAGCAGCAAAATATTGCATCGTCCGACGCGTATGTAGCTGCTATGCGCTTGATTCTGCTTGGCTATTCGGATGTGTCTGTATTCAAGGGAGGTCTTGGAGCCTGGGCTGGCGCCGGTGGTGAGTTGTTCATTGATGTCAATGTGCCCAGCAAATCCTTTGGTGAGCTGGTCGAGTCAAAAGCGCACACTCCCTCTTTATCCGCCGAGGAGGTCAAGGCTTTAATCGACACCCAAGCTGACGTTGTTATTCTCGATGCGCGTCGTTTCGACGAATACAACACCATGAATATCCCAACCTCGACGAGTTGCCCCGGGGCCGAACTGGTGCTGCGGGTCGCGGAGTTGGCGCCGCGTCCAGAAACGCGTGTGATTGTGAATTGCGCGGGCCGCACCCGCAGCATTATCGGCACACAATCGCTCATTAATGCTGGTATCCCGAACCAGGTTAACGCCTTGCGAAACGGCACGATTGGCTGGACTCTCGCCGGTCAAACGCTCGATCGCGGACAAACCAGAAAATATGCCGAGGTATCAGCGCAGACCAAGCAGAGCGCAGGCCAGCGCGCGCGTGCTGTGGCCGATCGCGCTGGCGTCAAGCGCGCGAGTATGGGCGATCTCGATTGCTGGCGAGAACAAGCCTCGAGGACCACTTATTTTTTTGATACCCGGGCTCCAGAGGAGTTTGCAGCAGGCCATCTTCCAGGCTTTCGCTCCACTCCGGGAGGTCAGTTGGTGCAAGAAACCGAAATGGTCGCACCGGTTCGGGGGGCGAGAATTTTACTGGTCGACAGTGATGGTGTGCGCGCAAATATGACGGCTTCGTGGCTCGCGCAAATGGCCTGGGATGTGTATGTGCTCGATGATGTAGCGCCAAGCGCTTTCCATGAACAGGGCAACTGGCAGGCTGCAATGCCGCAGTTTCCACTTGTCAGCAATATTGACGCCAGCTCTTTATTCTCCTTGCTTTCTGACTCCTTGAGTTCCGGGCGAGCCTCTACGCCAGAGACGCTTGTCATTGATCTTGCTAAACACGCTGAGTACGGACGTGGTCACATTCCTGGCGCGTGTTATGTGTTGCGCTCACAATTTGAACAAGCCTTGGAAGCTTTGCCGCAAGCCAACAGATATGTTTTGACATGCCCCGACGGCGCGCAGTCGACTTTCGCTTTTGAGGAAATCAAACAGTTACTGCTGCGCCGCGGTCAAGCCCAGGTTGAAGTGTTGACTGGCGGTACCAGTGCCTGGGTCGCTTCAGGGTATGCACTGGAATCTGGCCCTACGTATTTAATTTCGCAACCGATTGATCGCTATAAACGTCCTTATGAAGGAACCAGCGTTTCTCGTGAGGCCATGCAGGCTTATCTGGACTGGGAGTTCGGCTTGGTCGAGCAGTTAGGAAAAGATGGTACGCATCATTTCTGGGTGCTCGACTAAGTTTCACGTCTATTTTAAAACCTTGCTCTCAGACGCTTGAGCGATGAGAGCTTGCGCATCCACAGGCAGCAGGAACCCCTCACTGACTGCGCGTTGAGTGGCTTTTTTGACTGCCTCGACGTAGCCCTCGTGAGTGCCATAACGCTCCTCCAGGGACAATCTTGGGTCCTGGTTCGCCCTGCGTTGTGCTGCTGTGCGTGCAAAAGGGATCATCCCCCCCACATAGTCGCAGATCTGATCTTTATGAAAAGGTTTTTCTCCGTCGGCAGTCACGTTCCAGCCAAGATAGGTACCTAGCGGTGCGTCTAACAGTACGACAGGAACGCCGCCTAGCTCATTACCATCCTGATCGACACGGGGCGCATACATTTTAAGGACTTGTTTGACTGTAGGCGGAGCTTTGCTTGGCACGCCCGAGGCGTCCAGTGCATTGAACTGTGGACCCCAGTCATAGTCGAGCACTGGCATGATGAAGTCAGCCTCTGGTATGGTTGGACGCAGACCCGGCAAGCTGGGGAAGCCGAGATCTTTTTTATTAGCCAGCGCAAGCGTTCCAGTTGTCGCGCCGTTGACTGGAGCAAGTGTTGGATAGCGGCTGGCAGGTGGTGTCGTGCCCTGCATGACCCAGTTACGGAAATGAACGCGAATCGCATTGACGGTTTCGGTGTGGGGAACAGGGTTGGCAGGCAACACGCCTACGCCAAAATTATTACCGGGACATACCGGTCCAGTTTTAGGCAGACCTGCTTCTGGCAGACTCGAATCAAAGCCACCGGCACCCCCACCATGATTGCTGCTTGCGATGTAATAGCGTTTGACATGATCGGGCAGAGGCAAGTCTGCTTTTGCATCGGTTCCCACCCATTCAGGGGTGAGTTTGAGTGCCCAGACTTCGGCAGAGCCAAAATGCTCTACAACTTTGGGACAGGTCTTTGAAGCGGTGCAGCGATCCAGGATGCCTGCAGCAGGCAGTCCCCGCACTGGATCCGGATGTGGCAGCCACCACTGAGGGCCCTCGCTGCCTGCTTGATAGAGTTCCAGCACACCATCCGGTTGTGCCCAGCGGAAATTGAGCGCGATACGCCGACCAGCGATGATGGGCCACAAACCGTCGTGCACCATGCCGCCATGCTCGGCCTGGTTAAAACCAAGATGCAACCATCCTCGCAGGAAATTACCGGATTGCGACACGCCACGTCCAATACTGTGTTTGACGAGACCAGCGATAGGGTTGGCTGTTCCCAGATCATCTTGCTTTGCTGTTTTGAAAAACAGTCCGACATCACGCCAGGCTGCAAAACCAATGCCCAGAACGTAGGGATCCTCAGCTGTAAATACCACTTGGTAAAGTAGTTTTGGATCAAAACCATTTTTCAGACAGATCTGTGTCGGATCAGGCTTGCCCGGAAAGGGCTGCGAGGCATCACATTTTGCCCATGCCCAATCTGTGCTGGCAATGGTTTGTTCACCGAGGACCTCGCCATGCATGGTTTCTGCCGTGCGCGAAGTCAGTCTGGATTTGCTTGTGTCAAGCGAGGCTGGTGTATAGGGGACGGGATTGGTTTGCACCAGCAAGGGCTGAGAGTCATGACCTGCGCGGTTAACAATCCGGCCAAACACTTCACCTGAAACTGCTTTGCCATCGGGCTGTCTGGCAATCGGGACCTGTAAAAACTGCATGCCTGTTGTTGAGGCTGTGGGTCGTACTTTAGTTGCGCCCGCGTTATCTCCTTGCCAGGCGCTTGCAAGCATGATGTCACCAAAAGCCTGTTCCTGGGGTGCATAAGGAAACACTCGGCCACGGTTCGGTACCTCGTGCCAGAGCATCCCGCTTGCTTTGGTCGGATCGGTTGGTTTGTATAAGACAAAGGAGGCAACGTAACGAACTTTACCGTCCTGATCCTTGGCTAAATCTATATCCTGAATGATTGCATTTTGTGCAAGCTTGGGATCAAGCTCCCCAAAGGCGCGGCCTGCAACCATTTCGTAGGGGATCATTTCGTTGGCGGAGCCCGCTGGATTCTTATAGGGAGCTGTTTGGTCAATGATGATTTTTGTAACCCTTGCCTGCACTGGAGTCATCGCCAGGAGGCCGAGCGAAATAACGCCAGTCAGAGTGAGCCCTCGCGCAGACTTGAGCGCGAGGGATTTAAGCACGGTGGGTTTAACGTTGATCTTCATTGTTGTCTCGAAATAGCTTGTTGTTATTTATGATTTTTATTTGTTGGGTGTGCGTTTGAGGAATTCCGCCAACTCTGTTTTCCACCATTTTGCCTGACCCGTTGTGCCATGACCTGAGGTCTGAGCACTGGCTGGTATCAGCAGTAACTGGCTGTTGGGGATGCGCTTTAGTGCGGGCTCCATGAGACCGAGCTCGGGAGGATTGCGCTCATCATCTGCCGAGTTAATAACCAATACGTGCGCCTTGATTTTTTCCAGTCTTTCTGAGGGGTTGTAATCTCTGGAGGCATCCCACTGATAGAGGTTGTCATTCGCATCAGCGGTGCTAGTTGCTTTAAGGCGCGTGTCGAGTAACTGGTCTGCTTTTTCCCGAGTCGGTGCTGCTTGTTGCAGTGCCTGATTGCCGCCACTGGTGGCGATACCAAAAAACACTGTGGCAAAGTGCAGGCTAGGGGGCTGCGTCGTGTAATTACCCTGCATCCAGGCGGGATCGTTTCGAATCGAGTCCAGAATCAATCTGCGGGTCAGCCAGTTGCGCCCCGACATTTGTGCTGGTGTGGATGCCATGGGCACAATGGCATCCATGAACCTGGGATATTCAATACCCCAGAGCCAGGCTTGCATGCCACCCATGGAGTTGCCAAGAATCAATCTGAGGTGAGCGATGCCTAGCCCCTCTGTGATCAGGCGGTATTGTGCCTGCACCATATCATCGTAGTTGTAGCGAGGAAATTTCGCCCTTAGTCCATCAGAGGGCTTGGATGATTGACCCATACCGATTGAGTCGGGCAAGATGATGAAATACTTCTGCGCATCCAGGGGCTGACCAGGACCAAACAATTCACCCGCGAACGCAGGATTAAGCATGCCCGAACCCGTCCCAGCGGTCCCGTGCAGTATCAGGACTGGTATTCCAGAGGGCTTTCCAACAGTCGTGTAGCCGATCTTGAGTTCTGGAAAAGTTTCTCCAGTATGGAACTTGAAGTCTTTGGCAATCCAGACGGATTGTTGCGGTGCGGGATATTTTTCGGCCATAGCGCTGCTGGAGCTGATCAGGAGAAGTGAATAGAAAGTTAAGCGTATAAGTTTTTGTAATGTTTTCATCTTCCCTTCTTTGTATCATTAATCCGGACCGAATCTGGCTCCGATAGCCGCAGCCGCTGATCTTGTTTCGACACCGAGCTTGTCAAAAATATGTTCGAGGTGTTTGTTGACTGTCCTCGGACTCATGCCAAGTATTTCTGCAATATCCCGGTTGGTTTTACCTTTTGCGACCCACGATAACACTTCGCTTTCGCGATGTGTGAGCGCGGCCTGCTCAAGCCGGGCTGAATCGCCATTGCGCAGATTGTTTTGAGCAAGTAATAGCATCGTTTCTCCCAAGCCAACCTGACCCAGATTACGAATCGATATTTCAGGATGCTCAGGCAGACTGAGTGCCTCCTGTGCACTCGAAAGCAGGCTTGTAAAATTGACAGGTGTCTGCTGAGAGGCAAGCAACTCGCGGGCCTGGGGCGACTGCCAGGCAATACGTCCTTGTGTGTCGATCAGCACCACACCAAAACCAGCGATGTCTACAGCTTCTCTGGCCAGACGTGCGACACGTGCATTGCGGATGTGTGTTTGCAGCCGCGCCAGCACCTCCTCGACTCGCACAGGCTTAACAACATAATCAACACCGCCACTAGCGAAGGCTGTGACGATATGCTGCGTTTCGGCCAGGCCGGTCATGAAAATGATGGGTAAATGTGCCAGATTAGGATTGGCTTTAATGCGCTGGCATGTCTCAAAACCAGAGAGACCGGGCATCACTGCGTCAAGCAGCACCGCATCGACCAGCACCATTTCAAGCCTGTCCAATGCAGACTGACCGTCGAGCGCAACAACAACGCTGTAACCTGCGCTCTCTAGCGACTGATACAGGTGGCCAAGACTACTCGGTGTGTCGTCCACCAACAGCACAATGGGGCGGATCGCCGGAGAAATTTTTTCTGCATCCATGGCTTAATCGAAACTTTTATCTTTGGTTAATTCGAGCAGTGATTCAAAATCAAAACGCATGACCAGACTGCGTAATTGGGTGACCAAGGTCAGGTGAGAGGGTTCGTGTTTTAAATGCTCATCGAGCGTATCGAGTAGTCCTTGAACATGTCCGATTCTGAGCAGTGGCGCAAGTTTCTCTTTGAGTGAAGTGGGTATTTCTTGTTCGATGGGCTCTGCCTGAGGTCCGAACATGTCTGGCAATTCTGCGGTGTTCAGACCGGCGGCAATCCATTCGAGTCCTAAAAACCGACCGAGTACGCCAACAAGTTCTGATTCAAGGACAGGTTTGGCTACGAAAGCCTGACACTGTGCCGCCTGAATTTTTTCAGGATGATTGTCGTAGAGGTTAGCGGAGACAAGAATGATCGGGATGTCGGTATAGCCTTGTTGTCTGATGGCTTTTGCAGTTTGCCAGCCATCCATTTCATCCATGGTCAGATCGAGCAAAATAGCATCGGGGCGAATATCTTTGAGGCTTTCGAGACATTCACTTCCGCTTGCGGCTTCATGCATGATAAAGCCGAGGGGATTAAGTAATGCGGCAAGCATTTGTCTCTGATCGGGTTGGTCATCCACAGCGAGCAGAGTTCTTCTTATGCCGACATAACCAGATACCGGTCCCAGGGTTTTGATGCTAATTCCTGGATCTGGCGCTTCAGGTAAATACAGGCGCACTGTAAAAGTCGTGCCTTGGCCTGCGATGCTCGACATGGATAAATCGCCACCCATCATGGAGGTGAGCAACCCCGTGATGGTCAGACCGAGCCCTGTTCCCGGTTCACCGCGCCGGCGCGCCGCGCCACCGCGCTCAAAAGGCAGAAAGATACGTTGCTGATCCTGAGGCGGGATCCCTACGCCAGTATCTTCGACTTTAAACAGCAGAACTTGCGCGCGAGCATCGACCCGCAAGGTGACAGTTCCTTTGTCCGTAAATTTGATGGCATTGCCAAGCAGGTTAATCAGAACCTGCGTTAATCTTTTGGCGTCGCCTTTTACCCAGTCAGGCATTTCACCTTGCACAATAAATTCAAACTGCAAACCTCGTGCGAGCGCTTGCGGACGGATCATTCTGACCAATTCCTCGAGCAGCTGGGGCAAAGGTATCGAAACGGTTTCAAGTCTTAAGCGACCAGATTCTATATGTGCGAGATCAAGCAGATCGTCTACAAGTCCAGCCATATGTTTGCCGCTGCTCTGAACGGTTAGCAGGGATTCGCGCTGCTTTTGATCGAGTTTGTTTTCTTTGAGCAGGATTTGTAGATAACCCAGAATGCTATTGAGTGGTGTGCGTAATTCATGCGTCATGCCCGCCACATAACGTGTTTTCGCGTGGTTGGCGCGTTCGGCCTCGTCTTTAGCTAACTGCAGCGCGGCATCGGTTCGTCTTAAAGTTTCAACCTCGCGCTGTAGCAAACGACTTTGGGCGTTTGATTCTTCTTGAGCCAGCTTGCGACTCTCGCTGATGAGGACCACCCACCAGCTGCAGACTGCGACAACCAACATCAACATCAAAAATATTTTGTAAAAAATATTACTTTGAGGGTGTGATGTGGAGAGTTCGCCTGGGCCTTCCTGCGTCAGAGCGATCCCCATCACCGTTGCCAAAACCAGCGCTAAGGAAAGGAATACGAGTAAAAATCTTCCGGCGCGAGACTTGAAGCGAACAGATAAAGTATCGGGCAGTACGTGAGTCATCCAGCTAGTCACTTGTTCGTCCAGGCGTGAACCGTGTTTGCAGGAGTCATTGCAGCGCGAGTCAAGGGTGCAGCATAGGGAGCAGATGGGTGCCCCGTATGCTGGGCAGTGCGCCATGTCGGGTGACTCAAAGTCGTTTTCACAAACACTGCACTGCACGATTTTGTTGGGACCATAGGCGGGGGGCGCGCGACGTGCGATGTACCATTTGCCTTGTGTAAACCAAGCGATGGCTGGCGAGGTAACAATAGAGGCAATTAAGGCGATAAACGGTGCAAAAGCTTTTGCGATCTCGCCAAACACACCACTGTAAGCAAGCAGTGCAAGACTTGCCGCGAGAACTGTCGCACCTAGTCCGACGGGATTGATGTCATAGAGATAGGCGCGCTTGAATTCGATGCCCTTAGGCGATAAGCCTAACGGTTTGTTAATCACGAGATCGGCTACGATTGCGCCAATCCAGGCAATCGCCACGTTGCTATAGAGTCCAAGCACTTGTTCGAGTGCTCTAAAAACTCCAAGCGTCATCAGTAATGTAGCGATCAGCACATTGAAGACCAGCCAGACGACCCGGCCTGGATGACTATGTGTCAGACGCGCAAAAAAATTCGACCAGGCCAGAGAGCCTGCATAGGCGTTCGTGACGTTAATTTTTACCTGCGAAAGTACGACGAAGAGGGCGGTCACAGCAATGATCCAGACGGGATCGTTAAAGACATAGGAAAATCCTGCGGTATACATGCGAGTCGGCTCGCTCGCAAGAATAGGGGTCATTTCCTGTTGCAGAACCAAGAATGCCAGAAAGGCACCACCGACCATCTTGAACATGCCGGGTAATATCCACCCGGGACCTGCCATGATCACCGCAGTCCACCATTTCAAACGATTTTTATTTGTTTTTTCCGGCAGAAACCTCAGATAGTCAACTTGCTCGCCAATCTGAACTACCAGTGAGCATGCGACGGTGAAAGCCGCGCCAAACATTAGCCAGCTGAAATCACTACTGCCAGAAATGCTGCCACTTAACCCCATAAAGTCAACGAAGGCTTTGGGCTCCCTGAGTGCAATCGCAAGATAGGGACATACAAGCAAAATGATCCAGAGCGCCTGCGTCCAGATTTGAAGTTTTGAAATCAGTGTGATGCCGCGCAATACCAGTGGAATGATGATCAGCGCACTGATGATGTAACACCAGACGATCGACCAGTCTAAATAGAGTTTTAAAGCAAGCGCCATGATGGCGGCTTCAAGTGCGAAAAAAATGAAGGTAAAGGCGGCATAAATCAGCGACGTGATGGTCGAGCCAACATAGCCGAAACCGGCGCCACGTGTGAGCAGATCAATGTCAACACCGAATTTTGCCGCATAGTAGCTAATCGGCAGGCCGGTCATAAATGCAACCATGCCAACCGCGATAATTGCCCAGAGCGCATTGGAAAAACCGTAATTCAGAGCCATGACGGCGCCAATCGCCTCTAGCGCAAGGAATGAAACCCCACCTAAGGCGGTATTAGCGACACGCCACTCCGACCATTTGCGAAAGGAGTGAGGCGTATAGCGCAGCGCGTAGTCCTCGAGGGATTCGTCAGCAACCCAGGAGTTGTATTCGCGCCGGATACGGATGATTTTCTGATTGGCTAAGGTCACGGAGAGCTTTCGAAGGATCGAAAAAAATTTACGGACGGGCTGTTTGCCCACGCTTTCATATCAAGGATAGACGATAAATTTTTTATGCAAATTTGTGTGCACAACACTGTATACAAAAGGACGTGCCTGGCTGTAAAGAGTGTGCGTATACGTCAATTGACGTATTGGGGGAGCGGAGCAAACAACGCAGAATGACTTCACAGAAAGTTTATCGGTCGTTAACCCCAGGAGCACACACTATGAAGAAGCCAGAGTTCGAATTTGAACCCAGTGCCGATCGTCGGCAAGTATTGCAGGGTATTGTTGGTATGGCATTGGCAGCAGCCACCATGCGCGCAGGCGCACAAAAATTGCCAACAGCGCAAGTCAACACAACTAAATTGGCTGTGACCGATACGGAAGTGACCGTCGGCCAGTTGCACTCAGCAACCGGCACCATGGCTATCTCTGAGACTGGTTCGATTCAGGCTGAGCAACTCGCGATTGACCAGATCAACGCCATGGGCGGCGTGCTCGGTCGTCAGATCAAAGTGATCAAGGAAGACGGTGCATCGGATTGGCCAACATTTGCTGAAAAAGCGAAAAAACTGCTGGTCAATGATCACGTTGCAACAGTTTTTGGTTGCTGGACGTCAGCCTCACGTAAAGCTGTATTGCCAATTTTCGAAAAAGAAAACGGCATGCTGTACTACCCAACTTTTTACGAAGGTCTGGAGCAGAGCAAGAACGTCATCTATACCGGTCAGGAAGCGACTCAGCAGATTCTGTGGGGTCTGGATTGGGCCGCGAAAGAAAAGGGCACCAAGTCATACTTCCTCGTCGGTTCAGACTACATCTGGCCACGTACTTCAATGAAAATCGCTCGCAAGCACATTGAAGGCGTACTCAAGCAGAAAGTTGTTGGTGAAGAGTATTACCCACTGGGCAATACCAACTTCAACTCTCTGATCAACAAAATCAAGGCAGCAAAACCTGATCTGATCTATGCAGCAGTTGTGGGCGGCAGTAACGTGGCTTTTTACAAACAGCTCAAAGCAGCTGGTATTACCGCAGCCAAGCAAAAACTGTTGACGATTTCGGTCACTGAAGATGAGTTGCTCGGAATTGGTGGTGAGAACACCGCAGGCTTCTACTCCTGCATGAAGTATTTCCAGTCGCTCGATAACGAAAACAACAAGAAATTTGTTGCTGCGTTTAAAGAGAAATACGGTCCTGCTTCAGTGATCGGTGACGTTACACAGGCTGGTTACCTTGGCCCATGGCTCTGGAAATTCACAGTTGAAAAAGCTGGCAGTTTCGACGTGGACAAGATTGCAGCTGCGTCCACAGGTATCGAGTTCAAAGGCGCACCAGAAGGTTACGTCAAGATTGACGAAAACCATCACCTCTGGAGCAAGGCTCGTATCGGCGAGATGTTGGCCGATGGTCAGTTCAAGGTTGTCGCTGAGTCGCCTGAATTGATCAAACCTGATCCGTTCCCAAAGGGTTATCAGTAAGCAGTTAATGGTTAACGTTTGACTCAAGGAATCGAGATGGAACTGTCTGAAGTGCTCAATATTGCCCTGATGCAGGGTTTTGCAGGTCTGAGCCTGTTTGCTGTGTTGCTCCTGATGGGGCTTGGACTGGCAATCATTTTCGGTCAGATGGGTGTGATCAACATGGCTCATGGTGAGTTCATGGCGATTGGCGCCTATACCGTCTACCTTGGTTCAACGTTAACCGAAAAGTATGCGCCGGGCTTTATGCCGGCCTACTTTCCTTTCGCGATCGTCGCGGCCTTTATCTTTGCTTTTATTGGTGGCTGGATCGCGGAATGGGCACTGATACGACATTTGTACAAGCGGCCCCTGGATACGCTGCTGGCAACCTGGGGCTTAAGCCTCGGTCTCCAGCAGGTTTTCCGCACCTTTATCAGTCCCAAAGAGGTCAGTCCAACGTTGCCAGACTGGCTGATGGGCTCCTGGGCACCACAAGAGGGCCTTGATATACCGATCAACGGTATGTTTGTTATGGTACTGACACTGCTAGTGACTGCTGGTGTGATGCTCGCCTTGTACAAGAGCCGCTGGGGTTTGCGTGTGCGTGCAACGGTCAGCAACCGTCCGATGGCCAACGCTACCGGTATCAATACGAAAAAAACAGATCAACTGACCTTTGCAATAGGTTGCGGCATCGCAGGTATCGCAGGGGCAGCTTTTACAACAATTGGCTCAACGGGACCGACCTCTGGCTCTCTGTATATCGTCGATGCGTTCCTGGTCGTGACTTTTGGTGGCGCAGCCAGTCTGCTGGGTACCGCCTTCTCGGCTTTTCTGATCGCACAGACCCAGTCCATCAGCGAGTTTTTCATGACAGGCTCGATGGCCAAGGTCTTTACGCTTTCAATCATCGTCATCGTTCTGATGATGCGTCCTCAAGGTTTGTTTGCCTCGAAGATTCGACGCTAATCATCCAAACGTAAATCGGAGCCGACTCTCATGCAATCCTTCAAGAATTTGCTCAAACAACCAGGTGTGTTGAGTATCGCGATACTCGCCGTGATCTTGCTGGTAGTTTTTCCTGCTTTATTAGATAACTTCCGGCTTAATCTGGTGGGTAAGTATCTGACCTATGCCTTTGTTGCCATTGGACTTGTTGTGCTGTGGGGCTGGGGTGGAATTTTAAGTTTGGGGCAAGGGGTGTTCTTCGGTCTGGGTGGCTATTGCATGGCCATGTTTCTCAAGCTCGAAGCCTCCGATCCTATCACTACAAAAATTCAGTCAACACCTGGAATTCCTGATTTCATGGATTGGAATCAGCTGACTGAGTTGCCGCTCTGGTGGCTGCCGTTTAAAAGCTTGACCTTCTCCCTGATCGCTGTGATTGCTGTGCCTTCTTTGCTCGCTTTTATTGTGAGCTATGCGATGTTCAAGCGCCGCGTTGGTGGTGTGTATTTCGCGATCATCACGCAGGCTGTTGCCCTGATCATGACAACGTTGATCATCGGCATGCAAGGCTACACCGGTGGCGTCAATGGTATGACTGATCTTAAAACCATGAGCGGCTGGGATACCCGAACGGATGAAGCAAAAATTATTCTTTATTACGCTTGTTGTCTGACGCTTTTGCTTTGCGTGATCGCCGGTACTTTCATTCAGCGCAGTAAATTCGGCACACTGCTGCTCGCGATGCGGGACAAGGAAGACCGCGTACGCTTCTCTGGTTATGACGTGTCGATGTTCAAAGTCGCAGCTTTTTGCCTGGCGGCTGGCGTTTCAGGCGTTGGCGGTGCATTTTTCGCACTCCAGGTCGGTTTCATGTCGCCTTCTTTCGTTGGCATCGTACCTTCCATTGAACTTGTCATTCTTTGTGCAGTAGGTGGCCGCTTGAGTCTGGTCGGCGCAGTCTATGGCGCCTTACTGGTCAACGCCAGCAAAACACTATTTTCAGAGAACTTCCCGGATTTGTGGCTGTTCCTGATGGCTGCGCTTTTCATTGGTGTGACGATGGCCTTTCCTTATGGTTTGGCTGGCTTGTTTGAATCTCACATTAAACCCTGGTGGATTCGCAAATCGACAGAGCGTCGCATGATCAAACAGCGTTTGATCGAATTAGAAATCGAAGCTGCTTTCGAAGCAGCCCAGGAGGTTCAAGCGGATTCAGCCTCAGCCATTGCCGTGCCTTCGGCCAACGACGCCGCAGAATTAGTGATCAGAAGGAGTGCGCCATGAGTAGCAGCACCGACTTTGTCTTGGCTATTGAAGACCTGACCGTTTCGTTTGATGGTTTCAAAGCCATTGACAGTTTGAACCTGTATGTCGATAAGAATGAATTACGAGTCATCATCGGACCTAACGGTGCCGGTAAGACAACCTTGCTCGATATGATTTGCGGCAGGACGAGGGAGACCGCTGGCAGCATCAAATTCAAAAATGAAGAGATGACAGTTCTGCCAGAGTATGCCCGGGTTAGAAAAGGGATTGGTCGGAAATTTCAGACACCGTCTATTTATGAAAATTTGTCTGTGTTTCAAAATCTGGAAGTGTCCTTTCCAAAAGGCCGCTCAGTTTTTGGTGCTCTGGTGTTCAAGTGTGATGATGAGGTCAAAGACAAAGTCAGTTCTGTCGCGAGGGAAATAGGTCTGGCCGACACCTTGACAACTGAAGCAGGCTTGCTTTCCCATGGACAGAAGCAATGGCTTGAAATCGGCATGTTACTGATGCAGGAGCCAGAGTTGCTGATGCTTGACGAACCGATTGCTGGTATGAGCGTGCGCGAGCGTGAACTGACCGCTGAGCTACTCAAACGGATTTCAAATAATCGTTCTGTGATCGTGATCGAGCATGACATGGAGTTCGTCAAAAAGATCGCACACAAGGTGACTGTCATGCACCAGGGCAAGATTCTGGCTGAAGGATCCATGGACAAAGTCCAAAGCGATCCAACGGTTATCGAAGTTTATCTCGGACACTAGGAGACCTGACATGCTGAGCGTTAAAGATCTCTACGTTGCTTATGGCCAAAGCGAAGCGCTACATGGCATTAGCCTTGAGGCGGGTAAGCAGGAAACTGTTGCCATCATGGGGCGCAATGGTATGGGCAAGACTACTTTTTTCAAGAGTCTGATCGGATTGTTGCCTACAAAAAGCGGCTCAATCGCTGTCGGCGGACAGGACGTGACGCGTGATGAAAGCTATCGACGCGTCGCAAAAGGTATCGCTTACGTTCCCCAGGGACGGATGATATTCCCGACCTTGACTGTCGAGGAAAATATCCAGACAGGTCTGGAGAATGACAAAGACAAGGTCATACCGGATGAGATATATGCGTTGTTTCCTGTCCTCTGGGATATGCGACGTCGCAAAGGCGGGAATTTATCAGGTGGTCAACAGCAGCAGCTTGCCATTTCGCGTGCGCTGGTGACGAATCCGAAGGTGCTGTTACTCGATGAGCCAACAGAAGGCATTCAGCCCTCCATTATTAAAGACATTGCAAAAGCGTTAAACGAAATCCGTCGCATGCGTGGCATCACCATCATCGTTTCCGAGCAAGTGTTGAGTTTCGCACTTGACGTAGCCGATCGTCTGTTCGTCATCGAGGGTGGTCGGCTTGTCTATGAAACCGCTCGCGAGGATACGGATATTGACCGGATTAAACATTATTTGTCGGTGTAGCAAAGCAGTTCTTATTGCCAGTATTGATGTTGACAGTACAAGTCAGGATTCCAAACCCCGTTCCTATATTTAAAGAGGTGCACCATGCCCGAAACACTCATTACCGTAGACCTTAAAGCGTCACCCTACGACAACCCGAAGATCCATAACCGCTGGCATCCTGATATTCCGATGGCATGCTGGGTCAAACCAGGCGATGATTTTGTACTTGAAACATTCGACTGGACCGGTGGTTTCATCAAGAATAACGACAGCGCCGATGATGTGCGTGACATTGATCTGTCGACGGTTCACTTTTTGTCTGGTCCGGTTGGCGTCAAGGGCGCCGAGCCAGGTGATCTGCTCGTCGTTGATTTGCTCGATATCGGCGCTAAAGACGACAGCCTCTGGGGTTTCAACGGTTTTTTCAGCAAGCAAAATGGCGGCGGATTTTTGACCGATCATTTCCCGCATGCACAAAAATCAATTTGGGATTTCCATGGCATGTTCACAACAAGCCGTCACATTCCAAACGTTAAATTTGCCGGACTGATTCATCCCGGTCTGATCGGCTGTCTGCCAGATCAGAAAATGCTTGATATGTGGAATGAGCGCGAGATTGATTTCATCGCTACAGAACCTGATCGTGTACCGCCTCTGGCCAATCCTCCTTTCGCGAAAACTGCGCACGTCGGGCAAGCAACTGGCGATGTCGCCGCGAAAATTGCTGCAGAAGGTGCTCGCACTGTACCTCCACGTGAACATGGTGGTAATTGCGATATCAAAGATTTATCGCGCGGCTCGAAAATATATTTCCCGGTCTATGTCGATGGGGCTGGCTTGTCCGTAGGCGATTTGCATTTTAGTCAGGGCGATGGCGAGATCACTTTCTGCGGTGCGATCGAGATGGCGGGCTGGGTGCACATGAAGGTCGAGCTCATCAAGGGTGGTATGGCTAAATATGGCATTAAAAATCCAGTATTCAAGCCAAGTCCAATTACACCGCATTACAACGACTATCTGATCTTCGAAGGTATTTCGGTTGATGAGCAGGGTAAGCAGCACTACCTTGATGTCAATGTCGCTTACCGTCAGGCCTGTTTAAACGCAATCGAATACATGACTAAGTTTGGCTACTCGCGTGCTCAGGCTTATTCGATACTGGGTACTGCGCCTGTTCAGGGACATATCAGCGGTGTGGTGGATATTCCAAACGCCTGCGCGACGCTCTGGTTACCAACACAGATCTTTGATTTTGATATCAGTCCGAACGCAAGCGGCCCATCCAAACTGGTCACACCTGGCATGGATATGCCTTTGTCGCTGGATTTGTGATTTAACCATTGCCTGTTTAAGGAGCCCCACATGCCCACCTATGACTATGACTGCAAAGCTTGCGGACCATTTGATGCCCTGCGACAAATGAGTAAGCGTGATGAAGCCGTTGAGTGTCCGGACTGTGGGGCACTTAGTGCGCGCGTGTTCGCTTTTGGGTCGAATCTCTCGCGTGTCGACAGTGATACGCGGCGCGCGATCGAGGGTAATGAGCGTGCAGCCCACGCGCCAAAGATGTCTAAGGATTACGACTCCTCTTACGCGAGACTCAAGCATCCCTCTGGCTGCGGGTGTTGTTCGAGTGTCAGTGGTAGGCGCAGTGCGACCCAGACGTTTGCCAATGGCAACAAGACCTTTGTCGGTAAACGACCCTGGATGATCAGCCACTGATAAGCGTGCGTGAAGTAGTTGAAATGCAGCAAGTAGTTATGTGATCAGCGAAGTAACGTCGGAGACTAAAAATGAGACATGGTGATATTTCAAGTAGTAATGATTGCGTTGGCGTTGCCGTCGTCAATTACAAAATGCCGCGATTGCATACCAAGGCTGAAGTGCTGGATAACGCTCGCAAGATTGGTGACATGCTGATCGGTATGAAACAGGGGCTGCCAGGGATGGACCTGGTGATTTTTCCTGAATATAGTACCCATGGCATCATGTACGATGCCAAGGAAATGTATGAGACTGCCTCGACCGTTCCTGGTGAGGAAACAGAAATTTTCGCAGCTGCTTGCCGTAAAGCCAATGTCTGGGGTGTTTTTTCACTCACCGGCGAGCGACACGAAGACCATCCTAATAAAGCTCCCTACAACACCCTGATTCTGATGAATAACAAGGGTGAGATCGTACAGAAATATAGAAAGATCATGCCCTGGACGCCAATCGAAGGTTGGTATCCTGGAGATTGCACTTATGTATCAGATGGTCCGAAGGGTATGAAAATCAGTCTGATTATCTGTGATGACGGCAATTACCCTGAAATCTGGCGTGACTGCGCAATGCGTGGCGCAGAGTTGATTGTTCGTTGTCAGGGCTATATGTATCCTGCAAAAGAGCAGCAAGTCATGGTTGCCAAATGCATGGCCTGGATGAACAACACCTACGTTGCCGTTGCCAATGCCGCTGGTTTTGATGGCGTGTACTCCTATTTTGGCCATTCAGCGATTGTTGGCTTTGATGGCCGTACCCTGGGTGAGTGTGGCGAAGAGGAAATGGGTATCAACTACGCTGAGTTGTCGGTAAGCCTGATTCGCGATTTCCGTAAAAACGCTCAGTCTCAAAATCATTTGTTCAAACTCGTTCATCGTGGCTATACAGGAAAAATCAACTCGGGCGAAGAGGTCGCAGGCGTTGCAGATTGTCCTTATGAGTTTTATGGCAAGTGGCTTAGCGATCCAGAGGGAACTCGCAAGATGGTCGAGTCGTTTACCCGCTCAACCGTAGGTACGCCCGAATGTCCGATTGAAGGTATTCCACACGAACTGCCGCAGCATAAGTAATTGATGGATATGCTCGAGCAGTACCGGATCAGGCAAGAGCCTTATTACTCACCTACAGGTAATGAGGTCGAGCGCTATAAACAAGCCTACGCCCACAGGCTGCCCTTGATCCTCAAGGGGCCTACAGGTTGCGGTAAGACAAGGTTTATCGAGCATATGGCTTACGTGCTCGATAAACCTCTGGTAACTGTCGCCTGTAACGAAGATATGAGCGCCTCTGATCTGGTGGGGCGTTTTTTACTCGATCCGCAAGGAACTTTTTGGCATGACGGACCTTTGACTCAGGCCGTCAGGTACGGTGGTATTTGTTATCTGGACGAGATCGTCGAGGCGAGGCAGGATACGACAGTCGTGATCCATCCCTTAACCGATGCCCGAAGAATGTTGCCATTGGATAAAAAGGGTGAGTTGCTCAATGCCCACCCTGATTTTCAACTGGTCGTGTCTTATAACCCAGGTTATCAAAGCCATTCCAAAGATATGAAAGCCTCAACGCGGCAGAGATTTGCAGCGATGGAGTTCGATTATCCAGCCGCCGAAGTTGAGGCAGGGATTCTTGTGCACGAAACGGGTATTGCGACTGAGTTGGCCGCAGTGCTTGTCGCGATTGCGCAGAAAACCAGGCTTTTAAAGAATCAGGGATTAGCAGAGGGGGCTTCCACACGGATGTTGCTGTATGCAGCCAGATTAATTCTGGACGGCATGTCACCGCGTGATAGCTGTGAAATGACAATCATCCATGCTCTGAGTGACGAACCCGAACTGATTGATAGTTTGCAGTCTCTGGTCGATGCGCATTTTGCATGATGCAAACTGATACAGGACTCAGTCTATCCCTGTCCTTGTTGTTGCGCGCACTTTCAGGGTCGAACTCGGTTGTTCAGTTTATGCCGGCTGTCCAGGGGCAAAGCCCTTCTGTTGGGCTCAGGCCAATCATCAGTGAGCACAATGTATTGCTTCCTGCTGCATTGCTCGACTCGGAAATAGCGGGACTTGATAGTCTGGAGCGAGCTAGTGTTGCCCATGCTGCGGCGCATCTCCTCTACAGTACTCCGGCGCGCGAGGTGACCAGACTCAAACCGATGGGGGTAGCGGTGGTGTCGGCACTGGAAGATGCCCGTGTTGAGTACCTCCTGATGCGACGCTTGCCTGGTGTTAAACGCTGGTTTTGTCAGGCCATGCCAGAACAGTTTGACGGACGTGGCGTGTTTTATTCCATGATCGGAAAATTATCTTATGGCTTGTTAAATGATCAGGCCCCGATCGATGATTACTGGGTTAATAAGGCAAGACAATTATTTTTTTCAGTCATGGAAAAATCTGGACTTGAAAACTATGATGAGTTTCGGGCAATAGCGTCGGTACTTGCTAATGATCTGGGACAAATGCGACTTCAGTTCAATGCTCAGGCTTATGTCAATCCCATCAGCTATCGTGATGACAATTCCTATCTGTGGAATTTTAATTCGCAATATTCAGAACCAGAGTGTTCGATTGCTGATGCTGCTGCGCAGCCCACGCAAACTGCGCAGCCCGATCACGACGTTGAAACACAACAGTCCGCCAGGCCTGAGTTTCGAACTTATTCGTATCCAGAGCTTGATTATCGCAGCGGGGTTATGCGTCAGGATTGGTGTACCGTTTTGGAGTATGGGTCGGCGAAGACAGGAGCTTTTGAACGTACGGCTTTAGCTCACTACACAAACCGTAAAAAATTACGGTCGTATAAAAATAATGCCAGAGCACTGAGCCGTGAAAAATTATTTCGTCAGCAACAAGGTGATCTTCTTGATCTGAATGCTGTAGTCGAAAGTGTTGTCCTGGCCAAGCAGGGTGTAATGGGTGATGGTCATCATTACCTTGGCCATGCGTTACGTAAAAAAAATATCAGTTTGCTTGTGTTGCTTGATCTCTCAGCCTCGGTTGGTGCGTTGCTGCCAGGTCAGGCAAAGACAGTTCTCGAACTGGAAAAAGCTGCTGCAACGATGCTGGCTGAATTTGCGCTTGAGCAAGGTGATCGAGTTGCTGTGCACGGATTTTGCTCCGATCAGCGAACGGGTGTTCATTATCATCGGTATCTGGATTTTGGCGAGCCATTTTCCAGTTCTGGACTGGCAGCACTCGAAGACGCAAGCCCTCAATACTCGACAAGAATGGGAGCGGCACTGCGTCACGGGATAAATTTTTTAAATGACGCACAGACCGATGTCCGTTCAATCATTATGATGACCGATGGCGCACCGTCCGATATTGACGTGTTTGATCCGCAGTACCTTGTTGAGGATGCACGCGAAGTCGTATTTCAGGCAAGGAAGCAGGGTATTGATATCTATGGCCTGGTGATGGATTGCAAGGCTGTTGAACAGACGAAAAAAATATTCGGTGTTTCCCGTCATCGAAGCGTGTCAAGTATTCAGTCTTTACCCAGACAGCTTGAAAGTCTGTATCGGCAAATTAAAAACTAGCTTAATGACGCTTAAATGATTTGCTTGAGTTTCTCGAGAAACAATTCTTGTCCGTGATTGACCTTGGCGCTCCAGTCTTGTCCTGAGTTTTCATTAGTATGGTCTGTTACATATTTATACGAAGTCCATTCAATATTGTGCTCGTGTGCGACAGCTGCGATTGCAAACAGCTCCATATCAACAACGGTAATGTTTTGTTCCTGCAGCCAGGGATCGTGACTGGTCACAAAGCTGTCGCCTGTGCCACAACTATATTGACCGGATTTGGAAAAATATTCATTTGGCCTGTCGCAAAAAGGCACTTGCCCTCTTGGAGCAAGAGTCTCGGCGATCATGTCGCGTTGCACAACACGTTTGATACCCAGCAGGCCAGTGGTTGTCAGCTCTACCGCACCAGCCGTGCCGAAATTGATGATCAGCTTTGGGCGGCTGCGCGCTATCGCCCGCATTGCGGTTATTGTGGCGTTGATTTTTCCTATCCCTGAATAGTAAATTCCAACGCCGGATGGAAGTTTGTTGGCATCAAGCTCCATATCCAAGGCCGTAATGACGATGATATCTGTTTGCATGGCGATCCCGTTTTCAGCTACCCTACATCATATGCTGACTTTTCCTGACCTGGCTTTTCGTGATCTCACACGCTTAGTTCGCGTGACTGTCATCGCCTGCGTCCTGCTAACTTTGCTTGTCATGCAAGCTGCAATTTTCAAACACGCCCTAGAACATCTGGCTGCTTCAGCCAATAAGGTATCGATACTCGCGATGCATGCCAGTGCGCAGCCAGATCAAGCTGGTCAGCTTGAACAAGGCAACTCACAAAGCGAATATCCCTCTGGTGTGACTTGTCAGAAATGTCTTGAGGACGCTTCCCATACTTATGTCCTGCATGCGGTGATCCAGCTCTCTCACTCGGCGCTGTCTTATGCGCTGGTCGAGGCTGCGCTGCCTCATAATCTTCCGTTTTTATCTCCCGAGCGCGCCAACCAGCGTGCCCCGCCCCTGATCGCTTAAGTCATCTTTTCTGGCATACCCCATGCCATGTCGATACTTAATAAGGATCAAGAAATGTTTTCGCTATCTTTAGTGGGTCGCCGCAGCTGCGCGGTGGTTATCTGCTTGTTGAGCCTGTTGTTGTCTGCGCAGGGCCTGAGCGCACAAACCTTACCGAACACCACGCCTGGCTCTGCCTCTGCGGCCGATCTTGCTAAGATCCAGGAAAGCTTGAATCAGATGCGTGACTATTATGAAAAACGTATCAATGCACTTGAAACTAAAGTAGAAAAGTTACAAAAGCAAAATTCACAGCTGAGCCAGCAGGTACAGACTCGTTCGGGTATCGCTGCTTCTGCGACCCCTGCCGCGGTACAACCGCTCACACCAACGCAAGCTACGCCTCCTGACAAGAGCGCTATTGTCGCGCTGGCTGGTGCTGCCTCTGACACCGTTACCCAGACCTCACCCGTGGAGGTCTCTAATAAAAATGCTGCGCCAAACCCCACGCTAGCCCGAGGCATCGTCTTGCCAAAGATAGGCGTTGTGACGCCTGAGATTTCATTAATCCTTGATGGTAAATTCTCAAGTCAAAGTCAGAATCCTGAATTACCGATGCGTGGCTTTTTACCCTCCGGTTCAGGAAATATACCCCGTGGTTTTTCTTTGGGCGAGTCGGAGTTAGCGCTTGCGGGTACGGTTGATAACTTGTTTCGTGCGGAAGCTCGTTTTGTGATGTCGCAAAACGAAAATGGCACGAGTTTTGCCGTAGAGGAGGCTTTTTTTGAAACGCTTGGTTTACCGGAAGGTTTCAAACTGAAAGGCGGAAAATATTTTTCTGAGGTGGGTTATTTAAATAACAAACATCCGCACGAGTGGGATTTTGTTGATCTGCCGTTGGCTTATCAGGCATTTTTTGGCGGTCAACTCAATAACACCGGAGTGCAAGTGAAATGGGTCGCACCACTAGAGGATATGTATCTGCGCTTCGGTGGTGAATATGCGCAAGGCGGCTCATACCCGAATAGTAATAACTACAACCAAAACAAACCGTTGCTCGGAACTCTATTTGCCAAAGCGGGTGGCGATATCGGTGTGTCCTCTTCCTGGCAAGGCGGCCTGTCATTTGTTCGGGCAAGCACCGGTAATCGCGCACGCAGTTCCGTGCTGAGCGATACTGAAACTTTCGATTACAGCGGTTCGACCAATATCTATATCGCTGACTTTGTTTATAAGTGGGCGCCTTTTGGAAATGCCAGTCAGCAAAACCTTAAATTGCAAGGCGAGTTTTTCTGGAATACCCAAAACGGCTCTGGCGTGTTGAATTCCACTGTTGCCTCAGGTGACTGTAACGCTGCGTGTATTGGTGATTCTTTCAGCAACACACAAAAGGGCTTTTATGCACAAGCTATCTATCAATTTATGCCCAAATGGCGTATCGGTTATCGCTACGACCAACTCTACAGCGGCAGCTCAACGTATGGATTTGCCCCCGGCATGATGAGCAGTGCAACGCTTGAACCCTGGAACCCAAACAGAAATACCGTCATGCTTGACTGGGTCAATAGCGAGTATTCAATGTTCAGACTCCAGCTTGCACGCGACACATCGCTCGGTCCAGGGCTTGTGAATAACCAGGTCTTTCTTCAATACATCATGAGCATCGGCGCACATGGCGCTCATCGTTACTGAGCAAGGGAAATGATGATGAAATCACTTTTTAAGTCAATCGCTACCCTGCGCTGTGCGTGGCTGTTTTCGCTTACTGCCTTGACTGGTCAGAACGTTTGGGCTGAGCTTAATATTTTCGCCACGGTTCCAGAGTGGGGTGCTTTAGCCCAGCAACTAGGTGGTGATCAGGTCAAAGTGTTTGTCGCGACAGTCGCTCAGCAAGATCCTCATCATATTCAGGCTCGTCCCTCTCTGATTGCGCGCGCCCGTAATGCGAAGCTCGTGATTGCTACGGGCGCGGAGCTAGAGATTGGTTGGTTACCCATTGTGCAGCGAGATTCGGGTAATCGTTCCATACAGACTGGTCAGCCCGGGTATTTTGAAGCCGCTCAGTATGTCACTTTGCTCGATATTCCAAAATCGGTCGATCGAAGCATGGGCGATGTGCACGCAGAGGGTAATCCTCACATTCAAACCGATCCTCGTAATTTATTGCCGATCGCTAAAGCCCTCACAGCAAGACTGATTGAATTAGATCCTTCACAGGCGCAGCATTATCAGTTGCTGCTCGAACGTTTTGTTTCTGACTGGGAGGAGCGAATCAAGCAATGGTCGCTCAGGGCTAAACCTCTGGAAGGTGTGCGTGTCTGGGCGCAACACGATGGATTTCCCTATATGAATGCCTGGCTCGGTTTAACTCAGATCGGGACGCTTGAGCCGCGTCCCGGTGTTGAACCTTCGATCGCCTACCTCACTGAAGTGTTACAGAGACAAAAGAAAGATCCTGCCCGCATGATTATTGTTGCCTCTTACCTGAGTGACAGTCCAGCCAAGTGGTTGAGCGAAAAAGCAGCCATACCTGCGGTGAACTTACCTTTTACCGTGGGAGGCAATACGAAAGCGAATACGCTCGCGATGCTCTACGAAGAAACAATCACTCTTTTACTCAAGGCACTTGAGCAGGGGAAGGGTTCATGACTCTGCAAAATGTGATGATCGGTGAGTTTCCGGTTGATATTCTGATCCCTGCGCTCTGTGCAGGTTTACTTGTCATCGCCACACATGTGCCGCTAGGTACACAAGTGTTGCACCGTGGCATTATCTTTATCGACCTGGCGATCGCGCAAGTAGCGGGTTTAGGAGCCTATCTGGTTACCATGCTCATGGGTAAGGAGGTGGCTGCGGTCTGGATTCAGTGTGGAGCGGTTAGTCTGGCGCTTCTCGCCTCCTCGCTATTGGTCGTTTGCGAACGGCTAAGCACCAGATATCAGGAGCCTGTCATCGGGATCGTCTTTGCCCTGGCTGCAACGGCGGTTATTTTGTTGCTCGCCAAGGATCCGCAGGGAGGCCAGCATTTATCAGACTTGCTCGCGGGGCAGATACTCTGGATCAGTGACGCGCAGCTTTTTTACTCGGCTGTTGTGACGGTCTTGTTACTGGTTGCGTTGTATTTCCTCAGGGGCCGACGCAGCGCTTTTTACAGTCTGTTTTCAATCGCCATCACAGTATCTGTTCAGTTGGTGGGCGTCTACCTGGTTTTTGCAACACTCATTATTCCGGCGCTCTCAAGCGTGGTGATAGGTGCGCCGAGACTCAGACTTCTTGCGAGTTACGCGACAGCTGCCGCAGGCTATGCACTTGGTTTGCTTGGTTCTGCGTTGTTTGATTTACCCACTGGGCCGCTGATTGTCTGGACGCTAGCGGCGGCTGGTTTGTTTAGTTGTTCTCTGAGTCACTATTTTGTTGCTCGAAAGGCTGGTGTCCATAAACCCGACCAATAAAACTCTCAAGCCGACCACCCAGCAGGAGCGTGAATAAAATCGCACTCAGACCAACCAGGCCCAGTGTGATTTGACCAGCCCCGAAAGCTGCACCGAGCAGCGCGCAAGCCCAGATGCTTGCCGCGGTTGTCAGGCCATGTATGCGTTTGGAGCTATTGTCGCGAATGATGACCCCGGCACCAAGAAAACCGATGCCGGTGACGAGCCCCTGCAACACACGGCTGTGTGATTGCGCATCTGAGCCTGAGTGCGTGTCGATCATCAGCATTGCTATGGCAGCACCCAGCGCCACCAGAGAATGTGTGCGTATGCCGGCAGATTTATGGTGCAGCCATCTGTTGAGTCCCAGGACTGTGCCAGCCAGTATGGCCAACCCCAGTCTTGTCATCAGCTCGAGCGTGATATCGTTAAAAAAATTTTGCATCGTATCGACCTGCGAAATCAGACGCTTCGCACCATGCTAGCGGTCTGATGGCTAGAACAACCCAATAATACGCCCCTCATCGGTAATGTCTATGCTGTTGGCCGCGGGTATTTTTGGCAGACCAGGCATGGTCATGATGTCTCCGCAGACGATCACCACGAATTGCGCCCCGGCTGAAAGCCTCACTTCACGAATATTCACAATATGTCCGGTTGGTGCTCCGCGCAAGGTCGGGTCGGTGGAAAAGGAATATTGCGTTTTGGCGATACAGACAGGCAAATTGCCATAGCCTTGTTCTTGTAATTGTTCGATCTGAGCGCGGACTTTTGTCTCGGCGCTGATGTCTGCGGCACCATACATTTTTGTTGCAATCGTATGGACTTTATCCCAGAGCGTATCCTGATCCTGATACAGGAATTTAAACTGGCTGGGTTGTTCGCAAAGTTTGACCACTGCGTGCGCAAGTTCAGTCGCGCCTTGACCGCCTTCGGCCCAATGACGTGCGAGGACGACCTCAACACCATGCGCCTGAACGCTGGCCTTGAGTCTTTCTATTTCGGCTGGCGTGTCTTCGCTGCGATGGTTGATGGCGACAACGCAACGCACGCCAAAATTTTCCTGCATATTGCGAATGTGGCGCTCCAGGTTAATCAGGCCACGCTCTAGCGCTGCAACGTTTTCGCTGCCTACATTTTTCACCTCAACACCACCGTGATATTTGAGTGCCCGAACGGTTGCAACAATCACGACGGCTGAGGGAGTCAAGCCTGATTTACGGCATTTGATATCGAAAAATTTCTCGGCGCCCAGATCTGCACCGAATCCTGCTTCGGTCACGACATAGTCTGCGAGCTTGAGCGCAGTCGAAGTAGCCAGTACCGTGTTGCAGCCATGTGCAATATTTGCGAAGGGGCCACCATGAACGAAGGCAAGATTGTTCTCAAGGGTCTGGACGATATTGGGTGCGAGTGCGTCTTTGAGCAAAGCAGCCATGGCGCCCTGAGCATTCAGATCGCTGGCCAGGACAGGTTTTTTATCTGTGGTGTGACCAATGACGATATTACCCAAACGTTTTTTGAGATCGGCCAGGCTAGTTGCCAGACAAAAGATTGCCATGATTTCGGAGGCGACCACAATATCGAAATGATCTTCTCGCGGATAGCCATTGGCTGCTCCACCCAGACCGACTACCAGCTGGCGTAAGGCGCGATCATTGATATCCATGACTCTGCGCCAGGTGATGCGTCGCACATCAATATCAAGGGCGTTGCCGTGATGAATATGGTTGTCTATCAGGGCTGCGAGAAGATTGTTGGCGAGTGCAATGGCGTTGAAATCACCAGTGAAGTGCAGGTTGATGTCTTCCATCGGCACGACTTGCGCCATCCCGCCGCCCGCCGCACCACCTTTCATTCCAAAGACCGGACCAAGTGAAGGCTCACGTAAACAAATGATGCTGTGTTTGCCGATATGGTTGAGCGCATCCCCTAAACCAACCGTTGTGGTGGTTTTTCCTTCGCCAGCGGGGGTCGGAGAAATGGCAGTAACCAGAATCAGTTTGCCATTGGGCCGCTCCTGCAGCGATCTGATGTAATCCAGCGAGAGCTTGGCTTTAAAACGACCATAGGGTTCGAGTTGATCTTCAGGGATATTGGCCAGCTCACGCGCCAGTTCAATGATTGGACGTTTTTGGGCGGCCTGAGCGATTTCGATATCACTGCGCATTTGAAGATCTCTGTCTGTGACTGAGTAATGAACTGCATCATACCTGTCTGTTCGACGCGAAGGCAGTTGTAAGATTTAATTTTTTGTCCGCAATGCTGCGATGCGACATCAGGTCGGGCGCGGCGAGTTAAGCAGAATCTTTTTTAGGCCACAGAATCATTTGAGTGCATCTGAAAATAGCGATTTTTTTACCTGTTGCTTCATCGCTGACCGTGGCATCCCAGACTTGCGTGTTACCGCCCAGGTGTTGAGCCGTAGCCGTACAGGTCACGACAGCGCCTTCGCCGCGAACTGTGCCAAGGTGGTTGCTTTTGAGTTCTATGGTCGTAAAAGAGTAGGCGCCTTGAGGCAAATGGGCCACGGTTGCGTAGCCACAGGTCGTATCAGCCAGGGCAATTACGCTGGCTGCGTGTAAATAATTGTTAGGGGCGAAATGCACTTTTTTGAGGACCATTCGACTTTTAAGTGTGTTTTCACTTAGTTCAAGCGCCTCAACTCCCATCAGACCCGGTAGATTCTCACCGCTGCGTTTGTTAAGTTCTTCAACGGTTATGTCGCCCCGAAGCTTGGACATGAGCAATTTCCTTGTATGCTAGATAAAAACAAATCATCCCTGAGGAGACATCTCATGACAAGTCGTTTCGATCGTTATAGCAGTCCTTTGCATTTCAGACACTTATTCCTTGCTATTTCTGCATGCTCGCTAGTTGGCTCAACAGCGGTCTATGCGCAAACGCCCGCTTTGGCTCAGGCTAATCCTGTTGCCGCTTCTTCGGAGCTCGTGCAGGGTTTCTCCAAAGCCCGGTTAGCCAACATCGCTGGTTCGATGAATGAACAAGTCAAATCGGGAATGTTTCCAGGAGCGGTCACCGTGGTGGCTCGTAACGGGCAGGTGGTGCATTTCGAATCACATGGTTTTCTGGATGCCGCTAAAACCAAGCCCATGCCCAAAGATGCCTTGTTCAGACTCGCGTCTATGACAAAACCAATCGTCACCACTGCAGCGATGATGATGGTCGAACAAGGCAAAATGAATCTCAATGATCCGATTACCAAGTGGTTGCCTGAGCTGAAAGATCTCAAGGTTGAAACGCCGGACGGTGATGTGCCCTTGAACCGTCCTATCTGGGTGCAGGATGTCATGCGTCATACAACTGGTTTCGTCTACGCTGGTTCGACAAAATCCGCACGGATTAAAAAAATGTATGACGAACTCAATATCGAGGCGCGTCTGGAGGACATTACGGCGAGTCAGATGTTGACTAATCTTGGAAAAATCCCGTTGGCAAACCAGCCAGGTACGTTCTGGGAGTACTCGATATCTGTTGATGTGCTGGGTTTGTTGCTTGAGCGCGTTGCTAACAAGCCTCTTGATGCAATCGTCAGTGAGTTGTTGCTCACCCCCTTGGGGATGAAGAATACGACCTGGTGGGTGCCACCTGCGCAGGCTGGCCGAATTGCAGAAACGCTCGATTCGGATCCTCTCAAAGTAGAAATGCTCAAGTCGTATCGTCAAACGTACAACCCGCTTGATAAGAGTTATTTCAAGGGTGGAGCAGGCTTGCTCGGAACGGCTGCGGATTATTTGAGATTTGCCCAGATGATGGTCAATGGCGGTGAGCTTGATGGCAAGCGCTATCTCTCGCGCAAAACCGTGGAGTTTATGTTGTCCCAGCATACTGTCGGAATGGGTGGCACAACCATTGCGAGCACCGGCCCAGGCTATGGTTTTGGTCTGGGTTTCGCCGTGCGTCAGGACGAGGGTATGGCGTGGGTTCCAGGCTCTAAAGGCGATGCAATGTGGGCAGGTGCCTGGGGTACGAGTTTCTGGATCGACCCGAAAGAGAAGCTGGTTGGCATCATCATGGCACAGGGGCCATCGAACCGTACTCATACACGTATGCTTTATAAAAACCTGGTGTATGGCTCACTGGTTAAATAAAAGTATGCAAGCCGATCGCCAGGTTTATCTTCAGCATCAAAGTTCGAAGTTGAAATTTAAAGCCTGAGTTCAATACTCATACAAAAAGGGCCTGATACCCATTCAGTATCAGGCCCTTTTTGCGATCGTAGAGGCAGGTCTAGTTAAAGACAGAATCGCTTAAGCGTTTTTAAGATAGTTTGTGCGCATCGGTTTGAGTACAAACAAAGCCAGAAGTGCTGCGCTTGCGTCGAGCAGAATCATCAGGCCAAACACAGGCAGCCAGCTGCCACTCGCTGCATAGACTAACGCGGCAATTGGACCTCCAAGAATCGAGCCCACGCCTTGAGCCATGTAGAGAAAACCGTAATTGGTGGTTGCGTATTTTTCACCAAACGTATCGGTGAGGGTTGAGGGGAATAACGAGAAAATTTCACCCCAGCCAAAAAATACGATGCCGGAAAGAATCACAAACATGACGGGATCGTTGCGGAAATAAAGCCAGGCTGTCATTGCAACCGCCTCAAGACCAAAGGCGATAAACATGGTGTTTTCGCGACCATAGCGATCAGAGATCCAGCCAAATAGTGGTCGGGTCAGTCCGTTTGTCACACGATCAATCGTCAGCGCGAGGGGCAGGGCAGCCATGCCCCAGACCATTGCGTTCGAAACACCAAAGTCTTTAGCAAAGGCACCCATTTGCGAAATCACCATCAGGCCAGAGGTTGACATCATGGTCATCATGGCAAACATCAGCCAGAACACGGGTGTCTTGAGCATGGTTTTAGGTGCAACACCTTTGCTGGCTTGAGCAATGGTGGTTTTGACAGCACTGACCACTGCATCAGGCATTCTTAAGCCTTGTGCTGCGAGCAAACCAACCGCACCGATGATGTAGCCAAACACCGTCAGTGTGTGCTGATAGCCTGAGCTGGCAAGGGTTGAAGAAATGGGGAAGGTCGTGAGGATGGCACCAAAACCATAGCCTGCGGCAACCATGCCCACGGCGAAACCGCGTGAGGCAGGAAACCAGCGAACCATCAAGCCGACGATACCCACATACACAATGCCGGTACCCAGACCACCGAACAGCCCATAGGTCAGATAGATGCCGAGCACGCTATGGACTTTTGCCGAAAGAATCCAGCTCAAACCAGTTAAGATCGCGCCAAGCGACAGCAAGAGCCTGGGTCCGAAGCGATCAACAAGGTAGCCTTGGAAAGGCGAAAAGAATGTTTGTAAAACGATCAGGATGGAAAAGGTAACCTGCAGGGTCGCCAGTTCGACACCAAGTTCGCCAAGCAAGGGTTTGGTGAATAAAGCCCATACATATTGAGGGCTTGAGATAGCCATCATGCAAATTACACCTAACAATAACTGCATCCATTTGGATTTCAGAAAGCTTGTTGGCGCCGAGGAGGCCGAGGCAGCAATCGTTGCTGGTGACATGTTATTTCCTTCCGAAAGTGTTGTCGGATTGCTATCAGCAAAAATCATGCCAATCAGTTCAAGTTCCAGGATCAAGGGCGGGCTAAGCGCCGGACTGCATGGACCTGGCTGCACCGCACAGATTCTTTGCTAGATCAAAGTGCGTTGCTGCTATTGGCTGCACTGTTTTGGTGCTTTGATGGTTCGGGTGGGGCAGCATGAAACGCTGAACTGGTTAAACTTCTGGACTGAAGATTTTTAGCGGTCGCAACGTTCTTCGCGGCTCAATATTTAAGGCTGAACAAACAATGAGTGAGACTGAACAATCTGGTGTGACCGGCTTGCGCCTGGATCCTGCTCGTCTACTGAGGGTCGCACAAGCGGTCTACCAGAGCGCAGGGATGCCTGAACAAGATGCCTGGCTCGCGGCCGACACCCTGATTCAGGCGGATTTGTGGGGCCATCAGTCTCATGGCTTGCTCAGACTGGGCTGGTATTACGCGCGACTGCAATCAGGGGCGATGAAAGCTGTCACGCATACGTCATTAGTGGTGGATGCGGGTGCTATTTCGGTGATGGATGGGCATGACGGGGTTGGTCAGGTGATTACCCGCCGAGCGGTCGACGAGGTGGTCTCCCGAGCAAAAAAACACGGTGTAGGAGTGGTCTCTGTTCGGAACTCCAATCATTTCGGTACGTGCATGTATTACACACGACTAGGCGCCGAGCAGGGTTGCGTGATGGTGCTGATGAGCAATGCCGGCCCTAATATGGCGCCGTGGGGTGGGTTAAAGAAAAAAATCGGAACCAATCCCTGGTCGATCGCGGTGCCTGGTGGCTCGCACGGTCCCGTGGTGATGGACATGGCGAACTCGGGGGTGGCGCGCGGCAAAATCTATCTGGCTAACAAGCGCCGTGAAAGTATTCCTGATCACTGGGCTATCGATGCGCAGGGTCGTCCCACCTCGGACCCCAAAGCTGCGCTGGAGGGCTTTATTCTCCCAATGGCGGGACATAAAGGGTATGTCATGGGGACGATGGTTGATATTCTCTCTGGCGTGCTTTCAGGTAGCCAGTTTCTCGACGGTGTTCATGGTCCGTATGACCCGGTAAACCGCAGCGGAGCAGGGCATTTCATGGTGGCGCTCAATGTTGAGGCATTCCAGCCTCTCAGCGAATTTCACGCGCGTATCGATGACTACTTGCACTCACTTAAAGACGTGCCCCTCGCTGCAGGGCATCAACAGATTTTTTATCCTGGCGAAATGGAAAAATTAGCCGATATTGAAAATCGGAAATCAGGTTTGTTATTACCTGCTGATACCCTGGAGGATGTCGCCCGGGTGGCAAAGCAAGCGGGAGTCGACGCGCTATTACCCTTCTGAATTAATTTGTCAGAGTCAAACGTAAAACTATCGGTCTAGGACGACGGTTTTTGGATGACTTAAAATCAGACAAAGCACCCAGAGGTCGCTTTCCAAGATGGCATGACTTTTGCTTATTACTTTTTATAGTTAGCAAATAACTTTTTAATATATAGAAACTGGAGCATACGAATGAGCAACTCACCTGAAACCGTCAAAGCTTACCTGCGCCCGATTGATCGCGATGGTTTGCTTGGTTTTGCTGAAAAAGGACGTGCAGACCCCAGCCGCCGTGGAACGAATAAAGTGCATACCGTGACCGAGGGTCAGTACCGTACGCTCAATTATGTGGGTCACCACGCACCTGTCGTCGTCGATGAGCCGCCACACTTGTTTGGTGAGGATACAGCTCCCGCACCAGGTGAAATCGTTTTGTGCGCGCTGGGCGGTTGTCTGGCTGTCGGTATTACAGCTGTCGCGACCTGGAAACAAGTAAAGCTCAGCAAGCTTGAATTGTTCCTCGAGGGGGATATTGGCAACCCGGCTGCCTGGGGTGCAGGTGGGGCCGAGATGCTGCCACCTCAAATGGGTTTTCAGGCGATCCGCGTGAAAGTTGTTGTGGAAGGTGACGCGAGCCGTGAACAGCTCGATGAAATTGTGCGCCATGCCAATATGTATTCGCCTGTGGCTAATTCGATGCGCAATCCAATCCCTTTCGAAATCGGTTTGGCCGAGTAATTTTTTTATTTATGTGACTCAACCAGAGCGTATGTGATGAATACAGTAGAAATTACCCCAGCCTTAGTTAGCGATATTTCGACACGAGAAGTACTCAAGGCAGTGACTGATATTTCAAATACGTCTCTGGCTGATGCGGCTTATCGTATCGACCATGCAGGGCACTACCCACTTGATATTATGGCGGGTCTGGGAGAGGCGGGTGCTTTTGCTGCCCACCTTGATCGCCGGGGTGCGAATTTTGGTCTTGCCATCGATGCCATGAGAGCGATCAGTCGCAATTGCGGCTCCACAGGTTTTTTAACCTGGTGTCATGATGTGTGTGGTTTGTATATGGAACAGTCTGGCAATCCAGCCTTAATGGGGGAGGTGCTCGACAATCATGCAGCAGGCAAGACTTTCGGCGGCACAGCACTATCAAACCCGATGAAGACTTTCGCCGGTATTGAAAAAATGCTGCTGCGAGCCAAGAAAGTAGCCGGCGGCTATCGGGTCGGTGGCGCTTTGCCTTGGGTCAGTCATATCGCTGCAGGACAGTATTGCGGAGCGATTGCAGGTGTCTATCTCGACGATGGTAGTGCCTCGCACGAAATTATGTTTTTATTGCGCTGTACTGAAGACGTCGTACTGCGGCAATGTCCGGAATTCTCCGGCATGGAGGGCACAAGCACCTGGGGGATCAGGCTCGAGGATTATTTTGTCGGCGAAGAAAATCTGATCGCTGATCCGGCAAAACCCTTCATTGCAAAAATCCGTGCGGCTTTCATTTTGCTGCAGACAGGGATGGCGCTCGGCGTGGCGCAAGGAAGTATTGATTCGATTCTTGAAGTCGAACCCTTGCTCGGTCATGTGAATCAGTTTTTGCACGAAAGACCTGATGAATTGCAGGCTGAGCTTGAGGATCTGCAGCAGCGCATCCAGAAGCTTGCGATCAATCCCTATGAGACAAGCAAAGATTATTTGATCGAAGTGCTTGATGCGCGTGCGCAGGGTGCGGAGTTTGTATTGAAAGCTTCGCAGTCCGCCTTGCTCCATCAGGGTGCGCGCGGTTACATGATGAATACTGCGCCACAGCGACGTATCCGCGAAGCCCATTTTGTTGCGATCGTCACACCCGCCATCAAACATCTTCGCTGGGAGATGGCGCGTTTATCTAAACAGGAAATGCCTGCATGAGTCAGGCCCAGTGGGAACAGTTTATTTGTCGCGCTTGTGGTTTGATCTACGACGAGCAGGCCGGTGATCCTGACAGCGGTATTGCACCAGGTACAAAGTTCGCGGATATTCCCGATGATTGGGTCTGTCCGTTATGTGGCGTAGTCAAGGCGGATTTTGAGCCCTATGATCATGCCGTACCCGAAACGACTGTTGCGACTGCGGCTCAGGTTTTTGCCCGTGGTCTGGGGGCCGTGATTGTTGGGGCAGGACATGCAGGCTGGGCCGTTGCTGAGGCTTTGCGGGTGCTCAGTCCTGAGTTACCTATTACGCTAGTCACCAGTTGTCAGGGCGACCGTTATCTGAAACCCGAGTTATCAATTGCAATGAGTCGTGGCTATACGCGCGACGCTATCGTGCAGGAGTCTGGTCGTGAGGCAGCCCAAAGGCTTTCGGTCAGATTGCTGGCTGAAACCTTTGTCGTAGGTTTGACACCGTCTTTGCATCAGTTACGCACCACGCGTGGCACGGTTCGCTACACCAGCCTGGTGTTGGCAATGGGAGCCCAGCCTGCAGCATTATCTGTGCTGCCATCCAGATTGTGCTGGCGGATTAATGAATTGTCGGCGTGGAGTGCGTTGCATCATAAATTAAGTACTGGTCCAAAGCGTATTGTAATCGTTGGTGCCGGAATGGTTGGTTGCGAATTAGCGGATGATTTTGTGCGTAGTGGGCATCAGGTTGTTTTGCTTGATCTCGCGCCTCGGCCAATGGCAGCCTTGATACCTGTTGAGGCTTCTGAGCGTTTGCGTCTCGGACTCGAGCAAGCGGGTGCGCGTTTTGTGGGGTCGATACACGTCGCGTCAGTGACAGAGGTTCAGGATGGCTCCAAAATAGTGACAACACAATGTGATCAAACATTTCAAGCCGATGAAGTGGTTGCCGCGACCGGTCTGGTCACCGATCCGCGAATCCCAATGGGGGCGGGACTGGCGTTTGAACGCGGTATCGCAGTTGATCCGAAAACTTTGCGCACCAGTGCGCCAGAGGTTTACGCCCTGGGTGATTGTGTGAGTATTGAGGGTGCGCCTTGCCGGTTTATTGAGCCGATCTCAAAACAGGCTAATGCGATCGCTCATGCCATCTTGAATATTGAATATTCAGGCTATGCGCATACGCAACCAGTGATTCGTCTGAAAACAAAATCAATGCCCTTGGTCCTGCACGGTCTGCCGCTGGCTGAGGGAGAATGGGAGACCGAGCTAGACTCGCCGGATCTGCTGAAAATGCATCAGAGCAGTCTTGGTCAGGTCGTTGCAACACTCGAAGTCGGTCAACTGGCTGGACGAAAGCGGGTCTAGAACCGGCATCCATGCAGAATCGATCTGGTCAGAATAAAAAAATCAGCGCACAATAAGACAAACTATTTTAAAAATAAAAATTAATTTAATCATCGTTAAAAGTTGGAGACAAAATGAAATTCAGCGTTCAGCATGCGAAAGATGCGCCTTTTGTTCATAACGGCCTCAGGAAGTATTTCGATTATCGTGACCTTGGAATCATGGATGCTACAGACGGTAAAGCCGTCATGCATGTGATTCGGGCCCATGAAGGAACCAACGCGACTGGAGAGTGGCATCGCCATGAAATCCAGTTGCAGTTAGTCTATATTTTGAAAGGCTGGGCTATTTTTGAATATGAAGGGCATGGTCAGCATAAGCTCGAAGCGGGGACCTGCGTGCATCAGCCGCCTGGAATCAGGCATCGGGAGATTGCGCATTCGGAAGACCTTGAGATTCTTGAGATCGTGTTGCCTGGAAACTTTGAAACGATTGCCATGCCCGATTGATGCGGCAATGTCAGCGGGTCTTTTGAGAAGACAACTGGTCAAGGCTCTAGTTCTGAGTCCCACCTTGTTCTGCAGGGTCGCTTTCGGTGAAACTGTCAGCGTCCAGCCAGGTGTGTCCATGATCAATGCACCCGCTAATTTGCCCTTTAGTGACTCATTGCTCGTCGACAGCGCGACGGGTCGCAGGATTGGCTTGCGCGTGCGTTTGCCCGTTGAGCAAAAACCGTCTGGATTGATTCTCTACAGCCCAGGGTTGGGCAGTGGGCTCTCCAACGGTGCTGCCTGGTGCGCAGCCTGGCAAGCCGCGGGCTATGTCGTAGTCAATCTTGCACATCCCTACTCGGACGAATCGCTCTGGAATACGACTCAAGCGAGCTTTCAGGAAAATCTGAAAAAAGCATTGTCCTCGGAGCAATATGCCGACCGTGCGAAAGATTGCTCGGCGGTCTTGACGCATTGCCTGCAGGACCCGGTATTAAAACGCTATATCGATCCTGATCGTATTGGTATAGCGGGTCACTCTTTCGGAGCTTTAACAGTACAGGCGATTGCGGGGCAGCTTGTGGGCGGGCAGTCTCTGCGCGATCCGCGAATCCGTGCGGCGCTTGTTTTCTCCCCTGGGGCTGTCTCTCTCGAGCGAGCGCAGCTGATGTCAACGGTCCGCATCCCGTTTTTTGTCGTAACTGGAGATCATGATCAGTATGTGACCTTCAAACAGGGAAACAGCACCATGCGGCTGGGGATGGCGCTTGAAAAACGTCTCATGATTTATGAGCACTTGCCAGTTGGACATAAACAATTATTGATTCTTTCAAATGCCGACCATATGACCTTCGCAGGTGAGCCGGTTGATCCGGAACGTTTTAGTCGGGATGTACACTTTGCTTCAGATGAAGAGCTCAGGCAGTGGTGGCGGCTTAGCCAGATGAGCATGATTTTTTGGCAATATTATTTATCGGGTCCAGGCCAGTCGAATCCAGAAGCTCTGACGCTGCTCAAGAAAAAACTGAACCAAGTTCAAAGTGCTGGAGATGTACTGAAGTTTGGTTAATTGCAAATAAGTTGGCAATAGCCCTTATCTTTGCTAAAAGTCATACATCCTTGTAGACGCGTATTTTTTTAAACTTACAACAAACTAGAGACCGCACTCATGAAAATTATTGTTATCCCAGGCGATGGTATAGGTCCGGAAACCATGTCGGTTGCGACCGAGGCGCTGGAGATCGTATCGAAAAAGTTCAAGCTCGGGCTTGAGCTCATTCATGACATCGCTGGCCACGATAGTTTGAAAAAATACGGCACAACGATTCACCAGGGTTTGCTTGAATCAGTTAAAAGCGCAGATGGTCTGATTCTCGGACCCATGGCCACTTACGATTTCAAAGACGAGTCGAAAGGTGAAATCAATCCCTCGAAATTTTTCAGAAAGAGTCTGGATTTATTTGCAAATATTCGTCCTGCCAAAACCTATCCTGGCAGCGGCACACAATACAAACCTCTCGATCTGGTGGTCGTTCGAGAAAATACCGAAGGGTTTTACGCTGACCGCAACATCGAATCAGGTGGTAGCGAAATGCTCATCACGCCCGATGTGGTTGTGTCGCTGCGTCGCATCACGCGTCACTGCTGCGAGCGGATCGCGCGTGCTGCCTTTGAATTGGCGATGACGCGTAAAAAACACGTGACGATTGTTCACAAGGCGAATGTACTCAGGATTGGTGATGGTATGTTTATCGACGCCTGCCACGCGGTCGCACGTGAGTTTCCTGAGGTTGTGGTCGATGACGTGATTGTGGATGCGATGATGGCGCACGTGGTGCGCGCACCCGAGCGCTATGACGTGATTGTGACGACTAATATGTTTGGGGATATTTTGTCGGACTTGACCGCGGAACTCGCGGGCAGCCTGGGTTTGGCCGCCTCGATTAACGCAGGGACTGATTACGGTATGGCTCAGGCAGCCCATGGCTCTGCACCGGATATCGCTGGACAGAATATTGCCAATCCATTTTCACAGGTTATTTCCGCCAGTATGCTGCTGGCCTGGTATGGACAGCGCAAGAATAAGCCCGTATTTATCCAGGCAAGCCAGGCCTTGAACGAAGCGGTGGCCGCAGCCATCGCCGCAGGTGAAGCGACGCGTGATGTGGGTGGGCGTCTTGGTACTAAAGAAACGGGCCAGGCCTTAGCTGCCCGTTTGCTTAAAAACTAAGATGCGGCAAGTTCGTTCAGTGAGTTTATGTTGACGCCTATGTTTGCTCGCCAGGCAATACGTCGCAGGCTGTTGTCGCTCGGTGCATCGGCAGCACTTGGCGCATCTGTTTTTGTAAAAGCAGTGCAGGCTCAAACAATCGATCTGCGCCGAAAAGCTATCACCTTGGTTGTACCTTTTGTGGCAGGTGGAGGAACAGATAGTATTGCGCGTGAATTGGCCAGGTACTTGTCGAGCGAATTAGGTTTGACCGTGATTGTTGATAACAAGGGGGGTGCGGGCGGTGCGATTGCTGCGCTTGGGGTAGCGAAAGCCGTGCCCGATGGCTCAACCCTTTTGTTTACAACTTCAAGTTTCATCACTCACGTAGCTTCGGATCCTGCTCCTGCTTATCATCCCATACGTGATTTTGCACCGGTAGCCATGCTTGGACGAGGTCCGCTGCTGGTCGTGTCCTCCAGGGCGTCAGGCATTCAGTCTATTGCCCAGTTGCTCAAGCAGGCGCGTGATAATCCTGGTGACTTGACCTATTGCTCTGCGGGCCCGGGGAGTATTAATCATCTCGCTGCGGAACTGTTTATGCAGATGGCAGGGATAACGATGACTCATGTGCCGTATAAAGGCAGCGGACCAGCCACAATAGATCTCTTAGCGGGTCGGACACAGCTTTTTTTCGCGACCGTGCCCACTATCCGCAGTCACGTCCGTGAGAATAAGGTCAACGCGCTTGCTGTCACTTCGCTGTCACGCTCGGCGATGTATCCGGAGGTCCCGACCGTAGTGGAATCTGGAATCGCGGGCTACGACGTTTCAACCTGGTGGGGTATATCAGGGCCCGCAGGTGTACCTGCAGGGACAATTGAGGCACTGAATACTGCGATCAATACAGTCAGCCCGGCGCTCAAAGAGCGTTTGCTCAACGAGGGAGCGACTCCGGTTTCAGCAAGTCCTGCGTTCTTTTCTCAAACCCTCGAGTCAGAATTAAGTGCCTGGAAGCAGGTGATGCACCACGCATAAACCCTCGGTGCTGCACTTCAAAATCAACCAGGTTAAACCAGCGTAGCGAGTGCGAAGCGGGCGATTGCCTCCTGGATTGCGGTTTGCTCTCCAATCGCTGCACTTGCCGTCAGGCAGAGTTGTGGGTGTGCGGCTCGAGCTTGCTCAAGTAGCAGGGGTAGGTCTTTTCTGACATGGCTGCCTACGGCTAGAAAGACCGGAATGACATTAATGTGCGTGACCCCAGCCTGCGCCATCGCCGCAATCGCATCGGGCAGGCTCGGCTCCATACACTCGAGAAAAGCCAAGTCGGTCGGCCCGGTATGCTGAGCTCGCATGGAGTTGAGTATGGCCTCAAATGGCAGGCGCCATTGCGGGTCACGTGAGCCGTGGGCAAAAAGAATAATGCCAGTTGTTTGAATTGAGTTCATACACAAATTCTACGCTAAGGATGGGCGGGTTCTGAGCTCACCCAAACAAGGCAAATTTAGATTTTCATGCACAGTTTGATGCAGCGCAATACAAAATAGTTAAAATACTGGTCGAATTGATGATGGAAATTATTTTGTGCTTTGGCGGTGCTTGTGAACGTGCTGGTGCTAGGATGAATTTTTTTAAAAAAATTGCTCTTTTGTTGGCATTGAGCTGTGTGCTCTCTCTCCCGGCTCAGGCCGAGGAAACCTGGTATGAGGAAGCCTGGTATGAGGAAGCCGGCCGTCGTTTTACCGAAACCTGGAAAGAGGGGCAGATCGAGGCCTATGTGCCTTTTCTCTCCTGGCACATGCCATTTGCCTACACCTCAGAGCAAATCAGCAGCTATAACCAGTCTCCCAAAGGGTTTGGCCTTGGCAAAGGTCGCTACAACAGCAGTGGCAATTATGAAGGTCTCTATGGAATGGTTTTTCAGGACTCGCATAGCCAGCCTGAATACTTGATTGGCTATGCCTGGATTCCGACCTGGCCAATTAAAGATACCGATCTTAAGGTTGGCGTGGGTATTGTGGGCTTCATTACGGCGCGCGCTGATACGGCTAATTACACGCCTTTTCCTGGCGTGTTGCCGGTGGCTTCGCTCAGCATTGCGCGTTTTAGCGTGCAGGCCGCCTATGTCCCAGGCGGTAACGGTTATGGCAACGTTTTGTTTGCCTGGACCAAATGGACTTTTGAGTAATCCAGCCTGAGACGTTTAGCTTTTCAGTGCCTGGATTTTTTTCAGGGCACCGGCGATGGCCTCACCCGAAAGATTGATCGCGGGAATGCCTCTGAAAACGAAGGCGATTCCAGCGACAGCCTGCAGTTCCTCGACAGTTGCGCCGGCACGTAAAGCAGCGACGGCATGGTTTTCAGCCGCCTGCGAGAGATTCATCAGCAACATGCCAAACGCCATCATCTGACTTGTTTTCAGCTCCAGTGCTTCAGGTTCGAGCAATTGTGCTCTCAGTCGTTCAATACCCTCGGTCATTTCGGGGGCTGTTTGAACCCCAAGCGAAATCCGTGCGTGAATCCGCTCTGGAACAAAACCCAGAATTTCTTTGTAGTTCTGTTCAAGCGCGTCGATGGTTTCGGTCTGTGACGCGGAGTTGTTGGCTTGGGTCATGTTTTTTGCTCGGACAGTACTTGAAAAAGGGGTAATTATTCGTTGATAACAATATTTGCAGCTTTGCCAATCGCCAGGGAGTTTGCGAAATCTTCATTGACGTATTGTTGAAACGCGGCACGGTCCAGCGTAATGATGTCAACGCCTAAATTTGCAAAGCGTTCTTTGACCTCCGGACGTGTCAGGGCTTGTTTGAGCGCGGTTGTTAATTTATCCATCACTGGCTGTGGAATACCTACGGGGCCAAAAATACCTGTGTAAGTCACCATATCGAATTTAGGGATGCCGAGCTCTTCAAAGGTCGGGACCGTTGGGATAAGAGGCGAGCGTGTTTTACCCGTCTGCGCAAGCGGAATGATTGTGCCGTTACGAATGTGGGCAATCGAAGCAGTCAACTGATCCATCATGGTATCGATCTGGCCACCAACCAGATCATTCAGGGCAGGGCCACTGCCTTTGTAAGGAATGTGATTGAGTTTGATACCCATGCGTAAGGCAAGTAGCTCCAGGGCCAGGTGCTGGCTTGAGCCATTACCAGCCGAGCCGATCGAGATTGCTTCGCCAGGTTTTTTGGCTTTTGCCGCAAAATCAGCGAAATTTTTTATATCGCCTTTGGCAGAGGCAGAGAGCACCATCGGCACTGAGTGAATCGGTCCTACCGCAGCCAGATCTGTAGTCGGATCATAAGGGGCTTTTCTTGCCAGTGCGGGACCCACGGAGATTGAACCGCTCGAGCCCAACATGAGCGTGTAGCCATCCGGTGCAGCACGCACGACACCCGTCGTGCCAATAAAGCCGCCAGCGCCTGGTTTGTTTTCCACAACGACTTGCTGCCCAAGGATTTCGGATAGCGCGGGGGCGACGGCCCGCGCGGTGATATCGACGTTGCCACCGGGTGCCCAGGGTACGACTAATTTGATGGCTTGTTTTGGAAAGTCCTGTGCGAAGCTCTGGGCACCGGGCAGTAATGCGGCACCCACAATTAGCACCTGAACGCTTGTATGAAGCACGGTCGCGCAGATTTTAGCTAGGGCTGTCATGTTCGTCTCGTTTGGTTTGAATGCAGGTTCAAACACTTTATTTCTGATGCGCTTAGACTATTGTTAATAGGCACGCTATGCAAGATATTTATGCTGCGCCGCACCCGAAACGGATCTGATATCTCGAAGCCAGGTTTTCCGCTAGACTGATGTAAAAATTCGTGTGCAGTTTACAAACTGCTACCCGGCAGGCGAACGCTTACCTCATCAACATTCAGAGACAGGAATTAAACGTGAGTACATTCAACGCATCAGCGACAGGCGTCTATCTCATTACCGTTACCCCGTTTAAAGACAACGGTGAGCTGGATCTGGCGAGTACCGACAAGATGGTCGATTTTTGTCTTGAAAGTGGTGTGACAGGCCTGACGATCCTCGGCATTATGGGGGAGGCGACTAAACTCACCGCAGAGGAGTCGCGTTTATATGTCAAGCAAGTCCTCAACAGGGTGCAGGGTAAAGTACCTGTCGTGGTGGGTGCTTCAGCACCCGGTTTCGCTCCAATGTCTGAACTCACTAAAAGCGTCATGGATATGGGTGCAGATGGCGTCATGATCGCACCCCCTGCGAGTGTGAGGACCGATGATCAGATCTGTGGTTATTTTGATATGGTCAATGAGACGCTAGGGCCTGAGGTTCCCTGGGTACTGCAGGATCACCCGGTTTCAACAACAGTGCAGATGTCTACGGCGGTGGTGCTGAAGATCCTGAAAAACTCACCGCGTTGCGTCATGCTCAAACACGAAGACTGGCCGGGTCTGGGCAAGCTCAGTGCAATCTGTAGCGCAATGGAAAAGGGAGAGTTGAAAAAAACCTCGATTCTGACCGGCAATGGTGGTGGCCTGTTTCTGCCGGAGGAGCTGGTCCGCGGCGCGAATGGCGCCATGACAGGTTTTGCCTACCCCGAGATGATGGTCGATGTATGTCGTACGTTTGCTGCGGGAGAGGTCGAACGCGCGTTTGATATTTTTGATGCCTACCTGCCACTGGCGAAATACGAGCAACAGCAGGGAATCGGTTTGGCTGTGCGCAAGCATATTCTGGCACAGCGGGGTGTGATTGCCTCGGCTGCGATCCGCAAGCCTGGACCGAAATTATCAGCGCTTGATATCGCCGATATTGAAAGACTGACTCGACGTCAGGAACAAAAACTTCGCGCGCTGAGTTGACTCAGCACTATCGGAATCTAATGAATAAAACAACCAGGGAAGCATCATGATCAACATGCATTTAGAACCCCACGTCGTTCAAACTTTATCGAATATATCCACAGCAACCTTGACAACGATTTTGCTGAAAAAGGGTTTACGCAATGTCTGGATGCGCGGCACCAAACCGATTCGTGCCGGACAACCAAGGTTGGTTGCTCGGGCGTTTACGTTGCGTTTTGTCCCTGCGCGTGAGGATTTGGCAACGCCCGAGTCCTGGTCGTCACCGAAATCTACCCGTGGTGCGATCGAAGATATGCCTGAGGGTTGTATTGCAGTGGTTGATTCGATGGGCGTGACAGACGCAGGTATTTTTGGCGATATCTTGTGCGCACGTATGGCGCACAAAAAAGTCGCTGCACTGGTGACTGACGGCGTTGTGCGCGACATGGCTGGCGTACTGGGTACGGGCTTGCCTGTCTGGTGCTCGGGAGCTGCCGCACCACCGTCGGTTGCAGGGCTGACATTTGTGGATTGGCAGCAACCCATTGGTTGCGGCGGCGTAGCTGTGTTTCCTGGTGATGTCGTGGTGGTCGACGATGATGGCGCAGTACTGATTCCTGCAGCGATGCTTGAGGAGGTCGTGACGGCTTCAGTGGCGCAGGAAAATCTCGAAAACTGGATCATGGGCCAGGTGCAAAAAGGCCATCCGTTGCCAGGTTTGTATCCTCCTAACGCAGAAAATCTTGCGCGCTACAAGGCGGAAACGAGCCAGTAATCAGTGATAAGTGGGGCGGCGCACAGTCTGGAGGATAAAAAATATCAGACTAAGCACACAGAATAGTGCGACGGCCCACTGAAAAGGTATTGCCTCAATGAAATCAATTTCCGAGGTGACTAAAACATATACGCACAGGCAGGAGCCCGCGGCCAAGATGCGTAGGAGCCAGGACTGGGGTCTCAGGGTCCGTTCAGGTATCTTGTCGCTAAGATAAGCTCCTGCAAGACCACCTAGCATTCCGATTGAAGCACCCGCGAAAATATCCGCAGGCCAGTGCGCGCCCACAGCCACTCTGGCTAAACCAGTACCAATGGCTAAGATAAATAAAAGACGTAGTGCTTTTCTTTTTTCCTGGGGCGTGCTGAAGTAAATCGCACTGATCAAGGAAAATGCTGTCAAGGTGTGTCCAGAGGGCATCGAGAAAGCAGTCAGTGGTCTGCCAAGAATATGAAAACTCGCTGGGTCCAGTACTCCTGCAGGTCGCGGTAATTCAAGCGTAATTTTGATGATGCGACCCACCGAGCCAGCGAGTGCGCCCGCGATCAAACTCGCGATAAGATTGCGTGGTGCGAGTAATAGCAGGGGCGTAGCGAGTGCAAAGTCAAACCAGCCGTTACCAAACAAGTCAAAAACAACCCAGAGAGAGTTTGGGAGTGCCTGTGCCTGTTGATTCATCAGCCGAAAGAGCGTTTCTGGCGTTGTAAACATACTTGCGCTCAGCCAGATACAAAGCGGCAGAATGGGCAGTGTCCAAGCCCAGACAGAGAGCTTTTTAAAGTTCTGGAACTGATTGCGTGGCAGATTGGTATTACGCACGGATAAGGGCGTCGGCATATTGAATCGTCATTTTTTCCAGCACTTGATCGACTGTGATCGCTCGCATGCAGACGTTGTCGGAACAGGGCGTTTTGCGATGGTTCGCAGCACTGACACAAGGAGAGCAGGCGAGTTGAGCCGTGATCGGGATGGATTTGCCCAGCGAACCATAGAGAGCAGGTGTTTCAGGTCCGAACAACACCACCGTTCTGAGGTTTGTCACGGAGGAAAAATGTCCTGGGCCTGAGTCATTTGTCACCATCACATCGGCCAGCGTGTAGAGGGCTGGTAGTTCGGCAAAGGAGACTTGACCTGCAAAATTCAGTGCATTGGCCACACCTGCTTGCACGCGTACATTTTCAACATATGCGTGTTCTGCAGGGGAGCCGGTAATAAGAATCAGGCAATCTGGCCATTTTTTTTCTAGCGCAATGATCAGTTTTGAGAAGCTCTCAGGTGCCCAGCGGCGCTGCACAAGTAATTCGCTCGCATTCGGGTTGACCAGAAAAAATGGTTGGGTGCCTAATTCGAAAGGGATATTTGCAGCTTGAGTCAGCTTGGTAATTCGAGCCAGCACAGCTTGACTGACCTTAGGATCAATCGTTGCCTGAGCAATCTTGATTTCCGAGTCGTCGATTTGGATCTTGCTGAAAGGATGTTCTGCCTGTTTGGAAAAAGCCGCATGCACCAGCGAAATAAAGTTTTTTGCGATGTGCATGTGCGGGTTGTAGTGCACGCGATGTGTCAGCATCGTGCCTCGCCAGAGTCCTTCGCCATGGAAAATATGATAGCCAACCCTGCGTTGCGCGCCGCACAGACCCGTGAGCAAAGCGGTAAATCTGGAAAATAACTCCAGATCAATGACGCAGTCGATTTTGTGCTGGCGCGCGCGAAGCAGAAAGCGCAAGGTGTCGCGAATCAGACTGCCAAGGCTGGAGGCGTCAATAGTGAAAATGTTCTGAGGTGCAACGGTATTGAGCAAGCTCAGGCTAGCCTGGTTGCTTTTAAAAATCAGAAAGAAAATTTCCGCTCCACGTGCTTGGGCTTGGCGCATTGCCGGATCCACAATGATGGCACTACCCATCTCGGAGAGTTCGATAAAAAGCAGTTTTTTGGGGGCCTGATCGGATACGCCAAATAAACGTTTAATCTTGTCTGAAAGCGCAATGAATGGGCTGATCAGAGCGCATAGCGGCACACCGACCACCCGGTCGATTGTGCGCATAGTGTCGACGCTTAAGCTCATAATTTGTCTTTTTGTTTAAAGTGTGGCGCGATGATTACGGCGCTTGAGTAAAGAGATCGCACTCGGCAAATAAGTTACCACCGAGACAAGACCAAAAGAGACCGAGGCCAGAACGGTTAAGCCCGCATCAATTCCCCATAGCGACAATACCGCGGACAGGGTGGCCTCGCGTAATCCCCAGCCTGAAATACTGATTGGGAGCATCATTAATAAACCAATTGCCGGCAAACCGATCATCAACGCCTCGAAGGCGACTGTGGTTCCAAAGGCGCGCAAGCACATCAGAAAAGCGAGAGTCGCTAGCGCGTGCGTGGCGACAGACAAAATCAGTTGAGCAATGACTGCAGGCCAGCCAAAGGCCATGCGTAAGCCGGATATTGCTTTGGGCATACCGAGTTTTGACAGGAGGTGTTGAATCAGCTCGCCAGGCCTTTTTAGCGCGAGTAAAAGACAGGCCAAGGCTGAACCACTCAGCATGGCTGCGAGCGTCCAGATGCCAAGGGGCTGTGCCCAGTCGCCCAGCATCGCACCACCCGCGATGAGTCCAAGCGCGCCAAGGATGTTGTTGCCAATCAGTCCTAGCCCCCGATCCAGGGTGACAGCTAAAAATCCCAGGCGCAAGCGTGGGGGTGCCTGGTGTAAATCGAGCGGTTGGTGAAGTTCTTCGGACAGCGGGGGCAGTGGTGAGGCGCTCGGCGTTCTCGCGGCACGACTGCCTTCGATCACGCGATAACTGTCTCCACCGATTGTGCTGGGTAGTCCTTGATTGATTAAGCCGCCGGTGAAGTAGAGTGTGATGAACGTCCACCAGTTCTGGTTAAGTCCCAGACTACGCATCAGATATGTCCATCTGACGGTCGCCATCAGGTTTGTACCGATCAACGCCAGCCATGCCAGGATAAGCCAAATCGGTTGTATTGCGATCTGAGTCTGGGTCAGTGTTTTCCAGTCAATGTTGCGAACCGCGAGCCAGAGTAGCAGCAAGGAAAGCAATACTCTCAGGTAAGGCCAAAGCGATTTAAAAATTTTTTTCAAGGGGTTTTTCCTGATGCACGGGACACGACCGTCGCGCCCCAGTTGCGACAATGATAGAAACTGAAATGTGACACGGTCCGGCCCAGGCGCGTGATGTCGAGTTGATCGATCAGCGAGCAGGCCTCAAAACCACCAGGTCCGGTTGGTAAATCAAAGCGCATTTGTGACCAGTTTACAAAAATACTGTCACTTCCTGCAGGAATATCCCCAAACCAGAGGTCAAACTGGTCAAACCTTTCATCCAGTACAAAAACCTTGGTAGGACGGCTATACCAGGTCATTCGGCTGGCCAGCGTCCAGTTTTTGACTGAGATCGAGTCAGTATTGAGTTTCTCAGCCCACATGCGTGCCTTGCCGCCGGCAAGATCCCAGCCCCACAGATCAGCGAAAGGGTTCTTTTTTCCCAGGGCATGCTCCTGGCCAATACCCGGGATACCAACGAAAAACAGCAGACCAAAGGCCAGGAGACAAATAACAGCTTGGGTGCGGATAAAGGCTTTGATCAGCGCATGGTGGGCCTCAAACCAGTATTGAGCCAGGGCATTGGCAGCAAAAGGAACTAGCGCCAGCCAGGCAGGCCCGGTCCAGTGCGGAAGACTCCCTCCACCCCCTGAAAGATAGGCGGTGACTAGGAAAGGTATAAAGAAAAATAGCAATAAACTTCCGGCTAGGACAGCTTTGCGTTGAACAATATGGCGAGTGGCGAGAAAACCACCCAGAACCAGCAGAGGGCCGTAGGCTACGAGCTGTATGCCAAGGAAAGCAGCGAAGCGTCGAAATTGCCAGACCCCGCCCGCTCCATGGTTGAGTTGATACGCAAAGGAAATCCACGCATGTTTCGCATTCCAGTAAAAAACCGGTAAGACGAGCAAGCAAGCAAGCAGCAGCGCGAGCCATGGCCCAGGGGTGAACAATAGACGCGGACCATGACGGGCCAATAAAATCAGGATGATGGCAAGCGCAGGCAGGACGGCGGTGTATTTGGACAAACCGGCGAGTCCGAGCAGGGCTCCTAGCGTAACCCACAGAAGGAGATGCGGCGTTTGCGCCAGTTTGAGTGTGACCCAGAGTAGGCTGAGCGTTAGAAGCATCAGCAGCGTATCTGGCAATAAACCGACTGCCAGCACATGCATCAGGGGTGCCAGCAAAATTAAAGCGACTGCCCAGAGGCCTGCAGCCTCACGCTGGGCGGCTTTGCTCCAGCCTGGAACGACCTGATACAGGTTCAGTGCGAGCTGTCGTGCCAACAGGCAGGACAGTAGCCAGAGCAATTGGGGAATCAGGCGGATGACAGCGTCTGGTGCGCCGATGATGACCAGAGGCCACTGAATCCAGCCAACCATTGGCGGATGGTCAAAGTAACTCCAGTCGAGCTTGTAGGCATACAGCATGTAATGCGCTTCATCGACCGAGAGCGTCAACAGCCAGCCAAAGCTTGCATGTATCAGCAGGCCGACCCCCAGCAGTCCCCATAGCCGCCATGGAGGTGGCGTGGTCATGGTTGTTTTAGCGGTAGCTGGGGTCATATCAAGGGAGTCGTATTCAAGACCGACCGAGTATAAACGCGCCAGCCTGCCTTGAGCACCGTCTCAATCAATCAGAGCCCGGGGCGCAGTCAGTGATTCCGGACGTAGAATTTCATCGAGCTTTGCTTTTTCGAGTAATCCTCGATCCAGCACAATGTCGTAGACGCGTTTACCCGTCTCGAGTGCTTCCTGGGCAACTTCGGTCGCATGCTGGTAACCAATATAGGGGTTCAATGCGGTGACCAGTACGATCGAGCGGTCAAGGTGTTCTTTGAGCCGGTCTGGGTTGGCTGTGATGCCGCGCACGCAGCGATGCTCAAGTGTCCGGAAAGCGTTCGCCAGATGTGAGACGCTGCGAAACAGGGAGTAGGCAATCACGGGTTCGAAGGCGTTGAGTTGTAATTGTCCGGCCTCTGCAGCAAAACTGATGGTCACATCATTGCCAATCACTTCGTAGGCCACCTGATTGACAACTTCTGGGATCACCGGATTGACCTTGCCGGGCATGATGCTTGAGCCTGCCTGCATCGCAGGCAGATTAATCTCACCAAAACCCGCGCGCGGACCGCTCGAGAGCAATCTGAGGTCGTGACAGACTTTGGAGATTTTGACAGCAATGCGTTTGAGCACGCCGGAGAGTTGCACGAAAGCGCCGCAATCCTGGGTGGCTTCAATCAGATTGGGGGCCGTCTCAAGAGGTAGTCCCGTAATTTCGCTTAAATGCGCCATGACTCGCTCAGCATATTCCGGGTGTGTGTTGATGCCCGTGCCGATGGCTGTCGCGCCCATATTGATTTCGCAAATCAGGGGCAGTGCTTCGCGTAGTCGCAAGACATCCTCTCCAAGCATCACGGCATAGGTGCGAAATTCCTGGCCCAGTGTCATGGGCACAGCATCTTGCAATTGTGTGCGACCGACTTTGAGTAAATCCTTGAACTCTTGCGCTTTGGCTTCAAACGCTTCTTGCAGGCTCTCCATGCAAGCAAGCAAATGCTGGCAACCCCTGTAGGTGGCCAGCTTCAGTGAAGTTGGATAGACGTCGTTGGTGGACTGGCTGAGATTGACATGTTCGTTTGGGTGGAGCTTGTCGTATTGTCCGCGCGCGAACCCAAGCAATTCAAGCGCCCGATTTGCGATGACCTCGTTGGCATTCATATTGGTCGAAGTGCCAGCGCCACCCTGGATCATATCGACCATAAAGTGCTCATGCCATTTGCCTGCAAGGATTTCGTGGCAGGCCGCAACGATGGCTTGACAGTGTTTGGCCTCAAGCATCCCAAGATCATAATTCGTGAGTGCTGCAGCCATTTTAATTTCGGCGAGCGCACGCACCAGATCTGGCACCATGGAGATGCGTAAACCTGTAATCGGGAAGTTTTCGATGGCTCTGAGCGTATGCACCCCATAATAAGCCTCAAACGGTACTTCGCGATCACCCAGCAAGTCGTGTTCACTGCGAGTGGCGGGTGAAACCTGTTGATTCGAATTTGACATACACGCCCCGATAATTTGTTGTTAGGCTGATCATCGCATAGTGTGCTGAAAAAAGTATGAATTTCCGTGTAGTGATTGCAACCGATTGCAAGCTCGTAGCATAATCAGCAGCTATAACTAGCTTTTGAATATTGCTGGGTTTCAATAAATTTGTGATTGGTTTTTAGGAGAGGCTGTGAAAACACCAAGTTTCAGATTGGACGGGCGTCGTGCGCTGGTGACAGGCGGGAGCCGGGGTATCGGTCAGGCTGCTGTGTTTGCTTTAGCCGAGGCCGGGGCGCACGTTGTAATTGCTGCCCGCAATGGTGCTGAGATCAATGAGGTCTGTGCCCGTGTGCGAAGCGCTGGCGGACACGCAAGTGGCTGGGTTGTCGATGTAACTGACTCCGAAGCGGTGACCAGGGGGGTGGCTGAACATGGGCCTTTCCAGATACTGGTGAATAACGCGGGTATGAATCGTCCCACACTGCTGACTGAAATGCAGGATAGTGACTTTGATGCAGTCTTGAATCTGAACGTCAAAGCAGCTTTTTATGTAGCCCGCGAAGTGGTGAGAGGCTTGCTCGAAGCTGGCTTGCCCGGCAGTCTGATTAATATTTCCTCGCAAATGGGGCATGTTGGAGGATTCAAACGGACAGTTTATTGCGCGACCAAGCACGCCATCGAAGGAATGAGCAAAGCGCTCGCCTGGGAGGTTGGTGCTGCGGGTATTCGCGTCAATACGCTATGCCCGACCTTTGTCGAAACCGATATGACGCGCGGCATGTTGCAAGATACGGCTTTTATGGATTCTGTCATCTCAAAGATTGCTCTGGGTCGGGTCGGGCAACCTCAGGATCTGATGGGGGCGGTGGTCTTTTTGGCCAGTGATGCTTCAGCCATGGTCACGGGTTCCTCTCTGATGGTGGATGGTGGTTGGACCGCAATCTGAGCCTTTTTCTGTCGAACCAGACGCTTCGTATCTGTAAACCTCTGAACTGGTGAGTTGCCTAGCGTGAGTCCGATCAGACCCGTGACCTTGGCAGATGTGGCGCTGCTGGCTGGTGTGAGTCAGTCAGCGGTAAGTCGCACTTTTACGCCAGGAGCAAGTGTTGCACCGGCCACCCGAGAGCGCGTCGTGCAAGCTGCAGCCCAGCTTGGTTATCGTCCGAATGCGATAGCGCGCACTTTGACGACGCGTCGTTCGCGCATCATTGGTATTGTTGTCTCCTATCTGCAAAATCAGTTTTATCCAGTGGTCATAGAAAAACTGTCTCAGATGCTCCAGCGACATGGCTATCATGTGCTGTTATTTGTCAGTGATGGGCATGAAACAGGGGCAACAGTCGATGACAAACTCATGGATGTGTTGCAGTATCAGGTCGATGGCCTGGTATTGGCGAGCGTGACGCTCTCTTCAGCCATCGCGCAAGGCTGTCGTGCTGCAGGTGTGCCTGTAGTCATGTTTAACCGTACCGCTCCGATTGAGGGCGTGCACGCCGTAGCCTCGGATAATCACGCCGGCGGTCGCCTGGCAGCCCAGACGTTTATTGACGCTGGATACCGGCGCATTGCCTATATTGCGGGTCTTGAGGATGCCTCAACACAAATCGAACGCGAACAGGGTTTCACCGAAAGACTTCGCGAAGCTGGTCTGGAGGTGTTTGCGCGCGCGGTGGGTCGTTATAGTTACGAGGGGGCGTGCGCAGCGACAAGAATGCTATGCTCAGGCTCAGTCCAGCCTGAGGCAATCTTTGTAGCCAACGACCATATGGCGCTGGCGGTGATGGACACGCTTCGAAGCGAACTCGGGCTGCGTGTACCAGAGGATATTTCAGTTATAGGTTTTGATAATGTGCCGCAAACTGCCTGGCCTGCTTATAGCTTGACCACGATTGCACAAAATGCCCAGGCCATGGCGCTGGCAACAGTTGAGTTGTTACTTCAGGCTATTGCTGCGGACTTGAAAGCTGTACCCTTTAGTACGCGAATGCTGACCATCCCGGTCGGGCTGGTCAAGCGATCCACAGTCAGACAGTCAGCCTAGTGTGCTGCGCTTGTTGAGTGTTTATTTTTGCTGAACCTGCATGACGCGCCAGGTCAACTGTTTTTTCTCGTCTGCATCCAGTATTTTTACATTCACGCGACGGGCCACAAAACCTTCTGGCAAGTCAGCCTGACCGGTAATATGCTGGTAGTGCTGGACCTTCACGCTAATAGGGTTGAGCGTGATTGTTTCGTTTCGTCCATCAGCGTGACGGCCTTCAAAAGCCAGCTGCAGTTGTCCATTAAACAGCGGACGATCCGGTTTTTCCTGCATCACCCACACCAGGTAGGAGAGTTTTCCTCCAGTTTTTCCCTGAGTGAACTGGGCCATACTGATGCCAATTGAACCGTACTTGGGGTCAAAGGGCAAAGTTTGTGCGAAAGCCTCAAGCTGCACTTTCAGCGGCTCAAGCAGGCCTTGAAGCTTGCTGAGTTCTTCTTCAAGCGCTTTTTTTGTTTGTGCACTTTCGGAGCGCTCAAGTTCCAGCTTTTGAGTGAACTCATCGACCTGTGTTTGCAGTCTTTGTTTTTCGAGCGTGACACTATTCATATCGCTGATCAGCTTTTGCGAATCAAGGATGGAGAGTTGTTTTGGCCCGTAACTTGTTTGCACGAACAATACACCGCTGGCGCCGATGAGAATACCGAGTAGCATCAGTACCAGCCAGCGAGGCAGGCCTTTTCTGCGACGACTTGTTTCGTAAGGAGAGGGTTTGAAAACTGGCCGTTTGGCTTGAATTCTGATAATCATGGTGTTTTCCTTATGTTGACTTGATCTGTTGATCAAGTGCGATAAGTCGTTCAGGTGTCCCAACATCGACCCACATTCCTGTGTGCAGTTTGCCAGAGACTGAGCGGTTTGAGATAGCGTGACGCAGCAGCGGAGCAAGTTTTGCTGGCTGACCGATAGTAATACTGCGGAACAAGGCGGGATCGTAAATCCCTATGCCAGAAAATGTCTGGCAATTTGTGTTGCCAGGGACGATTTCCCCCGAGGCGCTCAGCTCAAAATCACCTTCGGGGTGATGCGCTGGATTGGGGACAAGCAATAGCCAGGCGAGATGATCTTGCTTTTTAAGTTGAGTGGCCAGTCCTGGCGCGAGCGTCACATCCCAATCGCACCAGATATCACCATTGATGACAAGAAACGGCTCCGTACCCAGCAGGGGTAAGGCTTTTGCAATCCCACCTGCAGTCTCAAGAGCCGTTTGTTCGGTTGAGTAGCGGATCTCCAGACCAAACTGTGCGCCATTGCCCAGGTGCGCTTCAAGCAGATTGCCTAACCAGGCGTGGTTAATCACTACCTGTTTGATACCTGCTTGCGAAAGTTTTTCCAGATGCCAGACAATCAGCGGCTTACCAGCCACAGGTAAGAGCGGTTTTGGCAGGTTGTCAGTGAGAGGGCGCATTCTTTCACCTCTGCCCGCGGCCAGAATCATCGCTTGCATCAGAATGTGTACCCTACCTTCGCTTGCACATTATCTAGTTGATCCAATACTCTTAATAACGGTTTGAAAGCAATATAGCGTCCCGCAACTTGCCTGACATATTGTTTGACCCGCGGCATGTGCGCGAGGTAGGCTGCTTTGCCATCACGGTGGTTCAGGCGGGCAAATACACCCAGGATGCGTAAATTGCGCTGAAGCCCCATCCACTCATAATCTTTGTGGAAATCGGCAAAGTCCACGGGAACGGGTAGACCTTTTTTACTTGCCAGTTCCCAGTAGCGGATCGCCCAGTCTATTTGTTGAGGCTCTTCCCAGGTCGTGCGGGCATCGACAACCAGAGAGGCAAGATCATATGTAATCGGACCCGCGACGGCATCCTGAAAGTCCAGAATCCCCGGATTCTCTCCATGCTGAGGCTGGGAGCAGACCATCAAGTTTGGGGAGTGGAAATCCCGGTGTACCAAAACGACCGGCTGGGCAACGTTATGCGCGACGAGCTGATCAAAAACTGTATTGATTGCACTCAGCGAAGCTTGATCCAACGGACTGTTGCAGTGCACGGCGGCATACCACTGGGCGAATAAGCCAAGTTCCTCTTTGAGACGTTGCGCGTTGTAGGCGGGTAATCCCTTGTGGTCGGCTGTCTGCATTTGAACCAGAGCACCCAGAGCATCCCGATACAGATTCTGCAAGCTTGTGTCATCAATACCTTGCTGAATACGAGCGTAATAAGTCGTCGGACCCAGATCGCTGAGCAATAAAAAACCCTCGGCTAAATTAGAGGCAAGGATTCGGGGGACATTAAGACCAGCATTTGCCAGCCGCTTGTCTACATCGACAAAGGGATGGCAATCCTCCTGCGGTGGAGGGGCGTCCATCACGATCAGGGTGCCTTGCTGGGCATTTAGCCTGAAATAACGCCTGAAACTTGCGTCACTGGAAGCTGGCTCCAGAGAATCAAGCTCAAGTGCGAGCGCAGCGGGCAGCCCGGAGAGCCATTTCAGCAGGGACGTAAGTCGGATATCTGAGGAGTCGTTTTGCATGATAAAAACTAATAAAAGTAGGTCATTTTAGTGTGATCTGGTAAGGAACACTTGTGTTCTGACGAATTGTGCCTTGCTTGCCTATAATACTGACAGGTTGCACCTTTTTAATGCCACAATGGGCGTGGTCTGTTTATTGGCCTCGCAAGCCCAGCATTAAGGTTATCTTTCTATAACGTGCGTATTTTTTTCTCCCTGTTGCTTCTGCTGGTTTCAAGTATTGCGACAGTGCATGCGCAAGGCTCTGATTCGCCCGTCTCTCAAAAAGAAAACAAGGAACCTGTTCTGGTTCGTGGCCTCAAAGTCTCTCCTGCGCTAGGTAGTACCTCAACGCCCGACAAAGAAATGCCTGCCTTCCTTGAGGCGCGCAATATCCGGGCAGATGCCCAGAGTAACGTGGTGCTTGAGGGCAATGCGATAGTCAGGCGACAGGATGCTGTGCTCAAGGCCAACATCATCAATTACAACAAGCGGGCCGCAGTCCTGGATGCGCAAGGTAATGGCCGGCTCGTGCGCGATGGCAATATCGTCACAGGGCCGAGTATCACCTACAACACTGATGACGGCACGGCTAGTATCGATCAGCCGAACTTCTGGCTCGAAAGTGGTGGTGCTGGTGTGGGCTCCTGGGCTGATGTCTACAACCGGAATCAGATGAGTCTGACTGATGTGACCTACAGCGGTTGCCCGTGTCCTGAGCCCTCCTGGTATATCAAAACAGAAAAGCTGGACCTGGATTTCAACGAGAACGAAGGTGTGGCCCATAACGGCGTTCTTTACTTTAAAGACGTGCCTATTCTTGCCTCGCCATACCTGACTTTTCCACTTAAAAAAGAACGTAAATCAGGCTTTCTTTACCCCACCTTCGGTTCAACCACTAATACGGGTCTGGATTACACGCAGCCCTATTATTTCAATCTTGCACCTAATTACGACATGACCATGCAATTGCGTGCCATGTCCAAGCACGGGTTGCAACTCGGCGACGAGTTCCGGTATGTTGGAGAGGGTTACTCCGGTTATTTGGCTGGTACCTACCTGAATAATGATATTTCGACTGGAACGGATCGCTGGCTGTATTCTGCGATTCATTCACAAAATTTTGGTAATGGTTTTTATGGTGGTTACAACCTGAACCGGGTGTCGGACGATAACTACTTCAAGGACTTTGCCAGTATCGCTGTCAATCAGGCTGCGCTGACTTATCTGCCCTCGATTGTCAGTCTGGGCTGGGCCGATCAGTATTGGTCAGCTGGCGTGCAGACGATGACTTTTCAGACGATTGCGCCAACAGGCACGACGGTTGCCCCCCAGTACAACAAAGTACCCGAGTACTCCCTGAACGGCGCACGTTTTGACTATGGCGGTTTTGATCTGCAGTCACAAAATACCCTGACGGCATTCCAGATGCCACTGGACGCAAGATTCGCGATTGGTCCTGATGGCTCGTTACGCTGGAAACCAGACGGTCAGCGCGCCTTGTCCTACAACTCGATCTCCTATCCAATTGTGAAACCAGGCTGGTACATCACGCCTAAAGTGGCTGTCAGCCTGGCGCAGTACCAGACCGAATGGTATGGGCTGGAAAACTGGTATGGCTATGGTCAGCCGTCTAATTCACGCGTCCTGCCCATCATGTCGGTTGACTCGGGTATGACGTTTGATCGCGACACGACCTTTTTTGGCAAATCAGCCTTGCAAACTTTTGAGCCGCGCGCCTATTATTTGCGTGTGCCTTATCGTGACCAGTCGCAAATCCCGGTCTATGACACAACGCTGGCGGATCTGAATTTTTCCCAGATTTTCCAGGAAAACATCTTCGCAGGCTCCGACCGGATCAACAACGCAAACCAGGTAACGGCTGCCTTAACAACACGCTGGCTTGATGCGGATTCTGGTTTTGAGCGCCTCAGTCTTTCGGTGGCGCAGCAGTTTTATTTTGAAGACCAGTACGTCACCCTGCCGTTTGAAGTGCCCCGTACCAATACACGTTCGCTCTTTCTGCTAGGTGGTAATGCTGCATTGACAGACACCACGACGACTGGCGCAACATTCCAGTACAACCCTTATACAAGTCAATGGGACAGGGCGCAGATCGTCACCCGCTGGCGTCCGCAGAGACTTGCAACACTCTCTCTGTCCTATCGCTATCAGATCAATCCGCCGCCTGATGCCATTTATCAAACACCCGGACAGAATCAGATCAGTGCTTCGGCCCAGTGGCCCTTGACCAATCGCTGGTATACGGTGGGACGCGTGGATTACTCCTTTAATAAAGTGGATGCGCCAAGTGTGATTGATCCGACTGTGACCGTTGCGATGCCTAAGGTGACGCAGGCGATTTTGGGTCTTGAGTACAAAGGTGACTGTTGCTGGAGTGGGCGTATGGTGTTTCAACGCTATGTTGTCAGTTCAGACCAGACAAACACCGGGGTATTTTTTCAGCTTGAGCTTGGTGGTCTGGGTGCTTTGGGGCAAAATCCGATGGGTCTTCTGGGCAAGAGTATTCCTGATTATCAAAATATTAACTCTCCGATTCCAAACGTTACAAAGTTTGAAAGGTACGAATAATGCAAGTTGCTGGCGTTTTGCGTAAATACCTCACTGCCCTGATTCTTTGCTTGGGCTGCGGGCTCATGTTTCAGGTATTAGCTCAGACAGCCCCTACCTCCAAGGCCAAGTCCGCGGTAACTGATAGTGCAGCAAAGCCGCAAACCAAGGTTGCTTCACAGGATCAGGAGGCTGATACGATCGTGGCCGTAGTCAACAAAGACGTGATTACGCACAGGGAGTTAACCACCCGCTTTCAGCAAGCTAAAAACGAGTTGCGTCAAAAAGGTCAAACGCCTCCGGACGACCTGCTGATGCGTGATGTATTGCAACGTCTGATTCAAGAACGTCTCGAAAAGCAGGAAGCCAAACGTTTGAAAATCGATGTCACGGATCCGATGCTCGATCGGGCCATCGATACTATTGGAAAGCGTAATAATTTGTCTGCCGCTCAGATACGTAAACAAATTGAGGCTTCCGGTATGGGCTGGGATCAGTACCGTGAAATGATTCGCCGCGAGGTCATGCTTGAAGGTTTGCGTCAGAGAACCGTTGACAATACTGTCTTGATCACTGATGCAGAGGTCGATGCTTTTTTACGGGATCAGAAAGCGCGTCAGACGGGCGGTTTGGCAGCACTTGCGCAACAAAATGCAGCACCACCCATGCAACAGCAACCTGCTCCTCCTCCACCTAAGCGTGCCCAGCAGAGTCGGCCTAATCAGCCAGCCATCATGGGCTTAGGACAAATTTTGATTCGTGTACCAGAGGGTTCCTCAGAGGAGCAGGTCAAGGCCTTGCGACTCCGTGCGCAGGAGGCTTTGGCCAGGATCAAGCGTGGAGAGAGTTTTGAGAAAGTTGCCCAGGCAGTTTCCGAAGGTCCTGAGGCAAGTCGTGGTGGTGATATGGGCGTGCGCCCGCTTGAGGGCTGGCCGGATCTGTTTTTAAAGGCTGTTGCCAATGTCCGTGATGGTCAGGTCTCCGGAATTATCCAGAGCGGTAATGGTTTTCATATTCTGAAAGTAGTGGGACGTGCTGGCGGCCCGCAAGCTGCCCAGCAAGAAGAGCCAGCCCCGGCGCCTGCGGCTGCCCAGGGTCCGATGGGTGCCAAAGGTCCGGCTGGAGCTCAGCCTGGCGCTCGCTCAGGCCCAATGCCGGTGGAACAAACCAAAGCCAAACACATTCTCATTAAAACCTCTCAGGTTGTGTCTGATGAAATTGCCCAGCAAAAACTCGCGCAGATTCGTGAGCGTCTGGTTGAAGGAAAAGAATCCTTCGCCGATCTGGCCAGACGTTTCTCAAATGACAGTTCTGCGCCGCAGGGCGGTGATCTGGGCTGGTTGAATCCTGGCGAAACCGTACCGCCTTTCGAGAAGGCGATGAATAGTCTCAAAGTCGGTGAAGTCAGTCAGCCGGTTAAGAGCCCTTTTGGCTGGCATCTGATTGTTGTGGACGATCGTCGCACGCAGGATATGGCTGAACAGTTTGAACGCAATCAAGTGCGTCAGAGGCTATTCATGCAACGCTCTGAGGCGGCTTTTGAACTATGGCTGCAACAGATTCGTAACCAGTCCTATATCGATAACCGTCTTGAAAAACGTTTGAAACAGGCGAAGGAATAGCTTGGCTGCTGCGCATCAGGCACGTAAACGCTTCGGCCAGAATTTTCTGGTCGATCAGGCCGTGATCTCTTCGATCATTCGTGCGATTGGACCTCAAAAGGGTGATCGTCTGATCGAGATCGGTCCCGGTCTGTCGGCGCTTACCGCGCCTTTGCTTGAGCGTCTGGAGCACCTGACTGTCATTGAGATTGACCGCGATCTGGCCGGGCGTTTGCGTAATCGCTATCCTGCCGAGTGTCTGACCATAGTGAATGCAGATGCTCTTCAGACGGATTTCGCGCAGTTTGGTCAAGGATTACGGATAGTTGGAAATTTACCCTACAACATTTCCAGCCCTCTGTTGTTCGCCTTGAACGAATACGCGGGGCAGGTCATTGATCAGCACTTTATGTTGCAAAGAGAAGTCATTGACCGAATGGTCGCCGCACCCGCGAGTAGTGAGTACAGTAGACTCTCCGTGATGCTGCAGTATCGCTGGCGGATGGAAAAACTTTTCGATGTTGCGCCCGAGGCCTTTGATCCACCACCGCGGGTGACCTCCTCTGTGGTGCGAATGATCCCGCTTGCCGCTGATCGTCCCCAGGCGGTTGATGAGGCGCTCTTTGGTAAAGTCGTGCAGCGCGCGTTTTCACAGCGTAGAAAAATGCTGCGCGGTGTGATGGGCGAGTGGACAGCGCTGATCCCCTGGACTGAACTGAAAATCGAACCTACCTGGCGCGCCGAGCAAGTATCGGTCGCGGGCTTTATCGCCATGAGCGATGCGCTGCACGCTGCAGGTGTCAGCTAGAGCCTCAAATGACGTTGTGACGGGCCGCAAGCCACAGCCGCATGATGTCTTGCGCGCGGTCTTCGAGCAAGCTGCTGGCTTGCTCGCAGGCTTCTTGCAAGGTGCAGGGTCCGCAGACGAGACTAAAAGCAGCGTAGATCCCCGCGGCATAGAGTGCCTGATAATCCTTGCCTAAAGAGCCCGCAATTGCGATCACAGGCACACCAGCTTGACGGGCGATGGCCGCTACCCCCATGGGTGTCTTGCCAAGCAAGGTCTGCGCATCCATCCTGCCCTCGCCCGTGATGACTAGACTGGCGCCCTCTACAGCTTGTGCAAGGCCGCCGATTTCGGCGACCACTTCGACGCCAGGCCTGAATTTTGCACCTAGCCAGGCGTGCGCAGCAAAACCAAGTCCACCAGCCGAGCCTGCACCAGGTATATCCCGTGAATCCGAGCCAAGCTGTTGCTGGCAGCAGTCAGCAAAATGTCTTAGAGCTGCGTCGAGCACCTGAACTTGTGCGGGGGATGCGCCTTTTTGTGGTCCAAAAATCGCCGAGGCGCCTTTGACACCGCAAAGCGGATTATTCACGTCTGATGCAATCGTGATGCTGAGATCGCGTAAGCGTTGATCCAGGCCAGTTGCGTCGATCCTGGATAGATTGCTTAGCGCCGCACCGCCTGGTTCGAGTGTTTTTCCATGTGCGTCAAACAGACCTAAACCAAGTGCTTGCAACATTCCTGCACCTGCATCGTTGGTCGCCGAGCCGCCCAGGCCAAGCACAATATGTTTCGCACCCGCATCCAGTGCGTGTCTGATTAACTCGCCAACCCCCCAGCTTGAGGCGCGCATTGGATCGCGTTCTGTGGCGGCGATATGCTCGAGCCCTGCAGCTGCGGCCATTTCAATCACGGCAATTTGATTTGGTAACCATCCCCATTGGGCTTGAATGGGATGGCCGAGCGCATTTTGTACCGTGTTGACACGGGATAGACCCTGGGTCGCGGCAAGGACCGCCTGGACCGTGCCTTCACCGCCATCAGCCATCGGCACGCAAAGAATATGAGCTTGCGGTGCCGCGTGTTTGATTCCGCGAGCGATGGCCTGTGCCACTTCGGGGGCAGAAAGGCTTTCTTTAAATGAGTCGGGTGCGATGACGATTTTCATATTTTCAACCAAAGAACCAATAGCAGATCGCTATCGAAGCCAGAACGCCGGCTAAATCAGCGAGGAGCGCGCAACCAACGGTGTGCCGTGCGCGTTGGACACCTACAGAGCCGAAGTAGACCGCAACCAGATAAAACGTCGGTTCAGTGCTGCCTTGGACGGTAGCAGCGAGCAGGGCGGGGAAACTATCCACGCCATGAAATTTCATTGTTTCAATCAAAAGCGCGCGTGCCGCTGTCCCTGAAAAGGGTTTGACCAATGCCGTGGGTAAAGCATCGACGAAACGGTCGTCACCCTGGCAGACATGAACAACCCAGCGGATGCCGTCCAGGGCAATATCAAGTGCACCGGACGCACGTAAAACACCTACGGCGCAAAGCATCGCCACCAGGTAGGGCAGAAGGTCTTTTGCGATATCAAAACCCTCGCGGGCACCCTCAAGAAATGCTTCGTAGACATCAATTTTTCGCCACGCTCCGATCGCGACAAACACAACAATAATTCCAAAGAGCACAAGATTGCCAGTGAGCGACGAGACCTGAGCGAGGGCTGCGGCCGATAAGCTGAGCGCGCCAGCCATGATGCTGCCGAGGAAAAGCGCAATACCGAAAATCCATAATAAAACCACCGGGTCACGCAGAGGTAAACGCTGAATGAAGGCGACGGATAAAAAACCCGTGAGCGTCGAGGCGCTTGTTGCCAGCAGGATGGGCAAGAACACCAGCGTCGGATCCGGCGCGCCCTGCTGCAGCCTGTACATGAAAATGCTGACAGGGATCAAGGTGAGTGAGGAGGCATTCAGGACAAGAAATAAAATTTGCGCATTGGTCGCAGTTTCGGGGTCCGGATTGAGTGTCTGCAACTCGCGCATTGCCCGCAGCCCGATGGGTGTGGCAGCATTATCCAGACCAAGTCCGTTAGCGGCAAAATTCAGTGTGATCAGACCTATAGCAGGATGGCCCCGTGGCACACCTGGCATCAAGCGCGCAAACAAGGGCCCCAGCCAGCGCGCAAGCGTGTTGACCATGCCTGCGTGCTCGGCGATCCGTAAAAAGCCTAACCAAAGCGTCAGCGTGCCGAACAACACCACCATGATCTGCACGGAGAGTGCAGCCATGTCGAACAGGCTGGTCACCATTTGACCAAAGATCTGACTATTTCCCAGGAATAACCATTGCGCCAGAGATGATGCCGCGGCAATTAGAAAAAAACTCAGCCAGAGAATATTCAGCATGGTTTTGAAAGGCTGGGTGTCAGGCTGTTTTTTTCTGGATTAATTCGATTTTGTAGTGATCTGGATCTTCAACGAAGGCGATGACTGTGGTGCCGTGTTTCATGGGACCGGCTTCGCGGACGACTTTGCCTCCCAGCGCGCGAATTTTGTCGCATGCGGCATAGGCATCCTCTACTTCGAGTGCGATATGTCCATAAGCTGTGCCGAGATCGTAACTGTCGGTATCCCAGTTATAGGTCAATTCCAGAACAGGTCCTTCTGTTTCGTCCTGATAGCCGACAAAGGTATTGGTGAATCTTCCCGAAGGATATTCAGTACTGCGTAAAACCCGCATACCGAGGACTTTGGTGTAGAACTCGATCGAACGATCCAAGTTTCCGACGCGCAGCATGGTGTGAAGAATTCGCATAATTTTTCCTGAAAAGCTTGAGTATGTCTGGGGATCATAACAACGCTTGACGAGTGATGCTTAGATTTCCGGCACGCCATCGGGCGTATGTTTGTTGAGTAACCTACGAGCGGTATGGTAGTCGGGATAGAGTTGTTGGACTTCAGCCCAAAAATCATGGCTGTGATTCATTTCGCGAAGATGGGCAAGCTCATGGGCGATCACGTAGTCAATGATCATCGGTGAGAAATGAATCAGGCGCCAGTTGAGCATGATGTTGCCATCGCTCGTGCAGGAGCCCCAGCGTGTGGACGCGGAAGATAAACGCCATTTTCTGACTCGCAGACCTGTCTGCTCTAAAAAGAATTTCATACGCAGTTCAAACCAGACCCGTGCGCGCGCCTGGAGCCAGGATTGTGTCATGTCGCGCATTCTGTTTGCATCGGCGTCTTGCGGGAGCGGCAGCCATAATGCCTCTCCAGCTTGTGGCGCATCAGCATCGCCTTCAAAGTATGGCGCACCATGTGGAATGTGAGGGCCGGGTACGCCGCTGCGCAACGTGATTTTGCAACCCAGATAGGGGAGTTCGCCCCCCGATTGCCAGCGAGTGTGGGCCATCGCGAGTTGTTCTTTGCGCTTTTGCCAGTCTTTGAGCTTGGACAGAATCCAGGGCATTTTTTCAACGACTGCAGCGTCGATGTGTTGCAAAGTTACCCAGTTGGGTGCTGTGACGCGCAAACCCTCTTCGCCGATCACAAAACCGATGCTGCGACGACGTGAGCGGGTCAAAACAAAGCCAACTGTGTGGTCACCGTGTTTAACCAGGCGCCATTTTGTATCGGGCGCGAGCTTCTCGGGTGGGATCGTCCACCCCGGTTTCGGAGTATCCGCATCAGACAGCAAGAGCTCTAGTTGACTCATGGGTGCGTGACGTTTTTTTCAGGAAATCTTTCGGGGTTGAGTTGCTGCATCTCTTGCTCGATCCACTCAAACACTTTCGCGTTGAGCTCTTCGGGGGTCAAGCCTGAAGAAGGGATTGGTTTGCCTATTGAAACCGTAATCATCCCGGGGCGTTTGATGAAAGCATTGCGACCCCAGCACTCGCCAGCGTTCAGAGCGATCGGTATCACAGGAACGTTCGTGCGCGTAGCCAGCAGTGCGCCACCCATTTTGAAACGTCCCATTTTGCCCGGCGCGATTCTGGTGCCTTCAGGGAACATAATGGGCCAGCGACCTTCGTTCAGGCGCTGCTGGCCAATTTTTACCACTTGCTCAAACGCGTCACGGCCTTTGCTGCGGTCGATTGGAATCATCGCAAGCAAGGCCAGACCCCAGCCAAAAAAAGGCACGCGATGTAATTCGCGCTTATAGACAAAGCAAACCTCGCGAGGCAGATGCGAAGGCAAAAAAAGTGTTTCCCAGGCTGATTGATGCTTTGACAGCACGATAGCAGGACCATCAGGCAGATTTTCCCAGCCTTTGACTTGCCATCTCACACCACAGATTACCCGCACACCCCAGACGGCGAGTCTAGGCCAGCCCATGGTGAGCTTGAATCTCCAATGCAACGGTGCCCAAGACCACAGCATGCAGGCAAAGGCATAGGGGATCACTGTCGCGAGGAGAAATAAGGCGTAGAGGGTCGACCGGAGAAAAAGCATAGGGGTCTTAGTGTCCTGAAAGAATCTGATCAACGGCAGCAGCGAGGTCGCTGGCAAACTGCGTAGTAGGTGGGACACCATCCTGTTTGATCGTTTTTGCTCCATTACCGGTTTGCACCAGCCAGGGCTTGCAACCAACAGCGTAGCTGGCTTGTAAATCCCTCAAGGAGTCACCTACGGCGGGTACGCCGTTCAGATCGATGTCATAGCGTCTGGCGATGTCCTGAAACAGGCCAGGCAGAGGTTTGCGGCAGGTACAGTGATCTTCTGGTCCGTGTGGACAGACGAAGAAGGCATCGATTGAGCCGCCAACCTGGGCGAGTTCTTTGCGTAGTTTGTGGTGGATCGCCGTGAGCGTCGTGGTGTCAAAGTAACCGCGCGCCAGGCCTGACTGATTCGAGGCAACCGCTACGGTCCAGCCTGCCTGGTGGAGTCGGGCAATAGCCTGCAAACTCCCGGGGATAGCGATCCATTCGTCGGGATGCTTGATATAGGCGGCGCTGTCCTCATTGATGACACCGTCGCGGTCAAGAATGATGAGTTTAATCATGTAGCGAGCCTTGAAATATCAGCAACCTGATTCATCAAGTTATGCAGTTGCGCAAGCAAGGCCAGACGATTGTTTCGTATGGCACTATCGTCGGCCATCACCATGATGTCGTTGAAAAAAGCATCAACGGGTCCGCGGGCGCGAGACAGGGTTTGCATCGCTGACATGTAATCACCTGACTCAAACTGCTCAAGCGCGAGAGGTTGCAGTTGTGCGATTGTTTCTGCCAGAGCGCGTTCGGCGGCCTCTGTCAGCAAGCCGGGATTGAGCGCAGCAAGCGTGCCTTCGGCTTTTTTGAGCAGGTTGCCGATCCGTTTGTTAGCGGCCGCGAGACTTGCCGCATCAGGGCCCTGCGCAAAATTCGCAACGGCCTGGACACGAGCAGGGATTTGATGGATCGGTGGCTCGATTGCAAGCACAGCCTCGACGGCGTTACGGTCGTGCAACTGGATCAGTTGATTGCGCAGTCGCTCGATGATGAAGACCTCAACCTCACTCGCGGTGTTCTGTGCAAGCGTACCTGCCTCAAAACTCAAGACCGAAGCCTGGATTAAACCGTCCAGGGTGAGAGGGCCCTTTTGTTGAATCTGCAAGACGCCGCCAGCAGTCAGTTGCTCAAAAGCACTGATCAGACCCAGTGCGGCACGGCGCAAGCCAAAGGGATCGCGCTCACCGGTGGGTGCCAAACCAATTCCCCAGATCCCCACGAGCGTCTCTGCGCGCTCAGCCATAAATAAAATGGCAGGGGTAAGATTGTCTGAGGAGACGGGACTGTCAATACGTATTTTGTATTGTTCGGCAAGCGCCTGCACGACAGCAGGGGATTCGCCATCACCTTTAGCGTAATAAGCACCCATAATGCCTTGCAGCTCAGGAAATTCCCCCACCATGTTGGTCGTGAGATCGGCTTTGGCCAGGAGCGCTGCGCGCGCGGCAAGCTCGGGCTTTGCATTGAGCGCATGGGAAATCCAGGCGGCGATATGTTGAACGCGCGCGACGCGCTGCAACTGCGTGCCGAGTTTGTTGTGATAGACAACTGAGCCCAGTTGCTCGACTCGCTCATGCAGAGGGAGTTTGCGGTCGGTCTTGAAAAAGAATTCCGCATCGGCAAGGCGTGGGCGCACGACGCGTTGATTGCCTTCTATGATGGCGGCCGGCTTGGAGGTTGGCATGTTGCTGACAATCAGGAACTGATGTGTCAAGGCGCCAGTCGCGGGATTAAAAAGAGGGAAATATTTCTGATTCAGGCGCATAGTCAGGATCAGACATTCCTGGGGCACCTCGAGAAACCTTTCTTCGAAAGCCCCGACATAGACGATCGGTGCTTCAACGAGTGCGGTCACTTCGTCAAGCAAGGCCTCGACCTCGGGATCATGGCCAAGCGTGCTCTGAAGCGCAGTGGCCTGAGCGGCCAAGAGCTTGCTGATCTGGGCGCGACGAGACTCGAACGACGCCACGACATGACCCGTCTGGGCAAGCTGCTGCTCATAGCTTTCAGCGCTATCGATAGAAATGCTCTGTGGGTGCAGGAAGCGGTGGCCATACGTCAAACGCCCGCTCTTCAGACCAAGAATCTCGACCGGCAGGATGTCCTCGCCATATAAACTCAGGATGGCGTGCGCGGGACGAACAAACTTAACCGAGGTCACACCATCGGCAAGCTGGTAGCGCATCATTTTTGGGATCGGCAGGCCAGCGATTGCGGTTTCGATTGCTGTTTGCAAGACCTCTTTGAGTCTGGCGCCTGGGGCCGTGCCGCGGGCAACCAGATAATCCTGCTTGCCGTCTGACTCGCGCTCGAGCGCTGAGACAGCAAGGTTTTCCCAGCCTTTGGCTGCAAGTTTTTTAAGTAGGGCAGGAGTTGCTGCGCCATTGCCATCCAGCCCGACTTTGACGGGCATCAGTTTTTCGGCATAAGTCTGATCCGGCGCGATAGCCAGGACTTTGGACAGACGCACCGCCAGCCGGCGTGGCGTGGCAAAGGACACAATCGCGCTGTCCGGTGAGATTAAACCCAGTTGAGCCAGCGCATCATTGAGTCCGACAGAAAAAGCGTGACCCAGTTTTGACAAGGCTTTTGGGGGTAGCTCTTCAGTGAAAAGCTCGACAAGCAGAGGACGGGAGGACATTAGCGCGCCTCCTGGGTGTTTTGAAGCATGGGGAAACCAAGTTTTTCGCGTGAGTCGTAATAGGCCTGGGCTACAGCGCGTGATAGGTTGCGGATACGGCCTATGTAGGCCGCACGTTCGGTCACGCTGATCGCGCCGCGCGCATCAAGTAAATTGAAGGTGTGCGCGGCTTTGAGCGTTGCCTCGTAGGCGGGCAACGCGAGCGGGACTTCCATCAGGCGTTTGGCCTGTGTTTCGTAATCGGTGAAATGTCTGAATAGCATCTCGGCATCCGAGTACTCGAAGTTGTAGGTTGATTGCTCGACCTCGTTTTGATGAAAGACGTCGCGATAGAGCACGCGGCCCTTCGGGCTGTCGGTCCAGACCAGGTCATAAACGCTTTCCACCCCTTGCAAATACATCGCGAGACGTTCAAGTCCATAGGTTATCTCACCGGTGGTTGGTGAGCAGTCCAGTCCGCCGACCTGCTGAAAATAGGTGAACTGGGTGACTTCCATGCCGTTGAGCCAGACTTCCCAGCCCAGACCCCAGGCGCCCAGTGTGGGGTTTTCCCAATCGTCCTCGACAAAGCGTATGTCGTGCTCGGTGGGCTTGATCCCCAGCGCAACCAGGGAGCCAATGTAGAGGTCCAGTATCTCTGGCGGAGCAGGTTTGAGTACAACCTGATACTGGTAATAGTGCTGCAGACGGTTTGGATTCTCGCCATAACGTCCGTCTTTTGGGCGGCGCGAGGGCTGCACATAGGCTGCGCGCCAGGGCTCAGGCCCTATTGCCCTTAAAAAAGTGGCTGTGTGCGAGGTGCCGGCTCCCACCTCCATGTCATAGGGCTGTAACAGGGCGCAACCCTGTTGGTCCCAGTATTCTTGAAGGCGCAGGATAATTTGCTGAAAAGTGAGCATGAGGTGTTTTGCAAGCGTAAAGGGCGAATTAACCCGATATTTTAGCGTGGGGGCGGGGTTGCCGTCAGATTTGTCCTGAATCGCCTATGATTCAGGAAATTTCTTCATTTTTCTCAAATTTGCACGGGGTGCCCCTATGACAAAGCTGGTAAGCGTTGATTTCGTCGATGGTATTCAAATCATCACCATTAACCGTCCTGAAGCCCGCAACGCGATTTCGGTCGAAACGGCTAAACAGATGTCTGCGGCATTTGAGGAAATGGATGCCCGGGACGATATCGTGATTGGCATTTTGACGGGTGCAGGCGGCACCTTTAGCTCTGGTATGGATTTGAAAGACTTTGCCCGGACAGGGATTCGCTCCGTTGTCGAAGGCAAAGGCTTTGCAGGGTTGAACGAAGCACCGCCTAAAAAGCCCCTGATCGCTGCGGTTGAGGGCTTTGCTCTTGCGGGTGGTTTTGAAATGATGCTGGCTTGCGATCTGATTGTGGCGGCAAATAATGCAAAATTTGGCTTGCCTGAGGTTAAACGAGGTTTGGTAGCTGGCTCCGGTGGTTTGCTGCGCTTACCCCGTCAGGTTCCGTATCATATTGCAATGGAAGTCATCCTCACGGGTGATATGTTTTCGGCTGAACGCGCCAATCAGTTTGGTCTGATTAACGTTATGACCGATCCTGGCCAGGCGCTCTCCGAAGCGATTAAGCTGGCACGCAAGATCTGCGAAAATGGTCCGATGGCTGTCCAGACTGCAAAAAGCATTGTGAACAAGGGGCTGGATTTTTCAACAGAGGAAATGTTCAGGTTGCAGGCTCCTTTGATGGAACATATTTTCAAATCAGAGGATGCGCGGGAAGGTTCGCTGGCCTTTGCTGAAAAGCGCAAGCCAGTCTGGAAGAACAGATAGGTTTGTGCTTGCCAAAAGCTTTAAGCGCAGCAGCGTTATTTCCAGTTAACCATTAATTATTCATTCTATTTAATTGCTCAACAGGTAAACATCATGTCAGTCACTATTCAGGAAGAAGACTTTATCTCCTCAATCGCCGATGCCATTCAGTTCATCAGTTATTACCATCCGGCTGATTACATCCGTCATCTGGCGCGTGCGTATGAGCGTGAAGAAAGTCCCGCTGCGAAAGATGCGATGGCACAGATTCTGACGAATTCACGCATGAGTGCCGAGGGGCGTCGCCCCATCTGTCAGGACACAGGTATCGTCAACGTATTCCTGAAAATCGGTATGGATGTGCGTTTTAACAGCAAACTCAGTATCCAGGAATTGTGTGACGCTGGCGTGCGTCTTGGTTATTTGAATCCGGAAAATCCTTTGCGCGCCTCGGTGCTCGATGATCCGATTTTTGCTCGCAAGAATACCAAAGACAATACTCCCTGTGTCGTCAACGTCGAGTTGGTTCAGGGCGACAAAGTCGACGTGCAAGTGGCTGCCAAGGGCGGTGGCTCAGAGAACAAATCAAAACTCGCGATGCTCAATCCGAACGACTCGATTGTTGATTGGGTCTTGAAGACTGTTCCAACAATGGGTGCAGGATGGTGTCCACCGGGAATGCTTGGAATTGGTGTCGGCGGTACTGCAGAGAAAGCGGTCCTGATGGCCAAGCAGGCACTGATGGAAGATCTCGATATGTATGAATTGCTTGAACGTGGACCACAATCCAAGCTCGAGGAATTACGTATCGAGCTCTACCAGAAGGTCAATGGCCTGGGAATTGGCGCACAAGGTCTGGGTGGTTTGACAACCGTACTCGATGTGAAAATTAAAACCTTCGCCACCCACGCAGCCTCATTTCCCGTTGCAATGATCCCTAATTGCGCAGCGACACGCCACGCACATTTTGAGCTCGACGGCTCAGGTCCTGCGCATATGCATCGCCCATCCTTGTCAGACTGGCCGCAGGTGCATTGGGCACCCGATTACAAATCCTCGAAGCAGGTTGACCTGAATAACCTGACCAAAGAGGAAGTCGAAAGCTGGAAACCAGGCCAGACTTTGTTGCTGAATGGAAAAATGCTGACGGGTCGTGATGCCGCACACAAGCGCATCCAGGACATGCTGGCTAAAGGCGAAAAACTACCCGTTGAATTCAAGGGGCGTACGATTTATTACGTCGGTCCTGTTGATCCGGTTGGGGACGAAGTGGTCGGTCCTGCTGGTCCTACCACCTCAACCCGGATGGACAAGTTTACTGACATGATGCTTGAGCAGACAGGGCTATTTGCCATGATCGGCAAGGCTGAGCGTGGTCCTGCAACCATCGAATCGATCCGCAAGCACAAGTCCGCTTACCTGATGGCAGTTGGGGGCGCGGCTTATCTCGTGTCTAAAGCGATTCGTGGCGCCAAGGTGATTGGTTTCGCTGATCTGGGCATGGAAGCGATCTACGAATTCGATGTCGTCGATATGCCCGTTACCGTCGCGGTAGATTCCAAGGGCACCTCAGTGCACACCACCGGACCGAAGGAATGGTCCGCCAAGATCGCCGGGATTCCTGTGGTTGTGAAATAAAACTAAGGCTCAACCTTGCCCAGTGCTTGGGCAAGGTTGAGCAGGTTTTGTGGCACGACGCGGATGCTGCCACTGCGCGGACTGTCAATATCGGCGATCAGGAAAAACGTAATTGAAATAATCACAGGAAGCGTCAGCAGGATCGAGCGATGACTGTTGAAATGACGCGAACCAAAACCAAACATCAGATTTGCGCACACCGCGATCACCGCCAGTAACCACCAGGCAGATCTGGGAATCGTATTCCAGGAGGCTCCCTGGGAATGTCCCTCAGAACTAATGGCGTCACTGATGCTTGCAACAGCTAAGGCCGTGGTAGGGGTTGGGTGCGCATTGGCCGCCGCTGCGGTAACGCTCCATAATTTATTTTGTAATTCTGCGGTGCGTGTGTTGATTTGTTTAAGTTCTGTTTCTTGCGCGCTATAGAACAAAATACGTTGATCAAGATACTCGAGCAGTATTTTTTTGACCTGAGCACGCGACTCTTGCGACAACATATCCGCGCGCAGATAGGCTGTGCTTATGGCATTGGCCTCGGCCTCTTCGAGGACTTTACGCTGGTCAAAGCGGCCGATGGCCATCGAAAACGTAAAGCCGATGATCAGGCTTAGCAAGGTCAGGGTTGCCGATTGAACCAGGTTGAAGTCGGATTGATCCCAGACAATTTTATTTTTATATTTGTTCAACAAGGTGCCGCCGCACCAAACCGAACCGCCTAAGACAGCTAATGATATGAGCAGGATAGCAAAGGGGGATTGATTTAAATGCAACATGGCTGAAGTTCAACTGTTGATCTCGAAAACTTTTTCCTGGTGAAGTCTGTGTTGCGCCATTTCTCTTAGTTTAACGCGCTGGAATTTAAGGCCATTCGCGCTTGCGGTCGCTGGAAAGGCATCGATGAACCAGAGTCTTGCAGGGATTTTGAATTTAGCCAGTTGTGTGCCGACTCGCGCAAGAATGCCTGAGATGAGTTCGTGCTGGCGATCCTCATCAAGTCCGCTCTGAAGCGTGGCATCGTGCGTGCCGATGACGAAAGCGACAGGCCTGAGTTTGCCGTCTATTTCCATGCCTACAACTTGAGCGCTCTTGATCTCTGGTTGTTGCGCCAGAACGTGCTCTATTTCTGAGGGGTCGACCAAAAAGCCTCCAATGCGCATGGTGTCACCCATTCTGGCAAGGTAGACAAAACTTCCATCGGATCTCGTATAGCCTAAATCGCCTGTTTTAAAGTAACTATCGACTGTGAACGCGTCTGCCGTAGCATCAGGATTATTAAAGTAACCGCAGAATAGCGTTGGGGATTTGATTTCAAGTTCGCCCGCGACACCATGGGCACTTAGCACGCCTGTTTCGGGATCGCGCGCGCGGACTTGTGCGAGAGGTCCTGAGGCGGGCATGCCGCCACCAAGCGCTCGCTCTTCGACCGGCAGATTAGCTTGCTGGAGCGCAAACAGCGCTTGAACTTCGCTCGAACCATACAGCCCCCGCATTGGAAATCCCCGTGGAATGAGGGTTTCGGCGAGTTCAATGAACCGGGGACTAAACGAGGCGAAGCCAAATAGCTTTAACGATGGGAAGGGTTGTCGCTCTGAGGTGTGGGCCACAAACATCCGCAGCATTTCGTCGCTGCCAAATATATGCGTGACTGCCTGTTGTTTGATGAGCGAGCTTGCAGTCTCGACATCAAAAAAATCCATCAGAACGACAGGAATGCCGCTTGCGATAGCTCCTAGTGCGCTATTAAGTCCAAACACACCGCACAGTGGCAAGGCTGCTAATAATTTGTTGCCTGACTGATTGAATTGATAGCCTGTTGCAATATGTCTGGAGTGCTCGCTGAGTGTGCGCTGGCTATGAATGACAAGCTTGGGACCTTTGGTCGTGCCCGAGGTAGTGAAAAACACCGCGGGTGCTTCAGGATTTGAGCGGAGCTGGGATTCATAGGCCTGCTCAGACTGAGAATCTGGATTAAAGCCTATCACCGGACGATCCAGAAGTCTGTCAGGAGTGTGCAGGTCTGCGTCGATGACTGCGATCTTTTTGAGATGCGGCAGGCTCAATGCGTCGACACCTGCCAGAACTTCAGCAAAATCGATTTTTCCAAAGTTCAGTTGCAGGATCAGCAGATTCGCTTGTGAATGGCTGAGTATGTATTGCAGCTCATGGCTGCGATATTTTGTATTCACCGCGACTAGCGTCGCCCCGAGCCGTGTCAGCGCGAACAACAGAGCGAGCCACTCGACTCTGTTGATGAGCCAGACGGCGACATGATCGCCAGCCTTGACCCCGTTTTGGTTCAGCCAAAACTCAGTGCGTTGCAGCAGTCGGTCAAACTGCTGATACGTGATGGCTTGACCATCTTGTATCAACATCGTGTCCTGTGGCGAGTGCTCCAGCTGAGGCTGGATGATCGAGTGAAGACTCAATACAGTTCCATTAACGCAGCATTGTTGTTGAATTCTTCAGGCTGACCTTCGCGGATGAGTTGACCCGATTTCATCACAATCACACGGTCTGAAATTTTCAGTGCTTCACGTACGTTTTGTTCCACAATCAGGATCGACATTTTGCGCTCTTTCTGGAGCTCGCGGATGGGGCCGACTAAATCTTGAAAAAGTTTGGGCGCCAGGCCAATAGATGGCTCATCAAGCAATAAGCATCTTGGTTGGCTGAGCAGGGCACGTCCAAGCGAAACCATCTGTTGCTGGCCACCGGATAAGGTGCCGGCACGCTGGTTATAGAATTTTTTAATCATGGGCAGTACGCCCATGACCCATTCAAGCCGGGCAGCCTGTTCGCCCGCGGGAATACCGTTAGCCCAGAAACCAAGTTTCATGATTTCAGCGACTGTCAGACCAGGAAATACGCCCCGACCCTCCGGCACCAGGGCGATCCCTGCTGCATTCATGGTGCGCGCCTCGGGTTTGTCGATCACTTTGCCTTCGAGGATGACACTGCCTTGCTCTAGCTGGATAAGTCCAAACAATGCTTTGAGAAGTGTTGATTTACCCGCGCCGTTATGACCAATCAGACAGAGGACCTCGTTGTGTCCAAGACTGACATTGAACTGATCCAGAACAGGCCGTCCGCCATAACCAACACGCAAATTTTTTGCTTCGAGAAAGTAAGCGTTGCTCATGAGCGGTCTCCAAAGTAGATGGCGGCCAGATGAGGATCTTTCAGGATGTCCTGTGAGCTGCCTTGTGCGAGCAGTTTGCCTTGATCCAGAAATGCCACACGATCAGAGAGCTTGATCACAATGTCCAGATTGTGTTCGATAATACAAATCGTAATGCCACGGGCAGCGTAGTTGCGCAGCAGCGTCACAAAGCGTTCAAAAGAGCGCGGGTCAAGCCCGGAGGCTGGCTCATCGAGCAGCCATAGCTTGGCTTGACTGGCCATGATGCGGGCAAGGCTCAGGAATTTACGTTCTGCATAGGCGAGATCTACGGCGCGCTCATTGCGTTTATATGCGAGTTGCGTTTCTTCGAGAATCTCCGAGACTCGCTTTTCTGCCTCAGTCCGCCCACCTTGCCAGAGCCAACTGCTGCGCTCCATGACAGTCATGATGTTTTCTTCGACGGTCATATGGCTGAAAAGCCTCAGATCCTGAAAGGTTCGCGCTATACCCATGCGTGCGATTTTCCAGGGTTCAATGCCTTTTAGCGGTTTGCCTAACCAGTGCACAGTGCCACTTGTAGGGATTAAATGCCCCGTGATCAAGTTAAAAAGTGTGGTTTTGCCCGCACCGTTCGGCCCGACAAGTGTTGTGATGACACCCGCTGGCAAATCCATCGAGACATCCTGAATTGCTTTGAGACCACCGAAATTTTTGTTCAGATTGCGGATCTGCAGCAGGATTTCATTTTGTGTCGCAGCGCTGGTCATGCTGATTTCTCCCGGCTACGGCCACCTACCAGTCCGCCAGGACGGAACATCATGAGCAATACCATCGCCAGACCGTAAATGATTTGTTGAATCGTGCCTAGTTCGCTCGGAGGCAGGAAAGGCAGGTAAGTGAGGGCGGCAGGCAGTGACATCAATAGTGCCGCACCTACGACCGGTCCGAATAAGGTGCCGGTGCCTCCGATAATGACCATCGCCATCAGCAAAATCGAGGTTTCAAGCATAAAGCTCTCAACATTGATGAAGCTTATGTAAAAGGCATACAGTGAGCCAGCGACACCTGCCAGGCCCGCAGAAACCGCGACTGAGATAGTTTTAACAGCATTGACGTGTTTGCCATAGGATTGCGCCGCCGACTCACTATCGCGAATGGCCATCAGGCTGCGACCAAAACTGCCACGCACTAGCAACGCGATTATTCCGATGACAATCAGCAGCATGACAAAAGCTAACAACAGAAACATGCCATCGTCGTTGAAGACATAGCCAAAGAGTTTGGGGCGCGGAATGCCAATCATGCCGCCCAGACCACCTGTGACGGATTTCCATTCAGAAAAAATAGTCACACCAATGACTTGTAAGCCCAGCGAGGCGGCGACGAAATACTCGCCCCGCACTCTGAGCGCAGGTAGGGCGAGTGCCATGGACAGGAGCGCTGAAATCAGTATCGAGGCCGACATGCAGATGAGTAAAGAATCTGTAAAGTACATCGCGATGTAGGCTGTGGCGTACGCACCAACGCCGAAGAAAATCGCATGGGCGAGCGAGAAAATACCCGCATAACCCATGATGAAATTAAGTGTCAATGCGAGCATCGCATTGATGCAAAACAGAACTGCGATATTTTGTAAATAAGCAAGCATGATCCGATTCCTTTAAGACACAATAGCTCGACCGTACACACCGCCCGGACGGAACAGAATGAACAGGAACAAGATCACAAAGGTCACCGCTTCGCTCCATTGCGGATCGATGACGGCGAGACAGAGATTTTCAGCTAAACCAAGCAGCATACCGGCTACTGCCGCGCCACGCAGGCTGCCGACGCCTCCAACAATGGTGGCAGCGATACTGATGAGCATGACGTGATTGCCCATCGAAGGGTTCAGGCCAGACGTGGCGGAGGTGAGAATGGCAGCGGGCACAACCAGTATTGAGCCAATTAAAAAAACGTATTGCGAGAGTCTGCGGGGGGTGAGGCCATACACTTCGATCAGGTTTGGATTTTCACCGAGCGCGCGCAAGGCTATGCCTAAGTTTGTGCGTGTCAGCAGCCACTGCAATATCAGGAAAGCAACGATGGCGCACAAGATGATGATGCCTGAGATCGGCGCAATGAATAAGCTTGGCATGACCTCGATACTTTTGCTCAATGGCGTGGTGACTGTGACCATGCCTTTGCCAAAAAATATCGAGATCAGGTTTTGCACCACGATCGCCGCACCAAAGGAGGCGACAAACACTGTAAAGAAAGAACCCTCGTGGCGCTGAATGATTGCGTAAACAAAGCGATCAAGCAGGACACCAAATAAGCCGGCTGCCGCAGCCGAGGCGATCGCCGCAATCGGCAAGGCCCAGTGCAAAATGGCAAACAACTCATAAAAAATAAAACCAGCGATCGTAAAAGTCGCACCATGCGCAGCATGAAAAATGCGGGTCATGCCAAAGATCAGCGAGAAGCCAGCTGCAATGAGCGCATAGAGCGCGCCTGTTTGCAGCCCATTGGCTAATAATTGGACAAACAACATGGGGCGTATTCCTTTCTAAATCAATAGATCCAAGTTACTTCGCTGCAGTGATCGTCTTGCTCGTGCCATCACCCACCATCTCATTGATCTGGATAGGTGACTTAACTGTGCCGTTTTCTTCGAAAGAAACCGTGCCCCCTACAAATTCAAACGTTTTGGTTGCTTTACGTTGTGCGAGCAGATTTTCACCGGTGACGGGTTTGCCGGCTTTTTCAAGTGCTGCAGCCAGATCAGCAAACGTCATGACAGCGTTGTAGTAATTCAACACGTACATGCTTGGATCTTTATTGAATTTAGCGTTGTAGTCTTCACGTACACGCTTGGTCATGGCATCGCCCTTGTTCCAGTCGACTTGCTGGCTGGTATAGATCAGGCCTTTGGCTTCGGGTAAATTCAGCATCGAAGGCAATACTACGGCTGAGTAGCTGGCGATTGGCTGGCTGATACCGTTGTCGCGTAATTGCTTGACGAGTTGCACTTGCTGATTGCCATAGGTTGCGACGTAGACGGCATCAGGCTTGATATCGCGCACGCGAGCAGCAACTCCGGAGAACTGTTGGGCAGTGGTTGGGATTGAGAATGAGCCGACTAGTTCGCCGCCTGCTTTTTTGAGCTCAACCTCAAGCTCTTTCAGGATCGACTGACCGAACGGGTCATCCACATAAACGAGAGCGACTTTTTTAAAGCCTTTTTCTTTCACGAGATAAGGCGCGATGATGCGCACTTCAAAGTCAACCAGTGGGATGGTATTCCAGAAATACTCTCCCAGATTGGCCAAATCAGGACCAACGCCACCGCCATTGACCATCACTGTTTTAGTTCTTAGGCCAACAGGAGCAATCGCTTTGGATACACCGGTAAAGGCTGAGAGCACAAAAGGGGTTTTGCTGACGTTAACGAGTTTGTTCGCTGCAATGACGCCCTGTGCAGGGAGCGCCTGACTGTCTTCGTAAACCATGGTAAGTTTGCCTGACAGTTTTTTATCGGCATTGATGTGTTGCACAGCCAAATCAGCGCCAGAACTAAATACCTGGCCATATTCGGCATTGGGTCCGCTCAAGGGAAAAGCTGCGCCAATCGAGATGTCTGCTGCGCTGGACGGCAGTGCCCAGACTGCGCTCGCCAGTGCGATACCGGTAAGGATTTTTTTCATGAGTATGTCTCCGATTAATTTGGACGGTCGCTATTGTGTTGCGACTTCATTTAAGTTAAATGCTGGTGGTGCAAAACTGGTCTGCTGCATGTCAAATCAACTGGCAATATGACATACAAATCTCTTGCTGAAAAGAATAGAAACCCTAGGTAGACAGAAAATGATTTCAGGATTTTTTCTGTTCAAGTTCTGCCAGAATTTCTTCAGTATGCTGGCCCAAGGTTGGGGCTGCACGGCGATATTCGACAGGGGTTGCTGAGAACCGCATCGGGCTTGCGGTCGTGGGGGCGGTGCCGCCCATTGGGTGAGGCATATTTTTCCAGATTTCGCGCTCGATCACCTGGGGATGCGAAAAAACCTGGTCAATAGACTGAATCGGTCCACAAGGAACACCGGCAGCCTCAAGTTTTGAAATCCATACGTCACGCTCTCCCGTCGCCATGATTTGTTCAAGCATGGGAATGAGTTCTGCACGGTTGAGGATGCGTTGGCGGTTCGTTACGAATTTTGGGTCCTGTCCGAGTTCAGGCACACCAATAGCGTCGCAATAAGAACGGAATTGCGAGTCATTGCCTACCGCTACGATCATGAACCCATCTGAAGTTTTGAACACCTGATAGGGCACAACGTTTTGGTGTGCATTACCAGCCCGCTCGGGTGCTTTGCCAGAGGTCATGAAATTAAGATTCTGGTTGGCTAGCATCGCAATATGGCAATCAAGCAAGGCGATATCGAGGTGCTGACCGAGGCCGCTGCGCTGACGCTCCTGTAGCGCAGCCGTGATTGCAAGTGCCGCATACATGCCAGTGATGATGTCGGTGACCGCTACGCCAGCTTTTTGCGGCCCAGCACCTGGCATGCCATCACGCTCGCCAGTAATGCTCATGAGTCCACCCATGCCCTGGATCATGAAGTCGTAACCTGGACGCTCAGCAAAAGGACCCGTCTGACCAAAGCCTGTAATCGAGCAATAGATCAGGTGAGGGAATTCGTCTTTCATGCTGTCGTAATCAAGGCCATACTGGCTCAGTCCGCCGACCTTGAAGTTCTCAACCAGCACATCACAGTGCTTGGCTAACTCCTTGACCAGCTTGATTCCTTGCGGACTGGCAATATCGATTTCGATAGAGCGTTTGTTCCGGTTGGTGCTCAGATAGTAGGCTGCCTCAGAGGTATCGTTGCCGTCCTGATCTTTTAAAAAAGGCGGCCCCCATGCGCGAGTGTCATCGCCTAGTTTCGGACGTTCGACTTTGATTACATCCGCCCCCAGATCCGCGAGGTTCTGGGTACACCAGGGTCCGGCCAGTACGCGTGAAAGATCCAGGATGCGTGTGCCGGCCAGTGGTGCCTGTCTTGCTTGTGTCATGCTTTTTTGATTCCTGCAAAGCCATTGCTGAGTACAACTACATCGCGTTCTGCCACTTTGGCACGAAAACGTACAGCCTCGTCACCGTCTTTCCATATTTCACAGACCACCGTTTCGCCAGGATAAACGGGCGATGAAAAACGCGTATTCATCGAAAGCAATCGCGATGCATCGTTGTTGCAAGCCGCTTGAACGATCGCACGTGCCGCGACACCATAGGTGCACAGGCCATGCAGGATAGGACGAGGGTAGCCGGCTTTTTCCGCTACAGCGGGGTCGGCATGCAGCGGGTTGTTATCTGCGCACAAACGATAAATCAACGCGGCTTGCGGCAAGGTAGGGATCGCGCAAGTCATGTCTGGTGCGCGATCAGGCGTTGGTTCAAGTGCGACAGGACTTTCATCACTATTTGAGAGGCCGCCATCGCCGCGACAGAACGTGGTTTGTGAAATGGTAATGAGCAGGTTGCCTGCCGCATCATGCAATGATCGCTCTGTGATGACTAGCGCACCCTTGTCGGCGCCCTTGTCAATCACATGTGAAATACGCGAACGACCAATCACTCTGCCAGAGGGCGGCAGTGGGCGATGAATCGTCATGCGCTGCTCTCCATGGACAAGTTTGACCCAGTTGATGCCTGCGTTTGGATCTTTCATCCAGAAACCTGGATAACCCAGCACAACCGCCATGGTTGGAAACGTCTGCAAACCTTGCTCGTAGACATATTTCAAATGATCGGGGTTGGTTGGTTCCTGACCAAAGCCAATGCCCAGCGCGTACAAGATGCTGTCGTTTTCGGTATAGGTCTGGTCCACCTCGGGAAAGGACCAGTTTTTGATCAGGTTGTAATCCATGTTTAGATTGGATCCCAGTCAATAGCGTCAGGTGAGCGCTCGAGCGCCATGAAATGATGTTTCATCGCAGGTGCTGCGATTTCCGCGATCAATTCGGGTGTCCAGCCTTCGCTGTTATGTACAGAGCGGATTGGACGTGGCTGGCTAAACAGCATGATTTCATTTGCGCGCACACCGAAGATCTGTGCGTTCACGTCTTTAGCTTTGTCGCTGGCCAGGAAAACGGCCATCGGGGCAATTTTGTTTGCTTCCATTTTCTGAAGCTTTGCAACGCGTGCTTTTTCTTCGTCCGTGTTGGCGGGAATCGAGCTGGTCATGCGGCTCCAGGCGAAGGGCGCGATGCAGTTCGAGCGCACGTTGTAGCGATTCATATCGAGCGCGATGGATTTGGACAGCGCAGCGATACCGAGTTTTGCTGCTGAATAGTTGGCCTGACCAAAATTGCCAATCAAGCCAGAGGTTGAGGTCATGTGTACAAAAGCACCTGACTCCTGCTCGCGGAAATAATTCGCTGCCGCGCGGCTGACGAAAAATGTACCGTTCAGATGCACATCAATGACCTGACGCCATTCTTCTTCGCTCATCTTATGAAACACGCGATCACGCAAGTTTCCAGCGTTATTGACGACGATATCGATTTTGCCGAAAGTTTTTACTGCCGTTTCGATAATGCTATTGGCGCTCGCATAAGTTGAGACGCTGTCGGTGCAGGGGATAGCCTGACCACCAGCCTTGATGATTTCATCGGTGACCTGTTGAGCTGGGCCTGAACCCGTTCCTTCCCCAGCCAGACTTGCACCAATATCGTTGACAACAACTTTGGCGCCTGCTGCAGCCATAGCTAAAGCGATACCTCGCCCGATGCCGCCGCCTGATCCTGTGACAACCGCAACTTTACCTTCCAGCATTCCGCTCATGTAACAATCTCCAGTGATTCGATTTATTAAGATAATAGTAGAGTCAATCGATTACCAGCGGTATTCAGATTTAAGGATGTCTGCCTTTGGCTGGTTGAAACAAGCTTATGCTTGCATGCTGTAATCTTCAGGTTCTAGTTAATCAGCTAGGGAATACCCTGATTTCAAATGAGAGTTTATAAATTGAAAAGCCTTTTCTCCCACACGCCATTTTTTGTTCGAGCAGTGCTGACTGGTCTGATGATGCTCAGTGCACCAGCGCATAGCGCTTGGCCTGATCAAGCCGTTTCTTTTATCGTGCCTTTCCCTCCCGGTGGTCCTGTCGACACCACCGCACGCTTGACGACCCAGCCCTTGTCACAACTCTGGTCTGTGCCCACGCCGATTGAAAACAAAGCCGGTGCTGGCGGGATTTTGGGTGCGCAAGCAGCAGCGAAAGCGCCTGCCGATGGTTATCATTTTTTCTTTGCCGCGATTCATCATTCGGTTTTGCCGAGTTTGAAACCCAACCTGTCTTACGACATCCAGAAAGATTTCGTTCCAGTTGGCATGGCAGCACGCTTTCCAATCGTGCTGGTTGTCAACCCGAGTGTGCCGGTCAATACCGTGCAGGAGTTGATCGCTTACGCCAAGGCTAATCCTACCAAGCTTTCTTATAGTTCCTCAGGCACTGGTGGTGGAACGCATCTGGCTGGTGAGTTATTCAACAGTATGGCCAGGACCAGGATGCAGCACATACCTTACAAGGGCAGTGCACCTGCGATGCAGGATCTGGTCGGTGGCCAGGTTCAGGTCATGTTTGCCGATGGACCATCGGCCTTGCCTTTTATCAAGGCAGGAAAGATCAAGGCCTTAGGTGTGGGTAACCCGGAGCCTTCAAAATTTTTCCCTGGCGTACCGACCATATCAGCCTCAGGTTTGCCCGGATACGAGGCTTATTCCTGGACTGGCGTAGTTGCGCCTAAAGGCACGCCAGAAGCGATTGTGCAACGAGTCAACCAGGATATGGTCAAAGTCCTGACGGATCCCAAAACTGTTGACTCCCTGATGGCCGCAGGCGCTGAGCCTGTACCCGGCACACCAAAGGAGTTTGAGGCCTTGTTAGCAAACGAGATTAAAAAATGGGGCGATATTATTCGTGATGCCAATATCAAAGTGGAGGACTGAGTAGTTTCGCTCGCGCCTCGTTGAATTCACTAATCAGTTGATCGACAAGCGTGCGCACGGAAACGATTGAATCAATCGCGCCCACGCCTTGTCCCGCCCCCCAGATTTCTTTCCACGTTTTAGGTTTGGTTTCTTTGGAGAGTCTGACCTCACCCCCCGCTTTGGCGGCAAGGACTTCGGCAGGATCGAGTCCTGCGGCCACAATACTTGGCTTTAAATAATTGCCCGGCACGCCAGTAAAGTAGGGCGTATAAATTACGTCGGTTGCATCAGACTCGAGAATCATTTGCTGATATCTGTCAGCAGCCATGGATTCTGAAGTTGGAATAAATTTTGTCCCGAGATAGGCGAAATCACAACCAAGCGCAAGCGCACCCAGCACATCTTTACCTTTAGAGATACAACCAGACAAAATCAGCGGGCCATCATAAAAACTGCGGATTTCATTGATCAGCGCGATGGGGTTCAATGTTCCTGCATGACCACCCGCGCCACTTGCAACCAGAATCAAGCCATCCACACCAGCATTGATTGCTTTGCGGGCATGTTTAGCATTGGTCACGTCGTGCAAAACGATGCCGCCATAAGGCTTCACACGTTCAACAACCTTGTTGGGGGCGTGTAGTGAAGTAATGAATATGGGCACTTCGTGCTGGGCACAGATCTCAAGGTCTCCTTCCCAGCGCGGATTCGAGGGATGCACGATCAGATTGACACCAAAAGGCGATACGATTTCGTCCGGATGTGATTGTTTATATGCAGCCAGTCGGCTCTTGATCTCTTCGATCCATTTTGGCAGTTCTTCTTGTGGCCGGGCGTTGAGCGAGGGGAAGGTGCCGATCACACCTGAAGTGCATTGGGCGACGACCATATCGGTTCCTGATACCAGAAACATGGGGGCCCCAATAACAGGAATGCGTGTTTGTGCAATCAGTTCTTTAAGTGACTTAGTCATTATTGCGCCTCAATTTTGCCCTTGGTTACGACTTGATCCCACATTTTTAATTCACGATCAATGCGTGCAGCGAATTCTTTGTTATCCCCCATGTCTACCGCATAACCGCCTTCATCAATAGCTTTGAGAAACTCGGGATCTTTTTTCACGGCATTGATGGCCGCGGTGAGTTTGTCAGCTATGGCCGCAGGAAGCCCTTTGGGGCCAGTGACGCCAAACCAGCCAACGACTTCGTAATCAGCAATGCCTGCCTCAATCATGGTGGGGACCTCAGGCAGGCTTGGGTTACGCTGTTTGGAGGTGACAGCCAGGCCGCGTGCCTGCCCGTTTGCGACAAAGTTTCTGCCCGTGCCCGTGATGTCAAACATAAACGTGATTTTGCCGCTGACCACATCCATCATGGCGGGCGAGTTGCCTTTGTAAGGGACATGCAGCATCTGAGTTCCAGTCGCTTGCTTGAGCAACTCCGCAGACAAATGATTTGAGCCGCCAAAGCCTGCCGAACCAAAGCTGACTTTATCGGGATTTGCTCGGGCGAAGTCAATCAGTTCTTTGACTGTTTTGGCAGGAACTTGCGGACCGATCAACAGAACATTTGCATAATTAACGACCAGACCAAGCAATGTGAAGTCTTTGCGTGGATCAAACAATGTGCTTTTTTGAACGATGGGAGAAATCGTCAGGCTAGGGCTTGCAACAAAATTCAGTGTGTAACCATCAGGATTCGCTTTGGCTGTTGCATCGGCAGCAATCATGCCGCTTGCGCCGGCGCGGTTTTCAATCACGACAGACTGTTTCAGTTGTTCACCTAAAAATCTCGCAAAAGTGCGCGCCGTGACATCGACGGGCCCGCCTGCTGAATAACCGACTAATAGTTTGACCGGTCTTTCTGGCCAGTTCGCCTGCGCCATGACGGTTGGGCCGGTCAGTGCTGTGCAAGCTGCAAACAGAGGCAAGACCAGTGTACTCAGAAGATCTCTACGTTTCATTTTTTTATCTCGATAGCTTTTTTAAGAACCTGACTGCTGTGCCTCAATAATAAGGATGTCCCTGCTGGTCACGGCGAATCACCGACATGTTTGATGCTGCATGGATGGGTGCTCCGGTTTTTTCTTGCAAAGCCTCAAGTGTCAGGCCTTCAAGCATTGCACGCACCTGAAAGCCTTCAGGTGTGATGTCGATGATTGCAAGATCGGTATACACGTGGTCCACAACCCCAGCCCCAGTCAGGGGATAGGTGCAGGCTTGCATGAGTTTTGGTGTTTTGTCTTTTGCCACGTGTTCCATCATGACAATGACGTAACGCGCTCCGATCGCCAGATCCATCGCACCGCCAATCGCTGCAATCGCATCGGGCCCCGAGGTAATCCAGTTGGCCAGATCGCCGTTTGGTGCGACCTGAAAACCACCCAGTACAGAATAGTCGAGGTGACCGCCCCGCATCATCGCAAACGATACGGTGTGCTCGCTGATCGAGGCGCCTTTCATCAGGGTGACAGGTTTACGACTGGCATTGATGATGTCCAGATCGATTTCGTCGCCTACAGCTTCGCGCCCCATACCAAGAATACCGTTTTCGCTATGGAGCAAAATTTCGCGATCGGCTGGCAGATAATCAGAGACCTGGGTTGGCATGCCTATGCCCAGGTTAACGACCGAACCATCGGGAAAGTCGTTTGCGACCAGATATGAAATCTCAGCGCGCGTCAGAGGTTGGTAACTCATCTTTCGCCTCCTATCGCGACGACGGATTTCACGAAAATGCCTGGAGACATGACGTGTTCTGGTTCCAGTTCACCTAGAGGAACAACGCGATTGACCTGTGCGATCGCGTGCTTGGCCGCCATGCACATGACAGGACCAAAGTTACGCGCGGCCCAGCGATAGGTCAGGTTGCCCCAGCGATCACCAAGGTGTGCGCGCACCAGTGCAAAGTCGGCATGCAATGGTTGTTCGAGGATGTAGCCTTTACCGTTGATGACGCGTTGCTCCTTGCCCTCAGCGATCATGGTGCCGTAACCGGTCGGTGTGAAAAATGGACCAAGTCCAGCACCGGCAGCACGCATCCTCTCTGCGAGCGTGCCTTGGGGCATGCACTCGAGTTCCACTTGTCCCGCACGGTATGCCTTGGCAAAAGTATCAGAGTGCGGTGGCCGAGGATGTGAGCAAACAACCTTTCTCACGCGCCCAGCATGAATCAAACCTGCAATGCCTGTCACATGCGTACCGGCATTGTTACTGACAATGGTCAGCTCTCGTGTTCCTTTGTCCATTAAGGCGGTCATGAGTTCAAAAGGAATTCCGGCGTCTCCGAACCCACTGACCATGACGACTGCGCCATCCTGAATGGGTGAGACTGCCTCTTCAAGCGAGGCACGTACCTTGTCAAGCATGATTACTCCAGTGAAAGCTTTGCTGCTTCGACCGTGATTTTCCAGTCGGCTATCTGTGAATTGATATACGCGTTAAATGCTGCAGGGGTATCTCCACCTGAAAAACCGCCCATATCTTTGAATTTTTTCTGCATCTCAGGAGTATCCATCACCTTTTTAGTGGCTTGCTGGATTTTGTTAATGATTTCGGGAGGTGTGCCAGCGGGTGCAAGAAATCCAAACCATGCTGTCACGACCATGTCCTTGATTCCTGCTTCGGCCATCGTGGGTACGTCAGGTAATTCGGTCGAGCGTGAACTGCCGGTAATTGCAAGTGCTCGAAGCTGACCCGACTTAATGAAAGGCATTGAGCTCGGGAGATTGTCAATCATGAACGTGAATTGTTGACCGAGCAAGGCAGAGACAGCCGGGCCAGCGCCTTTATAGGGAATGTGGGGCGCTTTGATCCCCGCGCGCTGCAAGAACATTTCTCCTGACAGGTGAGGGGATTGGCCTGTGCCTGACGAACCAAAAGCAAAGTTGCCGTTTGGATCTTTTTTGATCGCATCGACTAAGTCTTTGACAGTTTTGTAAGGGGAGTTCGCGTTGACAACCAGAATATTCGGGTTGGCAATCGTCATTGTGATGGGAGCAAAGTCTGACGGCTTGTAAGGGAGTTTCTTATAAAGACTGTAATTGATCGCATTTGCACCAATATTACCCATGACGATGGTGTAGCCGTCAGGAGCTGCACGGGTGACGGCTTGAGAGCCAATAATCCCGGCCGCGCCTGCCTTGTTATCTATAACGATGGTGGTGCCGAGTTCGGCGCCCAGTTTTTCGCTCAGGACACGCGAAACGATATCCGAAGTGCCTCCTGGCGCCGCAGGTACCACGACGGTGATAGGCTTTTCAGGCCATGCTGCCAATGCAGCGCCGCTCAGTGCCAGTGCTGCAAAAGTCATCAGGCTCTTTGATACCCTTTTGTTCATGTCGGTCTCTCCCGCGGATTGGTTTGAATAATTTTCAATGATTGTACGGGGTCGATCCGTGGCAATCTTTGGGGTTTACCCTTTCAATTGCCAGAACAGAGGATTTGTCTGAGCGAAATGCTGAGTTCCAAAATACGAGAAACGCGAGAGCCTTCGGAGCGTTAAGATTGCAGCAATAGGAGAAAAACGATGGATTTGACCTGGTCAGCTGAAGAGCGTGCCTTTCGAGAGGAAGTGCGCACATTTGTTCAAGCGAAGTTGCCTGCAGATTTGCGGGCAAAATCCTTTGCCCATAATCGTGTCAAGCGAGAAGACTATATACGCTGGCACCGTATCCTTGCTGATCACGGGTGGGGTGCGCCGAGTTGGCCGAAAGAGTTTGGTGGTACGGGTTGGAACCCGCTGCAAAGACTTATTTTTGAAATCGAGTCGTTTAAAGCTGGCGCTCCGCGACTGTTGCCATTTGGCTTGAGCATGATCGGCCCGGTGCTGATGAAATTCGGCAATCAGAAACAAAAGGACCACTATCTGCCGCGTATCATCAATATGGATGACTGGTGGTGTCAGGGGTATTCTGAGCCGGGCTCAGGCTCAGACCTGGCTTCTCTCAAAACGCGTGCCGAACGCGTGGGCGACAAATACATTATCAACGGTCAGAAAACCTGGACCACACTCGCTCATTATGCCGACTGGATGTTTTGTCTGGTCCGTACAGATCCTGGCGCAAAAGCGCAGCGTGGAATTTCAATGGTGCTGATTGATATGAAGCAGCCGGGTGTGACCGTGCGTCCGATCAAAACACTTGATGGCGGAGCAGAGGTCAACGAGGTCTGGCTCGAAAACGTCGAGGCTCCTCTGGAAAATCTCGTCGGTGAAGAAAATAACGGCTGGACCTATGCCAAGTATCTGCTTGGTCATGAGCGCAGCGGTATTGCCGGAATTGGCCATTGCCATCGAGAGTTGGCTATCTTGAAATCGCTCGCTGAGCGCACCACCGCGAGCGGCGAGTCGCTCAGTCTGGATGCGCGCGTAAAAGACAGTATTAATCGTATCGAAGCCCAGGTCATGGCGCTGGAAATGATGGTCTTGCGTGTCGCGGCTGATTCGTCTGATCCAGGGCCCAAAGCATCTATTCTGAAAATCCGCGGTTCAGAGTTGCAGATGGAGCTCGCGCGTCTGCAACTGCAAGTGACGGGTGCCGACAGTTGGCCATATGACCCGGACTGGATGCACGCCGAAGCTGATTTCCATGGTCCTGGTGCTGATTACTCTCCGGCTGCAGCCGCTGCCTATTTTGATATGCGTAAAACAGCAATTTATGGCGGTACCAATGAAGTTCAGAAAGGCATTATTGCCAAACAACTCATTGGCGTCTGAGTCGATTAAGGAATAAAAATGGATTTTTCATATTCACAAGAACAGCGCATGCTGACAGACAGTCTGCGTCGACTCATGGCTGATCGCTGGACCTACCCGGAGCGTCGCGCGCGCCAGAAAGCAGGTGTGCTGGATCAGTCGGCCTGGGCCAATCTGGCCGAGCTGGGCGTCAGTGGTTTGCTGGTTCCGGAAGAGTTTGGAGGTTTTGGCGAAAGTCCAGCCACCATGCTGGCCGTGCATCACGAGTTGGGTCGTGGTTTGGTGAGCGAACCCGTGATTTCTAGCGCTGTGATCGCTGTGACATTGCTTGCAAACAGCTCAAATCATGCTTTGAAAGAGCGTTGGTTAACTGCGCACGCTGAGGGCGATGCAGTGCTGGCCGTGGCTTGGCAGGAAGAAGGTGAGCGCTTCGCGATACGCCCCTTGTGCACACGGGCAAACGCGACCAGCGACGGTTTTACGCTTGAGGGTCGCAAGGTTCTGGTCTGGCATGCGGCCGGATCCGACGCTTTGATTGTAACGGCCTTGCTCGACGGTGAGATGGCACTGTTCCTGGTGCCAGCTGACGCAAAGGGTTTAGGCATTGCGGACTATCCAACATTTGATGGTTCACGTTCCTCGACGGTCACGTTTGAACACGTCGTGCTTACCCCTGAGAGTCTGATTGCTCGGGGCGAAGAAGCACAAAGCTTGCTGACGCTCGCCCTTGATTTTGGAATTACCGCTTTGTGCGCACACGCTTGCGGCGCAATGGAGTACCTGACCGAAGCGACTATCCAGTATCTGAAAACCCGTAAGCAATTTGGTCAACCACTCGCTGCGTTTCAAGTGTTGCAGTTCCGACTGGCCGATATGCTGACGCAGCAGGAAATGGGGATTTCATCGACCTATGTTGCAACAGTAGGTTTGGCTGAACAGGATGCTGCCAGGCGCAGCCGCTTGGTGTCGCTGACAAAGGTCGAAGTCGCCGCTGCAGCCAGATTCGTTGGTGAGTCCTCGGTTCAACTGCATGGTGGTATGGGCATGACAGACGAACTCGAAGTCGGTGATTATTTCAAGCGACTGACCTTCACCGATATGCTGCTTGGCGATACTAACTTTCATCTGCAGCGCGCGCAGGATCTGGGTAACTGATTCATCACGACTTGCAGTAATTAAAATTCAAGGAATTTTGATGTCAACGACTGATCTGAGCGCATGGCTGGGTAAATCCCAGACCGTGGTTGATCGACTCGACCCCAACCATGCGGCCTGCATTGCTGTCACGCTCGGTGAGCCAGTTCCGGCTTTGGGAGCTGCGATTCCCCCCTTGTGGCACTGGGCTTATTTTCTGGAGACGGTACCGATTTCCATGACGGGTACTGATGGTCATCCTGCACGCGGCAGTTTTTTGCCTCCCGCGGATAATCGTAATCGGATGTGGGCTGGTGGCCGTGTCACATTTGATGGTGCATTAAAGGTCGGCGTCGAAGCACACAAAACCTCAACGGTCACCGCAATCCAGGAAAAAAAGGGTCGCACGGGTTCGTTGCTGTTTGTGACCGTCAAGCATGACATCGTTCAGCAGGGAAAGCTGATTGTCAGTGAAGAGCAGGATATTGTTTATCGCGAACCCAGCCCGCCAAAACTTGTCGGGACCGAGCCGGCTCCTGCCGCGCAATGGAAAGAAGAAATCAATCCGACTGCTGTGTTGCTCTTCAGATATTCAGCAGTGACCTTTAATAGCCATCGTATTCATTACGACTACCCCTATGTCACAGGCGTAGAGGGTTACCCGGGATTGGTTGTACATGGTCCGATGATTGCCACGCTGATGTGCCAGGCCTTTGCCCATGCTCATCCAGAGGCTAAATTAAAACAACTGACCTACCGTGGTTTGCGTCCTCTGATTGCACCGACGCCGTTTGCGGTGGCTGGACATGTTGTTTCAACTGGGCAAGCGCAAATGTGGGCTGAGCAAGATGGCACACTCGCGCATCAGGCAGAATTGAGGTTTGAGTGATGAGTCAGAACAAAATGCGTCCTTTGGATGGTATTACAGTTATTAGTCTTGAGCATGCAATCGCAGCTCCTTTCTGTACCCGTCAATTAGCGGATATGGGCGCGCGCGTGATTAAAGTCGAGCGCCCTGGTGTTGGGGATTTCGCCCGTAAATATGACGAGCGCACCCGAGGGATGGCTTCTCATTTTGTATGGACCAACCGCTCAAAAGAAAGTCTGACGCTGGATTTGAAACATCCTCAGGCAGGACCTATTCTTGAGGAGTTGCTCGGTCAGGCTGACGTCCTGGTTCAAAATTTGGCACCCGGCGCGGCCGCTCGCATGGGACTTTCTTTTGAGGCGCTACATCAAAAGTTTCCCAAGCTGATTGTTTGCGATATCTCGGGTTATGGTGAGGGTGGCCCTTACGAAACAAAAAAGGCCTACGATTTACTGATCCAAAGCGAGAGCGGTTTTGTGTCCGTCACAGGTACTGCTGACACGCCATCCAAAGCAGGCTGCTCGATTGCCGATATCGCTGCAGGATCCTATGCTTACTCTGGCATTCTCAATGCCTTGCTGTTGCGAGGCAAAACAGGTTTGGGCAGTCACCTCGATGTCTCGATGCTTGAGAGCATGGTCGAGTGGATGAGTTTTCCGATGTATTACGCGTTCGAGGGTGCGACGCCACCACCAAGAGCTGGTGCTGCGCATGCGACGATCTATCCTTACGGACCTTTCCCTGTTGGTGATGGTAGTAGCGTGATGCTTGGTCTGCAAAACGAGCGTGAGTGGCGTGTGTTTTGTGAAAAAGTACTCAAGCAGCCTGCTCTGGCGGATGAGGCTGATTTTTCCTCCAACTCATTGCGAGTCGCTAACCGAGAGCGTTTGCGGGGTTTGATCGTTGGAGTTTTTTCCAAAATGACCATCGATCAGGTTGTTCAGTATCTTGAGGATGCTGGCATTGCCAATGCGCGTGTGAATGAAATGAAAGACGTCTGGGAACACCCACAGCTTAAGGCCCGCAATCGCTGGACCGAAGTAGGTAGTCCTGTAGGCGCTTTGCCGGCATTGTTGCCGCCTGCCACAAACAGCGAGTTTGCTGCGCGTATGGATCCGATTCCAGGGATTGGCGAACACACGTATGCTATTTTGAAAGAACTGGGTGTGTCGGCCGACACTATTGCTGCGCTTGAGGCTGATAAGGCGATTTAACGGCGTGCGCTGTCAGGCGCAATGATCCTGCAGCAGCCAGAGTTTTTGCTCGCTGCAGGCTTTCAGTAACGCATCGATAGACCCTTGAGCCATGTGCAGGTCCGGTGCCAGCTCCTTTAAGGGCAGCAACACAAACGCACGCTGATGCATCCTTGGGTGTGGCAGGATCAATCTGGGCGTTGCGATTTCAATCCCGTCATACCAGAGCAAGTCCAGATCCAGTGTACGCGGAGCATTGCGATAAGGGCGTGCGCGTCCGTGTCGTTGTTCAAGCGATTGCAGCAGATCAAGCAAATAAATGGGGGTAAGAGTAGTCTCAAGGCTTGCCACTGCGTTGATGAATACAGGGCCTTGCGCATCGACGGGGTCGCTTGCGTAGAAACGGGAACATTCCAGCTTCAGAATGCCAGGGCTGGATTTCAGTTCGGCAAGCGCATCGAGAAGTGTCTGCCGCGCATCACCCAGATTTGCGCCTAGACCAATCAGGCTGTTCGCATTCATCGCAACAGGGATCAGACTGTTGGAGCGTTGTTATGATCGACAGGTACACGCGGCGGACCGCTGCGCCGTCTGCGCGTCCGTGTGCGTGGTCCGGAACTACCGCCTTCACGGGGTAGTTTGCTCAGCTCCTCAAGCATTGTGGCACGGCTGTCATCATCGGCATTAGCCAGGTCCATCCACCACTGTGCAAGTACGCTGTCGAATTGACCTGCGGCTGCACGTAATTGCAGGAAATCAACCGCAGCCCTGAAACGTGGTTGCTCAAGCATGCGCCAGATGGATTTGGGCAAACGCTTGTCAAAGCGTGGTTGCATGAACCAGATCTCTCGCATGTCTGAGCTAAAACGTTTCTGGATGGCAAGTGTTTTAGTTTGTTTTTCGAGCACAGCGTCGGCGGCCTGCATCAAAGCTGGAATACCTGTCTCACCTTGTTTGAGGAGATTTTTCCATTGCAGATCGACTTCCTGCCACAACAGAGCCGCGAACAAAAAGCTCGGGCTGACCGTCTTGCCACTTCTTACTCTGTGATCGGTACGGTCCAGGGCTAGTTCGATGAATGCTTCGCCTCCAGGTTGCTCAAGCACTACGTCGAGCAGCGGCAGCATGCCATGATGCAAACCATCCTGGCGCAGTTGTTGCAAGCAGTCCATTGCATGGCCACAAGTCAGCAGTTTGAGCATTTCATCAAACAGACGGGAAGAGGGGACGTTGGTAATCAAGCCTGCCATCGACAAGAGGGGCTCTTTGGAGGCGGGATCGATCGTACCGTTGAGTTTGACGGCGAATCTTACTGCTCGCAGCATCCGCACCGGATCTTCGCGATAGCGTGTGGAGGGGTCTCCGATCATACGCACCACTCGCTTTTTCAAATCATCCACCCCTTGGTGGAAATCGATGACTTGTTCGGTCGTTGGGTCGTAGTACAGCGCGTTGATCGTAAAGTCGCGACGCACGGCATCTTGTTCATGCGTTCCAAATTCGTTGTCGCGCAGAATCCGGCCGTGGTCGTCGGTTGCCTGTGTGACGGTGGCTGGCGCTCTGAAAGTCGAGGTCTCGATGATCTCCTGACCAAATACGACATGAACGAGCTGGAAGCGGCGGCCGATAATCCGGGCACGTCTGAAAAGCGCGCGGACCTGTTCAGGTGTCGCGTTGGTTGCAACGTCAAAATCTTTCGGCTCCAGACCTACGATCAAATCGCGTACGGCCCCCCCCACGATATAAGCCTGATAGCCTTCGTGCTGCAATACTTCGCAGACCTTGATCGCATGACGGGAAACATTACGGCGATCGATCCCGTGTTTTTCGCGGCCAATATGTTGCACGCCATGTTTCCTGGGACTGAACAGTTGCCCAACAAAGCGTTTGATTGTGTCGGTAATCATCAGGATTTGTTGTCTGCTGTATTGGTGAATAGATTGATGATTGACCAGTTACGCTCGGTGGCAATACTGTGCAGTGTCGGACTAGGATTGGTGACCATCGGGTGGGTCACGACTTCAAGCAAGGGCAGGTCGTTGGTCGAGTCACTGTAAAAATAGGACTCATCGAAATCTGCCAGTGTTTTATTCAAGCCCGCTAACCAGTGGTTGACGCGTATGACTTTGCCAGCTTTAAAACTGGGGGTTCCGAGAATTTTCCCGGTGTAACGACCGGCCAGGTATTCTGGGTCGGTCGCGATTAAGGTAGGTACGCCAAAAGCACGGGCGATAGGCGCTGTGACAAAACTATTGGTCGCCGTGACCATGGCGCATAAGTCGCCTGCAGCCAAGTGACGCTGTACCAGATCTATTGCCTGTTGCGTCATAGCCGGGCGGATCACGCGTTGCATGAAATCCTCATGCCATGCTGCCAGCAAATGAGGCGGGTGCGCGGCGAGCAACCCCAGCATGAACTCTGCAGCCTGCTCGGCTGTTAAGTCGCCGCTGTTGTAGCGTTCCATGAGTTCTTCATTTTTGCGCAAGGCGCTTTCAGGATCTCCGGCTCGACCGGTTTTAGCTAGATACTCTGCCCACTGATGATCACTGTCCAGGGGCAGAAGGGTATGGTCCAGATCAAAAAGTGCCAAACGTCTTGTCATGTCGATTGCAGAAAATCACGGTCCGCCAGCATCGCGCGCAAAAGAGGCACGGTGACAGTCCTATGTTTAGAAAGCGAATACTGGTCCAGTGCATCAACCAGGGCAAAAAGCTGACGAATATCGCGCGAATAATGAATCAGCATCCAGTCCAGAACCTCCGGGGATAAGGGCAGGCCCTGTCCCTCGGCATAGGTCTTGAGTGCTGCAAATTTGTCTTTGTCGGAAAGAGGTTCTAAGCGAAAAACCAAATCCCAGCCAAGCCGTGTGCGCAAATCCTCTCGCAGGGGCATCATCATTGGCGCGCGATCACCCGTCACTACCAGTGCAAATGCGGATTCTGTCGTCGCACAAGCACGCCAATGATTGTACAGGGCAAATACGCATGCCTGCTGAGCATCAGACATTTCCTGGATATCATCGATCACGACCAGTTTATGGCTCTGGGGATCGTGCTGTGTCGCCAGTGACATCATGTGCTGGGGCAAAGAGCTGGAGTCCAGAAAAATAGCTGGTCTTTGTTCTGCAAGCGCACGTAGCAAGTGGCTTCGTCCCGACCCCGGAGGACCCCAGAAATACAGGGCTCGACCAGGCGCAAGGCCTCGTGCGGCATCAATTGCAGCTGCATTTTCCCCTATGACAGTACTGTCTAAAGTAGGTTCGGGCGCGGGGATGATTTCAAGAAGTAACTGACGATTCATCGAGTCATCGTAAAATTAGGGAAAATCACGTATAAAACTCCGCAATTGTCACATAACAACGGCTTTTTCTTATGACTCAATCACAAACTCCTCTGACCTATCGCGATGCTGGTGTCGATATTGACGCAGGCGACGCTCTCGTCGACCGTATCAAACCCATGGCTGCTCGCACTATGCGCGAGGGTGTTCTGGCCGGTATCGGCGGTTTTGGAGCCTTGTTTGAGGTACCTAAGCGGTATAAAGAGCCCGTACTGGTCTCTGGTACAGATGGTGTGGGCACTAAGCTTAAATTGGCTTTTGACTGGCAGCGCCATGATACGGTCGGTATTGACCTGGTCGCCATGAGTGTCAATGACATTCTGGTGCAAGGTGCTGAGCCACTGTTTTTTCTCGATTATTTCGCTTGCGGCAAGCTCTCTGTTGAGGTGGCGGCCCAGGTTGTAGGCGGTATTGCAAAGGGCTGCGAGCTCTCAGGGTGCGCCTTGATTGGTGGCGAAACCGCTGAAATGCCAGGCATGTATCCGGATGGTGAATATGATTTAGCGGGTTTTGCCGTTGGAGCCGCAGAAAAATCCAGGTTGATCGATGGTAAATCGATTGTTCCTGGTGATGTCGTATTGGGTCTGGCCTCCAGTGGCGCGCACTCGAACGGTTTTTCATTGCTGCGCAAAATTCTGCAGCGTGCCAACGCCCGTCCAGAGCAGGATTTTCATGGCCGCTCTTTAGGCGATGTGGTGATGGCACCTACCCGCCTGTATGTCAAACCCGTTTTGTCGATTCTGGCGCAGTTTGGTTCAGACATCAAAGGACTCGCGCACATTACAGGCGGTGGCTTGCTCGACAACGTGCCACGCATTTTGCAGCCTGGCTTGCAAGCGCATCTGCACCGCGATGCCTGGACTATGCCAGAGCTATTTTCCTGGATGCAACGCGAGGGTGGGGTAGCCGATACGGAAATGCACCGGGTTTTTAACTGCGGCATCGGAATGGTTGTGGTTGTCCCCGCAGCAAAAGCGCAAGCCATCATGGCAGCCTTCACGCTGGCCGGCGAAACGGTTTACCAACTCGGTGATATACGCGCCTGCTCAGCAGATCAGGCCCAGACGGTCGTTGTTTAAAAATAAAACAGACACTCAGGATGCATTCATACTGCATCCAGCTATCTTCAGGCTGGATGCGTATGGCGTGCGAGTCCAAGCACAGCGGCGCTCTTAGTGGCGGCCATACCAGTGCTGGGCGTTCATGATTTTTGGTTCTCTGTGGTTTGTTTATAGTTTGCTCGTGAGCTTGGTAAGGCGAGCGTGAACAACCAGCAAACCATCAACATGATGGCTGAGCCAATCAGGGCGTATTCAAGCCCGCCCCACTGATAGAGCAGCCCGGATAGCAGCGTACCCATAAAGCGTCCTGCGGCATTCGCTGCGTAATAAAAACCAACATCTTCTGCCGCTTTTTCCGAGCCAGCGTAAGCAAGTATCAGGTAGGAGTGTACGGATGAATTCACTGCAAACGCAAAACCGAAGAGTCCCAGGCCTGCGACGACGACCCACTGGAGATGGCTGACTTGAAGCAGAACAAGAATCGCTAAGACAGCAGGGATCGCGGCAAGAATAGCTGACCATAGGCGCGCTGCAGGGACCTCGCTGCTGAGTCCGTCAGTGCTGCGTTTGACCAGCATGGGCGCAATCGCTTGCACCAGGCCATAGCCAATAGTCCATGTCGCAAGAAAGCCACCGACCATCGTGAAAGTCCAGCCTGAAGCGTAAAGAAACACAGGGACACCCACTACAAACCAGACATCACGTGCGCCAAATAAAAAAACTCTTGCAGCGGCTAACAGATTGATTGCTTTGTTTTTAGCAAATAATTCTTTTGCAGATTTGGATGCTTTGCTTTTACCCATCATCGGTGGCAGTGACAACACGACTGCGACTAAGATTATTGCGAGCAGACCGGCCATCGCCCACAAGGAGCCGCGAAACCCTAGCTGATCAAGCAATAAGCCTCCCAAAAAGAAGCCAACGCCTTTCATTGCGTTTTTACTGCCGGTAAACCAGGCGACCCATTTAAATAATTGTCCCGAGGCTTCGCCTGCTGTTACTTTGATCGCTGACTTGCTGGCCGTTTTAGTCAGATCCTTGGCAATCCCGCAGACTCCTTGCGATAGAACCACCCAGGCCACCGACATCGTCGCGGTCCACTGCGGCGAGAGCGCGCAGAGCAAACCAAATCCGATGATCTGCGTCGTCAAACCAACCACCAGCATGCGCGCGATACCAAAGCGCGTGGCAAGCCATCCCCCGATCAGGTTGGCAAGAATGCCCGCTGCTTCATACAGCAAGAATAAAAAAGCCAAAGTAAAAGGTGAATAGCCCAGGCGATAAAAATGCAGCAACACCAGCATCCGCAAAGCGCCATCGGTCAGCGTAAAGCCCCAGTAGGCCGAGGTGACAATGGCGTAATTGCGCGCGCCGTGTCTGGAGGCATTTGCCTCAGTGCTTGTGGCTGACGAACTGTGGGATGGTAGCGTTTGCTTCATGACGCTCAGATGCCTTGCTTTTGCATATGACAAGCCAGATCCACCATCCGGCAGGAGTACCCCATCTCGTTGTCATACCAGGAATAAATCTTCAGCAAGGTGCCATCAGTCACCATGGTGGAGAGCGCATCGACGATCGAGCTGCGCGTGTCGCGGGCGTAATCGGCACTCACAAGTGGACGTTTTTCATATCCGAGAATGCCTGCAAGCGCACCCTTTGCCGCAGCTTCGAAGAGGCTATTGACCTCATCCACGCTTGTCTCGCGTTTCATTTCAAAGACACAGTCGGTCAGTGATGCGTTTAATACCGGCGCGCGAACTGCGTGGCCGTTGAGTTTGCCTTTGAGCTCAGGGTAGATTACGGCAATGGCTGTGGCGCTCCCAGTCGTCGTGGGCGACAAGCTTTGCATGGCGCTGCGAGCACGACGCAAATCTTTATGGGGGGCATCGACAATCAGGTTTGTGTTGGTAGGGTCATGAATAGTGGTGATCTGACCATGACGAATACCAATCGCTTCATGCACGACTTTGACAACAGGAGCCAGGCAGTTTGTGGTGCAGGAAGCTGCGGTGACGATCTTATGTTTTGAAGGATCGTAGAGGTGCTCATTGACACCAACAACAATATTGAGCACCTCGCCGACTTTGACTGGCGCCGCGACAATCACGCGTTTGGCTCCACGCTCCAGATGCCCCTGTATCGTCTCAGGTGTTAAAAACTTACCCGTACATTCGAGCACAACCTCTACACCCAGCTCGCCCCAGGGGATCTCGGCTGGCGTGGCATAAGAAGTGAACCGCAAATTTTTACTGCCGATATGGATCGCTGAGTCACTTTCAGCTTCGATGTCCTCGCGCCAGCGTCCCTGGACGGAGTCAAACGCGAGCAAATGCGCGGTCGCGGCAGCACCGCCTTTGATTTCGTTCAGATGGACAATCTCCAGGCGATTGCGCGCCCGTGGATCATCGGGTTGGCGCTCCGCTGCGCCAAAGGCTGCACGCAGTGCCAGACGACCAATACGGCCCATGCCATTAATGCCAACTTTCATTATTTTCCTTCAATAGAGATCGAAGTGTATGACGGCTTTGTGACAGAAATAAGTTTTTTTAAACCGCGCTTTCTTTTTACAGGCTCCCAGCTGAATCGAGCATTTTTGCGATCAGCGATATCACTTGCTTGCCCGCATCGGGGGCAAGAGCGTCTATGACATGCCTGCCTGGCAGGCTTCGCAACCAGGTTATCTGGCGTTTAGCTAACTGGCGGGTCGCAGCGATCGCTTGTTCCCGGGCTTGGTCGGGCGTGATTTCTCCGTCGAGCATCGACCAGTATTGTCGATAGCCCACGCAGCGCACTGATGGCAGGCCAATGTGCAAGTCTTTGCGTTGATAAAGAGCACGTACCTCTTCAATCAATCCAGCCTGCAACATCAGATCAAAACGCTGTTCAATACGCGCGTGCAAGATGCTGCGATCACTGGGTTCAAGACTAAGCGTGATGGTGGGGACCGGAGCATCGGTTTGCTGCGCTTGACCTAATAACTCAGACATGGGTGTGCCGCTGATGCGCCAGATTTCGAGTGCGCGACCAACCCGTTGACTATCATTTGGAGCTAGTCTGGCTGCGGTGATCGGGTCAATTTCAGCAAGTTTTGCATGCATGGCAGGCCAGCCGATCATGGCTGCTTGCGTCTCGAGTTCGACCCGAAGCTCAGGGTTCGCGGCAGGTAAGTTATTGAGTCCATCTCGCAGTGCCTTGAAATAAAGCATGGTGCCACCTGCAAGCAGAGGGAGATGACCGCGCGCACGAATTTCCGCAGCGCATCGCAGCGCATCGCTCCTGAACGCTGCTGCTGAATAAGCCTCTGCAGGATCACGAATATCCAGCAGATGGTGTTTGATGGCTTGTTGTTCAGCGGATGACGGCTTGGCTGTGCCGATATCCATGCCGCGGTAAATGGTTGCTGAGTCGACATTGATGATTTCAGTTGGCCAGCGTTGAGCGATCGCACAGGCGATGGCGCTTTTTCCGGAAGCTGTAGGACCTGCCAGGCAAATCAGTGGTGGGGCAGCTTGCTCGGTCATTGGCCGCGTAAAAAAAGTTTATCCAGATCCGCTACATTCCAGTGCACCCAGGTTGGACGACCGTGATTGCATTGATCCGCGCGTTCTGTTTGTTCCATCTGCCTGAGCAGGCCGTTCATCTCTTCGAGAGTTAATTGACGATTAGCGCGCACAGCACCATGACAGGCCATGGTTGCTAACAAGTTATTGCGCTGTTCAGTAAGTAATCTGCTCGCTCCGACCTGCTCAAGATCACGTAAGACACCGCGCACCAGTGCTTCAAGATCACCCCGCGCGAGCATCGCAGGCACTGCGCGTAATGTCATGGATTGAGGGCCTGCGGCAGCCATCTCAAAGCCGAGGCCGAGTAATTGCTCACGGTGTTCCTCGGCGAGTGCTAATTCTTTTTCTGTGACGCGAAACACAACCGGTACTAATAAGGTTTGTTGCGGAAGTGTTTGGTCTTCAAGCGCTTGCTTAAGCTGCTCGTACACCACCCGTTCGTGCGCTGCGTGCATATCAATGAGCGCAAGCCCCTTGGCAGTTTGCGACAAGATGTAGATGCCGTGGACCTGCGCCAGAGCACGACCAAGTGGCCAGGTGGCAGGCTCGTCGTTGAGCGGCTGATACAAGGGTTGCCATTGAGCAGGTGTCGGCGCAGACGCTTGTGGTCCGTGGTATCGGGGGGCGTTGTTCTCGCGCAGATGCAGCGGTTGCTGCGCAACCGATTGCCAGGAATAGGGGGCAGCAGTGTTGCTGCCCGAAGCATTGCCGCCTGCAGTCTGCGCATTGCCCGAATAGTTTTCAGCGCGAGCAGAGTTGAACGCTGAACCCGCAGGCTGATGCGTGGGTGCTGCGGTGTAACCTGAGGTGCCGGCCGTGCCCGATAATGCTTGAGTCACCGTATGCGAAACAAAGCGATAGACGGCACCGCTATCGCGGAACCGCACTTCATGTTTGGCAGGGTGCACGTTGACATCTACTGCAGCGGGGTCAATCTGCAGGAACAATACAAAAGCCGGTTGGCGGTCACCATGCAAAACATCTGCATAGGCACTGCGTATTGCATGTGAAACGGTGCGGTCTTTAACATGTCTGCCGTTCACGTATAAAAACTGGCGATCCGCGCGGGTGCGCGAGGCGGTAGGGCGCGTGACAACACCGAGTAAAGAAATCAGACCGCCTTGCGCATTGACCTCAATACCGTGCTCGTTGAACTCCTCACCCAGAACAGCGCTAATGCGCTGCAGGGCAGTTGCCGGGAGCCATTGCCGCACGGCCCGGTCGTTATGAAAGACTCTGAAACCTACCTCAGGAAATGCGAGAGCGATTCTTTCGATCGCATCGATGCAGTGACCAAACTCTGTTGCTTCGGCACGTAAAAACTTTCTTCGTGCAGGCACTTGATCAAATAAATATTTCACATCAACTGTTGTGCCTAAGCCACCTGCTGCGGCAACTGGCTCTGCCATGCCCGACTCGTAACTCCAGGCGTGGGTGGCTTCACGTGTACGGGAAGTCAGGGTGAGTTGAGCAACAGAAGAGATTGAGGCAAGCGCCTCGCCCCGGAAACCCATCGAGAAGACTGACTCAAGTTCGGACAGTGAGGAGATTTTGCTTGTTGCATGACGTGTCAGTGCCAGCGATAACTCGCTTGCTTCGATGCCACTACCATCATCTATGACTGCGATGCGTCGTATGCCACCCGCCTCAAGTCTGACCTCAATGCTCTGAGCTCCTGCATCCACAGCGTTTTCGACCAATTCTTTCAGCACAGAAGCGGGACGCTCAATGACCTCGCCTGCGGCGATCTGGCTAATCAGTAAATCGGGTAACTGGGTGATGGGGCGGCGAGTAGACATAAGAGCCAAGGAAAGCTTTGAATCCTGCATTTTAGGGCTTGTTGGTGCTTGGCGCTCAGAGATTCGCAGAGCCAGTGCTCGTGAGTCAGCTCGCGGAGGCTAGATGGGGGTTTGCTGTGAAAAATTTACGAATTCCACCATGCAAGGCCGCTGCGAATTTTTCCTGATCCGAACCGTTGCGCAGCATGCGTTCTTCCTCAGGGTTACTGATGAACGCTGTTTCGACAAGGATTGAGGGCATATCGGGAGCTTTAAGCACCGCAAATGCCGCCTGTTCGACTTGAGGCTTGTGCAGTCTGTAGACGTTTTTCAAGTCATCAAGCACACTGTCACCGACTTTGACCGAGTCTTTGATTTGAGCAGAGGTAGAGAGATCGAGAAGGATTTTTGCAACTTGCCGGTCTTGAACCTGCAGATTAATTCCGCCAATCAGATCTGCTGCGTTTTCTTTATCGGCGAGCCATCTTGCGGCCGAGCTCGAAGCGCCGCTTGAAGAGAGCACGTAAACTGAGCTGCCACCTGCTGTCGGACGAACAAAAGCATCCGCATGAATTGATACAAACAGATCGGCTTTGACGCGACGGGCTTTTTCAACGCGGACATGCAACGGTACGAAATAATCGCCATCCCTGGTCAGATAAGCGCGCATTCCGGGTGTCGCATCAATCCGGGCTTTGAGTTTTTGAGCGATTGCCAACACAACATCTTTTTCTCTCGTGCCGCCCTTGCCAATTGCACCGGGATCCTCGCCGCCGTGACCAGGATCGAGTGCGACAGTGATGACACGGCTTCTGCGCCCAAGTTTTGGAGTTTCGTTTTGCTCAGTGGTTGCTGGGGGTGAAATGCTGCTCGGTATCACAGGCAGGCTAGCCATGCCTGTGCCTTTTGGATTGCGCCCGATGTCTTCCAGAATTCGCGCCAACGGGTCTTCATCGTTTTTTTGCGGCTGTTTTTTCAGCAAAGCCGTTAAAGGATCCTGAGCAACTTTGGGATACAGGTCGAGGACAAGCCTGTATTTGTAATCGCCTACAGGTTTCAAGGTGAATACCTGCGGCGCGATCGCTTGTTTCAGGTCGAAGACGAGACGAACTATATTTGGACGATTTTGAGCAACTCTTAGAGAACTGATGTAGGGATCATCCGTTCTTACTTTGCGCACCAGATCGTTCAGGGCAGGGCTCATATCGAGCCCTGTAATATCCACCACCATGCGGTGTGGCGCCTCAAGAGTGAAATGTTCCGCTTTCAGTTCGCTATCGAGTTCGAGCGTGACACGGGTGTATTCGTCTGCAGGCCAGGTTCGGACAGCTAACAGGCGCGAGGCCATGGCGATGCGGGGTATGACAGGAAGGAGTAACAAAGTGGTGGCCGCACCCAGCAGAGCGCGGCGATTTGGCGCTTTCAGCTGGGTTGTGATGTCACCCTTTGCAGGGTTAGTGCGGTGAGCCATTTGCGGCCTTTTTCAGTCAAAGCACTTAACCTGGCATGCCGCCCAGTCGGGAGGTAGGCCAATTCAATAAACATATCCGGATCGCTCAATAAGTCAGCTGCACGTTCCGGCCACTCAATCAAAACAAGCGCATTTTCTCGCAGGATATCTCTAAATCCAGCATCCAACCATTCTGAAGGATCGCTAAATCTATAAAAATCAAGATGATACAAGTATAAATTAGAAACAGCATAAGATTCAAGTAGTGCGTAACTCGGACTTTTAATTCGACCCGTCACGCCACATTCACGTAAAAAGGCGCGTACTAAGGAAGTCTTTCCTGCTCCAAGATCACCTTTCAGGTGAATGCGACCACCCGCTTGTGAGCCTGGAAGGTAGGCACCAGCGTCATTAATTTGTAAATCAGCGGCTATGCGCGCGAGTTCTTGTCCGAGTTTGTCGGTTGCTAATTCGTCTGGGAGATCTAATTCAATGGTTTGCAGTGAAATACTCATCGTCATCTCAGGAGGCTAATAAAAGCCAAAACGGGATTGTCAGCGCAGCGATGGGCGTGCCCAGCGAGATAATAAGTCCAACAAGACGACCATCCCCCCCCATTCGTATGGCAAGCACATAAGCTGCGCTTGCGGGCGGCATTGCAGCGAACAGTACAAACATTTGTCGCTTGAGTGGATCCAGATTAAGCCAAATAGCAATCAACCAGGCGCAGGCAGGTAGCGCGAGCAGTTTGACTGTGAGGATCCACGCAACCAGAGAAAACTTTGTTTGACCAGGTTGCCACACCAGGCTTGCGCCAACACACAGAATACCTAGCGCAACCGCGCAAGCACCGAGGCGGGCAAGCAGTGTATCGATGGGACCCGGCAAAGTCAGCCCCGCCAGATTGCAGACAACCCCCGCCACTGTAGACATCAGAAGCGGGTTGCGCAGTAAGGCACCTGCAAAGTTTGTTCCCTGATGGCGTGCGAGCGCAAAGACCGCAGCGAAGTTAACCATCGGAACCGCGAACCCGACAATTAACGCCATGGTGGATTGACCACTGGCTCCGGCTAAGCTTGGCGCGAGCGCGAGCGCGATGTAGGTATTGAATCGATAGCCGCATTGCGCGGCAGAGGCCATGGCGATTGGTGCTGGCCGTAAAACGGGTAAGGCCAGCCAGGATAGACCAATACCGGCAATGGCGACTGCTGCGGTAGCGATAAAAATATCAGCAGCAGTGGCCATGCTGATGGGTGTACGCAAAATAGACTGGAAAAGCAGTGCAGGGAATAAAACGTAGTAGACGAGCTTTTCGAGGCCCGTAAAAAAGTCGCGCGAAAACCCTAGTTTGCGGTTAAGTAACCAGCCAAAGGCAATCAGTAAAAAATCAGGTAAAACAAGCAGGGCAACGGACATGGGGCAGAGGCGTGAGCAGTTGTGCAATGCTACTATTGTGACTCATCCTATATAAGCTCGCTGATCGCGGGCTTATTTTATTTTGCCGGCACTTGCCATACGCAAGTGTTTCTTTGGCGTTTGTTTCAGAGGACCCCATGAAGAAAATCAACCTTATCGCTGCGACGTTTTCATTTGCGGCGCTCGCAGTTGCGCCTGTCGCGCTCGCCCAAGCCTATCCGACTAAGCCAATTCGCGTCATCGTGCCTTTCGCGCCAGGTGGCTCGACTGACATCATCGCTCGTCTGGTGACGCAGCGGATGTCCCAGGAACTAGGCCAGCCTGTTGTGGTTGAAAACAAAGCCGGAGCGGGTGGCGCCATTGGTGCGGGCGAAGGCGCGCGGGCCGCGCCGGATGGTTATACCTTGTCCATCGCGACGGTCTCAACGATGGCGGTTCTACCTGCTTGCCGTCCAAAGGATTTGCCCTACAACCCGATCAAGGATTTCGCACCAGTTACTAATTTTGCCAACACTGCGAACGTGATTTCCGTGAATCCAAAGTTCCAGGCCAAGGATGTTCAGTCGATGATCGAGGAGTTGAAAAAGACTCCTGGCAAATATTCCTATGGCAGTTCGGGCACCTGCAGTGTGCTGCATTTGTTTGGAGAGGCGTTCAAAATGGCGACGGGTACAGATATCGTTCACGTCCCATACAAAGGCGCAGGACCTGCACTCGCTGATGCAGTAGCTGGTCAGGTCGAAATCTTGTTTGATAATCTGCCTTCTTCGATGTCACAGATTCAGGCTGGTAAATTGCGCCCAATTGCTATTGCCTGGGATAAGCGCATCGATTCCATGAAAGATGTGCCGACACTTGCGCAGGTTGGTTATCCACAGCTGAATCAACCGGTCTGGTATGGTCTGCTGGCACCGCGTGGTACCCCGCCAGAAATCATTAACAAGTTGAGAGAGGCAGCCGTGATTGCGCTCAAAGATCCGCGTGTGATCAAAGTCCTCGATGAGCAAGGCTCTCTGGCTTCAGGCAATACGCCTGAGGAGTTTGCCCGCGAAATCAAGGCTCAGTTCGACTGGGCTCAGGATGTGGTGAAAACACAAAAGATCGAATTTAATTAATTCAGTGCACTTTGCTGTACAAAGAGGTCTGTGGCTTGTGTTCTCCACTTATTTGGAGACCTTGAAACAGACCTTTTTTTATATATTTTGCTTTAAAAAACTTAAATATCCCAAATGGCGCATCAAGAGTCCGCTTCAATCACCGAGTTTATAGACGCCGTGTGGCTCGAAGACGGGTTGGCTGCCAATACCTTGTCAGCCTACCGTCGCGATCTTTCGGCCTTTGAGCAGTGGTTACAGCTTGAGCGCAAAATTGGCCTTGAAGCGGTCGCGACTGGCGATATTGAGGACTGGTTCGCGGCACTGCACGCGAGCTCCAAACCCAGTACCGCTAACCGTCGTCTCGCAACGCTCAGACGTTATTACTTATGGGCGATTCGTCATCAGCGTGTTTGCGTTGATCCTTGTTTGCAAATGGTGACGGCGCGTCAGCCTCTACGAATCCCCAAAACACTCTCTGAAGCTCAAGTCGAGGCACTTTTACAGCAGCCGCCTGCGCACACCCAGAGAGGTTTACGGGACCGAACCATGCTGGAAGTGCTCTACGCGACAGGTTTGCGTGTCTCGGAGCTGGTGTCTCTAGGCGTGCTGGATGTCAGTCTTTCTGATGGTGTCGTGCGGGTAGTGCAAGGCAAAGGCGGGAAAGATCGGCTTGTCCCACTTGGTGCCGAAGCTGCGCACTGGATCACAACCTACATGAAACAAGCCCGCCCAGAATTGCTGGGCGCTCGGACAAGTCCAGCTTTGTTTGTGACCGCGCGAGCAGCACCCATGACACGACAGTCTTTTTGGCTATTGATTAAAAAATATGCTGTCTTGGCTGGAGTCAGGGCTCCTTTGTCACCACATGTGTTGAGGCATGCTTTTGCAACACATTTGCTCAATCACGGCGCTGATTTGCGCGTGGTGCAAATGCTGTTGGGGCATTCGGACATTTCCACGACGCAAATCTATACCCATGTGGCCCGTGAAAGACTCAAGAGCCTGCATGCTCAGCACCATCCGCGTGGGTAAAGCTTGCTAAACTAGCCCCCACGCCGCCGTAACTCAGTGGATAGAGTACCTTCCTCCTAAGAAGGGAGTCGGACGTTCGATTCGTCTCGGCGGCACCAATTATCTGGCAGTATAAAAACAAGGAAAGATCCCGCCATGGCAATGAAATTATCTAAAAAGACTATTTCTTTCAACAGGTTAGGTTTTAGTCTGACCCTTGCCATGACCGCACTTCTGAGTGGATGCGCCTCAGATCAATCCTCACTGGGCAAGGGCGCCACCATCACGGCCTCAGATCCAGCGCGCATGACCAACTCAGGCTTTCTCTCGGATTACGCACGCCTCAAGCCAACCAAGTGGGGCGAAGGGATCGAGTGTTGGAGCGAACCGGGCCTGAACGCCTCGAACTACAACAAGGTTCTTGTTTCGCGTATTGTTGTTTCGCTTGCACCGTCAAAAGATAAAAATAAAGAAATCACCATTGATCCAAGCGATTTGAAAACATTGACTGATTATTTTCATGATGCCTTGGTGAAAAGTCTCAAACCACAAATGCAGATTGTTGATAAAGCAGGTCCAGGAGTCGTCGTGATGCGCATCGCCTTGACAGATCTGGTGCCTACGCAAGTTCAGGATAGCATTGCAGGTACGCTTATTCCTTATGCCTTTGTTGTCGAGGCGAGCTCAGGCTCTGCCACGGGCAGACCAGCAGGGTCGACGCCTTACCTGGGGGAAACAGGCATGGAAATGCAGTTCCGGGATGGTGTGTCCGGTGCTGTCCTTGCCGAGTGTCGTGATACTGAAATCGGTCGTAAATATGCTGCGGATATGAATAGTGGCGTCGTGGGTGCTGCTCAAACATGGGCGACGGGCTATCTGAATTCGTTCCAGCAATGGTCTTATGCTAAAAACGCCTTTGATAAATGGTCCGTGTTGATCGCCCAGCGCATGGCAGAAATGCGCGGTGTTTCAACTACGAAAAAATAATTTTGATTGCAGCAGACCTTCATGACACAAACTACACCTGTAAATAACGAAGTCAAAGATCAAAAAGCAGTCCGCACAATCCTGATTGGTACCTTTATTGTTTTACTTGCGATGGGAACACGCGCAACCTTTGGTTTGTTCATGCAACCCATGGGACTTGAACACAACTGGCCGCGTGAAGTTTTTTCCATGGCGTTTGCCATACAAAACCTGGTCTGGGGTGTTGCTGCCATTGGTGCCGGCATGATGGCGGATCGCTTTGGCTCGGCCCGTACGATCGCTCTGTGTGCGGTTTTTTATGCGTTAGGTTTAATTGGAATCAGATATTCCACCAGTGTCTTTGATTTATACATGACCGCGGGCGTGCTCATTGGCCTTGGACAGGCGGGTACGACTTTTGCCGTCATTCTTCCTGTGATTGCACGCACTGTTCCCTTGTCTTCGCGCAGTACTGCAATGGGTATTGCGAGTGCCGGTGGCTCCTTAGGCCAGTTTCTGGTTGTTCCAACGGGTCAGCTTCTGATTGATACCTATCAGTGGACGGGCGCTTATTGGATACTTTCGGTGGTGTTGGCGGCAACATTACCCCTCACCTGGTTCCTGCGTGGAAAGCCAACTGCCTCGACTGGTCAGCAGCAGTCCATGCTCAGTGCAATTAGTCAGGCTTTGCAACATCCGACCTTTCATTTTCTTTTCTGGGGTTACTTTGTTTGTGGTTTTCATACCGCTTTCATTACCTTGCACTTGCCCTCTTTTGTGACGGACGCTGGCCTTAACGCTAGCAGCGGTGCGATTGCGATTGCGCTGATCGGCTTATTCAATGTTTTTGGTTCATTTACTGCTGGCAAGCTTGGCGGGACCTACAGCAAAAAAAATCTGTTGGCCTTTCTTTATTTCATGCGAGCGTTTGGTATCCTATGGATTCTGGTCATGCCTACGACTCCCTTTGTTGTTTATGTTTTCGCTGGCTGGATGGGATTGTTCTGGCTGGGTACTGTTCCCTTAACGCAAGGCCTGATCGCCCAGATATATGGTTTGCGCTATGCCGCGACACTTTCAGGCATGGTTTTTTTAGGCCATCAGTTAGGCAGCTTCAGTGGTGTCTGGCTCGGCGGTAAAGTTCAAGCGATCACGGGTAGTTACGACTTGGTCTGGTGGATGGGTATCGCTTTGGCCTTGATGGCTGCTGCGTTGTGCCTGCCGGTTAAGGAAAAACCACTTTCGCTCGGTCTGACTCCTGCAGCCGCCTGAGATGGATCGGTTGAAAAAAACTCGTCGCCCTTTGAAATTATTGCCCAAATTTTTAGGGGCTGCTGCATTGTTAGGTGTACTTTGTATTGGGTTTCTTGGTTACCTGACACCCGGCATGCGTATTAATTGGGAAACAATCGCCACACTGTGTGGGTTTTAACTTTCTGAGATGCCTTTGCTGAAAGACTTACCTGTCATCGATTACGCGCAGCTCTGCAACTTGTCTGCGAGCGAGACAGCAGTGCTGACAGTGAATAATCGAATGACCCGAAGTGTGCTCCAGATCTTGGCAAAGCACTTCGCTCGCACCTCTGAAATTCCCTTTGTCGCGCCCTGGTCATCCTGGCAATCACAGTTGCTCGCGCAGCTTGCTTTTGAGGAGCGTATTGCGGCACCGTCCCATGTACTGGATAGTTTTTCTGCTCAAACACTTTGGGGGCAAGTCATAGCGGACCTCGAGACAGAGCGCCCCTTGCTTGATATGAATCAGGCTGCAGCAGCAGCGATGCAAGCTGACGCTTTAATGGATGAGTGGGAGATTGACGTTCTGGAAGGCACTCAGACCGAAGAGTTTCAAAGTTTTGAGCGCTGGCGTGATGTTTATCGAACCCGCTTACATAGCTTGGATGCGCTGGATCCAAACTTGCTGGTCGAGCGTGTCATCCTTCATCTGGAAAGCTTATCGCGCGATAGTGCCCATGCACAGGTCGTCATGCCTGCGCATGTGGTGTTAGCCGGATTTTCTGAAATCTCACCACGCATGAGCAGAGTGCTGGCTGCCCTAGCCGATTTGGACGTTTCGATTTTTATACTCGGTCAAGCAGAGCGCAAGGCGGGTCAGCAACAAAGGGTGTTGTCCGTGAATGCGCAGGCCCAATGGCATGCCGCGGCCTATTGGGCTCGCCAGCAGTTAATTCAAAACCCCCAGGGTCGCTACGCGATTGTTGCAGCTCAGCTAGATCGCGAAGTACCTTACGCGAGAAGGGTGCTTGATCAGGTTCTAAGTCAAGCCCTGACTGAACCGCTGGCATTTAACGTAGCCGTCGCGAGGCCTTTATCCGAATGGCGTGCAGGTCGAGCCTTGCTGGCTTGGCTCAGAACGTTTGTATTGATGAAAGAGCGTGGCAGCGCTGAGCCTCTAGAACTCGGTGCGGCTTTGCTGGCCGGATACTGTGCGGGTGATGTGCAGGAAATGGGTGCACGTGCACGAATCGATGCGCGCTGGCGCGACAGGCAGGTGACACGCGTGACATTGTCTGGCTGGTCGCGTTCAATTGAAACACTCTTAACGCTTGGTCCAGCCTGGCAGCTGGCGTGGCAAAGCTGGCTAGACTCTCCCCGTAAAACAGACGCTCAATCATGGTCTCGAATTTTTCGCACAACGCTTTCTAAACTTGGTTTTCCTGGGCGAGCGCAACAGAGTTCAGTCGCCTATCAGGTTACAGAGGCCTTGGATGAATTGCTCGATCGCTTCGCGCAAATGACACCGGTACTGGGAGCTGTCAATGCAATGGATGCTTGGGCCACTTTGAATCGGCTGGCGCGCAGTGCAGCGTTTCAGCCGCAGCGCGACCCCGCGGCCAGACTGGATGTACTGGGTTTGCTCGAGGCCGAAGGTGGTAACTGGGATGGCGTCTGGATCCTTGGGTTGACCGATGAGGTCTTGCCCGCAGCAGCAAAACCCAACCCCTTTATTCCTTTATCTGCATTGCGACTGGCTCGAGCTCCGCGCGCAACGCCTGAGCGAGAATACGAGTGGGCGCAACAGATTTATAAACACCTCACATACACAGCTCCAGAAATAATCGTCAGCTCCGCAGAGCAGGATGGTGAGCGTGGTCTGAGGCCCTCGCCCCTGATCGCAGGGGTCGAGAAGGTTCCAGATACCTGGTCGCCTGAGCCAGACACACTCACTAAACAGGATTTATTACAAGAAGTTGTGGATGCTCAAGGCCCTGTCTTACTGACTGAAGAAGTGACTGCGGGTGGCGTCAATGTGCTTGAGACACAGTCCTGCAATCCTTTGTGGGGCTTCGTGCGTTATCGTTTGGGTGTTCAAGGTCTAAAGCCCTACGCAACCCTACCATCGAAAACACTGCGTGGTATTTATTTGCATGCAGTGATGCAGCATATCTGGGAGGAGTTGCGGACGCAGGAATGCTTGATCGAGCGGCGCGCTAGCGGGGTGCTGCAAGAGTGGATAGAGCGGTTGTTGCAAGAGGTGGCGCAGCAAAAGTTACAGGAGTACCCGCAGATGTGGCAGCAATTGGAAGTTGAGCGCTCGACGCCCCTGATTGCTCAATGGTTAGAGATTGAATCGAATCGATTACCTTTCAAAGCGACTGAAATCGAACAAAAAAGATTAATGGAAATCGGCTCGACGCATAAGTTACGTCTTGAGTTGCGACTGGATCGCCTCGATACGTTGTTGAGCGATGAACGGCAAGTCGTCATCGATTACAAGTCAGGCACAAAATTGCCTGATGTATTAAGAGATTGGAAACAGCAAAGACTTTCGAATCTGCAGTTGCCGAGTTATGTGGCGCTGATGCTTGGAGATGTTTCGCTTAAAACTACTGTCCAACAGCTTGGCGGGAGTGCTGCAGAGGGTCTGGCAGGTTTCATCCTCGTGCAACTTCACAGCAAATCTGTTGGTGCTATTGGGCTGGTGGACCAAGAGCTGGGACTCAAAGGCCCAAAGACGCTTGGCGAAGCAAAGTTTGATGATGCCTCCTGGGAGGCTGTTATTGGGAGATTGCACACTTCGATCACCCGATTAGCGGATGAGTTTTTACAGGGCGTGGCGGTCAATCAGTCATTTAACAGAGATGACTTGAAATATTGTGACGTATTACCGATCTTGCGTATCTATGAGGAGGATCAGGATGACTGAAAAAATCCCTCATGATGCTGCAGTCCGTGCGCGCGCGATCGATCCCCGGTATTCGTTTCTGGTGCAGGCTCCTGCAGGTTCCGGCAAGACCGAACTGCTGACAGATCGTATCCTTGCTTTACTTGCGACCGTCAATCGTCCCGAGGAAATTGTTGCGATTACTTTCACGCGAAAAGCTGCGGCTGAAATGCATGAGCGTGTCTTGCAAAAACTCCTGGCTGGATTGGAACTTGAGCCGCCTGATAAAGCGCATGCGCGTAAAAGCTGGGACCTCGCCAGGCAAGCGCTTGCGAGAGATAAGGAGATGGGTTGGCAGATTTTGCAACATCCCGCACGACTCTCGATCCGCACGATTGACGCTTTTTGCGCCTCTCTGGTGCGCACAATGCCCTGGCTCTCTGCGATGGGCGGCCTGCCTTCTGTGGTGGATGATGCGCGCGCGCATTATCTTGCCGCAGCCCGCATGACTCTTGATCTGGCTGATCGGCAAGACTTTTCGTGCGTGACGCAGTTACTCAAGCATCTGGATTTGGATATCGAGGTCGCAGCCCAAGCGCTCGCGGATATGCTGGGCCAGCGGGATCAATGGCTGCCTTTGCTTGAAGATGGCAATGATCGTGAACAACTTCAGGCGAATTTGCAGCGTGCGGTTGAGACGGATCTGGCGCGCCTGGGGTCGCTGATGCCAATCGGCTGGGCCGAACAACTAGCGCCTGGTGCGCGCATGGCTGCGGCGACGCTAGCTGAAACTGACCCAGCTCACGCGCTCGCTCAGCTGCTGGATTGGGATGGCGAGACCTTCGGCTCTGAGATTGAGTATCTCGGTCAATGGAGAGCGCTTGCTGAGCTGCTTCTCACGGGTTCGGGCACTTTGCGCAAGGCCTTGAATAAAAACAATGGCTGTCCGCCGCAGTCAATACAGAAAAAATTATTGCAAGAGTGGCTCGCCTCGCATGAAAGCAATGAGCCGGCAGCCTGGATTGAAAAATTATTTGCGGTGCTGCAGGCTCCTGATCCGGAGTTCTCAGAAGAACAATGGAACATCTTGAGTGCTCAGATCCAGTGTTTGAAACTAGCGGCGGCCCAATTGCTCGTTCAGTTCGCGCAAGCCGGTGAGGTGGATTTTATTGAGATCGCCAGACGCGCCGCTCTGGCCCTTGGGCGTGCGGATGATCCGTCGGAGCTGCTGTTAAAGCTTGACGCCACGATCAGGCATTTGCTGATTGATGAGTTTCAGGATACGAGCCAGTCGCAGATTGATCTGCTTAAAAAAATTACTTTGGGATGGCAGCAGGGAGACGGCCGAACGCTTTTCCTGGTCGGTGATCCGATGCAATCTATCTATCGCTTTCGTAAGGCTGATGTTGCGCTTTTTCTCAAAATACGAGATGAAGGCTTGGGGGGGCTGCCAGTCGAGTCCTTAAAGTTGACCGATAATTTTCGCTCACAGGCTGGGGTGGTGGATTGGGTCAATACTGTATTTGAAAAACTTTTGCCTACCGTAGACGAGCCAGATGCCGGTGCGATTTCCTATGCGCATTCGCAAGCTTTTCATCCGCTGAGTCTGGATCCCGCAGTCAGTTTTCACCCGGTATTCGTGCAGTCCGAGGACAAGGCTGAAAGCGTAGTGGTGGATTTGGTCCGCGAAGCACTCGAGAGCTATCCTGAGCAAAAACATCCGGTGGCGGTGCTCGTACGCGCACGCACGCACCTCAAAGAGGTCACTCAGTATCTGGCCAAGGCAGGTATCGCCTGTCGCGCGGTCGAACTGGTTCCTTTGTATAAGCGCCCGTATGTAGTGGATCTGGTGCAGATCATACGTGCCTTGTGCCATCCTGGTGACCGGGCTGCCTGGGTCTCTGTGCTGCGCTCACCCTATTGCGGACTGACGCTAAAGAGTCTGCATGCGCTTTTGTCCGAGGAGCGCTATGAGGCTGTACCCGTGCTGCTGGAGCGCGCTTTAAAAGTACCTGAAAAGGGGCGTATGTGTCGGGCTGAACAACTTCTTGACGCGCAAGAGTTTGCCCGACTGATTGCGCTTGCCCCGGTTTTGCTTCAAGCCTTGCGCGAGGATGATATACGTCCACTTGCAAATCAGATGGAGCGAGTGTGGCTCTTGCTCGGAGGACCGTCTCTTGCACAAGGCGCTGCAGACTTGCAGGACGCCGAAAGAGTTTTTCAATTGGTTGAGCAAATGGCGCCCTACGGCGGGTTGGATCTTGATGCGCTTGAGTCAAAACTTGAAAAACTATTTGCTGCGCCGGATTCGGAAAGCCGCGCGGTCGAAGTGATGACGATGCATAAATCAAAGGGTTTGCAGTTTGAGCGTGTGATCCTGTTTGGGTTGCACCATGGGCCTCGAGCAGATCAAAACCCGCTGGTGCGTATCGAGCAGATCGAGGAACATGTGCTGTTCGGTCCGATCAAGCCACGGGCGAGTTCAGAACCAGATACGTTTTCCAAGTACCTGGGTATGCGTGAAAAACGACGTGCGGCCTATGAGGTGGATCGCTTGCTTTACGTGGCTGCCACGCGCGCCAAAGAGTCTTTGCATCTGGTGGCGGAAATCAAGCTCGATAAGAATACGGGCCAAATTGCAGCGCCGGTTTCGGGTAGTCTGCTCGATCGTTTGTGGCCGCACGTTCGCAAACCCGAGGTGCCCCAGGGAATGCAAGTCCCGCAGGAACTGGCCTCAGATTTTCCGCTGGTGACCGGTCAGCCTTTGCGCCGGCGCAAGCAAATTCCTCCTGCATGGCCTCTTGATAATATTTCAACGCGTAATGCGGCGTATGTCTGGCGTGACACCACCACCTATGATCGTCAGATTGGCATCCTGGTGCATGCCTGGCTTGCGCACATTGGACAGCAAGGACTGCGTGGCTGGGACCCGCAAACCGTCGCGCAGAAATCCTCCCTGATCCAGCGTCAGTTGACGCAGGCTGGCTTGACCCTTGCGCAGGCTGAGCACGCCACCAGCGAGGTGATCGATACCCTGGCGGCTATGTTGACCCATGAACGTGGGCGCTGGTTATTAAGTCACCCCCAGTCCTATCGTGAATGGGCCCTGATGGATGCAACGGGCAAAGTTTCGGTGATTGATCTGGCTCTGGCTGATGAGCAGGGCTGGTTGGTGGTCGATTACAAAACTGGTCGTCCCGCTGCGGGTGAGTCGGCCCCAATTTTTGCGCAACGCATGCGTGAGCGTTATGCCTCTCAACTTCAGCGCTATTGCCAGCAGTTGACCGAACTTGATGGCCGATCTGCGCGAGCTGCTCTTTATTTTCCCCGAGATGACCTATGGATTGCGCTGGATCACGATTGAAGGCTCAAGCCCTGCTAGAATTGAGGTTGGCGGGCCCCTTCGCATGGTTCGGCGGTCAATCTGGTCAGGTCGGGAACGAAGCAGCCACAGCCGTGCAGAAACAGTGCCGAAGTCAGGCTCGCCTCCTTAATTTCCGTCCGTGGTAGAAAACGTCCATGACTTATCTAGTATTGGCGCGTAAGTGGCGTCCCCGCACGTTTGAGACCCTGGTTGGACAAGATCATGTTGTCCGAGCGCTTTCGCACGCGCTTACAACCCAAAGACTGCATCATGCCTGGTTGTTTACCGGCACGCGTGGGGTTGGTAAAACCACTTTGTCACGCATCCTGGCTAAATCGCTTAATTGCGAAAAAGGTATCACTGCAACGCCTTGCGGTGTCTGCCAGGCGTGTACCTCGATTGATGAGGGTCGTTTCGTCGACTATCTTGAACTGGATGCCGCCTCGAATCGAGGTGTAGACGAAATGACACAGCTTCTCGAACAGGCGGTGTATTCGCCAAGCGTGGGGCGTTTTAAGGTCTACATGATCGACGAAGTCCACATGCTCACCGGGCATGCGTTCAATGCCATGCTTAAAACGCTTGAAGAGCCTCCGCCACACGTCAAATTCATTCTGGCCACGACTGATCCGCAAAAAATTCCTGTCACCGTGCTCTCCCGTTGCCTCCAATTCAATCTTAAACAAATGCCAGGCGACTCAATCGTCGGGCATCTGGAAAACGTGCTGGGTCAGGAGCAAATTCCTTTTGAGGTACCCGCTTTGCGTTTGCTGGGCCAGGCAGCCTCGGGTTCGATGCGCGATGCCTTATCGCTGACCGATCAGGCGATCGCCTATAGTGCCGGCAACCTTACCGAGGAATCGGTGCGTGGCATGCTCGGTACGATCGACCAGCGTCATCTGATTCGCCTGCTCGATGCGTTGCAGTCCGGGCAAGGGCAAGCTGTCCTGGAGATCGCCGACGAATTGTCCATGCGCGGCTTGTCTTATCGCGCGGCGCTGGCAGATCTGGCGGTATTGCTTTCCCGGATCGCTATTATCCAGCGCGTTGCGCTCGCGGCCGATGAGTCAGACCCCCTAATGCAGGATCTCCTGCGTTTGGCTCAGTCGTTACATCCAGATGCGGTTCAGCTTTTCTATACGATTGCTGTGCATAGTCGTTCGGAGTTAGCTATTGCGCCGGATGAGTATGCCGGTTTTGTGATGGCTTGCTTGCGCATGCTGTCCTTGTTTGCAGGTTCAGGTGCGGGGAATCAGCCTGTTAATCTGGCCCTGCCGGTCGCCACGGCGCCAACCGTGGTCGCGACTTCTGACTCCAAATCCCCTGTATCAACTGCACCGCCTGCTGAACTATCTCGTCCCTTGACGACAACCCTGACTGCACCTTTGGTTCCAGCCTCAGTGCCCGTTGCAACCGCAGTGCCCGTTGCAACCCCAATGCCCGACGCAACCCCAATGCCCGACGCAACCCCAGTGTCCGTTGCAACCCCAGTGCCAGCCCCGGTTGTTGCAACCCCGGTTCCAGTTGCCACGCAGCGAACGCCAACTCCACCCTGGGAAAACGAACCAGAAACATCGCAGCCAGCCGCTCCCGCAATCGGGCAGTTAGCGCCTTCAGCTTCAAATCAAGACCTTGAGGACGACGAGTACGCTCTGGGCGCTGATACTGATATCGAGTCCTCTTTTGCAAGCTCGATGCCACCGCATTTGGAGGACGATATGCCTGCTGAGGACGGCTACGACGCTTACGCATCACCCGCTGCTGCGCTCTCGGAGATCATCGTGTTGCCAGAACCATGGGCAAGCTTTTCCTCCAAGCTGCCTCTGACTGGGATGGCTTCGCAGTTAGCGCGTCAGTCCGAGTGCTCGTCTGTTTCGGGCCGTGTGCTGACTTTGCGCGTGCCAACCAAGGCGTTGACAGAGGGTGCGCACGCAGATCGTTTGCGCACTGTCTTGTCTGAGTATTTTGGTTTTGCTGTCCAACTAGAATTTGACATTGCTGCAATACAAGGTCAGTCTGCCCACGCGATTGACGTTGCGGTCCAGGCTGTTCGACAGGAACTGGCTGAGCAGTCGGTACAAAATGACCCCTTTGTTCAGGCGCTTGTGAAAGACTTTGGTGCGCAAGTTGTGCCAGGTTCGATTCGACCGAGCGCTTCAATTTAATAAGCAGTCATAAATAATCATTACTAAATAAACACAATCAGGAATTCTCATCATGATGAAAGGTCAAATTGCCGGTTTGATGCGCCAAGCGCAGCAAATGCAGGAAAATATGAAAAAAGCCCAGGATGCTTTATCTGAAATACTGGTTGAGGGTGCTGCGGGCGGCAGTCTGGTGAAAGTCACCATGACATGCCGTCACGATGTCAAACGTGTCACCATCGATCCGAGTTTGCTGGCGGATGATAAAGACATGCTTGAGGATCTGGTGGCTGCGGCTTTCAACGATGCTCTGCGTAAGGCTGAAGCGACTTCGCAGGAGAAAATGTCAGCGGTCACAGCAGGCATGCCATTACCACCAGGAATGAAACTACCTTTCTGATGGAAAACTCTTCCTCTGAACCGCAACCATTGCTTGCGCTGGTAGAGGCCTTGCGTCGTCTGCCCGGAGTAGGTGTGCGCACAGCCAGACGTATGGCTTACCACCTTCTGCAGCATGACTTAAAAGCTGCAGAGCAGTTGGGCAGGGCTTTGACCGATGCGGTTGAAAGGTTGCAGCATTGCGAGCTATGTAATGGTTTTACCGAGATTCCTGTTTGTGCGACCTGCGATCATCCTGAGCGCGATCACGCACTACTTTGCATTGTTGAGACGCCCGCTGATCAAAACTCGATCGAAGCGACTCACGGCTATCAGGGGCTGTATTACGTCCTGATGGGCAGACTCGCGCCACTAGAGGGTATGGGGCCCGATGAGCTTGATTTTGACCGGGTGCTCAAGCGCGCCAATGATGGTGTGGTGCAAGAGGTCATTCTGGCAACGAACTTTACCGCCGAAGGCGAGACTACCGCGCATTATCTTTCTGAGGCACTCAGGGCGCGCAGAATCAAAGTCACGCGCCTGGCGCGTGGTGTGCCAGCCGGCAGCGAAATCGAATATGTCGATGCCGGTACAGTCGCCTGGGCACTGATGGAACGCAAGCCCACCTGATGGGGGGCGCTTAATCTTTTTTCTCTCACGCGCTGGTGACTCACCACATCGTCAACACGTCGTCTTTTACACAAGCTCGCAAGCGCTTTTTTTAAGCATGTGCGGCCAGTAACTGATCAAGTTTGCGTGCGTCAGCAACAAACGCCCGGATACCCTCGGACAGTTTTTCGCTGGCCATGGCGTCTTCGTTCAGTAGTGATCTGAAACTCACCTCATTGGCTGCGATACGATTGGCTGGCTGGGCTTTGGCAGATTCAAGCGTCAGGCTGGGTGTAAGGTGCGCCTCGGATGCTGCGAGTTTGGCTAGCAGTTCGGGGCTGATAGTCAGTAAATCGCAGCCGGCCAGAGCAAGGATCTGCCCTGTATTTCTAAAACTCGCCCCCATGATTTCAGTCGGGATGCCAAAGGTTTTGTAGTAGCGATAAATCCCAGCGACTGAAATAACGCCAGGATCATTAGCACCACTTGAAGCTATTTCGTCCCAGCTCGCACCCTGTTGTTTTTTATGCCAGTCATAAATTCGCCCGACAAAAGGGGAGATCAGTTGAACCTTGGCCTCTGCACAGGCAACCGCCTGTACCAGTGAGAATAAAAGGGTCAGGTTGCAGCGGATACCTTCGGATTCGAGCACCCGTGCAGCCTGGATGCCTTCCCAGGTCGAGGCGATTTTGATCAGAATGCGATCCCGACCGAATCCTGCGGCTTCGTAAAGTGCCATGATCCGGCGTGCCCGATCCACTGTTGCACGGGTATCAAAGGACAGCCTCGCATCGACTTCTGTGGAGACCCGCCCGGGGACAATACTCAAAATTTCACGACCAAAAGCCACCAGCAGTCGGTCGACCAGTTCATCAGGACTCGCTTTTGGGTACTCCTTGACGCAGCGCTCCATTAAGGGTCGGTAAGCGTCTTGTTGCACTGCCTTGAGGATTAAGGAAGGGTTAGTGGTTGCATCCGTTGGCTGATAACTGCGCATACTTTCAAAGTCGCCAGTATCAGCTACAACTACAGTGTGGGTGCGTAAGGATTCGAGAAGGCTGGCCATCGGGTTATACTTCCAAGGTTTGCTTATTGATACAGATGCCGGGGTTGATTGTGTTGCCGAACATATTTCCAGATAGTGCCACGAAAACGGCGATTTTAGCCTTGGCGGATGGAACCATTTTTAAGGGGCTCTCAATCGGGGCTGATGGTCATTGCGTGGCTGAGGTTGTTTTCAACACAGCGATGACCGGTTATCAAGAAATCCTTACTGACCCAAGTTACAGTGGTCAGATGGTGACTTTAACTTATCCACATATCGGTAACACCGGGATTAATCCTGAAGATGTCGAGTCATCGAAAATTCATGCCGCAGGCCTGATCGTTCGCGATTGTCCTGCTCTGCTGTCTAATTTTCGCTCGACACAATCGTTGCCCGACTACTTGAAATCACAGGGCGTGGTAGCGATTTCAGATATCGATACCCGCAAGCTCACGCGTATCTTGCGAGAGGGCGGTGCCCAGGGTGGTTGCATTTTTGTGGGTGATGACGCCGAACAGGCACTCAAACTCGCACGTAGTTTTCCTGGCATGTCGGGTCTGGATCTTGCCAAAGTCGTGTCAGCCAAAGATTCCACGACCTGGACCGAGTCTACCTGGGAGTTAGGAAAGGGTTACGGCAAAAATGACGCTCAGACTCCTCATGTTGTTGCCTATGATTTTGGTGTGAAATCCAACATTCTGCGCTTACTGGCGGAACGAGGTTGCAAAATTACCGTTGTACCAGCTCAGAGCACTGCCCAGGACGTCCTGAAACTCAATCCCGATGGTGTATTTCTGTCTAACGGACCCGGTGACCCGGATCCCTGTGATTACGCAATCGCTGCAACTAAGTTTTTCCTCGAGCGCAAACTACCTGTTTTCGGAATTTGCCTGGGACATCAGATTATGGGTTTGGCACTTGGTGCCAAGACTGTCAAGATGAAGACAGGCCATCACGGCTCTAACCATCCCGTGCATGAGCTGGCGACAGGTCGGGTTTTCATTACTGCGCAAAACCATGGTTTTGCAGTCGATGCGACGAGTTTGCCTGCTAATGCGCGCGTCACGCACGTTTCGCTGTTTGATGGCACGTTGCAGGGTTTTGAACTGACGGATCGTCCCGCATTCTGTTTTCAGGGACACCCGGAAGCCAGTCCAGGTCCACACGACATTGTCGTGTTATTCGATAAATTCATGAGCCTGTTGGCTGGTCAAAAATAAAGAGTCATTATGCCAAAGCGTACAGACCTAAAAAGTATTCTGATTATCGGCGCCGGTCCTATTATTATCGGACAGGCTTGCGAATTTGATTATTCAGGCGCACAAGCCTGCAAAGCCTTGAAAGCCGAAGGCTACCGAACCATTTTGGTCAATAGCAATCCTGCGACCATCATGACCGATCCGGAAACCGCGGATGTCACCTACATCGAGCCGATCACCTGGCAAGTAGTTGAAAAAATCATCGAAAAAGAGCGCCCGGATGCGGTCCTGCCGACCATGGGTGGTCAGACCGCGTTGAATTGCGCGCTCGATCTGGACAAACACGGTGTACTAGCCAAATATGGCGTTGAACTGATCGGCGCCAATGCCCATGCGATCGATAAAGCCGAAGACCGCCAGAAATTCAAGGTTGCGATGTCCTCCATTGGTCTGGAGTCCGCTAAATCGGGCGTGGCCCATTCACTGGAAGAAGCCTGGACCGTTCAAAAACAGATTGCCGCTGAAATCGGCACCTCAGGTTTTCCAGCGGTTATCCGCCCAAGCTTTACCCTCGGTGGTAGCGGTGGTGGCATTGCGTATAACGCTGAAGAGTTTGAAACGATCTGCCGCCGTGGTCTGGAGGCATCGCCAACCAGCGAATTGCTGATTGAGGAGTCCCTGCTTGGCTGGAAAGAGTTCGAGATGGAGGTCGTGCGTGACACGGCTGACAACTGCATCATCGTCTGCTCGATTGAAAACCTTGACCCGATGGGTGTGCATACGGGTGACTCGATCACGGTTGCACCAGCCCAGACGCTGACCGATAAAGAATATCAAATCATGCGTAACGCATCGATCGCGGTGTTGCGCGAAATCGGTGTGGATACGGGTGGCTCAAACGTTCAGTTTGCTTTAAATCCCAAAAATGGCCGCATGATCGTCATCGAGATGAATCCACGCGTATCGCGTTCATCCGCACTGGCCTCCAAAGCGACCGGTTTTCCGATTGCGAAGGTTGCAGCACGCCTCGCTGTTGGTTATACGCTTGATGAACTTAAAAACGAAATTACCGGGGGTGCAACGCCTGCATCGTTTGAGCCTACGATCGACTACGTTGTCACTAAGGTGCCACGCTTTGCTTTCGAAAAATTCCCCACTGCCGATCCCCGTCTGACCACACAGATGAAATCGGTTGGTGAAGTCATGGCGATTGGCCGCACCTTCCAGGAGTCTTTCCAGAAAGCCTTGCGCGGTCTTGAGGTCGGTGTAGATGGTCTGAATCAGAAAACGACCGATCGTGAAAAAATCCAGATCGAGCTCGGTGAGCCCGGTCCTGAGCGCATCTGGTACGTTGGTGACGCGTTTGCGCAAGGCTTCAGTCTCGAAGAAGTGCACCAGTTGACCAAAATCGACCCCTGGTTTCTGTCGCAGATCAAGGAAATTGTCGATATCGAACTCGCACTTGAGCAACGCACACTTGGCGATCTGGATGCGAAAACTGTACTGCAGCTCAAGCGTCGTGGTTTTTCTGACCGTCGCCTGGCATTCTTGCTTGATACAGTCGAGGCCGAGGTTCGCAAGCTACGTCATCAATTCAATGTTCGTCCTGTGTACAAACGTGTCGATACTTGCGCCGCTGAATTTGCAACCAACACAGCCTATCTTTACTCGACTTACGAACAGGAGTGTGAATCCAAGCCGACTGACCGTAAGAAAATCATTGTGCTCGGTGGCGGTCCTAACCGGATCGGCCAGGGCATTGAATTTGATTATTGCTGTGTGCATGCGGCGCTTGCCTTGCGCGAGGATGGTTATGAAACCATCATGATCAACTGCAATCCCGAAACCGTCTCGACCGACTACGACACTTCGGATCGTTTGTATTTCGAGCCCTTGACACTCGAGGATGTTCTTGAGATCGTGCATCTGGAAAAACCAGTCGGCATGATTGTCCAGTACGGTGGTCAAACACCTCTGAAACTCGCGCGCGCGCTGGAGGCCAATGGTGTGCCGATCATCGGCACTAGCCCCGAGTCGATTGACGTGGCCGAGGACCGCGAGCGATTCCAGAAACTGCTCACTAAACTCAATCTGCGTCAGCCACCTAACCGCACCGCGCGTACCGAAAGCGAAGCACTTGCCCACGCCCAGGATATTGGTTATCCGCTGGTCGTGCGCCCGAGCTATGTGCTGGGTGGTCGCGCGATGGAAATCGTGCATGAGCAGACGGATCTCGAACGCTACATGCGCGAAGCAGTCAAGGTCAGTAATGACTCTCCCGTGTTGCTCGATCACTTCCTGAATAACGCCATTGAAATCGACGTCGACTGCCTGTGTGACGGCGAGTCGGTCTTTATCGGTGGCGTCATGGAGCATATCGAACAGGCCGGTGTGCACTCGGGCGACTCAGCCTGCAGTTTGCCACCTTATTCGCTGTCGCCCGAAATGACCACGGAGATCAAGCGTCAGACTGCATTGATGGCGCGCGCCCTGAATGTGAAGGGTTTGATGAATGTTCAGTTCGCTGTGCAGAACGGCGATGTGTATGTGCTCGAGGTCAATCCACGCGCTTCGCGCACCGTACCGTTTGTCTCCAAGGCAACAGGCCTGCAGTTGGCAAAGATCGCCGCGCGTGCAATGGCCGGACAGACCCTGGCCGCACAAGGCGTCACGAAAGAGGTTGTGCCACATTATTTTTCAGTCAAAGAAGCCGTGTTCCCGTTTGTTAAATTCCCGGGTGTCGACACCATTCTCGGCCCAGAGATGAAATCAACCGGTGAAGTCATGGGCGTGGGCGTGACGTTTGGTGAAGCCTTTGTCAAATCGCAAATGGCGGCCAGCGTCAATCTGCCAGAGAAAGGTACGGCTTTCATCAGCGTTAAAAATCAGGATAAACCCAAGGCCGTTGAAGTAGCCCGCGGCCTGCATTCACTTGGTTTCAAAGTGGTTGCTACCCGTGGCACAGCTGCGGCGATCGAGCAGGCCGGGATTCCTGTTGGCACTGTGAACAAAGTGGCTGAAGGCCGTCCTCACATTGTCGATATGCTTAAAAACGGTGAGATTTCACTTGTGATCAATACCGTTGAAGAGCGCCGTAATGCCATTACTGATTCACGTGCGATTCGCACACAGGCACTCGCTGCTCGTGTGACGTATTACACGACGATCGCAGGCGCTCGTGCTGCAGTAGAAGGCATGCAGTATCTGCGTGAGGGACTTGGTATCAAGGTGTATTCGTTGCAGGATTTGCACAAGTCGTTAAAGCACTGAACTGACCTTGCTATCCTGTGCGAATGACTCTAGGATACGATGTCCTATCCTAGAGTGCACCGTATGTCCAAAGAAATCCCGCTCCCTTGCACCCCGCTCCCCTATACGGGTCTGCGTGTCCTCGACATTAGTCAGGGAATTGCCGGACCCTATTGTGCGCATATCCTCTGGCAACAGGGGGCCGAGGTCATCAAGGTCGAGCCGCCAGCAGGTGACTGGATCCGGTTTGTAGGCGTCAAGCAAGACGAGCATAGCGCTTTGGCGATTCAATTTAATGCCGGTAAAAAAGCGCTCGCTCTCGATGCCCGCGTTCAGGCGGGAAAAAAAATATTGTTTGAGCTCGCCCTGCAGGCCGATGTGATTGTGCAAAACTTCCGGCCAGGCGCTGCGCAGCGCATGGGGATTGGTTACGAGGCGCTCTGCGCACTCAAGCCCGATCTTGTTTATGTTTCGATCAGCGGCTACGGCCCGGATGGTCCTTATGCGGATGCTCCGGCGACAGACTCGGTGATGCAGGCCGATAGCGGCCTGATGTTTACGAATCAAGATGCGCAAGGCACGCCCCGCCGTCTGGGGATGCTGGCCGCAGATGTCATCACAGGGCTATATGCCTCACAAGGGGCTGCAACCGCGCTCTATCAACGTTTGGCGCACAAATCAGGTACGCACGTGCAGGTCAGTCTGTTTGAGGCTTGTGCGGCGTTTCAGGGCTCCTGCTTCATTGAACAAGCGATCGCGGGCGAACGTCCCTTTAGCGCTGTCAGCGCGCCTAATGCCGTGTTTGCCACTGCAGATGGCAATATCTCCATACTGGTGCTCAATGATGAACAATTCGGTCGTCTTTGTGCTGCACTTCAACGACCCGAATGGCTCAATGATCCGAGATTCGCCACCAACCAGCTTCGTATGCAGAACCGTGAGGCCTTGTATGCGGACATGATTAAGCAGGTGGCTCAGTATCCTACGGCGTATTGGGATGCGTTATTAAAAGAACACGATGTCTTGCATGCCCCCGTGCGCGATTACCACTCGGTACTCAGTCATCCCCAGTCTCTGCATCTGGAAATGGTGCAACAACTGGAGCAGGCTGGTGTGGGCAGGCTACCTTACATCGGGCTGCCAACGCATCCCCATCACCGTCCCGTGAAATCGGCTCCACGTATCGGAGAGGATTCGATCGCTATTCTCAAGCAAGCAGGGGTGACTGCGGCCCAGATCGAGCAGTTGATTACGGATGGCGTGGTGTTGCAGGCCAAGGTTTAATTTTTAAATTGTTTTTTCAAGATACGTTCAAGATACGTTCAAGATACGTTCAAGATACGTTCAAGATACGTTCAAG
>DAIMDD010000002.1:330446-359386 GCA_036725985.1 Burkholderiaceae bacterium
ATACGTTCAAGATACGTTCAAGATACGTTCAAGATACGTTCAAGATACGTTCAAGGTACATTTACTGAAAATGCCCAATAAAAATCCGACATTCCGGAGACATTCAATGAAGAGGTTTCAAAGCCTGACCAACTCTTTGCACTGCGCTCTGTTGTTCGCACTTGGTGCAACAGTGACAACGCACGCCTATGCGCAACCCGCTGCCTATCCAAACAAACAGATCAGGATGGTGATTCCCTATCCTCCTGGAGGACCAACCGACCTGACCGCACGCGTTGTCGCAGCCGATATGAGCGCCACACTCGGTCAGTCGGTCGTTGCGGATAACAGGCCTGGCGCCAGTGGCATGATTGGTGCGGAAATGGTCGCACGCGCCGAACCCGATGGCTACACCATTCTTGCCAATGCTTCTTTGCATGTGATCAATCCGTTTGTTTATCCTGATATGCGCTTTGATGCGCTCAAGGACTTCACGCCGATTACGCAACTCGCTGCCGTGCCATTAGTGCTGGTCGTTCCGACAAGCCTGCCTGTCACGAGTGTCAAAGAACTGGTGGAGTACGGTCGCAAAAATCCTGGGAAATTGAATTTTGGCTCTTCAGGTAATGCCTCTGCGCAACAACTCGCGGGCGAGTCCTTCAAAATGGCTGCCGATATTGAAATGCAACATGTGCCCTACAAGGGCAGCGCACCTGCACTCGCAGATCTCGTTGGTGGGCAAATCCAGCTGATGTTTGATTCGATGCCCTCGGCGATGCCCTTCATCAAGGCTGGTAAATTACGCGCGATTGCCGTCACGACCAGTAAGCGCGCGCAGGCTTTGCCTGAACTCCCGACAATTGCTGAATCAGGTTATCCAGGTTTTGATATCGCGACCTGGTATGGTTATTGGGCTCCCAAAGCTACGCCCGCTCCGATCGTAGAAAAACTCGCTGCGGTTGCCAGCCAGGCATTGAAAAAACAAAGTGTGATCGATCAATACGCCGGTATGGGCGCCGAACCTGTAGGCTCTACGCCTGCCGAATTTGCAAAATATAACCAGACTGAAATGGTGAAATGGGAAGAGATCGTCCGTAAGTCTGGTGCGAAAGCGAACTGATGGCTGTCTTTATCACTGGAGCCAGTAGCGGTCTTGGCCAGGCGCTAGCCAGGTTTTATGCTGCGCAGGGACATACGCTTGGCCTGGTTGCTCGTCGCGCCGAGCGTTTACAGGATTTGGTTCAAAGCCTTCCCGGTACACACCATGTTTATGTGCTCGATGTGTGCGATCGCGATGCTTTGCATGCTGCTGCCCGAGACTATATTTTTCAGGTTGGAAAAGTCGACGTCGTCATTGCAAGTGCTGGAATCAGTGCGGGAACCCTGACCGAGCAGACTGATGATTTTGGTGTCTTTCAGTCCATCTTCCAGACCAATGTGCTGGCGACGGTCTCTACTTTCGAACCTTTTATTTCCGGCATGGTTGCACAAGGGGCCGGAACGCTTGTTGGTATTGCAAGTGTTGCAGGCGTGCGTGGTTTGCCAGGCGCGGGAGCCTATAGTGCCTCGAAATCTGCTGTCGCTACTTATTGTGAAAGCCTTCGTCTCGAGCTCAAACCCAGAGGCGTGGGCGTAGTCACTATCGCACCCGGTTATATCCGGACAGAAATGACAGCAAAAAACCCCTACAAGATGCCATTTCTGATGGATGCGAATGTCTTCGCAGTGCATGCCGCGCGCACGATCGCACGGCAAGCTTCTTACAAGGTGATACCGTGGCAGATGGGGGTGGTGGCCAAACTGATGCGTCTGTTACCTGACTGGCTGTACGATCGTCTCGCGGTAAATGCCCCGCGTAAACCGAGAAAACAGTCGTGAGACACCTAGAGTCACTGACCCAGGGCAGGCAAATCACAAAGCGCTAACAACAGCAACTGTCCTGATAACCGTTGTTTCAGCTCAGGCTGTTACATCGTCCAGTGAATTTTGATCGAGATGGCTGACATCGCCCCAGTGAATAATTTTCCATTCATTTTTTGACACAGCGATACGGTTCACACTCGTGTTCACAATCGGTGCCTGGCGCTCGGCCTGCAAGCTGAGCTGGCTTGCCTGACGCCAGATGATGTCCATTGCCCCGCCATGGCTGACGACCATCACGCGCTGGCCGACGTGTCGGGCGGCGATTTCATCAATAGCATCTACCACACGCCTGTGGAAAACTCTTAAGGTTTCTGCTTGCGGGATCACGCCATCGGGATCGCGGCTGGCCCAGATTTTCGCGGCCTCAGGCTGATCCTCATGCATTTTGTTAAAAATCAGACCCTGCAGCACGCCGAAATTACGCTCCCGCACACCAGGTTCGATTTTTGGTGTGAGTCCAAGCGACTCGCCAATGATCTGTGCCGTGACATGCGCGCGTTTCAGATCGCTCGAGTACATCGCATCGATTGGGTGAGTCGCTTGCGTTTTTGTCAGCAGATGACGTGCGAGTGCCTGAGCCTGACTGATGCCCATCTCACTGAGCTCGATGTCCTCCCAGCCCTGGACACGGCGCACGGTATTCCAGGGGGTTTCACCGTGTCGTACTACCCAGATCTCGGTCATACTTTATTTTCCAGTGACGCAGTCTTATTTTTGTTCAGCAAAGGCCCGCTCAATAACAAAATCACCAGGTGTTGACGTGTTGCCCTCATTAAAGCCCCGGGCTTCAAGCATTTCTTTTAAATCACGGAGCATTTCGGGACTGCCACAGATCATAATCCGATCTTGTTCACGATCCAGCGCAGGAACTCCCAGATCGGTAAATAATTTACCGCTCTCGATCAGGTCTGTGATTCGACCCTGATGATGATAAGCCTCGCGCGTCACGGTCGGGTAGTAGCGTAATTGTTTAGTAATCATTTCACCCAAAAACTCATGTTGGGGGAGCTCTTTGGTAATGTAGTCGTGATAAGCGAGTTCGGCGACCTCGCGAACGCCATGCACGAGGACGACTTCTTCGAATTTTTCATAGGTCTCAGGATCACGAATGATGCTCATGAAAGGAGCAAGTCCGGTTCCGGAGGAGAACATATACAAACGTTTGGCAGGCAAGAGGTAATCAATCAGCAGCGTCCCGGTTGGTTTGCGACCCACCACAATCGTGTCCCCGACCTGGATATGCTGGAGTTTTGAGGTCAGTGGGCCGTCTTCTACTTTGATACTGAGAAATTCGAGACTTTCCTCGTAATTAGCACTTGCGATACTGTAGGCACGTAACAATGGTTTGTTATTGATGCGCAGCCCGATCATTGTGAAATGACCATTGCTAAAGCGCAGTGCCGGGTCGCGCGTCGTGGTGAAGCTAAACAGGCGATTCGTCCAGTGATGAACTGTTAAAACGCGCTCTTCGAGAAATGCACTCATAATTGGTAGCTGCTAATTAGTAAGATTTTTGGGGTATCGCAATTTTTGGGGTATCGCAATCGTTAGTATACGAACATTGTTAAAACCCGTCATTTTTTGATAAAAACAAGGGATTTCCCTATAAATGCTAACGCGGCGGGTTATGTTTGAGCAACAAACCAAACGCTATAAGCTAATGCGCCTGAAATTTATCACTCGTTTAGTTTGACGCCGTGTTGGAGAATTGCAGACAGTCTGACAATCAAGGTCAGTCCAGGAGCTAATATGCTGTGCAAAATTCGGAAAATCGTGGTTCAGCTAGAGGAAACCCACCAGGAAAATGGCCAGGTTGTATCCCCTCCAACCCGTCGGGCGCTGGTCATGGGGGTGATTGAGAATCCGTTTGCAGGAAAATTTGTAGAAAATCTTGAGTCTTTGAGTCAGATGGGTGAGGAGTTGGGCGGTTTATTAGGTGAGCGCTGTGTGAGCGCTTTGGGCATTTCTCCCGGTCAAGCACATAGTTATGGCAAAGCCGCGATCGTTGGGGAGTCGGGTGAGTTAGAGCATGCGGCTGCACTTTTGCACCCCAGTCTGGGTAAAGCTTTGCGCAAGGCCGTTGAAAAAGGCGCCGCCTTGATTCCCTCATCGAGCAAGATGGGTGCGATGGGCACGGCGATCGACGTACCGCTCGGACATAAAGATGCGGCCTGGGTCGCAAGCCATTTCGATGCGATGGAAGCTCGCGTAGCCGATGCGCCGCGTGCCAATGAGATCGTCGTTGCGATTGTGGTGACCGACAGCGGTAGACCACTGCCGCGCATCGGTGGTTTGCAGGTCACCGAAATCCAAGGCCTGGACGGCCTGCGCTAAGCCGAAAAATTTATTAAAAATACTTTACGTCTTTAAACATAAACCATAAAAATATTCTGGGGAAGTTTTATGCAAAAAATGATGACTGGCCGCTTGAGCCGTGCTCTTGCGACCACTGTACTCATGGCCTCGGTGCTGATCGCAGCATCGCCTCTGGCACAGGCGCAGGACACGATCAAAATTGGTGAGATCAATAGCTACAAGGCGCAACCCGCTTTTCTTGAGCCATATAAAAAAGGCATGGAGCTCGCTGTCGAACAACTCAACGCCGCCGGTGGCTTGAATGGCAAGAAAGTTGAACTCATCACCCGGGATGACAACGCCAACCCTGGTGATGCTGTGCGTGTTGCAGAAGAGTTGCTTTCGCGCGATAAAGTCGATGTGCTGACAGGCTCGTTTCTCTCTCACATCGGTTTGGCTCTGACCGATTTTTCCAAACAGAAAAAAGTGTTCTTCCTGGCCAGCGAACCGCTCACTGACAAGATCGTCTGGCAAAACGGTAACCCCTATACTTTCAGGCTACGCACTTCGACCTACATGCAGGTGGCGATGCTCGTGCCTGAGGCTGCAGCGATGAAAAAAAAGCGCTGGGCGCTTGTCTATCCAAATTATGAATACGGGCAGTCCGCCGTGGCTACTTTTAAAGAATTGCTCAAAGCCGAGCAACCTGAGGTGGAGTTTGTAGCTGAACAAGCACCACCCTTGGGTAAGCTGGAGGCAGGCAATGTGGTGCAGGCTTTGGCAGATGCCAAGCCCGATGCGATTTTCAATGTGTTGTTTGGCGCTGATCTTGCCAAGTTCGTGCGCGAAGGCAATACGCGAGGCTTGTTCAAAGGTCGTGAGGTGGTGAGCCTGTTGACCGGAGAGCCTGAATATCTTGATCCCCTGAAAGATGAAACACCCAATGGTTGGTTGGTCACAGGTTATCCCTGGTACGGTATTCAGACCCCTGAGCATCAGGCTTTTCTGAAAGCCTATGAGGCGAAATATAAAGACTATCCTCGCCTGGGCTCGATCATTGGATACAGCACCATCATGTCGTTAGCTGCAGGGATTCAGAAAGCTAAAACGACTGAGACCGCTAAGCTGATCGAGGCTTTCAGTGGCCTGACTTTAATGACACCGTTTGGTCAGATCACGTATCGGCCCGAGGATCATCAGTCAACGATGGGTAGTTTTGTAGGACGCACAAAAAATCAAGCCGGCAAGGGTGTGATGGTTGATTACCGCTATCTTGACGGCGCCAAATATCTGCCTCCTGCAGCAGAGGTGCAAAAGTTGCGTCCTGCCCCGTAATTGCCAGATCCTGATTCATGGATTTTTCAGGTCTCCTCGTCCAACTGTTCAACGGTCTTGCGCAGGCTTCGTCGTTGTTCCTTGTCGCGGCTGGCCTTTCGCTGATTTTTGGCGTGTCGAGGATCGTCAACTTTGCCCATGGATCATTTTTCATGCTGGGCATTTATCTTGCCTACACAATTGTGCTGTATTTCGGGCCGCTCCTGGGTTTCTGGACCGCGCTTGTGCTTGCCGCCTCGCTGGTAGGTTTAGTGGGAGCCTTGATAGAAATATGCTTGTTGCGCAGGCTCTACCAATCTCCTGAGCTGTTTCAGTTGCTTGCAACCTTTGCCGTGGTGCTGGTGATCCAGGATGCCGTTCTATGGCTTTGGGGACCAGAGGAGTTGTTAGGCCCACGCGCGCCTGGGCTCAAAGGCGCGGTTGATATTCTCGGGCGCAGTTTTCCCACTTATGATTTGTTTCTGATCATAGCGGGACCTGCAGTGCTGGGCTTGCTCTGGCTGTTGTTGCAGCGGACTCGCTGGGGAACCTTGATCCGTGCCGCGACCCAGGACAGGGGGATGGTCGCAGCGCTGGGCGTCAATCAGGCCTGGTTGTTTACCTCGGTTTTTGCGCTCGGTGCTTTCCTTGCAGGTCTTGGTGGGGCGTTGGCTTTACCGCGAGAACCTGCGAGCCTTGAGTTGGCCTTGAATGTGATTGGTGCCGCTTTTGTAGTGGTCGTGGTCGGTGGCATGGGCTCTATACCCGGTGCTTATCTGGCGGCCTTACTCATCGCGGAAATGAAATCACTGTGTGTCTGGTTGGGCGTGGTGACTGTGTTGGGGACCACCATCTCCTTTTCAAAACTCACACTCGTTGTTGAGTTTCTGGTGATGGCGGCAGTTCTGATCATCAGACCCTGGGGCTTGCTGGGGCGCGCGCAACCAAGCGTGCGTGATGTCTACGTGGCAGAACAACCCATGCATCGGTTGTCAGCCTCCAAGAAAGCACTGTTTGCAATGCTTGCGTTATGTATGTTCATGTTGCCCTGGTGGGGATCCTCTTCGCCTTATCTTACGGTACTCAGTATCGACATACTCATTGCAGTACTTTTTGCAACCAGCCTTTATTTCATGATGGGGCCAGGCGGGATGCACTCCTTTGGGCATGCGGCATATTTTGGTCTGGGGGCCTATGGCGCCGCGCTGCTTGTGCGCGCCCTGGGCATGCCGATGGAGTGGTCCTTGCTGGCAGGTCCTGCGATTGCTGCGTGTGGTGCTCTGTTATTCGGTTGGTTTAGTGTGCGTTTATCAGGTGTCTATCTGGCGATGCTGACGCTTGCGTTTGCACAGATCACGTGGGCGATTGTGTTTCAGTGGGACGCTGTCACGGGTGGTAGCAACGGTATAAATGGCGTCTGGCCTGCAGCCTGGTTGTCAGACAAGCGAAGCTATTACTTGCTGACATTGACTGTTGTGTTGCTCAGTTGCGTGTGTTTAAGAAAGATATTGTTTTCGCCTTTCGGTTATGCGTTGCGGGCTTCGCGCGATGCGCCTTCGCGGGCCGAAGCAATTGGTATCGATGTCAAACGTATTCAATGGGTCGCTTTTGTGATCGCCGGCATTTTTGCTGGCATAGCGGGGGAGCTTTATGCTTTTTCAAAAGGCAGCATCTCGCCCGATATTTTGCATGTCAGTCACTCTGTGGATGCCCTGGTGATGGTGATGCTGGGTGGAATGCAAACGCTTGCAGGTCCAGTGCTGGGCGCGTTCAGTTTTACCTGGCTACACGATGTGATTGCGCGTAACACCGAATATTGGCGCGCAATGCTGGGAGGAATTATTTTGTTAATCATCCTGTTGTTCCCGCAGGGCATAGCGGGTTTTGCCAAGCGATTTTCACGTGGAGATGCGCGGTGAGTTTGCTCCGTGTTAACGCGTTGAGGAAATCGTTCGGCGGCGTTTGCGCAGTCGATGAGGTGAGCTTTAGCCTGGAGCCTGGAGAAATGCTTGCACTGATCGGCCCGAATGGTGCGGGTAAGTCCACGACATTTAATTTGATCAACGGGCAGTTGCAGTCTGATGGTGGTCAGATTTTGTTTAAGGGACAGAGTCTTGTTGGCTTAAGTGCGCGAGCGATTTGTCGAAAAGGTGTCGGTCGGACATTTCAGATCGCACAAACCTTTTTGTCGCTTACTGTGCTTGAAAATGTGCAAATGGCGCTACTGGCTTATACGAAAAATATTTTTTCATTTTTCAAGCCTGCAGCGACTTTTCAACGTAACGAAGCCTTGTTGCTGCTGTCTCAGGTCGGCTTGGAGGATCAGGCTGCACGGCCTGTTAGCGAGCTGGCCTATGGTGATGTCAAGCGTGTTGAGCTCGCTCTTGCACTGGCCACGCAACCGAGTTTACTGTTGATGGATGAACCCACAGCAGGGATGGCGCCAACGGAGCGTCACGCGTTAATGTCACTGACTAGAAAACTTGTACTTGAGCGTCAAATCGCGGTGCTTTTTACAGAGCACAGTATGGATGTTGTGTTCGGTTATGCCGATCGTGTCCTGGTGTTGGCCCGCGGCTCTTTGCTCGCTCAGGGAACCCCGGAAGAAATCCGGCGTGATCCGCAAGTGCAGCGTGTCTATTTCGGAACCGGTTCGACTTTTGAGGACATCCATGCTTAAGGTTGAACAGCTTAACGCCTGGTATGGACCGGCACAGATTCTCTTTGATGTGACACTCACAGTGCAGCGCGGCGAGGTTGTCTGCCTGATGGGACGCAATGGTGCTGGAAAATCAACCACCATGAAAACTATCATGGCTATGCTTGCACGCAGGCTAGGCAAAGTAACCTGGATGGGGCACGACATCACGCGCTGGCCAACGCACAGGATTGCTGCGTCAGGTCTGGGGTTCGTGCCGCAAGAGCGCCGGATATTTACTGATCTGACCGTTGCTGAAAATCTGGAGGTCGGGCGTCAGCCTGCCAGGCGCTGGAGCGAGGCAGAGGCTTTACCTGAGTGGACTGCGCAGCGTGTATTCGCTTTGTTTCCAAATCTTGCGAGTATGGGAGCCCGTCAGGCGAGCAAGATGAGTGGCGGCGAGCAACAAATGCTGAGTGTGGCGCGCACCCTGATGGGTAACCCCTATCTGGTTTTGCTCGATGAGCCAGCAGAAGGTCTGGCACCTGTTTTGGTTGAGGAAATGGCTCGCATGATCAGCACGCTTAAAGCTCAAGGAGTCAGTATTTTGCTCTCCGAGCAGAACTTACACTTTGCTAAGCTTGTCAGTGACAGAGCTTATGTGATCGAGAACGGCTGCATGCTTGCGTGAGGAGTGGGCGGTAATTTGAGGCTTAGGCAGACTTTAAGCTGGAATGATTAGCCTGGCTGGAGAGCTAAAAATTAGTGATTTCCCTGTGTGGCTTGCATTTGACCTGAAGTTTGCTCACAATAGAGTCTTGTTGATTGCCCCGGTTCCGACCCGAGCCGGGGTTTTGTTTTTTTGGAAAAAATACTATGTCTTCTATTCCTCTTACCGTGCGCGGGGCCGAGCGCTTGCAAGCCGAGTTGCAGCGCTTAAAGCACGTTGAACGTCCCGCTGTGATTAATGCGATTGCCGAGGCTCGTGCGCAAGGCGATCTATCCGAAAATGCCGAGTACGATGCTGCGCGCGAAAAACAGGCCTTTATCGAAGGCCGCATCAGCGAGCTCGATGGTATTTTGTCGAATGCGCAACTGATTGAACCGAGCACGATTGACGCTGATGGCCGCGCGGTATTTGGTGTCACGGTTGAAATCGAAGATCTTGAAACAGGCGATAAAGTAACGTATCAGATCGTTGGCGATGCTGAGGCGGATATCAAAGCCAATCAGATTTCTGTATCGAGCCCGGTCGCGCGCTCCCTCATCGGCAAGTATGAGGGAGATGTGGTCGAAGTGCGCGCACCGTCCGGTATCCGTGAATACGAGATCCTCAGTATCAAGTACCTCTGACCATTTGAAATTTATCGTTTGAGCGCGGCGCGTTTGCGTATTGTCGAACCCAAAGCGCCTCGGCGCGCTCCAGCTCGCAAGGACAGAGCGCTGCGGCGTGGTATACCATGAGCCGTATCCTTCGCAGGACGTGAGCTTGGGCGTGCTGGGCGGTCTGAGCTGAAAACCTTTGGACGCTCGGAGACTTCTTCTTCAGCGCGTTCGGCACGTGTGCGTCGCGAGGGTTTTTCGAGTTTTTTACCCTCCGCCGCGAGTTTTTTAGGCGTGTGTGGCTCGGATGCTTTACGCTTGGGACTGGCTGTTGCGCTTTCGGTTTTAAGGTAGGTACCTTTTGAACCGTAGCGATACAGGATCAGCATTTTGCCAAGGTGATGTACCGCGGCGCACGAGAGTTTGTCGCAGATCGTCGCCAGCAGCGCATCGCGTGTTTCACGGTCTGCGGTGCCAGCGCGAACTTTAATAAGCTCGTGTGCCGACAGGTTGAGGTCGATTTCTTTTAACACTGCCTCGGTCAAGCCGTTGTCGCCAATCAGTACGACAGGCTTCAGTGGGTGGGCAGCAGCGCGCAGCGCAGCGCGCTCGCGAGGGGTGAGTTCCATAGTAGTCATAGGGGTTATTGTACGGGATGGCTAAAAACAAGTTTTCCAAAGAATGGGTGATGCAGCATATTAATGACCCTTTCGTTAAATTGGCACAGCAAAAGGGCTATCGCGCCCGTGCCGCTTTCAAGCTGACCGAGATCCTTGACGCAGAGAAATTAATGCGCCGTGGCGATGTCGTGGTCGATCTGGGCTCAACTCCCGGGAGCTGGTCACAAGTCGCCCGGGAGCGCTTGGTGGGTCGGGCGGGTGTTGTTGACGGTCGTATCGTCGCGCTGGATATTCTGCCTATGGAGCCGATCGCCGGGGTTGAGTTTATCTTAGGTGATTTTAGTCTTGATGAAGTTTTAGAGCAGATCAATAAAACTCTTGAAGGCTGTCCGGTTGATCTGGTGATGTCGGATATGGCTCCGAATTTATCTGGCGTGGGGATGGCCGATTCAGCAAGAATTCAACAAGTTTGCGAATTAGCTCTTGAATTTGCGCTTTTACACCTCAAACCTGAGGGAGCACTGATAGTAAAAGCGTTTCACGGAAGTGGGTTTTCTCAGATTGTAGAAAGTTTTAAGCGGCACTTTAAGCGAGTGATTGAAATCAAGCCAAAAGCTTCACGCTTTCGTTCCTCTGAAACTTTTCTGGTTGCCCGCACCCTGAAACACCCCGCTGCAGCGAAATAGTTCTCGTGTCCATGGTGGACAGGGGAGTTTGTACGGACTCTTCCTCAAAGAAGGGTAGAATGTAAATTAGAAAAATTGCGAAAAAACCCTTTAGGCCTATAGGGTTATCGCTTGTCAGCATTTCGCTTGCCGAAAAAAGCAAGCAGGAGAGTGGCCTTGAACAATTCTTTTTCCAAAGTTGCGATCTGGATGGTGATCGGACTGGTTCTTTTTACTGTTTTCAAACAGTTTGATGGACGTTCACAGCCCCAGGATACCGTGAGCTATACACAGTTCATGGAGGACGCAAAAGCCGGCAAAGTACGTAAAGTTGACGTGCAAAGCGACGTGTTGCATGTCACGCCCGACTCTGGCCGTCCTTACACCTTAACCTCACCGGGCGACCTCTGGATGGTCTCAGACCTTCTGAAAGCAGGTGTGCAGGTCTCTGGTAAGGCGCGCGAGGAACCCTCTCTGCTGATGAGTATTTTTGTCTCCTGGTTCCCGATGCTGTTGCTGATCGGCGTGTGGGTGTTTTTCATGCGTCAGATGCAGGGCGGTGGCAAAGGCGGAGCGTTTAGTTTTGGTAAGTCTCGCGCCAAGATGATGGATGAGGCCACCAACACGATTACTTTTGCCGATGTTGCGGGCTGCGACGAGGCCAAGGAAGACGTTCAGGAACTCGTAGACTTTTTGCGTGACCCGACCAAATTCCAGAAACTCGGTGGTCGCATACCACGTGGTGTATTAATGGTGGGCTCCCCCGGAACGGGTAAAACCTTGCTCGCCAAAGCGATAGCTGGCGAAGCCAAAGTACCTTTTTTCAGTATCTCGGGCTCAGATTTCGTTGAAATGTTTGTCGGCGTAGGCGCAGCACGCGTGCGCGATATGTTCGAAAACGCCAAAAAGAATTCACCGTGCATTATTTTTATCGATGAAATCGATGCTGTGGGCCGCCAGCGTGGTGCCGGCGTCGGTGGTGGCAACGATGAGCGCGAGCAAACCCTGAACCAGATGCTGGTTGAAATGGATGGTTTTGAGTCGGGTGTTGGCGTCATTGTGATTGCCGCGACCAACCGCCCAGATGTACTTGATCCTGCCCTGTTGCGACCTGGTCGTTTTGACCGACAGGTTGTCGTCCCTCTGCCAGACATTCGTGGTCGTGAGCAGATTCTGAAAGTGCATATGCGTAAAGTGCCTGTCGCGCAAAACGTTGATGCGCATATTCTTGCGCGCGGTTGCCCCGGATTTTCCGGAGCCGATCTGGCCAATCTCGTGAACGAAGCTGCTTTGTTTGCTGCGCGTCGCAATGGTCGCACTGTCGATATGTCAGACTTTGAAAAAGCCAAAGACAAAATCATGATGGGTGCCGAGCGGCGCTCAATCGTCATGCCCGAAGAGGAGCGCAGAAACACCGCCTATCACGAGTCAGGACATGCGATTGTTGCACGCATGCTGCCAAAGACTGATCCTGTGCATAAAGTCACGATCATTCCCCGTGGACGTGCGCTGGGAGTGACCATGCAATTGCCAGAAGGCGATCGCTACAGCATGGATAAGGAACGCCTGCTTTGCACGATCTCGGTCTTGTTTGGTGGCCGGATCGCAGAGGAACTGTTCATGAATCAAATGACCACAGGCGCTTCAAACGATTTCGAGCGAGCAACCACGATCGCGCGCGACATTGTGATGCGTTACGGTATGACGACTGAGCTGGGTCCCATGGTTTACGCGGAAAACGAAGGCGAAGTGTTTCTCGGACGTAGCGTGACTAAAACTACCAATATGTCCGAAGCCACCATGCAGAAATGCGATGCCGAAATTCGCAAGATCATCGACGAGCAATATAACGTGGCGCGCGCGATCCTTGAAGCCAATCGCGAAAAAGTCGAGCTCATGACCAAAACATTGCTCGAGTGGGAAACTATCGATGCAGATCAGATCAACGACATCATCGAGGGGCGTCCACCTCGTCAACCCAAGGTTCCGCAAGGTCCTTCTGACTCTTCGGATACTCCTCCTACCGGGACAGCTCCCGGTGCAACCAGTGACCCGGCCCCAGTGGCCTGAGCGTAAAGGTTTGTCACTGCATGTCTGAAAAGTGGTTATGCGGGCGCTTCGAGTTCTCTCTCGAGCGCCCGATTTTAATGGGCATCGTGAATGTCACCCCGGATTCGTTTTCTGATGGTGGGGAGCATGCCACGGCTCGGCAAGCAATCGACCATGCGCACCGTCTGGTGTCTGAAGGCGCGCAGATCCTAGATATTGGGGGCGAGTCTACTCGTCCAGGTGCGATGCCCGTGTCTGTGACCGAGGAGTTAAAGCGCGTGCTGCCTGTTGTGATGGCATTGCGTGACTCAGGTGTTGCGCTCTCCGTTGATACCTGCAAAGCCGAGGTGATGCGTGCCGCCCTGGAGAGCGGGGCAGATATGCTCAATGATGTGACGGGCTTCAGGGATCCGCTTTCAAGACAAATCGTTGCCGGTCATCCTGCTTGCGGTGTGTGCCTCATGCATATGCAGGGTGAGCCTCGGACGATGCAGCGAGCACCTCATTACCAGGATGTTGTGCAAGACGTTAAAAATTATTTACTTGCGCAAGCTCAATTGCTTGAAGAAGCAGGCATTGAATCCCGCAGGATCAGTCTGGATCCAGGTTTAGGGTTTGGTAAAACCCTTGAGCAAAACTATGCGCTGATTAAAAATCTCCCTGAAATTGTCCAGGCAGGTTATCCAGTGCTTTTGGGCGCATCGCGCAAATCAATGTTGGGTATGGTGACCGGACAGCCAGTAGATCAACGACTGGCAGGCAGTCTTGCTGCGGCACTCGCTGGCGTTGCGCGAGGGGCTGCAATTATTCGAGTCCATGATGTTGCGCAGACGAGAGATGCGCTCAAAATCTGGAACGCAGTCGAACATGGAATAGGTGAGTCATGAATAATAATAAACAGAACAAACCAAAATATTTTGGTACCGATGGTGTGCGCGGTAAAGTCGGCGGCGAAGTCATTAATGCCGAGTTTGCCTTACAGCTTGGTTATGCTGCGGGAAAGGTGTTCGCCCGAGAGCATTCGGCCCGTCGTGGTAAGCCAACTGTTCTGATTGGCAAAGACACGCGTATCAGCGGCTATATGCTTGAGTCTGCGCTAGAGGCTGGGTTCGCCTCAGCGGGTGTTGAGGTGCTGCTGGCTGGTCCGCTGCCAACGCCCGCCGTGGCCTATCTCACGCGGACCTGGCGTTTGGTGGCCGGGATCGTCATCAGTGCCTCGCACAACCCCTACTACGATAACGGCATCAAGTTTTTCTCCTCAAAAGGAATGAAACTTCCCGATGCGATGCAGCAGGCGATCGAGGACGCGCTGGACGAACCACTTGAGTGCGTATCCTCCGAGCACTTGGGTCGGGCCCGTCGAATTGATGATGCACCGGGTCGTTACATTGAATTCTGCAAAAGCACTTTTCCCTCTGACCTTGATCTCGATGGCTTGAAGCTGGTTGTCGATGCTGCCAATGGTGCGGCTTATCACATTGCGCCGCACGTGTTTCGTGAACTCGGCGCTGAAGTACACGCGATAGGCGTTTCACCCAATGGTTTTAATATCAACAAGGACGTTGGCGCGCTACATCCGGCCAGCTTGGCCGCAGAGGTTCGTAATCGCGGTGCAGATCTGGGTATCGCACTGGATGGTGACGCTGACCGGATTCAGATGGTGGATGCCGAAGGTCGTGTCTACAACGGTGATGAGTTGCTGTTTGCGGTTATTAAAGAACGTATGTCGCGTGGTCCGGTCGAGGGTGTTGTTGGGACATTGATGACTAATTATGGCTTTGAGCGCCAGATTAAAAAGCTCGGTATTGGCTTTGAGCGTGCGCAAGTTGGCGATCGCTATGTGCTGGAGCAACTCCAGAATCGCGGCTGGCTCTACGGTGGCGAAAGCTCGGGTCATTTGTTGTGTCTCGATTGCCACACGACAGGTGATGGCATTATCGCTGGGCTCCAAGTCCTCGCCGCGTTGAAACGCAGTGGACAGACTTTGAGCGAGTGGGTCTCAGAGTTGCATCTGTATACGCAGATCATGATAAATGCGCCTCTTAAACCCGGCATGGACTGGGCTAATCATCCAGAGTTGCTGGCGGCGCAAAAAAAAGTTGAGTCGCTGCTGTCGGAGCGCGGGCGTATGCTGATTCGTGCGTCGGGTACAGAACCCATACTCAGGCTAATGGTCGAGGCCGAGAACGAGTCCCTGGCAAACCAGTGTATTGATATCCTGGCCGCGGTTGATCTGACCGCTTGAGAATGCGTTTTGCTTAAAGCTTGCGGATTCATTAATACTTCACTAAATTGTAACTTACGTGAAATATTCCGCAGTCAAAATCACCGGCATCTCAGGAGTGTATTGATATGCTTGAACTCGTTCGCAGTACCACCAGCTTGTTTACCCTGCCTGCTTCAACACAGATGAATACAGGCCTTGTTGTCGGGCTTGCGCAGTCACCTGATGAAATCGAATCGATCCAGCGCCTGCGCTATGACGTATTCAGCTCTGAATACGGTGCTGTTCTTGGCGATAATCAGGATGGTATCGATCGTGATGCGTTTGATCCCTGGTGCGAGCACCTGATGGTTAAAGAGCTAGGTAGCGATCTGGTTGTAGGCACCTATCGTATTTTGACGCCACACCAGGCAAAGCGTGCAGGTGGCTATTATTCTGAGTCGGAATTTGATCTGAGCGGTTTGGGCGGTATCCGAAATCAACTGGTTGAGTTTGGGCGGGCCTGTATTCACGAAGACTATCGACAGGGCAGTGCGCTCATGATGCTGTGGTCCGGTCTGGCCGAAATACTCAAACAAGGTCGCTATGAACACGTGTTTGGCTGTGCAAGCGTCAGTCTTCGTGATGATGGCAATACAGCTGCGCGCGTGTGGCGTCAGGTACGTGAGGACGTAGCGCTCAATGACAAAACAAACGTGAAACCCTTGAATCGCTATCCTTTCGAATTGCTCGACAGTGACTTGCCTGCAGACGTACCTGCCTTACTCAAGGGTTATTTGAAATTAGGTGCGCGTGTTTGCGGTGAACCCGCCTGGGATCCTGATTTCAATACGGCAGATTTTCCAATGCTTCTATCCGTGTCGAATATGGGATCTCGTTACCGCCGGCATTTTGGTTTCGAGCGAAACTAGCTTAGAGCGAGAACCGAGCCCTACGGGCTAGGAGTTGGTTCGAAATCAAACGGGAATGAGCTCGAAATCGAAACCGACTTTGCCCCATTCGGCTTCTTCGCCATGCAGTGAGAAATCGGTTAAGGGGTGAGTGGATAACCATTTCTTATCAACGCGCGCAACGATCGATGTTCCTTTCACGCTGAGCGATACGGGTAAATTTGTAATGTCTTCGCGTCGACGAGAAAGCAGGACGGCCATCCTCAAGCAAAGTATCGCCAGCCACTGGTCGCGTGTTTTAACAAGTGTTTGCGCCTTGCTGAGTTTGCCAGTATGGGCGAGTGCAAACAAGCCAAGCTGAGACTGATCTACACGCGAAAAACCTGGCATGTCAGCGTTATTGAGGATGTAGGCGCTGTGCTTGTGATAACCCGCCTGAGCGATTGAAACGCCAACCTCATGCAGATCCGCCGCCCAGTTCAAGGTATGGCGTAATTCATCTTGCGGGGATTTTTCTGGATAAAGACTGTCAAACAACCCTAAGGCCACACGTTTGACGCGAGCGGCCTGTTTAGGATCGACGTGATAGCGTTTCATAAAGGCTTTGACTGACTCGTCGCGACGATCGTGTGACTCTTCCCGTCCGGCCATATCAACCAGCACACCCAGACGCAGCGCGCCTTCGCCTGGTTTCATGATGTCGACTTTCATTTCATCAAAGAAAGCGCTCATGATGGCCAGACCACCGGTCAGTACATCGGCACGCTCGATTTTGATGCCAGGCAGTTCTTCTGGAATAACGCGTCCTGCGCGAACTATTTTTGTTTTAAGCCTCTCCAGGCCTTCGCGGGTAATGCCACCGCTTGAGAGGCGACTGTCGGTGAGAATTGCATACAGGGCTTTTGCCGTTCCAGAGGAGCCTATGGCCGTATCCCAGCCTAATCTGCGATAGGGCTTGGTAATGACTTCGATTTCGCGGCGCGCAGCGACCTCGGCTAGTTTCATGGAGTAGTTGTCCACCACGCCATCGGGAAAGAATTTACGACTGTAGCTGACGCAGCCCATGTAGAGGGAGTTCATCAAAATAGGCTCGTCACCTTTGCCGATGATGACTTCGGTTGAACCACCACCGATGTCAATCACCAGACGTTTTTCGTCTGAAACCGGAAGGGTATGCGATACACCCGCATAAATCAGGCGTGCCTCCTCGCGACCGGCGATGACCTCAATCGGAAAGCCCAGCGCCGCCTCGGCACGGGGTAAAAAATCGGGAACGTTTCGCGCCACACGAAAGGTGTTGGTCGCGACTGCCCGCACGCGATCGGGATGGAAGCTGCGCAGACGTTCGCCAAAACGGCCCAGCACCTCGATCGCACGCTCGATCGACGCGTCATTGAGCATCTTGGAGGCATCCAGACCTGCAGCCAGACGGACGGTTTCTTTGAGGCGGTCGATCTGATAGATGTGCTTGATGCCATTTTGTTCAGCAACCCGACCAATCGATAGTCTGAAGCTGTTGGATCCAAGATCTACTGCGGCGAGCAGGTGTTCCATGCGATGTAACCAAAAATGCGACAAAACATATTATAAAAGGGTATCTTGTTATCAAACTGACATATAACTGAAGTAAAACAGAAACAATTGCATAAAGAATAAAAATTGGATTGCACTCTATGCCAGGTCGTAAAAAGTCCGAACCGCTATTTTTGAATCGTGAATTATCGTTGCTCAAGTTTAACGAGCGCGTCTTGGCGATGGCTGAAAATACCGAGATCCCGCTGCTCGAACGCTTACGCTATGTCTGTATCGTAAGTTCAAACCTGGACGAGTTTTTTGAAATTCGTGTCTCAAGCCTCAAAGCACAGCAAGCTCAGCACCCCGCGCTCAAAGGCAGCGATGGTCTGACCGCAGCGCAAGCCTTCGAGCAAGTCCAGAGCGCCATCCATACGATGGTCGAGCGACAGTACGCGCTGCTAAACGACGATATTTTGCCGAGCTTACGCGCCGAGGGTATTTTTCTTCATCATGCGTCTGAGTTGAATGACGCGCAGATGCAATGGGCTCATGATGTTTTCGTTCGGGATGTGATGCCTTTACTCACGCCCATCGGGCTGGATCCAGCACATCCTTTCCCACGCGTCTATAACAAGAGTTTGAATTTTATTGTGCCTTTATCGGGCGATGATGCTTTTGGTCGCAAATCAACCATAGCGATTGTGCAAGCGCCACGCGCCTTGCCACGCTTGATGAAAATGCCTGCTGCGATTTCCGGCCAGCCGCATGGTTTTATTCTGCTGACCTCCTTGTTGCGCGCCTTTGTGGGTGAGTTGTTTCCCGGCATGGTCATGCAAGGCTGTTATCAATGGCGTGTGACTCGCAACAGTGACTTGTTTGTCGACGAAGAAGAAGTCACCAACCTGAGGCTCGCCTTGCAAGGCGAACTGTCACAGCGTAATTTCGGCTCCGCGGTGCGCCTGGAAATCGATCTGCTCACTCCAGCGCATATCGAAACTTTTTTACAAAAAGAATTTTCCCTGACTGCGGCCGATACTTATCGAGTCAATGGACCGGTCAATGTATCCAGAATGATGCAGCTCTGTAATGTGGTTGAGCGTCCTGATCTGTTGTTTCCGCAATATCGGGGCCCGATTCCTGCACCCTTCGATACGCTGGCGAACAAGCCCTCTGCAATTTTCGATGCGATCGCACAGCAAGATCGTTTGCTGCATCATCCTTATCAATCTTTTCAGCCAGTGATCGATTTTTTGACGGCTGCAGCGATTGACCCTGATGTGGTTGCGATTAAGCAGACGATTTATCGCACAGGCGAAGATTCGGAGCTGATGAGGTTGCTGCTTGCTGCAGCAAGGGCTGGCAAAGAGGTCACAGTCGTTGTTGAATTAATGGCCAGATTTGATGAGCAAACCAACATCAACTGGGCCGCGCGTCTTGAGGAGGTCGGCGCGCACGTTGTCTATGGCGTCGTAGGCCATAAAACCCATGCAAAGATGGTGCTGGTACTCAGGCGCGAAAAGGGTCGTATCAGGCGTTATGGACATCTGGGAACGGGTAATTATCATCCCCGGACTGCGAGCCTTTATACCGATTTTGGATTGTTAACCGCTGAGCCGCGTATGTGTGAAGACATGGATAAAGTCTTTTCACAATTGACGGGCCTGGGAGCCAGACGGAATTTAAAACTTCTGCTCCAATCGCCCTTTACCATGCACGATTCTGTGGTTGCGAAAATCCGTGCAGAGGCGCGTGCAGCGCGTGCTGGCAAAAAAGCGCAAATCATGGCGAAGATGAACTCCTTGCTCGAGCCGATCGTGATTCAGGAGTTGTACAAAGCGAGCCAGGCCGGCGTGAAGATCGATCTTGTTGTGCGCGGGGTTTGCGCGCTGCGAGCAGGCGTGCCCGGGCTCTCGGACAACATTACTGTACGCTCCATCATCGGCCGTTTTCTGGAGCACTCGAGGGTATTTTATTTTTACGCTCAGGGCGCCGAGTCTGTTTATCTGTCCTCAGCCGACTGGATGGACAGGAACTTTTTCCGTCGGGTCGAAATCGCTTTTCCCATCCTTGATCCGATTCTTAAAAAGCGAGTGATTAACGAGGCCTTCAGTGCTGCATTTAAAGATAACAGCCGAGCCTGGCTGCAACAGCCCGATGGCAGTTATCAATTATTAAAAAATCGCAAAGTAAAATTTAACCTGCATGAGTCCCTTATGCTGAGTTTAGGAAAAATTTAATAAAAATCAATATGTTATGAATACTCATCCCAAAAGACCTCCTTGATGGTCTTTTTTGTTTGTGACTGTCATAAAGCCGTCATTATTGGACTTTATGATTGTGTCTGTTCGATAGACATTTGTCTTTATTCAATTGATACAGAGAGGCGACGCATATGATTAAGCGTACATTGATTCAGATTTCTACAGGTATGTTGCTCGGTTTGGCAGCCCTGAGCGCACAGGCAGTCGACATTACAGGCGCTGGTGCGACCTTTCCTTTTCCCGTCTACGCAAAGTGGGCCGCTGATTTCAAAGCAGCCTCGGGAAACGCTGTCAACTATCAGTCAATCGGCTCAGGCGGTGGCGTTCAGCAGATCACAGCTAAAACCGTTGATTTTGGTGCGACAGACGATCCGATGAGCGGCGAGCAACTCGACAAGATCGGTCTGATGCAATTCCCCGCTGTCATTGGCGGCACCGTGCCTGTTGTCAATATCGAAGGCATCAAGCCAGGTCAGCTCAAGCTGACGGGCACTGTGCTCGCGGATATTTTCCTGGGCAAAGTTAAAAAATGGAACGATCCAGCGATCCAGTCCTTGAACGCTGAGCTGAAGTTGCCTGCCGCCGACATCATTGTTGTGCATCGTTCGGATGGTTCGGGTACGACATTTGGTTTTACAAACTATCTGACGAAAGTTTCAGCTGACTGGAAAGAAAAAGTCGGTGAAGGCAAGGCTGTCAAATGGCCAGCAGGTCAGGGTGGTAAGGGCAACGAGGGTGTCGCAGCTTACGTGAAGCAACTCAAGAACTCGATCGGTTATGTTGAGTACGCCTATGCCAAGCAAAATGCCTTAGCCTGGACGCAACTGAAAAATCAGGCGGGTAATTTTGTCCAGCCTGAGCAGAAATCCTTTGCAGCAGCGGCTGCAAACGCGAAATGGGATAGCGCACCAGGAATGGGTGTCGTTCTGACCGAGCAGCCAGGTGCTGATTCATGGCCGGTCACTAGCGCAACGTTCATTCTGGTCTACAAAGACCAGTCCAAAGCTGAAAACGGTCGTACCACCATCGCTTTCTTTGACTGGGCATTCGATAAAGGCGCCAAGACCGCGGCCGATATGGACTACGTCCCTCTGCCTAAAGATGTAACGGATCAGATCCGTGCAGCGTGGAAAGCAACACTAAAAGCAGATGGTCAGCCTTTGCTGAAGTAATTGATAGAGCATTTTCCCCTGGATAAGTCATCTTGCTTGTTCAGGGGTTTAACTTTCATGTTTGACTCGCAGGCCTTATGAAGAAAATTCAGCGACCGATTCACGATACGATTTTCAGGTTCGTGACCAGAACTTTTGCCTTCCTGGTGTTCAGTTTATTGGCCGCCATTATGGTGTCGCTGATTTACGGCAGTCACGACACGTTGGCCAAATATGGCTTGTCGTTTCTCTGGACCAACGAATGGGATCCAGTACAGAGCGAGTTCGGTGCACTTGTACCCGTGATAGGTACCTTGCTCACCTCCTTTGTTGCTTTGGCTGTGGCCATTCCAGTATCGTTTGGTATCGCGATGTTTCTGACTGAGCTCGCGCCCGCCTGGTTGCGTCGACCCATTGGCACAGCGATTGAAATGCTTGCAGCCATACCTTCGATCATCTACGGTATGTGGGGTTTGTTTGTATTTGTGCCTTTTTTCCAGGAATACGTTCAGCCTGGCCTGATTGCGGCGCTAAGTCCCATTCCCTTTATTGGCTGGATGTTTTCTGGCGCGCCCTTCGGTATTGGCATCTTCACTGCGGGTCTGATTTTATCGATCATGATTACGCCTTTTATCGCCTCGGTGATGCGAGATGTATTTGAACTTGTTCCCCCCATGTTGAAAGAGTCTGCTTATGGTTTGGGCGGCACAACCTGGGAAGTCATGTGGAAAGTTGTCTTGCCCTTTACCCGTTCAGGCGTGATCGGTGGCGTGATGTTAGGACTAGGGCGTGCACTGGGAGAAACCATGGCCGTTACGTTCGTGATTGGTAATGCCTTTCAGATGCCGGGTTCTTTCTTTGCGCCAGGCAATTCGATCGCTTCTGCACTGGCTAACGAATTTAACGAGGCAGGTGGTCTACAAAAATCTGCTCTGATTGAACTGGGCCTGATCCTGTTCCTGATCACCACCATTGTTCTTGCGATCGCAAAATTGATGCTGATGCGTATGAGTCAGGCAGAAGGTAAAAAATCATGAATATCAACGTGAAACTAACGCTAACGCCGCCTACCTCTGTGCTGCATTCAGGCAACTGGGTGTATCGCCGTCGCAGCTTGACTAATAAAATCATGCTTGGGCTTTCCTTTGCAGCGCTGGCCTTTGGCTTATTCTGGCTGTGCTGGATTCTCGCGGTTCTGCTGATCAAAGGTGGTGGGGCCTTATCCCTGACCCTACTGACTGAGAACACCCCTCCACCCGGCCAGGCAGGTGGTTTACTTAATGCCATTCTGGGTAGCTTTGTCATGGTGGGTGTGGGAACAGTCATCGGTACACCTGTGGGTATTCTTGCAGGCACGTATTTGGCTGAATACGGTCAGCGCGGCTGGCTTGCTCCAGCGACACGGTTTTTGAATGACGTGCTGTTATCTGCGCCCTCGATTGTGATTGGTCTGTTCATTTACGCGGTTTATGTCTCACAGGTCGGGCATTATTCTGGCTGGGCGGGGGCGCTCGCGCTCGCCATCCTGGTGATACCTGTGGTAGTTCGCACGACTGACAACATGTTGATGCTTGTACCAAATGGATTGCGTGAGGCTTGTATAGCGCTGGGTTGTCCAAAATGGCGAATGATCGTGCTGGTGTCCTACCGTGCAGCTCGCTCCGGGATCATCACGGGTATCTTGCTAGCTGTTGCTCGTGTAGCGGGCGAGACGGCTCCTTTGCTGTTTACCGCGCTTAATAACCAGTTCCTCTCCTTTGATATGAATAAACCTCTGGCTAACTTGCCTGTGGTGATTTTCCAGTTTGCGGCAAGTCCTTTCCAGGACTGGAATACGCTGGCTTGGGCAGGAGCAACTTTGATTACCCTGGCTGTGCTTGCACTAAATATCATTGCGCGAAACTTATTCCACAAGCATTGATTGATCCTGAGTTCAACTTTCGAATCAATCCCTGTCTAACTTTGCACTGAACCTATATACGGTACTGAATATGGAAAACACTGCGTCACAAGCTGCTGCACAACCTGCAACGCAAACCAAAATCCAGGTGAATAACCTGAATTTTTTCTATGGCAATTTCCACGCCTTGCGCAATGTGAATATGTCCATTGCTGAAAATAAAGTGACTGCTTTTATCGGCCCATCGGGTTGCGGAAAGTCGACCTTGCTGCGTACGTTTAATCGTATGTTCGAACTCTACCCTGGTCAGCGGGCTGAGGGTGAAATTATTCTGGATGGTGAAAACCTTTTGACCACTAAAACCGATATTTCTTTGCTGCGTGCAAAAGTCGGTATGGTGTTTCAAAAGCCTACGCCATTTCCGATGAGTATCTATGACAATATCGCCTTTGGTGTGCGATTGTTTGAAAACCTGAACAAAGGTCAGATGGAAGAGCGCGTTGAGTGGGCGCTCACCAAGGCGGCCTTGTGGAATGAAGTTAAAGACAAATTACATCAGAACGGCAACAGTCTCTCTGGTGGTCAGCAGCAGCGTTTATGTATCGCTCGTGGCGTGGCCATCAAACCTGAGGTATTGTTGCTGGATGAGCCTTGTTCTGCTCTGGATCCGATTTCCACCGCAAAAGTCGAAGAACTTATTGCTGAGCTGAAAAAGGACTATACGGTCGTGATCGTGACACACAACATGCAGCAGGCGGCTCGTTGCTCGGACTTTACTGCCTATATGTATCTGGGTGAGTTAATGGAGTTTGGTGAAACAAACCAGATCTTTGTAAAACCCTCACGCCGCGAAACCGAGGATTACATTACCGGGCGTTTCGGCTAAGCAGGATTTTTATAATTCTGGTATAGTTTCTGTCTTCGGGGCGTAGCGCAGCCTGGTAGCGCATCTGCTTTGGGAGCAGAGGGTCGTGAGTTCGAATCCCACCGCCCCGACCAAAAAACGTAAAAAGCCAATCCTTCGGGATTGGCTTTTTTGCTTTAGCCGGAGATTTTTTGTCGCAGTCGCTCAAACTCATTACCTGAGAAATTCGCGCTCGGCCCCAATCCAGCCTCCAACACCGGACTTTACTCAAAACGATAAGTAAAACCTATCTGAATTCGACTTGTATATGGACCGGACTCCCCAAACGCCACGCCAAAACTGCTAGCATTTCGCTGGTAGGCAAGTCCTATATCAAAGTCTTTATCGGGGGAAAAAATAACAGCCAACTGACCGTATGTTGTTAAGGCAGTCTCAGGTTCGTTGGGATTGGTATTCATACCTATATCTAGTGCTAACTTGATGTAGGGATTTATTTTCCACACTGGGGCAACAGATAACGTATAAAAATTAGTGCGTTTCGGGTCAGTGCTTTGACCAACCACGTATTGATTGTTGTAAGGCGTTCTCATGTAGCCTGCATTGAAATGTAACTCCAGCTCCTCCCAGTAGCGTGAGGCGATGAAGGTGATACCGTAATTCCATTGCGCGTTACCAATACCAAACTCTTGTTGTGTGGTCCCTGCAGGCAAGATGACAGAGGGTTTTAGAGCCAGATTCAAGCCCTTCTCGCCATCGCCCAGAAAACGATGCTTATAGTTGATTGTGTAATTACCTAGTCTGGAAAAATTTCCCAGGGGTGCAAGATAGTAAGTGGGCGAAAACCCAAGCTCGCTGTGCTCAGTCAAGCCTCGCGTAAAGGTGAGGGGAAAAGCGCTCGCATCACCGAGACCATTGAAATCCTCACCAGAACTGATGCTATCGGTACCATCGTTATTCTGGCCGATCTGGAGGATGGAGAAAAAGTACTGATCAATCTGATTTGAGCCTTTTGCAGTCGTCCCGGCATCATCAGTGTTCAGGGGTGCATAGGCATGGCTTAAATCAAATCGCGAAAGCAACAGCATGCAAGTTAGGGCAAGTAAAAATTTTTCTAGTCGACGCATCTTTTTATTCGCGTGGCCCTGAAGAACTTGCACTTTATCGTACGAGTATGACAGTTGAATTTAACAAGACATTTGAGGGTGTACTCAAACGATCCGTTTGAGCTTCAAACCTATATAAACCAGTAAGCCAGCTAAACCCATCAAAAGCATGACTTCAAAAAAAGATCCTTTTAAGCCAGGCAGATCCTCCATGTTCATCCCCATGATTCCGGAGATCAGCGTCATTGGCAGAAAAATCACAGTCATGACGGACAGTACTTGTAATTGTTTTGCGTTGAGCTCGGCGACATGCGCTGTTTGTTCGTCCTGTAGAACCTTGGCACGTATGTAAAGACTATCAATTTGCTCAAGAAAACTTGTTAATTCATTCGCATGATCCTGGAGCTGTTCCAGATCGTCATGGGTAAACTCCGGAGTATTTCTTTTTCTCAGATACCGTAGCGCATCGAGTTCCGCTGAAAAATGCCGTCTGATGCGATTGCATTGAATCCGTAGCGTACCAATCGACTCATCTGCTGCGAGATCATTACCGCTCAGGATGATCTCCTCCAGCGAATCTATGCGATCAGCCAGACGCCTGATCGCTGCCTTAAGCTGGACGGATCTAATATCGATGATCTGATGAAACAGGCTATGGACAGAGTTTGGGTGTATGCGTCCACGTATCAACTGATCCTTGGCCCGATCCAGGGTTTTGAGCGGATGAAGTCGTCCAGTAATCAACAGGTTAGGGGTCAAATAGCACCAGAAAGATTCAAAATCTAAATTGTTGCTTTTAGTACCCTGGCCAAAATCCATGGTGAAGTCTTGCAGATGAAACAGGACACCCTGCCTAAGTTCTGTGATGGCGTCATAACCCACTTCGCCCGTGTCATTGTGGATCGATTCGGCTAACTCATCGGGTATCAGTGCTGAGGCTTGAAGCCATCTCATGACACGGGTGTTGGAAAAATTCAGATGCAGCCAGATTGATTGACCCGAGCTGAGCAGTTCATCGGTTACAGAATCAGGTGGGATTTCTGATCCAACTGCCTCCTGATTAATGTTCCAGGCAAAAAGAATCCCATCAGAAGGCACTTTGTCAGGATCAATCAGGGAGGATAAAGGAATAAAGACCATATTGGTATCAGTGATAACGGATAAGTTTTTGCAATCGAGTCTTGAGGAAATCTTCCTCTAAGTTATCAGCCCAACATGACCAAAATATGAAATTGACTTATTTATTTAATAAAAATGTAATTTTTAAGAGATTTCATCCAAAATTCATAAAACTTTAATCTGTGACAAGTAATCTTTACCCAGATCACAAGGGAGTTATCCACATGGCAACAAAAACTCAGTCCAAAGCCTCGCTCAATACAGTGACGGCAGTTAAAAAGTCTGACGCGATAAAAAAGCTTGTCGTTGCAAAAAAGACCGTCATTGCCAAAAAGTCTCCAGCAGCTAAGAAGACCGTTGCAGCCAACAAGACCGTCGCAGCAAAAAAGACGCTAGCAGCAAAAAAGACCGTAGCTCCAAGGAAAACTGCCAGCGCACAAAAAACAGTCAGCGCACAAAAAACAGTCAGCGCACAAAAAACAGTCAGCGCACAAAAAATACCCGCTAAAACCTTTGCACAACGCGCTCAAGACGAGTTGATAGATAGTTACGACGAAGAATTTGAAATGGAGCTGGACGATAACCGTCTGGATGCGCTGCTCATGGAGATGCCAGACCAAGGTTCTGCGCCAGAGGGCTCGCTAGACCGGCGCATTTACTTCAGGGAATTATTCAGGTTGCAGGGCGAACTGGTTAAATTGCAAGACTGGGTTGTCGAAAAAAAACTCAAAGTCGTTGTGTTGTTCGAAGGTCGCGATGCGGCAGGCAAGGGCGGTGCGATCAAACGTATCACCCAGCGCCTTAACCCCCGCGTTTGTCGTGTAGCGGCGCTGCCTGCACCGAGTGAGCGTGAGCGCTCGCAATGGTATTTCCAGCGTTACGTCCCTTACCTGCCCGCAGGTGGAGAGATGGTGCTGTTCGACCGCAGCTGGTATAACCGCGCTGGGGTTGAGCGCGTGATGGGTTTTTGTAGCGATGAGGAATACGAAGAGTTTTTCCGCACGGTCCCGGAGTTTGAAAAAATGCTGGTGCGTTCGGGCATCATCCTGATCAAATACTGGTTTTCGATTACCGATGATGAGCAGCACATGCGCTTTACCATGCGTATTCGCGATCCCTTGAAGCAATGGAAACTCAGTCCCATGGATCTCGAGTCGCGTCGTCGCTGGGAGGCTTACACCAAGGCCAAAGAGGTGATGCTTGAGCGTACGCACATGCCTGAATCTCCCTGGTGGATTGTTGATGGCGTCGATAAAAAAAGCGCGCGCCTGAACTGTATTCAGCACTTATTGAATCAGATTCCGTACCAGGAAGTCGCTCACGCAGAAATTACTTTGCCTGAGCGAGTCCATAACCCGGATTACACGCGCCATCCCGTGCCTGCATCGATGTATGTTCCAGAAATTTACTAAATGGAATTCATTAAAAACTTTGATCTTGTCTCTCTTGGCGACTCGACGATCAGCCTGACGGCGGCTTTTATACTGGGCGGACTGATCGGCCTTGAAAGACAATACCGCCAGCGTACTGCAGGCTTACGTACTAATGTGCTGGTGGCGTTGGGTGCAGCGATCTTTGTTGATATCGCCAATCGTTTGCATGGCCATGAGGGGGCCGTGCATGTGATCGCCTATGTGGTTTCAGGCATTGGTTTTCTGGGCGCTGGTGTCATCATGCGCGAGGAAGGCAACGTACGCGGTTTGAATACTGCAGCGACTCTTTGGTGTTCTGGAGCAGTCGGCGCCTGTGCTGGTGCTGATCTGATAGCCGAGGCGAGTATTGCGACGGCTTTTGTGCTGGCGGCTAATACTTTATTACGCCCTCTTGGCAATCTGATCAATAAGCAGCCTCTTGATTCCACCTCTGTCGAAGTCACTCACACCATCTCTGTTATCGCACCAATCACTGAGCAAAAAGACGCGTTAAGGTTATTGGAATCCGTGCTTGATGAGGCCAACTATGCCTTCAGTAATCTTGAAATCAAGGCTTTTGGTGACGATGCCGTGATCATTGAGGCGGTGCTCGCCGCCTCTTCGGTCAATGGTGATGAGCTGGATATGCTGGTGGCAAAAATTGCCAGGCCCGCCTACATCAGTCAGGCGTACTGGACGCCAAGCACATCCTCGTGAGTATGTTGAGTGTTTTGAGTGTGCTGAGCTTGTTGTAGCAGTTGTGCGATCACTTCGATTGCTTCGTACAAGCCGTTGTTTTTGATTTTTGAAACAGCGGCTTGAAATTTGTCTAAATCAGCCAGTAATTTCAGCGTGCTTTTTCTGACGCTCCGAAGCGTCGGTATAACGAGTCCCACTTCGTGTTCTCTGAGCCATTGCGTGTTGTAGCGCTCTTGTGGCATCGTCCAGGCGTTTTCAATTGTAATAACCGGTAAGCCCATGTGAATGGCCTCACTAATGCTACCAGGGCCAGGTTTTCCAATGAAAAAATCACCCAGGGCGAAGTAACGTTCAACGTTCGTAGTGAAGCCTACTGCAACGTGTTTGGCGAGTGAGGATTGCGAATTGATTTTTTCAACAAGTAAGGCGTTGTGTCCGCACATCAGAATGAGCTGAATATCTATCAGGGATTTAGCGATCCGCAGCATATCTACAGAACCATGACCACCAAACATCACGATCCCGACGGGTTTTGCAGGATCGAGGCCTAATTTCGTTAACTCATGGACGCGATTTTGGTTCTGTGACTGATAAAACGATGGTTTGAGAATCATTCCCGAGGTCTGGAAAATCTGATCCTCCTTATAACCAGCAGAGAAGGCTTGCTCGACAGCTTTTGCACTGCCACATACCAGATGCTGATTCAAACCAGGTTCCATCCAGAAATGCGGCGGATAGTCGGCAATGTCTGTCATGATTGTCAGATAAGGGACCGCAGGCATGACAGATTTAACTGCCTGATTCATCACTTTATTGAAATTTGGCACCAGCGAGACGACCAGATCTGTCGGGTTCGCCTCCCAGTAACGCTCAAGCCGACGCAGCATGGCAGCGTGACCAACGCGTATCATCGCTTGCAAGACTTTGAGCTCTGTAGCAAGCCCAAGCGTCCAGCCGCGCTTTAAGCGCATGTTGTAGAGGTCCTCTGGTGCGAG
>DAIMDD010000002.1:359486-363156 GCA_036725985.1 Burkholderiaceae bacterium
TATATCTTGTCGCTTCAATGATTCAGCTCCTGACCGTATTCCAATGTTTTGCAGCACTCAAACATACTGGAAAACTCCGCTCTGGCTGGCTGTTGCTCGCAGCGGCTTTTATTCTGGTATTGCTCCACCGACTGTTTGCGCTAGCTACTATCCGAGGCGAGTATTTAGCGCATCTGATGGACGCGATTTTGTCATGTTCGGCCTCTGCACTATTTTTAGCCGGGATTTTTTTTATACGCAGGAGCATGGATGCTCAGGAACTAAAAAATACCGAATTACAACTCCTTAATCAATATGACCACCTCACGCACGCGTTAAGTCGTGCTGAAACAGTTAAGCGCCTGAAAATGGAAATTGAGCGTTCAGAGAGGTTCAGCCATCCGCTCGCATTGCTTGAAATTGATATCGATCATTTCAAACACGTCAATGATGAGTATGGACATCAGGTCGGAGACGAAATTTTAAAAAGCCTAACCGACAGTTGTCTTAAAGTGCTCAGGATAAATGATAGTTTAGGACGCATAGGAGGCGAGGAGTTTCTGGTTATTTTGCCCGAGACTAATCAAATAAGTTCTCTCGATACAGCAGAACGTTTGAGAAACTGCGTAGAGTCTACACAGCATAAAACCTCAGCACCATTAGAAATCAGTATTACCGTGAGTATCGGGGTTGTGAATTTTGAACCGCTCGCCAATGAGCAGAAAAATATACAACTTAGGGCTGCAGAGTTGATGAAACAAGCCGATCAAGCGATGTATCAGGCTAAGGCTGCCGGTCGCAATAGGGTTGTACTTTGGCAATCACCACAAAACTATCTCTGACACCTAATGCACAGGATTATTCAGGGATTATTTGCGCGTAGCAGAGGTCGTGTAACCATTGCGTTCCCGATAGCCATAAATAATGCGCTGACGGATTAATAAATCGTAAATTCCAATTAAGCGATGAAGCAAATGGAATTGGTGAAACCCAAAATATTCTAAAAAACCTGCGCTAAGTAGACGAATAATATCCTTTGATTTTTTTTGTTTCATACGTGTCGTTTGCTCGAGCAATACAGCGCAGACGGATACAAAAGCACCGAGACATACTGAAAAAATAAAGAAAAGTAGAAGTTGTTCAGCCGTCGCGGCTCCCAGCATATAGCCTATCGGTAACAAAATGTATGAGGTTAATTCGATGAGCGGCGAGAGTGCTTCGAAAATAATAAAAAAGGGAAAACCAAACAATCCGACCATTCCGTAACGTGGGTTAAACGCCATATCCCTGTTCCAGATTAAGGACTGCACGATGGCGCGTTGCCAAAAATTACGCTGCGAGGCAAACGCTTTGAGGGTTTGCGGTACCTCGGAGTAGCATCCAGGGTCGGGAACAAAGGCGAGTTTGAGCTGTTCGCTTTGTTTATGCTCATGGATATAGCGCTGGAGGGTGACTGTGAGTTCAAAATCGTCCACGACCGCCTTGGCATTGGCGCCACCGACTTTCAGGAAAATATCTTTCCTGAGGACGGTATAGGCGCCCGACATGCATAAATTACTCTTTAGCACAGTCAAACCCGCACGTGCCCACTGAAAAGCCCTGAGGTACTCAACATATTGAAATGTTGGCAACCAGCGTTCTGGAATGCCGCGTTCGACTATTTGTCCGTGATCGACAATCAAACCATTTGAAGGACGAATAATAGCGGTTGCGGCAATGACTTTTGAATCCATTAAAAATGGTCGGATCATATGGATCAGCGCATCGGGTTCCAGAACGCAATCTGCATCAAGCTGACAGATGATCGGGTAACGGGCGTACTCAACACCCGCATTGTTAGCATCGGCCCGCCGACCGTTTTCCTTATCAATGACGCGTAGTTTTGGAAATTTCGCTGAGCGGTAAACACCACGGACATGTTTAATTTCAAGACTTTTTTTATAAATAGTCTCAATTTTTTGCATTTCAAATTTTTCAATCAGTAATTCAAGAGTTTTGTCCAAGGAGCCATCGTTCACAACAATGATTTCATATTCAGGATAGCGCAGCTTTAAAACATTTTGTATCGTTGGAATAATCATTTTTTCTTCGTTGTACGCAGAAATGACAATGGATATCGGCAAGCTCAGCGCTGATTGTTCGATTCTTTTGAGCTCACCGATTTGAATACCTTTGTGGTATGACCTCTGAGCCAGCATACCAATCAGAATCAGAACAAAATAAATGCTGTGCATCGCGATGAAATAAATAAAGATCGCTGTGACCAGGATTTCGAATAATGAGGTCAAAATACTCATAGCGAAATTTCTTTTGCGAGCGTGGCTTGCATTTCAGCCGTCTGGATCATCTGCGTGCAAACGTCCCGAATGAATCGATCCTGACTTTTTAAGTTTTTAGCCAGTACTGATAGGCCTTGAGTCCCATGCTCACTTAACGCCTGGGCACAATTGAAGCGAACCCAGTAAGAAGGATCTCCTAGATATTTTTCCAACGCTGGTATTGCGTCAGCTTCCTGAAAATTTCCCAAGCCCTTTGCGCATATTGCACGCACTTCCCACTCGCTGTCCTGTAGGCCTTCAAGCAGTACCCCTAAAGCCGAGGGCTGATGCAGCACGCCCAGTGCTTTCATTGTTTGTATGCGTAGATTTTTATCCGGTTCCTTTGAAAAACCCTGGATACATTCACTCGCCTCAGTGACCTTGAGTCCTGCCAGGCAAGCGATTGTGATTGAGAGAGCCTCGTCGGTGGACTGTTTGTCTTTTAATATTCCTAACAAAGATTCTTTTGCTTTTTCACCCATGATCAGGATGATTTCAACTACGCGCGAGCCAGGTAGCGTTTTAACTTGTGCAAGGCATGTGATGATGTGGGTTGTAGCGTTGATCGACTGTAGTTGCGCGAGAGAAATTGCAGCGGCAATTTTTACCTCCTCACGCCTGTCACTTAACGCCATAAGCAGCAAGCCCGAAATCTTTTCTGTAGTGCATAGGTAGGGTAAATAGGTTGCAGCCTGCTGTCGCAGGCGACAGTGCCAGGAAGTTAAATTTTTTAGTTCTCGCTTGATGATTGCGTTCATCGAGGGCTCATTGAGCAAGACTAGAAGTTTTTCCTTTTCCTCAAAGCTCAACTGAGTCGATACTTGACTCAGCACGCCCGTCAGCAGCTCTGCAGTGTTATTCAAGGTTGGTAACAATTGTTCCAGGTTCAGTTTGCTTGCCAGGTAGGCCAGCAGCTCTTGCCGCAGCCGTGAACGTCTGGCTTGAAGGAGACGTTCACGATGCTGCGAATAAAGATTTTGAGCAATAACCCATGCCGACAGCAGCAGGACTGTTGCAAGCAAGAAAATCGTCCCATAGGCAAAAAATCTAAAAATCAAGGTTTCATTCTCTCTTGTTCAATGAGCAGGTCTATAGCTTGTTCTAGCGTCCATTGATTTTTAAATCCTGTCAGGTTGCGTAATTTATCCAAATCTGGTCTGCGGTGGGTGATATCTTCAAACTCCAGCCCGTAGGCCTCCTGATAGGTTTGATACTGCAGTTCAGACTGACTGCCAGAACGTTTAACAATCAGTTTCGCAAGCTCAGTGATTGAGATTTCATGGTCGTTACCCACATTCACGATTTCGCCATTCGCACCAGGAGTGCTGAGTAACAGGTCAAACGCTACGATCGTATCGCGTACGTCACAGAAA
>DAIMDD010000003.1:0-251555 GCA_036725985.1 Burkholderiaceae bacterium
TTGGCGGAGCGGACGGGACTCGAACCCGCGACCCCCGGCGTGACAGGCCGGTATTCTAACCAACTGAACTACCGCTCCGCAGCGGTATAACTTTTACTACTTACAGCAACCAGACACTGCAAGCAGTGCTAAAAAACTGGCGTCCCCAAGGGGATTCGAACCCCTGTACTCACCGTGAAAGGGTGATGTCCTAGGCCTCTAGACGATGGGGACCTGGACTACTTTTTCTCCGCTTAGACTGGTGGAGGTAAGCGGGATCGAACCGCTGACCTCTTGCATGCCATGCAAGCGCTCTCCCAGCTGAGCTATACCCCCAAATTTGAATCTAGTCCTAACTAAATTACTAACTAATAAATTACCAAGGACTAACTTCATTTCTGGCACCCGGGACAGCCCGCAGTGGTGTCGACAGCGAAGAAGCGAGATTATGCACAATTTTTAACATCTTCGCAAGTCGGGTTGAAAAACGACCGTATATCAGTCCCCTGTTTCTGCCTTGAAGGGGGAGTGGAGTCTTTCCGTATAGGCGTTGATGCCTGCGCGCTCCTGCTCGAGGTAGCGCTCGACCGCATCAGCAAAGCCCGGATGTGCCAGCCAGTGGGCCGATTGCGTTTTGACCGGAATAAATCCACGGGCGAGTTTATGCTCCCCCTGGGCGCCACCTTCGATGACGTCAATCTGATGGTTTATGGCCCATTCGATCGGTGTGTAATACGCCAGCTCGAAATGCAGGCAATCTACATGCTCCAGTGCGCCCCAGTAGCGGCCGTACAAGCGCTTTTCGCCATTATGGTGGTCGAGCCATAACAAAGACGCCGCGATCGGCTCAGTGCTCCTGTAGGCGAGCGCCATCACACAGTGCGCGGCGAGACGTGCGCCAACTTCGTTGAAGAATGCTGGTTTCAGATAAGGGGAGTTGCCTCGTACATGGTACGTGTTGGCATAGCACTGATAAAAAAACTGCCAGTGCTCAGCGGTTAATGTTTCTGCCGTAAACACTTTGGTGGTGACGCCTGCTTCATTTACTTTTCGGCGTTCTGCACGGATTTTTTTGCGTTTGGATTGCGTCAGACTAGTAAGAAAACTTTCAAAATTCCCCCAGCTCTGATTGAACCAGTGGAACTGGGTGTGGGTGCGAGGCATGCAGCCGGCTGTGCAAAGTGCTTGGGTATCTTCGTCCGAGGTGAAGAGTACGTGCAAGGAGGAGAGCTTTGTTTGCTCAGCCCACTGCACCAGGGCGTTCGCTACCGCATCGCGGTAGGGAGCTGAAGTGAGTAGTCGTGGACCTGGTACGGGCGTGAAAGGGACTCCACAGAGCCATTTTGGGTAGTATTTCAGACCGTGTCTCTCATAGGCCTCGGCCCAGGCCCAGTCAAATACAAATTCACCATAGGAGTGTCCTTTGGCGTAGAGCGGGACAGCACCAACGAGCTGTTCGTTGTCCCAGAGTAAAAGGTGGCTGGGTTGCCAGCCGGTACCGGGGGTGACACTACCGGAGGTTTCAAAGGCGCGTAAAAAGGCGTGTTTGAGCAAGACTGAGCCGCCTGACGCCTCAACCAGCGCATCCCAACTTTCTGCCGGGACATCATCCAGCTGCTCGAGAGCCTGCAGGCGCAACTCTGTCATGTTGAAGTTTTTCCTTGTGCTTGCTTGCGAGTGAACATCGCAGCCAACACCACCAACAGCAAAGAGAGCAAGAGGATAGGTAAATTACCGAACCGCGCATAGGGCGTCAAACCTGTTTGACCTTGAATGCTGAGGTCAAGCACTGCCATACCGTGGGGCGCAAGCGTTGCTATCGGACGTCCCGTGTGATCGATCGCACCGCTTGCACCGGTATTGGTGGCGCGCAGCATGGGGCGAGAAGTTTCAATGGCGCGCATACGCGAGATCTGCCAGTGCTGTCTCAAGGCAAAAGAATCACCAAACCAGCCCAGATTACTGAAATTCGCAAGAATGGTGGCGCCGCCCTCTGGGCTAAGCGCGGGCAGTAATTCTTCACCAAAGGTATCTTCGTAGCAGATGTTTGCTGCAACGTTTTGATCACCAATCACGAAGTCAGGTTGCTGCAGCTCGCCACGATGAAAGTCACCCATTGGTATACGCATGATTTCAACAAACCAGTGAAAGCCAAAGGGGATAAATTCACCAAAGGGTACCAGGTGATGTTTGTCGTATCGCTGTGGATGGTTGCCTTGCAAGAGCCTGGTTAAATCGGTATTGCGATCAATCGCGATCACGCTGTTTGTGTAATTTTGGGTGCTGAGGTTAAGTATGGCTGCACCCATCAGGATGGTACTGTCCTGGCGCGTCGCGAGGTCTTTCCAGGCGGTCCAGGTGGCCGGGACAATCTGATGTTGAAAGGCCGCGAGTGCTGTTTCGGGCAGCAAGACCAGTTTGGGAGTTGGGCTGCCAGCTGGAACGGGAGTTGCCGCCAGTTTCAAGTGTGTCTGGATGTTGTTGGCGAGAAGTCTCGGTTCGAATTTCAAACCCTGATCAACGTTGCCCTGAACAAGACGCACAACCAGTGGCATGCCGCTCGGCTGGCTCCAGTTGATCTTTTGAAGGCCCCAGCCGCATAAGGCAAGCGAAAGCGCGATTAAGCCCGCAACGGCTCGTTGTGGTTGATGAGCAGCAGCGAAGTGCGAGATACCAACGAGTCCTGCGATGGCTGCTGCGCAGAAAGCCGAGACGAAGGTCACACCGTAAATACCCAGTAGGGCTGCCCAGCCAGCTAACCAGCTGTCGGTATGTGCATAGCCTGTATTGAGCCAGGGAAAGCCTGTGAATAGTGTTGCGCGTAACCATTCGCTGACAGTCCAGAGCGCAGCCCAGACCAGAGCTGCCATCAGCGGGCCGCGCGAGGAAGATTCGCCCTCAGACCAGGCCGCACAGCCTATTTTTTGAGTGAACCAGCCCGCGAGTGCGGCAAACAAGGCTAAATATGCAGATAAAGCAGCTAAGGCCAGAATAGCGAGTGGTAGTGGAATGAATCCATAGGTATTCATGCTGATGGTAAGCCAGTACAGCCCCAGCATGAATTGCCCGAAGGCGAAGAGCCAGGCTCTGCAGGCCGCCTGTCTGCTTTGCTCCGCGCTCCAGATACTGCGAACCAGGACGGCCATTGTGATGAGCTGCAACGGACTGAGTGCCCAGGCCGGTATTGGATTTGGTGCAAAACTTAAAGCCTGGATGGCGCCAGCGATCAACAAGATCACTGGGGTGCGCCAGTTTTTCCAGTTGCGCAGACGTTCTGGGATCATCAGGATTTTTCTTTATTTGCCGGAGTTGCCGCAGGCTGATGACGATGCTGAACCCTCAGCCATAACGCCCGGCGGCTGTCCGCGCGCATTACTTCTACTTGCAGGTCCTCGTGCTTGCAGGTGTCGCCACGCCGGGGAATATGACCAAGCTCGTGGGCCAGCCATCCGCCAACCGTGTCGTAGTCGCCCTCGGGCAAGGTTGTATGGAGCGTTTCGTTGAATCTTTCTATTTCAGTCGTTGCGAGAACGCGCCAGGCGTGGGCGCCGTCGGCAAAGATGGTTTTTTCACCATCGACATCGTATTCGTCTTCGATTGCACCGACGATTTGCTCAAGTACGTCTTCGAGGGTTACGAGTCCGGAAATCCCTCCGTGCTCGTCAATCACAATGGCAATGTGATTACGATTACTGCGGAATTCTTGTAACAGCACATTGAGGCGTTTGGTTTCGGGAATAAAAACAGCGGGACGAATCAGGTCTCGTAAAGTGATCGTCGGCGTCATCATATGACGCAACAGATCTTTAGTGATCACAATGCCAATGACATTTTCTCGGGAGCCTTCAAACACAGGGAATCTCGAATGTGCGGTCTCGATAATCTGAGGCATGAGCGATTCGATAGACTCGCTTGCATCTAATAGATCCATGCGTGCGCGCGGAACCATGACATCAATCGCGGTTTGCTCAGAGACCGCGAGCGCGCCCTTGAGCATCGAGAAGGAGTCTGCATCGATCAGATTGCGAGAGCGAGCGGCATCGAGTACTGCCATGATCCCTTCGCGGTCTTCCGGTTCGTGACGAACCAGCGATAGGAGACGATCAAGCAGGGATTGGCGCGTGCGTGGGGTTTTGGGTGAAGCGCTTTGGGCTTCAGCAGGATAAGGATCTGACATTGTCCGGGGACAGAGTTGAGGTGCTATTAGGATAACCCGAAAGCCCTGAAAGATATTGTCACAATGACGATGTTGTATTTTTAATTTTTTTTAGGGATTAACCTTGTTTTAGGGCAAAAGATAGGGGTCGGTAATACCTAGCGCTGCGAGCATCGTAGTTTCCAGGATTTCCATGTGTTTTGCTTCACGGGGTTTGAGGTGGTCATAACCAAGAGCGTGCAGCGTACCGTGTATGGTCAGGTGTGCGGCATGGGCCTGCACAGTTTTGCGTTGTTCGCGGGCTTCTTTGAGCAGCACCGGCAGACAAATCACCATATCGCCACTCGCCGTGCCGTCTGGCGCCACGCCGTATTCAAAGGTCAGCACGTTGGTTGCGTAATCTTTTTGACGGTAGGTAGCATTGAGTCTACGACCTTCAGCGAGACCAACCAGTTTGATACCCAGCTGCATTCGCTCAAAGCTGAGTTGTCCGTCGGTGTGCGCAGCCTGGAGCGCGCGCATCACCCATCGTCTGAGGCGCCAGCGCGGCAGCCGGTCATCCGAGACCGCGAAATCGATTGAGAGTGAAAGCTCAGGGCTGGTCTTGTTCGGCTTGCTCATAAGCATCCACAATCCGCGCAACGAGGGGATGACGTACCACATCACGACTGGTGAATCGTGTGACGGCGATTCCTTTGACCTCATCCAGGATATTCACAGCATGAGCGAGTCCGCTTTTATGACCCTTTGGTAAGTCGACTTGTGAAGGATCACCGGTTATGACCGCTTTGCTGCCAAAACCGATACGCGTTAAGAACATTTTCATTTGTTCTGGCGTGGTGTTTTGGGCTTCGTCCAGAATCACGAAGGCGTGATTCAGCGTGCGACCCCGCATATAGGCCAGTGGAGCGATTTCGATTGTCTGCTTTTCAAAAAGCCGCTGCACGCGCTCAAAACCCATCAGGTCATACAGAGCATCGTAAAGAGGACGCAGATAAGGATCTACTTTTTGTGCAAGATCACCAGGCAGGAATCCAAGTCGTTCACCTGCTTCGACTGCCGGTCGGGTCAGGATCAAACGTTGTACGGTGTCGCGCTCCATCGCGTCAATCGCACACGCCACCGCTAGCCAGGTTTTACCTGTGCCTGCCGGACCCACGCCAAAGGTGATGTCGTGTTTGAGGATGTTGTTCAGATAATCGCGCTGTCGAGGAGTGCGTGGACGCAGGTCACTGCGACGGGTGCGCAAAGCAATATGACCGCTGTCATCATCAAGAGGTGGAAACTCTGCAGGATCAAAGGTTTGCACGGCAGGTGATTGCGTGCGTCCTACACCGAGCTCCACAAGGCCCAACTGAACATCATCAATCGATAAAGGGCGCTTGGCTGCCAGATCATGCAAGGCAAAGAGCATTTTGCTGGCGGCTTCTGCGTGCGCGCCGCGCAAGGTGAGCTTGTTACCCTGGCGACCGATCTCAAGGTCGAGTCCGTCGGAGATTTGTTTCAGATTTTCATCGAGTGGGCCACAAAGATTTGCCAACTGTTGATTACTGCCATCCAGGTTTAATTTGACCGGGAGAGGGCGATTACGCGCTGAAGTTTTAGCGGGTGAGCGGTTCATACGATGTCTTGTTGAGTTGACGTTACCTCGTCCTCGATCGCAACACGCGCGCGGAATGTATTGGTTCGGGCTTCGGTAATCACCACGTCTATCATCTGTCCGATCAGCCGTGGATGGGCTGGGAAATTCACTACGCGGTTGTTTTCTGTGCGACCGTATAACTCGCTGCTATCGCGTGTGGACGTGCCTTCAACCAGGATGCGCTGAGTGGTGCCGACCATGCTGCGCGCGACTTCGTGGGCCTGTTCGTTAATACGCGCCTGCAGGCGTTGCAGGCGCTCGAGTTTGACTGACTGCGGCGTGTCATCTGTCAGATCGGCTGCAGGGGTCCCCGGCCGGCGCGAATAAACAAACGAGTAAGCTGTATCAAAACCAACCTCATCGATCAGTTTCATGGTTTTTTCGAAGTCTTCGGCGGTTTCGCCAGGAAACCCGACAATGAAATCAGAGGACAGAGTGAGTCCGGGACGTGCCGCACGTAATTTGCGCACGACGGATTTGAATTCGATCGCGGTATAACCACGCTTCATCGCAGCGAGCACACGATCGCTACCTGCCTGAACGGGTAAGTGCAGATGCGCAACCAGTTTGGGCAAGCGTGCGTAGGCATCGGCGATGCGTGAGGTCATTTCTTTGGGATGTGACGTTGTGTAGCGCAGGCGCTCAATGCCAGGGATCTCATGGACGTATTCAAGCAAAGTCGCGAAATCAGCGATCTCGTCGCTGTCTGCCATCTTGCCGCGATAGGCATTGACGTTCTGTCCAAGCAAAGTGACTTCTTTTACACCCTGGTCGGCGAGGTCGGCGACTTCAGTCAAGACGTCTTCGAAGGGGCGGGAGATTTCTTCGCCACGGGTATAGGGTACGACACAGAAACTGCAATATTTGCTGCAGCCTTCCATGATGGATACAAAGGCGGTCGCACCTTCGACTCGGGAGGGCGGCAGCGCATCAAACTTTTCGATTTCTGGAAAACTGATGTCGACTTGTGAGCGACCCTCTGCGCGCTGACGTGCGATAAGCTCGGGGAGCCTGTGCAGGGTCTGCGGACCGAACACGACATCGACATAAGGGGCGCGATCGACAATCGCAGAGCCTTCCTGGCTGGCGACGCAACCACCTACGCCAATGACCAGATTAGGGTTGAGTTTTTTAAGATGCTTGATGCGTCCAAGATCAGAAAACACTTTCTCCTGGGCTTTTTCGCGAACCGAGCAAGTGTTGAACAAAATTACATCGGCGTCTTCTGGGTTCTGGGTGACCACAGCGCCGTGTTCTTTGCCCAGCACGTCGAGCATTTTGTCCGAGTCGTATTCATTCATCTGGCAACCAAAAGTGCGGATGAATACTTTTTTGGGATTGACGGGCGTATCTCCCACAACGATAGGTATGATTTTTTGCATGATGGCGCCGAGGCGGGTGTTCATCCCGAGGGCATTTAAAAGTGTAAGGCTGTATGTTAACCCGTGAAAGCCATAAAAAAATCCCTCCCGACCTTTGCATCAAGAGGGGTTGGTTTTGAATATTTAGGACTAAAGATTAAAGCTCGTAGCTTTCCTCGATTTCGTCTGGCTTTTTAACGGGTTTGATCAGGTCTTCGCGTTTAACACCTAGCCACATGGCAATCGCTGCCGCTACAAACACTGAGGAATAAATACCGAACCAAATACCAATGGTCAGAGCGAGGGCAAAATAATGCAGGGTCGGACCACCAAAAATCAGCATGGCCATGACCATCATCTGGGTCGAGCCGTGAGTAATGATGGTGCGTGAAATGGTTTGTGTAATCGCACCATCGATGACCTCTACAACTGAAGCTTTGCGCTCCTTGCGGAAGTTTTCACGAATCCGGTCCATGATGACCACAGATTCGTTGACTGAGTAACCCAGAACTGCCAGTACACCTGCAAGCACCGACAGGGAAAACTCCCAGCCAAAGAAAGCAAAAAAGCCAAGAATAATCACCACGTCATGCAAGTTGGCCAGTACACCGGCGACAGCGAATTTCCATTCAAACCGGACGGCCAGGTAGACCACGATACCGATCACCACAAAGAGCAGGGCTAATAAACCGTTTTCGACTAGCTCCTGGCCTACTTGTGGACCGACAAACTCAACGCGTCTGAGTTCGACAGACCCATCGCTGGCCTTGAGCGCTTTCATCACGGTGTCGCTCTGGGCGGCTGAGCTCTGACCGGTTGCGAGTGGCAATCTGATCATCACATCGCGTGAGGTTCCAAAGTTCTGTACCTGAAAGTCTGTATAGCCCAGTCCCGATACAACAGAGCGGACTTGATCTAGCGGTGCAGACTGGGTGTAGTTGACCTCCATGACCGTGCCGCCGGTGAATTCAATCGACAGATGAAAGCCGCGTGTGATGATGAAAAAAACAGCTGCCACAAAAGTCAGGAAGCTGATGATGTTGAGCACCAGCGCGTGGCGCATAAACGGTATGGTGCGACCGATTCGGAAAAATTCCATGATGCGTGAGTTCCGGTAGAAAGCGGGCAGATCAGTCTGATCGGCCTCGCGTGAAAGTTCAGTCTTTGGGTTTCCAGACCGTGCCAATCGAAATCGACTGGAGTTTTTTCTTGCGTCCGAACCAGAGGTTGGCCAGTGCGCGGACTCCTACCACCGATGAGAACATCGAGGTCAGAATGCCCAGGCAATGGACCACAGCAAAACCGCGCACAGCCCCGGATCCGAAGGTAAGCAAAGCCACGCCCACGATGAGTGTAGTCAGGTTCGAGTCCAGGATAGTGCCCCAGGCGCGATCAAAACCAAGCGCAATCGCTTGCTGAGGGGGTTCGCCGTTGCGCAACTCTTCGCGGATACGTTCATTAATCAGCACGTTGGCATCGATCGCCATGCCGAGCGTCAGCGCGATCGCGGCGATACCTGGCAAGGTGAGTGTCGCCTGCAGCATGGACAAGATCGCCAGCAACAGAAGAACGTTGAGTGCCAGACCTATAGTCGAAAATACACCGAACAAGTGGTAGTAGAGCAGCATAAAAATCGCGATCGCAACAAAACCGTAAAGAGTCGAGTTGAAACCCTTGGCAATGTTATCTGCACCCAGACTTGGTCCGATGGTGCGCTCTTCGATAATTTCCATTGGCGCCGCAAGTGAACCCGCGCGTAACAGCAGCGCTGTATCTGCAGCTTCTTCGGCACTCATGCTGCCCGAGATTTGAACTTGCCCGCCTGGAATCTCGCCCCGGATGACTGGTGCGGTGACGACTTCACCACGACCTTTTTCAAACAGCAAGATCGCCATGCGTTTGCCGATATTGTCACGCGTGACATCACGGAAAATCCTGGCGCCCTTTGCATCCAGCGTCAGGTGAACGGCGGCCTGTTGACTCTGATTGTCTCGACCCGCTTGGGCATCCTGCAGGTTTTCACCTGTCAGCACGACCTGGCGGCGCACCAGGATAGGGCGGCCATCGCGGTCCTGATAACGCTCGAGTCCGAAAGGAACCGTGCCAGCGGCCAACGCACTGGAGGCTGCTGGCGAGTCATCGACCATGCGAATTTCGAGTGTCGCGGTACGACCCAGGATATCTTTTGCTTTGGCAACGTCCTGCACACCTGGTAATTGCACCACAATGCGATCGGTACCTTGTTGCTGAATAACGGGTTCGGCTACGCCGAGTTCGTTGATCCGGTTATGCAAGGTTGTGATGTTTTGTTTCAGGGCATTGGTCTGGACAGCCGTGATAGCTACCTGGCTCAAGGTGCCTACGATTTGCAGTTTGACGCCGTCCGTGCGCTCGGCGATTTGCAGGTCAGGGTTACGAGTGCGGAGCGCCGCAACTGCGCGGTCACGCATCGCTTCGCTGGCAAACGATGCAACGACAGACATGCCAGAACGCTCGATCCCGGTTTGTTCGATTTTCTGGTCGCGCAAGGCTGCACGCAGGTCTGTGACCATCGCGTCATAACGCGCCGTGAGCGCACCTTGCATATCGACTTGAAGCAGGAAGTGCACACCGCCGCGCAAGTCCAGCCCCAGGTACATGGGGTGTGCGCCCAGTGCGCTCAGCCATGCAGGCGAAGCAGGTAACAGGTTGAGTGCCACGGTGAAGGTGACATCTGCAGCGTTCGGGTTGAGTGCTTTTTCGATGATGTCACGCGCCTGTATCTGTGCATCTGTGCTGGCAAAGCGCACACGTACCGTGCCAACAGGACCGTTTTGTTCAAACGAGGCGCCTGTATTGGTGATATTGGCTTGACGCAAAATGCCCTGCACGCGATCAAGCGTCGCCGAATCGATTTTCAGGGTTGCCTTGGCGCTCGAGATCTGCACAGCAGGCGACTCGCCATAGAGGTTAGGCAAGGTGTAGAGCAGGCCGATCACGACCGCGATCAGCACCGTCAGGTATTTCCAAATGGGATAGCGGTTCATTGCCGACGGGAAGAGTTAGGATTAGGCCTCGCCACACAATATGACGAGGCAATGCCGGGAAGGCTTACAGCGCTTTAATCGTGCCTTTAGGCAGGACTGCTGTGACAGAGGCTTTTTGCATAATGATTTCAACTGGCTTGTCGGCGAGTTCTGCGACTTCAACAGTCACGTAGTTGTCACTGACTTTGCTGACTTTGCCCAGCAAACCGCCGGCGCTGATGACTTCGTCGCCTTTAGCCAGGGCGGCCAGCAGTGCTTTGTGTTCTTTCTGACGTTTCATCTGTGGACGAATCATCAGGAAATACAAAACAACGAACATCAGAACGATGGGGGCCATTCCCATCAATGAACTGGCGGTATCGCCGGCCTGAGCCAGCACGATGCCGGTAATTGCTTGAGCAGACATTAAGGTCTCCTTTGTAAAATTTGATCAGCTGGCTATTGTACCGATTTGGAGGCGCGATCGAGTGCAAATTGTTTTCGCCACGCTTCAAAAGTGCCAGAAGCGATGGCTTCTCGCATTTCAGCCATGATTGTCAGATAAAAATGCAGATTGTGCACCGTATTGAGGCGTGCGCCGTTAATTTCGTTGGCGCGCTGCAAATGATGCAGGTACGAAAGTGAAAAATTCTTGCAGGTATGACAACTGCAACTAGGGTCCAGAGCGGAGGTGTCATCGCGATATTTCGCATTGCGAATTTTTACATCACCAAAGCGGGTAAACAACCAGCCATTGCGGGCATTGCGTGTTGGCATGACGCAATCAAACATATCGATGCCGTGGGTGACTCCCTGAACCAGATCCTCCGGGGTCCCTACGCCCATCAGATAGCGCGGAGCTTGTTCTTGAAGGCGTGGCGCGACGTGTTTGAGGATGCGCAGCATATCCTCTTTGGGTTCGCCAACTGAAAGGCCACCAATGGCATAGCCATGAAAACCAATATCCTGCAGCCCGGCAAGCGACTCGTCGCGCAGATTTTCAAACATACCACCCTGGACGATGCCAAACAGGGCATTGGGGTTGTCAAGCGCGTCAAAGGATTCGCGCGAGCGACGCGCCCAGCGCAAGGACATGCGCATCGAGCGTGCCGCTTCTTCCGAGGTGGCGGGGCGCTCATTGATCATGTAGGGTGTGCACTCGTCGAAGACCATTACGACATCGGAATTGAGTGCGGTCTGGATCCGCATGGATTCTTCTGGCGTCAGGAATAGTTTTGCGCCATCGATCGGTGAGGCGAACTTCACGCCTTCTTCGGAAATTTTACGCATGCCTTGCAGGCTAAATACCTGAAAACCGCCCGAGTCAGTCAGAATGGGTTTATGCCATTGCATGAAACCATGCAGGCCGCCGTGCTTGGCGATCACTTCTGTACCGGGACGCAGCCACAGGTGAAAAGTGTTGCCCAGCACGATCTGGGCACCTACTGCATCCAGTTCATGGGGCAGCATGGCTTTGACGGTACCGTAGGTGCCGACAGGCATGAAGATAGGCGTCTCGACCACCCCATGATTGAGCGTCATACGGCCGCGGCGCGCATGGCCTTCGGTGGCGAGCAGCTCGAATTTCAAACCATCATTCAAAGGTTTTGGTGCCTGCTCGTTGGGAGTTTCAGCAATCTGGGTCAAAGTGTTTGATTCCGTTCAATAAACATAGCGTCTCCGTAGCTAAAAAAACGGTAACGCTGCGCAATAGCGTGCGCGTAAGCTGCTTTCATTGTGTCCAGACCAATCATTGCCGCCACCAGCATCAATAATGTTGACTGAGGCAAATGGAAATTGGTCACCATGGCATCGACAATCTGATAGCGATAGCCTGGTGTAATGAAAAGCCGGGTCTCACCGGTTTGGGGCGCCAGAGCAAAGCCATGATTGTTCTGTGCCTGCTCTGCAGTTACTGATCCTAGCTGGGCGTGCGCTGCGGACTCCAGCGCGCGAACGCTGGTTGTGCCTACCGCAATGACTCGACCCCCAAGCTCCCGTGCACGGGCGATAGCCTGCGTTGTGGCACCGCTGACGGTGTACCACTCGGCATGCATGATGTGATCTGCCAGACGCTCTACTCGCACGGGTTGAAAAGTTCCTGCACCGACATGCAGCGTGACAAATGCGGTGGCCACGCCCATTTGAGTCAGGTGCTCAAGCATGGGCTGATCAAAATGCAGGCCAGCGGTTGGCGCTGCAACAGCGCCTGGTTCACGTGCATAGACCGTCTGATAGCGTTGATCGTCTTCGGCACTTGGGGTGTGGGTGATGTAGGGTGGCAGTGGCATGGCGCCATAGCGCTCAAGCACTTCGAGCACCGGTTGCTCAAATTGCAGGATAAACAAATCGTCGGCTCGCCCCAGAACGGTCACGTCAACAGCCTCGGCCAGGCGTAAACGGCTCTGCGCAGAGGGAGATTTACTCGAACGGATGTGAGCCAGAGCGAGATTCTCAGAAGTAACCCGTTCGATCAATACCTCGACCTTGCCTCCGGTTGTTTTCTGTCCAAATAGTCTTGCTTTGATGACTCGGGTATCGTTAAAAACCAGCAAATCGTTTGGACGCAACAAAGCGGGCAGGTCGGTAAAGTGCAAATCAGTGCGCGAGCCTTGCGCATTGATATGCAGCAATCTGCTGGCGCGACGGGTTGCTGCCGGAGCCTGGGCAATCAGCCCGGCAGGCAATTCATAATCGAAATCGGTTACGGTAAGGTGTGTGGATAAATTCATTTGAGTGGCATTTTAAGCCTGTCACCAGACTTTTTTTGTATGCTGTCAGCTTAAACAGGTAAATAGGTGCGCGTATGCAGGCGTTCAAGTCAATAGTTAAACCCCTTGTTGAGCGGACATTCGCCAGAGCTGCAGGTGCACTCCTGGCTATGTTCAGTTTGCATGCAGGTGCTCAAGGAGCGCTACCTACCGAGCTTTCCCGGGCCTGGGCACAAACCAAACTGCCCGAGTCGTCCCTCTCGCTGGTGGTCCAGGAGGTCAATGGACCTCGTTTGTTTGCCGTGCAACCAGACAAGCCGCGAAATCCTGCCTCGGTGATGAAGCTTGTGACAACCTATGCTGCGATTTCACGCCTCGGACCGACTTATGTCTGGAATACTGATTTTCTGATAGACGGTAAAGCGCAGGTTGATTCCCGGGGTGTATTGAATGGCCCACTTTATCTGCGCGCCGGTGGCGATCCTGTTTTACTGGTGCAAGACCTCTGGCGACTGATGCGTGATATGAGGTTGCGAGGAATCCGTGAAATCCCTGAAATCATTGTAGATCGCTCGATTTTTGGCAATGTCACGATTGACCCCGCGCAGTTTGATGGTGCAGGTGATCGGCCATATAACGCGAGTCCTGATGCGTTTATGGTCGGTTTTGGCGCTTTGCGACTGGTCTTTACGCCAGATCCGCAGACTAAAACCTGGAAATCTTTTATTGATCCGCCTATACCGGGTATTCAGATTGAGGGGAATGTTGAATGGTCCGATGCAAAATGTCCGGGGTCACCCGCAATATCAACCGACACACTGACTGAGAATGGGAATGTGCGTTTTCGGGTTTCGGGGCGCGCAGCAGGTTCCTGTGGTGAGTTTGATGTGTTCAGGCTCGCTCTCTCCCAGCAAGAGTACGGCGCGCGTTTACTGAAAACGATGTGGCAGGAAGTTGGCGGCACTTTGACTGGCTCAGTGCGTAATGGCGTCATACCTCTGGAGGCTGTGACGATCGCCTCGCACCAGTCGCCCCCGCTGTCAGAGGTGATCCGTCTGATCAATAAGCGCAGTAACAATGTTATGACGCGTGTGTTGCTACTCACCCTCGGGGCTGAGGCAGGCAGTCGTCCCGCGACAGTTGATGGTAGTGTGCAAGTTGCTCTTTCCATTCTCGCGCGCCAGGGCCTGGATATGAAGGGGTTGGTACTTGATAACGGTTCGGGTTTATCACGCGTCGGTGTTGTTTCAGCTGATAGCCTGACTGATATGTTGCACAAGGCCTGGCTGTCGCCGGTTATGCCCGAGTATGTATCTTCGCTTTCAATACTCGGAATAGATGGCACATCCAGAAACCGTTTGCGCGATCCTTCCACGCGTTCAATGGCGCATGTCAAAACCGGAGCGCTACGCGATGTCCGTTCAATCGCCGGATATGTCTGGGGAGCAAGCGGTAAACGCTACATCGTAGTGAGTATGGTGAATCACGAGCGGGCGCATGAAGCACGTGCTTTCGAAAATGCACTCATTACCTGGCTGACTTCTAAATGATGAACTTTTTGATGCCACGTTTATATAAAAAATTTATGTTTGCTAGCCTCTCAGCGTGTCTCTTCATGGGGGCTGGCAGCGCGCGTGCAGACATCTGTAGCGCCAAATTTTTTCACGAAGGGGGTCTGATTGAAATTGCAGGGTCAGGCATTCTCACCGTCAATGCAAAGATGGCTTTCAGTCAGGTTAAAAAATCAAGTGCAGAGGTTTGCCAGGCTAAGGTGAAGGGGTTTGCCAACTATGCCTTACTGGGTATGCTCACTGGGGCCAGCGACCTCGATCATCTGATGATGATAAATGGTTCGAAATCCAGCCTCACCAAATCCGCACCTGGCAAGTCCTCGGATGCGGCGACGTTTGACATCAGATTGTTGAATATTTTTGGCTATGGTGCGCCAATTCATTCCGCTGGGCAGCGCTTCCCTGCTCAGTCATTTCGATTGGATTTGGGTGATCCGAACCAGGCCACCACTCCACTGACTGTCCGAACTGGTGAAAAAACCGTTGGTGCGCTTCAAGCGATCCAGACCGCGCTCGGTGAGCAGTCTTGCTGGCCGGTTCGCTATGCGCGTAATACTGATGCGACCGTTGCAAATCTCAGGGGGATTACGATCCCTGTGCCATCGATTCAGTCTCAGATCACAGACTGGTTTTGTCCTCAGGCTAATCTAGTGATGAAGCAAGAAGTCGAGCATGCAGGTCAGCGTGGTGTCATCGAAATCAGAACAGTCAAATAATTGATTTATATCAATTATTTAAATCAGTAGTCATCTGAAGTCCTGCTAATATGGGTTTCATATCTGGTTCTTAGGAGAACACCATGAAACAGAAAGAAACGATTATGCAGGACGTACATGTTGCGCAGGAAAAACTGCTTTCAAGCGTCAAGCTCAGTCTGAACGATGCTGAAGCTTTGTTACGCGAAGCAGCTCACGCGACGGGTGATCGTGCGGATGAGTTACGTGAGCAGGCTTTAGCAGCGCTCAAGCAGACACGTGAGGCTTTGTACGACGCGCAAGACGAAGTCTTGGCTCAGGGCAGAAAGGCTGCGCGTGCCGCCGACGAATACGTGCATGACAATCCCTGGCAAGCAATCGGTGTGGCGGGTATGGCTGGATTGCTGTTCGGCTTGCTCCTGACGCGTCGTTGAAAGCGTTATGACCATTAAACAAACTCTCGCAACGGCTGCGGCGGATCTCTCCTCGATGATCCGCACGCGCGTCGCCTTGTTTGGTCTTGAGCTAAGTATAGAGACCTCGCGCCTGCTTGGCTTGCTTGCGCTTGCAGGCGCAACGGCCTTGTTTGGCTTGCTGGCGGTATTGGTTTTTTCGTTCTTTATTGTGGCTTTTTTCTGGGATACTCCGCACAGGATGCTTGCAATTGGTCTGCTCGCAGGGACGTATTTGTTCGCAGCAGCCTTGTCGCTGGTTGTGCTTTATAGGCGTATTCGAAAGGGTGCGATGCCTTTCCAGGCGACCATACAAGAGCTCGAACGTGATGCTCAGATGTTCTCCCGCCTTAAGCACCGCGCTAGTTCAGCACATGAAGAGGAGCATGACGCGACTCAAAAGGACGGCTGGTGATGAATCATCTGTCTTCCAAACGATTCGATCAGGCAGTCCGGCTTGAAGTGTTGCGCGCGCGCGCAGGGATTGAACGAGAGAGTTTTGCCCAGGCGGTCGAGCAACTCTCCGTACAGGCGAGTCCAGCTTATATGCTGGGTAGTCTGTTGCGCTTTCGCCGTCAAAGCTGGCTTAAGAAATCGGGTGATTTTCTCGCGCAATATCCGTTCATCATCTCAGCATTATCTTCGCTGCTGATGGGGCGATCTTCCAGTGCTGCGAGGGGTGCAGGTTTGCTCTTATCGTTTTTACAAACCTTTCTGTCGCAACAAAAGAAAGACCCCTCTTCAGAAATCTAAACCAAGTTCTCCCCACATCGCATCGACGCGCTGTTTGGTCGCCGCATCCATCTGTATGGGGGTGCCCCATTCGCGCTGGGTTTCGCCTGGCCATTTGTTGGTGGCATCCAGCCCCATCTTGCCGCCCAGTCCTGAGACCGGAGAGGCAAAGTCCAGATAGTCGATGGGTGTGTTTTCAACTAACAGTGTGTCGCGAACGGGATCCATTCGCGTGGTCATCGCCCATACGACTTCTTTCCAGTCGCGGGGATTAATGTCTTCGTCGACAACGACGATGAATTTTGTATACATGAATTGGCGCAAAATGCTCCATAACCCGAACATCACTCGTTTTGCGTGGCCTGGGTATTGCTTTCGAATTGAGACTACGGCAAGACGATAGCTGCAACCTTCCGGGGGTAAATAAAAGTCAACGATCTCGGGAAGCTGGCGCTTAAGAATCGGAACAAAAACTTCGTTGAGTGCGACCCCTAGAACAGCTGGTTCGTCTGGTGGTTTACCTGTGTAGGTGGAGTGATAAATGGGGTTGCGACGCTTGGTGATGCGCTCAACTGTAAATACCGGAAACCAGTCTTGTTCATTGTAGTAGCCGGTGTGGTCGCCGTAAGGACCTTCCAGCGCGAGTTCATAATCCGAGGCGGGAGGAGGATTAACACCTGCAGGCACTAGAGGCTTGATTGCTCGGGGATCGCTGCTTGGTAGCAGATAGCCCTCCAAAATGATTTCGGCTGTAGCAGGGACCGACAGGTTGCTGCCAAGCGCTGAAGTCACCTCGGTGCGTGCGCCGCGTAATAAGCCGGCAAACTGATATTCCGAGAGCGAGTCTGGTACCGGCGTCACCGCGCCCAGTGTTGTCGCGGGGTCTGCACCCAAGGCCACCGCGATTGGAAAAGGTGTCCCTGGGTTAGCTAAGGCATGATCCCGAAAATCCAGCGCACCGCCTCGATGAGACAGCCAGCGCATGATCAGTTTGTTGCGACCGATCACTTGTTGACGATAAATACCAAGATTCTGACGTTTTGAATTCGGGCCGCGTGTAATGACCAATCCCCAGGTCAGCAGTGGCGCGATATCGCCTGGCCAGCAGGTCTGAATGGGGAGTTTGTCCAGATCAACGTCCTCGCCTTCCCAGACGATTTCCTGGCAGGCGGCGCCGCGCACATTTTTGGGGCTCATATCCCATAGGGCGGCTTTTAACATGGAGACTTTCGCCAAGGCATCCCGAAAACCTTTTGGTGCTTCAGGCTCTTTTAGAGACGCGAGCAACTCTCCGATTTCCCGAAGTGCGGTGGTGTTTTCTGCTCCCATCCCCTGCGCAACACGTTGGGGGGTGCCAAACAGATTGGTGAGTACTGGCATGCCGGCCTGTTTACCCGCATGGGTAACATTCTCGAACAGGAGTGCCGGGCCTTGCGCCTTGAGCACGCGGTCAGAAATTTCGGTCATTTCGAGCTCTGCGGCAATCGGGCGGCTGATGCGTTTGAGGTCACCCGCACGCTCAAGTTGGCTGATGAAATCTCTTAAGTCTTTGTATTTCAAGGTATCAACTCGCTAAAACGGTTACATTTCCACTCATGAACGGAAGGTTAACATCCACAACACCGCATCAAGGGGACGAAGCTCGTGTCTAGTTCCCCTGTCCTCGCTTTGTTCAGTCAACTTATCAGCGGCCTCTACCGGAATATGTCAGAGGTTGTGCGCACCTCTGCAATCTATCTCGGTATAGCGGTACTCGTAGCGGTTGTGATGGTCGCGGGTATGCCAGGACTGAGGTCGCAAGCATTTCAGATGCATAGTGCTTTGCTTTATGCGCTCGCCCCCGATTCTTTTGGACCACCGCCGTCTGCTATGCGTGCCGGACCTGTCGCGCCGCTGGTTAGTGCGATTTCTCTTGACGCGATTCCTGGTGACGCGTTGCCTGAGCCGGTTTCACCAAAAAAGATAGCCAGTCCAAGCATGCCTGATTCGAGTCAGGCTGCCTCAGCCAGTAATGACGCAAGCACGAGTGGTTCAAGTGCAAGTGGATCAAGCGCTGCGCTTGCAAAGGTTACCGAGCCTTCTGGCCATGCGCAGAGTCAGGTTGCCTCTCAAACATTGAATAAGTTTGGTGTGACAACCAAGCAAAAAGAAGCATTGATTCAATATATTTCACGTAAATATTTAATTGCAATTGATGCTGCGGTCATGTTCGTTGATACGGCTTATGTCGTGGGTGACGAATTCGAGGTCGATCCTCTGCTGTTGCTTTCGGTTGTAGCGACGGAGTCTCATTTCAATCCCTACGCGGGTGGGCAGTCTGGCGGCGCGACGGGGTTAATGCAAATCATCTTCGGTCTGCATCGGGAAAAATTTGCCAAATTTGGTCGTCCTGAGTCGATGGCATTTAATCCGCTGGCTAATATGCGGGTTGGTGCATTTATTCTTGCTGATTGCGTCCGGCGCAGGGGCTCCGTCGCGCAGGGGTTACTCTGTTATTGCGGGGCTACAAGCCCAGCCTCTGATCGCGGTTATACAGAAAAAGTATTGTCTGAACGTCGTCGGCTCGCGCTCGCCGGATCAATCGCACTCAAAGATTAAGTGTCTGAACTGATCAGCCCAGATAAGCTTTCATCCTGTGGATCGCCTCCTCCAGTCGTTCAAGACTGGTTGTGTAGGCAAAACGCATGGTGTTGTTTGCGTGCGCTGGCCCAAAATCCAGTCCTGCTACGGCTGCGACGCGCGCACCATGCAGCAGCGATGAAGAAAAAAAACTGCTGTCCTGTGCGTGCGCGGATATATCCCCATACACATAAAAGGCTCCATCAGGTTTGACTGGCACCTTGATTCCGATCGACTCTAGCCCCGGTACCAGGAAGTCCCGACGCTGCTGGAAAGCCAGTCGACGTTGTTCGAATAACGCGATGGACTCAGGCTCAAAGCAGGCGATTGCGCCGTGTTGAGAGAGTGTGGGGGCGCAGATCACATAGCTGGCCGCCATTTTTTCGATGGGAGCGACCATGTGTTGCGGGACAATCATCCAGCCCAGACGCCACCCCGTCATGTTGAAGTATTTTGAAAAGCTATTGAGGATAATGACATTGTCATCGAGGGCTAGAGCAGAGTGTCTTTGTCCATCATAGGAAAGGCTCAAATAAATCTCATCCATCATCACAAAGCCCTGCCTGGCATGGACCGTGCGAATCAGGCGATCCAATTCGTCACGCGCGATGGAGGTCCCTGTCGGATTGCTAGGCGAGGCGATCAATACGCCGCGGGTGGATGGCCCCCAGTGCTTTTCGATATCCTGGCTCGAGAGTTGGTATCTGTTTTGCGCCGTTGTCGGAATCAGTTTTGTGAGGCCGCCCGCTGCGCCAATAAAGTTACGATTTGGTGGGTAGCAAGGATCGGGCATTAATACTTCGTCACCTGGATTGACCAGTGCCATCGCCGCCAGCATCAGTGCACCACTGGCACCCGAAGTCACAATAATCCGGCTCGGATCGATTCGCACACCAAGATGTTTTGCATAAAATCCTGCTATCGCTTCACGTAATTCAGGCAGTCCTGCGGGCGGACTGTAACTGCTTTGACCGGCTCGACTTGCCCGCTCCATGGCCTCTACAACGAGCGGGGCGGCAGTAAAGTCTGGCTCTCCGACGCCAAGGCTGATAATGTCGATACCTGCGCGTTGCAAGGCTGAGGCTTCTTTTAATAGCTCAACTGCATGAAAAGTAACCGTGTCATGCGTGCGCGCTGCCAGTGCAGTCATTTTTAAATCTCCCTTAAGGAGCAGAATTGTAGTGGGTTCGCCAACATCCAGACGTGCTTTCTTGCTTGGTCGCAGGACTCCCCCCTCGACCTGGGGAAATTTCTGCGCGCGTCTGTCGCGTTCGTGCGCAGGGCAGGTACGCTGGGAGGAGACGCGAGGCCGACAACAGGCCTGGCTAATTCCCGCGCGCGAGAAGGATGTACTGCATGCGCATGCCTTGTGCCTGGAATACCGGGTGCAACTCGCTTTGAATGGTTTTGACTCGGGACCGCTTGCGACGCATACTCAATCGCCCCGGCTGTGGGTTGAGTCGCAAGCGCCCTGGGCTCAGGCCGCTTCCAGCGATGCAGCGGGGTTAATCTGGCGCGCCGAAGCGGGTTGCAAACTAAAAGTGTTGCAAGACGTTGGTGTGCGGGTGTTGCGAGACGCGGATCCTGAGCAAACGGTTGCCCAGTGGCTCGCTTCGGAGCACTCTGCACAGTGGCCAACGGGTCAGGGTGCCTGCAGTGGCATCGCGCAAGTGCAGGTAATGCTGGCCGATGGCACGATTGCAGTGCTAGGTCCCTTTGGTGCGAGCGCAACAACACCATTACGCAGTCTGACAGTCCAGAAAATGATTCCCAAACTATTCGAGCTGGCTAGTTCGGAGGTAGCGCTTGAATGCGCCCGAGCCGCTGTCTGGCCGCTCAGGTTTCGTCTGGATGCGCTGATGCCGGCACAGGGTGGAGATGTCAATCTGGCATGGTTATTTGCAGGGCATGGCGCTCGGCTTGGCTGGGTGCAAGCCGTTTGGTTTGAACGCGACGAGATTGTCCAGACAAACTCGCTGCAAACGCCGGGCGCACACGTTGTCGTAGCTGCTCAGCAAGGTGAAGCCTTGGCGCAACAACTTAAAGAGTCATTCGACCCGCTAGGGATTTTCCCTTAAAGCTTTTCTAAACGGGCTAGAATCACTCTCTTGACCTATTGAACTAAACGGTAACAGACCATCATGGAAGAAAATTTTCGCAAAGCAGCTCTCGAATATCACGAGCAGGGTCGTCCCGGAAAAATTTCAATTGCACCGACTAAACAGTTGACTAATCAGCGCGATCTGGCGCTGGCCTATTCACCGGGGGTTGCGGCGGCCTGCGAAGAGATTGTGACTGATCCGGCCAACGCTTTTCGCTACACCGCGCGGGGCAATCTGGTTGGCGTGATTACCAACGGCACTGCGGTACTGGGGCTGGGAAATATCGGTCCCTTGGCGTCAAAGCCCGTGATGGAAGGTAAAGCCGTTTTATTCAAAAAATTTGCTGGTATCGATGTCTTCGATATCGAAATCAATGAGCAGGATCCCGATAAGCTCGTAGAAATTATCGCGGGCCTGGAGCCAACCTTTGGCGGTATCAACCTTGAAGACATCAAGGCACCCGAGTGCTTTACAGTGGAACGCAAATTGCGCGAGCGTATGCGTATCCCAGTGTTTCATGACGATCAGCATGGCACCGCTATCTGCGTTTCGGCGGCGTTTATCAATGGTCTGGAAGTTGTCGGAAAAGATATCAAAAAAGTTAAAGTAGCCGTCTCGGGTGCTGGCGCGGCAGCTCTGGCTTGTCTGGATCTGATGGTAGATCTAGGCTTACCCCTCGAAAATATCTGGGTGTCTGATATCGAAGGCGTGGTCTACGAAGGTCGAACCACCTTGATGGATCCTGATAAGCAACGTTTCGCGCAAAAAACCGAGGCACGCAAACTCGCAGAAATTATTGTCGACGCCGATGTGTTTTTGGGTTTGTCTGCCGGCGGTGTGCTCAAACCAGAGATGGTGAAAGCTATGGCAAAGCGCCCGCTGATACTCGCTCTGGCCAATCCGAATCCTGAAATATTGCCCGCCGATGCACACGCTGTGCGTGATGACGTTGTGATGGCAACAGGCCGTTCGGATTATCCTAATCAGGTTAATAACGTTTTGTGCTTTCCGTATATTTTCCGCGGTGCACTTGACGTTGGTGCCACGACCATCACCCGCGAAATGGAAAAGGCCGCTGTGGTGGCTATTGCCAAACTCGCTCAGGAAGAGCAGAGCGAGGTCGTTGCCGCCGCCTATGGCACTTACGATGTCGCCTTTGGTCCAGAGTCGTTTATTCCCAAACCATTTGATCCGCGCCTGATTGTGCGTATCGCGCCAGCCGTTGCAAAAGCAGCGATGGAGTGTGGCGTGGCAACGCGTCCGATCGCTGATCTTGATGCTTATGTCGAGCAACTTGAGCAGTTCGTTTATCGCTCGGGCGCTTTCATGAAACCACTCTTCGCGGGTGCGAAAGCGTATGTGCGCGAAGGTGCCAAATCCCGGATTGTTTTTACCGAAGGCGAAGACGAGCGAGTCTTGCGTGCTGTGCAAGTTATTGTTGATGAAAAACTTGCAATACCGATTCTGGTCGGGCGTCCAAACGTGTTGACTGCGCGGATTGAAAAGTTTGGTTTGAGACTGCGTCTGGGAGTGGATGTCGAGGTGACCGACCCGGAGTACGATGAACGTTTCCACGATTATTGGACCGTCTACTGGGAATTGATGTGCCGCGATGGCGTGACCAAGGAGATGGCGCGTGTCGAAATGCGTCGTCGCCTGACGCTGATTGGTGCCATGATGGTCAAGATGGGTGATGCCGACGGCATGGTTTGTGGCACGGTGAGTGGCTACGCCAATCATTTGCGTTACATCGATCAGGTGATCGGTAAGCGTGCGGGTACCACAACCTATGCCGCGATGAATATTCTGTTGTTGCCCGAACAGACGATTGCGCTGGTCGATACCCACATTAATGATGAGCCGACAGCTGAGCAAATCGCCGAATACACGATTGCTGCTGCGCAACAGATGCGCCGGTTGAATTTAACTCCAAAGGTGGCTTTATTGTCACGCTCCAATTTTGGTTCAGGCAGTTCCGCCTCGGGAGCAAAGATGCGAGCCGCGCTTGAATTAATCCGTGCCCAGGCTCCCGAGCTTGAAGTCGATGGCGAGATGCATGGCGACTGCGCTCTGGACGAATCCCTGCGTTTAAAATTACTGCCTTCCTCTACCTTGAAGGGCGCAGCCAACCTTCTGGTTTGCCCAAATGTCGACTCGGGAAATATCGCTTACAACCTGCTTAAAACTACTGCGGGCGGTAATGTCGCTGTTGGTCCTTTCCTGTTGGGTGTCAATGCGCCAATTCATATTTTGACGACTAGTGCGACCGTACGCCGTATTGTGAATATGACAGCTTTAACTGTTGTCGAAGCAAATCATCCAAGGAATGCTTGAAACAAATGCGCACTCAATAAAAATATTTTTTTGTTGGGTGTGGATTCTGTCTCGGGTAAGTGTTACAAGACTGTAAATCGATCCGAAAATATTCGGTTTCGAAAAACAAATACGCTATTGGGGCCTTCATATAAGGAGCCATCGGTATGAGTAAAACAGTCGATTCCAAATTGCTAAAGTTGTTGCAAAAGGGTGGTGACATCGATCCTGCTCAGGGTCTGGATGCGCTTGAGGCTGCGGCGAAAAAACGAAGTCTCTGCTGGTGTGTAGCGGATTGTGAAAAAGCGCGCAGTTGGTCTGCGGTTTTTCGTGCGATCGTCAAGGCCGTGGACTATCCACAGTTCATCGGGGGCAGTTTTGATGCGCTGTATGATTGCCTGAGTGATTCTTTACTGGATCAAAAAGATGGCTTGGCTCTGATTCTTAACAAACTGCACTCTGCTGATCCTGCGATTGTCAACGAGGGGAACGAGTTTTTACAAATCCTCAATGACGCGGTTCAATTCGCTCAGGAAAATGATCGCGTTTTCATTTATTCGATTCATCACGCAGGCAAACATCCTGACGCGATTCCTGGCAAAGTGAATAACTGGAGCGACGAGCCGGCTTAATACTCTGAGTGAGGGGTCCTTTGATGACCTGAGCCTGGCGCCAAGCTACCAACCCAAAAGCGCAGAGGCTGCTGACACCATTGCCAGCGCTGCGGTCTCGGTCCTCAATACTCTGCTACCAAATTTGACTGTCGCCACATGGTTTCGCTGCGCACAGTCGAGCTCCTGGCGACTCCAGCCACCCTCGGGACCCACCATCAGAGTAATCGCTGGTTTGCTGTTTAGCTCAGCCTCGGGGCTTTTGAGCCACGAAGTGAAGTCCTGTTTACCCTGCGGATCGCAGAGCAGGCGATTGTCAGTTTTGTGTTCTGTCAGCGCTTGTTCGAGTGGCAGTGGAGACTCGAGTTGCATTAAACGGTTTCTGCCACACTGCTCCGAGGCTGCTTCGATGATTTTTTGCCAGTGGAGCATGCGTTTTTCAAGCCGCGGCCCCGATAATTGCAGGACGCTGCGTTGCGCTGCAACGGGGATCATGCGTGCGACCCCCAGTTCGACAGCTTTTTCTATCACCCAGTCCATTTTGTCGCCGGCAGGCAGGCCTTGCAAGAGCGTGATCTGGCCGCCTAATTCGACCTCTTTCGGGTGATGTTCAGTCAGATGAGCAAGGGCAATTTTTTCATTGAAATCAAGGACTCCGGTGTATTCGCCCCCACGTCCGTCGAACAAAACGATCTCACAGCCCGCGGCCAGACGCAACACGCGAACATGGTGCGCTAACTTCTCCGGCAAGGTGAGTGTCTGGTTTGCGGTGAGTGGCTCAGAACAATAAAAACGGGGACTTGACATGCGGGGCGCTCAAAGAGGGGGTGAGGTATAAGTACGAGTGCTAAAATCCTAGGTTTTGTAACCCATTTTCCGGTCCCGTGAATATTAATTGCGTGCGATCTGGGTAAAACAACTAAGACGAACCTTTTCGATGACTCAAACAAACGCCATATCCGTCAAACTGGCAGATGCCATCCGCGCCCTCGCAATGGACGCTGTCCAGCAAGCTAACTCGGGTCACCCCGGTGCGCCCATGGGCATGGCTGAAATGGCTCAAGCGCTTTTTACCCGTCACCTGCAGCACAACCCAGCCGACCCGGCCTGGGCCAATCGCGACCGTTTTGTTTTGTCTAACGGTCATGGTTCGATGCTGATTTATGCTTTATTGCATCTGACAGGTTATGACTTGCCGATGGATGAGTTGCGCAAGTTTCGTCAGTTGCACTCCAAAACGCCTGGTCACCCGGAGGTAGGTGTGACACCTGGCGTTGAGACTACCACCGGGCCGTTGGGTCAAGGCCTGGCAAACGCGGTGGGTATGGCGCTGACTGAGTCTTTGCTTGCGGCTGAATTCAATCGCCCTGGCCACACGATCGTGGATCACCATACTTACGCCTTCGTCGGTGATGGCTGCCTCATGGAAGGCATTTCCCACGAAGTCTGCTCACTGGCAGGTACGTTGCGTTTATCCAAGCTGGTTGTCCTGTATGACGACAATGGTATTTCGATCGACGGTAATGTTGAAAACTGGTTTGCAGATGATACGGGCAAGCGTTTTGAGGCTTATGGCTGGAACGTGCTTCGAGTTGCGAACGGCCATGATGTCGAGGCAGTTGATCAGGCTATTGCACAAGCACACCAACTCGGTAAGCAGCATGGTCGACCAACGCTGATTGCTTGTCGTACTGTGATTGGACAGGGTGCGCCAACTGTCGCAGGTACAGATAAAGTTCACGGTTCTCCTTTGGGTGCAGAGGAAATCGCCAGGACCCGCGAAGCGATTGGTTGGCCCTACGCCCCTTTCGAAATCCCTGCTGAGGTGTATGCAGGGTGGGATCAACGCGCCACGGGTGCTGCGCACCAGTCGGCCTGGCAAAAACTGTTTGCTGCTTACTCTGCACAGTTTCCTTTGGAAGCGGCTGAATTTACACGCCGTATGAATGGTGGTTTGCCTGTTGATTTTGCTGAGACAGCGAAAAAACTGCTTGCAGAGACCAACGCAAAAGCAGAGACGATTGCGACCCGCAAAGCTTCCCAGCTTGCTATTACAGCGCTGGTCGAGGTCTTGCCTGAGATGCTGGGTGGTTCAGCCGATCTGACGGGCTCGAACTTTACCGATTGGAAAGGTGCTGTTGCCTTGCGTGCAGGGACCGAAGGCGTTAAGTTTGGTCGTCACATCAATTATGGCGTGCGTGAATTCGGCATGGCTGCCATCATGAATGGCGTTGCTTTGCATGGCGGTTATCTGCCCTTTGGCGGTACGTTCCTGACTTTTTCTGATTACTCTCGCAATGCCTTGCGTATGGCTGCGCTGATGAAGCAGCGAGTGGTACATGTGTTCACCCACGACTCGATCGGTTTGGGCGAAGACGGTCCGACCCATCAGTCAATTGAGCATGCCAGCAGCTTGCGATTGATTCCAAATCTTTCGGTATGGCGTCCCTGCGACACAGTTGAAACAACAGCGGCCTGGCTGGCGGCGGTCGAGCGCCCAGCCAGTATTGGTATGGATGTCCATGCCGGTGGTCCGACCGCGTTATTGCTTTCGCGTCAAAACCTACCTTTCGTTGCGCGTGATGCCGCCACGCTTGCGTCAGTTTCCCGCGGTGGTTATGTGTTGCTAGAGGCCGCCAATGCTCGTGCGGCGATTATCGCGACAGGTTCCGAGGTAGCGATCGCGATCGAGGCGCAAAAACTGCTCGCTGCAGAAGGTATCGCTGTGCGTGTGGTCTCCATGCCAAGTACGGACGTTTTTGATAAGCAGGACGCAGGCTGGCGTGCACAAGTGTTGCCAAAGGGTATGCCGCGCGTAGCCGTCGAAGCGGGTGTGACGGCTTTCTGGCACAAGTATGTGGGTCTTGATGGCGCTGTCGTCGGCATCGATACCTATGGTGAGTCTGCACCAGCCGGTGCATTGTTCAAGCATTTTGGCCTGACTGCTGAAAAAGTAGTCCAGGCAGTCAAACAGGTTTTATAAAATTTCAAAACTAGGAGCATGTTGTCATGACGATTCGCGTTGCTATTAACGGTTATGGTCGTATCGGTCGCAATATTTTGCGTGCCCATTACGAAGGCGGCAAAAAACACGATATCCAAATCGTTGCTATCAACGACCTGGGTGATCCAAAGACTAACGCTCACCTGACGCAATACGACACTGCTCACGGCAAGTTCCCTGGCACAGTGGGCGTTGAAGGTGATTACATGGTTGTCAATGGCGACAAGATTCGCGTGCTGGCAAATCGTAATCCTGCCGAATTGCCCTGGGGCGAGCTCAATGTTGACGTTGTGCTCGAGTGCACTGGTTTTTTCACAACAAAAGAAAAAGCCTCGGCCCACATCAAAGGTGGCGCCAAAAAAGTCATCATTTCCGCTCCCGGCGGGAAAGACGTCGATGCGACGGTTGTCTTTGGCGTCAATCAGGGTGTTCTGAAAAAAGAGCATACCGTCATCTCCAACGCATCGTGCACCACCAACTGTCTGGCTCCGCTGGTTCAGCCTTTGCATGAAAAACTCGGTGTGGTGACTGGTCTGATGACCACTATCCATGCCTATACCAATGATCAGGTGCTGACCGACGTCTATCACGAAGACCTGCGTCGTGCGCGCTCGGCAACCATGAGCATGATCCCAACCAAGACTGGCGCAGCCGCTGCGGTTGGTCTGGTGTTGCCAGAGCTCAACGGCAAGCTCGATGGGTTCGCCATCCGCGTTCCAACCATCAATGTTTCGCTGGTTGATCTGTCGTTCATCGCCAAGCGCGACACGACAGTCGAAGAAGTCAACGCGATACTGAAAGAAGCCTCAGAAGGCGCGCTCAAAGGCATTCTGACCTATCAAACCGAGCAACTCGTATCGGTTGATTTCAACCACAACCCAGCCTCGAGCAATTTTGATGCGACACTGACCAAAGTTTCAGGTCCACTGGTCAAAGTATCTTCCTGGTACGACAACGAGTGGGGTTTTAGCAACCGTATGCTCGACACCACTGTTGCACTGATGTCGGCGAAGTAATCGCCGCATTGTTTAAGGGGCCCTTCGGGGCCCTTTTGCTATTTTTTAATTCACCTGGTTATTCAATCATGACGACAGTTCATACCCTTTCCGCTCTCGCTCAATCGGGCAAACTTGCCGGTAAAAAAGTTTTTATCCGCGCAGATCTGAATGTACCTTTCGATGAGGCGGGAAATATTACGGAAGACACCCGTATCCGTGCTTCAGTGCTAGGCATCAAACTCGCGCTGGATGCTGGTGCGGCCGTGATGGTGACTTCGCATCTTGGCCGTCCAACGGAAGGTACCTTGAATCCGCAAGACTCTCTGGCTCCCATTGCCAAGCGTTTGTCTCAGTTGCTCGGCATGGAGGTGCCTCTGATTCAAAACTGGGTAGATGGCGTCAGCGTCACACCGGGTCAGGTCGTGTTGCTTGAAAATTGTCGTGTCAATAAGGGTGAAAAGAAAAACGATCCCGAACTATCAAAGAAAATGGCAGCGCTCTGCGATGTCTATGCCAACGATGCGTTTGGTACTTCGCATCGTGCCGAGGCGACCACCTACGGTATTGCCGAGTATGCGCCTATTGCCTGTGCTGGTCCTCTGCTTGAGGCGGAACTTGAGGCACTAGGCCGTGCGTTGCATGCACCAAAGCGCCCTCTGGTCGCCATTGTTGGTGGCTCAAAGGTTTCAACCAAACTCTCAATCCTGCAGTCACTAGCTGATAAAGTTGATCAGTTGATCGTTGGTGGCGGTATCGCCAATACCTTCATGCTGGCGGCTGGCTTACCAATTGGCAAGTCCCTGGCCGAGCCAGACCAACTTGAAGAGGCTCGTGCAGTGATGAAAAAAATGCAGGCGCGTGGCGCTGCGGTGCCCATCCCGACTGATGTCGTATGTGCAACCGAGTTTTCGGCTACGGCAAAGGCTACAGTCAAAGCTGCAGCGGCTGTTGGCCCTGATGATCTCATCCTCGATATAGGTCCTGAGACGGCGCAACAGCTTGCTGCAATTCTTAAGCAAGCCGGTACGATTGTGTGGAATGGTCCGCTTGGAGTGTTTGAATTTGCCGCATTTGCCAACGGTACTGAAGTTGTCTCTCACGCGATTGCCGACTCAACTGGCTTTTCAATTGCAGGGGGCGGAGATACTCTGGCTGCGATTGCCAAATTCGGCATTACCGATAAAGTCGGCTACATCTCAACCGGTGGTGGCGCTTTTCTCGAATTTCTAGAGGGGAAAACTTTGCCGGCTGTGGATATTTTGCAAAAACGCGCCGCTAGTTAAAATTTTTTACCAGGGCGCCTTCACCCTGTCTGCGAGTCGCAGGCAGGGTGATTTTTTTAGTCAACGATGAACAAGGTCGCACCCTCCGCTGTCGAGGATTGATGCGGTTCGGCGCCATCGGCGACCTGATAGCTCATGCCTGGTTTGAGTTCGAAGGTTCTGCCGTCTTTTAAGACGGTGTGTAGTGAACCAGACAGGCACAGAAGAATATGGCCTTTCTCGCACCAGTGGTCTGCGAGATAGCCCGCGCTGTACTCGACCATCCTGACTCGGATGGTGCCGAACTGGCGTGTTCGCCAGAGTGCATGACCCGTTGTCCCGGGATGTTGCGTCACAGGAACTGCCGACCAGTCAGTCGTGCCAAAAGGAATATTCTGAATCTGCATATTTTTTCCTTAGTTTGACTTGATATTTATTGTGTTTGCCCCCATTGTGAAGACATATTCACTTTTTGGGTGCGCTCGCTGCCACCTTGCATATGGAATTCAAAGACTACTACAAGATTCTTGAAGTATCCCGCAATGCCACGCAGGATGATATCCGCAAGGCTTATCGTAAGCTTGCCCGCAAATATCATCCGGATGTCAGCAAAGAGCCGGATGCAGAAAAACGCATGCGCGATGTGAACGAAGCCAATGATGTGCTGCGCGATGCAGAGAAGCGGGCTGAGTACGACGCCCTGGCTGCCGGTATTTCGGCGGGCGGTGGTCAAGTGCCTCCTGCGGGCTGGGATCGTGATTTTGAGTTTTCAGGAGCGGGTGGTGGCGCCGGCGATGTTGATTTCAATGATTTCCTCAACGGAATGTTCAAGCAAGCCGCCCGTAAGCGCCAGGGTTTTGCCGCCGGGCAGGGTGGTGCTCAGGCGGGCGGTCACCCCGGACAAGGTTTTGCCGGTGCACCAGGTCAGACCTTCAAGATGCGCGGTGAAGATCATCACGCAGAGATTGAAATCAGCCTCGAGGATAGTTTTTCAGGTGTCACACGTGAGCTGAGTTTGCGTTCCGTGCAACTTGATGAGCAGGGGCGCCCTTATATGGGCACCCGCACCTTGAGCGTCAAAATCCCCACGGGCGTCAAGGAGGGTCAGATGATTCGTCTGGCTGGCCAGGGTATGCCCGGAGAAGGCGGGGGCGAGCCGGGAGATTTATTCCTGACCGTAAGATTTGCTGCACACGCTTTGTATAAAGCTGATGGTCGGGATTTGAGCATGCATTTGCCTGTTGCACCTTGGGAAGCCGCTCTGGGCGGTCAAGTACATGCGCCGACCTTGCAAGGCGTGGTTCAGGTCAATATCCCGCCTGGCAGCAAACAAGGCGGAAAGTTACGTTTGCGCGGTAAAGGTCTGCCGGGTGATCCAGCGGGCGATTTGTATCTGATTCTCGATATTGTCTGGCCACCTGCGGACAATGAGGCGACGCGCGCAGCCTATCAACAACTTGCCACTGCGGCACCTTTTAACCCACGCCGTCATTTGGGAGTCTGATTATGAATAAAGTTACGATTTGTACGGCACAGTTGGTGGATCATAACGCGCCTGTCACGCTTGAGGAGTTAGCGCGTTTTTGTGAACAGCAAACAGACTGGGTCCTGAGTCTGGTTGAGCAAGGCGTTGTTGCTGCCTCCAAAAGCTCGTCAGCAGGGCAATGGGTCTTTACGAGTGTCTCCGTGTCTCGCGCTCGCCACGTCGCGCGTCTGCAGCGAGATTTCGAGGTCAATCTCGATGCAGCAGCTTTGATGGTCGATTTGATGGAAGAAGTCCGTCATTTGCGCGGACGACTTTCGCTGCTCAAGTAGTTGTTCATGGAAAATCATTTTTAATTTTTAAAATAATATCCCCTTCTCCTTATATTGTTTTTAATATAAGCAAATTACTTATCGGTTATTTCGGATATATAGGGATTAGCCTACACTCCTAATCCCTGTCCGCTATGCGGACATAAACTTATCCAAAAATTATGAATGCCGGGCCTCTTGAATCCAACCCCTTTGTTTTGCAAGCGCAAAATCTGAGATTGCAGTATGGCGAAGCCTCGCCTCTTATCGAGGGCTTGGACCTGACTGTCGCAGCAGGTGAAATTGTTGCAATCCTCGGGCCGAGCGGTGTGGGTAAATCCAGCTTGTTACGTATTTTGGCTGGTTTACAAAAGGCTTCTGGTGGCGAAGTGCTGGTCGATGGCGAGCCGATCGATGGCACACATCCCCGTGTGGCGATGGCTTTTCAGGACCCTAGTTTGCTTCCCTGGCTGACCCTGGAAAAAAACGTGGCCTTTGGTCTGGATTTCCGTCATCAGCCCAGGTTGACCACGTCAGAAAAAAATCAGCGTGTGGCTGCTGCGATCCGTGAGGTCGGTCTGGAGCACGCTCGTCAGCGTATGCCTGCAGAGCTGTCGGGCGGTATGGCGCAGCGAACTGCGCTCGCGCGTTGTGTTGCGCGTCAACCTGAAGTGATCCTGCTCGATGAACCTTTCGGTGCACTCGACGAAGTCACGCGTGCAGCAATGCAGCGTTTGTTGCTCAAGCTTCGCGAGGATCTGGGCACGGCCGCGGTGCTGATTACGCATGACATTGACGAAGCCTTGCAGGTCGCGGACCGGATTGTATTGTTGGGTGGGGCGCCAGCGCACGCCATTGGTGAATGGAAAATTGCTTATACACAACCACGCGATGACCTGGTCGAAGAACTGGGCCAGTTACGTATTGACATACTTCGTACGTTGCATCGTGCGCTACATCCGCAAGCGGATAAATCTAAACGCAATGTTGTTTCAGTCAACAATGTTGTTGTGATGAATAAAATTGAATCTGAGGAATTAGCTAATGTGTCTTGAATATATAACGCGCCGCGAGATGCTCAAACTGTCGAGTTTGCTGACTGTCGCAGGCGCCGCACCTTTGTTGTCGGCCTTCAATGCACAAGCCCAGGGTAATGCCAATGCACCTGTAAAAATCGGTTATTTACCGATTACGGATGCGGCCCCTTTGCTGGTAGCGCATAACAATGGTTATTTTAAAGACGCAGGCGTTGAGGTTGAAAAACCTGTCATGTTGCGCAGTTGGGCGCAGTTGATCGAAGCCTTTATTTCCGGTCAGGTCAATGTCGTGCATTTGCTCTCCCCCATGACAGTATGGGCGCGTTTTGGCAGCAAAGTTCCAGCAAAGGTGGTTGCCTGGAATCACGTTGATGGTTCAGCTGTAACGGTATCGCCAGATATCAATGCGATGAAAGATCTTGCCGGTAAGACAGTTGCCATCCCTTTTTGGTATTCGATCCATAATGTTGTGTTGCAAGCTATGTTGCGCGACGCAGGCTTAAAACCCGTATCCAGCAAGCAGGGCAAGCCTGCAGCAGATGAAGTGAATCTGGTTGTAATGGCACCTGCTGATATGCCGCCGGCGCTGGCCGCTAAAAACATCGCGGGCTACATCGTGGCCGAGCCCTTTAATGCGGTTGCTGAAACCATGGGCATCGGCAAGGTTCTGCGCTTTACTGGTGATGTCTGGAAAAATCATGCCTGCTGCACGGTATTTATGCATGAGCGTGATCTCGAACAGCGTCCCGAGTGGTCGCAGAAAGTTGTCGATGCGATCGTACGCGCACAGCTCTGGATTCGCGATCATCGCGCTGAAACAGCCCAGTTGCTCTCGAAAGAAGGCGCTAATCATTACACCCCGCACGGACTGCCTGCACTGACTAAAGTTTTAGCGCCACCTGCTTCAGATACCCAAACCTATCTGGCCTCGCGTGCGATACGTCATCCTGCCTGGCAGGAAAAAAGAATCGATTTTCAACCCTATCCTTATCCAAGCTATACCGAGGAGCTCGTAGCGCGACTGAAAGAAACGCTGATCGAAGCGGATCGAGGATTTTTGGCTAATCTGGACGGTAAAACGGCTGCTGCCCAGTTAGTCGATGACCGTTTTGTGAAGCGGGCGATCGAGGCGGCTGGTGGCATGGGTAAATTCGGCCAGCCTCCGGAGTATGTGCGCAAGGAAGTGATCGAGTTGGCATGAGTATGAGTGCATTGACGCGTAACGCTCTGGGGCGTGCAGTATTGGGTGTAGCGGGAATGCTGTTGTTATTGGCGATCTGGTGGCTCATGACAGTTCCCTTCACGGCTGCTGGGGGTATGGGACAGCGTTTTGCCCCTGGCCCCTCCTTGTCCACCCTTTTTGAGCTGCTGCAAGGTCGAGAAATCTGGATTCATATCTCGGTCAGTTTGCAACGCGTCGCGGTCGGCTTGGGTTTCGCTTTACTGGTGGGTGTGCCTTTGGGACTGTTACTGGGTGCGTCAGGGAAGATGAATGCCACTTTGTCTCCGGCCTTACAGTTCTTGCGCATGATCTCGCCGTTGTCCTGGATGCCGATTGCGGTGATGGCCTTCGGTGTCGGCGACAAGCCTGTTTATTTCTTGCTCGCCTTTGCCGCCCTGTGGCCGATTATGCTCAATACCCTTGCCGGCGTTAAACAACTTGATGGACGCTGGATGCAGTTAGCGCAATCCTTATCTGCAACGCGCTGGGAAACGCTCAAGGGTGTGATTATCCCGGGCATACTTGGTCATATCCTGACGGGTACGCGTCTGGCGATCGGGATTGTCTGGATTGTGCTGGTACCTTGCGAGATGCTGGGCGTATCAGCGGGTTTGGGTTATTTCATTCTCGATACACGAGATCGTCTGGCCTATCACGAGCTGATGGCCACTGTGGTGCTGATTGGCCTGCTAGGTTTTTTGCTCGATACCGCATTTAGAGAGTTGTACAGCTACTGGAGCAAAAGCCGTTAAAGGTTTTTGCGAGCTGTACTCAGGACGCTGCAAACAGACGGGTACTTGAAGACGGCTATCAACATCGATTAGCAACTCCACGGGAAGTAAATGAACAATCGCGTAGGCGACGCCAACGCCACCTAAGAGCACACCCGTGAAATTAAAAAAGCCTGATGCTACGACTGCCAGGTGAGGCGGCATGGCCTTTGTATAAATGATGGTGACAAGCGGGGTCAGTCCTGAGAAGAGATCAAACATTTTTCGCGCCGAAAGTGAATTTGTGCGTAGTTTACTTGTATTAAACATGTCACATAGTTGACTTGCGGTTATGCAACCAAGCAGTCTGCTTTTGAGTACATTAATGGACTCGCAGGCTGGTTTTTCCTCCTTTTCTAACTATTTATAGACCGAATCATGACAAATTCCGCTGTCGCTACGCCTGAAACCTTACGTGTCGGGCTTGTTTCCGTTTCTGATCGTGCTTCTCAGGGAGTTTATGTTGATCAAGGTATTCCGGCCTTGCAGACCTGGTTGGAGCGGGCGCTTGTGAACCCTCTTGAGGTGGTCTCGCGTCTGGTTCAGGATGATGCGGCGACGATCTCTGCCGCACTGGTTGAATTGGTGGATATCGAGCGTTGTCACCTGGTCCTGACTACGGGTGGTACAGGCCCCTCGCGGCGTGATGTCACACCAGAGGCTACACAGGCCGTCGCGACTCGCGAAATGCCTGGTTTTGGTGAGCAGATGCGACAGATCAGTTTAAAGTTCGTTCCCACCGCTATTTTGTCGCGCCAGGTTGCTGTGCTGCGCGAAACGGCGGAGCACGCTGCACTGATTATCAACTTGCCAGGCCAGCCCAAAGCGATTAGTGAGACCCTGGAAGGCCTTAAAAATGACGATGGCAGTACGGTTGTATCGGGTATTTTTGCCGCAGTTCCCTACTGTATTGATCTGATCGGTGGCCCTTATCTTGAGACGCGGGATGAGATAGTTAAAGCCTTCAGACCAAAATCGGCGCGTCGCCCTCCAGTAGCCTGAAGTTGCTCAATGCTAAGTCGAAGCTCTAATGCTAAGTCGAAGCTCTATCTAACCTTGCGTTTGGAGCTTTAAACGCCAAAGCGAGGTCACCTCCAGCCGTCTGGCCTCAGCCAGCGGGTCTTGTTCATCTTTGGTTTTTGGATGAACAGGTCTGGTGTCCAGACGTTCAATAACGTCCAAGCCCGCATCGTCAAAGCGCGCCAGTAATTCATCACGACTGCGCAGCTTTAAGTGCTCCGCCAGATCTGACAGGATTAGCCATAACTCGCCGTCTGGTTTGAGGTGAGCGCGCGCCCCCTGGAGCAGGCCTTTGAGCATGCGTTGGTCCTGATCGAAGATGGCGTGTTCAAGGCCTGAGGCGGGGCGGCCTGGCAGCCAGGGCGGGTTGCAGACGATCAGGTCGGCCTGACCCTCTGGAAAAAGATCTGTCTCGCGTAATTTGATCTGACCTTCGAGTTTGAGGGCACGAATGTTTTCATGGGCGCATTCAATGGCTCTTGGATTCGAGTCAGTAGCGACGATGTGCTCGACACCGCGTTGCGCTAATAGTGCGGCGATGACACCCGTGCCAGTCCCGATATCAAAGGCTTGTGTGATCCGGCCAATTTTCGCGCGTACGATCAGATCGAGGTACTCGGCTCGAACAGGTGCAAAAACGCCATAGTGTGCGTGAATGCTGGCATGCAATGCAGGAATATGAACGCCCTTTTTTCGCCATTCATAGGCACTGATGACTCCCAATAACTCACTCATCGGAACGACATACCCTGTGTGATCCGGACCATAGGCAGCCAGACATGCCTCGCTGACCTGCGGCGCGCGCCGATGACTCAATACATGGGCTGCTTGAACTGGTAGAAGCAGCATGCCGAGCGTGCGAGCGCGTTGTGCGCGCGCAAGACGGACCTGATGGAATTTGTCCGGGTAAGGCAGGTCGACATATTTGATGCGGCGCTTTTCCGTGCGGCGACCCAGGGCTTGAAGTAGTTGACGCGCATTCTGGAAGTCGCCCGTCCAGATAATCCCCGTACCCTCACTGGCATGCCTGTATGCAGAGTCCGCTGTGATCGTATCGTCGGCTACTATGCATCGCTTAGGAGGCATCCAGCCGTTTTCTGAGCGCCAAGGTGCCTGCTGCGGCTGTTCCTGAGCGACCCAGCTGATTGTCTGAACACTCCCGCTGGCTGCTCGGACAGGGGTTTTTGTCTGGCTATGGTCGGTCTGCCTGGCGGGGATGAAATCGGTCATCAGTAGCTCACTTCTGGATAAATCTTAGGGCCAAAACCGACTTTTCGGCCGAGTTGGGGCAAATACTGTAACGCTGCCGTAAAATAACGCGTTAATTCACGATCAACCCCATCATTTTGCTCTAAAAAGGATTATTCATGGCTCTCGTCTCCATGCGCCAGCTTCTCGATCATGCCGCCGAGCATGGTTATGGCATTCCAGCTTTCAACGTGAACAACCTCGAACAGGTTCAGGCCATCATGGAAGCGGCCGCGCAGACAGATAGCCCGGTCATCATGCAAGCCTCGGCCGGCGCCCGTAAATATGCCGGCGAAGGTTTTTTAAAATATCTGATCCAGGCTGCGGTTGAATCTTACCCCCACATTCCAGTCGTGATGCATCAGGACCATGGCCAGTCGCCAAAAATCTGTCAGGGCGCAATCGATCTTGGATTTTCAAGCGTGATGATGGATGGTTCTCTCAAAGAAGACGGCAAGTCCATCGCTGATTACGATTACAACGTCGCCGTCACCAAGCAGGTTGTCGATATGGCACACAAGCTGGGCGTGACAGTTGAAGGTGAGCTCGGTTGTCTCGGTTCACTCGAGACCATGGAAGGCGATAAAGAAGACGGGCATGGTGCGGATGGCAAATTGACGATGGATCAATTGCTGACTGATCCTGAGCAGGCTGCCGATTTTGTTCGCCGTACACAGTTGGACGCACTTGCTATTGCGATCGGTACCAGCCATGGCGCTTATAAATTCACACGTAAACCCACCGGCGATATTTTGTCGATAGCGCGTATCAAAGAAATCAACAAGCGTCTGCCAAATACGCACCTCGTGATGCATGGCAGCTCAAGCGTTCCCCAGGAATTGCTCGCTGAGATCCGCCAGTTTGGCGGCGACATGAAAGAAACCTATGGCGTGCCTGTCGAGGAAATTCAAACAGCGATCAAGTTTGGTGTGCGCAAAATCAATATCGATACGGATATCCGTCTGGCAATGACCGGTGCAATCCGCCGTTTTTTTGCGGAAAACCCAGGCAAATTCGATCCGCGTGAATACCTCAAGCCTGCACGCGAAGCCGCTAAAGCAATATGTGTCGCGCGCTACCAGCAATTCGGCACCGCGGGTCACGCAAGCAAGATCAAAGTGACGCCCTTGACTGAGATCGCAGGGCAGTACGCTTCAGGCAAACTGTCGCAGGTCGTGCAGTAAAACTCTCTTGCCGACGGTGCAGGTGTTGCGCCGTCGGTCTGTAATTAAGCGGACTTCAATGTCCGCTTTCACTTTTATAGGTTTGGCTGTGATTCCAACAATCCTGCAGTCCTCTATCCAGTCTTTGCCGTTGCTTGCGCGTGGCAAGGTACGTGACATGTATGCAGTCGGCGATGACAAGTTGCTCATCGTTGCGACAGATCGTATCTCGGCCTTTGATGTGATTCTTGATGACCCGATCCCTGGTAAAGGCCAGGTGCTTAAAGAACTGACCGATTTCTGGCTCACCAAGCTCGCACACGTCTTGCCGAATCATTCAACGGGTATTAATCCAGAAGATGTCGTGACTCCGCAGGAGCGCGATCAGGTGATTGGTCGGGCTGTCGTTGTGAAACGTCTGAAGCCTATCCTGGTGGAGGCTGTCGCACGCGGATACCTGATTGGTTCGGGTTGGAAAGACTACCAGGCTACAGGTTCCGTATGCGGCATCGCTTTGCCAGCGGGTTTGCAGCAGGCAGGTAAGTTGCCTGAGCCGATTTTCACGCCTGCTGCGAAAGCAGAATTTGGTTTGCACGATGAAAACGTCGATTTCAACCACGTGATCAAAGAAGTGGGTTTAGAGATGGCAGAGCGTATCCGTGATGTCACTTTGCGTCTGTACTCTGAGGCCTCGGCTTTCGCAGCGACGAAAGGCATCATGATCGCAGACACCAAATTTGAATTTGGTCTGGATGAGAAAGGTACTCTGCATCTTATGGACGAAGTGTTGACGCCTGACTCGTCGCGCTTTTGGCCAGCAGATGGCTATCGTGAAGGCATCAGTCCGCCTTCTTTTGACAAACAATTTGTTCGTGATTGGCTTGAGACGCAGGTTTGGGATAAAACGCCTCCCGCCCCAAGATTACCCGCGGATGTGATTGCCAAGACGGCTGCCAAATACCGCGAAGCTCTGGACCGTCTGACGGCTTGATTACTGACTTTATACATTTGCGAGGCTTTATATGTCCTCTTCAATAATTCCTTCGACCTCGGGTGCAGTCAAACCGATCGTTGGCGTCATCATGGGATCCTCAAGCGATTGGGATGTGATGCAGCACGCATTTAATACACTCAATGATTTTGGTATCGCATGTGAGACGCTTGTGATTTCAGCGCACCGGATGCCTCAGGATATGGCTCAGTACGGTGCTGCGGCAGCCGAGCGTGGCTTGCGAGCAATCATTGCCGGGGCAGGCGGTGCCGCGCATTTGCCAGGAATGATGGCTGCGTTGACCGAAGTACCGGTATTTGGTGTGCCGGTTCCCTCCAAGTATTTGCGAGGCGAGGACTCGCTTTTGTCTATTGTTCAAATGCCTAAAGGTATTCCTGTCGCGACGTTTGCGATTGGTGAGGCGGGCGCCGCCAATGCCGCCTTGCATGTGATTGCAACTCTCGCGACAACCAACCCGGATCTGCGCAAGCAACTTATCGCGTTCCGTTCCAAACAGACCGAAGCAGCGCGCGCCATGAAGGTGCCTTTGTGATTGCTCCGGGTGAATGGTTGGGTTTGATGGGAGGCGGTCAGTTAGGCCGTATGTTTTGTCACGCCGCGCAAGCTTTAGGTTTTCGCGTTGTTGTCCTGGATCCAGATGTTGAGGGCCCGACAGCAGCCGTAGCTGATGCGCATATCGAAGCGCGCTACGATGATCCACAAGGACTGATCAAGCTGTCGCAACGTTGTCGCGCCGTGACGACCGAGTTTGAAAACGTGCCTGCACAGAGTTTGCAATCTTTGGCAGCTACTTGTCGCGTAACCCCAGGCGCGCACGCTGTTGAGATTGTGCAGGACCGAATTGCTGAGAAAGCTTTTATCGCGAGCCAGGGTGTACCCGTTGCACCCTACATGGCGGTGCGCACAGAGTCAGATTTGCGTGCTGCAGCCTCGACTTTGTTTCCAGGTATTCTTAAAGTCGCTCGTCTGGGCTACGACGGCAAGGGCCAGGCGCGTGTCCATTCGCTTGAGCAAGCGATTAGTGCTTTCGCGGAGTTTGGTGGCGTGCCATGCGTGCTGGAAGCCATGCTTGATCTGAAAGAGGAATTATCCGTTGTGATGGCGCGAGGCTTGAACGGCGAGTGCGCGGTATTTCCTGTTGCGCGCAATGTGCATCACGAGGGCATCCTGGCTGTCACTACTGTTGATATGCAGCCTGCCGCAAAATCCACAGAAGCTTGCGAGGCAGCCCTGAAGATTGCTCGTGGACTGGATTATCACGGTGTGATGTGTGTGGAGTTCTTCGTATTGGGTGATGGTCAGTTGCTGGTTAATGAAATAGCACCACGACCACATAACAGTGGTCATTTCACGATGAATGCGTGTGTCACAAGTCAGTTTGAACAGCAGGCACGGGTGATGGCTGGTCTGCCATTGGGCAGCACGCGTCTGCTTGCGCCCGTTGTGATGCTTAACATCCTTGGCGATGCCTGGTATCCGGATGCTGCAAGTGAAGTTCAGGCAGAACCAGATTGGTCTGCGGTGCTTTCGGTACCGGGAGCCTCCTTGCACCTTTATGGCAAAAGAGAAGCACGGCGCGCCCGCAAGATGGGTCATGTCAATATCACAGGCAACACACTTGCCGAGACGATCGCGGCAGCCAATCAGGTTGTAAAGGTTTTGCGCTTACCCGTGGCAGCATCCTGACGTGTTGGGTGAACCAGTGATTGCCAGTACTGAGGAAATCGCAAAGGCGGTAGAAGTTTTGCTGCAGGGCGGTTTAGTTGGATTTCCAACCGAGACTGTTTATGGTCTCGGGGCGGACGCGCAAAATCCTGTTGCAGTTCACAGAATTTACGCTGCTAAAGGTCGTCCTTCTAATCATCCTGTCATCGTGCACGTAACGCCAGAGGCTGACTTGTCTTACTGGGTGCAATCTCTGCCGCCCCAGGCCCAGGCTTTGATTGATGCCTTTTGGCCCGGACCTTTGACGTTGATTCTTAAACGCGCTCACCAGATTTGCGATGCAGTAAGTGGTGGTCAGGACAGCATTGGTATTCGTTGTCCTTCCCACCCGGTTGCCCAGGCCTTGATCCGTGGTTTTGCTGCAGGTAAGTCCTCTGGACAAGGCGGTATCGCTGCCCCTTCGGCGAATAAGTTCGGCCAGGTTTCGCCGACTCAGGCTGCACACGTGCGGGCCGAGTTTCCCGAGCTTGTCGCACTTGGAATGCCAGTACTCGAAGGTGGTTCGAGCGAGGTCGGTATCGAATCGACGATTGTGGATTTATCCAGAATTGAGCAGGGCGTTGGTCCGGTTTTATTACGTCCAGGCCACATCACAGCTGCACAGCTTGAAGAAGTATTACAACAAACGGTAGGCGCTGCTGATGCGCACGCTCCGCGCGTATCGGGTGCTTTGAAATCACACTACGCACCGCACACTCCCTTGCAAATTGCCAGTGCTGAAGTTCTTTGCAATCTTGCGCAAGAACCTGGTTTAAGCGAAGGTCAGCGCGTTGCGCTTGTGTCTCATTCGCATGCTCACGCCCCTGCACTTAAGCATGAAAAGGTCGACTGGATTTCCATGCCCGGGACATATGCTGCCTTCGGACAAGCCCTGTATGCAACGCTTAGGTCACTGGATCAGGCGGGATACACGCATATGGTCTGGGAGTCTGTGCCCGACAGTGCAGAATGGTTGGGTATAAAAGATCGACTAACACGAGCTGCTGCCGCGTTTTAAGCGCAGACACAAGCTCGTGATTAAAGCGGCTAGCGATTAATTCGCAGTGGCGTTGGATTAATTCGCAGTGGCTTAGGATTAATTCGCAGTGGCTTTGGATTTTTTAATCAACTCAGCCCAACGTGGGATTTCCTTACTCATGAGTGTAGCGAGTTCGTCTGGCGAGCCTGCGACAATCACCATTCCCATTTCGCTGAGCTTGTTTTGTACCTCAGGTTGTTTCAGGGCAGCCGAAATTTCTGTGTTTAAGCGATCAACGATGGTTTTTGGAGTGCCTTTCGGAGCATAAACAGCTTGCCAGGAAAACATCTGGAAGTCGGGAACGCCAGCTTCGATCATGGTCGGAGTATCTTTGGCGATAGGCAGACGTTGATCCGTGGTGACAGCAAGTAGTTTGAGCTTACCTGCGTTGATCAGCGGTATCGCGGCCGTTAACTGATCAAACATGAAAGTGACTTGACCTGTCGCGACATCCGTCATGGCAGGTGGTGTGCCTTTATAGGGAATGTGAGTCAGGGCAATACCCAATCGATCTCCTAATAATTCGCCGGCCAGGTGCGTGGAGGTACCAGCGCCGGAGGAGGCAAAGGTGCGACGATTAGGATCTTTTTTTAAGACTTCGATTAATTCTGCAACATTATTAATGCCGGAGTTGGCTCCAACGAGCAGAACGTTTGGCAGAAACGCAACGAGCGATACCGGCTCAAAATCTTTAACCGGATCGTAAGACAGATTTGGATAGAGGCTTGCATTGATGGCGTGGGTGCTTATGGTGCCACCAATCAAGGTGTAGCCATCAGGCGCTGATTTGGCAACATAGCTTGCACCAATGCCGCCACCTGTACCAGGCTTATTTTCAACAACAACGGTTTGTTTGAGTGACTCGGTCAGTTTTTGTGCGAGCGTGCGGCCAATCACATCGGTTGAGCCGCCAGGAGTGAATGGCACAACATACGTGATGGTTTTGGCTTCTGGCCAAGGTGCTTGGGCAAAGACTGCTGTGGTCAATGAGGTTAAGGCGCATAACGCGGTTAAAGCGAGTCGTGCGATCAAGGTGGAGGGCGTAATTTGCATGGTTTGTCTCCTCAATGCAATAAATTTGGCATTAACGATTTTTAGCAGTGCGCCATGCTTTGAATTCCACCAGGCTGTTTTCATCTGTTGGTGGGTAAAGACCGAGAATGCTGCGACCCTCAAGGACTTTCTCAGTCACGAAATCTTCAAATGCTGTCATCTCAACGGCTTCGTGTGCGATTTCCACAGATATTTCTTTTGGAATTACCACAACGCCATCACCGTCACCAACGATAATGTCACCCGGGAATACTGCTACATCACCGCAGCCAATAGGAACATTTAAATCCAGCGCCTGATGCAAAGTCAGGTTGGTCGGTGCGCTTGGACGGTTGTGATAAGCGGGAATGGAAAGCGCGCTGATTTCGGGCGAGTCACGAAATCCACCATCTGTCACCACGCCAGCGACACCGCGAGCCATCAGACGGCTAACCAGAATTGAACCCGCAGATGCTGCGCGCGCATTTTTTCGGCTATCAATCATCAGTACAGCACCAGCTGGACATTGCTCAACTGCTACACGTTGTGGGTGCGAGCGGTCTTTAAATACGTCGATTGTGTTGAGGTCCTCGCGAGCCGGAATATAGCGCAGGGTATAGGCTTCACCCACCATGTTAGGCTGATTGGGATTGAGGCGATGCACATCCTGAATGAACTGGTTACGCAACCCGCGTTTGAATAAAGCTGTGCACAGAGTCGCTGTGCTGATCCCCATAAGCTTCTGACGGGTTTCTTGACTGAGGGCCATGGATAATTCCAATAAGTTATAAAAAATAAGGTTAATAAATATCTGGCTCGGGTACGGCTGCGCCAAAGGAGGTTTCAAGAAAATCAAAATCGCAACCCTGATCCGCCTGAAGAATATGTTTGCTGAACATCCAGCCATAGCCTCGCTCATAGCGTGGTGCGGGTGCAACCCAGGCAGCTTTGCGTTTTGCGAGTTCTTCGTCACTGACTTCAAGATGGATCTTGCGTGTCGGTACGTCTACCGTGATCAGGTCACCCGTTTTAACTAGCGCAAGTGGACCGCCGATGAAGGCCTCTGGTGCTGCATGCAAGATACAGGCGCCGTAGCTTGTGCCGCTCATGCGCGAATCTGACAGACGCAGCATATCGCGAACACCTTGTTTGACAAGTTTCAGCGGGATTGGCAGCATGCCCCATTCAGGCATGCCTGGGCCACCTTGTGGGCCAGCGTTACGCAGCACCATGATGTGGCCAGGTGTGACGTCGAGATTTTCGTCTTCGACGGCAGCTTTCATTTCAGGATAGCTGTCGAAAACTATTGCAGGCCCTGTGTGTTGTTGCAGATGTGGCGCGCAGGCGCTGGGCTTAATGACTGCCCCGTTCGGTGCGATATTGCCGCGCAATACTGCGAGTGCGCCTTCGGCATAAAGTGGATTATCGAGAGTGCGGATCACATCGTCGTTGTGGACCTCGGCACCTTCAATATTCTGTCCTGTAGTCTTGCCAGTGACAGTAAGTGTGTCAAGTTTGAGGTGCTTGGCGATACGATTCATCAGTCCAGGCAAACCCCCTGCGTAATAAAAATCTTCCATCAGGTAGGTATCACCGCTAGGACGAATATTTGCGATCACAGGGACTTTTCGGCTAAAGGCGTCAAAGTCGTCGAGCGATATTGCACAATGTTCGCCTGCGCGTCTGGACATTGCGACGAGGTGAACAATTGCGTTGGTGCTGCAGCCCATCGCCATGGCGACCGCTATACCATTTTCAAAGTTCGCGCGAGTCAGCATCTTGGCCGGACTGAGATCCTCCCACACCATTTCAACGATTCGTCTTCCGCATTCTGCAGACATACGGGGATGATTGGAGTCTGGAGCAGGGATGCTGGACGAGCCAGGCAGGGCCATGCCGATGGCTTCTGCGATACCCATCATGGTTGCAGCTGTACCCATCGTCATACATGTACCGTGGCTACGTGCGATGCCGGCTTCCAGCTCAATCCATTGCGTTTTTGAAATTTTCCCGGCCCGTCGCTCGTCCCAGAATTTCCACGCGTCAGAGCCAGATCCCAGTGATTTGCCTTTCCAGTTGCCCCGCAGCATGGGTCCCGCAGGCAAGTAGATGAATGGCACGCCCGCTGAGAGGGCCCCCATCACCAGGCCGGGTGTTGTTTTATCGCAGCCACCCATCAGAACAGCACCATCAATAGGATGACTGCGGATGAGCTCCTCCGTGTCCATGGCTAGCATGTTGCGATAAAGCATAGTGGTTGGTTTGACGTATTGTTCAGCCAACGAGATTGCGGGTAGTTCGAGTGGAAATCCACCTGCTTGTAAGATGCCGCGTTTGACGTCTTCTACGCGCTGCTTGAAGTGCGTATGGCAGGGATTGATATCAGACCAGGTATTAATAATGGCGATGACCGGCTTACCCTCCCAATCTTCGGGTGCATAACCCATTTGCATCGCGCGCGAACGATGCCCAAAAGTGCGCAGATCATCTGGCGCAAACCATCTTGCGCTACGGAGTGTGTCTGGAGTTTTGCGTGTCATTTTTTATTTAATGATTTAAAGGCAAGCGAATAGTTGAATATTTAACAGCAAGCGAATAGTTGAAGCTTGAACAGCGAGCGGACGGCGCTGATTTGATGCGCAGAATTCCAAGTTGGCCGTATTTTTACACCGTGCGGTAGTAGTTATAAAAAGATGCAATTTTGCTAGTAAAGCACTAATATATTAGTGTGTCAATGTAGAATTCCACAAAAAAGTTATGTCCCACAGGCCCTTTGAATGAATGTTACTGAGAAGATCCCGCCGATTAGATTTGATCGCTATCGTCAAAGTGCTCATCAGGTGTTTGAGTCACTGCGCAAGCTGATTATCTCGGTGGAGCTTGAGCCAGGTGCAGTGTTACCACGAGCAGAATTGGCTGAGCACTACGGCCTGAGTCAGACGCCGATTCGGGATGCAATGACACGGCTCGCAGAGGAGGGATTGGTAGATATATACCCACAGCATGCGACAGTTGTCAGCAGGATTGATATAGCTTCGGCATTAGAAGTGCAGTTTTTACGTCGTTCAATCGAGCTGGAAATCTTGCGAACATTATGTGAGCTCCCTGAGGGTGAGCATGCCGTTCTGGTTATGAGGCTTCTGGCAAGTGTCGTGTTCCAAAAGCGTTGTCTCGAGCCGCTCGATTATTCATCGCTGGCCGAAGCGGACCTGGCTTTTCATAAAGAAATGTATGAGACTGCAGGCGTCAGTCATTTATGGACACTAGTATGTCAGCGTAGCGGTCAGATCGATCGTCTTCGCAGGCTCAATCTCCCCGCTCCTGGAAAAGCTCAGGAGATTGTGCGAGATCATGATGCAATAGTGAACGCGCTCATGCAAAGAGATACGCAGGCTGCAGAGTCAGCATTACGCAAACATTTAAGCGGAACACTTTCATTTGTAAAAGAAATCAAAGCTCTTTATCCTGATTGGGTTAAAGATTGATTGTCAGTTGTGCAGCCATCTGTAATTTGAAGCGAGTTGTGGGAGTTTGTACAAGCCAAACCGTGATGCGAGTCGAGTTATTTATGCAAATAATTTTTGCAGAATACGTAGAGCTCAAGCCGATTCCGCACCTCAAGTTTTTCATAAATTGAAGCTAAGTGATTGCGCAAAGTATGTTCGCTGATATGCAATGAATCAGCAATTTCCTTACGAGACAGCTCTGTTTGAGACATGATCGAATCTAAAATCTGTCTTTCTTTTTTGGATAAGCTTCCCAGTTTTTTTGCTCAGGTGTCCAGTCAGCAGGTGTACTGGCTTGCTCGATCTGATGCAGTATTTGTGAAGTAGCTTTGCGATTGACCCAGGTCTCACCTTGGTGGACGGTCTCGATCGCACGCAAAACGCTCTCTGGCGATAGTTCTCTTTGGATGCCAACCCAGTGTGAATATTGCTCATTATTTCCCATGACGGGTGTCAGGGAAAGATCGATCCATATTTCTTTACCTTGCTTGTCGTAATTGATGATCTCAGCGCGTGTGCTGTATTTACTCGCCACCAAGTACCGCTTTCCCGAAAATCAATCAAGATGAATGCGTTGTCTCAGCCTTTATTAACGCTTGACTTGATGGTGTTGGATAAGCCTTTGTCCCTAATGCTTTTAAACTCCTCAGTCATATGACTGAGTTGGTGTGTATCAAAATGCGCGGAGAGCGCGTCACGCATTCCCTGAACATCCATTGAGCGATTGAGAGATTTTTTGGTGACCTTCAGGCCAAAAGGGGCAGCCTGTGCAATGCGCTCAGCTAGCTCCAGGGTCGCTGCCTCAAGCTCTTGTCTGGTCACAACCCGATTGACCATGCCGATTTCTTTGGCCTCTGCAGCGGTCATACGCATGCCTGTATAGAGAAATTCTTTTGCTTTGCGTAATCCCATCACCCACGGGTGAATCAAAACTTCCACTGAGGCGGTGGCAAGCGTTTGGCTGACTGGATCTGAAAAAAACGCATCGTCAGACGCAACGATCAGATCGCACATGTTGGCGATCATGAAGCCGCCGGCAACGCAGGCGCCTTGTACCTGAGCGATGGTTGGTTTTGGAAAATCCCATATCTGCATCGAGTAATCAAAATAGCGAAGTTCTTCGTACGCCCAGCGTTGCTCGACCGTGAAATTCGCCCGCTTTTCCTGCGCTTCTTTGAGGTCGTGGCCAGCTGAAAAATGATTGCCCTCACCGGCGAGAATCACAACACGTACCGCATCATCTTTTTTTGCTGCGTCAAAGGCCGCACTTAAATCGTCGAGTAATTGCTGGCTTTGTGCATTGCGTGCCTGAGGACGATTCAGGCTGATGCGTCGGATGGCGCCGAAATCCTGAGTCAGAATAAGTGGTTGATTCATCTTAGTCTCGCTTAATTGAATTTTTTATTGGTATGCGTAAATTTAATCGAACTCAAACTAGCTGTAGCGATTGTCTTTGGCGCTGGTAACAAATTTTTTACGATTGAGATAAAAAATAGCCACCAATAAATTTTGGTGGCTATTTGGTCTAGTCTAAGCCATCATGCTCAGCAGAAAGCCTGAATACCGGTCTGTGCGCGACCTAAAATCAGGGCATGCACATCATGCGTGCCTTCGTAGGTGTTCACAACCTCAAGGTTGACCAGATGACGCGCAACGCCAAACTCATCGGAGATACCATTGCCACCGAGCATGTCGCGTGCCAGTCGGGCGATGTCTAGTGACTTGCCGCAGGAGTTGCGTTTCATGATCGAGGTGATTTCTACTGCTGCAGTACCTTCGTCTTTCATGCGACCTAAACGCAAACAACCCTGAAGCGCCAGTGTGATTTCAGTTTGCATGTCTGCGAGTTTTTTCTGGATTAACTGGTTTGCCGCAAGTGGACGCCCAAATTGTTTGCGATCCATTGTGTATTGACGCGCCATGTGCCAGCAGAACTCTGCAGCACCCAGAGCACCCCAGGCAATACCGTAACGAGCCGAGTTCAGGCAGGTAAAGGGGCCTTTTAGACCGGAGACACCAGGCATCATTTGCTCTTCACCGACTTCGACTTCATCCATCACGATTTCGCCTGTCACGGAGGCGCGCAGACCAACTTTGCCATGGATGGCGGGAGCCGACAGACCTTTCATTCCTTTTTCAAGGATAAAACCGCGAATGCGACCGTCGTAGTCGCCACCGACACACTTTGCCCAGATGACAAAGACGGTCGCGACGGGCGAGTTAGTGATCCACATTTTGTTGCCGCTCAGGCGATAGCCGTCCGCTGTCTTAACCGCGCGTGTTTCCATGCCGCCCGGATCGGAGCCATGGTTGGGTTCGGTCAGACCAAAACAGCCAATCCACTCGCCTGAAGCAAGCTTGGGGAGATATTTACGTTTTTGTGCTTCACTGCCGAAATCGTTGATGGGCAGCATGACGAGAGAAGATTGCACGCTCATCATGGAGCGATAGCCTGAGTCTACGCGCTCGACTTCACGTGCGATTAAACCGTAGCAAACATAATTCAGCCCCGAGCCGCCGTACTCAGTAGGAATGGTTGCGCCAAGCAAACCCAGCTCACCCATTTCGGGAAAGATGCTGACATCCATTTTTTCGTGACGAAAAGCCTCGAGTACGCGAGGCGCCAGTTTGTCCTGACAGTACGAGCGGGCGGCATCGCGCACCATGCGTTCGTCATCAGTCAGTTGGCTGTCCAGTAAAAGAGGGTCTTCCCAGTTAAATGAGGCTTCAGCGGCCATGAAATACTCCAGAGATCAAATATGAATACAAATTCAAATGCTCTGCTGACACAGGATAGTGTCAGCAGTTTAGGGCTTACTTTTGCGCAGCTGCACGCAGTTTTGAAATAGTCGTCGTGGGGGTGATTGCTTCGGGATCAATCAGGCAATGAACAATCGCGGGCTTGCCACTGGCCACTGCGCGCTCGAATGCGGCGCCAAACTGCTCTGTGGACTCGACGCGCTCACCGTGTCCGCCAAACGCGCGGGCATACGCAGCAAAATCAGGGTTGCGTAATTGCGTTGCTGAAATGCGCCCGGGATAATGTTTTTCCTGGTGCATACGGATCGTGCCATACATGCCGTTATCAATAATCAACACAATAATGGGCAAATCATATTGGACGGCTGTCGCAAACTCTTGCCCGTGCATCATGAAACAACCATCTCCAGCAAAGCAGACCACCATTTTTTCAGGTGACAGGCGTTTTGCGCCTACCGCGGCTGGTAAGCCATAGCCCATTGAGCCGGAGGTCGGCGCTAGCTGTGTGCCATATTGAGTAAAACGATGGAAACGATGCAGCCAGGTCGCAAAATTACCGGCTCCGTTAGTCATGATTGCATCGCCAGGCAGGTGCGACTCGAGATACTCCATGACGCCGCCCATTTGCACCGCACCTGGTGTTTTGATTGGCGCTGGATCACTCCAGGCCAGATAATTCTGGTGCATCGTTGCCGTATCCGCAGCCCAAGGTGTTGTCGCAGGAGCAGGCAACGCTGCAAGTTCTGCAGCGAATGCTGCGGGTGAGGCGTTGATCGCGAGCGAAGCGCGATAAACGCGACCGAGTTCTCCACTGTCCGGATGGACATGGACCAGCGTCTGCTTCGGTACAGGTATGTCAAACAAGGTGTAGGCCTGACTTGGCATTTCCGACATGCGGCCACCGACTAGCAAGACGAGATCGGCATTTTCGATGCGCTTGAGCAGGGCTGGATTCAAACCAATACCGACATCACCAATAAAACAGGGGTGGTTAGCTGGGAATAGCATCTGGCGACGGAACGATACGGCCACCGGGAGTTTGAATTTTTCTGCAAAATCCGTGAATTCCTTGACAGCTTTCGCACTCCAGCGTGTCCCACCGAGAATCGCAACTGGAGCTTTGGCAGAGGCAATCCACTTTGCCAGATCCGCCAACTGTCCTGCCGCAGGTGCGGAGTCGATCGCCTCGTAGTGCGGCGCATCGGGCACGGTGGCCAACTCCACCAGCATGTCTTCGGGCAATGCGATGACCACTGGGCCTGGACGACCTGAGGTTGCAACATGAAAGGCGCGCGAGAGGATCTCGGGGATACGCGCAGCATCATCGATTTCAGTTGCCCATTTGGCAGCCTGACCAAAAATAGCGCGGTAATCCATTTCCTGGAATGCTTCACGCTCACGCATACCACGCTCAATTTGACCTACAAAAACGATCAGAGGCGTTGAATCTTGTTTGGCAATATGAATACCAGCTAAAGCGTTTGAAGCTCCGGGTCCACGAGTCACCATGCAGATGCCAGGCTGGCCTGTGAGTTTGCCATGTGCGTCTGCCATCATGGCCGCACCACCTTCCTGACGGCAGACCGTCACCTCAATATTGACGTCTACTAGCGCATCCAGTACGGCCAGAAAGCTTTCGCCTGGCACGCAAAATACGTGTTTGACGCCATGGCTGACCAGTTGGCCGACGAGGATCTGCCCGCCGGTACGCGGAGAGCTTGGTGAGGGGGCTTGGCTCATAGTGATTCGCTGTTTAAGAGTAGGTTCGGTGGTCGCGTGAAATAACGTCAGGTTACGGATAGTTTTGGTAAACCCTCATTCTATCGTGTTGCGGGTTTACGAGGTAAATAAGTTATATTTAGTTTTGAGGAGAGAGAGTTTAGCTATCTTTAAAACCGGGTGGCAGTTTGCGCAGTGTCGCAGGAGTCCTGGACAATTTGATCGGTGAAGCCAGACCACGATATTTCCCCTTTTTAAGCACCATCTTGCGATGCTGGGTATGGGGATGCTCCAGAATTTGTTGCACATTCAGAACCGCCGCAGCGGGTACCCCGGCTTTGAGTAAAGTTTCAGAGATCGAGGCGGCTTCATGGTGTTTAAGTATTTCAACTAGTAGTTGGTGCAGCGCAGGACGATTCTTAAGACGGTCCTGATTGGTGGCAAACCGCAGATCGTTGGCGATTTCGTCGGCATCAAGAACTTTGAGCAAAGTTTGAAATTGGCGATCATTACCGATCGCTAAAAATAATGGACCGCTCTGGGTTGCGATCGTTTCGTAAGGCGAAATATTAGGGTGGGCATTACCCGTGCGACCAGGGATTTTTCCATTTCCAAAAAAATTAGCGGCGTGGGGGTGTAACAAGGAGATCGCGCAATCAAACAAGGTGATGTCCAGGAATTGTCCCAAGCCACTGCGGTGACGCTCTTGCATAGCTAGCAAAATTGCCAGTGCTGCATTGAGCCCCGTCACCATATCGACGACCGGCAAACCTACTCGGGTTGCCTCGCCACCCGCTTCACCGTTTACGCTCATCAGGCCACACATGGCTTGGGCGCAGGCATCATAGCCAGGCATCCCGCCCAGGGGACCGTCTGCGCCAAAGCCACTAATCCTGCAATGGACGAGTTTTGGGAAAAGTTCTTTAAGGGTCTCGTATCCAATCCCCCACTTTTCCAGTGTGCCTGGTTTGAAATTTTCGATCAGGATATCTGCATCGGTTAAAAGAGATTTCAGAAACGCTTGTCCAGCCGGTTGGGACAGATCGATGGTCAAACCAGTTTTATTGCGATTGACACCAACAAAATAGGACGCCAGACCGTCTTCAAAGGGTGGTCCCCACTGACGTGTTTCATCTCCGCTGGGCGGCTCTAGCTTGAGCACATCGGCACCGTGATCACCGAGAATTTGTGTGCAGAACGGACCGCCGAGCACACGGCTTAAATCAACCACACGACAACCAGCCAGTGCGCCAGTATTTGAATTTTCTTGCCACATAATGAAAGAGGTCCGGATCAGATTGATTGGGAGAGCCAGTCGCACAGAGCAGGGTCAGCGATGTGCGTATCGCTGATCGGATCTCTCGCAACCAGTTTGTGTTTCAGCACCAGATCAGCCAGATGGTTGCGCATCGGCATATTGGCCTGCTTGGCTTCCCAGCGCATCGCGGCCATCGTGACTACATGGTACAGGGCGCTCGCAGCCTGCCGAGCCAGTTCAGAAATTTGATTGTCGCTCGCGTATTGCGCAAAACTGAAAGCAGTTTCGATGCGCTCGGTTTGTAGCGACAAAAGCTCAGCTGATACTGGGGTGCCGTTGGCAAGCAATTGTGCGACATGTTCGCGCAATGCTGGCAAGGAGTTTTCTTTCTGGATCGCGCGCAGCACATCAAGTGCAACGATATTACTTGTCCCTTCCCAGATCGACCCCAAATGCGCATCACGCAAGACCCTTGCATCGCTGAACTCTTCGATATAGCCACAACCACCGCGTACTTCCATCGCGTCGCCTGTGACTTTACGCGCATCGCGGCAAGCACGGAACTTGATCAAGGGTGTCATGATGCGCATCAGCGGGCGCTTGCTTGCGTCTCGATCCGAGGCCTCAAGTGCTTGTGCCGTCTGATAAACCATGGTGCGCGCTTGCTCAGTTGTCACCGCCATTTTGGAGAGCTGACGCTGCATCAGAGGCATGTCTATCAGCCGTTTGCCAAAGGCACGACGATTTTTCGAGATATAAAGCGCCTCGGTCAAGGCTCGTCTCATCAGTCCCGCCGCACGCACCCCATTTGAGAGGCGTGAGTTGTTGATCATGTCGGACATATGCTGAAAGCCCTGACCGCGTTCACCGACCAGCCAGGCGAACGCGCCTTCGAGGCGGATCTCGCCGCTTGGCATCGAGCGTGTCCCGAGTTTGTCTTTTAAACGCAAAATCCTGTAGCTGTTTGCACTACCGTCTGGACGTATTTTGGGGAGCAGGAATAGCGAAACGCCTTTTAAACCAGGCGCGGATTCTGAGCGGGCCAGTACCATTGCAAAGCCAGCGTCGGGGTTGGAGCAGAACCATTTGTCGCCGTGTAGCGTCCAACTGCCATCATCATTCAGGTTTGCTTGCGTTTGCGTGGCGCTGACGTCTGAGCCGGCACCTTGTTCTGTCATGAACATCGCGCCCTGATTCAAGGCGTCAAAGTCTTGTGTGGTGACCATGGGAAGCACTTGCTCTACCAAGGCAGGATCGCCAAATTTTCGCAAAGTCCTTGCCAGTGAGTCGGTCATGCTGACTGGGCAGCACAGTCCGAATTCGGCTTGCACAAACAAATAAGTGAGTGCGTATTTGGCGGCCGGCGGCATCGCTTGCGGCCAGCCCAGTACACCCGCGCGGTGTGACATCGCAGCCAATCCAAATTCGCTGTAAGCAAAGCGCTCAAGCTCTATGTATGCTGGATGCTTTTCAATTTTTGCGATATCAAGGCCTGCACGGCTTCTGACCGAAAGCGTCGGGGGATGTTTATCAGCAGTCCCCGCCAGCTCGTCGAGCAAAGAGCCTGCGAGCGCACCTAGCCGCTCCAGATGGGGCCGAAGATGGGCATGTAATGCTTCAGGCAAATAGCAAGTTAGTAACTCTCTTGCGGGATCCGCCAGAAAAAGATTGATCCCTCTTGAATCCGGTACAGGGTGCATGGCTGCGAGTTCTTGCTGGCTCAGTTGCATGGGGATTTCCTTTTATCTGAATACCACAGTGCGGCTACCATTGAGCAGTATGCGGTGTTCGACATGACTGCGAACGGCGCGTGACAGCACCAGGGACTCAACATCGCTGCCAACCTGAGTCAGATCCTGCGCGCTCATCGCATGGTCCACGCGCTCGATATCCTGCTCAATGATCGGACCTTCGTCCAGATCGTGCGTGACATAGTGAGCGGTAGCGCCGATAATTTTTACGCCGCGAGCGTGCGCTTGATAGTAGGGACGCGCACCTTTGAAACTCGGCAGAAAACTATGATGGATATTGATGGCACGGCCTTCCAGGGCTTTGCATAATTCGGGTGAAAGAATCTGCATATAACGTGCCAGCACAACCAGATCGCAGCGTGCCTGGTCTGCGATGGCAAGTATCTGCGCTTCCTGTTGCGTTTTGGTTTCTGGGGTGACAGGCAGGTAGTGAAAAGGGACACCATTGGCTTGCGCCATATTTTCGAAATCACGATGGTTCGAAATAATCCCGACAACCTCCGCGTGCAATTGTTTACTGTGGACGCGGAACAGCAAATCATTGAGGCAATGGCCTTGTTTGCTCACCAGAATGAGCAGTCGAGCTTTACGCTGCGCATCATGGAGATGCCATTGCATTTGAAATGGCTCGGCGAGCGCCTTGAAGTCCTGATCGAGCAGATCAATCGTTGTCCCTTCAGGCAGGGAAAAATGTACTCGCAAAAAAAATCTTCCGGTTTCTTCGTCGCCGAATTGCTGCGCATCAATAATGTTGCCGAGATGTTTAAGCAGCAAACCGCTGACGTTATAAACAATACCCGTTCTGTCAGGGCAGGATAAGGTCAGGATGAAATCGTTGCTTGGCATGACAGGCTCAATAAAAAAATTAATGTGTATGTAGTCGCAGCAGTGTTTCTTGCGCGATCGCCAGACTTGAGGTCAGGCCCGGCGACTCAATACCGAAAAGATTGACAAGTCCTGGCACGCCATGCATGGCTGGTCCTGAGATCATAAAGTCCGCGGCAGGCTCATGGGGGCCAGAGATTTTTGGACGGATACCTGTGTAACCGGGCGAGAGCGCTCCATCGCGCAGACCCGGCCAATAAGTCCGTACCGCCTCGTAAAATCCTAGGCAGCGACTCGGATCGACGTCGTAATCGACCTGGTCCACCCATTCAGTATCTGGGCCAAACTTGGCTTGTCCACCGAGGTCCAGACCCAGATGAACTCCAAGGCCAGCGTGATGAGGGGTTGGGTAAATCAGACGGGTAAACGGTGCGCGGCCCTGCAGGGTGAAATAACTCCCTTTGCACAAATACTCATTAGGAATGGCACTGCCAGGCACTCCTTCGATTTTGCGCGCCAGCGTGGGAGCGTGCAGACCGGAGGCGTTGATCAGCACATTGCATGACAGCGTCATGGCGTCAGTTCCGCCAAATTGCAAATCAAAACCACCACTTGTACGAACCTTACCGGACAGCAACGGCGTGTGAAACACGCATTGAGCCCCAGCGTTTTCGGCTTCGCCCTGATATGAAAGCATCAGGCCATGACTGTCGACAATACCGGTAGAGGGTGAGAGAAGCGCCGCAGTGCAAAACAAGGCAGGCTCAAGAGCTTGTGCTTGTGAGGCTGATAACAATTGCATATCATCCACGCCGTTGATGCGAGCTTTTTCCATAATGCCATCAAGCGTCGCGATTTCGGCCTCGCTGGTCGCGACAATCAGTTTACCCAGGCGTTTATGACCAATGCCATGCTTGGCGCAGTAGTCATAAAGCATGTGACGACCTTGAACGCAGAGCTTTGCTTTCAGGCTTCCTGCGGGGTAATAGATGCCGGCATGGATCACTTCGGAGTTACGCGCGCTGGTGCCTGTACCGATTCCTTCAGCGGCCTCAACAATCAGGACTTCGCGACCTGACAAGGCCAGCGCTCGCGCGATCGCCAGTCCTACAACACCCGCACCCACAACGATGCAATCAATATCTGTACTCATGCTGCACTCAAGTATTTTTGGGGGTTAGATCGTAGCCACCTGCGTGATATACAAGTGGCAAGGCTTCGGAGAGGCCACAGTGCTCGACCTGACCAACAAAAATAACGTGATCACCTTCGTCGTAGCGACTACGGTTAAAACACTCAAACCATGCAGCACAATGCGTATCCAGTTTTGGTGCGCCATTAGGGGCCTTACTCATCGGCATCTCGGCAAAGCGTTCTTTTGCCGTGCCTCGTGCGAAACGTCCTGCCAGAGCCATTTGGTCTGAGCCCAGTACATGGATGACGTAGCGTTCGCAATGCTCGATCGACGCGAGAGAAGAGGAGCTGCGTGACAGGCTCCAGACAATGAGTGGGGGATCGAGTGAGACAGAATTAAAGGAGCTGACGGTGAGGCCAACGAAGCTTTTATCTTCTTTTTCGGCTGTGACAATAGTCACACCAGTTGGAAACCGACCAAGAGCCGCTCGAAAATAAGGTGAATCAAATGATGGCGGCGCTGCGCTCATGAATAAAGCCGTCCAGATTAAAGGTTAGGTTTGCCAGATTGGTAGGTGCTTGCTTAGTGTAACTTGTCAGCATCGGGCATACGGGCTCAACACTTCTGGGCGGTTTGGCGATGTTTTTCGAGTCGCTCGGCCAAGGTCGATAAACGCTGATCGCAAATACCCGCCTGTTTAAGCGCAATCGCGGTTTGCATGACATAGTCGTAACAGCTGCCATAGATCCCTTGGGCGCGATGTACGATCTCTACAAGTTCGTCGGGATGAGGTTCGGGAACATAGCTGCTGGCATCCTGGTTAATCACGAAAGTCAGCGCGCTGACCTTGCCTTGATCAGTCTCGCACTCGAGCCAGTTCGGGTGATAGGCGCCGGTTGACATTTCTCTGACCCAGACGGTGCTAAACGTATCCCGAACCAGATGAGCAGGGATGCGGAAAACCATCCCGCCACAACCTTCGCCGCCCCGCTCGAGTCCAAACACGAGACCAGGTATCTCGGGTGTACCGCGATTGATGCGGGACCAGAGGCAAAGAGCGCGATGATGTTGATTAAGCTTGGCCAGACGGCTTTCGGCGAATTCAAACTCTGGTCGCCAAATCAGTGATCCATAACCAAAAATCCAGACATCCTGGTCGCCTCTCCAGTGCGCTAGTGCTGCCTCAAGAGACGCCTGACGCTCAGTTTCTGTCCAGCGCTTGAACGTATCCGCGGCCGGTGGGGTGGGGGCTAATTCTGGTGTGGACATGAGTTTCAGGATTTTGTGGGTATTTCAATATTGGAAGGTGGGGCATCCAGCTCGGCGTTACGTGTGAACCATCTTCCTGCGCCCAACCCCAGTGCTGTAATCCAGAAAAGTGGCATCACACCGATCATGGAGCCAAGCGCGCCGAACGCGAGTGGCAGGGAGACCTGACAGGTATTGATTAATGCCATTCTGATACCAAAGGCTTCTCCTGCCCGTCCGGGAGGGGCATGGTGCTGCAACAACGCCAGGATGCCTGGTTGCGTTGACCCGAGTGCGAGTCCAAGCAGGAAAGAGAGAACCATCAGGATCCAGACTTGGGTAAAAAAGGGATAAATCACATAATTCAATCCTGCTGCCACCATGGTGATGTGGATGAGTTTCCAGGGGCTCAGGTGGCGCTGGATAAAGGGCAATCCCAGTCTGATGACAATTGTTGCTGAGGCGAAACAGGAAATAATTAGACCGATGGTGGTTGCAGACAAACCGATGCCGACTCCGAAAATCGGTAAGACAAACATGTGTGTGTCCCATGCGACCGAGGTCAGCATATTTGCAGCAAACACGCGCCTTAACTGGGGAATGGCAAGCAACTCCATGGCGCTGCGCTTCTCTTTTGGCGCCTCGGTCTTGAGATGGGAAGCAAGCAAGTGTTTGCGCATGCGAAACAAACCAAACAGACAGGCAACAGGCGAAAGCGCAAGCAGCGCAAAAACAAAGCGGTGACCCAGATGGTCAATACAGATACCGGCAACCAGCGGTCCGATCAGGCCGGACGTTGCCATTGAAAGCGAAAGCCAGGAAAAGTTTTTTAGTTTTTCCTCGGCTGTGCCTTGGCCCATCTGTCTTTGAATAGCGATCTGAAAAATCATGTGTCCCACACCGATGAAAATTGCGGCGAGGATGAGGCTGGGCAGTGCCTGCCAGATAAAGGGAAGGAGCGCACCTGTGATGACGCTGATCGCGCTGGCCCGCATAGGTTTCCAGGGGCCGATTTTGTCAATCAGCTGTCCAGCTTTGACCGAAAACAGGGCCGGTAATAAAGCGAACACAGCAATCAGAATGCCAACCTCTAACGTCGAGCGCTGTAGGTTAAGTGCGGTCAATGTAACGGCGATACGACCACCTGAAATTGTGATGTGTATCAGCATAATGAGGACGCAAAGCATCCCCGCGCCAGCCGAGGCGGACGTTTTATTTGAAGGTGGAGTAGGAAATGGCAACATGCTCACGTTATTCTTTTCAAATTGTGTCCCTGTAACAAGCGATTGTCGAGTGAGCAGGCGTTTTTTTCTTGTGGAACGTGCAAAAATGTCTCATTTAGTTGCAGGGGCATCTTGCCGGACAGCTTTTATGATCAAACTCAATGACAGACAGATCAAATGATGTCGAACGCCGCTTTGGCGGATTGTCGCGCTTGTATGGTCCCGAAGCCAATGCTGCGTTGCATCACGCCCGCGTGGCTGTAGTCGGAATCGGGGGCGTGGGTTCCTGGGCTGCGGAAGCACTGGCCAGAAGCGGAGTGGGCGGTTTGACTTTGATTGATATGGACCATGTTGCTGAGTCCAACATCAACCGTCAGGTCCATGCGCTGACACAAACGCTGGGGCAAGCGAAGATTCAGGCCATGAGCGAACGCATCCTGGGCATCAATCCGTCGTGTGAACTCAAGCTGGTCGATGATTTTTTGACACCAGAAAATGTTGCGCTAGTGCTGCCGGAGTCCTTGGATTACGTTCTGGACTGCACCGATCAGGTACCAGCCAAAATCGCTATGGTCCTCCAGGCGCGTCGTCGCAAGCAGCCTTTGCTGGTTTGTGGTGGCGCGGGTGGTAAAACCGATATGCTTGGTTTGCGTGCCGGGGACTTGTCTGAGGCGACCCATGATGCTTTATTGGGACGAATGCGCAACATGCTGCGCCGCGAGCACGGTTTTCCAAGGGCCGCAACCGAGTCCGGTAAGCTTAAAAAACGTCTGCCAAAGATGGGTGTTCGAGTTTTATGGATTGACCAGCCCACGATATTGCCCTCGGCATGGCTGCAGGATAAAAATGGATTACAACCCGCCGATATCCCGCCATTGCAAGGACTGGCTTGCGCTGGGTATGGTTCAAGCGTTACTGTCACGGCAGCGATGGGTTTTGCCGCAGCGGCAGAGGCCATGAATAATATTCTCGCAAACAGACGAGCCGTTAAAAAATGAATAAGAACCAAGCTAAAACTCCAGCCAGTCTCGCAAAAATTCTGTCACTCGCTGATTTTGAAATTGAGGCAGAAAAACGCTTACCCAGACCGATATTTGGTTATGTTTCCGGAGCCTGTGAAGATTGCCATTCTCTGCGTGGCAACCGGGATGTATTTTCAGAATACGAATTTATTCCGCGTGTGTTGATTGATATCTCCAAACGAACCCAGAATGTGACGTTGTTTGGACATCAGTACAGCATGCCCTTTGGTACTGCGCCCATGGGCATTACTTCGATGTCAGCTTATCTCGGCGACCTTGTGATAGCTGATGCTGCGCAACGTGCCAATATCCCGGCCATTATGAGTGGCTCCTCTCTGATTCGCATGGAAGAAGTCGCCGAGGCTGCGCCCAATACCTGGTTTCAGGCGTATCTGCCAGGAAAGGTTGAGCAAATTGCTCCTCTTATTGACCGGGTTGCCGCTGCTGGTTTTAAAACGCTGGTTGTGACCGTAGATACGGCTGCTTCGGCTAATCGTGAAAACAATGTGCGAACCGGTTTTTCGACACCACTGCGTCCAAGCTTGCGTCTGGCCTGGGACGGCATCAGTCATCCACGCTGGTTATTCGGGACGTTTTTAAAAACACTGCTTCGGCACGGTATGCCGCATTTTGAAAACTCATTTGCGACGCGTGGCGCACCGATCATGTCTGCCAATGTCATGCGTGATTTTTCTACACGTGGTCATCTGACCTGGCAGCACGTTAAAGAAATCCGTGCGCGCTGGAAGGGCCCCATGGTGATTAAAGGTATCCTGCACCCCAGTGACGCTGCCCTCGCGCGGCAATACGGGATGGATGGCGTGATTGTTTCTAATCATGGCGGGAGACAGCTCGATGGTGCGACGGCTCCCTTGCGTGTCTTGCCCCGGATTCTTGATCAATTCAAGGATGGCCCCGTCATGCTTGATAGCGGAGTGCGTCGTGGTACAGACGTGCTCAAAGCCCTGGCGCTGGGCGCGAAGTGTGTATTTTTAGGGCGCCCTTTTAATTATGCGGCTGCTGTGGGTGGCGCGGCAGGTGTTGATCATGCGATCTCACTATTACAGCAAGAGGTTTCACGCAATATGGCCATGATGGGAGTGACCTCTCTTGAAGAGTTGACCCCTGAGTGCCTGTTGCATGCAGGTAAGCACAGTTAATTATTTTTAATTTTTTTATTCATACCAATCAAACTGGAGTAGACATGGCTGAACTCGGATTTCAAATCAACACACACAAACACACCGTCAGCACAGCGACTTTGAAAAAGTTCGCGAAATTTGCCGTGGCCAATATCAGCGATGTGATGAATCGTACCAACGGTACGGTTGATCTGCGTCCATTTCACAAAGGTGGAAAAATTCTTGGCCGTGCCTTTACGGTTAAAACAGCCCCTGGTGATAATCTGATGGTCCACAAAGCCATTGATATGGCGGCACCTGGTGACATCATTGTTGTTGATGCTGGAGGTTTGCAGCGTAACGCCATCATTGGCGAAATCATGTCGACACTGGCCGAGTCGAAAAAAATCGGTGGTTTTGTGATCGATGGTCCGATACGCGACGTTGATGCCCTGAGCAAAGGTAAATTCCCTGTTTTTGCCCGTTCAGTTTCGCACCGCGGTCCTTACAAAGAAGGCCCAGGTGAAATCAATGTCACGGTTTCTATTGACGGTATGGTTGTCCAGCCAGGTGACATTATCGTGGGCGACCAGGATGGTTTGCTTGCGATTCGACCTGAAATTGCTGAGGAACTCGCAAAATTAGTCGCTGCAGTCGAGAAAAAAGAGAAAGATATCCTGGCAAAAATTGCCAAGGGCACTCTGGATCGCTCCTGGGTTGATCAAGTTTTGCGCGCCAAAGGTGTCTTGAAGTAACTCAGCCCTGAGATTTCAGGAGGGGTTACGAGTAAGGTATCCGTTTTGAAAGCGGATACCAAAAAAATAATAGTGGTGGAGCATATGAAAAAGAAAGTTGTGCGGTTTGATTTTTGGTTGAATCCAGCCTTTGATGCGCAAATCGGCAAGGTCGCTGATATTGAATTGTCTGTCTTGAAACAAAGCGATGAGGATCAGAAAAATTTTGCAATCTTCAAAGAAGCGCATTTCTATCATATCCTTGCTGCGCGAGACGAAGTGCCTTCCCAGTGGTGGGTCACTGAGGAGCTGATTAAAAAAACGCCTAACCTGCTGTGTGCCTCAAGCTCGGGAGCAGGTTACGACCCGGTCGATGTCGCAGCCTGCAATAAACACGGTGTGCTGGTCGTTAACCAGTCGGGCTGTAATGCTGATTCGGTTGCTGAGCACGCGATGGGGTTGTTGTTGTCTGTTAAGCATCGGATAACAGAATGTGATCGTGTGATGCGCGCGGCCAACTACACGACGCGTGAAGACCTGATGGGTAATGAGATTCGAGGCCTGACAATCGGTATTGTAGGGATGGGTAATATTGGTCGGCGTGTCGCTCAACTGGCAAAGGCGTTTGGCATGCATGTCATTGGCCATGATCCCAAGTTGTCGACAGAAGAAATCAAAAATCGTGGTGCGACAGCAGTTAGTTTTGACGAACTGCTCAAACAAGCAGATGTCGTGACAGTCCATTGTCCGCGTAATCCCGAGACACTGAATTATTTTTCCGCTGAGCAATATCGCGCGATGAAAAAAGGCGCGGTGTTCCTGTCTACCGCGCGTGGAGGAATCCACGATGAGACTGCTTTGTATGAGGCTTTGCGAGACAAACATCTCTCAGGTGCTGGTCTGGACGTCTGGTCGGTTGAGCCGCCCGCCCGTGATAATCCTTTGCTGTTGCTGCCTAATGTGACCGCTACATACCATACGGCTGGCGTGACGCACGAAGCTCGTCGTAACGCTGCGACGATGGCGGCAGAGCAGATTGAAATGCTAGCGCGTGGCGAAAGAGGCCCTCGGATTATTAATCCTGAAGTCTGGCCTGTGTATCAGGAGCGGTTGAAACGTATTTTTGGTTGAGCGACGCATAAAAAATAAGGAGACAACGATTATGAAAAATATATTTAAAAAAATATGCGCTCAAGGTCTGGCGACATTTTTTGCTTTCGCGGCATTGAATAGCCCTGCTCACGCAGCAGAATACCCAGAACGTCCAATCACCATGATTGTTGCCTATGCCCCAGGTGGCGGCACTGATCTGGTTGCTCGCCTGATCGCCCCTTACATCGAAAAATATCTCGGTCATGGCGCCCGAATTGTTGTTTCAAATAAATTAGGCGCAGGAGGTGCGATTGGTTTTGCTGAACTCGCGAAAGCGCCTGCTGATGGCTATACGATCGGATTTTTAAACACCCCGAATCTGGTTTCTATTCCAATCGAGCGGGAGACCAGTTTCACCTGGCAGAGTTACGATTTGCTCGGTAATCTGATTGATGATCCGGGCGCATTCACAGTCAATAGTTCGAATCCGATCCGCACGCTCAAAGAACTTGCCGAGTATGCAAAAGCAAATCCCGGCAAAGTTACAGTCGGTACCACTGGCGTAGGCTCAGACGATCATTTATCTATGCTGATTTTCGCCAAAACCTCGGGTCTGAAAATGACCCATGTTCCTTACAAAGGCTCTGGTGAGGTGCGCGGAGCACTTGCGTCGGACCAACTGGTTGTTGGAGCTATCAACGTTGGTGAGGCCTTGCAGTACATCAAGGGTGGCAGCGCGATTCGTATCCTTGGGCAGATGTCTAAAGAAAGAACAACACTCGCGCCTAATATCCCGACTTTCATTGAGCAAGGCTACAACATGGAGTCTGCTTCCTTGCGAGGTTTGGCTGCTCCCAGAGGTCTACCAGAGGATGTACGAGCTAAACTTGTCAAAGCGGTGTCGCAGGCTGCGGCTGATCCGGCTTACATCAAACAAGCCGGCGAAATGTTTGCGCCGGTTCGTTACCTGCCACCTGAGGCCTATCGTAAAGAATTGGAAAATTCCGAAAAAGACTTGCGACAGCTATGGAAGGACATTCCCTGGAAAGAATGACGTTGTTTCAAACTGCACATCAAACCAGCCTCTGAGTCCGTTTGATAAACGTATCTCTGCATCAGGATTTTCAAGATCGGCACGCGTGAGCGTGCCTTCTTTGATCTGATGGGTATCGATCAAATGACGTCGATAAACACCGCCGAGCAAGCCGCTTGTTAGGGCAGGTGTTAGCCATTGACCATTTTTTTTTATATAAATATTCGAACGACTGCCTTCGCATATTTCGCCCTGTTGATTAAAAAAAATCAAATCAAAAAAATCATGATGTCCGGCTAGCCACGAGAAAGCCTCCGTGTACCAGGGACGGAAGGTGGTTTTGTGCTGGAGCAGTGGGTGCTGGCTATTGAGTACTACAGGAGAGATTGCTATTTTCGGAGTGCCCTGCAGAGCAGGTAGCGCTGCGGTCTCTATGCTCAGCGCTCCCGCAGCATTAAGTAATAGTCTGACCCGTAAGTCTGTGGATGCTTCTGCCTGATGAGCCGCTGCGATGACTTTGGTTGCAATCTGTTCTCGTATGCGGTCGCGTGAGGGAATCTGAAAAAATAAGGCTTTTGCAGAGTTTGCCAGTCGGTCAAGATGGAGCTCAAGCAACTCAATATTGCCCTGGCAATCCGAGCGCATTGTTTCAATCAGAGCAGGCTGATCCTGTGAGAGGACTCGAGCCTTCCAGAAACACTCTTGCCATTCCTTTTCAGCGCAGGAGTCATGCACAATCCCACCACCAACGTGATAGAGGCCTGAGCCATCTTGAGCAAGCACAAGGGTTCGGATGGCTACATTGAGAGAAAAGTCTCCGTTGGGTGCCAGCCAGCCGATACTGCCGCAGTAAAGACCACGCTCTGCGTGTTCACTCTTCTGGATCCGTTGCATCGCAGCTATCTTAGGAGCGCCGGTCACTGAACCGCAGGGAAAAAGGGCTGTGAGTATTTTTTGCAGCGAGGTATCCGCTGGAATATCTGCCTCGATGGTCGACGTCATGGTCCAGACCGAAGGATATTTTTCAAGTGTAAACAGTGATTTGCTGCGCACGGTACCTGGAATGGCAACGCGTCCCAGATCGTTACGCAACAAATCCACGATCATCAGATTTTCCGCACGATTTTTTTCGCTACTTTGAAGTGCGAGGCCTAATTGTTCATCCTCAAGAGGATCAGTGGCGCGGGGTGCAGTTCCTTTCATTGGACGTGTCGTTAGAGTTTGACCTCGCCGTTCCAGGAAAAGTTCTGGAGAAAAGCAAAGCACAGTGCGCGCGTGGTCCTCGATGTACGCAGCATGGGCAACCGGGTTTTTTTCTGCGATTTTCCGATATAGATTTTCAGCTGGACCAGTTGTATTTATATTTAAAGGAAAAGTCGCATTGATCTGATAGACCTCACCCTTTTCAATCCAGTGATGAATTTTTTCAATGCGTTCAATGTAGGACGCTTTTGATATTTCGGGAATAATCGTCGTAATGCACGCGTGCTCGGGATCGATCATTTTCCATGGAGGTTCCAGCTGCATCGAATCGAAGACGAGCGCAGTCAGACGAGGTACATGGTTTTGCTGCACTTGATCTATGCAGCGCGATGCCAGCAGTGTTGGTTCCAGCCATTCGCCAAGTTCATAGTCAAGCAGGAGTGCAATCCAATAGCCACGTTGTTGCGCTTGTTCAATACGAACAAATGCCTCGGCCAATTCCTCTGCTGTGTGAGCGCAAATGCGCTCGCGCAAACCGCGCATGACGCGTGCTTGTCCTGTTATACGGTCCTCAAATCTGCACTGCTTCATGTCCGGTTCATGAACTCATGCAAGACGTCTCCGGTATGGGACTTTTTACGGGCAGCGATGACTTGTTCTGGCGTGCCTTCGATCACCAGTTGTCCTCCGCCTGTCCCGCCTTCAGGGCCGAGATCCAGCAGCCAGTCCGCCTCAGCGATGATGTCCAGATTATGCTCAATGACGACCACTGTATTGCCCGCCTCAACGAGTCTGTGCAGTACGCGTATGAGTTTTTCTACATCCGCCATGGATAAGCCGACGGTCGGCTCATCCAGCACGTATAAAGTATGGGGCAGTCTTGACGCACGGCCTGTTGTGATCACGCCCTCGGTCATGCGTGCTTTGGCGAGCTCTGTCACGAGCTTGATGCGTTGTGCTTCTCCACCAGATAAGGTGGGCGATGGCTGGCCAAGCGTTAGATAACCTAAACCAACGTCTTGCATCAGTTGGAGCGGGTGGCGTATGCGCGGGTGTGCTGCGAAATAGCCGATCGCGTCATCGACTTCCAGTGCCAGTACTTCACCCGCATGTTTTTCGCGCATGCGCACACCGAGCGTATCGGTGTTGAATCTCGCGCCAGCACAGGCGTCACACGGTACTTTAACGTCAGGCAGAAAACTCATTTCAAGAGTCCGCATGCCCTGGCCTTCGCATATCGGACAGCGACCATCACCGGTATTGAAAGAAAACCGTCCAGGGCCCCAGCCGCGAATGCGGGCTTCGTTAGTTTCTGCAAATTGTTTGCGAATGTCATCCCAGAAACCAATATAAGTCGCTGGACAGGATCTGGGTGTTTTACCAATCGGCGTCTGATCTACTTCGAGTACGCGATCGATGCGATCCCAGCCAGTAATGGCATCGCAACCTTGCCATTGCGGATCTGCTCGCAACGCCACGGCTCGACTAAGATTGTCGAGCAGAATTTCACGCGCAAGGGTGGATTTTCCTGAGCCAGAGACACCTGTCACGACGCTTAGGCGACCGATTGGGAAATGTGCATCAATATGACGCAGATTATGCAGAGTCGCACCCTTGACGCTGATCATCGCCGTATCACGTGCAATCGGACGACGCGGTTGCAATGGATGTACCAGTGGGTGTCTGAGGTAGTGACCAGTCGTTGACTCAGGTGCATCCATCAGGTCCTTAAGCGTGCCTTGGGCAACGACGCGTCCACCTCGCACGCCTGCTCCTGGTCCGATATCAATCACGTGTTCGGCGCGCCGTATCGTATCGTCATCGTGTTCGACAACAACCAGCGTATTGCCGTTTTTCTCAAGGCGCGATAACGCACCCAGCAAAATTCTGTTGTCACGCGGATGCAGACCAATAGTTGGCTCGTCCAGCACATAACAGACACCTTGCATATTGGAGCCGAGTTGCGCGGCCAGACGGATTCTTTGGGCCTCACCACCTGACAGCGTCGGTGCTGCACGGTCGAGCGCAAGGTAACCAAGGCCGACTTCCTGCATGAACTGCAGGCGTCCGCGGATTTCAGTCAAAATGTCCCGGGCGATTTCTGCATCACGGCCTTTCAGCACCAGTGCGGTGAAAAATGTATGGGCGTCCGAGACAGGCAAGCCCGCCAGTTCAGCGATCGATTTGTTTTTCCACAATACAGCACGAGCGATCGGATTCAACCGCGCGCCATGGCAACTTGTGCAGACATGGGTTTCACCTTCGTACCAGGCGTTCCAGGCGGTTTCTTCACCCGTTTGTTCTGCATCAAACCCTTGGAGTTGCAGTCCCGTACCAAAACAGCCTGTGCACCAGCCGTGTTTGGAGTTGTAAGAAAACATGCGTGGATCGGGTTCTGGAAAACTGGTGCCGCAACTTGGACAGGCGCGTTTGACTGAGAAATACTCCTGCTCAAGTTTTGCACCCATATTTTCGGTGAGCTTGCCTAGCGGCCAGACAACGCTCATGACGCCCTGGCCGTGCTCCAGCGCACTGCGAACCGCTTCGCGCAAAGCTGCTTCATTATTACTGCCAACCGTCAGGTCGGCGACGGGCAGTTCAATCGTGTGTTCTTTAAATCTGTCTAGTCTGGGCCATTTTGCGGTAGCGATAAATTCCTCGTCGACGCGCAAATGTGTATAGCCTTTGCCGGCAGCCCATTTGGCGAGGTCGGTGTAGAAACCTTTGCGGGCAGTGACGAGCGGTGACATCAAACCAATGCGATGACCTTTATGGTCTCGCATGATGCGCGCGACGATTTGATCTGCGCTTTGTGGTTCGACGCTAACCTGGCAAGCAGGGCACATTTGTGTGCCGAGTTTCATGTAGAGCAGGCGTAAGAAATGGTGAATCTCTGTCATGGTTGCGACAGTTGATTTGCGGCCACCCCGGCTTGTTCGTTGCTCGATCGCGACTGTGGGCGGTATGCCGAAAATCGCGTCTACGTCTGGCTTGCCTGCGGGTTGCACAATCGCGCGTGCGTAGGCATTGAGCGATTCAAGATAGCGACGCTGACCTTCGTTGAAAAGGATGTCGAACGCCAGTGTTGATTTACCTGAACCCGATACTCCTGTGATGACTGTGAATTTGTCATGTGGAATACTGACACTGATATTTTTCAGGTTGTGTTCACGCGCGTGCAAGATATCAATACTGGTTGCAGCACGGCGTTTTTCTTTGAGCACAGTTTGCAGTGATTTGCCTCGTTGCGCCTGGCGACCAGGTTCTTCCAGGGTGGTGGCTTGCGCCTCAACAGTTATCTTTGTGCCAATTGCGTCAGGTGTCATGGCCGTTGCATATTCGCGCAGCGCCGCGCCGGTATAGGAAGTGGGGTGCGCCATGACCTCCTCAGGACTACCTGCGACAATTAATTCACCGCCTGCGGAGCCACCATCCGGTCCAAGGTCGATTACCCAGTCGGCAGCCCTGATTACATCAAGATTGTGCTCAATGATCAGCAGTGTATGACCGGCGCCAAGCAGTTTTCTGAAGGCGCGCATCAGACGTGCGACATCGTCAAAATGCAAACCTGTTGTTGGCTCATCGAAAAGGAACAGACTGCCTTTTTTGGCAAGCTTGCCTGTTGAAATACCGCTTCGTGCCGCCTCTGCCAGGTGGCCGGCAAGCTTGAGGCGCTGAGCCTCTCCACCAGACAGTGTGGGGACGGGTTGTCCGAGTTTGACGTACTCCAGTCCTACGTCTGCCAGCGGAGCGAGCCCTAACTGGACATCTTTTAAACCCTTGAAAAACTCCAGCGCTTCGGAGACGGTCATGTCCAGAACGGCGTCAATCGATGCCCGTCTACCCAGGTGTTCGATTTCTACTTCACGCACCTCGGGTCGGAAACGCTTGCCGTCGCAGTCGGGGCATCTGATATAGACATCCGACAGGAATTGCATTTCGACGTGCTCAAAACCTGTCCCGCCACAGGTGGGGCAGCGACCGTCGCCGCTATTGAAACTGAAGGTGCCGGGTGTGTAGCCCCGCTCGCGCGCGACAGGGGCCTGTGCGAAAAGCTTGCGAATCGGATCGAACGCACCAACATAGCTGGCTGGGTTAGAACGCGCCGTTTTACCGATTTGCGCCTGATCAACCATCACCACATCAGCGAGTTGTTCGGCGCCAAGAATCCGGTCAAAGGGTCCTGGCGACTCGGTTGGTTTACCCATGATTTTGAGTAAACCGGGGTAAAGCACATCCTGAATAAGTGTTGATTTGCCTGAGCCTGAAACCCCCGTGACGCAGACTAACCGACCTAAGGGTATTTCGATGGAAACATTTTTGAGATTGTTGGCTGTCACACCCTCGAGCAAAAGTCTTGGCGTACCTGGCAGCACAGGAAGCGGGCGAGGAGACTCGACCTTCATGTGGCCGCCCATATATTTGCCGGTCAGCGTGTTGGCAGCTTTGAGTTGTTCGGGCGTACCGTCAAAGACGATTTGCCCGCCGCGTTCACCAGGGCCTGGCCCCACATCAATGACACGATCTGCAGCGATCATCACTTGTGGATCGTGTTCAACAACTACCAGCGTATTGCCTGCGTCACGCAAGCGATGCATAACTTCTGTCACACGATGAATATCGCGAGGATGCAAGCCAATCGAAGGCTCGTCCAGAACGAACAAGGTGTTGACCAGGGAAGTGCCCAGTGCGGTGGTCAGGTTGATACGCTGAACCTCTCCTCCGGATAGTGTGCGGCTTTGGCGATCCAGAGTCAGGTAGCCCAGACCGACATCACATAAAAATTTCAAGCGCGCACGCACTTCTGTCAGGACCAGATCCATCGCGGCATCAAGTGCTCCGGCAAATTTGATCGTATCAAAAAATGCTCTCAACTCCACGATTGGCGTGAGCATCATCTGCTGGATGGTTTTACCTTCTATTCTCCAGAGCAACGCATCAGGTTTAAGGCGAGCGCCATGGCAGGTCGGGCAGGGCGTATAGCTGCGATATTTGGAAAGCAGTACACGCACGTGCATTTTGTAGGACTTTGTTTCTAGCCAGTTAAAGAATTTTTGTACGCCATACCATTGTGTTTTCCAGGCCTGATTGCCACCTTTCCAAAGCGGGTCACCATCCAGCACCCAGTCCTGGTGTTCGGCTGGCAGGTATTTCCAGGGCGTGTTGGTCGATACGTTCGCACGCTTGGCATATTTCAGAAGTTCGTCCTGGCAATCCTTATAACTGGGTGTCTGCCAGGGTTTGACCGCGCCTTGTTCCAGCGTTTTATTCTCGTCCGGGATAACCAGACCAAAGTCGATGCCAATAACGCGGCCAAAACCCCGACAAGCCTCGCACGCGCCAAGTGGTGAATTAAAGGAAAAAGAGCTTGGTAAAGGATCGCTGTAGCTAATATTGCACTCTGCGCAATGTAGCTTGTCGCTGAATTTCCAGACGTGCGTGTCTCGACCGTCCGCATCGACCGCGTGAATGGCAATCAAGCCATTCCCCATTTTGAGCGCGATATCGAGGGCTTCCATGACGCGCGAGGTCTCTGCACTGGAAAAGCGGAAACGATCCTGAATCACGCGCAGTGTGCGCAAAAGTGGAGTAGCTGCTGGTTTCTTCGCGCTCGCTTTCCTGGTTTTAGGAGCCGAGTCGCTTTGTGTACCAACTGCCGACTCAGCGAGCGAAGCGCTCGACGCTATGCTCTCATCGGCATGCACGCGTGTGTAGCCTTGTTGATCAAGAAAGCCCCGGACTTCCTCTTCGGTAAAGCTGGCTGGCACCTGGACGGGAAAGGTTACGACCAATCTTGGATCACCACACTCAACGGCCCGCGTGCGCAGCGTCGCAAGAATGGAGGCGGTATTGTCCCGGCAGACCGCCTGTCCGCAGCCTCGGCAAAATAGTTGTGCGCCGCGCGCGAAAAGAAGTTTTAAATGATCGTTAAGCTCGGTCATTGTGCCAACCGTGCTGCGCGAGCTGCGCACCGGATTGGTTTGATCAATCGCAATGGCGGGCAAAATCCCCTCTATGCGGTCAACTTGGGGTTTGTCCATCCGGTCAAGAAATTGCCGTGCATAGGGAGAAAAAGTCTCCACATAGCGGCGCTGACCCTCTGCGTAGAGTGTATCGAAAGCCAGAGAGCTCTTGCCCGAGCCGCTGACGCCCGTGATGACTGTCAATTCGCCCGTATTGAGGGTCAAATCGAGGTTTTTCAGATTGTTCTGGCGTGCGCCAGTTATGCGGATGATTGGATTCATATTGCAATCATAGAGCGAGCTGCGGTGGTTTGTTGCTAAAAACAGGTAAATGCCCGTATTGTTTTTAGGTTAATATATGTGGTTCCTTATCGGAGATCCGTCATGGCTTCAGAAACAAAACGCACACGCCGTAACACCCTTGAGCGCCGTTGTTTGGGCAAGGCTTTCAAGCGCCTGTTCGTCAACGCACCTAAAGGTGTGTTCAAAATGCTGGAAAAAGTCAAAAAGGCTTAATCCCCGCATTTGATTGACCCTGGCAGCCACAGCTGCAAACAAACAGTTTCAGTCTACAAAAAACCGTCAGCGGCTTACGTTGATGGTTTTTTTATTGTATTGCGTCGATCTTCGAATTTTATAATTTTGTCTGTCAAAACAAATAAATTCATTTCAAAATTAAATTCGGGTTAATACTAATGATTTAGCTAGCCTAAGACCTTGACGCAAGCTCCTTATCGAACGATTATCTGCAGACGCAGGATTAAAAATAACATTCGGAGACAACCATGAAGTTTTGTAATGCAAAACTATTTTGGAAGCTGTTGCTCGCTTCAGGTTTAGTAGCTGGTTCTTTAGCTGTTCAGGCCCAACCGATAAAGGTTGGTTGGCTTTCTTCACTGACGGGACCTTTGTCCGCTTCAGCGATTGCAGAAAACCAGGGTGTTGAACTGGCTGTAGAGGAAATCAATGCGGCAGGCGGTATTTTGGGGCGCAAAATTGAGTTGCTGACACGTGATACGGCGGGTGATCCAACAAAGGCTGTGAACTTTGCCCAGCAACTGGCCTTCAGCGATAAGGTGAATTTCGTGATTGGTCCGGTTAATTCTGGCGAAGGTCTTGCAACCACACCGATGCTGGCTCGTGCGGGCGTGCCCAATATTATTATTGGCGCGATCGATGAATTAACGGATGCGAAAAAATATCCCCGAGCTTTTCGCATGATCAATACCAATATGCAGTGGATTTTGACCGCGAACAAATATGCGATCGAAACACTTAAAAAGCAAAAAGTCGCTGTGATCGCAGATACGTCCGGCTACGGTACTGCAAGCGCCAAATCAGCTATCGCATTGCTGGAAAAGGCCGGTATTAAGCCAGTTTATTCGGTGCTGATCGATGCGAACAAGACTGACGTCATGGATGAAATGACCAAGGCGCGTAACGCAGGTGCGGACGTGGTCATGCCCTGGACTGCTGCCGCAGGCTTGCTGGGTCGTCTGATCAATGCGCGTGGTGAAATGGGCTGGGATGTGCCGATTGTGGGGCATCCCGCGCTGATGGCTGCGCAGATCCGCAAACTGCTGAATAAACCAGAGTACTGGGATAAAACCTATGCTGCGGGCTACACAAGCACGACCTACTTGCCTGATGGCAAACTGCCCGCTCCAACACAGGCGCTAGTCGATAAGATTCGCCCTCGTATTGGTGGTGGTGAAATTGACATTACGTTCTGGTGGGTGGCCCTGGGTTATGACACAGTGAAAATGATTGAGCATGCTGTTAAAAAGGCTGGCTCAACAGATCCTGCCGCGATCCAAAAGGCCATGGAGGAGACCACTAATTATCCTGGCGTGTACGCAACCTATAGTTACAGCGCCACGCAACGGGATGGTTTCCCCGATAGTGGAATGGTGATGAATACGGCCAATACGTTCAAGGACGGCAGCTTCAAGCTTGCTCCCAATTAACTTATTAATTTAATCGGTAGGTAAGGGGCATTTAATGCTGACAGTCCTTGTGACAGGTCTGGCCATTGGCATGGTTTACGGTGCCGTGGCGCTTGTCTATAACGTTATGTTTTCCACCTCCAAGGTACTGTCGGTGACGACCGGACACATCTCCATGCTTGGAGGTGTGTTTGGTGCCTGGTTCATTATCAATCTGCAACTACCCTGGTATGTCGGTTTGGCTGGTGCAGTGGTGGTGGGTGCTGTCTTCGGATGGTTGACGGATGTACTGGCGATCCGCCGGGTGCTGGCTCGAAGTGATGAGCATCTCTGGCTGCTGAGCACACTGGCTGTTGCGACCATGGTCCAGCAAGGGGTCGGACTCTGGTGGGGCACTGAGCCTACGCCTTTTCCCAGATTGATTGATCAGGCTTTTGGTGCTGGCATGGCTGATCAGAAATTCTGGTTGCCAATTATCCTGGCAATTCTCATGGCCATTGGTCTGGAATTATTTTATCGCCGGACTCTTTACGGCAAGTTATTTCTGGCCATGTCCGAGGATGCTTTCGCTGCCCGTGCCCGCGGCGTATCGACAGATCGTATCCGCGCGATGTCCTATGTGTTGTCCGGTGCCTTGGGTGGTTTGGCTGGCTTTGCTGCAGGACAACTTACTTTTGCGTATTTCGCATTAGGCCTGACGCTCACGCTTAACGGTTTTATCGCCCTGGCAGTGGGGGGGCTAGGCAGCAATATTGGTGCGCTGGTCGGGGGTGCTTTGCTCGGCCTGCTTAATGCCTACGCCACATACTGGTTTGGAGGGGAGTATCAGCAAACAATTTCTGTAGGTTTGCTGATGGTTGTCTTGTTGCTCAAACCAGAAGGACTATTTGGGTCCAAGCGCGTGCGTCCTGTCTGAAAAAAACGAACAAAAATGAACACTTCATCTAATCGCACACGCTTGTTGGCACTCGTTTTAGGCATATGTGCTGCGGCGACGTTACCCTTCTGGGCCGGTGACCAGTATCAACTCCACTTGGCCGCGCTCATCGCTGTTTACTGGATATTGATTTCAGGCCTCAATATTGTTGTTGGCTTCACAGGACAGCTATCGATTGGCCATGTCGGCTTACTGTCGATCGGTGCGTACGGATTTTGCATCCTCGCTGGAAAAATGGAGATGAATCCTTATCTGGCGCTTGTGATTTCAGGAGGCCTCGGAGGTATTTGCGGTCTGGCGCTCGGTTTGCCATCACTGCGTTTACCTGGTTTTTATTTCGCCATGGCAACCATGGCCTTTGCTTTGATCGTCAATGAAATCATCCTTGCACAAGTCGATCTGACTGGTGGGGGAATTGGTTTGGTTGGTCCTTTGTTTACAGAGCCTTTTGAATCTCCTTCCGGTTTTTACTATCTTGCTGCGATCCTCGCTGGATTTGCAACCTGGATGACTTGGAATATCGCCAGAAGTATGTGGGGTAAAGGTCTGATTGCGATTCGCGATAATCCGGTGACCGCTCAGGCTGTTGGAGTACCAGTATTCAGGGCCAAGCTAGTCGCGTTTGTATTTAGTGGAGTATTGGCGGGTGTCTCGGGTGGTTTATTCGCTTCTTTGCAAAGTTACATCACGCCCGATACGTTCGTCTTTGACTTGAGTATGTTTTTCTTTGTCTGCATCATTATTGGCGGTCGAGGAAGTATTGTGGGGCCCTTTCTCGGAACGGTTGTTCTGACGGCCTTGCCTGAAATGGTTGCGTCTCTGGCAAAGTTAGGAAACTTTTTTTATGGTTTGCTCTTGCTCATCGTCGTGCTGGTGATACCTGAAGGTATTGGTCGTATGATACAGCTGATCTACGAGCGAATCAGACCAAGAGAAATTGCTTCCATACCGATTCAGCCTGAGCCTGAAAAGCTGCACCAGGTGCTCAGAGCCTCAGGGCAGGCTCATGCTGCAATCGAAGTCAAACACATCAGTAAACACTTTGGCGGAGTCGCTGCGGTGGATGATGTGTCTCTGACTCTGTCCCCGGGCGAAGTGCATGGTCTGATTGGTCCGAACGGCAGCGGTAAAACAACGATACTGAACTTGTTGTCAGGGTATTACGAGCCCTCTGCCGGAGACCTGCTGTATCAGAATCAGGATTTTGGTAAAACAACTGTGCAGCAACGCGCTCGTATGGGTATAGCAAGAACCTTTCAGAAACCTCGTCTACTTCCCGAACTGACGGTACTCGAAAATGCGATGGTAGGTGCCTGGTCAGAGTCGACTTCTGGATTCATGGCCAGCGCACTGGCGCTGCCGCATGTGGGGGCAGAAGACCGCATTGTGCGCGAACGCGCGGTAGAACTTTTACAGGGCGTCGGTTTGGGGGCAGTGATGCATCGACGAGCCAACCTGCTCGATCACGCACAGCAGCGATTTTTGGAAATCGCGCGAGGCCTTGCCTTAAGGCCTAAATTTATATTGCTCGATGAACCTGCAGGCGGTTTGACGAGCGTGGAAATTGAACATCTTGGTTCTGTGATTCGTGCGATCAGTAAAGCTGGAATTGGAGTTTTGCTGGTCGAACACCATACCGATTTTGTTTTCCGTGTATGCGATAAGGTCACGACCCTGAATGTCGGACGTATGATCAAGCACGGAACTGCTGAACAAGTTCGACACGATCCGGAAGTGATACGTGTCTATCTGGGAGCATAAATATGAATAATCATTCTTCCAGGCCAGATGAAGTTCTCCTCAGTGTGCGTGACTTGCATGTCGCGTATGGCAAGGCAGAGGTTGTGCACGGCTTGTCGCTTGATGTTCGCGCTGGCGAGTTCGTTGTCGTGCTCGGACGTAATGGCGCGGGTAAGAGCACAGTGATGCATGCTATTTCCGGTCTTGTGCCAAAACGTAGTGGGAGTGTGAGTTTTGCGGGTCAGGATCTTACTCAAGCGAGTCCAGGACAGATCGTGCAATCTGGAGTTATTCAAGTCCTTGAAGGTCACCGCGTCTTTCAGACTCTCTCTGTTGAGGACAATCTGATGATTGGCACCTATGCCAAATCACCACACGGAGATCGAACCAAGCTTGATGCAATCTATGAACTGTTTCCTGAGCTTGCTGAGCGCAAGCAACAGATGGCCTCTCGTTTATCGGGTGGCCAACAACAGATCCTCGCAGTCGCTCAGGGCGTGATCGGTGATCCGAAGCTATTGATTCTGGATGAGCCATCGGCTGGTCTCGCACCGATGGTGGTTGATCGGATTCTGACCGTAGCCTCTGAATTATGTGCCAAAGGCCTGGCGATATTACTGGTCGAACAGCTCGTTGAAAAAGCACTTAAACACGCGCATTTTGCCTTTCTCATGGAAACTGGTCGTGTTGCTGCCGCAGCCTCCTCGACTGAGATCGGTCAGGGTGATTTATTACATAGAGTATTTCTTGGCGGTGGTGAACCGTTGTCTGAATCGGAGAAAAAAGTATGAGTGGCTCAAAAAGATGGGTTAATCGCCCAGAGGGTTCGAACTGGGGTGATTTTGGTGAGGATGACCAGCGTGGTCGCATTAATCTGCTGACCCCAGAAAAAATCAAACAAGGTATTGCCGAGGTAAAAGAGGGCATTCCTTTTTGCCTGAGTCTGCCGCTCGATTATCCAGGCGGTAATTTGCTCAATCCGCGTCGTCATCCGCCCGTTATTCGTCCGACCTTGCGCAACGGTCGTCCGAATATGAATTACAAGTTGTTTAGCGATAACAAAGATCACAGCGATGTGGTGAGTGATGATCTGGTTGTGTTGCACTTGCAGTATTCAACGCAGTGGGACAGTTTGGCACACGTGGGATCGATGTTCGATGCGAATGGTGATGGTATTCCCGAGGCGGTTTACTACAACGGGTATCGCGCAGGCGAACACATCGTCGGACCAACTGAAGGCAAAGACGCAGGCGTGCCCGAGCCGGGTGATCAGAAAACCACCTCTTACGCTAATGCGCTGGGCATTCAAAATATGGCCGAGTCCTGTGTTCAGGGGCGCGGTGTGATGATTGATTTCCACGCGCATTTCGGCAATAAAAAAGTCATCGTTGATTACGATATTCTGATGCGCGTGCTTGAGCAGGATAAAGTTGAAATCGAAAAAGGCGACATGGTCGGCTTGCACACCGGTTTTGCCCAGATGCTGCTGGATATGAAGAAAAAGCCTGACCTCAGCATCCTGGATAACAGTTGTGCTGCTCTGGATGGGCGTGATTCCAAGCTGTTGAACTGGATCACCGATAGCGGTTTAGTGGTGTTGATGGCTGATAACTACGCTGTCGAAGCGCATCCCGCCAAAAATCATATTGGTTGCTGCGCAACGCTGCCCTTGCATGAGCATTGCTTATTCAAGAATGGTATTCATTTGGGTGAAATGTTTTACCTCACTCCTCTGGCTCAGTGGTTGCGCAAGAATGGACGTAATCGTTTCCTGTTGACGGCTCCTCCTTTGCGCCTGCCTGGTGCTGTGGGCTCGCCTTCCACGGCTGTAGCAACGGTGTAAATAATGCGACAGGTTTCTGACAGCAGTGCTGCGCAGAAAGTCTGTCGCATTCTCAAGATTCTCTCAACGCCTTTGCCTTTGCGACTGACCGATATTGCAAGTGGTTCGGGCGTCAATAAAGCAACTGCGCTGCGATTGCTCGAAGAGATGATGGACGAAGGGTTTGTTCGTCGCGACCAGACCACCAAAAGATATTTTCTGGGTGAGGAGGCCATCACTCTGGGCCTCGCCATGCAGGGTCGAGATCACATTCGTGATCGTGCGCGTCCCGCACTGCTCAGGCTGGCTGATCTGTGTGGTGATACGGTGTTGCTCTCCACCCGCAGCGGTTGTGAGGCGGTCTGCATTGATCGTGAATTCGGCAGCTTCCCAATCCGTGCGAATTATCTTGATCTTGGGATGCGTCGACCACTAGGCGTCGGTGCAGGTAGCATGGCCTTGTTGGCCTGGTTGCCAGATGAGGAGATCGATGCGGTGTTGCAGCTGAATCAAGCGGTCAATAGTCAGAAATATCCATTAATGACAATCCCTTTAATCAAAGCTGAAGTCGCACGTTCACGCGAGCGAGGTTACTCCATGTTGCTCGAGGTGGTTGTGGCACAAATGGGAGGGATAGGCGTACCAATTTTTGGTCGTGATGGTCGACCTTACGCAGCATTGAGTGTCGCGGCATTGAAAGATCGTATTTCCGATCGCAAAGAGTTTCTTGTCGCTGAAATGCAGAAGGTAGCGCGTGAACTCGCAAATTATCCAGCACTCAATTTGATGCCAGTACCAATGGCAAACGAAACACCAAACAATTAAGCAAAAAATGATGGGGAATGTATGAAAGACATGATCAGAGTAGGTTCTGGTTCGGCATGGTGGGGGGATCGCGTAGAGCCTGCCGCGTTAAATGCTGAGAAGGGCGATCTGGATTATCTTTGTTTTGAGACGATGGCTGAGGCCACTGTTTCAGCGGCGCAGGTACGCGCACGGCGTGATCCAAGCTTTCCGGGTTATGACACGTACCTGGATGACCGGATGAAAGCAGTGCTGCCCCATTGCATGAAGCGTGGAACCAAAATCATTAGTAATCAGGGCTGGATCAATCCTGACGCGGCGGCTAAGCGGGTCGTTCAGCTGCTTCAGGAAATGGGCCATACGGGCGTCAAAGTCGCAGCCGTCAATGGCAGTCTGATCACCGAGCATGTGCTGGAATTAACAGACACGATTCTTGAAAATGGATTACCTACCGCAAGCCTGTCCTCGACTTTGATTTCCGCAGAGGTCTATCAGGGCGCAGAACCGATTGTGGAGGCGCTCAAAGCCGGGGCGCAGATCGTGATTACTGGACGCGTTGCTGACCCGTCAATTTTCATGGCACCGATGATGTATGAGTTTGAGTGGGATCCGCTGGATCACGTCAAATTAGGCCAGGGAAACGGACTCGGACATCTGCTTGAATGTGGAGCACAGGTGACGGGAGGATATTTTGCGGATCCTGGCTTCAAGGATGTACCTGAGCCCTGGAACTTTGGCTTTCCAATCGCAGAAGTCAGTCGCGACGGCAGCGCAGTCATCACAAAAGTAGCGGGTACTGGTGGACAAATCTCCTTGCAGACCATCAAGGAACAAATGCTTTACGAGGTCCATGATCCGGCGAATTATTTAACGCCAGATGTGGTGGTTGATTTCACAACGGCACAGATCGAACAGGTCGGACCAGACCGCGTAAAAGTCAGTCATATTGGCGGCAAACCCCGCACACCGACTTTGAAAGTTTCGATTGGTTGCACCGAGGGCTTTATTGGCGAAGATATGTTTTTCTACGCCGGGCCGGGTGCGTTAAGACGCGCGCAAATCGCCAGGAAAGTCCTGGAAGAACGTTTTAAGATTGTCAACCTTAAAGCCGAGGATATCCGTATAGATTACCTGGGACTTAATGCGATTCATGGTGATGCTACTCCGGCAGATGCGCCAGAACCCTATGAAATCGCAGTTCGCGTTGCGGCTCGCACCAAGACTCGCGAAGAGGCCGCTAAAGTCGGGCGCGAAATCGATGGGATGGCCGTCTCTGGTATCGCCCATACAGGTAAACGCGTCCCGCATCAGGACCGGACCCGCGAAGTCATTGGCGTTTGGTCATCTCTCGTGCCACGCGAGCGCGTGACGCCTTCAATCAATTATTTTGTGAGCTGAAAAAAAATGAAAGTAAAACTTCAGCATGTCGCACATGCGCGTTCAGGTGACAAGGGTGATACCTCTAACATTGCAGTCTTTGCCTATACGCCCGAGTTGTACGCACTACTTAAAGATCAATTGACCGCGGAGCGTTTTAAAGCTTTTTACGCAGGTGCCATTAAAGGGCCTGTCACGCGTTACGAAGTCGACAATCTGGATGCCATGAATTTTGTCGCTCAGGGTGCTTTGGGTGGCGGTGTATCGCGCAGTCTGTGTCTGGATAATTACGGCAAGGCTTTGTCTGCCGCAGTGCTTGGCTTTGAAATCGAAGTCCCTGAATCATTGCGCAGTCATTTGCGCGGCCAGCATCTTTTGTGAGTATTACAGACAGCAAAGGGAGTCGTCTATGAAAAAGCACACCATCTTGATTGCGGGTGCAAGCGGTGTAGTGGGTGCGGCTGCGCTGGAACATTTTGCTAGTCTGCCGGACTGGGATGTCATCGCGCTGTCACGCCGTCCTGTCGCCCTGCCTGCTGGCGCAAAGCATATCAGTGTTGATCTGACTGATGCGGCAGCCTGTCAGCGCGCAGCGCTTGAATTAAAGCATGTTACGCACATCCTGTTCGCGGCCTTGTTTGAGTTGCCGGAGCTTGTCGCCGGCTGGCGCGATCCCAGACAAATGGCTGTCAATGAAGCCATGCTTAAAAATTTGCTCGACGCAATTGAGCCGCAAGCGCGTGGTTTGCGTCACATCACGATTATGCAAGGGACCAAGGCCTACGGTGGTCATGTCGAACCCGCAGCGGTACCCGCAAAAGAGCGCTGGCCACGTCACAAGCATGAAAACTTTTACTGGTTACAAGAGGATTTGATCCGGGCGCGTCAAAAAAATGCCGCCTGGACCTTTTCCATCTTGCGGCCTCAGATCGTATTTGGCTACGCTGTTTCAAGCCCGATGAATATCATCGGTGCGATTGGTGCTTATGCCGCCCTGATGCGTGAACAAGGGCTGCCTTTGCATTTTCCTGGTGGCGGACGCTATATCAATGGTGCGAGCGACAGCCGCTTGATTGCCCAAGCTGCAGAGTTCACTGCAACGCATGAAATCGCCGCGAATGAAACCTATAACGTCGTGAATGGCGACTCGCTGGTGTGGCCTGATATCTGGGGTTCTATCGCTGTGCGGTTTGGCATGGAGGCTGGGGAGCATGTCCCCTTGTGCATGACGCAAACGCTGCCCGCCCAAGAAGCGCTCTGGTCACAGATCGTCAAAAAATATGATCTAAAGCCACACACCCTTGCCCAGCTGATTTCCAGCTCCTGGGAGTTCACGGATCGCGCGCTTGGTTATGGCACGGAGAATCTGGCGGACTCCGTTTTGAGTCCTATCAAGTTAAGGCAGCATGGTTTTGCTAATTGTTACGACACAGAGGACTCTTTGCATGACTGGTTAGAGTTAATGCAAAAGAACCGTTTGATTCCGCGCTGAGTGAGACACACGATATGTCAGTGATAGATAAATTAAGCAGGACGATTACGCTCTGGTCGGTGACAGCTCTGGCGAGCATGGTCATTGCTTCCCCAGCTGTAGCGCAACAGGTTTTTGCAGATCGGCCGATACGGATCGTGGTGCCATATCCTGCTGGTGGCACAACGGATTTACTTGCGCGTGCAGTCGCCCCCAGACTCGGCGAGCGAATCGGTCGAACCGTCATGGTTGAAAATAAGCCTGGCGCGGGTGGTGTGATTGGTTCGCAGCTGGTCGCTAAATCTGCCCCAGACGGACATACCCTGATTTTTGCGAGTATCGCGAGTCACGGCATTATTCCTGCTCTACAGATGCCACCGCCTTATGATCCTGTCAAGGATTTTGCTCCGATCACTCTCGTTGCGAGTACGCCAAATGTTTTGCTCGCAAACGTTGATTTACCTGCCAAGGATGTCAAGGAACTGATTGCCTTAGCCCGGGCCAAGCCCGGCACAATAAATTTTGGTTCGACGAGTCATGGCGGCTCTCCTCACATGAGTGGAGAGTTATTTAAAACGCTGGCAGGTGTCGATATCGTTCACGTCCCCTATAAAGGCGGCTCACCCATGCTGATTGATTTGATGGGCGGACAAGTAGCGATCGGCATTGATAATTTGCCTTCGTCCATGACTTATATCCGTGCAGGAAAAGTCAAAGCTTTAGCGGTCACAACTACAAAACGCTGGCCCGGTGCTCCTGAAATACCGACCATGATAGAGGCAGGCGTGGCTGGCTATGACGTGTCGGCCTGGTTTGGTTTGCTCGCGCCAGCGGGAACACCAAAGCCTGTGATTGACGTATTGAGTGCGAGTTTGATGGCCATCTTGCGTACACCAGAGATCACTAAACAGTTTTTCGAGCTTGGTGCCGAGCCTGTAGGTGATACGCCAGCGGAATTCGCAGCCTTCATTGAGCAAGAGGGCGCGAAATGGACTAAGGTTGCGCGCAATAACAACATCAAACTTGAGTAGCTTCATGACTCACGCATACATAGCAGGTGTAGGCAATACAGCTTTTGGCCGACTCGAAGGCCTCGGCACGCTTGATCTGATGGCAAAGGCTGCAAAGCAAGCGCTAGCGGATGCGCAACTCAAGCGTTCGGATATCGACGGCGTGCTGTGCGGGTACTCCACCACGATGCCCCACTTGATGATCTCGACGCTATTTTGCGAGCGCTTTTCTTTGCGGCCTAATTATGCGCATGGTATGCAGTTAGGCGGTGCAACCGGTGCTGCGATGCTGATGCTCGCACGAGAGTTGGTTATTTCTGGTCGTTGTAAAAACGTACTGGTCGTCGCGGGGGAAAACAGACTTAGCGGTCAGACACGCGACAGCTCGATTCAAACACTCGCACAAGTGGGGCATGCTGATTTTGAAGTGCCCAATGGCGCTTCAGTGCCTGCTTACTACGGATTGATGGCCTCGCGCTATATGCACGAGACAGGCGTGACCAATGCTGATCTGGCAGAGTTCGCAGTATTGATGCGCAATAACGCGATCCGTCACCCTGACTCTCATCTGACGACACCGATTACGATCGAGGATGTGCTCGCCTCCAAACCAATTGCCGAGCCTCTGCGTCTGATGGATTGCTGTCCGATCTCGGACGGTGCCATGGCGCTGATTGTCTCTGCGCAGCCAAGCGGTGCGCTTAAGGTGAGAATGGCCGGAGCGGGTCAGGCACATTTGCATCAGCACCTGACAGCGATGCGTGATGTGATGGATTGTGGCGCTGCGCGCGCCTCTGCTATCGCATTCAAGGAAGCTGGCCTGTCTGTCGCTGATATCGACTATCTTGGTATCTATGACTCTTTCACCATCACCTTGCTGATGCTGCTCGAGGAGCTTGGTTTTGCCGCGCGCGGTGGCGCAGCACAACGCTTGCGCAAGGGTGATTATGGTCAGCACGGCGTTTTACCTTTAAATACGCACGGTGGTTTATTGTCGTTTGGTCATTGCGGTGTCGCTGGAGGGATGGCGCATAGCGTTGAGGCCTATCGACAATTCCAGGGACAGGCGGGGGTGCGTCAGGTTCGTACTCCCTCGCATGCATTCATTCATGCGGATGGCGGCGTGATGTCTTCGCACGTTAGTCTGATCTTATCGCGGGAGGCTTGAATATGACCCTTGAACAAACGCCCTTAGCTCTCGCGCAGCCCTTCATCGATGGCCTGGTAAATAACGAAATTCGTTTTCAGTACTGTAATGCTTGTGGAGCTGCGCAGACCTTTGCGCATGATGCTTGCCAACATTGCGGTGCTGAAGACCTTGGATGGAAAAAATCTTCTGGCCATGGGACTGTCTACGCAGCAACTATTGTTGCGCGTGCGCCTTCAGATGCGTTTCGTGCATTAGCCCCCTACACGCTTGTGGTGGTGGAACTGCAAGAGGGTGCGAGGATCATGGGCCATGCTGTGCCAGGCGTTCGTATTGGTGATCGTGTTGTCGCAAGTTTTTTTGTGCATCAAGGCCAGACCTTGATTCGTTTTGAAAAATAGTGGAATCCTCATGTCTGACCTGCTTGCCTCTGCGTTAAATCCTCGCACTGTGGCCATTATTGGTGCCTCCGAAAATATTCATAAGATTGGCGGTCGTCCGATTTATTACATGCAACGCGGTGGATTCACTGGCACGATTTATCCAATCAATCCTTCCCGACAAGAAGTTCAGGGCCTTAAAAGTTATCCAAGCCTTGCTTCCTTACCTGAAGTGCCTGAATTGGTGTTGATCGTTGTTGCCGGTGAAAAAGCTGTTGAGGCGGTTGAGGAGTGTGCAGCAACAGGGGTGAAATCTGTCGTCGTGATCGCTTCGGGTTTCGGCGAGGTTGACGAGGCAGGACGCGCTGTCCAGCAACGTATGACTAATGCCGCGCGTGCGACGGGGATGAGGATCTATGGACCCAATACGCATGGCCTCGCAAATTTTGGTACAGGCGCGATTGCTGGTTTTTCAACCATGTTTATCGAGTGCCCGCCTCAGGATGGTCCTGTCGCTGTCTTGAGTCAGAGTGGTGGCATGAGCGCGATGGTCTATGGGTTGCTACGCCAGAAAGGAATTGGTGTGCGTCATGTCCATGCGACCGGTAATGAAGCCGACGTGACCGTGTCGGAAATGGCCTGGGCGATTGCTCATGATCCTGAAATCAAACTCTTGCTGCTCTATCTTGAAAATATTGCCAATCCTGAGATGCTGGCCCGCGCAGCCGAGTATGCGCGCAGTCGTGATCTGCCTATCGTAGCCGTCAAAGCGGGCCGCTCTGCTAGTGGTCAGCAGGCTGCTTCAACCCATACCGGTTCGATGGCTAACGAGGATCGTGTGGTCGATGCTTTTTTCAGAAAACACGGCATTATGCGCGTGCGTGACCCGCATGCGCAGGTACTTGCAGCTGAGGCCTACCTGAAAGGCTGGCGTCCGGCAGGCAATAAGCTTGTCGTCATCAGCAACTCTGGAGCGAGTTGTGTGATGGGGGCGGATGCCGCGGAAGATAATGATCTTGAGATGGCAAAACTCAGTCACTCGACGCAACAAGCCGTGGCGAAATCTCTGCCCGGGTTTGCTACGACGACAAATCCCATCGACATTACAGCTGCGCTGCTATCGAACAGTGGGTTGTTTAGTGAAGTGCTTCCTGCGGTTGCGCAAGATCGCGCTGCGGATATGTTCTTTATCAATATCCCGGTGGCAGGAGCTGGCTATGACGTTCAGGCTTTCGCCCGCGATACAGCTCAGTTTGAGGCGCTGACCGGCAAACCCGTGGCGGTAGCCGCCTGGCAAGAGACCGTTGCACAGCCGTTTCGTCAGGCCGGTGTTGCAACCTTTGTTAACGAAGGCGATGCTGTTGGTGTGCTTGGTCAACTCGCAAAACACGCCGTGATGCTGCGCGACAAAATAGTGCAGTGGCCCGAGTTACCTGAGGTGGTGGTGCCCACCGGAGAGCAGCAATATTGTGATGAAGCACAATCTCTTGGGCTACTTGCTGCCCACGGAGTACCTGTCGTTGAACATGTACTGTGCAAGAGCCCAGAGCAGGTGCGCGAAGCTTTTGCAAAAATGCGCGGCAGTGTTGCCCTCAAAGGCTGCGCAGCACAGGTGCCACATAAAACAGAGCACGGACTTGTGGCTTTGGGGATAAAAAGCGTAGAAGAAGCTGTGCGTGTTTTTGAAACTCATATGGCGACACTCAGTCGCCTGGGTGTGAAAGATGCTGCTGTGATCGTCGCTGCAATGAGTCGTGGTCAACACGAGTTGATGGTGGGCGCACGTTTTGACCCTGTTTTTGGTCCGGTTGTACTGGTTGGCGCGGGGGGGAAATATGTTGAGGCTATGAAGGATTACGCAGTTCTATTGCCTCCTTTTAGCACTGAGCAGGTCGAAACAGCCTTAAGGGGATTGCGCTTGGCGCCTATGCTTGACGGTGTTCGTGGCGATGCGCCGCTGGATGTGCCGGCGCTGTGCAACATTGCGGTCTCTGTTGGAAAAATCGCGATGGCTGCAGGGCCGCTCATTGCCTCGCTGGACCTGAATCCGGTCATGGTTGGTTCGGTGGGTGAGGGTGCCTGGGTTGTTGATGCCCTTTTGGAAAGAGGCTAGGGTAAACCCTGTTTACTTAAGGCGCGCTGTATTCTGGATTGACGCTTGGCCTCCCCTACGGCAATATCCGTACATTACGGAATTTTTCTTTGGGAGTTACCCGATGCGTCGTACCTTGATCGCAGTTGCTGTGTCCGCTTCAATGTTGTTCCCCACTCTGGGTCTTGCCAAAACGTTCAAATGGGCAAGCCAGGGCGATATTCTGACCCTTGACCCCCATTCACAGAACGAAGGTTTGAATATTGCAGCTAACCTGTGGGTCTATGATCCGCTGGTTCGTTATAACGAAAAGTTTGAAGTCTCGCCGGCACTTGCAACGTCCTGGGAGCAAATCAATCCCTCCTTGTGGCGTTTCAAATTGCGCGAAGGCGTCAAATTCCATGATGGCACGCCTTTCACGGCCGAGGACGTGGTGTTTTCCATTAAGCGTGCGATGGCACCGTCCTCACAATTCAAGTCTTACACGGCTGGCATCAAGGACGTAAAAGCGCTTGATCCTCTCACTGTGGAAATCGCAACCGATGGACCCAATCCCGTATTGCTGCGCCAGTTACCTGTACTTGGCATGATGAGCAAAGCATGGTCTGAGAAAAACGGTACGACAGCGCCACAGGATTTCAATAAAAAAGAAGAAAGCTACTCAGCGCGCAATGCGATGGGTACCGGCCCTTACAAATTGAAGTCACGCGAAGTCGATATCAAAACCGTTTATGAAGAAAATACCGACTGGTGGGGTAAGCCGACTAAAACAGGCAATGTGACGGAAATTATCTACACACCCATCAAGCAAAACGCGACCCGTACCGCGGCTTTGTTGTCGGGCGAGATAGATTTCGTGCTGGATCCCGCAGCGCAGGATCTGGATCGTTTACGCCAGCAGGTCAAAGTGATCGATGGCAACGAATACCGCACCATTTATCTTGGTCTGGATGTAAATAGCCCTGAGCTGAAATACAGCAATATCAAAGGTAAAAATCCACTGGCCGATGTTCGTGTGCGCGAAGCTCTCTACCGCGCGATTGATATCGAAGCGATCAAAAAATCCGTCATGCGAGGCTTGTCCTTGCCAACAGGCACCATGATCGCTCCACAGGTCAATGGCTACACGAAAGAGTTGGGTCAGCGGGTTCCCTACGATGTAGAGAAAGCCAAAGCTTTGCTCAAGGAAGCTGGCTACGACAATAACTTTGAAGTCACGCTCGATTGCCCTAATAACCGCTACATCAACGACGAAGCAATTTGTCAGGCGATCGTTTCAATGTGGGCTAAAGTAGGTGTCAAGGCAAAACTTAACGCGATGCCCCGTGCAACGTTTTTCCCTAAAGTTGGCAATAACGACACAAGCATTTACTTGTTTGGCTGGGGCGTGCCAACCTATGATGCGTATTACTCGCTTGAGGCCTTGATTCACAGCAAAGGCGAAGGTGCCAATGGTTCATTTAACTACGGTAATTATTCCAACCCTCAGGTTGATAAACTGATTGACACCATTAAGACCGAAACCGATGATGCCAAGCGTACTGCCATGATCCATGAAGCACTTGCGCTCTTTGCCAAAGACTTTGGTGCGATTCCTTTGCATGATCAGGTTATCCCCTGGGCTATGAAAAAGAACGTGACCGTTTTGCACCGGGCGGATAATCGTCCTGTAGTTGAGTGGATCAAGATCGATTAATTTTTGACTGGTCTTTCCTCACAGCGGCGTCGCATAGACGCCGTTGTGTTTTTGTGAGATGACATGTTTGTATTTATTTTGCGTCGCTTGATACAGGCGGTTGGGGTGATGCTGGCTGTCGCCTTGTTGGCATTCATTCTCTTCCAGTATGTTGGTGATCCTGTCACGATCATGCTGGGTCAGGATGCGACGCCTGCGGAACGTGATTTGTTGCGAACACAGCTAGGTTTGAACGAACCAGTTTTCGTGCAGTTCTATCATTTTATTGTCAATGCTGTGCAGGGCGATTTTGGACTGTCCCTGCGACAAGGTCAGAAAGTTTCTGTGCTGATCCGTGAAAAACTTCCCGCCACGCTGGAACTCTCGGTCGCCGCAGCGCTCATCGCACTGGTTGTCGGTTTGCCACTTGGCGTCTATACGGCACTCAGGCGCAACGGACGTTTATCACAAGCTTTATTAGCATTTTCTTTGCTTGGTGTTTCCTTGCCAACTTTCCTGATTGGTATTTTGCTGATTTTGGTATTTTCGGTCTATCTGGGCTGGTTGCCTAGTTATGGTCGGGGCGACACGATTCGAATAGGCTGGTGGTCAACCGGTTTGCTGACGGCAAGTGGCTGGCAACATTTGGTTCTTCCCGCCGTAACTTTGTCACTTTTCCAGGTGGCACTAGTGCTCAGGCTCGTTCGCTCAGAGATGCTTGAAGTATTGCGCACCGACTATATCAAATTCGCTCGGGCGCGTGGCTTGACAAGGCGTGCAATTCATTTTGGACATGCACTCAAAAACACCTTGGTGCCAGTCATCACAATTATGGGTTTGCAACTGGGCGGCATTATTGCGTTTGCGATTGTGACTGAAACCGTTTTTCAATGGCCAGGCATGGGATTGTTGTTTATTCAGGCAGTACAGTTTGCAGATATCCCTGTCATGGCAGCGTATCTTTGTCTGATTTCATTCATTTTTGTTTTAATCAATCTGAGTGTTGATCTGCTTTATTTTGCTGTGGATCCGCGTCTGCGCGTGGGACTGGGTAAATCAGGAGGAAGTCACTGATGTTGCACACACTCGCGAAATTCTGGGACGGTGATCTGGCCTGGTCATGGCGTCATCACCCTGTCGCGATGATCGCGACCTGTATGCTGCTCACCATGCTGATTGCCTCTTTTGGCGCAGGTTGGCTTGCACCCTATAACCCTTTTGATCTGGCCAGCATCGAACTGCTCGATGCTCTGAAGCCACCGGTCTGGTCTGCAGAAGGAACACGGCAATATTTACTTGGGACCGATAGCCAGGGTCGTGACCTACTTTCCGCATTGATGTATGGTACGCGTGTTTCCCTGCTCATTGGACTGGCGGCGGTAGTGGGTGCGATGACGCTGGGTATCGTGCTGGGTTTGATCGCTGGTTACGCGGGCGGTCAACTCGATGCTCTGATCATGCGTGTCGCGGATGTGCAGTTATCCTTCCCGGCTATTTTGATCGCTTTACTGATCGATGGCGTAGCGCGTGCAGTCGTCCCCGGTGATATGCACGAGGTGATCGCTTTTCCCGTGCTGGTCGGTGCGATCGCCTTAGCAGGTTGGCCTCAATATGCAAGAACAGTGAGAGGTTCAACGCTAGTTGAAAAAAATCGTGAATACGTTCAGGCCGCGCGAGTGATTGGTATCTCATCCCCAGTGATTATGTTCAGGCATGTCTTACCAAATGTTCTGGGACCTGTGCTCGTGCTGGCTACGGTACATCTGGCAACTGCCATAATCACGGAGGCGACTTTATCCTACCTCGGCGTTGGTGTTCCGCCCACCTCGCCATCGCTCGGTACACTGATCAGGATTGGGAACGACTTTTTGTTTTCTGGTGAGTGGTGGATTACGATCTTCCCCGGGGCGGCGCTGGTACTGCTTGTCTTGTCTGTCAACCTGCTGGGCGATTGGTTGCGTGATGCGCTCAATCCTCGTTTGAACTGAGGTTGCGTATGACTGCTATCCTGGAATTACGCGAGGTGAGTGTTGAGTTTCCAACACGACGTGGCACGCTCAAAGCCTTGAATGAAGTTTCATTTTCTATTGCAGCGGGTGAGGTCGTAGGCGTAGTCGGAGAGTCAGGCGCAGGAAAATCCCTGACGGGTGCCGCGATCATTGGTTTGCTTGAACCGCCTGGTCGCATCTCCAAGGGTGAAATTTTCCTGTCAGGCCGCCGTATCGATCATCTTTCAGATGAGGAGATGCGCCCTATCCGGGGTAAGGAGATCGGCGCGATTTTCCAGGACCCGCTGACCTCGCTTAATCCGCTTTACACCGTTGGTCATCAGCTCGCGGAAACAATCGTGACTCATTTGCCAATGACCTGGTCGCAAGCGCGTTCACGCGCAATTGAATTGCTCGAGTCAACGGGTATACCCGCGGCGCGTGAGCGCATTGATCACTATCCACACCAGTTTTCGGGCGGCATGCGGCAACGCGTTGTGATCGCGCTCGCCTTGGCGGCTGAACCCAAATTAATCGTGGCAGACGAACCTACAACTGCGCTTGATGTTTCGATTCAGGCGCAGATTATCGAGCTGCTCAAAAAGCTTTGCCGCGAGCAGGGCGCTGCCGTGATGCTGATTACCCACGACATGGGCGTGATCGCTGAAACCGCCGATCGTGTGGTGGTGATGTATGCAGGACGTGTCGCAGAGCTTGGCAATGTACGCGATGTGATTCACTCTCCCAGCCATCCCTATACCGTCGGGCTGATGGGCTCTATACCCTCAGTGCATCAGCATGTTGAGCGACTGGTGCAAATTGATGGCACGATGCCACGCCTCAATGCCATTCCTGCTGGTTGTGCCTTTAATCCTCGCTGTCCGCAAGTCATGTCGCAATGCAAAGTCGAAAGACCTCAACTCCGTCAGATTGGTGCGACGCGTGCAGCCTGCTGGTTACAGAAAGAAAAGGAGCACGCATGAAGAGCGCTGCACAAGACCGTCCTTTAGTCGAAGTCCACGACGCAGCACGTTGGTTTGACGTGTCTGCACCCTGGCTGGAACGTGTCTTGTCGCGCAAGCCTCGCACACTGCTGCGTGCGGTTGACGGAGTGTCCTTCAGCATTCGTCGAGGTGAGACGCTCGCGCTGGTTGGCGAGTCGGGGTGTGGAAAATCCACGATCGCGCGCTTACTTGTTGGTTTATATCCTTTGACTCGCGGAACGATTACCTTTGATGGCCAGCCACTTTCAGCTATGGATGGCCCGGGCGGTCTGGCCTTGCGTAAACGTTTACAAATGATTTTCCAGGATCCCTATGCGAGTCTGAATCCTCGCTGGCGTGTCGGTCGCATCATTGCCGAGCCAATGCTTGCGCACACTAGCATGAGCAAGCCGCAGCGCGATGAGCGTGTCGATGCGTTACTCACCCAGGTCGGATTACATCCAACCGATCGCGATCGCTATCCTCATCAGTTTTCAGGGGGGCAGCGCCAGCGGATTTCCATTGCCCGCGCGTTGGCTGTGAGTCCTGAGTTTTTGGTCTGTGACGAGCCAACCTCTGCGCTTGATGTGTCTGTCCAGGCACAAGTGCTCAACATTATGAAAGAGCTCCAGCGCTCGCTTGGTCTGACTTATTTATTTATTTCACATAACCTGGCGGTCGTGCATCATGTCGCCGATCGTGTGGGTGTCATGTATCTTGGGCGGATTGTGGAGATTGCCGATCGGGATACTTTGTTTAAAAATCCCAGGCATCCCTATACGCGCATGCTGTTATCTGCGATTCCAGATATGACTGGGGCGGGTGTGAGGCGAACACCTGTAGCGGGTGAGGTTCCTAATCCTTTAAATCCACCCCCGGGCTGTACTTTTCATCCACGATGTCCGTTTGCGCGTGATTTGTGCAAAACAGAATCACCCCCCATGCTGACCCAGGGAGTCAATCAGGTGGCTTGTCACGGTGTCGCTCAGGGCTGGCCGATGTACACCGAAATCAGTGTAGCGGCCCTTTAGGTCTTAAGTCTGGTTCGTCATCGAACTCGGGAAGATCCTCCTCGTCCTCGCCGAGATCTTCCAAAAGTTCCAGATCAGGATCTGGCAACAGCTCGTCGCTGGTATCGAAAGGAAGCAACTCACCGAGCTCGTTTGAAAAATCGAACTCTTCACCCTGATCATCCAGTCTGACGAACCTTGCCTCAGGATCTGCGGTGATCTGGATGGCCCAAAGATACTGGCAGTCATAGGACTCGTGGTCCAGGTCGAGTCCGCCTTTGTTTCCGACAAATCTGGCGCCGGGGCCGCCCATCTGCACATGCATGGCTGATTCATCTGGTTTTTCATCCGTACCAATCGGTATAGCGAAAATCACCCACTCAGCATCATCGTCTATTCCAACCTCTGCCAGTACAGACTTGCCCATGTAGGCGCTCAGACCATCGGCGGTTTTGCCAAGCATGGCAAGTTCTTGTTCGGTAAAACGCAGGGTGAGCTCAGGATCGGTCATGGCTTGGCAGCTTTAAAGGCTGTTTTAAAAGGTCAATACCCTACATCATAGCCGTCGAATACGGCCCGAGTGGTTGATTAGCGGTAAAAGCCCTCTGCAAGCCCTACAATATGGCATTGTTTTATGACCTCAGTGACGGACCAAATGGCTCAATACGTATTTACTATGCATCGCGTGGGCAAAATCGTGCCTCCCAAGCGTCAGATTTTGCGTGATATTTCCTTATCGTTTTTTCCTGGCGCCAAAATTGGTGTGCTTGGTACCAACGGCTCGGGTAAATCAACGCTTTTGAAAATCATGGCTGGTGTGGACAAGGAAATCGAGGGTGAAGCCACGCCCATGCCAGGCCTGAATATCGGCTATCTGGAGCAAGAGCCGCGTCTCAATCCCGAGCATACGGTGCGCGAAGCGGTGGAGGAAGGACTGGGTCCTGTTGTTGCTGCCCGCAAGCGTCTGGATGAGGTGTATATCGCCTACGCGGAGCCCGATGCCGATTTTGACAAACTGGCTGCCGAGCAGGCTGAGCTAGAGGCCATTATTTCCGCGGCCGCCTCCAGTGGCTCGGACGACATCGAAACGCAAATGGAAATCGCCGCTGACGCTTTGCGCCTACCCCCCTGGGATGCCAACGTTGGCAAACTTTCCGGTGGTGAAAAGCGCCGCGTTGCCTTGTGTCGCCTGCTGCTCTCCAAACCAGACATGCTTTTGCTCGATGAGCCAACCAACCACCTGGATGCAGAAAGCGTTGACTGGCTTGAGCAGTTCCTCGCCAAATTCTCCGGTACGGTTGTAGCCGTCACACATGATCGTTATTTCCTCGATAACGTCGCAGAATGGATTCTCGAACTTGACCGCGGACACGGTATTCCCTGGAAAGGTAACTACAGTTCCTGGCTTGAGCAAAAAGACGCGCGCCTGCAACAAGAAGAAGCCAGCGAATCGGCTCGTCAGAAAACGATCAAGAAAGAGTTGGAGTGGGTCCGTCAAAATGCCAAGGGTCGTCAAGCGAAAGCTAAAGCACGTATGACTCGTTTTGAAGAACTCTCCTCTCAGGAATACCAGAAACGTAACGAGACACAGGAGATTTTTATACCTGTCGCCGAGCGTCTGGGTAATGAGGTGATCGAGTTCAATGATGTCAGTAAGTCGTTCGGAGATCGGATTCTGATTGATCATTTGAGTTTCCGCGTCCCGCCAGGAGCGATTGTCGGCATTATTGGTCCAAACGGTGCGGGTAAGTCGACACTATTCAAAATGATCGCTGGTCGTGAGCAGCCAGATAGCGGTGATGTCACGATTGGAAAGACCGTCAAGATCGCGTTTGTCGATCAGTCACGTGACGCCTTGCCTGACGCCAAGACAGTTTTTGACACAATTGCTGATGGTGCCGACATCCTCACGGTTGGTAAATTTGAAATGCCTGCGCGCGCCTATCTCGGTCGCTTTAATTTCAAAGGTGCTGATCAGGGTAAGACCGTTGGTCAGTTATCCGGTGGTGAGCGCGGACGTTTGCATCTGTGTAAAACACTGATTAGTGGCGGTAACGTATTGCTGCTGGATGAACCCTCCAACGATCTCGACGTTGAAACCCTGCGTGCGCTCGAAGACGCCCTGCTTGAATTCGCAGGCTCGGTGATGGTGATCAGTCACGATCGCTGGTTCCTCGATCGTATCGCCACGCATATCATGGCGTTTGAGGGTGATTCGCAGGTAGTATTTTTTGATGGTAACTATCAGGAATACGAAGCGGACAAGAAACGTCGTCTGGGTGAGGCGGGTGCCGCACCTAAGCGTATTCGTTACAAGGCTTTGCGTTAATTCACGCGCCCTGCTGCGGGGCCGTGGTCTAGTCGTTGTTTGCTGACTGCATGAGGTGGGTGCTGAGATGTTCTCTATGAAATACGCGCTTTGGGCGTTGATGGCCGGTGTCCTGATCCCTGTGATGGGGATGCTCAACGCCAGGCTGGGGCGTCATCTTGGTGAGCCACTCCATGCACCTGTCGTACTGTTCGGTGTAGGACTGATATTTTGTATCGCTTGCGCCTTGCTCATCACGCGCTCACTGCCTGATTTGAGTCGACTCAGTCACTCAGAGCCCATCAATTTCGTGGGTGGCATGATTGTTGCGTTTTACGTCATCAGCGCGACTATGGTTGCACCGCATTTCGGCGTGGCAAATTTCATCATGTTTGCTGTGGTGTCACAGATCATTGGCTCGGTACTGATCGATCACTTTGGTCTTTTTAGCGCAGCGATCAGACCCGTCAGTGGTTTGCGTTTACTGGGGATCGTGATCCTGGTGAGTGGCCTGGTGATCACCCAGTTCGCGAATGCTAAAAGTACTTGATCCGTTGGTAAGTAAATGAAGTTTTTTAAAAACCATTTGAAAGGTCAGTGATTAATTTGAACATTTGAGTACGACAAGTACTGAAATCGTTTTAGATTGGCCTGTAAATTCGGCTGGTGGTTGAGGATATTTTGCTTGCTGAACCGCTAAGATTGCAGCACTGTCCAGCATGGGTTTACGACTGCTTTCCGTGACGGTAGCGCCTGTTGCGACTGCGTCTTTCAGCTCGAAAATCACACGCGTCTTGCCAGACATGTTCATATTATTTGCCGCCATCGAACATACTGCAGCAGCTTGAATAGCCTGATTCACACGACTTCTATAAGCATCCATTGGATCTACACCTGAGGCCTTGGGTGCTGAGGAGGACTCGCTTGCTGAGGGCGATGGCTTAGCTAATGAGTCGGTAGCGTCTGTTCGAGTCGTGGGTTGCGTAACCGGTGGTTTGGGCGTTTTCTTCTTTGGCGGTTCAACTTTTTTTGGTGTGGCGACTGGCTCAGGAGCTGGAGCCTGAACGATTGGTAGAGTCTCTTGCTCGATCGGTTCTATCACGGGTACTACAGGAGTAGGCTCTAACACTTCCTTGATTGGTTCTGGAGGCGGTTCTTGTATAACCGCGACAGGCTCTGAAATTTTCTCAGGTAAGACTTCCGTCTCAGGCTTGTTCTCGGGCATATCAGGTAATTTATCGCTCAGATTCAAATCAATCGTCGTAAATTGTTTGACAGGCGTAATCTGTGAAGAACTACTCAACATCCAGCCAATCACGAGTATAAGCACGCACTCAAGACCGACTGTTATGCAGAAGGTTGAAAAAAATTTCGGAAATCTTGACAAGAGAGTGCCTGAATTGAGATGAATCAATGAAACGCGTCTATTTAGAGGACTTGTTGTTGGCCGCAAGAGAAATTTGCGTTGCTCCGCCGGTTTTGATTGCGTCAATGACGAGCATGACATTTTGGAGTGATACTGATTCAGCACCTACCAAGGTGACCGCTGTTGAGGCAGCATCCCTGTTTCTCAATAACTCAGTGAGCTGGTTGGGCATAAGGTTTTTACCTTCAACAAAAATGTCTCCTTTGTTATCGAGCTCTACAACAAGTTTTGGATTTGGTAAGGTCACCGTTGTTGAACTCTTGGGGAGGTTGGTTACATGCCCGCTTGTTGGAATCATTTTCAGCGTGACCATTACAAAAAATACTAAAAGAAAAAGCATAATATCGATCATGGGAATGATCTCAATTCTGGGCTTTTTTGTTTCCAGATATCTCATTTTTTTACACCAAGGCTTTGAAAATATGCTGACGATTTAAAATCATTAGCTTCAAAGTTTCCATCTGATGTACGAGATGTCTGACTTTAGTATTAATGTTGTTGAAAAAGAATAGGCCAATCATGGCAATCACAATACCGACTGCAGTCGAGACAAGGGCTTCTGCGATGCCAGCAGAAATTTGTACCGCTGCATTTTGAAAGTCCGACATCACGCTCATTGCATTAAACATTCCTATGATTGTACCCAGCAGACCAAGTAGTGGGGCCAAAGTAATGATGGTATCCAGTAACCAAACGCCACGATCTAGTTCCGGTACTTCGTGCATGATCATTTCTTCGAGATTATTATCAAGTTCCTCGCGTGAGAGATGAACTTGCTCTCCGTGAATCGCCACATCGAGTAATTTCATGACTGGATTATCTGCATGGGCTGCGTGAAGTTCCCTTAAACCTTTTTGGCTGAGTGCATCGGATTGTCTGCAAAGGTCAATCAGATGCGTACCAACGTGACGCATATTCGCCAAAAATCTATAGCGCTCAATCACAATAAATAGCGCCACAAACAACATGAATAACATGAAGTAAATAATACCGCCAGATGAGTTGGCGATTTCGTACAGGGTTGTTAAGTTCATAAATGACTTCAGTTATCCAGCGTTTGATTGGAGAGTGGAAATTAATTAAAGTTTGCCATCAGTGTCATATACACCGAACGTCCTGAGTTGTACGTAACTTGATCGTTGACGTTCATGCCAGGCGATGTGGACGTCGCAGAACCTGGTTTAAATGAAGTCAGATAATTCACGTTTTGTATGTTATCAACACCGACACGCACCTTGACGCTATGTAGTGCACTCGGAATATTGTCGAACGTGTAGTTCACATAAAGATTGGTGATGTATATCGGATCAAGTTTGTAAGCTTCGTTAATCTGCAAAGCTTTGGTATTGTCCTGCCACTGTGAACCAATGCGTTTAACTGTCCCGCCTATAGCCCATGAACTGTTTTGCCAGTAAAGACCGATCGTTTCAATATCATTCGGTACGTTCGCAACGGATAAGCCTGTATTGTTATAAGTTGCGTTGTAGTAGGCCGCATTACCATACAGATTAAAACCATTACCCAGTACGACGTTACCTGAGGCTTCTACACCTTTATAGGTTGTTGCAGGACCTTGAACATAAGTGGTGTAACCAAGATTGTTGGGGTCAGTGACTGCAATGTAACTGGTATCTGCATTCGTCTGGAAAATGTCAGCATCAAGCGTAAAACCTTTGCCCTGATACACGGATCCGACCTGATAGGTGGTTGTGCGCATCGGTTTAGGCAGTGTAGAAACTTTCGATCCGGTTACATCATAGGTCGAAGTGGGAGGGATCACATCACCCGTCGCATATTGTGCGTATACGGACCAGTTACGCTGAATCATGTAACGCGCGTCCAAAAAGGGCAGTACGTCTGTATAGCTTCTGCTGTTCTGGACCGAAGCAGCACCGCCTAAATTACCAATCGTATTGTTATCTGCGAATTGTGTCAGATCATGGGAGAAGTAATTTAGTTTAATACCTGGCGTGACAGTCAGGTTTTCAGTGACTTTACCCGCAAATTCAACATAGGGTTGAACAATCGTCGTAATGAAAGTTTCGCTAAATATGATTCCCCCCGAGGCTGGCTGACCCGTGACAGGATTGACGTAGTTTTGATGGCGTGGTGTGTTGGACTGCTCTAATTGCATACCTGTTCTCAACATACCGTAGTCTGTTTCTTTTGTCAGACGCAGGATGTTTCCTATTGTTGTGTAAGAGTTGAGTTTTTCAACCCCGCCTTTACCTGTAGCAATAATAGATGCGAGTGTGGCATCAGGGGTTGTAAAGTTAGCGTAGTTTTGCTGGTTCGTGTAGGAGTTGTAGTAGGTCTTGTTATCCAGTTTCCAACCGTTACCTAAGTTTGAATTGAAACCGATGTAGTTGAAAAATGCTGTGACGTCATAGTGTGAATAACCATAGTAATCAGCCCGTGTTGGGTCGTTACTATTCAGATACATCAAATTATTTTTCAAATAACTTTGTGAAATTCCTGGGCCTGGTGTGTTGTAAACAGCAAAGGTTGCAGGGCTGGGGCCTCCACCTGCGTTAGATGTGTAATGCGTGTAGCCAGAAATGCAGTCAAGGTTGTATCAGCTGAAAGTGCCGACTCAATCTTAAAGCTCATGCCAACCCGCTCTTGAGGGTTGTAGGTTTGTGCACCATTGGTATCAAATTTATGTACGTTAATTAAGAACTTAGTGTTGGGCGCATCTTTCAAATAACCCGAAGCTAATTCAGCACCATACTCGACCGTGTTAAAGGAACCAAATGTTCCATAGGCGGTACTTCTGTATTCGTTATCAATGGGACGTGAAAGCAAGCCAATTGTTCCACCATAGTTAGCGGGGCCTAGTGAGGATGCGGTACCTGGGCTGCGGTCAGAGGTAATTCCGCCAATAAATGGCCCTGGAAAAAAAATCTGTGAATGGTGGGTAGGATCATTCGTGTCGTTAAACGGAATACCGTCAAACGTCATGGTGAACTGACCATCCTTAAATCCACGGAACCAGATCTTATCGTCACCACCGCCCGAACCGTTGGCGCTGTAGCCATAGGCGCCGGGCAAAATGCTGTTCGCAATGTTTGCAAACGACGAGGTTGGTGCGACAAAGTTGTCAATGTAATCTTGACTGATTTCTGAGATCGGCCTCGCAAATTCAACTGATGATCTGACAGGAGACGTGACAACAGCCTCGTAATTCTTAGGATTTTCCGCATTACCACTACCGCCTGTCGCGCTGACAATCCCCACATCTGTAACTTGCTGTGCCATGAGGCTAGGCGCCGCGCCTATGATCGCAATCAATAAGGCAAGTGGTTTTAGTTTAAAGATAACAGGCGAAGACATTCAAACCTCCGATGAGTTGCAGTGAGCGGGAAATACGCGAAAAGGGAATTATTGAAGAGTAACCAGATCGGTATTGATTAGAAAAAACACACGCTCTGCGATATTTGCAAAAGTGAATTTTTTTCTTTGAATGTAGAAAATTATGATGTCGTGATATTTCAGATTTGTTGCATATGAAAAATAAATTATTATGAATTCGTGACTCGTTTTTTTTGATCTATTTAAATTTCTATTTCACTTTTAATTTTTCTAATTCGATTACAGTCGCATATCTTATAATTACGAGTGAGTTATTGATCTCTATATCATCATGCAAAAAAAATCTGTCATTATTTTGTTGACTGCGCTCTGTAATTTTTTTATTGCAACGGCCAATGCTGAAAGTTTTACTTTTGCTGCGCTTGGTGATGCGCCCTACGGCCCTGACGAAACTGCAGGCGTAAATTATCGTAAATTGATCGGAGAAATCAATCTGATCAAGCCTGCGTTTTCAATACATGTAGGTGATTTCAAAGAAGGTAAAGCTGTTTGCTCTGATGCAGAGTTCGCACTGCAGAGAAAGAATTTTGATTTGTTCTCACAGGCTTTGATTTATACGCCCGGTGATAATGACTGGACGGATTGCAACCGTGTTTCGAACGGTAGTTATGACCCACTGAGCCGCTTAGATAAGCTTAGAGTGTTGTTTTTTAAACCCGATCAATCGCTGGGTCAGACCCCTCTCGCGTTGGTGAGCCAGTCAATTGTGATGTCGGCCTATTCGGAGTTTGTTGAAAATCAGCGTTGGCAACAGTCGCATACTCTTTTTGCTACGCTGCATATTGTGGGGAGTAATAATCGTTTTGATCCCTTTGATCCACGTGCGCAGAGTGAGTTACAGAAACGCGACCAGGCAAATATCGCCTGGATCAATGACGCTTTTAAAATTGCAAAAGAGAAAAATCTGGGTGCAATTGTTTTTGCTTTTCAAGCGGATGTATTCCTGAAGAAACTAAACAATAACAATATTGATTTTGATCAGGGTTATGAGGCGACAATCAAGCAGACTTTACTACCAGAGGCCGCTAAATTTAAAAAACCTATACTTATCATTCACGGTGATAGTCATACCTTCAAGTTTGATCAGAAGTTTTCAGCCTTAGACCCAGCGCTTGAAAATGTTTATCGCTTACAAGTCCCTGGTGCAAAAATAATTGATGCTGTACTGGTGACCGTCGATGAAAAAGCGACTCCCCCTTTCAAAGTAAAAATGGTAAGGACGCCTTAATTATTTTGAACACGAATCAGGTTTTAATTTTGGGTTTTGACGGTGAGTCGATTTGTAGTTTTTTACGGTTAGGTTCGACAGTTGTTAAAGGATCGACGCATTGCATCGTATCGAGGCAACGCACCGTCAGTTTTTGATACTGTCTCGTGCCGTGGCCTTTCCACTTGATTTCCTGATCGGTCAGTTCACGGATTACTTTGGCAGGAGTACCCATCACCATGCTGCGTGGCGGGATCACTGAGCCAGCTTTGACGAAAGATGAGGCTCCGATGATGCAGGCCTCACCAATCACCGACTCATCCATCACGACGGCATTCATGCCGACCATGGCGTTTTTGCCAATATGACAGCCGTGCAATACGGCTGAGTGGCCAATATGACCATCCTCCTCAATCACGGTTTCGCTATCCGGAAACCCGTGCACAACACAGCAATCTTGCACGTTTGACCCCTCGTGCAGGACGATGCGGCCAAAGTCGCCTCGCAGGCTGGCAAGGGGTCCGACATAGCAGCGAGGGCCAATCACAACGTCGCCGATCAATACTGCGGTCGGGTGCACGTAGGCGGTGGGGTCAACCACCGGGGTAATGCCGTCTATGGAATAAACCTTGAGCATGGGGCGTCTCCTGAGTCGCAATAACCGGAAAATATACGGGTAAGTCCGCAATAGTACAGCTTGCAAAGCGTATTATTGATGTTTATAGTTTACTTATGCAAGTTAATGAATTGAGAGCACCGTCATGAGCCGAGCCCCTGCAGAACCACGTAGCGCTTTTGCGCATTTCCATACGATCGCAACGCGCTGGAAGGATAACGACATTTTTGGTCATGTGAATAATGTTGTCTATTACTCCTATTTTGATACCGCTGTGAACGAGTTTTTGATTAAACAAGGTGTCCTTGATCTTCAAAACTCAAGCATTGTCGGTCTAGTTGCAGAAACGCAATGCCGATTTCATAGCTCCATGGCGTTTCCCGATACCGTTCATGTAGGGCTCAGATTGGCGCATTTAGGTACGAGCAGTATTCGCTATGAGGTCGGTGTATTTCGTAATGAGGATGAGCTAGCGAGTGCATCCGGATATTTTGTCCATGTGTATGTGGATCGTGCTTCTAACCGTCCAGTTCCCATGCCACAAGCACTCACACGCGCAGCTGATTTGCTGCGCGTTAAAGTCTGAGCTGAGATCACAACATGGAAATGAAAGATGAAATACGCGTCGAAGCTGGGCGCGCGGCTATCTGGGAGGCCTTGAATAATCCTGAGGTACTCAAAACCTGCATCCCAGGCTGTGAATCTCTTGAGCAAGTGTCCGACAATGAATTTGTTTCGCTTGTCGTGGTCAAGGTGGGTCCGATCAAGGCAAAATTCACCGGGAAAGTAACTCTGACAGACATTGTCGCACCAGCTAGCTACAAAATAATTGGTGAAGGTCAGGGCGGAGTGGCTGGATTCGCAAAAAGTGAAATCACGGTCGAGTTAATCGACGTGGCACCAGAAGCGACTGTAATCAAGTACGGAGTCACAGCAAATATCGGTGGAAAGATTGCGCAACTCGGGTCAAGACTTATTGACTCAACTGCCCGAAAAATGGCTGAACAGTTTTTTGCAAAATTTAACGAACAAGTCTGTCCCGTAGAGGACATCGCAGAGACTATGGGCGAGGGATTGAGCGCAGAGGTTTATTCTGGTGAGCTGAATCAATTGCTAGGTGAATTAAATTGTGGTGATGAGATTCTTGTAACGTTGGTGGATGTTGTTGAGAGTGAAAAAAAAGCACAGGCACAAGCAGGCAGATCAACAGCAGCGAATATCTATCAACGTATAGTAAATGCAGTACAAACGAAATCAATATCTACACCGCAAGAAAAAGCAAAGGCATCTAATCAAGCCACCGAAGCGCCAAGACACCAGGCCGCAGTCGTCACGATTAATCGCCCTGCCCAGCGTAACGCGGTATCGCTAGAGATGTGGCAAGAGCTTGGTCGCGTATTCACAATACTAGGACAGCAGTCACGAGTAAGAGCCATTATCCTCACTGGTGCAGGTGATCATTTTAGTGCTGGGGCTGATATCGCCGAGTTTTCAAAGGTCCGAGCAACGGTTGAGCAGGGTATCGAATACGAGCAAGCTGTAGATGCTTGCTGTGACGCTATCTCAGCTACCCCAAAACCTACCATCGCTGTGATCAATGGTTTTTGTATGGGTGGCGCCTGTCATTTAGCGATGTCCTGTGATTTTCGTTTTGCAAATAGCAATGCACAATTCGCGATACCTGCCGCACGGCTCTCTATCGTCTACGGTGTGCGGGGCGTGCAGCGTTTATTGGCGTTAGTGGGTGTGTCAAAAGCAAAGCACATCCTTTATTCGGCGCAACGCTTCAGTGCAGAGCAAGGTCGTGAAATGGGTTTCATCGACCAGGTCGCAACAGAACCCTTTAGCGCTGCAAAATCCTATGCGGGTCTGCTGGCGGACAATGCGCCTCTAACTATATCGGGCAGTAAGTTATTGCTCAATGGACTCACCATGGATCTGGGAACGCTTACAAGCGAAGTGGTGGATCATGTCGTTAACGCTGCAGTAGGCAGCGCTGATTATCGTGATGCGCGTCAGGCGTTTGTGGAAAAAAGACGTCCGGTATTCGCTGGGAAATAAAAGATGAAACCTCCTAAGTTCGAATACCTCAGGCCAGCCAGTATTGAAGAAGCCGTTGCGGCACTCGCTGCTGCAGGTGATGAAGGAAAGATTATCGCCGGTGGACAGAGTCTTGTACCGATGATGAATTTTAGACTGCTGAGTCCGTCGGTAGTGATAGATATCAACCGTATACCTGGCTTAGGGGACATTCAGGAGCAACCAGATGGCGGCCTTAAAATCGGCGCCTTAGCGCGACATCACGCTCTTGAAACATCCGAAACCGTTAAAAAACTTTACCCCGTGCTACATGCAGCCATGCAACAGGTCGCACACCTTGCGATACGTAATCGAGGAACGATTGGTGGCAGTATTACACATGCTGATCCTGCTGCAGAGTTACCGATGCTCATGAAACTGCTTGATGCGCGCATCAAGCTGGTATCTTCGAGGGGTACCCGGATCGTTGACGCAGAGGATTTTTTCCTTGGCGCACTGTCTGCGGATGTTCAGGAAAACGAGTTAGTCACAGAAATATATTTGCCCCCCTTACCGCAAGGTGCGGGCTGGGCTTTCGAAGAGGTCGCACGGCGGGCAGGAGATTTTGCGCTTGCAGCCGTGGGTGTGATTTTACAGGTCGAGCAAGGCAAAGTTGTTGAGGCCAGGATTGGTGTCATGGGCGTGGCGGATACGCCGCTGCGAATCAATGATGCAGAGACAATTTTGTTCAACCAGGCGTGCGATCCGGCAACCCTTGAGCAAACTGTACAAGCCGTATTGCAAGCAATCGAGCCTTCAACTGACTTACATGCCTCGGCTGAATATCGCAAGCATCTGACAGAGGTCTTGATTCGTCGTGCAATCGGGCTAGCGTGGCTGCGCGCCACAGGAGAAAACAATGAGTGATCGGATTGGGATTGAAGTCACGGTCAATGGTATTCATCATTTGCATGAGGTTGAGCCACGCCTTTTATTATCGGATTTTCTGCGTCATACCCTGATGCTGACTGGTACTCACGTTGGCTGTGAGCATGGGGTCTGTGGCGCCTGTACCATTATGCTCAACGGCGATAGTATCCGCGCCTGTCTGATGTTCGCTGTTCAGGCAGACGGTTGTGAAATCCAGACGGTCGAGGGTTTGGGCTCCATTGAGAAAATGAACTCGTTGCAGGAGGCATTTCACGCGTGTCACGCATTGCAATGTGGCTTTTGTACGCCTGGCATGCTGATGACGTGTAAGGATATGTTGCAGAAATATCCGCTTCAGAACGATGCGCAGATCCGCGATGGACTGTCTGGAAATTTATGTCGCTGTACCGGTTATACCCATATCGTCGAAGCTGTTCGCCTCGAACGTGACCGTAGAGATGCTAAACAAGTAGAGAACGCGGCGGAGCAAGCTCAATGAAAATGCATATCCTTTCGGGCGGACGTCTCCTGATGCGAAAGAGTGTCTATGTCCCTGAAGCCGAGCGTCAGGAGTTATTTGAAATCCCGGTTTCCTGCTATCTGCTCAAACACTCTCAGGGCAACGTGCTATTCGATACGGGTTGTCATCCTTCAACAGCGACCAATGCAGAGCAGCGTTGGGGCGGCATGGCGAAATTCATGACACCGATTTCGAGTACTCAGGATAATGTCATCGATCAACTTAAATTATTAAGCATGGGACCCGATGATATAGATGTCGTGGTGAATTCACATTTGCATTCAGACCATTGTGGTTGCAATGAGTTTTTTAAAAAAGCTTCCTTTATTTGTCATGCGGATGAATTAGCAGCAGCGCAACATGAAAACGCTGAAAAAATGGGTTTTCTAGCGGTCGACTGGAAACAGCCGATGCCATTCGAGACAATTAACGCACAGAAAGATTTGTTTAACGATGGACGCATCGTTCTGGTTCCTGTGCCAGGACATACACCTGGAATGACGGGTGCCCTGGTTTCCCTGGGCCGAAGTGGTGCCTTTTTTCTGGCCTCAGATTCTGTAGCTTTGGAATCGAATCTTGTTAAAGATCAAATCCCGCGCAATATGTGGAACGCCGAGCTGGCCAGTCAGTCCATGATGGAAATACGCAAGATTGAAGCCACGGGCGTCAAGGTTTTGTTTGGACATGATGATGCGCAATATCAGTCGTTGCGAACAGGTCTGGAGTATTACGATTAATGAGTGACTCAAAAAAACTGGTCGGCTCCAGGGTAAAGCGCAGCGAAGACCCTCGTTTACTGACAGGATTTGGTTCCTTTGTAGACGACAAACAAATCCCGGGTCTGCTGCATGTCGCGTTTAGACGAAGCGATACACCGCACGCGAAAATTCGCAACATCGATGCGACGCAAGCACTTGCATTGCCAGGAGTGGTTGCCGTTTATCGCGCGCAAGATCTTGAAGGGTTTGTCAAACCAATCCATGCCATTTCTAAAATGGCAAATTATCATTCAACAGCGATCTATCCACTGGCGCGCGACAAAGTGAGGTTTGTAGGCGAAGCGGTGGTTGCAGTCATCGCGCAGGATCGCTATATCGCCGAAGACGCGCTTGAGCTGATCCAGATAGATTATGAGCCACTGCAAAACATTGTTGATCCTTATGCCGCAGTACTAACGGATTCGCCTTTGTTGCACGAGGAGGCTGGTACGAACATCCTGATCGAGCGAGAGTTTAGGCGAGGCGACATCGACACCGTGATGGCTGAGGCGCCGGTAAAAGTCAGCGCGCGCATCCGCATGCATCGTAAGACGCCACTCGCAATTGAAAATCGTAGTTATCTCGCTCAGTACGACCAGGGTAAGCGTTCGTTGACACTGCATTCCTCCACCGGCAGTCCGGGGATTGTGCGTGATGCACTGGTCCAGATCTTGGGTATGCCTGGTAATCGTCTTCGCGTCATTGCACCTGATGTGGGCGGCAGTTTTGGCGGTAAAGGATCGTTATATCCCGAGGAGATCTTTGTCTGCGCCGTTGCCAAGCATTTAGGACGCCCTGTTAAGTGGACTAGCGATCGGCTTGAGGATCTATCCACGACCAGTCAGGCTTTTGACGAGTCAATTGATGCTGAGCTTGCGATCGATCGGGATGGCACAATTCTCGGTTTGCGCGCCGATGTAGTGGGCGATGTCGGGGCTTACTCGATTTATCCCTGGACCGCAGGGCTCGAACCAGTGCAGGTCATTAGTTTTATGCCGGGACCGTATCGTGTGCCTGTTTATCATGGCAGGGTAAGAGGCGTGGCTACATGCAAAGCGCCTACTGGCCCCTATCGCGGAGTCGGGCGCCCTACTTCGACTTTTGTGATGGAGCGGCTGATTGATATGGCAGCTCACGAAATCGCCATGGACCCGCGTGATCTTCGTCTGCATAATCTCATTAAGCCGCTAGAGTTTCCGTATAAAACCGCACCCGGTATTGTTTGGGATCGTGCCGGGTTTATCGAAGCGCTTGAGCAGGGTTGCGAAAAAATTGGTTATGAGGCGTTGCGTGCGAAACAGGTTGTCGAGCGTGCTGCAGGTCGCTGGATGGGAATCGGGATTTCAACGTATGCAGAGCTATCCGGAATTGGCTCACGTATTTCAGCTTCGCCAGGGATGCCAATCAATACCGGTACTGAAATCGCAACCATCAAAATAGATCCAAGCGGCTCGGTCACCGCATCCTTTGGCATTGCCTCGCATGGTCAGGGACTTGAAACAACGCTCGCGCAAATCGTTGCAGACGAATTAGGCTGCCGCATGCAGGACATCACTGTCGTGCATGGTGATACCGATGCGGTCTCGCATAGCACGGGTACCTACGCAAGTCGAAGTGCGGTGCTGGCCGGTGGCGCGGGAACGCGTGCCGCCCATGCTTTACGAGAAAAGCTCATCAAACTTGCGGCCTATCTGCTCGATAGTCACCCACCCTATATAAAAATTGAGGAGGGTGTCATTACAGCTAGCGATAGCGGTAAACAGACAACGATCGCTGCCGTGGCTGATACGGTTTATTCACAGATGGGGCGTATACCGGCGGATATCGCCGAGGTGCTTGAGGAAACGCAGTCCTTCGATCCTGTGTGGGGGACCACGAGTTCTGCGACCCACATTGCTGTGGTCGAGATTGACCCGGCTACCTTCATGGTCCACGTCAAAGCCTATCTGGTCGCTGAGGATTGCGGCAAGATGATCAACCCCCTGATTGTTGATGGACAAGTGCAGGGCGCTGTGGCGCAGGGTATTGGTGCCGCTCTGTTTGAGGAGGTTGTGTATGACGGACAAGGTCAGATACTTTCGGCGAGTCTGGTGGATTACGTAGCCCCGACAGCACCTGAGATACCCGAGATGACGATTTTGCATATCGAGTCAGTCTTACCCGCAACGCTAGGCGGTTTTAGAGGTATGGGTGAGGGCGGCACAATTGGTGCACCTGCCGCGATAGCAAACGCGATTTCGGATGCCTTGCTGCCACTAGGAATAGAAATCAAAGAATTACCCGCTACCCCCGAGCGTTTATTTCAACTGATTAAACAAAAGAAATAGTGTGCATGGCTTGTTTAGAACACAGACTGAGAAAAATTAAATAAATTTAATATTCAAGGAGCAGGAGATGGATCTGGGATTGAAAGGCAAGGTTGCGTTAGTGACTGGCGGTGGACGCGATGTAGGACGTGAAATCGCGATGACATTGGCTGCAACAGGTGCGATCGTTGCAGTGAATTACAACAGTTCGGCTGTCGAAGCTCAGGCCGTTGTAGCAGATATTCAAAAAGCGGGCGGACAAGCGAAAGCTTATCGTGCGAATGTCGGAAATTATGCTGAAGTTAAAACGATGGTGGAAGCCGTAGTCCAGGATTTTGAGCGCATCGATATTCTGGTAAACAATGCTGGAGTTGTGATTAGCGAGCGGTTTGTGAATACGACACCTGAGCAATGGGCTAAGCAGATTGATGTGGATCTTTACGGCACTATCCATACCTGTCATGCGGTCGCGCCCTATATGGTGAAGCAAAATAGCGGACGCATCATTACGCTCGCAGGTGATTCTTCGCGGGTCGGTGAAAACGGCATTGCGATTGCCGCTGCGGCCCGTGCTGGAGGCATTGCTCTGATGAAGTCACTGGCTAAAGAGCTGGGTCGCAACAACGTCACGGCGAATGCGATTTCCTTGGGTCTGATAGAAACCTCCCATTCCAATGCTGAGTTTCTTGCAGCAAACCGGGAAAAAATTGTTAAGCAATATCCTTTGCGCCGGATAGGTGCACCCACGGATGTGGCACCGACTGTTGCCTTTTTAGCTTCAGACGCAGCAAGCTGGATTACCGGTCAGGTTCTGAGTGTGAATGGTGGTTTTTGCATGGTTTGAGCTGTCGCGAGGTCTGACTCAGGGCCTTGCACACAATGACTATCATCCTTTTTGTACAAAAGAGATTCGATCATGATCCGTACTGAACTGATTACACCCGTTAGTGTTCTGTTAAAGCGCCATGCTTCGCAGACCCCTGCGAAACTGGCTTACAAAGACGCTCGTACCTCTGTGAGCTATGCTGAGCTGGAACGCTCAACCGGCTATCTGGCTGGGCACCTGCAAGATGCAGGTATAGAGCCCGGCGCGAGCGTAGCTATATTTCTACCTAACTCCGTGCCCTGGGTGGAAAGTTGTCTGGCGGTAGTGCGTGCCGCCGCGATCAGCGTCCCCATCAGCTATGACTCGACTGTGCCTGAGGTCGCCTATCGCCTGGAGGATGCGCAATGCAAGGCGATCATTACAACCGATGAGCGTCATGAGATGGTCCAAGGTTTGTTGGCGGCAAATCCAGAACTCAAAACAATCATTCTGCTGGACAGGGGAGAGCGCACGGCTGGTGGTTTGCGTTTTGATGAACTGCGCCAGCAGCCGCCAAAGTCTCTGCCCAGAGATCTTTCTTCAATTGATGAAACCTCTTTTATTATTTACACCTCTGGTACGACAGGCAGGGCCAAAGGAGTGCTGCTGACACAGCGCAGCATGCTTTGGGTGGTGGCTGCCTGCTGGGCGCCTGTGGCGCAACTCAGCGCTCAGGATTATGTCCTGTCCCCTTTGCCGTTGTTTCATTCTTACGCTTTGAATTTATCCGTACTCGGCATATTGGCAACAGGGGCCAGCGAATACATTATTGAAAAATTTTCAACCTCTGATGTGATGAAGCTTTTGCAGTCTGAGCCTTTCACGGTACTGCCAGGGGTGCCCACAATGTTTCACTATCTGCTTGAGGCTGCGCGCGTCGAGCCAGAATGTGTATTTCCAAATTTACGTGTTTGTCTCTCAGCGGGTGCGATCATGCCCGCACCGATTAATCAGGAATTTGAAAAACGGTTTGGTGTCAAGCTTCTGGACGGTTATGGCATTACTGAAACTTCGACGATGGTCACAATGAACTGGATCGAGGGTGGGCGAAGCATGGGATCTTGTGGTCTACCTGTGCCGGGCCTGAGTGTCAGACTGATTCACCCCAAAACGGGTCTCGATGTTGAAACCGGCGAAGAGGGCGAACTGATTGTGCGTGGCCCGAACGTGATGCGCGGCTATCACCGTAAACCTCAAGAAACTGCGCAGGCTTTGCGAAACGGCTGGTACTACACCGGTGATCTGGCAAAAAGTGACCCAAGTGGCTTTTTGACTATTACAGGTCGACTCAAAGAACTCGTGATACGCGGAGGACAAAATATTGCGCCTGCAGAGGTCGAGGAGGCAGTTTGTGCGCATGAGACAGTACTTGATTGTGCTGTAGTGGGTGCGGCGCACGAGCATTTGGGTGAAGTTCCCGTAGTCTTTGTCGTGCCACGTCCAGGCATGACGGTCGTCGTTGAAACCTTGCTAGAACATTGTCGCCAGAGACTTTCAGCCTATAAAGTGCCCGCTGCGATCCATCTGGTTGACGAAATACCGCGAACAGGCTCCGGAAAAATTATTCGTTTCAAATTAAAAGAAACTTTGAAGGCCTGACGTCCATGACTTTGGAGCTGCTTGAATCAAATCCTTCCCGACAGACTACGCTGTCAGTCGATCGGTTTTGTTCGGTTGCGCGTACCGTGGAAATTTTGTCTGATGCCTGGATGTTCTTGGTATTGAGGGAAAGTTTTTTTGGTGCAAGAAGGTTTGAGCATTTTCAAAGTCGCCTGCAATTACCCAGAAATACCCTTGTGATCCGTCTTAATAAGTTGACCGAACTTGGCTTGATGGTCAAAGTCGGCTACTCGGCTGGACAAACCCGTTATGAATACCGCTTAAGTGATCAAGGTAGAGATTTATATCCCACCATGCTGGCGTTGATGCAGTATGGCGATAAATGGTTGTCGGGCGACCAACCTCCCCCGCTGCAACTGATCCATAAGGTTTGTGGAAAGGAGAGCTTCGCAGAGGTGGTTTGCTCCAGTTGCGAGTCATCCATCGATCCGCATGACGTGCAATATCGTAGCGGGCCAGGTGCAGGGCAGCAAGTGCGTGACCCGGCGCGAAAGAGATCGAGGCGCGCCTCAGACCCTGAAGTGCTTGAGCGTGTTCGTCCTTGCTCAGTCGCAAGAACATTACAGATTATTGGTGATCGCTGGAGTTTTTTGTTGATCCGTGAAATGTTTTTTGGCGTTCGCAGGTTTGATGTTTTGCAGGAAAATATTGGTATCGCCACCAATATTCTGACTGACCGGTTACAACGACTGACTAGTCATGGGATCGTGCAGAAACAAGCCTATCAAGTGCGGCCAGAACGCTTCGAATATCGTTTCACGACTAAAGGGCATGACTTGTATGGGTCGATGATCGTCATGATGCGCTGGGGTGATAAATGGCTTTCTGCCGGCCAGCCACCGCTGTTGTTAACCCATACGAAATGTCAGCATGATTTTCACGCACAAGTCGTTTGCAGCGCCTGCAGGCAGGAATTATTCGCTGGAGAGATGGGGTACCGCTTGCGTTATGACTTAACGCCCGAATGACCTCTGGTGGTTCGAAGTCAATAGGATTTTGAATGACAAGAACATATCAAAAGCTGAAACGTTTGCAAGGTGGAAATGAAGTTTGCTGTGTGTAGTTATTGGTTGAACTTGTTTATTCATAAAAAGTTTGGAGAGAGAGACAATGAAACTTAAATTAAAAGCAATTCAATGCGCGCTTATCCTGGCTATCGCAGCAGGCGGTGCCTCGGCACAAACTGCAACCAAACCCTTAAGAATCGGGGTGATGACTGACTTGTCAGGACAGTTTTCTCACGAATCGGGAATAGGTGCAGTCAATGCAGTCAAGATGGCAGTGCAGGATTTCGGCGCAAAGGTGCTTGATCGTCCGATCGAGGTACTGGTCTCTGATCATCTGAATAAACCGGATGTAGCGGCAGCCCGCGCACGTGAATGGTTTGATACCCAGGACGTGCGAATGATTAATGAATTGATTAACTCGGGTGTCGCATTATCTGTAGTAGGTGTCGCCAAGGAAAAAAACCGGATTGCGATCGTGAACGGCGCAGGCTCCTCCAGACTAACAGGTGATGCTTGCACACCCAACAGCATTCATTACGCCTACGATACCTACGCGCTGGCGCAAGGTACTGTGGATGAAATGATTAAAAAAGGTGGAGATAGCTGGTTTTTCCTGACAGCTGATTACGCCTTTGGTCATGCACTCGAGGGGGATGCAACCAAGGCGATCCAGCGTGAAAAGGGTAAAGTCGTCGGAGCGGTGCGCTACCCGATCGATACCTCGGACCATTCTTCATTCTTGTTGCAGGCACAGGCTTCTAAGGCAAAAGTGGTCGCAGTTGCAGGCTCAGGAATGGGTTTCATTAATGCAGTGAAATCCGCACAGGAGTTCGGACTGACTAAAACGCAGACCCTCGCCGGTCTGCTGGTTTGGTTAACTGATGTGGATGCGATGGGTTTGCAAGTCGCACAAGACTTGACGCTGACCAATGGTTTTTACTGGGATCGTGACGAAGAGACACGCAAGTGGTCCAAGCGTTTCTTTGAACTCAGCAAGCGCATGCCAACGATGGCTGATGCAGGCGACTATTCCTCGACTCTGCATTATCTGAAAGCGGTTCAGGCTGCCGGTACAGACGATACCGCGACTGTGATGGCAAAAATGAAAGCGACCCCCATCAACGATATGTTTGCTAAAAATGGCAAGATCCGCGAGGACGGACGCATGGTTCATGATATGTATGTGTATCAGGTCAAAAAACCATCCGAGTCGAAATACCCCTGGGATTATTATAAATATGTCGCGACGATTCCCGGTGACAAGGCCTTCCGTCCCATGGCGGATGGTGGATGCCCTTTGGTGAAATGACGAGCGTTCAGGATTAGTGCTGTCCAGGGATTGCGTCTATTCATGGATAGTCACTAATCAGGGAGAGGGCATTTGCACCCAGCGGTTAAACAGTCTGCCGATGGTTCGATAGCCCTCTTCTGTCGCTTTGTATTTAAAGATGATCAGTAGCCGTTCATTTTCAGGACTGACCAAAACGGTTTGACCATAAGCGCCTTGCCAGGAGTAGGTTTTTTTGTCCCCCAGGACGCGCGTCCAGGTCTGATAGCCATAATCGGAGATGCGTTTTTTGACCTGATCGGATATTTGTTTCGAGGTGGCTTGCAGCATATAGTCAGCCATGCATTTGTCCTCAGAGCCTTGGCGTAATTCCATTGACAGAAGGGCCAGTCTGGCCCAGTCCTGAAGTGCTGCACCAAAGCCTGCAGCAGCATAAAGCTGATCTTTTTTATCCATCAACCAGGTTGAGGATTTTTCCGGACCTGCCTTTTGCCAGATTTGCTTTTCAAACAGATCGCCAAAATCCGTGACGCCATTGACTACAAGCATCAAGGCATTGGTTTGGCTGTTGTTATAGGTAAATTGGTCAACGGTAGGACGTTCTGAACCATATTTTTTTAACACCTCATCGATCGTAGACCAGCCTTTTGTGATTTCAGGCCATTCGCCATTCAGAGAGCCAGAATCCTGATCGGGCGCTCTGGCACCTCCCGCCATCATCAGCAGTTGCCGGATCGTCGCTTGGCCAAAAGCTGTCTCCCGGATGGTCTGGGCATATTTTGCCGCGGTATCGTCTAATGAGCTAATCCTTCCCGCACACAATGCTCGCCCCACAACCATCGCCGTCAGACTTTTAGACATCGAATAGGAAAAAAACTTTGTGTCTGGATCTGTACCGTGTTTGTATTTCTCGAAAATAATTTTCCCGTGATCAAGCATGATCATGCCCAGCGCATAGGCGTCGCTATTAAATGCTTGCTCAGCGTTTTCGGTAATGATTTGCTGGTTAAGACTCAGGTTCGATTCGATACTTAAATTGCGAACAGCTGCAACAGGTGCGAACTTTCTTGACTTGAAAGCGAAGGAGCTTAGGGTGCCAGTAATGTAGTCCTTGCGAATTTCGGTGTCGTCTGCGCGGACTGTACTCGCCAGGCACAAAAGAGATAAGAGGCACGCAGAGATTTTCATCATCTTACCCATGAATTGATCTCATTTTGTATGATTCAAAAAAAGGCGATACCGTTAAGTATCGCCTTTCATTTTTTAAGATTCCATCAATTAACGTTGAGGCATCTCGATCTTGACCTCTAACACCTCTAGGCTATCCTGTCGGTCCAGGCTGACTTTGATGTCTTCGGGATTGATCTTGACATACTTTGAAATCACCGCGACTAATTCTTTTTGCAGTTGCGGCAAATAGTCGGGTGAATTGTTACCGCTGACGCGCTCATGCGCCAGAATAATTTGTAGCCGCTCTCTGGCCACGTTGGCAGATGTTTTTTTCTCTCCGAGCAAAAACGACAGAAAGGACATTATTTGCCTCCGAACAGACGCTTGAAGAGACCAGGCTTTTCGTAATCAACGAAACGCAGGGGCTTTTCTTCTCCGAGGTAGCGGGCGACTACATCGCGGTAGGCCTCAGACACATCGGTGTTTTCGATATGGATGGCTGGCAAACCCTGGTTCGAGGCTTGCAGCACTGATTCTGACTCGGGAATCACGCCAATCAGCTTGATACGCAAAATGTCTTCGATGTCTTTCAGTGAAAGCATCTCGCCATCTTCGACGCGCTTCGGGTTGTAGCGGGTCAGAAGTAAAAACTCTTTGATCGGCTCATCACCTTTGATTGCACGCTGGGACTTGGAAGCCAGGATGCCCAGGATACGATCTGAGTCACGTACTGAGGAAACCTCCGGGTTGGTCACAACCAGCGCATCATCCGCAAAATAGGCTGCGAGCAACGCGCCTGTCTCAATACCTGCGGGTGAGTCGCAGACGATGTAGTCAAACCCCATGCCTTTAAGATCGTTGATGACTTTTTCAACGCCTTCCTGTGAGAGCGCGTCCTTGTCACGTGTCTGCGAAGCAGGCAGGATAAAAAGGTTTTCAAGGTTTTTGTCTTTGATCAGGGCCTGATTCAGGGTGGCTTCACCTTGAATGACGTTGACAAAGTCGTAAACCACACGGCGCTCACAACCCATGATCAGGTCGAGATTACGCAGACCCACGTCAAAGTCGATCACGGCGGTCTTGAAACCACGCATGGCTAAACCGGAAGAGAAACTTGCGCTAGTCGTGGTTTTACCCACGCCGCCTTTACCTGAAGTCACCACCACAATACGAGTCATGACGCGGAAATCCTTAATTAAGAAATATTTTTAATGTGACGATGTGAAAAACATACTGCTAACTAATGATAAATTTTTTGTTCAAGTTTTACTGCATGCAATACGGATAATAAATTTGTTGTCTAACTCTTACTGGTCAAGTGGAGCTATGCGCAATGCGTCTTTATCCAGACTGATCATGCATGGCTTCTGGTGCAAGTCTGCGGGTAGTTTTGCATCAATGACACGATAGACGCCTGCAATAGCGACCAGCTCTGCATCAAGTCCGGTTGTAAAAATTCGCGCGGCGGCGTCGCCATGCGCACCCGCCATGGCTTTGCCACGCAGCGGGCCGTAAATATGAATATTGCCGTCCGCGATGACTTCCGCGCCCTGACTCACAACACCCATCACGATCAGGTCGCTGTTACGTGCATAGACCCGCTGGCCTGAACGTAAAGGACCACGTACGACCATGGTGGGGGCGGCCAGCGGTGTTTCAGGCGCGACTGCCTGAGCTTGACTTTGCGCTTTGGAGGCAGCAGTCTTGATCTGGGTTGGCGTTGGTTTTTTCGCAATCGGCGTGGGGACAACTGACGAAACCGGTTCAGCCACGGCCCCAGCACTCTTGGTGTCAGAGGCATTACGGGCGGGGCTGGCGGAGAGGTCTACAAGCGTCAGACCGCAGGCTTGGGCAGCAGCCAGATTGTCACCTTGGGCTACGACGCCAATGACGGGCAAACGGTGATCGCGCATGGCTTTGATCAAGGCTTCCCACTCGACAGGCTCGTCAACACGGCTGGCGTCAATCACAACCGGTTCATTTTCAAAAAAAGCACCGGCATCGGCCATGCGCTTTTCTAGCGCTGTGATCAGTTCGGCCGTATCGGCGTGCTGTAACACCACGCGTATTGCATAGAGCGTGGCACTTTTAAAATCGAGGGCTGAAGTTTCGGTTGTCATTGGGACTAATGATAACTCAGGTACCCACCGCCCAAGTATCCTTGAGCGTGGTTACACGGTTAAAGACGGGTTTTCCCGCAGTGCAGTCCACCCTGTCAGCAACAAAATAGCCGAGCCGTTCAAACTGAATCGCAACCTCTGGGTCCGCAATCGTGCCGGGTTCAAGTAAACCCTGGACAATCTGAACTGAGTTCGGGTTTAAACAAGCCAGAAAATCGCTATCGCCCGCATCAGGAAAGGGCACGGAAAAAAGTCTGTCGTAAAGCCGTATTTCAGCAGGAATAGCGTGGGCTGCACTGATCCAGGTCACGTTGCCTTTGACTTTAACCAGATCCGAGCCAGGTGTACCACTCTTGGTTTGCGGGTTGTACTCGGCGTGCACTTCCAGGATGCGACCTGCGTCATCCTTGGTGAAACCCGTGCAAGTCACCACATACCCATATTTCAGACGAACCGAATTGCCCGGGAACAGTCGGAAATACTTTTTGGGCGGAATTTCAGCGAAATCCTCCCGCTCGATCCAGAGCTCGCGGGTGAGCGGAAACTCGCGCTGGCCAGCACTTGGGTCGTGGGGATTACGCGGAGCCTGGCAAGGCTCTGTTTTGTCTGCAGGAAAATTAGTAATGATCAGCTTCAGGGGATCCAGAATAGCCACTGAACGTGGGGCGATGGGATCCTGAACTTCGCGCTGAGCCTGATCAAGCAGGCTGTAATCGATCCGGGCGTTGTTTTTGGAGACACCCGTACGCTCGCAGAACAAACGCAGTGCCGCAGCGCTGTAGCCGCGCCTGCGCAGACCAACAATGGTTGGCATGCGTGGATCGTCCCAGCCGCTGACATGGCCTTCTTTAACCAGTTGCAGCAGCTTGCGTTTGCTGGTCACGATATAGCTCATGTTCAGGCGAGCAAACTCGTACTGATGCGGCAGAGGTGCTGCAAGCTGTCCGAGTTCCTGCAGACGATTGAGTGTCCAGTCGTAAAACGGCCGCTGGTCTTCGAATTCGAGCGTGCAAATACTGTGTGTAATGGCCTCAAGCGCATCCTCGATCGGGTGGGCAAAAGCGTACATCGGGTAGATGCACCAGTCGTTACCGGTCCGGTGGTGGGTGGCGTGCCGGATCCGGTACAAAACCGGATCACGCAGATTGATGTTGGGCGAAGCCATGTCAATTTTGGCACGCAGTGCCATGCTGCCATCTGGATGTTTGCCTGCACGCATTTCTCGCAGGAGCTGTAAGGATTCTGCTGCAGGGCGTGAGCGCCAGGGGGAGTCCTGACCCGGTTCCGTCAGCGTGCCGCGCATGTGACGCATTTCTTCCGGACTTTGCTGGTCGATGTAGGCGTGTCCTGCCCCGATCAGGGCTTCGGCGCAGGCATACATCACCGGAAAATAGTTACTGGCGAAATACAAATGCTCAGTATTGTTGGCGGTCCAGTCAAAACCTAGCCATTTGACCGCGTCCAGAATCGCATCGACGTACTCCTGTTCTTCTTTTTCTGGGTTTGTGTCATCAAACCGCATATGACAAACACCACCGAAATCGCGGGCCAGACCGAAATTCAGGCAAATACTCTTGGCATGGCCGATATGCAGGTAACCATTGGGTTCGGGAGGAAACCGGGTGCGAATTCTGGCTGGATCTGGTTGTCCAGCGGCTTGTACCGCCGCATTACCAGGTGTGCCAGCCCAGCGCTTACCTGCAAAACGATTGGAGGTTAAGTCGGCTTCGATGATGTTGCGCAGGAAATTGGTAGTAACCGGGGCAACTGAGGAAACGGGTGCAGCAGAATCAGAGCTCATACGGGTGTTTGGGGCAATCTTGACGGCCAATAAAGGTACATTTTGCCACGAGCCGACTACACTAGCTGGAATCATGGAAATTTCCCCTCTTTTACTGGCCAGATACCAGTTTTCTTTGAGCCTGAACTTTCATGTGCTGTTTGCCGCACTGGCGATGGCACTGGGCTGGTTCGTGTGCGTTTGCAGGTATCTTGCCTGGCGCAAGCCCGTGTCTGTCTGGATGGACGCCTATCGGTTCTGGGTCAGAGTCTTTGCCCTTACTTTTTTCATGGCACTGGCCTCGTCCATTCCTTTGTTGCTGGAACTAGGTATTCTCTGGCCCGGCTTGCTCGAGCGCGTGGGTAATGTCGCGGGTCCTCTGATTGCCTTTGGCATCACTACCTTGTTTTTGATCAAGTCTCTTTTTTTAGGCGTCATGTTTTTCGGCCAGCGCCGCATATCGGACCGCTCCCACGTAGTGTCAGTCACGATGGTGGCGATCGGTCTGACGGCAACTATTTTCTGGGGTCTGGTTCTGGTGTCCTGGACGCATTCGCCAGCAGGAGCGTCATTGATCGATGGCCGATATCTGGTGAACGACTGGATGGAGCTGATTTTCAATCCCTCCCTTGCCTGGTTGCTTGTGCAGTTCGTAGCCGGAAGCTTTTTAATCCTTGGTTGTTTGTTGCTTAGCACTTCAGCCTGGCAGGTCACTCGCCGGCCGCTTCAGAATTATGAAAAGCGTATCTATCAGATCGGTTGCCTGTTGGCTTTGGTTGCAGCATGTGCCCAGCTTTTTGGCCTGGATGGTCATCTGCGTGCACTGGCACGCACACAGCCCGTCACAGCTGCGGCGGTGATGGGTGTCTGGGAAACAGACCCTCAGCCTGGTTTGATCTGGGCTGGGTGGCCTCAGGTGGGGGACCGAAAGGAAGCTGGACTGATCCTATCGGGGCTAGGCGCCAAACGTTGGCTGGGGCAGCAATCTGACGGCCAATTTGTCGGACTTGATCAGGCCGATCAGGATCTGGCCTCAGTCAAAACCTTGTTTTGGCTGGCGCGCATAGGTGCTTTCTCACTCTTCTGGATTGTGCTTTTATCTTTGCTGGCAGGCTGGATTGTCATGCGCAGAGGGCATGATCCTGCTAAGTATCCGGTAAAACTTCTGAAGGCTCAGGTCTGGCTCGCAGGGGTTTCGGCAATTGTCTGGCTATGTCTATGGAACCTATATGAACTAGAGCGCTCGCCTTTTATGGTTTGGAATACCTTGAGACAAGAGGATGTCCTGAACGCTGTATCCGCCAGCGTGCTGGCGTGTGGATTGTTGCTGAGTATTTTTATTTATGGCGCACTGCTGCTTGGCTGGATACGGATGGTCATGCATGCTGCCCGGTATGGTGTGGTGCCTGTGCGCAAGCCAGGAGTACGCGCATGATTACCGAGTTGGCTGCTACCCTCGGGCTTGCGGTATCCCATCCGGTTTTCTGGATGCCGCTGCTGCTGATGGCTGTACTTTGCATATTGATTCTCGGTGGAGCCGTGTTCGATGGTTTTGACATAGGTGTGGGTGTTCTGTTGCGCATGGCGCCACCTGCTGAACGGCCCAATATGATGGTGGTACTCAGTCCCTGGCGCGACGCCAATGAGTTCTGGCTCCTGCTGGCGATCGGTTTGTTTATGGCGGCCTTTCCTCTGGCCTGGGCCGCGGTGCTTGCTCATCTTTTTATACCTGTGCTGATAACGATGCTAGGGGTGATGTTACGCAGCATCGCTTTTGAGTTTCGCATCCGTGCCAGCAGTGAGCAGCGGCCTGTCTGGATCAATCGATTCTGGTTAGGTTCAGTCTTGACCGCCATGGGGCATGGCATGCTGCTAGCCAGCATCGTGACGGGTTATCAGCAAGATACCCCGTCAGTCTGGTTTAGTTTGTTTATTGGCCTCTGCGCCGTCGCGGCTTATGCTTTGCTCGGGGCGACCTGGCTAGTGATGCGCATGCAAGGTGCCTTGCATGCGCTGGCGATTGGCTGGGCGCGACATGCGATTCGCTGGACTGCGGCCGGGATGGTTGCCTTATCGGTTGCGCTGGGTTTAGCCAACCCAGCTATTTTTTATAAATGGAGTAATACCACCAGCCTTGTGTTAGCAGCCCCTGTCTGGTTTTTGATGTTAGGGTGCCTGGTCGGGATCGATATGGCGCTTAACCGTTTACATCAACCCAAATACAGAGCTTTATCCTGGCTGCCATTTGGCTTGTGTCTGATACTGTTTGTCTGCATGCTGGGTGGCTTGGTATACAGCATGTTTCCATATGTCATACTGGATAATATGACTCTCTGGGATGCGGCTGCTTCAGAAAGCTCGCTGCGACTCGTACTGGCCGCGTCCGTCGTTGCCGCGCCCGTGATGGTTGTTTTCAATCTGATGAGCTATAGAAGTCTGTTTGGCCGCGCACCCTGACTTCAGGCTAGTGCAGCGTGCTCATAAACAGGTAATAACACTTGCACTTGCAAGCCTCCCTCAGCGCCTTGGCCAAGCCTCAGTATGCCCCCATGAGCACGTGTGATGGCATCGACGAGTGCAAGTCCCAAACCGACATTGCCGGTTCTTGTGCGTGCCTGATCCAGACGAACAAATGGTTTCAGTGCATCATCGCGCAGCTCAGGCGCGATCCCTGGGCCGTGATCGCTCACAGTCAGTAGCGCCCAGCTTCCTTCTACTGCGAGCGTGACATGTACCGGAGGGGTGCCGTGATGCAAGGCGTTACTCACCAGATTGTCCAGCAGTCTTGAGAGTGCCACACTATCCGCATTGACAGTCACCGGCGCAGGGGTGTCGATCAGGTTGACGCTGCCAGCGGCCGCGCCTTGCCAGTTTCCTATGCGTTCCTGTATCCAGTCGCTCAAGGCAAATGGCGCAAAACGATAGGTCGCAAGATCGGTTCCACGCAAAAAATGGATGAATTGATCAACCATGTGTTGCATATCCTGCAGGTCCGTACGCATGCCGTTTTTGAGAGTGAGGTCCTCAGTCATTTCGATGCGCAGCCACATTCTGGCCAGCGGCGCCTTCAAGTCATGCGGCAAACCCGCAAGCAAGGTCCGGCGGGTCGATTCTGATTCACGCAAGGCATCAAGCATCGCGTTAAAGCGCTCACCGAGCAGGCGAGTCTCGCTTGGACCGGCAGGTTCGACGCGTGCCGGTTTGCCAGCGGCCAGTTGGTCCGTAGCCTGAACCAGGCTGATGATGGGGCGACTGATATGCCAGGAAAACCAGAAGGCTACCAGTAACACCAGAGCGAGTCCGCCGCTCCACCAGATCATGATTGAAGTTGTTAAGGGCGGATCAAGCCGGTCGATTGGAATGACTAGCCATTCGCGCGTGCGGGCCGGGGAGTTTTCCGAGGGACGCATCAGGGAGATGAATAGTTCAGGTCTCGGGCCGCGAGATAATGCCACACGGCTGTCCCCATCCAGACGGCTGTTGAGTCGATTGATGAACTGACTCAGACTCTGCCGTATATCGTCAGCGCCCTGATCGCTGCGAGGCGGCGTCAGGTTGTCATTCTGAACCCCTGGAACGGGTTGCGAGTCAGGAGGCAGGTTCGCGGCATCCTGCGAACTGGTTTCCGCTGTAAGAACGGGCTCTGCGCGACGTTGCGGTGCACGTGGCGGCGGCCCAGGGCGTGGCGGTGGTCTGCGTTGCAGCCGAGCTTCGTTAGGGAGCGGTTTTGACCATAAACGCCATTGTCCTTGTGAGGCATCACTGACAAATGCTGCCCGATCTTGCGGTGCGATATGATCCATCGAGTATTGCAGAGTTCGAATTGTTGTCGCGACTAAATCGAGGGCGACCGTCTGTGAGTGATCCCGCTGAAACTGGGATACCGTATAGAGCGTTGCGGCCTGACCGGCCAGAACTGTCGCCAGTATCAACAAAATCAAGCGCGCGCGCAGTGATTGCGGCAGTAAGGCAGTCAGGTATTTCAAGGTGAAAACCTGTAGCCTGTGCCCCAAACGGTTTGGATCCAGCGTGGTTGCTTGGGGTCATCTTCGAGCGCACGGCGCAAACGCAGGATGGCAATATCAATGGCTCGGTCGTTACGCTCACCTGCTTCATCATCCCGTGCCAGTGTCAGCAGTTTTTCGCGTGATAGCGGTTTGCCAGGATTACGCAGCAGTGCCTCGAGCAAGTTTATTTCGCCACCGGTTAGTTTGACTATTTCGTCTTGTTTAGTGAGTTGGCGCATGACTGGATCAAAAACGAAGGCGCCGAAATGCACGGTGCTTTCCTTGGTGAGCGCGGAGGCACCTCGCTTGCGACGTAAGACCGCCTGGATTCTGGCAAGCAGCTCTCGCGGATCAAAAGGCTTACCCAGATAGTCGTCTGCACCCGCCTCAAGCCCGATGATACGGTCAACCGCCTCGTCGCGTGCAGTCAATAAAATGACAGGTATGTCTTCGCCCAGGGCTCGCAAGGCGCGACAAGCCTCTGCACCGTCCCCGCCAGGCATCATGCGATCCATGACTAGCAACTCGGGTTCAAAACGGGCGATACGCGCGGCCAGCTCCCGCGCATCGGGTGCGAGCAAGGTGTCATAGCCGTGCTTGTTCAGATATTCGGCAAGCAGTTGCCTCAGAGCGGGGTCGTCATCGACGATTAGAAGTTTTATGCGTGTTTCCATAGATCAGAGTTTGCATTGGACTGCAGAATTGGGCAAGCCATTTGAAACCATTTGAAATAGGACTTGTGTATTTTGGTGATGCACTCAGGTATAAAGCACTAAAATTCCAGATGATTTATCCCTTTACAATCAAGACATGTTGTTGAGCTTATCCCCCCATGTCTGACCAGGGTTTGACTGACCTGGGCACTGCAGACCCCCACCCCTCTGATCCCCGCGCCACTGAGATTCTCGCGCGTGTGTTCGGCTATGAGTCGTTTCGTGGTGATCAGCAGGCGATTGTCGAACACGTGATCCAGGGTGGCGACGCCTTGGTGCTGATGCCCACAGGTGGTGGTAAATCCCTGTGTTATCAAGTGCCTTCTCTGGTACGCCCAGGAACGGGTGTAGTGATTTCTCCCCTGATTGCACTGATGCAAGACCAGGTCGATGCACTCACTGAGCTGGGCGTGCGGGCCGCGTTTCTGAATTCGACTCAGGATTGGCAGGACACGCGCGAGGTTGAGCGTGCTTTTGTCGCGGGCGAACTGGATCTGTTGTATGTCGCGCCTGAGAGACTGCTGACAGAGCGCTGCCAGCAGCTCCTGTCGCGTGGCAAGATTGCCTTATTCGCCATCGACGAAGCTCACTGCGTATCCCAGTGGGGACATGATTTCAGACCCGAGTATCTTGGGCTGTCGATGTTGCATGAGCAGTGGCCTCTTGTACCGCGCATCGCGCTCACAGCCACAGCGACTGATGTCACGCGTATTGAGATCGCTGAGCGCCTGGCGCTTAACGATGCGCGGCATTATGTCGCGAGTTTTGATCGGCCCAATATCCGTTATCACATCGTCGAAAAGCAGGACGTCAGACGCCAGCTTCTTCAATTGCTGAGGCAGGAGCACGCAGGCGATGCCGGAATCGTTTATTGCCTGTCTCGCAACAAGGTCGAAGATACGGCCGCATTTTTATGTGCGCAGGGGATTGATGCCATGCCCTATCATGCGGGGCTTGGCGCAGCCGTTCGTGCACAGAATCAAGCGCGTTTTTTACGCGAGGACGGTGTGGTGATGGTCGCCACCATTGCGTTTGGGATGGGTATTGATAAGCCCGATGTGCGTTTCGTGGCGCACATTGACTTGCCCAAGTCGGTCGAGGGGTATTACCAGGAGACTGGTCGCGCAGGTCGCGATGGACTGCCTGCGACGGCTTGGCTAGCCTACGGTTTGCAAGATGTCGTTCAGCAGCGCCGGATGATTGACGAGTCCGCTGGTGATGATGCTTTTCGCCGCCGGCTGGGCAGTGCGCTCGATGCGATGCTGGGTCTGTGCGAGACGGTATCTTGCCGCAGGCAGCGTTTGTTGCAATATTTTGGCCAGTCGATCAGCTCTTGTGGCAATTGCGATAACTGTTTAACCCCTCCTGAGTCCTGGGATGGTACGGTTGCGGCTCAAAAAATGTTGTCAGCTATTTATCGTCTCGTCAAAGAGCGAGGCCAGCGTTACGGTGCAGGTCATCTGATTGATATTTTGCGAGGCAAAGAAACTCCGCGAGTTCTCGAGCATGGTCACGGCACACTCAGTGTCTTCGGGATCGGCAAAGACTTGTCCGAGCAAGCCTGGCGTAGTGTACTCAGGCAGTTGCTGGCCCAGGGCCTGCTGATGGTTGATCAGGAGGGCTACGGCACGCTGGCGCTGAAAGCCGAGAGCCGCGCCGTGCTCAGGGGCGAACGTACATTGATGCTCAGACGTGAGACGGACAAGCCCGTTAATGTCGCCGCTTCCCGAACTAAAAGTCTCCAGCCCGAGTTGCCAGGAGCCGCACAGGCAGTTTTCGAGGCTTTACGAAGTTGGCGCGCAGGCATCGCGCGAAGTCACGGCGTACCTGCCTATGTCATTTTTCACGATGCAACACTCAGGGAAATCGCCCTGGCGCGTCCGGATAGTCTTGAGGATCTGGGGTTTGTAAACGGTGTCGGCGTTAAAAAACTGGAATCCTACGGCGAATCCATTCTCGAATGTATTGCCGAGCTAGCTGAATAACGGCCCGTCGTCAGAGATGGTTTTCGGGGGTGTTAAACCCAGATGGCGCCAGGTCGTTTGGGTGGCTATCCGGCCACGGGGCGTTCGTTGAAGATAGCCATGTTGAATCAGATAGGGTTCTATGACGTCCTCGATCGTGTCACGCTCCTCGCCAATCGCCGCAGCGAGGCTGTCGACGCCAACAGGCCCACCGTCAAATTTATGAATGATGGCTTCGAGTAATTTACGATCCATCAGATCCAGCCCCTGAGGATCAACCTCAAGCATCGCCAGCGCCTCACTCGCGACCTGGGCATCGATCGTGCCGCCGGCTTTGACTTGTGCATAGTCACGTACTCGGCGCAAGAGCCGGTTTGCGATACGGGGTGTTCCGCGAGCTCGGCGAGCAACCTCCGAGGCGCCATCGGGTGTAATGGGCACCTGCAGCAGTCCGGCACTACGAGTAGCAATACGGGTCAACTCTTCGGGGTTATAAAACTCCAGACGGGACACGATACCAAACCGGTCACGTAAAGGATTTGTTAGCATGCCTGCGCGGGTGGTGGCACCGACCAGCGTGAAAGGCTGCAGATCGAGCTTGACGCTACGGGCGGCAGGGCCTTCGCCAATCAGGATATCGATCTGGAAGTCTTCGAGTGCCGGGTAAAGGATTTCCTCGACCACCGGCGACAGTCGATGAATTTCGTCGATAAACAACACATCGTTGCGCTCGAGATTGGTCAGTAACGCCGCCAGATCGCCCGGACGTTCAAGCACTGGACCTGAGGTTTGACGCAGATTGACCCCCATTTCATAGGCGATGATATGCGCCAGCGTGGTTTTTCCAAGACCAGGCGGACCAAACAACAAGACGTGGTCCAGAGATTCCTGACGGTTACGGGCAGCCTGAATAAATATTTCCAGCTGGTCGCGTACGCGTTGCTGACCGACATATTCTTGCAACGCCTTGGGCCGTAATGCCCGCTCGATGTTTTCTTCGTTCGGGGCGGTGACTTGAGGCGACACGATACGGGTATCGGGAAGCGAGGAGAGGGAATCTGACTGTATGGCCATGAAATGTCTGGAATGAGTGATGCGACAATCGTACACTATCCTGCACGTTAATCAGGTTTGAATTCAAGGATCCTCATGTCGCTCGTATTGCCTACTTATGATGATGTTGTGCATGCTTCTGCCACGATTAAAGGTGTGGCGCACCGCACGCCCGTAATGACCTCTCGTACAGCGGATCGCCTGAGTGGCGCGCAAATGTTTTTTAAGTGCGAAAACCTGCAGCGCATGGGCGCCTTTAAATTCCGGGGCGGCTATAACGCGATTGCGAATCTGACGCCTGAACAAAAACGCGCCGGGGTCATCACTTTTTCCTCGGGTAATCATGCCCAGGCGATTGCTTTGTCAGGCAAGCTATTGAACGTAGCGACCATTATCATCATGCCAGAGGATGCACCCGCCGCAAAAAAGGCTGCTACAGAAGAGTATGGTGCGACTGTGGTCACCTATGACCGCTACACCCAGAATCGCGACGATATCGCCCGCCAGATGCAAGAGCAGACTGGCATGACACTCATCCCTCCTTATGATCACCTGCATGTCATTGCAGGGCAGGGCACGGCAGCTAAGGAGCTGATCGAGGATGTTGGTGAGCTCGATTACCTGATGGTTTGCCTGGGAGGCGGTGGCTTGCTCGCAGGCAGCGCCTTGTCAGCCAAGGCACTGAGCCCGCATTGCAAGGTTTATGGCGTTGAGCCAGAGGCAGGTAATGATGGCCAGCAATCCCTTCGCAAGGGCGAGGTTGTGCGAATCGAGCCGCCCCGCTCCATCGCCGATGGTGCTTTGACTCTTTATCTGGGCCAATTAACCTTCGGCGTGATTAAGCGTGATGTGACGGATATCGTGACTGTTACAGACCCTCAGTTAGTCAAAACGATGAAGTTTTTTGCTGAGCGCATGAAAATCGTAGTCGAACCAACCGGTTGTCTCGGGGCGGCGGCGATTTTGCAAGGTGTGCTCTCAATACCTAAGGATGCTAGAGTAGGCGTGATCTTGAGCGGCGGTAATGTAGACTTGAAAGAATATGCTGGCTTTTTGTCGCAGCCTTGAGTTTTTAATGGCTAGTTATCAGACGGGGTCTGCATGCGCGTTCTTGTAATCGGTGGTACGGGTTTTGTGGGTCGGTGTGTCGTGAGCCGACTGGTCGCGGCGGGTCATGTTGTTCATGTCCCAACCAGGCGTCTCGCGCATGCGCGGGAACTACAAGTGCATCCGACCGTGACTGTCATGCAGGCTGATGTTCATGATCCAGAGGTTCTCGGCGGACTTGTCGCAGGCTGTGATGCGGTAATTAACCTGGTTGGAATTTTGCATAGTCGTCCGGGGCAGCCGTATGGAGCAGATTTTGAGCGGGCACACGTGCTATTACCCCGGCAGATTGCGCAAGCCTGTTGCCAGCACCAGATCAGACAGTTCCTCCATGTCAGTGCGTTGGGCGCGAGTGATGCTGGCCCGAGCGGTTATTTGCGTTCAAAAGCCTCCGGTGAACAAGCGATCCGGGAGGTTTTTGCTGCGCAACCTGCTGGTGCGTCAGCTAGCTTCACGTTTTTCAGACCCTCCGTGATTTTTGGGCCTGAAGACCAGTTCATGAACATGTTCGCGCGTCTGGCGCGTGTTTTCCCCGTACTACCGATGGCCGGCGCGAAAGCGCGTATGCAACCCGTTTATGTTGGCGATGTTGCCAGCGCGGTGATGTACGCACTGGGCAACCCTCGGGCGGCAGGTCAGACTTACGAGTTGGTCGGCCCCAGGATCTACTCGCTTGGAGAGCTCGTCGAGCTCGCTGCACTCTGGAGTGGTCATCCACGCCCCGTAGTTGATATGCCTATGGCGCTAGGTCGCTTGCAGGCTTTCTTTTTTGAATGCTTGCCCGGTGTGCCTCTCATGTCACGCGATAATCTGGACTCTTTGACGGTTGATAACATCAGTCAGTTACCAATGCGTCCTGAACTTGGCGTTGTTCCAACCCCGCTTGAGTCCGTGGCGCCGATTTATCTCATGCCGACAAAAATTGGTTAGTCAGACTTAATTTTTATTGAAAACGCTTCAAAGTCAGCTCCTCTTTTCAAGAGGAGTTGACTTTCCGTGCCAGAAAACAATAATAGAGACACAAAAATTTTAAGACGGTAGAGACAAATGACAACTGTAAAACAAGGCAAGGCATTAAATATCAAGGACTCCCGCATTCTGATCGCCGGTGCTGCCAGTCTGGTGGGATCGCACACCGCCGATTTGCTCCTCGAAGCAGGCGCGCGCGAGGTTTTGCTGCTGGATAATTTTTCTTTTGGTTCGATGCAGGCCATTGCTCATCTGCAAGACAATCCCCGAATCAAAATTGTGCGGGCGGATCTGATGCGTTTGCCCGAGCTTCTGGATGCAACAGCGGGTGTAGATGGTGTCATTCATCTGGCCGCCTATATGACGCTTGGTTTTTCCCAGACACCCTGGCAAGCGGTGGATGTGAATATTCGCGGTGCCCAAAATATGCTTGAGGCCTGTCGTGTCAACCAGGTCAAAAAAATCATTTTCGCCTCCTCCAATGCGACCTATGGCTATGGTCCTGGTATCAAAGGCGCTCTGGTTGAAGACACTCCTTTCTACTCGGTTGGTGCCCCACCGGCGGCGATTTTATATGGGGCCTCAAAAATCATGGGCGAGCAGTTATGTCGTCATTATCATCAGAGTTTCGGGCAGGATTATGTCGTGCTGCGTTATTCGACGGTGTATGGCGAGCGTCAGCATTACCGCGCTGCTAACTCACTCTACATCATGGAAACCTATGATCTGATTCGTAGTGGTCAGGCTCCGGTCTTGCCTGGCGATGGTACAGACACCAAACACTTTGTTTACGTGACGGATGTGGCTCGTGCCAATATAGCTGCCTTGCAAAGTCCAGCAACTGACGTAGCGGTCAACGTCTCAGGACCCGCGCCAATCACCACTGGGGAATTGGTTCAGCTGGTGCTTGAATATTGCAACAGTGATCTCAAACCTGAAGTACGACCAGACCCGCCAGGAAAAGTACGTCTGACTTCCGGTGGTGCCTTCAGCATTCCTCACGATAAAGCTGGCGTGGTGATAGGCTGGAAACCTGTCGTCCAGATGAAAGAGGGCGTGGCAAAGCTGCTGGCCTGGCGCGAACATCAGGAAAAGAAGTCGGCATAATCAAGCTCTATACCTTCTGCGCTGCCGTATGGTGGTGCACAAGGATAAAAAAATTAATAAGAAATTCTGGGGAAGACAATGAAGCTGCTGCATCGTTTGGCTGGACGACTGCTTTTAATGCTTGCGTGTCTTGGCGCAAGTCCTGTCTGGGCCTGGCCAGACAAACCTATTGAAATCGTGGTTGGCTTTGCCCCAGGCGGTGGCACCGACATTACAGCGCGTACGTTGGCTGTTTTTCTCGAAAAAGAGTTGGGTAGCTCTGTCGTTGTGGTCAATAAACCTGGCGCTTCAGGTGCGATTGCTTTGGCCGGTGTGGCACGTGCCAAGCCTGACGGCTATACCCTGGCCATGACTAATATGCCGGGTCTGCTGACAATTCCGATTGAGCGCGACGCAGGTTTTGTAGCCTCGGATTTCACTTATCTGGCAAACCTTGTCAGTGATCCGAGTGCCTTCAGTGTCAGCATGGAATCTCCCTATAAAAACTTGTCCCAGCTCTTGGCCGCGATCGCCGCTAATCCCGGCAAACTCAGTGTCAGCAGCTCAGGTGTGGGGACCGATGATCATTTGTTAATGGTGTTTTTTGAAAAAGAAACCAACACAAAACTCAATCACGTGCCGTTTAATGGTGCAGCCCCCCAGCGTAATGCGGTGATTGGTGGTCATACTGAAATCGGAGCCATGAATGTCGGCGAGGCCATGCCCTATAACGGGATCAAGGTGAGGATATTGGCTCAGGCAGGTGAAACCCGCTCGGCCCTCGCACCCGAGGTCCCGACTTTTAAGGAGCAAGGCGTCAATGTTGTCATGTCGTCTGAGCGTGGTTTGGTCGGACCCAAAGGCTTGCCCTCTGAGGTTCAGACAAAACTGGAGCAAGCTTTGGCAAACGTTGCACGCAATCCGGAGTTTCGTAAAAAAATTGAGTCGCAATTTACCGAGCTCGATTATCTGCCTAGTGGCCCTTGGCAGGAGCGTTTGAAAAAAGCAGATGTCGAGTTGCGTGCACTCTGGACACGTAATCGCTGGGCGGACTAATTCATAAGGATGACCCATGAAAATCAAGCAGATGAAATCGCTTTTTGCACGAATGATTGCAGGTCTGTCGCTCGGGATTTCGGCTCAGGTCTTTGCCGCAGGATTCCCTGACAAGCCTGTCACGATTGTGGTTCCCTATCCTGCTGGCGGAGCCACGGATGTGGTGGCCAGGTTGCTGGCGGAAAAGCTCCCTGCAGTCTGGGGACAACAAGTTGTAATCGTTAACCGTCCGGGCGCAGGTACCACCGTAGCTGCAGAGGCTCTGGCCAGATCTGCAGGAGATGGCTATACCTTGTATATGACAACCGCGGCACATACGATCAGCGCAAGCCTCTACAGCAAGCTGAATTACGATCCGATCAAGGATTTTGCACCGATCACTCTGGTCTCAACCATTCCGCTTGTGCTGGTGACAACACCGGGCTTGCCAGTAAAAAATCTAAAAGACCTGATTACCTACGCTAAGCAGCATAAAGATGGCTTATCCATGGCCTCTACCGGTAATGGCACACCACAGCATCTGGCTGGTGAATTATTCAAAGCGAAAACGGCTACACCCCTGGTACATGTGCCCTATAAAGGCGACCCACCGATGCTCACGGATTTGATTGGTGGTCAGGTACAGGTTGCTTTTGTAACCCTGTCCGCAGCTTTGCCTTTCATCAATAGCGGAAAGTTGCGTGCGATCGCTCTGGCTAGCAATGAACGTGCGCAGGCGATTGCTGAGGTGCCTACGATGACAGAGGCGGGCATGCCAGGCTTTACCGCGGCGACCTGGTTTGGTCTGTTTGGTCCTGCGACAATGTCTGCTGAGCTGGTTGAAAAGATTTATAAGGATGTATCAACTGTTGTCGCACAGCCTGGAACGGCGAAAAGGCTGTTGGAAATGGGCGGCGTGATTAACAACAGTACGCCACAGGAGTTCAAGGCAGTGATTGATGCTGAAGTTAAAAACTGGTCTGAAGCGGTACGCCTGTCAGGCGCGCGCGTTGACTAGCCTGACTGCTGGGGTACGACCTGCTGAATGTTTTTTCAACGCGACAGACTTTTGAGTGCCTGACGAATACCATCTGAGACACTTAATCCCTCTGGTAGTAATTTGACAGCGGCAAGAGCCTCTTTATCGGAATAGCCCAGCGCAGTCAGCGCGTGCAGAATATCTGATTGCCCGCTCTGGATCACGTTTGGCGTCACGTTCAGATCGGCACCGAGTTTACCTTTCATCTCAAGCAGCAAGCGCTCTGCCGTTTTTTTACCAATACCGGGGATACGTATCAATAGCGCAGTATCCTGCAGCGTAATCGCCTGAGCCAGATCTGACACTGACATGCCTGAGAGCACAGCAAGGGCAGTGCGTGCGCCGATCCCGCTGACTTTAACGAGTTCGCGAAAGGCTGCGCGTTCTTGCTGACTGGAAAAACCATAGAGGATATGGGCGTCCTCGCGCACAGTCAGGTGGGTCAGGATAGTGACTTGCTTGCCGATCTCAGGCAAGGCATAAAACGTTGTCATTGAAACGTCGATTTCATAGCCTACGCCTTGAACATCAAGACCGATGCGAGGTGGTGTTTTATCGTAAAGCGTACCAGTCAAGCGTCCAATCATGTGAGAGTTTCCTTAGCCTAATAAACGACCGGCACGCACGCGTGAGCGGCCACGCGAGGTGCGTGATTCATAGTTCAGTCCGCCCAGTTTCGCCGACAGTGGCGCAAAGTGCGCGTGGCAGATCGCGCATGCGAGCGCGTCAGCAGAGTCGGGTCTTGGCACACCATCGAGTGCCAGCAGGCGTTGTACCATCAGCTGGACTTGCTCTTTGGCTGCGCGACCTGTACCCACAACAGACTTTTTAATTTGTAAAGCGGTGTATTCATTCACCTCAAGTTCGCGGTCGGCGAGAGCGCACAGCGCCGCGCCACGCGCCTGTCCGAGTAAGAGGGTTGTGGCCGGATTGGTATTCATGAAAACAATTTCAAGCGCGGCAGTGTCGGGCTTTGTTTCTTCGATTACCTGGCGAAGATTATCGAGGATGACCTTCAGGCGCAAGGGCAAGGTGATGCCTGCGGGTACTACGATCGTGCCACTCGTGACATAAGTCAGTTTTGCCCCTTGTATGTCGATCACACCAAAACCGGTGCGACGCAAGCCAGGATCGACGCCAAGGATTCGCATCAGTGACTCATCAATGGCGGAAGTGGCGCATACCGGTCAGCACCATGACGATATCCTGCTCGTCGGCTGCTGCAATCACCTCGTCATCACGCATGCTGCCACCAGGTTGGATCACGCTGGTCGCGCCTGCTGCGACGACTACATCGAGACCGTCACGGAAGGGAAAAAATGCGTCAGAGGCGACGGCAGAGCCTTTAAGTGTCAGGCCGGCGTTTTCCGCTTTGATGGAAGCGATGCGCGCGGAGTCGATACGACTCATCTGACCTGCACCCACGCCGAGCGTCATGCTGTTTGCACAAAACACGATGGCGTTTGATTTAACGAATTTTGCAACTTTCCACGCGAATAGCAAGTCAGTCATCTGCTCGGGTGTTGGTTGTTTGCGGCTGACAACACGCAAATCTGTTTTGTTCAAAATCTGCGAGTCTGGCGTCTGGACCAACCAGCCACCGCCAACACGTTTGACGTCGATGTCGTTCTGTCCATCGCCCATGGGTACCTGCAAGACACGTACATTTTTCTTGACAGCTAACAATTCAAGTGCGGCTTTGTCGTAAGCAGGCGCCAGCAATACTTCAACAAACTGTGCGCTGATGGCCTTTGCGGCAGCCAGATCGACTTTACGGTTAAAGGCGATGATGCCGCCGAAGGCTGAGGTGGGGTCGGTCTGGAACGCCTTGCGATAGGCCACCAGGGCAGACTCTGCCGTTGCAACACCACAGGGGTTTGCGTGTTTGACGATGACACAAGCCGGAGCATCGAAACAACGTACACAATCCCAGGCGGCATCCGCATCAGCGATATTGTTATAGGAGAGTTCTTTACCTTGCAGTTGAGTGAAATTCGCAAGCAATCCCGCAGGTACGGTTGGATCAACATAAAACGCCGCAAGCTGTTGTGCGTTCTCACCATAACGCAGTACTTGCTGCTGATGGACTTGGAGCGTCAAGGTGTTGGGCCAGGTGCTTCGGGCAGGCGTCTGCTCCTGAGCAGGCTCTGCATCGCACAGGCTGCTCAGATAGGCGGCAATCGCGCCATCGTAAGCCGAGGTATGCGCATAGACTTTGGTGGCCAGTGCCAGACGCAGACCGTAGGAAGTGGAACCCGTAGCATCCATTTCCTCCAGAACGCGGGGATAGTCAGCCGGATCGATCACGACAGCCACGCCACCGGCCTGGGTACCGTGGTTTTTAGCCGCGGCACGCAACATGGCGGGTCCGCCGATATCAATATTTTCAACGGCGTCTTCAAAACTGCAAGCTTGTTTGGCAACTGTTTCGCGAAAGGGGTAGAGGTTGACCACTAGCAAGTCGATACGATCTATGCCGTGCTGTTCGATCGTCTGCATATGCTCTGCGCTATCGCGTCGTGCCAGCAGCCCTCCGTGAATTTTTGGATGCAAGGTTTTAACGCGTCCGTCCAGAATTTCTGGCGAACCGGTGTGTGTGGCAACCTCAGTGACGTTCAAGCCGGCTTGCGCCAGCAGTTTGGCTGTGCCGCCAGTGGAGAGCAGGCGAACACCACGCTTGGCCAGAGCCTGGGCAAATTCGACGATGCCGGATTTGTCGGAAACAGAAAGCAGGGCGGTTTGAATTTTCATTGAGGTAGTCATAACAAAGAGTTGAATTAAAAATTGGTTGGACCGTCACAACGCAGGCAAACAGCTTTTACTGTACCTGTCGGTTTGCTGCGCGTTAAGGCGAAGCAAGTAGTTTGTGTGCAAGAAGTTTTTTTCTTAAAGTATTGCGAGTCAATCCAAGCATCACTGCAGCGCGCGACTGATTGTTTTGGGCCAGGCCCATGGTGAGTTGCAATAACGGCAGCTCAATACGGTTAATAACCATGTCGTACATGTTGGTGGGGTCTGCCCCACCAAGGTCTTCGAGATATTGTTCGACGCTGGCGCGCAGGCATTCTTCTAGGGGTATTTTATTTTTCATATTGCTGGGGTGGATTCAGGCCGCCTGAAGACCAGGCGAGGTAACTCTAAGATTGTCGCAGTTTGTCGGTCCGATGTCTGGTGAAATGTCATTTTGTCTGGAAAACCAGAGGTCAACGGCTTTGAATTGCTCCGCAGTGGTCTCGATACGATTAATCTGGTCAGCAAAATCCTGACCACCCGTAAATCCCGAAACATACCAGCCGATGTGCTTGCGAGCGGTTCTTACTCCAGGCAGCTCGCCATAAAACTGGTAGTGATCGGCCAGATGTTCCAGTAATAAATCCCTCATTTCCAGCCAGGTTGGCGCAGACAATTGCAGTCCTGTCTTAAGGAAATGGTCGATTTCACGAAAAATCCATGGGCGGCCTTGAGCCGCTCGACCGATCATCACAGCATCTGCACCCGTGTAGGCCAAGACTTCTTTTGCTTTTTCAGGGCTATCAATATCTCCGTTGGCTACGACCGGGATAGACAATTGGGCCTTGACGGCGCGGATCGTATCGTATTCAGCGCAGCCCTCGTACATGTCGGCGCGAGTGCGTCCGTGCAGGGTGAGGGCGCTGATGCCGCAATCCTGTGCCAGTTGTCCGATCCGCAGGGCATTTCGTTCATCCCTGCTCCAGCCCGTGCGAGTTTTGAGGGTGACAGGAATGCCATGAGGCTGACAAGCGGCGACGACTGCCTCGAGAATGCGTGCAACTAAATCTTCATGTCGTAATAATGCAGAGCCGGAGGCGACATTACAGACTTTTTTAACTGGGCAGCCCATATTGATATCAATGACCCGGGCGCCTTTGCTGATATTAAACACGGCAGCCTGGGCCATCATCTGCGGATCTGCACCGGCAATCTGCACGGCTACAGGATCGATTTCACCGTCATGATTGAGGCGGCGTGAGGATTTAACGCTTTTCCAAAGCTGGGGATTGCTCGCTGCCATCTCAGATACTGCGTAGCCTGCACCGAGTCGCTTGCAGAGCTGGCGAAATGGTCTGTCCGTCACGCCTGCCATAGGCGCGACAAAAACGTTATTCGGGAGTATCCAGGGACCGATTTGCATGGGCAAATTGTAATCGCAGACAAGCTCTTAGCTTAGAGTCGCATACCTTGCAGCAAATGACGGGCTAGAGGAGCCCTAAGCGCGGGAATCAGATCAAGGCTTAGAAGCGCCAGACCCGCAGCATGCTCGACGACAGGCCAGCGGGTTGTGAAAATACGAGACATGACATCGGTCATTCGGGCGGTGAGCTGCCGGTCCGGCGCTCTGACCTGCTGGAACGAAGCAAGCGCCTGCGCTGGATCGCCTGCAGGCGTGTCAAACCACTCCTGCAGGGCGAACGCCAGGGCTGCGGCATCTCGTAGTCCCAGATTAAGACCCTGTCCCGCAACGGGGTGCAGAGTCTGCGCGGCATTGCCAATCGCCACCAGGCGCTTGTCAACGGCTGCCTGAGGCATGTTCAGGATTAAGGGTAAAGCGGTGACAGGGTGCTGAACGCTCAGGTCGCCCAGACGTGAACCAAACATCTGAGTCAGCGCGAGAGAAAAGTCAGCGGCACCAAGTTGGCTGAGCATTTCAGCGCGCTCGGGCGCGCAACACCACACCACCGATTGTTGTCCTGCTGCATCGGGATGTGGCAACACTGCAAGGGGGCCTTCCTGGGTAAACCTTTCAAAGGCCCAGCCAAAACGGGGCAAACTCGCCTGCGCCTGAGTGATCAGAGCCATCTGTGCGTAGCGACGGCTGATTTCGGATTCAGGTTTGCCATCGGCTTGCACCGCAATACTTGCGCGCAAAATCTGATCGCCTTGTTGTACTGTGATGCCCGAGGCGTCTTGAGTGATGGGGCGCGCAGCAGGCCCGGAAAGAATGGTGATGCCGCTTTGGGCGACAGTTTTCGAGAGTTGGGCATGCAAGCTTGCATACCTCACAACACAGCCGAGTTGCGCTACGCCGAAGTCATCGTGGCGGATGAGGGTTCGCCCCAGACGCCCGCGCTGGGAAACGTGGATTGTCTGTATCAGTGCCGCCTGAGGAGGAAAGCCTTTGAGGGACTCAAGCAAAATGCGGCTACCGTGATTAATCGCCAGCACCCGGGGATCCTGGTCAGGCGTAAAGCCGTAGCGCCCCTGATGATCTGCCTGAAATAAGGCAATGCGCTCTGGTCGGGCGGTTGCACGCGCCAAAAGCAGCGCGAGCGCACAGCCTGTTGGTCCGCCTCCAAGAATTGCAACATCGAAATCGTTGTGTGACATACGCGTATTTTAGAACACCACTACAATTCAGTCCTCTGCTCATGCCCTCTCTCTTCAGGCAAGAGCCAGAGTCGTGCATAAAAATCAGCAAACCTCCGAGTCAATCATGTCCACGCACACACCCACAAGCTCAGATTCACCTGTTCAGGCAACCAGACAGAAAAAATTCATCAGCAAGGTCAAAGTCGGTTTACTGGCCGCCTTGTTAGGCTTTCTGGGTGCTCAGTGGTGGTATTTGGGCCGCGCTCGTGCGTGGATGGTCACGGCAACTGGTTTGATTTTGATTGTTGCTTCGGCCAGTGCCCCGGTCTGGTGGGAAAACCCTGCCTTTTTCCTCTTGTTCATCCCGATTGTGGCTGGTTTTATTGAAGCGATCGTCCTTTGCCTGATGAGTGACGTGCGTTTTGATGCGCGTTACAACCCGGGGCTGGTGCGCCCCGCGCCTAGTGGCTGGGGTCCTGTACTGGTAGCGGGCTTCACCTTGCTGATTGGCACAGTTGCGCTGATGTTCGGTATCGCCGTGATCGTGATTTACGTCTGGACGGCCTTGGGCTGGCTTGACGGGTTTGATCTGAACTCCGACTGATACCTGCTTGCCTGATCAGAATCGCATCAGACTCGTATCAGTCTCACATCAGCCTCGCATCAGCCGTTCAATCTCCTCGGCCCGGACAGGCACGTCACGCGTGATGAGCTCGCACCCCTGTTCGGTAACGATTGCATCGTCTTCAATCCTGATACCTATATTCCAGAATTTCTCTGGCACGTTTTCGGCAGGTCGGACATAGAGTCCAGGCTCGATAGTGAGCACCATGCCAGCCTCTAACATGCGCCAGGGGCGCTCCGTGCTGGTCGCGGGCGGTGTGCGATAGCTGCCGACATCATGTACATCCATACCGAGCCAATGACCGGTGCGGTGCATGTAAAAGGGTCGGTAAGCCGAGGTTTCGATGGCCTCTTGAAGCGAGCCTTTGAGTAAACCGATATCCAGTAGACCTTGTGTCAACACGCCAACTGCGGCCTCGTGCCCTGCATTCCAGTGATACGCGGGCGAAGTGTGTGTAATGGCTGCTTCTTGCGCTGCCAGAACGATGTCGTACAAAGCGCGTTGTGGCCCGGAGAATTTTCCGTTTGCAGGAAATGTGCGGGTGATATCCGAGGCGTAACCATCGAGCTCGCAGCCCGCGTCGATTAACACCAGTTCTCCATCGTGCATGACACTATTGCCCGCGGCATGATGCAGGATGCAGGCATTGGCTCCCGCGGCGACGATGCTGTTGTAGGCGACGGCTTGTGCGCCGTGTTTGCGAAATGTGTAGAGCAGTTCGGCTTCGAGCTCATACTCGTATTTACCTGGTTGGGCAGCCTGCATTGCACGCAGGTGTCCCTGCGCAGAAATTTTTCCTGCTGCACGCATGATGTCTAGTTCTGTTGCGTCTTTTATCAAACGCATCTCGGCCAATATTTCACTGAGGTCTAACCACTGATGGGGTGTTGCCTGTGTGCCGCGCGAAATGCTTGCAGCTTGTGTCACCCAGCCCTGTAGTTTGCCGAGCAGTTCAGGGCTGGCCGGTCTGGACATGGTCGTGAATAAGCAGGAATGGCCGAGCAGCAGGGGCGGTATTGACTGATCAAGCGTCTCGACATCCTCGGCACGATCCAGTCCAAAGTGTTCTGCGGCTGCTTTGGGCCCCCAGCGTACGCCGTGCCATATCTCCATCTCTTCGTTCTTGCTCTGGCAAAAAAGAATCGTTTTGTCCTGGTCTCCAGCAAGGAGTATTAACCAGGCTTGTGGTTCAGTAAATCCTGTGAGATAAAAAAAATCGCTGTCATGTCGATAGGTGTAATGATTGTCGCGGTTGCGTGCGCGCTCCGGCGCAGAGGGAATGACCGCGATCCCACCGCCTTGACTTCGCATCCAGGCCATGAGCTGCGCGCGACGAGACCGGAATTTCTCCCAGTCGGGTGTCTGGAGGGCATAAGGAGGCGGCAGGTGTTGTGTCATGGAAGTTCTCGTCATCATTTGTAAGCAACATACTACAATTGAATGCTTGTCTGCGATGCTCGTAGGCGACAAGATTCAAGGCGTGGCGCATGGACTGGATAGGCTGGCTTAAACCCTGGGAGTTCTCTCCCACACTGATTGCCTGTTTTTTTGTGGCGGCCTGGTTATTCGTGCGTGGTCAGCGCGTGCACCATGTATCCCGTTGGCGCCAGATTTATTTCTGGACTGGCATGGTGATGCTTTATCTGTCTTTGCACACCATGCTTGATTACTATGCTGAGCGCATGTTTTTCATGCATCGGATCCAGCACCTGGTGCTACATCACGCAGGGCCTCTTGTATTAATGGCTGCATATCCAGGCTCTGTGCTGCGCGCAGGGTTGCCTCTGGCCTGGCGTGTGCGTCTACAACACTTTAATCATAGTCTGCCGGGGCGGGCGCTGATTGCGCTATTAACCAACCCTATTTTTGTCCCAGCATTGTTCGTGTTTCTGGTCATTATCTGGCTTGTACCTTCCGTGCAGTTTTATTCAATGCTGGATTGGCGTTTGTACCGGCTAATGAATTGGTCTGTCGTTGTCACGGGCTTTATGTACTGGAACCTGATCCTTGATCGCAGGCCTTGTCCCCCAGCGGCGATGAGTCCCGGGGGGCGTGTCGTCTCCCCTATCCTGACAATGGCGCCGCAGATGGTCGCAGGCGCGATGATTGCCTTTACTGAGCGGGACTTGTATCCCCTGTTCGATCTCTGCGGACGTGCCATCGCGATGCAGGCTCAGACCGACCAGATGATAGGTGGTCTGACCATGTGGATCCCGGCCGCGATGACCGAGGTGCTTGGCTTGTTAATGGCTCTTCGAACGCTGATGCGCTTGTCTGCGAAAGGTCGCTGGGGCTTGCCAAAACCACGCAAGGGCTAAAGGACTCAAGGCTCCAGGCCGTGATATTTGCGTGCGAGTGCTACCGTGGCGCGGAACATGCCTTCTTTGTTGCCACAGTCATAGCGGATGCCTTCGTAGCGGTGGGCAAACACAGGTTTTTCCTTCATTAGCGAGGCAATACCATCGGTCAGCTGGATTTCACCGCCAGCGCCAGCCTGTGTCTGACGCAAGTGAGCGAAAATTCTCGCATCCAGGACATAGCGCCCGACAACTGCCAGCGTCGAGGGGGCAACAGCAGGTTTTGGTTTCTCGACGATATGACTAACCCGCTCAGTACGGGGACTAACAGGGTCGGTTGCGACGATGCCGTATTTGTCTGTCTCTGAGAGTGGTACGTTTTGCACACCCAGAATACTGCCCTGATGCGTCAAGGCGGCATCGATAAGCTGCCCAATCACGGGTCGGTCTGCATCGAGCAGGTCATCGGCCAGCAGCACCGCAAAAGGTTCATCCCCTACGATCGGCGCTGCGGTCAGTACTGCGTGACCAAGCCCCAGTGGGGCGGATTGGCGTATATAAATGCAACTGACATTGGGTGGCAAGATCCCCTGGACAATCGCCAGCAACTCCGCTTTGCCTTTACGGGCTAGCTCGGCCTCCATCTCTGGTGCCGAGTCAAAATGGTCTTCAATCGCACGTTTATGACGACCAGTCACAAAAATCAGGTCGGTAATGCCAGCGGCGACGGCTTCTTCAACGGCATATTGAATCAGTGGTTTATCGACAACGGGTAACATTTCCTTAGGCATGGCTTTGGTTGCGGGTAAAAATCGTGTACCTAAACCGGCAACGGGGAAAACAGCTTTGCGAACTGGGCGCATGATTAAACGAATCCTTAAAGTCCGACCGCTTGCAGCCGGAACCAATTTGTTTGAACCGCTATCATAAGCGTATGTGATTTCATTATTAAACAAATATGTGGCAACTTTCTTAAAATAATGTTTCCTGACAAATTTAAACTTGGCTTGCCGAGGTTTGCTGAAAAGTTGCTCACAGGCGTTCTGATTGCTTGCCTGACGCTTGCGCCGCTCCACGCCCAGCCAGTGGGCGCGCCAACACTTGGTCCCGCCTCGGCTGCAGACTTGTCACCTGCACTGGAGCGCAAGCTTGGCGAGGCGATCATGGAGCAGGGTCGAAGAGACCCGGATTACATCAGTGATCCGGATATTGATCAGTATTTGAACAATATGGCACGCAAGCTCGCGGCCTTCGCTCCAGGCGGAGCGCCAGATATTGAGGCGTTTGGTGTTCGCGAGAACGTCATCAACGCTTTTGCAATGCCCGGCGGTTTTATTGGCATCAATACAGGCTTGATTGTCGCTGCTGGCGATGAGTCTGAACTGGCTGGCGTAATGGGGCACGAAATCGCCCACGTCGTGCAGCGTCATATTGCACGTGGATTGACCCAGCAACAAAAAAGCGGGCATCTTGCGCTAGCCTCCATGGCGGCAGCATTGCTGGCGGCGCTTGTTCCGGGCGGCGGGGCCAACCTTGCTGCGGGAATCGCCGCCTTCGGGCAGGCTGCGGCGATCGAACAGCAACTCGGTTTTTCGCGCGATGCCGAGCAAGAGGCTGACCGTACGGGTTTTGAGATGTTGCGCAAAGCCGGATACGATCCCAATGGCATGGCGATTATGTTCAGCAGATTAATGAAATCTGCCTCGCTCAATGAGGGCAGAGGGGGGGGCGTGTATGCCTCGACACACCCCTTGAGTATCCAGCGCATGACCGATATGCAAAACCGTATTAGTCAGTTGCCTTTGACCCGCTATCAGGCCTCGGATGAGTTTTGGTTTATCCGGGCAAAATCAAGAATTTTGCAGGCAACCGATCCAAAAGCCTTGCGGCTCGCGGTTGAACAGCTACAGGAAGAAACGCTGCAGACAACAACAGACAGGACGGCGCTTAGTGCGGTAGGTCGCGCTGCGGCTTGGTACGGCATCTCTTACGCCTCGCTGGTTCGTAAGGATTTGTCGACGGCCTCGAGTGCACTCAAACAGGCCCAGTCGATCATCGCGCAATCGCCGTATCTGGAATTGCAACGGATTGATATTGAATTGGCGAATAAAAATAATGTGAATGCTTTGTCTTTCTCTCAGGCCGCTATGAAGCGCTGGCCTGAGCGCAGGTCTTTCGCACAACGCGTCGCCCAGAGCCTGCAATTGCTTGGTCGAGACAAAGAAGCTATTTCGTTCCTCAATCAGCAAGTCAAGCGCTGGCCAAGTGCTGAACCTGGTTTTTTCCAGATGCGGGCCGCCAGCGAGGACCGTCTTGGTGATCAGGTCGCAGCCCGGCAGTCCATGGCGTCTTATTACATACTGGTAGGTGCGCTGCCTGCGGCCGCGACGCAGTTGCAACAGGCGCGTACGCTGTCACAAGACTTCTATGTCCAGTCTCAGATCGATGTGGAGTTGCGTCAGCTGACTAAAAAAATTATGGAAAACCGACGGCTACTTGAAAAACTGAAATGAAACAGTTTGTGCTTTGAGAGTTTTTATTGGCGTTGACTAAAAAACCTGGCGAGTCTTTCGGGCAGCCAGGTCAAGTCTCCGGGCAACTTACCTGTGACAAATCCCGCGTGACCACCCGAGGCAGGCTGGTGCAGCAGGACTTGGTCTGAGGCCTCTTGTATGGAGGGCAGCGTCGGCTCAGGCAAAAACGGATCATTGCGGGCGTTCAGGACGAGCGTAGGCACGCGGATTTGTTTAAGCCAGGGTTTGCTTGCTGACTGCATCCAGTAGTCCTTTGCGTTACGAAAGCCATGCATCGGCGCGGTGTAGGCATCGTCAAATTCACGCAGGTCATGAGCCTGAGAAATTCGCATGACATCGATCACCCCGGGAAAACGTTTGGCCTTTTCGAGAACTTTAGGTTTGAGTGAGCGTAAAAAATAACGGCTGTAGATTTGACGATTAAAAGGATCATTGGAGAGGTGGTTGCCGGCGGCAACCAGATCCAGTGGCACTGATACGCCCGCTGCGGCATTGAGCCAGCTTGCTTGTCCAGGGTATTCGCCGAGGTATTTCAATAACGCATTGCCACCCAGTGATACGCCTGCAGCATGCCACTGCGCATGGGGAACGACTTGTCTGACTGATGCGAGTATGAACGAGATTTCTTCAGAGTCACCTGAGTGATAGGCCCTGGCTAAACGGTTGGGAAAACCGGAGCATCCGCGAAAGTGTGCAACCACAACCACCCAGCCACGAGCCCTGAAATACTGTGCGATCGACTGAGCGTAGCGGCTCTTGCTACTGCCCTCAAGACCGTGCAGTAAGACCAGTGCCTTGACTCCAGTCTGCTGATCAATTGTTTCGAGGTGCGCACGATCTTGCTCAGTCATCCAGCGCGCGGCTTGCGTAGCTTGCAAGGAAAGTTCGGGTAATGCCCGCTGTGGTTTTTCGGTTCCTTCGGAGGTTTGTTGCGTGACTTGTTTTTTTGTACTTGCAATTAACTGAGCAACCAGTCCGGGTGCACTCCAGTCCAGATCAATAAAATCACCATCAGGTGTTTCAAGCCGGTCGCGGATAAAGCTGACGCGATGTGTTCGTGCAGCGAGTGCACCATAAAGAGTCTGGAGTTGCCGCTCAGGCAGCCACCAGGGTACTGGACAGGGGGATAGATCTAAAGTGGCTGTCACGGGTTAGAGGATGCTTTAGTGCAGCACCCCTGACACATCGTGTAAATCCAGCATGCCTGCTTCGCCGGGTGCGGCTGAGGCATGGTGCATGACGAGTCGCCAGCCTGTTGGACCTTTGTGATAGACATTGGTGGCGTAGCAGTTTGCGATTTCAGTGGATTCTGTGCCGTGAACCGTTACTTGTTCGATAAGAGAGTGAACAGCTCCCATCATGCTGTGCAGGACCACAGCATTGGATGGACGGATATGCAAGGCACCATTGGCAAGGATTTCCTGCCAGGACTCCTGCACCGCATGATGGCCGATGACACGCAAGCCACCCGGATGCACGCAAACGATATCTTCCTCGTCCGACCAGACTTGCATCAGGCGAACAAGATCAGCGCGTTCAAGTGCGTCATAGAAGGCCAGCTCTGCTTCTTCGGAGGTGGCGAACATTACGGGCATGCCGTTTGTCCTCAGTGACCGTGCACGACTGCGCCAGGCGCAAGCGTATAGGTCGTACTGCAATACGGGCAACGTACGGAGCCCGATTTTGTGACATCCAGAAAAACCCGTGGATGCATGCTCCAGAGCGGTGAGCGCGGGCCTGGGCAATGCAGAGGCAGATCCGAGGCCTGAAGCTCAACAGGAGTAGCGACTGAGCCAGCAGAGACTTTGTCAGACATGACTTTTCTCGTTGTGTTGAAATTGACCCCTTATTGTAACAAGGCCATCGCTCTACAATACGTCTTAATACACCAACATTTTTCCCGGCGCTATAGCCGCTCATCTGGTGCCATCTTGACTGATACATCCCCTTTACCTGATCAGCACGCTTTGTCAGTGCGTGCCCAGCGACTGTGCGCCATGCGCCAGGGTGCACACGCACTTCTGCCTGGCCTGCTTGCGCTCTCTGTCTGGGGCGTTGTGACGGGTGTCGCGATGGTTAAGTCAGGATTGACCGAACACATGGCCGTGTTGATGACTTTGCTCGTTTATGCCGGCTCGGCACAACTGACGTCTTTGCCCCTCATTATGGCTGGTGCCCCACTTTGGTTGATTTTCGTGGCGGGCCTGGTGGTCAACCTGCGTTTTGTGATTTTTGCCGCAGCCCTTCACCCGTTTTTTAAAAATATGAGCTGGCCTAAACGTTTGCTGATGGGTTATCTGAGTGTGGATGTAGCCTTTGTCGTGTTCATGCCACGGTTTACAGATGCACCCAAAAAAGGCACCCTTGAGCAACACTGGTTTTATTTAGGATCGATCCTGTCATCCTGGATGGTTTGGCAGCTGACTTCGCTTTTGGGTATTGCACTGGGATCCTTTGTTCCAACTAGCTGGTCACTTGATTTTGCCGCGGTGCTGGCTCTGATTGCCATGATGATGCCTTTGGTGAGTAACAAACCCATTCTCGTCTCTATCTTCACAGCGGGGGTCGTCGCCTGGTTGACCCAGCCCTGGCCGTTGAGATTAGGCCTGATCGCTGCAGTCCTGGCGGGAAGTGCGGCCGGCATGTGGGCCGAAAGAGTCTTTCGCAAAGGGCGTATCTGATGATCTCTGACGACTGGTATGTGATTGCGGCGATCCTCTTGCTGGCTTTATGCAGTGTGATTACGCGTTCAACCTATATGCTGTTCGGGCATCTGATGCCCTTGCCCGACCGTGTTCGCAGCGCGCTGCGCTACGCCCCACTTGCAGCGCTGACAGCCATTATCGTGCCAGAGATTTTGCCCTGGCATGCCCAGCACGGGCCGATGCTTGATCTCAAATTAGTCGCTGCGGTGGTTTCGATCTGGGTTTATCAACGCACGCGCAGCGCCTTGTTACTGATTATCTCGGGTATGCTGGCCTTGTGGCTGATGCGCTGGGTAGTCACGCTCTTTGGCTAAAGGGTGGGGGCAGGTCATTGCAATCAGGGCTTTTATGCCCCTTTATAAGGGGAATCCCGAACAAATTACCGCAGCTGCGGTACAATCAAAGGATATTCTTCAAATAATTCAATGACTTCAAACATACAAACTCCTGCACTGACTCCCGAGACGCCTATTGCGGCTGTCCCAACTTTTGCTGAAATTGGTTTGCATCCCAGCCTCTTGCAGGCAGTGATTGATACGGGTTACACCACTCCCACACCTATCCAGGCACAAGCTCTGCCCTCCATTATGGCGGGCAATGATGTGATGGGGGCGGCGCAGACAGGAACTGGCAAAACAGCGGCTTTTACCCTGCCGATCCTGCATCGTTTGATTCCCTTGTCCAACACCAGTGCTTCGCCCGCGCGTCATCCGGTGCGTGCCCTGATACTGACACCGACCCGTGAGCTCGCCGATCAGGTCTACGAAAGTGTCAAGCGCTACAGTCGCCATACGCCTTTGCGCTCGACCGTTGTGTTTGGCGGTGTGGATATTGGCCCCCAGAAAGAAGCCCTGCGCAACGGCTGCGAGGTGTTGATTGCGACGCCTGGCCGTTTGCTGGACCACGTTGAACAAAAAAATGTCAATTTGAGTCAGGTCGGTATTTTGGTGCTTGACGAAGCAGACCGTATGCTCGATATGGGCTTTTTGCCTGATCTGGATCGTATTATCCGTTTACTACCTGCCCAGCGCCAGGCCTTGCTGTTCTCAGCAACCTTCAGTAATGAGATCCGCAAGCTTGGTCGTACCTATCTCAACTCACCCGTTGAGATTGAGGTGGCCAATCGCAACGCGACGGCCGATACGGTTACGCAGATCGCCTACCAGATGTCGGGTGACGCTAAACGCGCGGCCGTTGTGCATCTCGTGAAATCCCGCGGCCTCAAACAGGTGATCGTATTTTCCAACACCAAAATTGGTTGTGGCCGGCTTGCCCGACAGCTTGAACTCGACGGCGTCAGCGCGGAGTCTATCCATGGTGATAAGTCTCAGGCCGATCGCATGAAAGCCCTCGAGGCCTTCAAAGCCGGAGAGCTCGAGGTGCTGGTCGCTACCGATGTTGCCGCTCGAGGACTCGATGTCGCGGGTGTGCCTTGCGTGATTAATTACGACTTGCCCCATAGCGCCGAGGACTACGTTCATCGCATCGGCCGTACCGGTCGCGCAGGCGCGAAGGGCGAAGCCATCGCATTGTTTACACCCTCGGAAGAAAAGTTCCTGCTTGATATCGAAAAACTGATCAAAACTACCGTACCCCGCGGTATTTTGCACATCCCCGGTGAGTTGCTCGCGCGCGCTGCACCTCGCGAGAGCCGAAGCGGCACGTTAGCTGAGCGCCCTGCCCGTCAGGCGGGCAGTGGGCGCACGGGTGAGCGTTTTGGTGAGCGTAGCAGTGAGCGTGGAACCGAGCGCGCAGCACGACCTAGTCGTTATAGCGCCCCACAAAAACCGATTGACGAGTTTTTTACCAAGCCTTACGAGCCATCACCTGCCGCATTAGCTGCCGCCGCTCAAGCGGTCACTGCGCCGGCTAAACCTGCCCTGGGTGTAAAACGTCCTGTGGGCTTGTTATTAGGTGGAGCATTTAAAAAGAGCTGAGCGCAAGTCTCGCTTGCGCTCAGCTGTTTTTCAGCATCTCGACTAAATCCTCAGGCAATTCCGTATCCTGGGCTTTTCCAGGTGCCTGCATGGCCTGAATTAGCCGGTCCAGATGTTCGATATGGGGCAGTATGGTTCCCATAAATCTGATTTCGCTAGCTTGCAGAATGGCAATAGTCGGAAAATTTTCAACATCTTCATCACCTAGTAACAACGGGTGATCTTCGATATCAATCCAGACAAAAGTTGCCTTGGGATGACTGGTACTGAGCCTTTCAAATTTGGGCTGATACTCTTTGCAGGTGTCGCACCAGGCTGCGCAGAAACACAACACTAGCGTGGGGTCGCGTTGATTAAGCCTTTGAGTTAAGGCTTGGTCTCCTGGTAGATAGGTTGTCATGAGTCGATCAGCTTAATAAATTGTGGTGCTGTTACGGTTATGCTGCTGTGCCGCGGATATGGTTATGATAACTTCTCTGAGTATTTCCCGAGCATAAGCTTGGTGCGCAAATGATCCCAAAATTTACACCTGATCGCAATCTACACCCTGAGAACATTGATTCATCAGGTTTGACAGGCGTCGCGCAAGCCTTCGGACGCGCTTTGCGTTCTCAGCTTCATCCGCGCATGCTGTTTGCTTTGTTGTTGCCATTTTTAATCATGCTGGGCGGAGCGATTTTGTTGATGATCATCGCACTTGGTCCGCTCACCAGTTGGCTCGATCAGCAAATCAGCGAGTCTTCAACGATTATTCAGGCGAATCAGTGGCTGCTCTCCATGGGACTGTTTTCACTGATGACGCTCAAGTCGTTTATTGTCCCGATCACAGCCGTAGCGATCCTGTTGCCACTCTCCGGGATTCTCGGACTGGCAGTAGCCGCCGTATGTGTCATGCCGATGGTGATCGCTCATTTATCTGCCCGCGATTATCATGGTCTGAGCATGCAGGGGCAACAGTCTTTTTTTGTCAGTCTCTGGAATGCGATATGGGTGAGTTTGCTTTTTGCCTTGGGTTGGCTTGTTACCTTGCCATTCTGGCTGGTCCCGCCCCTTGGTCTGTTGATTTCGATTTTTTGGTGGACCTTTGCTTTTTCTCGCATGATGCGACTGGATGCCATTGTTGAACACGCAACGGCCCAGGAGCGTCGTTTACTGATTAATCGGCACAATGTTGGCTTCTGGACCATTGGCTTGATTTGTGCGCTGATTAACCTGATCCCGCCTGCCTGGGTGTTTTTGCCAGTTTTTTCTGGCTTGGTCTATACCCATTTCGGACTCGAGGCGTTACGACGGCTGCGCCAGGAAAAAACGCTTGTTAATTGAATGTCAACGCAGCGTAATTGACCAAATGAGAGTCATTTGTGCTGAAATATCGACTTGAATTTTTTCCCTTACGCTGTTTCATTGCTCAGGAAAACTGATGGCTTTAACCCAAAACAACTCCCGTATCGGTTTGATTATTGTTGGTGATGAGATTTTGTCTGGTCGTCGTCAGGATAAACATTTTTCCAAAGTCGTAGAGTTACTGAGCGCACGAGGCTTGCAACTCTCCTGGGTAGAAATATTGTCCGACGACAGGGAGCTGCTGACCTCCGCACTCAAGCGCAGTTTCGCCAGTGGCGATATTGTGTTGTCCTGTGGTGGTATTGGTGCAACACCTGATGACCACACCCGTCAGGCAGCAGGTGCCGCCCTAGGATTGCCTCTGGTGCTTCATCCCGACGCGGCAGAGCAAATCAGATTGCGATGCGTTGAAATAGCCGAAAAAGGCCAGGGTTCAGCGGATATGACAACCCCTGAAAACAAACAGCGTTTGCAAATGGGTATGTTTGCGCAGGGCGCTGAAATTGTTCCAAATCCCTTCAACAGGATTCCCGGTTTTTTTATCCAGAACCATACCTTCGTGCCCGGTTTCCCTGTGATGGCCTGGCCTATGCTTGAGTGGATGCTTGACACCCGATATGCGCACTTGCACCACAAAACGCAGCTTGCCGAACACTCTTTTCTTGTTTACGGTATGCCCGAATCGCGTATTACTCCTGCGCTTGAGGCTCTTGAGCAAAAATGGCCCGGAGTGCGTGCGTTTAGTTTGCCTTCGGTTGGGGAAAACGGCGCCTCGCCGCATATCGAGCTTGGCGTCAAAGGCGATCCTCTGCTTGCCGCGCAGGCTCTGGAGTTTTTGCGTGCCGAAGCAGAGCGACTTGGGGCGCGATACGACCCGCCCGCTAAGCGATAACTCTCATGTCGCAGACCCTCGGCTCAAGCCCAAGAGATCAGGAGCTCATTACGCCTCGTGACCTAGGCATGGCGATCCAGGTCCTGGAGCGTGCGACTTGTCTGCTCGATGCGCTTGCAGCCCAACCTGACCCTGTGACACTCAAAGAGCTTGCGCACAGGACAGGTTTGCACCCCTCGACAACGCATCGCATTCTTAACGACCTCGTGCTTGCACGTTACGTTGAGCGTGTTGACAATGGCTTGTATCAGTTGGGGATGCGTTTGCTTGAGCTGGGTTCGCTAGTCAGGGGACGTTTGAACGTTCGTGAAGCGGCAATAGACGCCATGCGCGATCTTCATGAAATGACAGGACAGACGGTTAATTTGTCTGTGCAGCAAGGTGATGAAATTGTGTATATCGATCGAGCCTGGAGCGAGCGCTCGGGTATGCAGGTAGTGCGCGCGATTGGAGGGCGCGCACCTTTGCATTTGACCTCAAACGGGAAGTTGTTTTTATCCGCAGCCGACCCGCGTCAGGTACGGTCATATGCAACACGTACAGGTCTCACTGGAAGCACGCGCAACAGCATCATCGAGCTCGATAAGCTCGAACAAGAGCTCTCCCGCGTCAGGGAGTTGGGTTACGCACGCGATAACGAAGAACTTGAAATGGGAGTGCGCTGTATCGCGGCGGGCATCTATGACGATACAGGCAAACTGGTGGCGGGTCTCTCGATCTCTGCCCCGTCAGGCAGATTGCAGGATACCTGGATCAAACAGCTGGTCTCAACCGCGGGACGTATCTCAGAAGCGCTCGGTTATGTGCCTCACGCTAGTGAGCCAAGCGTCTGAGCTATTTGAGGGTAATGCCACGCGCCTTGACTAAAGCACCCCAGCGCGAGACCTCCTGCGCAATCAAGGCGCTAAATTCCTCAGGCGTATCTGAGCTAGCCGTCAGTCCATCAGAGGCCAGTTGCTGGGTCATCTGAGGGTCATTTAACGCGGTGCGAACAGCCTCATTGATTTTGAGCACAATTTCTGCAGGAATACCTTTGGGTCCAATCAGACCATGCCAGACCGATACATCAAAATTTGGATAGCCTGACTCCATCACGGTGGGAACATTCGGTAAGGCCTCCAGACGCTGCGCAGTCGTAACCGCCAGAGCCGTGAGTTTGCCAGATTGCACATGTGGCATGGTCGAGGCTACGGTGCCAAAAATAAACTGTACCTGTCCAGAGATGGTATCGGTGAGTGCCGGGGAAGTGCCTTTGTAGGGGATGTGCAGGACATCAATGCCCGCCGTTGTCAAAAAGTACTCTGTGGCGACGTGGGTGATGCTGCCACTGCCAGCAGACGCGTAGCTGAATTTCCCGGGCTCTTTTTTAGCCATATCCACCAGAGCTTTGAGATTTGGGATAGCTAAGTTAGGATTGGTCGCGATAATGAAAGGCCCGCTTGCCAGGCGTGCGATCGCCGTGATGTCTTTGATCGGATCAAAGGGTAATTTATAGAGATTGGCATTAACCGTATAGCTTGTGGCGGCCAGAAACAAGGTGTAGCCATCGCCTGGCGCTTTCAAGGCGATTTCCGCCCCCAGGTTGCCTCCTGCTCCTGGACGATTTTCAACAAAAACGGTTTGACCCAGTTGCTGCGTGAGTTTTTGCGCTACGATCCGGGCGATAAAATCCGAACCCCCACCTGGGGCGAAGCCGACAATAATCTTGATCGGTTTACTAGGATAGGCGCTGGCCGGTTGAGCTTGAGCGAATGCCCCAACAGTTAATCCGCCAATTGTCATCAAGCTGCAAACTATGCTCTTGATAATGGCTGACTGAAGTCCTTGCAAGCTAAAAAAACTTTTTTGCATAGATCACCCTATATTCTTAAAGTGACAGTCTAGGAGAGAAAAGGGTACAGGTCGAGTCAAATTTGTTGTCTTTTTGTTGCAACGCACCAAAAAGTTGTTGACATCCGAATTTTCGCCCTTACAATAGAACTTGTGCAGTGCAACATTTATTTAATTTGAATCTCGGAGAACATCATGTCAGCGATTCCTCAGCAAGTTTTAAACAGCCAAAAAGCCGCCATCGATACATTGGTGGCTTTCCAGGGTACCGTTTTCACCGGTTTCGAGAAACTGGTTGATCTGAACCTCAAAGTCATCAAGGCAACGCTTGATGAAGTTTCACAGACTTCACAAAAAGTTTCCAGCGTCAAAGACGCTCAAGAAGCTGCTGCCCTGACCCAGAGTCTGGTTCAGCCTGGTGCCGAGAAAGCCATGGCTTACGGCAAGCATGTATACGATATCGTTTCATCCGTTCAGGCTGACCTCTCCAAATTAGGCGAGTCACACGTTGCTGAAGGTCAGAAACACGTGAACGACGCAATCGAACAGTTCACCAAAAACGCTCCTGCTGGTTCAGAAAGCGCCGTTGCGATGCTCAAGTCTTCAATGGCTCAAGCTACCAGCGCCTTCGACGCATTGACCAAAGCCGCTAAACAAGCTGCTGAAGTTGCTGAGAAAAACCTGTCTGCTGCTGCGAACGCATCGTTCAAAGCTGCTGGCGATGCAGCAGAAGTCGTTAAGTCAACAACACGTGCTCGCCGCGCTGCCTAATTTTTGGCTAGCGTGACCGTACGGCTTGAGCCTGCTCTTGATCCGTAGGTTGTAGAAAGCAAGTAGAAAGCAATAAAAGGTCACCCTCGGGTGACCTTTTATTTTAGTGTGCTTCACTTCACGCCCCGCGTGAATTTTTATCATTCAATTTTTACATGTTACGAATTGCACTCACGCATTCGCCCACAAGCGCTGGACCGCGATAAATCAGCCCGGTATAGAGTTGAACCGCATTGGCGCCAGCTTGTATTTTTTCGACAGCATGCTGGCCGTTCATCACCCCACCCACACCGATAATTGCAAAATCCTGTCCTAAGCTGCTGCGCAGACGTGCGATCACTTCGAGTGAGCGGGCGTGTAGCGGCGCACCGGATAGGCCGCCTGCTTCATCGGCGTATTTCATTCCTGTCACAGCACTGCGAGCCAGCGTAGTGTTGGTTGCAATGACTCCGTCAATTCCGTGTCTGGGTAAAACCTCAGCGATCGTATCGATTTCGTCTTCGGACAGATCTGGTGCTATTTTGACAACAAGCGGTACCCGCTTGCTATGTTGCAGAGCGAGAGCAGAACGTCTTTGCGCGAGTTGAGAGAGCAACTGATCAAGCTCATGCTCACCTTGCAAGGCGCGGAGATTTTTGGTGTTGGGTGAGGAAATATTCACCGTAATATAGTCTGCATACGGGTAGACAGCCGAGAGACCAAGCAAATAATCCTCAGCCGCACGCTCAATCGGGGTGTCAGCATTTTTGCCAATATTCAGTCCCAGGATGCCGCCTTGCTGACGGAACTCACTACGCTGAACATTTTCGAGGAAGGTTTCGAGTCCCAGATTATTAAAGCCCAGGCGATTAATTAAAGCCTGCGCTTGCGGAATACGGAACATTCTAGGTTTAGGGTTACCGGGTTGAGCGCGGGGTGTGACAGTACCGACCTCAACAAAACCAAATCCGAGATTACCCATGGCATCGACGTGAGCCCCATTTTTATCCAGCCCAGCAGCTAACCCGACAGGATTGCGCAGTGATAAGCCCATCAGTTTTGTTGGTGCGAGAGCACGGTCTCGCATCAGTCCTCTTGTCAGCGAACAGTCATAGGCTTTTTGCAATGCGAGTAGCGTTGCTTCGTGCGCAGCTTCGGCATCCATGGCAAATAGTGCATGGCGCGCGAGAGGATAGGCTTGGAAAAGAATGGACATAGGCTGCTACTCTAAAAAGTCTGGAAAAGAAATGTTTTTTGCGGAGAAATATTTCGAAAGCCTTAAGGTACTCCGCCAGTATTGGGCGGCGCCGCACGCCATTTTTCATCCCATCGATACTGTGCAGGCTTGAAACTGGATTTGTAGGCCATTTTTTGGCTATCAGCGATCCAGTATCCAAGATATAGCCAGGGTAATTTTAACTGTCTGCACTGCTCCAGTTGCCAGAGGATTCCGTAGGTACCCAGGCTGCCAGCTACATCGGGATCATAAAACGTATAGACCGAGGAAAGTCCTTGCTCAAGGACATCGATGATTGAGACCATTCGCAGTGTTCCGTCCTCTTCGCGAAACTCCACCAGCCGGGTATTGACGCGACTAGCCAGAAGAAACTGGCTGTACTGTGCTCGGCTGTCCTCATCCATGCCACCACCTGGATGGCGCATCGTTTGATAGCGTGCGTAGAGTTTGTAATGCTCTTCTGACCAGGCGAGCTCCGCCACCAGTGGTCGTAAATTTCTATGCCGGCGAGTGCTGCGTAACTGGGAGCGGTTGGGGGTGAAGTGCTCGACATCCACTCTGACGGGAATGCATGCTTTGCAGTCATCACAATGTGGCCGATAGGTAAACAAACCACTTCGTCTGAATCCTTCATCGACTAACTGTGAATAGGTATCTGTGTGAATGAGGTGGCCGGGCGCTGCGACTTGCGAACGCGCCTCCCGGTCGGGCAGATAGCTGCACGGATAGGGGGCTGTTGCATAAAACTGCAGCGTAGAAAAAGGGAGTTCTTTGAGTCTGCTCATGTCAGAACAAGGCGCGCATTACTGTGTCTGGTGTGTGAGTTGGATATTACACGTCCGCGTGCAAATTGCCTTCATGGTCCAGCCAACCGGCAGACCAATTGATGCTGGGCTGTGCACTGGTCTGCCTGACGTGTTCAATAAACATCTCGCGTGAAACCGGCGCGGCTCCAAGTCTGCCCAGATGATCTGTTTGCATTTGGCAATCTATCCATTGAACACCTTGTTTGCTCAAAAAATTGACCAGATGCGCTAGGGCGATCTTGGAGGCATCTGTTGCGTGACTGAACATCGATTCACCATAAAACATCTTACCCAGACTAACACCGTAAAGACCACCGACTAGCTTGCCTTGTATCCAGGTTTCGACGCTGTGGACCTGTCCGGCAAAATGCCAGGCCAGGTAGGCGAGTTGCATGTCGCGCGTGATCCAGGTTTGAGCCCGACCGTCAGCATCGGTTCTGGCGCAACCCTGCATGACGCTGGATAAAGCGTGATCGACGCGAACCACGACATCGAAATTGCCTTGTTGCTGCTGACGAGCGATCTGACGCAGTCGTTTACGCAGGGAGTGTGAGGGGTGAAACGCCTCGCATTTGAGTACCATGCGTGGATCGGGGGACCACCAGAGGATAGGTTCCCCCTCCTGAAACCAAGGGAAAATCCCCTGGCTGTAGGCCAGGCGTAACCTGGGGATTGCCAGATCAGCACCGGCGGCGAGCAGGCCAGCTGGCTGGCTAAGTGCTTGAGTTGGATCAGGAAAGGGTGTGTCGGAATCGAGCCAGACCAGTTTTAGCGACGACACGGGTCTGTTACTCGTGCTGTTTTGGGCCGCCAAGCGCGTAGTGATGCGTTGGAAACTCGCCAGACACACGGTCGCTGAGATAGTGTTTCAGCGTGGTGGAGACCGATTTAAACGCGAGATTGTCCCACGGAATTTCATCAAAGCCGTACCAGCGAGCTTCGAGAGTTTCAGGGCCTGGGTCGAGTTCGGGGCCTAGTGCCTCGGCCAGAAAATAAACGTGGACCTGATCGACATGCGGGATATCGATGACAGTGTAGAGTCCGCCGAGTTTTATTTTGACTCCAGCTTCTTCCTGGGTTTCACGCGCAGCGCCCTCGGGGAGCGTTTCGGCGAGTTCCATAAATCCTGCCGGTAGCGTCCAGAAATTCGCACGCGGCTCGATTGCCCGTAAACAGAGCAGGACTTTGTCCTGCCAGACTGGCATCGTGCCTACGACGAGTCGCGGATTTTGGTAGTGAATAGCGCCGCAGTGTTCGCATAAGTCCCGCTCCCGGTTATCACCGGGCGGGATGCGGCGGGTGATGGGCGTCGCGCACTGGCTACAAAATTTTTGCAGACGTGGTGCAGGGAAATAGAACTCGGCATCTTGGCTCATAGGTACATATTCTAGGACACTTGCGGGGCAATTGTCTCTGCCTGAGGATTTTTAATGAAACCTAATCTTTCTGGGATCGCTTGCTGCAAAATTCTGTAACAAAACACAGGAGTTTTTAAGGCGTTGTAATGGCCGCCTGGCTCTGAAACCAGCAGGATTGGAGGGGTACTTTCAGTGTCAAGCGCTGCAGTTTCAAGCGCTGCGGTTTCCAGCGCCTCCAGAAAATTTAAGCCGTCTGAGGTTTCAAGCACCTGCACCAGTGTCAACAGATCCCGATCATCGATCCTGACCGCACCTAATTCAGTCTCAGCGTAGAGCTGGCCTGTTTCATCCGTAAACCAGGCATAGACACGTTCAATCATCAGCCCATTGTGCGTAATAAGCGATCCTGAGTCAGGTTCAAGATGGGCGACATAGGGCGCTGCATCGAGTCTGACATAGACGCGCTGGGGACCATTTTGAAAAAACCATTTCCCATCTGGTTCCTTTGTGTAATTACGTCCCATAAAACCGAGAATCTGCGGGTTGGTAATCCCCTTGCCTGGACCTCCGTTCTGCGCATCGCCCAGCGGGTGAAGACGCCACTCGCCCCGGGCAGAGAGAGAGAGCCAGCCATAGACCGCTGGGACATTAGGCCAGCGCTTTAAGGCATCGAGTACCGATTGATCCATTGGTCTAATTCCCTAGGTTGAGTGTTGAATCGCTGTCGCAGCGTTACGACGCATAAGAAACCAGGCAAGGCTAGACAATTGCAACACGACCAGACAAGCAAAGGCCAGGGTAAGAGCCGACTGCGGATTAAATTTCAACGCAGCAAATAAATCAGCGAGTAAGCCGATCCCCCACTGGATACAGAACGCACCACCAAACATCACCAGATTGAAAGTAGTGAGTACGCGTCCAGCCAGATGACGAGGGAACACCAGCGCAGTCTGAGTCTGCATCAGAATGACGGCTGGAACACCGGGTGCGAGCACGAGCCACATCACCCAGGCCTCAGTTGTCTGCCAGAACAACATGGTGCCTAGGCAGAGGGGAAACCATACGAAGGCAATCAGAGATTGCCGTGCAAGCGAGATGCCCCGTTTTTCCAGCCTTGGACTAATCAGGCTCATGGCGATATAGCTCACGAGTAAGGCTGCGTTGAAATAAAACAGATGTTCGCCAGCCTGCGCGGGCGTCATCTTTAAAACTTGCGTCAGCCAGGGGCCCGCCCAAAGTGACTGTAAAGCGGCAAAGCCGCCAGAGAAAAATATGGTTGTCGGGATCACTCGCAACATCAGAGGGTCGGTCAGCAGACTCAGAAAACTGACGGGGGGGTTGCTTGCGATTTGTGTCGCAGTCTGGCGGTCGTGATCGCCCGTCCATAAAAACACAGACGTTGCTGCAATCAGAAGCACTACGGCCGCAAAGACAAAAAACTGGCGCCAACCAATCCATTGCGCGAGTATCAGGGCGGGTTGCGTGGCGAGCAACGCACCTGAAGTACCCGCAATCAGCATCCACATCGCAAGCTGTGCCTGTCGGTTTGCCGCAAAGCTGCGTCTAAAGTAGGAGTAGGGTGCCATCAGGCACGCAGCAACGCCCAGGCCTATCAGCATGCGTCCAAACGATACCATCCAAAGCGAGTGACCAAGCGAAATTACCAGTGCCCCCACTGCTGCAATCAAAAGTAAACAGGACTCGGTACGCCGTGCTCCGTAGCGATCCAGACAGATACCCAGCGGTATTTGCATAGCGGTAAAAGAGAGAAAAAAGGCAGAGGAAAGCCAGCCGAGATCGCCCGCTGATAAATTCAAGTCTGCCGCAAGCAGGGGAGCGAGTGCGGCATTGACCGAGCGCAACGCGTAAGAGATGAAATATCCAGCCGCAAAGCTTATAAATATGCGTATGGCGAGCGCACGCGAAATCACTGGTGCTGTGATTTTGGAAGCTTGAGATTGTGGGTTGGAGGTTGTGGGCATCTGACAGCAGTCCGCCTAAAGGAGAGGCAAAAACGAGACTGGATCATAACCGTAAGTGCTGGAGGCGCAACCCGGAATCGAACCGAGCTTGACGGATTTGCAATCCGCTACATAACCACTCTGCCATTGCGCCAGTGCAAAATCGAAAAAGGGGGAAGCAACTTGTGCATCCCCCTTTATGGAATTTGGAGCGGGAGAAGAGTCTCGAACTCTCGACCTCAACCTTGGCAAGGTTGCGCTCTACCAACTGAGCTACTCCCGCTTGAGAAGTCGCAAATTATACACGAAAAATTTTGCTGCGACAGATCTAAAAAATTCTAGCGAGGGCTGCCGCGTAATTAAAACATCTCAGTTTTAAACTACTTGTCAATCGCAATAACTTTTAGAAATTGACATGATTTAAATCATGTCCGCCGCGCTTAATAGATCAAGTACTATTAGCGAAGACCAAGACTATAGCAAATTTTTTTGCTCCCTGTCAAACCTGATACAAATTCCTCACCGTCTCCGATCGATGTCCTTATTGCCTAACGTCAATCCAGCTGTCAATGCAGTTGATCTTTCTGCCATGAATACGCTCGGCCTAGCCTGTCAGGCTAAGCGAGTGACGGATATTTACAATCTCAGTCAGCTACCTGCGCTCTCGGAATTAGCCCGCCAGTCTGCGCCGGTTGTGGTGCTGGGTGGGGGCAGTAACCTTGTGTTGCCGGCTCAGCTTGAGCAACTGGTTGCACGCGTGCAACTCAAAGGGATCACACTCGTCGAACAGCGTGCGGATGCCTGGATCCTTGATGTCGCAGCAGGTGAAAACTGGCATGCGTTTGTGACAACTGCGGTTAGCAAGGGCTGGGATGGCCTTGAAAATCTTGCCTTGATACCCGGTACGGTCGGTGCCGCTCCTGTACAAAATATCGGCGCCTACGGTGTGGAGCTGGACTCGAGAGTGGAGTCTGTCACGGCCTGGCATATACCCGAGGCGCGTCTGGTGACGTTTGAGCGCGAAGCGTGCGGCTTCAAATACCGGGATAGTATGTTTAAACGTTCTGGCCCCGGGCAGTGGCTGATCGTAAGTGTCAGATTCAGTTTGCCCAGACCCTGGCAGCCTGTGCTGAGCTATCCAGATTTGTTGCGTCATCCTGTTTTGAAAAATACTGAGCCCGGGCAGATTCGAGCCCAACAAATTTTCGATGCCATCTGTGATATTCGCCGAACAAAACTGCCTGATCCTGCTGTCTTAGGTAATGCAGGCAGTTTTTTTAAAAACCCTGTTGTTCCAGCCGTTCAGTTCAGCGCCTTAGAGCTTCGTTTTCCGGATATCGTGTCCTATCCGCAGGCAGACGGCAGCTTCAAGCTCGCTGCTGGCTGGTTAATCGAACGCTGCGGCTGGAAAGGTAAACGATCAGCACGCGTGGGTGTCCATGATCGTCAGGCACTGGTCTTGGTTAATTACGGTCAAGCCACCGCATCAGAGTTGCTTGCTTTGGCGGCAGCCATCCAGCAAAGTGTGTTGGCGCAGTTTGGTGTGGCGCTTGAAATCGAACCTGTCGTGATCTCTGGCACCAGCCCTTAAAGTCCCAATACAGTTTGCATATCAAACAAACCCGCTGGTTTGGCCTCTAAAAAGCGCGCTGCGCGCAGGCTACCTTCGGCATAGCCGGCACGGCTGCTTGATTTGTGGGTGATCTCGATACGTTCGCCAGTGCCACAAAAGTAGACTGTATGGTCACCAACGATATCGCCGCCGCGCACTACCGAGAATCCAATTGTGCCTGTTTCGCGCGGTCCTGTATGACCGTGACGTGTCCAGGTTGCAATTTCCTCCAGCGGTTTGCCCCAGGCCTCGGCGATGACTTCCCCCATTTTGAGGGCTGTACCTGAAGGCGCATCGACCTTGTGTTTGTGGTGTGCTTCAAAAACCTCAACATCGTAGCCAGAGTTCAAAATACGGGCAGCCATGTCTAGTAATTTGAGCGTGGCATTGACGCCTACACTCATGTTGGGTGCGAATACAACCGCGATGGACTCGGCCGCTTTGGCAATAGCTGCTTTACCCGACTCATCAAAACCGGTTGTGCCAATCACCATCTTGACACGGTGCTCGACACACGCTTGCAGATGCAGGAGTGAGCCCTCTGGGCGTGTGAAGTCGATCAGGCAGTCAGCCTGGCTCAGTGCAGATAGTTGGTCCGTGATCAGCACGCCGCTCTGCGTTCCAAGAAACGCGCTGGCATCCTGGCCTAGCATTGGGCTGGCGCTTTGATCGAGCGCCACGGTAAGAGTGAGATCGCTTGATTGTGTGACGGCCTCGATCAGCATACGGCCCATACGGCCACTGGCACCGGCAATTGCTATTCGCATCATGTAAAACTCTTTTCTGGTGATTGAGATCAGTTATTCGAGAGGCATCGGAGCATCGTCAGGAGCACCAGGCAGGGCAGCCGGGTCCGAGACAGAGACATCCTGTATGGTTTCACCCAGAGTCAGGCCAGGAGCCAACAGCGTCTCACCAGGTAGACCTGCATCATTCGCAGCACGCGTCGCATCAAGTTTGAGTTGCGCAGCTTCTCGTTGCGAAATACCGACTTCTTCTTTGGCGAGCTGGAAGGGCTGCAGCTCTGGCTGCTCATCACCTTTCCATGAAGCCAGCCGGTTGTTGTCAAAAAAGACCGTCAGGATGCGCTCTTCAACCTTGCCATTACCAGAACGAAAATAATACGGGTAATCCCAGCGATTGCTATGCAAAACACTCGTCAGTGTTGGTGTGCCGAGAGCGAATTTAACTTGCTCGCGTGACATCCCCTCACGCAGCATGCCAACCTGATCCTTAGTGATCCAGTTGCCTTGCTGAACGCTATTGCGATAAGGAAATCCCCAGCGGGAGGACTCGCAGCCTGTCAGGATGGTCATGGCAGCAACCAGAGCCAAGGTGGCGGGCAGTTTGGAAACAATAGGGCGGAACGTTGCCACAGCAGACCTCTGTTGGAAAAATAACCAAAACGCTATCATAAAGGTTTACAGGGTCTGTCGTGGGTGGTTTTGAGTCTAAAATCGCTTTATAGACCGATTTAGACCAAATTTGACCGAGTATGGTTCTAACGCCAGGGGATAGCCTTGCAAACCGAAAACGACCAGAGCGACCTTAAAAATGTTGGCTTGAAGGCAACATTTCCCCGCTTGAAAATCCTCGATATTTTCCATAAATCCGGTCAGCGTCATCTGAGTGCCGAAGATGTCTATCGTGTCCTCATTGGCGAAAGTGTTGATATTGGTTTAGCTACGGTTTACAGAGTGCTGACACAGTTTGAGCAGGCCGGTATCCTGTCCCGAAGTCAGTTCGATGGTGGGAAAGCGATCTTTGAACTCAATGATGGTGAGCACCATGATCACCTGATCTGCACACACTGCGGTAAAGTCGCCGAATTTTCTGACGCAGAAATTGAAAAGCGTCAGCACCAGGTTGCCAAAACCAATGGTTTTTTACTTGAAAGCCATGCAATGGTGCTCTATGGCGTTTGCGCCGCTTGTAATGCACGCGGCAGCTAGTTTAGTCCTGCAGCATTTCCTCTGCATGCTGCATGGTTGTGGCGGTGATTTTCACTCCGCCAAGCATGCGTGCGATTTCCTCAATGCGCCCCTGGTTCTCCAGGGCAGTGATGCGTGACTCCGTGGTTTGCCCCACCATTTTTTTGCTTACCTGAAAATGCCTTTGGCCCCGTGCGGCTACCTGTGGCAAGTGTGTGACGCAAAGCACCTGATGACGAGCGCCTAGTTCGCGCAACAGGTTGCCGACAACTTCGGCTACCGCCCCGCCAATACCGCTGTCGACTTCATCAAAGATCAGTGTCGGCACACGTGCCGCACGGCTTGCAATGACAGACAGTGCAAGTGAAATTCTGGCAAGTTCACCGCCCGAGGCGACTTTTGCCAGGGGGCGGGGAGGTGTTCCGGCATGTCCGGCTACTTGAAATTCGATGAGGTCCTGACCGTGTGCACCCGGTGTTGTTTCTGTTACGTTGGCACTGAACAAGCCGCCTTGCATGGCCAGCGTTTGCATCGCTTGGGTGACGAGCTCCGATAGTTCGGCTGCTGCTTTTTTTCGTGCGCTGCTCAGCGCTTGGGCGGCTTTACGGTAAGTCGTTTCGAGTACTTTGGCTTGGGCTTTTAGCGCTTCAGTGTCGCTCGTCGCTTCGAGCGCAGCGCGCTCTGCGCGAAGTTTTTCGTGAAACGCGAACAATTGCTCAGGCTCGATTTTGAATTTACGCGCCATATCAAAAATTAGACGCATACGCTCTTCTGCGATCGCCAGTCTTTCGGGATCAAGCTCTGCATGAGACAGATAGGTGTTGAGGTCAGAGATCGCTTCGTTGACGGCGATACTGGCAGAGTCGAGCGCATCATGCACAGTTTGTAAATTCGGGTCGTGTTTGAGTAGTTGACCGATACGATGGACTGCTTGTGAGAGCCGCTGGTGAAGCGAGGTCTCGTCGTCATCGAGGCTTGCCAGCGTTTGAGCCGCACCATCGAGTAATGACTGACCATTTGCCAGCCGGGTATGTTCGGCTGAAATCTCCTCCCATTCTCCTGCGCGGATGCCGAGCCGATCAAGCTCGGCGAGTTGCCAGTCCAGTTTGTCCCGCGCGGCAGCCAGAGTGCTTGCGTCTTGCTCGCTGAGTGCAAGTTGTCGTTCTACTGTGCGCCAGGCTTTCCAGGCGGTCAGTACATTTTGGCGCAGAGTCTGGTGATTACCATGCGCATCAAGCAGATCGCGTTGATTTTCCGCACGCAACAGGCTTTGATGGGCATGTTGGCCATGAATATCGATCAGATATTCGCCGATCTCACGCAACTGCGTCGCTGTGACTGCTGACCCGTTAGCGTAGGCACGGCTGCGGCCCTGACTGTCAATGACGCGTCTGAGAATGAGTTCGTTTTCTGCTTGCAGGTCATGTTCTGTGAGCCAGGATACAAGCGAATCGGGCGTGTCAAATACAGCGCTGATCTCTGCGCGCGTCGCACCCGTGCGCAAGACGCTGGAGTCAGCACGTCCGCCAAGAGTAAGTGCAAGCGCATCAATCAATATGGATTTGCCTGCGCCTGTTTCACCAGAAAAAACTGTGAAACCCTGATCAAAAGCAATATCAGCCTCAGCCACGATTACAAAATCACGGATGTGTAGTGCGCGCAGCATGTGTTATTCCCCGTCCGGTCCGGACCTTGGCATGCGATTCCAGTCAAGCTTGCGGCGCAGGGTTGAAAAGAAACTGTAGCCTGTCGGGTGCAGGAACCGGATGGTGTGCGGGGCGCGCTGCACCACGATGCGATCGCCTGATTGCAGGTCAGACCAGGTCTGCATATCAAAATGCACGCTTGAGGCTGCCTCGGCCCGTCCCATCGCAGTCAGAGTCATGTTCAACACGCTATCGGTAGGGATGACAATCGGGCGATTGGAAAGAGTCTGCGGTGCGACAGGAACCAGCACCAAGGCATCGACTTCGGGGTGCAGGATCGGACCCGCCGAGGAGAGCGCGTAGGCAGTAGAGCCTGTAGGTGTCGCAACGATCAGACCATCTGCGCGCAGGGTATACATGTAACTATCGCCGATTTCGACCCGTACTTCGATCATTCCACCCCGACCGGAGCGACTGAGCACCACATCGTTGAGTGCCGTGGCTGCAAACATCTCAGCCTCGCCACGCCAGACACTGCCAGTCAGAAGCATACGTTTTTCTGTGGCGAACTGGCCCGCAAGCAGCGCTTTGAGTGCCTGTGGAGCGTCCTCCACGGGAATGTCGGTAATAAAGCCCAGGCGACCGTGATTGATCCCGACAACTGGGACATCAAAGGGAGCGAGGTGGCGGGCAGCCCCGAGCATGGTGCCATCGCCACCCATGACGATAGCCAGACTGGCATGCGCGCCGATATCGGCGAAGGTGGCGCTTGGGTATTCTGTGACACCTGTGTGCCGGGCCGTCTCGGCCTCAAGTAAAACTTTGCATCCTTCCTGTGTCAGTAGCTTACCTAGCGCACGCAGGGGGGCGTGCAGTCCAGAGTCCTGATATCGACCAACGAGTGCAATAACCGGAAAATGCATGGCAAGTCCACTTTGAGAAAAACTAACCGATTATAGAGTCGGTCACTGTAAAATAGCATCATGATGGATGAACGCGCACGCACACTATTAAAAGCTTTGATTGAGCGTTATATCGATGACGGCCAGCCGGTAGGTTCTCGCACGCTCTCGAAAATGTTTGATTTATCGCCCGCGACGATTCGCAATGTGATGTCTGATCTCGAAGAGCTCGGGCTGATCCATAGCCCCCACACCTCTGCCGGCCGGGTTCCGACACCGCGGGGCTACCGCCTCTTTGTTGACACCATGCTCTCGGCGCAGCCTGTTGAGTTACTGCCCACAACTGATGTGCGTGACCTGCAACCTGCCGCGGATCCCGCGCGCGCCATTAATGCTGCCGCGCTGTTGCTCTCAAACCTCACCCAGTTCGCGGGTGTTGTGTTGTCACCGCGACGCACGCAGGTCTTTCGCCAGATTGAATTTATCCGCCTTTCTGAAAAACGCATCCTGTTGATTATCGTCACCCCGGATGGGGATGTACAAAACCGGATCTTGCTGACACCACGCGATTACACCAGTTCGGCTCTGATCGAAGCCGCTAATTTCTTCAATCATAATTTTGCCGGTAAATCATTTGCCGAGGTGCGCTTGACCCTTGCCAGTGAGCTTGCGCGTTTGCAAGAGGACATGTCGCGTTTGATGCAAGCCGCAGTGGATGCGGGGACCGAGGCGGCTGACGAGGTCGAAAGCGTGGTGATCTCTGGTGAGCGCAAATTGCTTGATGTCAATGAGCTTGCCTCGGACATGGATCGTTTGCGTAAAACCTTTTCCTTGTTTGAAAAGAAAACGGATCTGTTGCAATTGCTCGATGTTTCGAACCGTGCACAGGGCGTACAGATATATATTGGTGGTGATTCCACCCTTGTACCGACCGAAGACCTTTCGGTGATTACCGCACCCTATGGCGTGGATGGTCGTATCGTAGGGACTTTGGGCGTGATTGGCCCCACGCGTATGGCTTATGAGCGGGTGATACCGATTGTCGACATCACTTCGCGCTTGCTGTCTAACGCGCTGAGCCATCACTATACTGAGCGCTCCTAGTTTTTTCTGAACGCTTTGCCGCGTGTGTTGGGCAGGGCGGTTTTTAATCATTTTTAAAGTCTCCCTGCATGCGCTTCTGGCCTGAACCTAAACGTGATCTGTCGCGGAATTCCCGCTTTATTGCCTGGCCCGAGTCGCGTCAGACGGGCCGTGTTGGCGTTGTGCTGGTCAACCTTGGAACGCCCGAGGCTCCAACCGCTCCTGCGATTCGCCGTTACCTGCGTGAGTTTCTCTCCGATCCGCGTGTGATTGAAATCCCCAAATTATTATGGTGGCCGATACTCAATGGTCCGATCCTGATGGCACGGCCTCGCAAACTCGCGCCGCGTTACGCCAGCATCTGGACGGAGGAGGGCTCACCTCTGATGGTCTACACCCAGCGTCAGGTGGCTGGTGTTCGTGCTGTTTTAGCTTCGCGTGGTTTGGATGTTGAAGTTGAGACGGGGATGCGCTATGGCCAGCCTTCGATTGAAAGCGCCATGCTTAAACTGCGCGATAAGGGCTGTGAGCATATGCTGATTGTGCCGCTTTACCCTCAATATGCCTCGAGCACGACTGCCACGGTTGTCGATGAAGCCATGCGCGTTGCGGGTCATCTGCGCAATCAGCCAGCCCTGCGTTTTATCAAGCGTTTCCACACAGAGCCTTTATTCATTAAACCTTTGGGTGACAAAATTGCCGCTTATTGGCAGGCACATGGCCGCCCTCAAAAGCTCATCATGAGTTTTCATGGTCTGCCCAGGCAGTGTGTCGAAATGGGGGATCCCTATTGCCGGGACAGCTACGAAACGGCCCATGCGCTGGCGCAATACCTGGGGCTGCAGGCTGACGACTATCAGGTCACGTTCCAAAGCAGGTTTGGACCGGCAAAATGGCTTGAGCCCTACACTGAGCCGACCTTGAAAAAGCTTGCCAAAGAAGGCATAACCGAGGTGGATATTGTCTGTCCGGGGTTTTTAGCCGATTGTCTTGAGACACTGGAGGAAATCCAGGTCGAGGTTTGCGAAACGTTTATGCATGCGGGTGGCAAACGCTTCCGTTATATTCCTGCCTTGAATGACGATTCTGCCTGGATTGAGTCTCTGGCAAATCTTGTTCAGTCCCAGTTACAGGGCTGGCCAATCGGCGTGGAGCATGCTCAGGACTGATTAGGTATCTTTGTCTGGTGTTTAGTCAAAACCAGTAAAAAGCAGCATTTTTTACACGTTTAGCCCTTGAATCCGTGGTTTTTACCCTCATATCAAAGGCTAATCATGCTTTTTTCTGGAGAAGTTCAATGACGTCCCCTCACGATTCGGCTGACGCCAATCCCCAAGCAGACTCAGCTCAGGCAGCTCAAAACGGCGAGCCCGCCGAGCAGCTCGATCCGCTGGCGCAGTTGCAGGCGGAACTGGCTGTCGCACAGGCTCAGGTTTCAGAGCAACGCGATCAGGTTCTGCGTGCCCATGCCGAGATGGAAAACGTCCGTCGTCGTGCTCAGGAAGAGGTGTCCAAAGCCCGCAAGTTTGGTATTGAGTCCTTTGCGGAAAGTATGGTGCCTGTCAAAGACAGCCTTGAAGCTGCTTTGGCCTTGACTGAGCAGACCACTGAAAACATGCGCGACGGGATCGAAATGACGCTTAAACAGCTTGTCAGCGGTTTTGAGCGTAATCACCTGAAAGAAATTTCACCTGAAAAAGGCACCAAGTTTGATCCGCATCATCATCAGGCCATTGCCAGCGTGCCCACACCTGATCAGGAGTCCAACACAGTGATCCAGACCTTACAGAAAGGCTATCTGATTGCTGATCGCGTGTTGCGTCCTGCGCTGGTGACTGTAGCCGCCTGAGCCTGTCAACTTTTACCGGTGTAGTTCTCTTCATTAACCGGGTGCTTTTGATCGTTTTTAAGTCAAAAAGACAGTTTTCAGGCTTGAAATAGCGAAAAAGCACCCCAGATACTACCCATATAAGTATTTCACCCAATTCTGAATTTGAAAAAGGTAATAAACATGAGCAAGATTATCGGTATCGACCTTGGAACCACTAATAGCTGCGTAGCAGTGATGGATGGCGGCCAGGTCAAAATTCTCGAAAACGCAGAAGGCGCACGCACGACACCTTCAATCGTCGCCTATATGGAGGACGGTGAATCGTTGGTTGGCGCACCTGCAAAACGTCAGGCTGTCACGAATCCAACCAACACGCTCTATGCTGTCAAGCGTCTGATTGGACGCAAATTCAGCGAAGACGCAGTCCAGAAAGACATCCATTTGATGCCTTACAAAATTGTCAAAGCTGACAATGGCGATGCCTGGGTTGAGGCTCAGAACAAAAAGCTTGCTCCTTCACAGGTCGCGGCTGATGTTTTGCGCAAAATGAAAAAGACTGCCGAGGATTTCCTTGGCGAAGAAGTCACTGAGGCCGTGATTACGGTACCTGCCTACTTCAATGACAGTCAGCGTCAGGCAACCAAAGATGCAGGTCGCATCGCTGGTCTGGATGTCAAACGCATTATCAATGAGCCCACTGCAGCAGCGCTGGCTTTTGGTATGGACAAGAGCGAAAAGGGTGATCGCAAGATCGCTGTGTTCGACCTGGGCGGTGGTACGTTTGATATTTCGATCATCGAAATCGCCGACGTAGATGGTGAGAAACAATTCGAAGTATTGTCGACCAACGGCGATACCTTCCTGGGCGGTGAAGATTTCGACCAGCGCATCATTGAGTATGTGATTGCTGAATTTAAGAAAGATCAGGGTGTCGATCTGTCAAAAGACGTACTGGCATTGCAGCGTCTGAAAGAAGCTGCAGAAAAGGCAAAGATCGAGTTGTCTTCGGCTCAACAAACTGAAATCAACTTGCCCTACATTACCGCTGATGCTTCAGGACCTAAACACCTGAACATCAAGATGACACGCGCCAAACTCGAGTCATTGGTGGAAGAGCTGATCGCTCGCACCATGGACCCCTGCAAAATGGCGATCAAGGACGCAGGCGTAAAAGTCAGCGAAATTGACGATGTCATCCTGGTTGGCGGTATGACCCGTATGCCAAAAGTGCAGGAAAAAGTTAAAGAGTTGTTTGGACGTGATCCACGTAAAGACGTAAACCCTGACGAAGCAGTGGCCGCAGGCGCTGCGATTCAAGGTTCGGTCTTGTCAGGTGACCGTAAAGACGTCTTGCTCCTGGATGTGACCCCCTTGTCTCTCGGTATCGAGACGCTGGGCGGTGTCATGACCAAGATGATCACCAAGAACACTACGATCCCGACCCGCCACTCGCAGGTGTTTTCAACGGCCGATGACAATCAGCCAGCTGTAACGATTAAAGTGTTCCAAGGCGAGCGCGAAATTGCTGCCGGCAACAAGACGCTGGGCGAATTCAATCTTGAGGGTATTCCACCCGCAGCACGTGGTACACCACAGATTGAGGTCACCTTTGATATTGATGCCAACGGTATCGTGCATGTCTCTGCAAAAGACAAAGGTACGGGCAAAGAGAACAAGATCACCATTAAGGCTAACTCTGGTCTGACCGAAGAAGAAATTCAACGGATGGTGAAGGACGCTGAAGCGAATGCCGAGGAAGATCACCGTTTGGCTGAGCTGGCCCTGGCGCGCAACAGCGCTGATGGTCTGGTGCATGCCACACGCAAGTCGCTGACAGAGTATGCAGACAAGCTCGAAGAGTCTGAAAAGACTGCGATCGAAGCTGCAATCGCCGCAGTCGAGGAGGCCTTGAAAAACAATGCTGACAAGGCTGAGATCGATGCCAAGGTCGAGGCACTCTCGACAGCTTCGCAAAAGCTGGGTGAGAAAATGTACGCCGATGCGCAAGCTGCTCAGGCCGCTGCTGCGGGTGCGGCAGGTGATGCCGGTCAGGCCGGTGCAGGTGCCAAGCCAGCTGATGACAATGTTGTCGACGCTGACTTTAAAGAAGTCAAGCGCGACGGCAAATGAAGCGCTTAGTATGATGCTGACCCGCCCGGGGCTCTTTTAGAGCAACCGGGCGAGTTTTTTTGTCCTAATTATTGAGCCTTAAGACCATGGCAACAAAACGCGACTTTTATGAAATCCTTGGTGTCGCCAAAAACGCGTCAGATGATGAGTTAAAAAAGGCCTACCGAAAGCTGGCCATGAAATATCATCCGGATCGTAATCCGGACAGTAAAGAAGCTGAGGAAAAATTCAAACAGGCCAAAGAGGCCTATGAAATTCTCTCAGATGAAAATAAACGCGCGGCCTATGACCGGTATGGTCACGCAGGAGTTGATCCCAATGCCGCAGGCATGGGCGGTGGTGGTGGCTTTGCTGATAATTTCGGCGATATATTTGGCGAGATCTTTGGTGGCCAGCGTCGAGGCGGTGGTGGCGGTCCTCAGGTCTATCGTGGTGCCGATCTCAAGTACGGCATGGAAATTACGCTCGAGCAAGCGGCCAACGGTTTTGATACCGAGATTCGTGTGCCCAGCTGGGAAAATTGCGAAATCTGTAAAGGCAGTGGCTCCAAGCCAGGTACCTCACCCAAAACTTGCCGCACTTGCGGTGGTGCGGGTGCGGTTCGCATGCAACAAGGTTTTTTCAGTGTTCAGCAGACTTGTCCGACCTGTCACGGAAACGGTAAAGAAATTACCGATCCTTGCGTCTCGTGCGATGGCGTAGGTCGTACTCGTCGTAACAAAACCCTGCAGGTCAAAATTCCTGCCGGAATCGATGACGGTATGCGCATTCGCTCATCAGGCAATGGAGAGCCAGGCATTAATGGTGGTCCACCGGGTGATTTGTTCGTTGAGATCAACATCAAAGAGCATAAGATATTCCAGCGTGAAAACGATGATCTGCATTGCGAGCTGACGATTCCATTTACCACCGCTGCCCTGGGTGGGGATATTCAGGTTCCAACCCTCAATGGCAAGGCTGAAATTACCATTCCCGATGGTACGCAATCAGGCAAGACTTTCCGCTTGCGTGGCAAGGGTGTCAAAGGTGTGCGCGCAGCCTATCCCGGCGACCTGTATTGCCACGTGGTGGTTGAGACACCCGTGCGCCTGAGCGAAGAGCAAAAGGCGATCCTGCGACAGTTCGAAGCCTCACTCAGCGATGGTGGCGAGCGTCATTCGCCTCAGAGCAAGTCCTGGACGGACCGTGTGAAAGAGTTTTTCTCTTAGCAGGCTGTAGCGTCCTGGTCAGGATGGTTAACAAAAAAACGGGTGCGAATATATGTCGCACCCGTTTTTTATTTCCTCTTTCAACTTTTTATTTCAACCATTTATCAACTGTTTTGGTGTATTCGCCGGACGCTTTATTCAGATGGATCCAGGTATCGAACCAGGCCTTCATCGGCAAATCTCCGCGGGGCAGCAGGTAGGTCATTTCGCCATATTGCAAAGGCTTGTCCGGATTGATTGCACACAGGGTTGGCTTGGCTTTTGATTGCACAATGGTTTCGACAGATTCAGAGATCATGACGTCCGCGTTACCTTTGACGATTTCATCAAAAATTGTGACGTTGTCGTTATAGACCGTAACCTTGGCGTCAGGCAGATTCGCACGTACGAATTTTTCGTTACTACCACCTGGATTGGTGATGACGCGAACAGTCGGTTTGTTGATGTCTGCCACAGTCTGGAATTTTGCAGCGTTGGTGCACAAGGCAATGGGTGCTTTACCGTTAACCATGTAAGCGGTCATGAAGCCTACGCGTTTGGCGCGATCGGTTGAGGTCGAAATGCCACCTACCGCAACGTCGCATTTTTCTGTGAAGTCATCAAGCAGTTTCGGCCAACTGGATTTAACCATTTCAACCTGAACGCCCAGAGCCTTAGCGGCGGACTGGATGAGATCGATATCGATGCCTTCGAACGTTCCGTCAGCTTTTGCGAGGGAAAAAGGCTTGTAGTCGCCTGGTGAACACACGCGTAATTTGCCTGATTTCAGTATCTCATCGAGGCGTGAACTGGATTGGGCCGTGACATTTGCGCTGGCCATTAGTCCTAGCGCAGTCAGGGATATGGCGATTATTTTTTTCATGTCGGAAATTCCTTAAAGTCCTTTGTTCTAGCTTTATAAAGCCAGAACTAAAAAAATCAAAGATATAAATAAAAACACTAGAGTTATTTTTGCTTCTCAAAATCACCTGCTGCAACACTGCTGAACTCAGCCGGTTTGAGGTATTTTTTGAGTACAGCGTGCACTTGCTCTGGCTTCAGTGCTGCGATTTTGCTGTTGATTTGTGCGGCCCAGGCGAAGGTGCGTTTGCGTTCGAGGTAGGTGCTCCAGGTCGTTGCAAGCGTTGCATCCTGCGCCAGAGAAAGCTTTCGTAAATTCAACAGCGCACTGATACCATCTTTGACCTCGGTTTCAGTAAAGCCTTCGCTGACGGCGCGCGCAAGCTCCTCCTTGATCGCGGTCTCGACACGCAGCCTGTTTTCAGGGGCAAAAATCGCATAAACGGTCCAATTAGCGTTGGGTTCGAAAGCCGAGGCCGTCAGGCTGCTGCGAACGTTATAGGACAGACCTTCTTTTTCTCGCACGCGCATCCAGAGTCTGGAGGTCTCGGAGGAACCAAGCAAAAAGTTGGCCAGCGTCATCGCAGGATAATCCGGGTCGGTGTCCTGAATGGCCAATGGTAGCTTGGCAATGTAAAAGGCATTCGCTTTGTCTGGTGTTAATGCCTGCAATTGCTCGGGTTTGATCGAATGAAAGGGCTCCGGTATGCGTGTGTAGGTTGCAGCGGGTTTCCAGGTGCTCAGACTTTTCGTCAGAGTCGCTTCGAGTTTGGTCGGGTCAAAGTCACCCACGGCAGAGACTGTGATGTTTCCAGTGCCATGAAATTTACGATGGAAAGTTTGCAGATCGGCACGTTTAATGGCCTGTACCGCTGCTATCGACTCATCAAAGCTCGGAGTGTAGCGGATATCGTCTTTAGCCCACGGATTGTTCAGTCGGCTCAGCATCCGGCCAGCGATCGCAGTAGGTTCAGTTTTTGAGCTTTTGAGCGAAGCGATCAGTTTGTTGGTCGTCTCGCTGATTTGGTCTTGAGGATAGCTTGCCTGATTTACAACATCCAGCACAAAGGATACAAGTGCGTCGATATTTTCACGTGTGGCGCTCAGGCTGATCGTGAGATTCGTTGCAGATCCAGAGACAGCCACCTCGCCTTTAAGCGAATCGATTTTGTCACTGATTTGTTCGCGTTTCAGTTTGTCCGTGCCGGCAAGCAACAAATCTCCTGAGATTGAGGAAATCATTCTTTGTCCCTTCATCATCTCCAGATTGCCGGACTGGATCGCGACGATCACTTTCACGCGCTCCCCGCGCGCCTCTTTGGGTAATAGTGCCAGCTGGACTGAACCATTAGCGAGTTTGAGAACTTTGTGCTCAGTACGTGCGTCAATGTTTTCAGGTGTTGGATCAAACGCTGCTGTTTGTTTGGCTGCGGCAGCGCCTTTGTAGTCAGCGAGATCTTTTGCCAGATCAGGCGTTTTAGCGACAGGTGCACGGACGGGTTTGTCAGTCGGAATGTATTGGCCCTCCGTGCGGTTCGAGGCGATCAGGTATTCGCTCGCGACACGTTGCACATCGCTAAGAGTCACGCTTTTAATCCGATCTCTGGCGACAAAAACCATGCGCCAGTCACCAATCGCGACATACTCAGAGAGTGCGCTGCTGACTTTTTGCTCATCACTGAATACTTGTTCCCAACTCGTGATCCATTGATTGCGGGCGCGCTCAAGCTCTTCTTTTGTGAAGGGTTTTTTAGCGATGGCTTCGAGCGTTGACGTCAGTGTGTTGAGCGAGCGTTTAGGGTCCATGCCATGTTCAAGCGTCGCGCCAAACATCGCAATACCAGGAGCATGTTGGTCCATCGTGAAGGCCAGCACGCTGGTCGCCAGTTTTGTTGGCACCATTGCTTTGTATAGGCGGCCAGAGGGCGTATCGCCCATCATCATGCTGGCCAGATCAAGGGCAGCAAAATCTGGATGAGCGGCGGGTGGCACGTGATACATAGCCGCCACGAGTGGAGCGCCGCCGTTGCGGCGCAGCGTGATGCCGCGCTCACCGTCCTGAACCGGTTCGACGGTGTATTCAGGTGGGAGCTTTCGCTCGGGTTTAGCAATCGCGGCAAAGGCCTGATCAATCGTTTTAAGTGTTGTTTCTGGATCGAATTTACCCGTGATGATCAAGATCGCATTGTCTGGCTGGTAATGTGTTCGATAAAAAGCCTGTAGTTGGGCGATGTCGACATTTTCAACATCGGAGCGCGCGCCAATCGGTGTTTTTCCGTAGTTGTGCCACTGAAAAGCAACGCCCAGCATTTTTTGCCAGAGCATCTGGAAAGGGTTGTTTTCTCCGTTCTCCATTTCATTACGAACAACCGTCATCTCTGTATCCAGATCCTGGCGCGAGATGGTGGAGTTGATCATTGCGTCAGCTTGCCAGTTAATGTACCAGGCGAGAGTTTCCGGGTTTGCCGCAAAGCTTGCGTAATAGTTTGTACGGTCTGTCGAGGTCGAACCGTTGGCTTGCAAACCGCGCTTGGAAAACTCACCCAGCGCGTTCGGGTAGGTTGGTGTGCCTTTGAACAGCATGTGTTCAAGCAAGTGCGCCATACCGGTTTCGCCATAGTTTTCATGGCGGGAACCCACCAGATAGGTCATATTGACTGTGGTGGTCGGCTTGGAGTCGTCTGGAGCGAGCAAAATGCGCAGTCCATTAGTTTGAAGCCGGTATTCGGTAATGCCCTCAACCGATGCGACTTCGTTGATACCTGCTGGAAGTGTCAGTGCCCAACCCTGGGAAACAACAAAAAAAAGAGCAACGACCAGCAAGCCGCGACGAACGGCGTCATTGATAAAACGCATAGGAGACATCCAGTTTTAAAATTGACTCGAACCTGTTTGAGCAGGTTCGAGCGGATTGGTTCATTTTGAGAGCAAGCGCATGGCTTGTTCAATACCTGAAACCGTAACAGGGAACATTTTGTCCTGAACAATATTCCTGATCAGACCGATCGATTGGCGGTATTGCCAGGAGGCTTGTGGCTCAGGATTGAGCCAGACTGCTTTGGGCCAGGTGGTCACCATGCGCTGTAACCAGTCAGCCCCAGACTCCTTGTTGTAGTGCTCGACTGAGCCACCTGGCTGCAGAATTTCGTAAGGGCTCATGGTAGCATCCCCAACAAAAATCAAACGCCAGTCAGCATTGAATTTACGCAATACATCCCAGGTCTCGAATCGCTCCATTTGTCTGCGGCGATTCGATTTCCATAAGTGCTCATAAGGGCAGTTGTGGAAATAATAGACCTCAAGATTGCGAAACTCGCTACTTGCAGCGGAAAAGAGTTCCTCGACCCGGGCAATATGATCGTCCATGCTGCCACCTACATCGAGCAGCATCAGCACTTTGACATTATTGTGGCGCTCAGGCACGAGTTTGATGTCCAGATAGCCTGCGTTGCGCGCCGTACTTGAAATGGTGTCGTCGAGGTCAAGTTCGAAATCCGCACCTTCGCGGGCAAAGCGGCGCAGACGCCTGAGTGCGACTTTGAAATTTCGCGTACCCAATTCGATCGAGTCGTCGTAGTCGCGAAACTGGCGTTCGTCCCATACTTTGACTGCGGTCCTGTTACCGCCAGATACGCCGCCCACACGGATGCCTTCAGGGTGATAGCCGCCGTTACCGAAGGGCGAGGTGCCGCCTGTACCAATCCATTTGCTGCCGCCTTCGTGGCGTTCTTTTTGTTCTTCCTGACGCTCTTTGAACATTTCCATGAGCTTGTCCCAGCCGTGCTTTTCAAGTTCGGCTTTTTGTTCGGGTGTCAGATTTTTTTCCAGTTCCTTGATCAGCCATTCGAGAGGGATTTTTTTGCCGGCCGGGAGTTTTTGCTCCAGGCTACGATAGTAGGTCGCAAAGGCTCGGTCAAAACGGTCGAACAAGGTTTCATCCTTGACCAGCGTGGTGCGCGCCAGAAAATAAAAATCTTCAAGCGTCGGCGGCATCAAAGGCGAGGACAACGCCTCGAGCAGTGTCAGGTACTCCTTGACGGAGACCTTGAGCTTTTGTGTGCGCAGGTGATAAAAGAAATCAAGCAGCATGGTGTTTGAGTTGAGAGAGCAGGTGGGCTTGGATCTCAGGCCAGTCGCCTGCGATGACGCTATACATGACGGTATCGCGCACGGTGCCGTCGCGACGCAGGGCGTGGTGGCGGATGATGCCGTCTAGTTTCGCACCGAGTCTTTCAATCGCTCGTCTGGAGGCGTAATTGAAATTGTCGGTACGCCAGCCGACCACGGCAGCGCCCAGTGTCTCGAAGGCATGTTTCAGAAGCATCAGTTTGCAAGCAGTGTTGACGTGCGTGCGTTGATAGCTTTTCGCATACCACGTATAACCAATTTCCAGACGCGCGACCGGTGCAAGGATATCGTGATAACTGGTGCAGCCAATGACTTTTCCACTTTGCTCGTCAATCACAACAAATGGCACGCGGTGGCCTGCCGCCAGACCGTCCAGGGCTGTTTGGATATAGGCAGCGGTCTGGTCTGGTTCGGGCACTGAGGTGACACGCAGGTTCCAGAGCTCTCCGTCTTTGGCCGCCGCCGCAAGCGCGTCGGTGTGAGCGAGGGTGAGAGGCTCGAGGCGGACGCCATGGCCCGTCAGCGTATGCTGCGCGGGTTTAACTTTAAACGTTTGCGAGGCGGTCATAATGGTTCCTGGTCATGGATACGCAGTTAAGGGTTTAGCTAGTATGCGAACAACATTCGTCTAACGCCGCGCGGTGCCGCGGGTCACGGCAGCCAGGCGTTCGAGCAATTGCAGATCTTGTTCATTTTTGAGCAGCGCACCCGCCATCATAGGAACGGCCGTCGCAGCATGCGCATCGATCTGGGCAGCGCTGACATCCTCAGCAATCAGTAATCGCAACCAGTCCAGAAACTCTGAAGTTGAGGGTTTTTTCTTCAGGCCAGGTGCCTCGCGCAGCGCAAAAAAAGTATCCAGTGCTGCGCGCAGAACATCCGCATGCAGATTGGGGAAGTGCACGTCTACGATGCTGCGCAAGGTGTCGCGATCAGGGAAACGGATGTAATGAAAAAAGCATCGACGCAGGAACGCATCGGGTAAATCTTTTTCGTTGTTTGACGTAATGATGACCAGGGGACGGTGCAAGGCTTTTACAGTGCTGCGGGTCTCGTAGACGTGGAATTCCATCTGATCGAGTTCGCGCAGCAAATCGTTGGGAAATTCGATATCGGCTTTATCGATTTCATCGATCAGCAGCACCACGGGCTCAGGCGACTCAAAGGCCTGCCACAGGACACCTTGCATGATGTAGTTACGGATATCTTTGACTTTTTCGTCGCCCAGTTGCGAGTCACGCAGTCTGGACACTGCATCGTATTCGTACAGGCCCTGGTGTGCTTTGGTAGTGGATTTGATGTGCCATTGCAACAGCGGACGACCGAGGGCCTGGGCGACTTCCTCTGCGAGCATGGTTTTGCCTGTTCCGGGCTCGCCTTTGATCAGCAAGGGGCGTTGCAGGGTCAGTGCGGCGTTGACTGCAAGCTTGAGGTCTTCGGTCGCAACATAGCGTTCGGTACCGTCAAAACGCTGATTCTGGGCTGGGGTAGGAGTGGCTGAGGTCATTAGTCGCTGAAAAAAATAGGGGTTTCAGGGGAAAATACGAATGTATTAAGTCTAACCGCTCCAATTATCGTACAATCCAATCGTTTTGCGGCCGGGACAATCCCGGGATTTTTCTCTGCTTCAGTCAGAGCCCTTTCATGAAGTTGCCGAACAATATGTATCGCTTCAAAACTCATTTATCCAAAAATACCAATCTGGTCAGCCGTCTGACCAATGCTTTGGTAATTTCTGCTGCCTGTTTTGTCGCCTCGCCAGTGATGGCAGCCGATGCAGGAAAACCCGATCCATCGCGCGCCAAAGTATCGATGTGTATTGGTTGCCACGGTATTCCTGGTTACCGTGCGAGCTTTCCCGAGGTCTACTCGGTGCCTATGATCGCAGGCCAGAATGATAAATACATCCAGGCCGCCTTGCATGCGTACGCCAAAGGCGATCGCAGCCATCCTACGATGGACGCCATCGCAGCCAGCCTTTCTGATCAGGATATCGCTGATCTGGCGGCTTACTACTCAAACCTTAAATAACCGGGGGCTCATATGAAACATCTTTCGATCGCCCTCGCCGGTGCCGCAATGATTATTGCTTCGGGATTAGCGCAATCTGCAGATCTCGCTGCTGGCAAAGCCGTCTGGGAAAAAGTCAACTGCGCCTCCTGTCATGGCGCGGATGGCAAGTCTCCTGTTGACCCAGCGTATCCTATTCTTGCTGGTCAGCACGCTGATTTTCTCGCGCATGCTTTAAAAGCGTACCAGCGTGGCGCTGCAGGCGCTGCGCCTACAGCAAACGTGCGTAAAAACGCCATTATGGGTGCTTTTGCAACGCAATTGTCGGTTGCTGATATTGCCAATGTCTCAGCCTGGCTAGCCGCCCAGCCTGGTCCCCTGGCAGTTCGCAAGTAATTTGTTCGCCAGTAGTTGTAGTATTCGCAGTAAGGTAATGGTCATTGGTCGGCCATTACGTGTTGATTACCACATTACGTGTTGATTACCACTATGCGTCGATCACAACTACACGCTGAACATCTGAAACCGCTTCCTGTGAAGCGGTTTTTTTATACTCCGCACTGAGCCATGGCTACTTTGTCACGACTAAGGGGTGACGAGCTCTTAGTCACGACTGGCGCGTTGCCTGATCAGGTCAATATACGCCTCGCTGTCTAGCGCAGTCCCCAGACGCTGGGACTCCCAGACGACTTGACCCAGACACTCCATGATTTCATGTGCAGCGTGGTGTGGATCGGTGCGCGAGGCGATGGAATCGTAGGCATTTCGAATCCCGCGCGGATGATCGATCGATAATTGTTCAGCGATAGCCAGATGCATGGAAAGATGCAGAAAAGGGTTGGTGCGACCTTCTTCAACGTTGAATTCACGCGTTAAGGCGTCGGATTGTTCAATATCTGCATGGTATTCGGGATGTTTTTCCATCCATCCCAAGGCCATGGCCTCCAGGGGGGTCAGTAGTTCATGAGCGCGATGCTTGCGCCATGTTTCGATAAAAAACTGTCTGACCTGATCGCGTGAGGGGTTGAACATGCAAAGTTGCCTGTTGAGACTGGGACGTTTATGCCCCATGTTGAAAAGAATAGCCGAACAGCCATTAAATGCTGCAATGCACCTAAGTAATGCAGGATAAGATACCTCTTCATTTTAAGGTGTCCTGGAGTAAACATGTCCTATCAGCACATTCAGATCCCTGCGTCTGGTCAAAAAATAACAATTAACCCTGATTCGTCCTTGAATGTTCCCGATGAACCGATCATTCCTTTCATTGAAGGCGACGGGACTGGTGTGGACATCACGCCTGTGATGAAAAAAGTTGTAGACGCTGCGATTAGCAAAGCATATGGGGGCAAGCGCCGTTTTCACTGGATGGAGATTTATGCCGGTGAAAAATCAAGAAAACTCTATGGATCTGAGATCTCCTTGCCTGAAGAGACACTCAGAGCAGTCAAAGAGTACGTTGTTTCGATAAAAGGTCCACTCAATACACCGGTTGGGGGCGGCATTCGTTCCTTGAACGTCGCCTTGCGTCAGCACCTGGATCTTTATGTCTGTTTGCGCCCTGTGCGTTATCTGAAAGGCGTGCCTTCACCGCTGCGCGAGCCGGAGAAAACCAATATGGTGATTTTCCGTGAGAACTCTGAGGATATTTATGCGGGTATCGAGTTCTCGGCCCAGACGCCTGAAGCGCGAGAGCTGATTGATTTTTTACAAAACAAACTCGGCGTGACCCAAATCCGTTTCCCACTAACTTCTGGGATTGCTATTAAACCTGTCTCCAGCGAAGGCACCAAGCGCCTGGTGCGCAAGGCTTTGCTCTATACGATCGAAAACAATCTGCCCTCATGCACGATCGTGCATAAAGGCAATATTATGAAATTCACCGAAGGAGCGTTCCGCGACTGGGCATATGAGCTTGCTCGGGAGGAGTTCGGTGCCCAGCCTATTGATGGCGGGCCATGGTGTAAATTTAAAAATCCCAAGACTGGACGGGATATTATTGTGAAAGACGTCATTGCTGACGCTTTCATGCAACAGATTTTGTTGCGTCCGAACGAATATAGTGTGATTGCGACACTGAATCTGAATGGTGACTATTTATCCGATGCGCTGGCCGCCCAGGTTGGTGGGGTGGGGATTGCTCCGGGTGCAAATTTATCTGATTCTGTCGCGATGTTTGAAGCAACCTCAGGCACCGCTCCGAAGTATGCCGGAAAAGACTATGTCAATCCTGGTTCGGAAATTTTGTCAGCCGAAATGCTGTTGCGCTATATCGGTTGGAGCGAGGCTGCGGATCTGATCATCAAAAGTATGGAAAAAACTATATTGTCGAAAAAAGTTACCTATGATCTTGCGCGTTTGTTGCAAGGTGCTGCCCAGGTTTCCTGTTCCGGGTTTGGTCAGGCGATGATTGAGAATATGTGAGATTATTTTTTTGTCAGACAATATTTTTTGTGCCTCTTAACAGGGCGGTTTTGTCAAAAAAGCAACATTTTCGCTCTATTTAAGGGCATACCCTGATGTGAATTGTCCGCTGGTCGTGCATTATGAGTCTCAAGCAGGTGAGGGGACAAAAGCTCAAAATGGGCGGACCGGCAAAACTGGTCTTACAAAAATAAGCAGTATTTAAAAAAGCAAAAAACGCGCAACGGCTGGCACTCAGGTGCTGGCCGTTGTCGCTTCAGGCTTGTTTTCTGAGCGAGCTACTTACTTTGTTGAAGGTTTGAAAAGGCTGCTTGGCCAATGATGAACAAAAGGCTCTCGTATTGGCAACGTAACCAGCTCGTGATTGGCTGTTTGCTACTGATTTGGTTGTTTGTCATCTTTGTGCCAGTTTATTTTGCTCTGGCGCTCTCAAAGGTTTTCATTTTTGGCTGGCCCTTTTCATTCTGGATGGCAGCGATTGGCGCGCCTGCGATGTTTCTGGTGATCATTGGCTGGTATGCCTGGTACATGAACAGACTGGATGATGCCCAACGGGCACAGCAGCAAGAGCACAGATGAGAGCCGGCAGAGTTGCTCAAGCAGAGCTCAGTTCGCGTCTATGGCGAGGCTATATTGTCTATGCCTTTGGCTTTGCCTTACTAATCCTGGTTCTGGCTTTGCTTGAAATACTCGGCTTGGCGCGCCACTGGATTGGCTACGTTTTTTTGCTCGTGACGGTCGTCTTATATGCGGGTATCGGGATTTATTGCCGCACCTCTGATCCGATTGAATACTACGTAGCAGGAAGAAACGTTCCTGCGGTCTTTAATGGTATGGCTACCGCCGCCGACTGGATGTCCGTTGCCTCATTTATCGGGGTAGCTGGAACCTTGTATCTAACAGGCTACAACGGTTTAGCCTATATCTTAGGTTGGACGGGGGGATACGTGCTGGTCGCGTTGTTTCTTGCTCCTTATCTGCGTAAATTCGGCCGCTTCACCATCCCTGATTTTTTAGGTGCCCGCTTCGGTGGCAATTTGCCCCGCTTTGTCGGGGTTTTTTGCGCTGTGCTCTGTTCTTTTAGTTATCTGGTCGCACAAATTTACGGCGTCGGCATTATTACGACCCGCATGACTGGGATTTCTTTTGAATTAGGTATTTTTATCGCCCTGGGCGGCATGCTGGTGTGTTCTTTTTTAGGTGGAATGCGCGCAGTAACCTGGACTCAGGTTGGTCAGTACATTATTCTGGTGATTGCTTATCTGGTGCCGGTCATCTGGCTGTCTGTCAAACAAACTGGACAGCCTGTGCCACAAGTCGCGGCCAGTGCTGTGTTGCAACAAGTCACAGAGCGTGAACGCGAACTGACTTTTGATCCAGATGAGCGCAGCGTGAGACTTGTCTGGAAGGCCCGTGCCGATGAGATGCAGGCGCGTATTGATGCCTTGCCGGAATCCTGGGCTGAGGAAAATAAAAAGCTTCGCTTGCAGTTATTACGAGCACGCGCCAATGATGCCTCAATGGTGGATGTGCGTAGTCTGGAGCGCGAACTTTCGGGATACCCCTCTACGGTGGAGCTTGCGCGAACTGAGTGGTCGCGCGCACGCGATGATTATGCGGCGCGGGCTTCACCGCCCGCACCGCATGCCGAACCGTTTACACGTAAAGCTGGTGAAACCACCGAGCATGTTCGCAATAATTTTATAGCCGTCGTTTTGTGTCTGGTGCTTGGTACCGCAGGACTGCCGCATATTTTGACGCGATCGCTCACCACGCCTTCTGTCAACGCGGCGCGCCAATCGGTCTTTTGGTCTTTGCTCTTTATCTTGTTGCTTTATTTTATGGCGCCAGCGTTAGCCATACTGGTGAAGTACGAAATTTATACCAATCTTGTGGGGATGACGTACGCTGATTTACCCTCCTGGGTCCATGCGTGGACCGCAGTTGATCGCTCGCTGATTGATTTGATGGATGTCAATCACGATGGGGTCGTGCAACTATCTGAAATACACATTGGCGCAGATGTCGTGGTGCTCGCGACGCCGGAAATTGCAGGCTTACCTTATGTGATCTCGGGACTGGTGGCAGCGGGTGCTCTGGCTGCTGCGTTATCTACAGCGGACGGTTTGTTGCTGACACTATCAAACGCGTTATCGCATGACACAATTTTTAGGATGGTCTCGCCAAGTATGAGTGCGGGACGTCGCGTGATCGTCTCTAAAGTGTTGTTGTTACTTGTTGCTTTTGCTGCGGCTTGGGTCGCGACGCGCACACCTGCAGATATTTTATTTTTAGTAGGCGCCGCCTTTTCCTTTGCAGCCTCTGCCTTTTTCCCAGTGCTGATGATGGGGATTTTCTGGAAGCGGGCAAACAAATGGGGAGCTACGTTTGGCATGCTGGCGGGTCTGTTGACGACCTTCCTGTACATGATTGCGACACAGGCTTGGTTGCGTGAACTTGTGCTTGGTGTGCCGCGCAGTGTGCCGATCGACTTATGGTGGGGAATTCAACCGATCGCCGCTGGGGTTTTTGGTGCCCCGGTAGCGTTCGCAGTCATTGTCATCGTATCGCTTCTGACTCCGCGCCCTGACAAAGCCACAGAAGAACTTGTAGAGTATCTGAGATGCCCTGATTGAGTCAGGCCTGTCTAATGAGTGCTAAGAGTGCTCCGCGACCACCGTGTGCTTGCGGAGCACTGGCAAAACATGAGATGGCAGCAATTTGAGTCAGCCACTGGCTGACCAGTTTTTTGAGGACCGCATGTCCATTGATTGAGCCATAACCCTGACCGTGAACAATACGGATGCAACGTGTACCGTGTTGCTGGCTGCTATCGATAAAATCAAGTAATGCAGTGCGAGCCTGATCACTGTTCATACCATGTAAATCCAGATGTGCGCCCACTGGCCAGAAGGCCTGTTTGAGTTTGCGCAGCGTGTCAGGGCCAATCCCTGGTGAGGCCCAGGCGATTTCGTGATCGGTGTCTTTGATTGGTGCGTAGAAATCCGAAATTCCCGACTGCAGTTTGCCTGCAGCCGAAATTTTAGGCTCGTCAGCCAGGCCTGTGGCCTGGATACGTTTTTGTGCCAGTCGCTGCGCGGTGGCAGCGTGAATTGTTGCTGCAGTGTTTGCGCGAGGAGCGTCGCTGTCAGTGCGACGATGCAGAACCCTGTTTTTTGCCTGAATAGGCATAACAGTCTGTGTTGCGCGAGCAAACAGCTTGCGGGCCTCCTCTGTCAGTGGCTCAGCGTGCTGTAGTCCGGACGCGATTTCAGCGGCGCGTGCAGCCTCTGCACGCGCCTGTGCTTGTTTACGCGTTGCCTGGTCCTTCTCGTGTAGTTGCTTGAGATCGGCCAGGCCCGCTTTAATCCCCCGCATTCTCCAGCCAGCGCTGTGCGTCCAGTGCTGCCATACATCCTGTACCGGCACTGGTAATCGCCTGACGATAGACGTGGTCCTGCACGTCGCCTGCAGCAAAGACCCCCTCAACAGAGGTCATCGTGGCTAAACCTGATAGGCCGCTGCGAGTCACGATGTAACCGTTAGCCATCTCAAGTTTGCCCTCAAAAATCGAGGTATTGGGCTGGTGACCGATGGCAATGAATGCACCTGTAACGGCTAAGTCCTGCGTTTCTCCTGTCTTGGTGTCGCGCAAGCGCACACCAGTCACGCCCGACTGGTCGCCAAGTACTTCGTCAAGCTCTTTGAAGGTGGCAAGTTTCATATTGCCGCTTGCGACCTTGTCCATCATCTTGTCGATCAGGATCGGTTCAGCACGGAATTTGTCACGACGATGCACAACTGTGACTGTGCGGCAGATATTGGACAGGTAGAGAGCTTCTTCGACGGCGGTATTACCACCACCCACGACAACAACATCCTGATTTTTGTAGAAAAAACCATCGCAGGTTGCACAACCAGAGACGCCACGTCCCATGAAGGCTTCTTCTGAGGGTAAGCCCAGGTACTTGGCTGAGGCGCCCGTGGCGATAATCAGGGCGTCACAGGTGTAAATATTGCCGCCATCACCGGTTAATTTGAAAGGACGTGAAGAAAAATCGACACTGGCGATATGATCGAACACCATTTCGGTGTTAAATCGCTCTGCGTGTGCCTGAAACCTTTGCATCAGCTCTGGCCCCTGAACACCGTCAGCATCGGCTGGCCAGTTATCGACTTCGGTAGTGGTCATGAGTTGTCCGCCCTGAGCAAGGCCCGTTACCAGCACAGGATTAAGGTTGGCGCGCGCAGCGTAGACTGCTGCGGTGTAACCTGCTGGGCCAGAACCCAGAATTAAAACTTTGGCGTGTTTTGAAGTCGACATCAGATTTACCCTCTTCGTTAAGCTACAAATTATAATGTCCTCCATGCCTCGACTTACAGCTGCTACAACGCGACCTTCGCGTACCACCCGAAACACCCGAAACGGGCCCTCTGCTTTCCAGACAAAGCTGCTCTATCTCGTGCGCGAAGCGCGCTGGATACTCTTTGCAGCGCTGGCCTCCTGGCTGACTCTGGTTTTATTTACCTGGAGTCCCACGGATCCGGGCTGGTCTCATTTCTCGCGCGGGACTATTTTGCACAACCGGGGCGGTCTGGTTGGTGCGTATCTAGCGGATATCTTGTTGTATTTATTCGGTTTTTCTGCCTGGTGGTGGGTAGTTTTGCTGCTGCACCGGGTTCGGGCTGGTTATTTGCGGCTGGCCAATCAGATCCGCGCTCGCGGTGAGCCTGAGACCCTTGCGCGAGTCCAATGGCAGCAGGGTATTGGTTTTCTGATGGCGCTGCTGGGCTCCGTCGGACTTGAAGCCTATCGACTGAGCTCTTTTGGCACCCAGTTACCGAGCCGGACAGATTTTTCGAGTGGTGCGGGCGGAGTAGTGGGGCAGGCCTGGTCAGGGTTCCTTTCCCAGGCCGTTGGTTTCTCGCTCAGCACTCTGATTCTGCTTGGTTTGATCGCTGTGGGGACAAGTCTGTTTTTTGGCTATTCCTGGCTGTCTCTTGCTGAGCGGATCGGGACCTGGCTGGAAATCCTGACCGTCAAAATCAAAGAGTTGCGTGGTGCCCGTCAGGACCGGCGAGCAGGTGAGGTCGCGAAAGCCGTCAGGCATGAGCAGGTCGAGGCCAAGCATGAAAAAATCGTTCATGAGCAACCTGTGCGCATCGAACCCTCCGTTGTTGTCGTGCCGAAATCAGAGCGGATGCAAAAAGAAATGCAGCAAACGCTTTTCGTCGAGCCTGTTAAAGCTGGCGAGAGCCGTTTGCCAGAATTGAGTCTGCTTGATCCTGCACCGCCTGCTTTCGAAACGGTTTCGGCTGAAACAATAGAGTTCACCTCGCGTCTGATCGAAAAGAAACTCGCGGATTTCGGCGTTGAGGTGCAGGTTGTGGCTGCCATGGCAGGTCCTGTAATTACGCGTTATGAGATTGAACCCGCGACAGGCGTTAAAGGCAGTCAGATCGTCAACCTGGCCAAGGACCTCGCCCGTGCTTTGAGTCTTGTGAGTATCCGTGTTGTCGAAACGATTCCGGGTAAAAACCTGATGGGTTTTGAGTTACCCAATCCACGTCGCCAGGTGGTCAAGCTTTCAGAAATCCTGGGCTCACAAACCTATCACTCCAGCCATTCGGTTGTGACGATGGCGCTTGGTAAGGACATCGCTGGCAATCCAGTGGTAGCCGATCTGGCAAAAATGCCCCATTTGCTGGTAGCTGGAACAACCGGCTCCGGTAAGTCTGTGGGTATCAATGCAATGATTCTGTCGCTTCTCTATAAAGCGGATGCGTCGCAGACCAGACTGATACTGATTGATCCGAAAATGCTCGAAATGAGCGTCTACGAAGGTATTCCTCATCTGCTGGCACCTGTCGTCACTGATATGCGTCAAGCCGCTAATGCACTGAACTGGTGTGTGGGCGAAATGGAAAAACGCTACCGACTGATGAGCAAGCTCGGTGTGCGTAACCTTACCGGCTTCAATACCAAAATCCGCGATGCGCTTAAACGCGAAGAGCCTATCCCCAATCCCTTTTCGCTGACTCCCGACCAGCCAGAGCCTCTGAAGGAATTGCCAACCATCGTTGTGGTGATCGATGAGTTGGCCGATCTGATGATGGTCGTTGGTAAAAAAATCGAAGAGCTGATTGCCCGCCTGGCCCAAAAAGCACGTGCTGCAGGGATCCATCTGATTTTGGCGACACAGCGCCCGAGCGTGGATGTTATTACCGGTTTGATCAAGGCCAATATCCCGACGCGCATTGCGTTTCAGGTTTCGTCCAAAATTGACTCGCGCACCATCCTGGATCAGATGGGTGCTGAGGCGTTGCTCGGACAAGGTGACATGCTTTATATGCCGCCTGGTACCGGCTTGCCAGTCCGGGTTCACGGTGCCTTTGTGACGGATGAGGAGGTCCACCGTGTGGTCGAGTCGCTCAAAGCACAAGGTGAGCCTGATTACATCGAAGGTCTGCTCGAGGGTGGTATTGAAGGCGAAACCGGAGAGGGCTTGAGTAGCGTCACAGGGATGGCTGATGCAGAGTCAGATCCCATGTACGATCAGGCGGTAGAGATCGTACTGAAACACCGGCGTGCTTCGATTTCGCTGGTTCAGCGTCATTTACGGATTGGCTATAACCGTGCGGCACGTTTGCTTGAGCAAATGGAAAATTCAGGTTTGGTGTCCACTATGCAGTCAAACGGCAATCGCGAAATTCTTGCGCCTAAAGTTCACGCTGAGGAGTAGCGAAAATGATTAATGGATTTTGCAGTGTTTTGCGTCGGCTGCAGTTGCTTACAGGTCTTGTAATGTTTTGTGCCGCGCTCTCTGGTTCTGCACAGGCAGCTAGCGCACAGGATCAGCTCAAAACCTTTGTCCAGCAGGTGCATGCAGCAACCGGTTCTTTTCAACAGACAGTTGTCGGGCCGCAAGGTCAGACTCGCCGGCCGCAAAGTGGTCAGTTTTCTTTTGAACGGCCTGGTCGTTTTAAATGGGAGGTTGCTTCCCCTTACGCGCAACTGATTGTGTCCGATGCTAAACAGGTCTTCCAGTTTGACCCGGATCTCAACCAGGTGACTGTCAGAAAAGTTGATCAGGCGATCGGTGCCTCTCCAGCAGCCATTCTTTTTGGTACGGGTGATCTGGAGGCGGTCTTTGAGGTTACGACTCGGCCTGAGCGAGATGGCCTCGCGTGGTTACGTGCCAAGCCTCGTCAGGGCGATGCAGGCTTTGTTTACCTGGAGCTTGGCATGAGCGATGGCTTACCCGCCCGGATCGTGTTGCTGGATGCTTTTGGTCAGACTACGCGCGTGGAGCTTTCAGGGATCAAACGAAATCCTGCTTTGTCCGCTTCGACGTTTGAGTTTGTCGCGCCAGTTGGTGCGGACGTTGTCCGTATGCAATAGCTTGCATGACAGACTTATTTAAAACAAAACCTATTGCGCCTCTGGCCGAGGCGCTGAGACCCAATACGCTTGACGAGGTCATTGGCCAGAGACATTTGCTCGGCCCCGGCAAGCCTCTGCGTGTGGCCTTTGAGTCAGGCCGACCGCACTCCATGCTGTTGTGGGGTCCCCCAGGGGTTGGTAAGACCACTCTTGCGCGTTTAACCGCCAATGCCTTTGATTGCGCTTTCATAGCGATTTCTGCCGTGTTTGCAGGTGTTAAAGAAATTCGAGCGGCGATGGAGGAAGCACAGCACACACTTAACCAGCACCGTCGTCGCACTTTACTGTTTGTTGATGAGATTCATCGTTTCAACAAAGCACAGCAAGATGCTTTGTTGCCCTTTGTCGAATCCGGACTAGTTACTTTTATTGGCGCCACCACAGAAAACCCTTCGTTCGAAGTCAACTCCGCTTTACTGTCTCGTGCACAGGTGTATGTGCTTGAGTCGCTCAACGAAGAGGAAATGCGTGAGTTGCTCTCACGCGCCCAAAGCAAGGTCCTGACAGGCTTGAGTTTTGAAGATGCTGCGGTCGATACGCTGATTGGCTATGCAGATGGGGATGCGCGCCGGTTTTTGAATTTGCTTGAGCAAGCGGCAAGCGCTGCGCTGGCTTCGAACACTGCTGTGATCAACACAGCTCTGGTCGAAAACGCGTTGAGTATGAATGCTAGACGCTTTGATAAAGGTGGGGATAATTTTTACGATCAAATCTCTGCCTTGCATAAATCGGTTCGCGGCTCCAATCCAGATGCGGCGCTGTACTGGCTGACTCGCATGCTTGATGGCGGTGCCGACCCTAAATATCTCTCGCGCCGTATCGTTCGCATGGCTTGGGAAGATATCGGTCTGGCAGATCCCCGGGCCATGCAGATCGCAAACGATGCGGCACTGACGTTTGAGCGTCTAGGCTCGCCAGAGGGAGAGCTCGCTCTTGGGCAGGCCGTTATTTATTTGTCGATTGCTGCCAAAAGTAACGCGGGTTATGTGGCTTTTAACCAGGCCACAGCTTTTATCAAACAAGATCAGTCTCGTCCGGTGCCCGTGCATTTGCGTAATGCACCGACCAAGCTCATGAAAGAGCTTGGTTACGGACATGCCTACCGCTATGCCCATGATGAGCCTGACGCTTATGCCGCAGGTGAAACTTATCTGCCTGACGGCATGCGAGAACCTGGCTGGTATCAGCCGGTCATGCGTGGACTCGAGATCAAAATCGCTGAAAAACTGGCTTATTTGCGCGAGCTCGACCAGCAGGCAAGCGCAAAAGAAAAGGACCAATAGCGATGAGCCTCACTTCCTCTGGCAAGTCTTCAGGCTTGAAACCGTGGCTCTGGTTTGTATTGATCTGGATTTTGAGTGTTGCTGCGCTTGGCCTGTTGGCTTGGTTGCTGCGCTGGCTGATCAGGCCTTAATCAGCGCAGGCGGCTACAATATTGACTTCCTTAGCCTTGCGAACCTGATTAATCATGCTTGACCCTGCTTTGTTGCGTAAAGATCTTGACGCCGTTGTACGCCGTTTGGCCAGTCGCGGTGTGGCGTTCCCTGTTGAACAGTTCAATACTCTGGAGTCGCGTCGTAAGGCCGTCCAGACTGAAACCGAAGGTCTGCAAGCTCAGCGTAATGCTTTAGCCAAACAAATCGGTGCACTCAAATCAAAGGGTGAGGATGCTTCTGCAGTGATGGCAGAGTCTCAGGCTATTCCGGGCCGGTTAAAGGCACTGGAGCAGGATTTGGCAGAAGTGCAAACGCAACTCGCCGAGTTGTTGATGGCGATTCCGAACTTGCCGCATGAATCTGTACCGGTAGGCGCCGATGCTGAGCAAAACATCGAAGTGCGTCGTTGGGTACCTCAGGCTGATCCTGCTAGTGGTGATCCCAAGACTCTGGGTTTCGAGCCTCGTGACCACGTCACGCTCGGAGAGTCCATCGGGCTGGACTTTGATACGGCGGCCAAACTTTCCGGTGCACGCTTCAGTTTTATGCGCGGTCCGATCGCACGTCTGCACCGAGCCCTGGCGCAATTCATGCTGGACTTACAGACAGAGCAGCATGGCTACACTGAGTGCTATACGCCTTATATTGTCAATGCTTCGACATTGATGGGAACAGGCCAGTTACCGAAATTCAAAAACGATATGTTTTGGGTTACTCGTGGCGGGGATGAGCCTACCCTTGATGAACAGGGTAATGTGATCGCGGGTGAAGAGCAGTATTTGATTTCTACCTCAGAGATCACTTTGACCAGTCTCGTGCGCGACACCATTGTGCCTGCGGCAGACTTGCCTATCCGGTTGACGGCACACACCCCATGTTTTCGCTCCGAGGCCGGCAGTGGCGGACGCGATACCCGCGGACTCATTCGCCAGCATCAGTTCGATAAAGTTGAAATGGTCCAGATCGTCGCACCTGATACCTCCTATCAGGCACTCGAAGATATGGCGGGTCATGCCGAAAAAGTTTTGCAACTACTAGGTCTGCCCTATCGTGTCATGTTGCTTTGTACGGGTGATATGGGTTTTGGTGCGACTAAAACCTACGACCTCGAGGTATGGCTTCCTGCGCAAAACACCTGGCGCGAGATTTCCTCAGTTTCTAATTGTGAAACCTTCCAGTCCCGACGCATGCAGGCACGTATGCGGGCTGAGGGTGGTAAACCAGAGTATGTTCATACCTTGAATGGCTCAGGACTGGCGGTTGGGCGCGCACTTGTGGCTGTTCTGGAAAACTACCAGCAGGCTGATGGCTCGATCATCATTCCTGAGGTACTCAGATCCTATATGGGTGGATTGACCAAGCTGGGTCTTTGATTGACCAAGCTGGGTCTTTGATTGACCAAGCTGGGTCTTTGATTGACCCAGGCTGGATCTTTCATTAAGCCTAAGCTGATCGTCTGACACAGCAAAAAGGCCCTTTAGAAGGGCCTTAATTGCTAGTTTCACGAACTAACCACGGTCTCAGCTAACGGAAATAAGCTTAGTGGCGGTAGTAGCCGTTTCTGTAGCCGTTAGCATAACCACGGTAGTAGCCGTTGTTATAGCCTCTGTAGCCATAGCCACCCCCGTAATAACCACGGTTACTGGTAGCGATTAAGGCTGCAGCGCCACCCACAATCGCAGCGCCTGCAATGATGGCCGCAGTGTTGTCAGGCTGGACGTAGACGGGTGGAGGGGTGTAGACCGCCTGGGGTGCGACGTAGACCGGTGGTGGCGTGTAGGCTGGCGGTGCTGCATAGACAGGCGGCGGCATATAGACGGGTTGGGGTGCCGCATAAACCACTGGTGGTTGAGGAGCTATATAGACAGGCTGTGGGTTGGCCACGACCACCCAGGCGCTCGCAGACTGGGCCAGCGTCATGCCCAAGAGTACAGAGACGGTAATCAGAATCTTTTTCATGGAAATCTCTCCAGAAGGGGCGTCACCATGACGCTTTTCCATAGTTAGTATTTTAGTGATAACTTTCGAAAATTCGAGGGTTCATGACTCAAGAATTGTTTCAACTGATTTCAGTCTATTTCAGCGCTTAAAGCTAAGAAATGTTTCTCTCGTCCTGGCCTGATGCCCAAGGTCGAGGGCGCAGTTTATAAAAGCGGTTTATAGTGCTTTTTGCAACTTTGAATATAGCGACTTATATGCGCGCAGCTACCCTTGCTTTTTTGATTTTCCCACCGCTGTTGTGGGCAAGTAATGCAATTGTCGGACGCATGGCTGCAGGAGCGATTCCTCCTCTCACCCTGAATTTTCTGCGCTGGGTCGTAGCGCTCCTGATTTTGTTGCCTTTTGTGTATGGGGAACTCAAATCAGACTGGAAATTAATTAAAAAACACTGGATTTTGTTTGCGGTGACAGGTTTTCTGAGTGCGACCTGCTACAACGCGCTCCAATATCTGGCATTAATTACCTCAAGCCCTATCAATATTGCCCTGATTACTGCTTCTGGACCGATTTTTACATTGCTGGTTGGCCGTGCGTTTTTTAATGCGCCGATCGGGCGTTCAGCCGCTCTGGGGGCTATTGTTTCTCTGTTAGGCGTTGCCTGGGTCTTGATCCGTGGTGATCTTGACAACATCCTCAAAATTGCCTTTGTGGCGGGTGATTTATTCATGCTGCTTGCCATCGGGCTCTGGAGCGTATACACGTGGTTGCTACGCAATCGTCCGGCTACCATGTCTGGCTACAGCGTCCTCACGGTTCAGATCTGTTGGGGTATTTTGTTTGCTGTCCCCATGGTTGCAGCGGAAATAGTGTGGGGGGGATACGCCCCGATCATCTGGAATTCTGTCTCTGTTGGTCTGGTGCTCTATGTTGCGGTGTTTCCGGCATTACTGGGTTATATCTGCTGGCAACAGGCCGTGGCACGAACAGGTTCGCAATTACCGATGTTTTTTCTTAACCTGACTCCCGTTTTTGCAGCCTTAATGTCGGTAATATTGCTGGGTGAGTTTCCTGAGATGTATCACGTGATTGGATTGGCACTGATCGTTCTCGGTATCGCTTTGGCGAACAGAGCGGTAAAAAAGCCTGATTAATCATAAATTTATAAGATGAGTCTGTTCATGCGGTTTATTTCAAAAGTATTGCTTTGCTGCACATTGCTCCTCTCACCGGTGTTGTTGGGTTTTACCGCCAGCGCACAAGAGCTCGCGATGGGCAAATATCTGCCAACTGCTGCGCGTCCCGCGCCGGCCTTTCCTTTTTTAACTGGGGCTAATAAACAGCAAGCCGATACCGCCTGGCAGTTTTATCAAAAAAATATGGGTGAGCCCATGAAACACTGGGCGCATGACGAAGTGCATGCTGGCGTACAGGCAACGATTTTTTATCCCTTTTCGGGACCAGATTTTGTCACGGTTTCGCAGCTGTATCCAAATGCCGAACGCTACGTGATGGTGGCGATGCAACTGGCAGGTGAGCCTGCCTCCCTGGAGAATATGTCGGCGATCCGCAGTCAAAATTTTCAGTCTAAATTTTTACGCGAATGGATGAAATTCAGTCGTCTCGGTTTTTTCCGTACGGATGATCTGAATGAGGATTTGCGTGACAAGTACGCTCAAATTGGTGTGACAACGATACTGATTACCTTCGCATTGTATTCAGGCTATGACGTTAAGGATGTCTACCCTATCGCGCTGGATCCGGGTACGAATCAGTTTGTTAAATCTGATGGACCCTGGAAATCTGTTCGCCTGACTCTTAGCAAGGCCGGCAAACCCGTCATCGTGGACTATGTGAGCCTGAATTTATCTGACTCTTATCTGAGTCAGGATGAGCCGATGCGCAACTGGCTCAATCGCGAAACACAGCATCCTGTGCTGATTAAAGCAGCATCGCATTTGTTGCAGGAGTCTTATTTTTCAATATTGCGGGATCAGCTTGTTGCCAACGCAAAAATGGTTGTGCAAGACGAGACTGGGTTGAATTACAGCTATCTTGCCCAGATTGGTAAAGTCGACCTGTATGGAGGTTTTTTATATCCGCACGAGTTGTTTAATCGAAAAAAACAAGAGTCTCTGGCGCTTGCTTATAAGGAATCCAAAACGGTTAAGCCGCTGCCTTTCGCCTTTAGTTATAACAAAACGACTGAGCGACGTAGCGTGCAGGTGGTGCGCAGGACCTCGGGCAATTAACGGGCAAACGCTTTTTCGCTGAAAAGCAGAGCTGCCTGATTAAATTTCCCCGCCTGATCAACAAACAGGGCGTGCCCTGCGTTGTCAAAGATTAAAACGGTCACTAGTTCTGGTGGCCGTTTTGCTTTGAGTGCCATTGCTTGCTCGGTCAGCCTTGGCGTCACGCTATACATGACCGGTATGTTTTGCTTTTCCACAGTTTCTCGCCAGTATGTGCGAGGGTAGGGCTGGTTCATTAACTGAATTGCGGTTTTAGGTGGAACCCGCAGAGTCGAGTCTATGATGGCTTGCAGCATTTCTGGCGGTGGCGGGGAGTGAAACATAGCCAGACTGAATTTGCGCAAATACGGTTCACGTTTCTTTGGGTCGTTCATGGTTTGTTGAAAGTTGGAGCCTCTTGCTGCGGGTGGTTTGCCCTCGCCAATCGAATTGTCAATCAGCATCAGACCTTTAAGACCACGTGGTTGATAACGGGCAACATAGTCCAGTGCTTCCAGTACGCCCAGTGACCAACCGGCAAGAATGAAATTTTTGACGCCCGCAGACTTTAAAAATTCGTCCATGTCCTGTGTGCGACGCGCAGGATCATGAGCCAATTGCGTCAATTCCGACTGACCCTGGGATCTGGGATCCAGCGCTAGGACACGGAACTTTTCAGAGAGAGTTAAAAGCTGTTTTTGGAATATCGCAGCAGGCATGACCCAGCCCGGTATGAATACTATGGTCTGGTTTCCAGCTCCTGCCTCCAGATAGCTTAGCGTCACACCATCGGAGGTTTTGAAATGCTGACGACTTAGCTCGGCTGCGCTGCAAGCGACAAGCGGAATGCTTGAACACAGTAACAAAATGCAGATAAGCCAATGGAGTCTGGACGCGAGGTGCATTTTTGTAATAAGGTTGAGCTATCAAAAGAGAAGAATATGACAGAAATCACAGGTAAAACAAAAATATATTTCATCGTCGCAGACCCGATTCAACAAGTTAAGACGCCCCAACTGATCAATCAGTTGTTGACGACGCGTCAGCTTGATGGGGTCATGGTGCCAACGCATGTCTCACCGGACGCACTCGCTGATTTTGTGTCGGGTCTCAGAGGTATTAAAAATCTCGGGGGTGTCGTGGTGACTGTTCCCCACAAAACAGCGATGGCTCATCTCTGTGATGCGGTTACTTCTGTGGCACAAGCGGTTGGTGCGGTCAATATTGTGCGTCGTGAGGCCGATGGCCGCTTGGTGGGGGATATCCTGGATGGCAAAGGTTTTGTGACAGGTCTTGCCTCCAAAGGCATAGCAGTCAAGGGGGCTTCAGCTTACCTGGCGGGTGCAGGAGGCGCGGCCAATGCGATTGCCTTTGGTTTGGTGCAGGCCGCAGTCTCGCGTCTGACAATCTACAACCGCACGACTGCGAAAGTACAAGAAATGATTGCTCGCATCAAAGCAGTTTATCCAGAGGCAAAAATTTCTGTGGGAACGCAGGATCCTTCGGGGCACGATCTCGTTGTCAACGCTACCTCGCTTGGTATGGCGCCAACTGATCCCTTGCCGCTTGATGTCTCATGCCTGACAGCAGACCAGTTGGTGGCAGAGATCATCATGAAACCCGAGTTGACACCGTTGCTTGAGGCGGCCCAGTCAAAAGGTTGCCGCATTCATTATGGCTTGCCAATGCTGCAGAGTCAGATTGCATTGATGGCTGAATTCATGGGGATAGAAAAATAATGGAACAGTTTGATTACGTGATCGTGGGGGGCGGTACAGCTGCCTGTATTCTGGCAAATCGTTTGAGTGCCGATGGCAAACATACAGTTCTGATGCTTGAAGCGGGCGGTGAGCCTAAAAGCATGTGGATCAAAATCCCTGCCGGTTTTTCAAAGTTGTTGATCGATCCGGTTTACAACTGGCGTTTTGAGACGCAGCCTGAAGACAATGTGCACGGCCGAACGATTGCAATCCCGCGTGGCAAGGGCCTGGGAGGCTCGACGCTGATCAATGGGATGATTTACGTTCGAGGGCAGCGCGAGGACTACGATCATTGGTCCCAGATGGGCGCCACAGGTTGGTCAGCAAAAGAAGTCGAACCTTACTTTAAAAAAATAGAAACCTATATGGCGGGCGATGACTCGCGCGGTAAGTCAGGACCAATGAATGTGAATGAGGTGAGTGAGCGTTATCCGATTGTTGATGCCTTGATTCGGGCAGCCAAACAAGATGGTCAGGAGATCAATCAGGATTACAACGGTCAGAAACAGGATGGTTTTGGTCACTATCAGGTTTCGCAGAAAAACGGTCAGCGCTGGAGCGTGGTCCAGGGCTACCTGAGTCCTGTGCGTCATCGCCAGAACCTGAGCGTCAGAACACATGCGCATGTCACTAAAGTAAACGTAGAAAACGGTCGTTGTACCGGTGTGAGTTACCGTCAACGCGGCAAGCTGGTCACGGTAAAGGCTGCGCGTGAGGTGATCATGGCTGCTGGCGCTGTTCAGACACCACAGATCCTCGAGCTGTCAGGGATTGGAGATCCAGCGCTGTTACAACGCCTTGGAATCCCTCTGACGCATGCCAGCTCGCGCGTGGGTGAAAACTATATCGATCATTTTGCGACTCGCATGAACTGGCGCGTCAAAAATACGCAAACACTGAATGAACTCGCGCAAGGCTGGCGGTTGAGTGCGGCTGTCTTGAAGTATTTCACAAAGCGTCAGGGTTTATTAACCCTGGGTACCGGCCTGGCTTTTGGTTTTGTAAAGTCCCGGCCGGAAATGGCCACACCCGATGTACAGTATTTTTTCATGCATGCCAGCTATGCCAATGCCGCGATCCGTAAGCTCGACACTGCGCCAGGTATGACGATGGGCGTGACAGGGATGCGCCCTACCTCGCAGGGCAGTATTCACATCCAGTCAGCCAACCCCCTCGCAGGCCCGGCGATTCGTCCCAACTTTTTAGCCACCCAGGAAGATCAGCAGGCGCTCATCGAGGGTATGAAGATCGCCCGCCGTATTGTTGGGCAACCCGCGATGCATGAGTATGTGGATTTTGAAATGAGTCCGGGCCCGGACGTGCAGACAGATGCCCAATGGCTTCATTTCGCACGAGATAATGGTCAAACCATTTATCACCCGATCGGTACGTGCAGAATGGGGACTGACTCACAGGCGGTTGTCGATCCGACTTTGAAATTTAAAGGTATTGAAGGACTGCGTGTGGTGGATGCCTCGGTTATGCCTGCGATGGTTTCAGGCAATACCCAGTGTGCTGTCATGATGGTTGCCGAACGCGGCGCTGATTTGATTTTGCAAGACGCAAAGAGAGCCTGAACATGTATAACTTTAAAAATCGAACCCTCGTACTTACGGGTGCCGCAGGTGGGATAGGTCGTGAAATCGTCAGGCAGTTTTATGATGCAGGCGCTAATCTCGTACTAGCCGATCTGGATATTTCAGCGCTGGACGACTTCATACAGACTCTTGAGCCCGAGGCTGGTCGTATCGTTTCCATGAAGATGGATTCCTCCAGGCCAGAAGACTGCGATCAGTTGGTAGCACTTGCACAAAAACATTTCGGTGGGATTGATTTTCTTGTGCCGGGTGCTGCTATCTACAAGGCTGATCCGATTCGAGAGATGACAGATGAGCAATGGCGGCAAACCATGAGTATCAACCTGGACGGTGTTTTTTTTCTGATTAAACGCGCGCTCCCTTTATTGCGTGAAAACAGTGCGATTGTGAATATCAGCTCCATGGCGGGTCACCGCGGCTCTTTTTACAACGCCCATTACAGTTCTACTAAAGGTGCATTGATCAGTCTGACACGCTCTTTGTCACGTGAATTAGGTCCCGCTACACGTGTTAACGCAGTCTCTCCAGGAATGATTGATACGCCCATGGCCCGCGAGCTGATTCGTGCGCGTGGTCAGTCAGCGATTGATCAGACGCCTCTTCAAAGAGTGGGCCAGCCTGGCGAGATCGCCTCGGTGATTGCTTTCCTGTGCAGCGATGGAGCCAGCTTTATTACTGGTGAGGTGATCAATGCAAACGGTGGTTTGCATATGGCGGGATAAACCTCGTTATTACGGCAAGCGCAGGTAATGCAGGGCAAGCGTTTTGAAAGCTTCCACCTGAGGATCAAGGCCGGTCTCCTCGGCCAGGATCGCTCCGACCGCTTCGGCCATTGTGTGCGCGAGCTTGGCATCAAGAAACAGCATACGCGAACGTCTTGCCAGGATGTCCTCGACACAGAGCGCATATTCGTAACGCGCCGCGAAGCGCACCATCGCTTCAGTCAGGCCACCGCCAAGCGCATGGTCGGCACCGGGCAGACTCTGGACAAACCCGCTCTCGTCCCCGTAGGCTGCATAGCCTGGTTCATCACTCATCTTGTGTCCGACGGGTTTGCCAGTCTGCGCGCCGACAAGTGGTAAATTTTGAGTCATCGACTGAGAGTCGGAGGGTAACAATTGATGAGCCTGACAGTGTTTCAGCACGTCAATTGCCATCGCTCGGTAGGTTGTCCATTTACCTCCCGTCACGGTGACAAGATTGCTTGCACTCACGATGACAGTATGGCCGCGACTGATTTTCTTTGTGTTGCCGCCATCGTTTTCAGGCGGTTTGACCAGAGGACGTAGACCAACCCAGATACTCTTGATATCGGCACGCGTTGGCGCATGCTGTAAATGGTTTTTGGATTCCCTGAGGATAAAGTCCAGCTCTTCTTTGAAAGGATCTGGTTCTCGACTCAGATCATGTCTGGGCGTATCTGTGGTGCCGATAATGACTTTGCCTAACCACGGAACGGCAAACAAGACCCGACCATCACTGGTATGCGGGACGATCATCGCTTGATCCCCGGGTAAAAACGCACGATCTACTACGACGTGTACGCCCTGGCTGGGAGCGACCATTTCAGAAACTTTTTTATCAGGTGTATCTTGTTGTCTGATCTCGTCGACCCAGACACCTGTCGCATTAATGACACAATCCGCTTCGATCCTGAAGCTTTGTTTGGTCTCGCGGTCTTGGGCAATTAAGCCACTGACGCGGCCCTGTTCATGAGTCAGTTGGGTGACTTTGCAATAGTTGACGAGCAATGCACCATGCTGGGCAGCCGTGCGTGCGAGTGCAAGCGCTAAACGCGCGTCGTCAAATTGTCCATCCCAGTACTGAACACCGCCTTTAAGTTTATCTGGATGAACATTGCTGAGTGTTTCGCGAGTACGAAGCTTGTTTAAAAAACGGGTACGACCCAGACTGCGTTTTCCTGCGAGCGCATCGTATAAAACCAGACCAATCCCAAAGAAGGGGAGTTCCCAGAATTTATAGCAAGGCATCACAAACGCTAGCGGCTGAGCGATATGGGGAGCATTGTGCAAAATAGTTGCACGCTCGTGCACGGCTTCGTAGACCAGCGGGACATTGCCTTGCGCCAGATAGCGAACGCCTCCGTGAACGAGCTTGGTTGAACGGGAAGAGGTGCCTCTTGCGAAATCATCTGACTCAAGCAATACAACTGAAAGTCCGCGAGCAGCCGCATCAAGTGCGACGCCCAGACCTGTCGCGCCGCCTCCGATGATTGCCAGATCGTATTTTTTGGGTTGAGAAAGTTGTTCCAGAATTTCAATCCTGGAACAGGCGCGAGGAGCTTGAGTTGTGTCGTTTTGCATGTGGATGATTTCTGCGCGAAAGTGTTATTGCCGGGTCCAGCCACGGGCGCGTTCAATCGCCTGATGCCAGCGAGAAAGTTTGGCTAGTCGCTCGGTCTCGGATAGTGCAGGCTCGAATCGACGGTCTATCGCCCATTGCGAGGAGATTTGTTCCGTACTTTTCCAAAACCCAACAGCCAGTCCAGCCAGATAAGCAGCGCCTAACGCTGTGGTTTCAGTAATACGCGGCCTGACAACCGGTATACCTAGAAAATCGGCCTGCATTTGCATCAGCAAATTATTTTTTGATGCCCCGCCATCAACTCGCAATTCGGTGAGTTTGATTTTTGAGTCTTTTTGCATTGCTGCCAGGACATCTGCAACTTGCAAGGCGATTGCTTCAAGGGCTGCGCGGGCTATATGGGCTTTCGTGGTTCCGCGCGTCATACCGATCAATGTGCCGCGCGCATGACTATCCCAGATGGGTGCCCCCAGACCGGTAAAAGCCGGGACAAGATAGGTGTCGTCAACATCGGTCACACTTGCGGCAAGTGCTTCGGCTTCGGAGGTCGAAGCAATAATGCCTAAGCCATCTCTAAGCCATTGGATCGTCGCGCCCCCCATGAACACCGATGCCTCCAGGCAATAGCTAGTGTCAGTACGCATGGGTGTCGAGCCACAGCTACCCGCACCACAGCTACCCGCACCACAGCCAGTTACACAGCATCCGCCGGCAGTGGAGTTCTCGGCGCTCGGAGCATTTGTGCTGCCTTGAGTTGAACCGCCGCAGCAGCCCGGGTCGATAGTGCCAACGGCTTGGGTCTGAGGGGTCGTCGCATCGGGATATTGCCAGCCAACAGTTGTCAGTAACCGATTCATGCTTGGTGTGGGCTCATGTCCGGTATTCATCAACAGGAAACAGCCTGTGCCGTAGGTGTTTTTAGCCATCCCAGGACTGAGGCAGACCTGTCCAAAGGTTGCGCTTTGCTGGTCTCCAATCATTGCACCGATTGGTATTGCTCGGCCAAACAGCGAGGGCTCTGTTTCTCCCAGTAATCCTGAGGAGGGAACGATTTGAGGCAAGAGGCTGCGGGGTATATCGAAAAGCGCAAGCAACTGCTCATCCCAGTCGAGCGAATGTAAATTAAACAGCATTGTTCGTGAAGCATTGCTCGGATCGGTTGCATGCACTCGGCCAGCGGTCAGATTCCAGACTAGCCAGGTGTCTATCGTTCCAAAAGCGAGCTCGCCTTTTTCGGCCCGTGCGCGCGCACCAGGAATGTTGTCGAGCAACCAGCGTAATTTTGTGGCAGAAAAATATGCATCCAGAATCAGCCCGGTTTTGGTCTGGATCATCGCCTGATGACCCTGCTCTCGTACTGAGTCGCAGTAGGCAGCTGTACGTCTGTCTTGCCAGACGATGGCATTGGCTAAGGGTAGGCCGGTCTTGCGATCCCACAATACAGTCGTTTCCCGCTGATTGGTGATGCCGATCGCTGCAACGTCCTGGGGGCTGAGTTCAGGCATTCGTTGCTTAAAAACCTGATGCATGACGGCCTGCTGAGTTGACCAGATTTTGAGTGCATCGTGCTCGACCCAACCGGGTTGCGGGAATATTTGCGGAAATTCCTGTTGTGCGGTTTGTACGGGTTTACCCTCTATATCGAACAAAATGGCACGAGAGCTTGTAGTGCCTTGATCCAGGGCGAGAATGTATTTCATCAAAATTTCCAGACACTTTAGGACTTAATAATTAGTATTCGCAGGCGCATGCGCAATATTGTTCAATGCACTTGTTCAATGTACACAATCTTTTGCATCCCACTGATATTCAATGTTACAAGTATGCGACAAATATGCAGTATTTCGTGTCATAAATGATGGCTATATTGCAAAGACCTATTTTACTGCCTTGAGGACACCATGAAACAATCAACATCGAATATGACCGCTGCCTTAGCGTTGACTTTTGCTGGTTTGCTCAGCCAGCCAGTACAGGCGCAAACCGAAATCCAGTGGTGGCATGCGATGGGTGGTGCTTTAGGAGAATGGGTCAACGATCTGGCCAAAGACTTCAATGCGACGCAGACAGCTTACAAAATCGTACCGGTATTCAAAGGTAGTTACGATGAGGCGATGACTGCAGCGATTGCCGCCTTCAGGGCTGGCAATGCACCCCATATTTTGCAGGTGTTTGAGGTGGGGACTGCCACCATGATGGCGAGCAAGGGGGCTATACAGCCCGTTGCCGAGGTCATGAAAACAGCAGGTGTAGCGTTTAATCCTGCAGCGTATGTACCAGCCGTGGCAGGCTATTACACCGCACCTAATGGCGAGATGCTCAGTTTCCCTTTTAATAGTTCGACAACCGTCTTTCATTACAACAAGGATGCTTTCAAAACAGCAGGGCTTGATCCTGAAAAACCACCCAAGACCTGGGCGGAGGTTGCCGATGCCTCAGCAAAGTTAAAGGCTTCAGGTCATGCGTGTCCGTTCACAACAAGCTGGGTAAGCTGGACACAGCTCGAGAGTTTCAGTACTTGGCACAATAACGAGTTTGCGACCAAAGGCAACGGCATGGATGGTATCGATGCCCGTCTGACCTTTAACTCCCCTTTGCATGTAAGACATATTGAAAATCTGGCTAACATGGCAAAAAAGGGCGAGTTCGTCTATAAGGGGCGGGGTAACGCCGCCGATGCGGTGTTTGTCTCGGGCGAATGCGCCATGATGACGGGCTCCTCGGGCCTGTATGGCAACATCAAGCGTAATGCCAAATTCGCGAGCGGCATATCGACTCTGCCGTATTACGCTGATGTGCAAGGCGCACCACAAAACACAGTGATCGGTGGCGCAAGTCTCTGGGTCATGTCTGGTAAAAAAGCAGACGAATACAAAGGCGTCGCGCAGTTTTTTGCGTTCCTCTCGACACCTGAGCAAGCTGCTAAAAGTCATCAGCTAACTGGTTATCTGCCTTTGACGCTGGCTTCGTTTGAACTCACTGAAAAGTCCGGCTTTTACAAAGAAAACCCGGGTACTGATGTTGCCGTCACGCAAATGATCCGCAAGACAACTGATAAGTCACGCGGAATCCGTCTGGGTAACTTTGTCCAGATCCGCACCATTATTGACGAAGAGCTCGAGCCAGTCTGGTCTGGCAAAGTCGCTCCGAAAGCGGCACTGGATGCGGCGGTTAAACGCGGTAATGAACAACTCGAACGTTTTCAGAAAGCCAATAGTCGTTGAGTTTCAGGTCGTAATGGAAAAAAAGGTTCGTTTTAATTCCTGTTGGCTGCCATGGTTGCTGATCGCACCGCAAATGTGTGTGGTGCTGGTCTTTTTTTTCTGGCCAGCGGGACGTGCGATTTATCAAAGCGTCCTCAATGAGGATGCGTTTGGTACGAGCACGGAATTCGTAGGTCTGGAAAACTTTACGCGTTTATTTAACGACGCAACCTATTTACAGTCTTTTCAAACAACAGCGATCTTTTCCCTGCTGGTTGCTGTGTGCGGCCTGACGCTTGCCTTGTTGCTTGCCGTGATGGCTGATCGCGTCCTGCGTGGGGCCGGGGTATATAAAACCTTGCTGATCTGGCCGTATGCGGTGGCTTCAGCTGTAGCGGGTGTCGTCTGGTTGTTCATGTTTGCCTCGCCCATGGGAGTTGTGGCGTATACCTTGCGCGCACTGGGTATGAACTGGAATCATTTACTTGACCCCGCCGATGCGATGGCTCTGATAGTGATGGCGGCTGTCTGGAAGCAGATTTCTTACAACTTTTTATTTTTTCTGGCTGGTTTGCAATCTATCCCCCGTTCATTGATCGAGGCGGCTGCAATCGATGGCGCCTCGCCCTGGTATCGCTTTCGCACAATCGTATTTCCCTTACTTTCCCCAACCACGTTTTTCTTGCTGGTGATCAATGTGGTTTACGCATTTTTTGATACGTTCGCGATCGTCGATGCCGCGACCCATGGAGGACCTGGTAAGGCAACTTCGATACTGGTCTACAAGGTTTATTACGATGGGTTCAAGGCAATGGATCTGGGCGGCTCAGCTGCGCAGTCAGTGATCCTGATGCTGATCGTTGTGACGCTCACAGTCGTGCAGTTCAAATTTGTTGAACGCAAGGTGCAATATTAATGATTGAACGTCGCCCTGGCCTGACTATCCTCTCCCATCTGGTGTTGTTGCTCGGTGTGCTGATTGTGGCGTTTCCCGTCTACATCACACTTGTCGCCTCGACACAATCGTCACTACAGATTGCACAGTCCATACCTATGTCGCTGCTACCAGGCTCCAATATGATTGAGACCTATCGTGTCGCTTTGTTTGGTGGCGAGACGGCTGCAGGCAGTCATATTGCTGCCGCATGGCCCATGATGTGGGTCAGCCTGGTGAGCGCACTGGTGATTACGATCGGTAAGATCACTATTTCAATGCTCTCGGCTTTTGCCATTGTTTATTTTCGTTTTCCATTTCGCGGTCTTGTGTTCTGGATGATTTTTGTCACGCTGATGTTACCGGTCGAAGTACGAATTGGTCCGACTTATGAAGTGATCGCTAGCCTCGGCATGCTGAACACTTATGCTGGTTTGACTATCCCTTTGATCGCCTCTGCTACGGCGACTTTTTTGTTCAGACAGTTTTTTTTGACCGTGCCCGACGAGCTGGTTGAGGCTGCGCGCATGGATGGTGCGGGTCCTATGCGGTTTTTCTGGGATATTTTGTTACCGCTTTCTCGCACCAGCATCGCCGCTTTGTTTGTGATTCAGTTTATCTATGGCTGGAATCAATATCTCTGGCCATTGCTGGTGACCACCAACGAAAATATGTATCCGGTAGTGATGGGGATCAAACGCTTGATCTCGGGCGACGCCTATACCGAGTGGAATGTGGTCATGGCAACAGCAGTGCTGGCGATGTTACCACCTGCGATTGTTGTGATTCTGATGCAAAAATGGTTCGTTAAGGGCCTGGTGGATACTGAGAAATAAATATGGCTGCGATTTCATTTAAAAATATTGTTAAGCGCTATGGCTCAGGCAAAACCGAGGTTCAGGTGATCCATGCGGTTTCGGCTGAAATCAATGATGGTGAGTTTGTTGTCATTGTCGGACCCTCGGGATGTGGCAAGTCAACACTGTTGCGCATGGTCGCTGGTCTTGAGGAAGTATCCTCTGGACAGATTTCAATCGGCTCGCGCGTAGTCAATGAGCTGGAGCCCGCCGAGCGAGATATCGCGATGGTCTTTCAGAATTACGCGCTGTATCCGCATATGTCGGTCTATGACAATATGGCCTATGGTTTAAAGATCGCCAAGGTCCCTAAAGAAGAAATTCGCCTGCGTGTTGAAAAAGCTGCAGGGATTCTGGAGCTCATGCCTTTTCTCGAGCGTAAACCGCGAGCCCTGTCTGGTGGACAGCGCCAGCGTGTAGCAATGGGACGCGCCATTGTGCGACAGCCTCAGGTGTTTCTGTTTGATGAGCCGTTGTCTAATCTGGACGCCAAGCTGCGTGCGCAGACCCGACTGGAAATCCAGAAATTACATCGTGAGCTAGGTATTACCTCGCTCTTTGTGACCCATGATCAGGTCGAGGCGATGACGCTTGCGCAACGCATGATTGTTATGCACGCTGGCGTGATGGAGCAGTTCGGTACACCGGAGGAGGTCTATAACCAGCCAGCGACAACTTTCGTCGCAAGCTTTATAGGCTCACCACCCATGAATTTACTGCGCCATGTGCCGGGTACTCCCGCAGGAAGCATACTGGGTGTGCGTCCGGAGCATCTGGACATTGCAGATCAAGGGTGGGAGGTCACCGTCGAGGCAGTTGAATTGCTGGGTGCCGAGCGTCTCGTCTATTGCAAAATGGGCTCGGACGCCTTGATTGTCAGGACGCAGGAGGATCAGCGCGCACCGCAGGTTGGTGCGGTGATTTTTGTCAAACCCCGCGCCGATCGTATGCATTATTTTGATGCTGAAACAGGCAAGCGGAAATAAGCTTGTTATTTAGCCTTGGTGACCTGCGAGACATAGCTTGCGAGTAACTGCATCTGCTCCTCTGTGAGCGAAGTGAAGGCAGGCATTTGTCCGATTCCTGTTTTTAAGGCTTTGAGTACACGGGCCTCATCCGGCTTTAGTTCATCGAGCGATGGTCCGATCTCACCTGCAGCACCCGCATCAGCCAGCGTGTGACAGAGCGCACAAGCAGGTTTTGCGCCCTGAGTGAAGAGCAGCTTGCCAGCCTCCAGATTTGCGTCCGCCGCACAGACTGCTGAGGCAGTGAGCCCCAGGTAAAGCAGGGTAGCAATGAGTAAGCTTTTTAGTTTGTTCATGTGATGGTTAGGAATTCCCATGGCACTCAGACCACCGTGACTTTGATTGCGTGAGAAATCCAGCCGCTGTTGAGGTAGCCGCCTGTATTTTCTGGCGAGGTCGACACCTGTACTCTTCCTGTCACGTCAGTTGTCCGGCAAGCAATTTGATACTCGCCAGCTTTAAGCGTCGCGGCTAGGGCAAACTGACGCCAAGCATATTTGCCAAGATTGGGACCGACCAGTCTGGCGGCTTTCCATGTTTTACCGCCATCGAGTGAAACCTCGACTTTGGCTACGGCGTTCTGGCCACCTAGCGCAACACCCATGATCTGTATTGCGCCCGCCTTGACGGTTTGACCATCCGGGTCTGGCGAAGTGATCCAGGACTTTGGATCCATTGCCCAGACAGCGGGATGACTGGGATCACCTTTCTGACCAGGAGGAGAGAGGCGATAGCCTGTTTTTTGAATGGCTGCTTGCGTTTGCTCTTTCGTAAACGCCAGTCGCTTAATGTATTTGATATTGTTCACGCCACTATAGCCAGGCACGATCAGGCGCAAGGGGCCGCCATGAGCCAATGGTATGGGTTCGCCATTCATTTCCCAGGCCAGCATGGCATCTTGCATGGCACTCAGAGGGACCGAGCGCTCGACGATTACACTCAGCGGATCAATACCCTCAGGTAATTTCTCACCCCCTGTGCCGGTCATATAGACCATGCCCTTAGCGACACCGCCAAGTGTGTTGATGACGTCACGCACGCTGACACCACTCCACAGGACGCATCCTGCTGCGCCGACTTGCCATTTGGTACCGCTCGGTTTGCCTGCAAAGTAACCACGGCCATTGCCCGAGCATTGCAGTACTGTAGCCATCGTTTCCAGTCCGATGGTCTTGAGTTGTGCAATAGTGAAACTTTCAGGTTTACCAACGCCTTCGACAGAGATCTTCCAGTCCTTCGGGTCGCCAATCACCGCTGCCGTTGGGGCAGGTAAATTATTACGGATATAGAGCCGGTCTGAGGGCGTAATAATGCTGGTGCCGAAGGCTGAGCGTTTGGTTTCGATCGTCGTTGGCGTATGAACAATCAGACTTTCCGCATTTTTCCAGCTGACATACGCGGGTAAGGCTTTGGGTGTGGTGGCAGCGGGTGTCGCGGCGGGTGCTGCAGCGTTTTGTGCAGCGGACAACGCAGGTGCAAGCCCGGCAATAGCCAAAGAGCTTGCAGAAGTAGTCAGCAAACGGCGGCGCGAGAGGTTGGTGGTGTTGTTCATACTGAGCTCCTCGTTTATCTTTATAAATTCCACTTTACTGCTTTACCGCTGTTTGACCAAGTAAAAGCTATAACAACTGTTATTCTGCAAAAAAATCAGGAATCCGGCATGAAACAATTTGACCCGAATGCGATTGGCCCACTTTCAGATGTGAGAGTATTGGATCTTTCCCGCCTTGTTGCAGGCAACATGCTGTCTGCTTATCTGGCAGATTTTGGCGCTGACGTTATTAAAGTCGAACGAGAGGGCACAGGAGATGATCTGCGCAATTGGCGAGAGGCAGGTTGGGATATTTACTGGAAAGTTTACGGTCGTAATAAGCGCTCGCTGGTGCTGGACCTGAAAGCCGATGAGGGGTTGCAGCTTTTAAAAAAGCTGATTACCCATTCGCAGGTCTTGATCGAAAACTTTGTCCCGGGTGGTCTGGAAAAAATGGGGTTAGCGCCTGACCTGTTGCTCGCCTTGAATCCGGCGCTAGTGATTGTGCGTGTGTCAGGTTGGGGGCAAACGGGGCCCTTCAGCCATAAGCCAGGTTTTGGCACCTTGGTCGAGGCGATGTCAGGTTTTGCGCACTTGAACGGTTATCCCGATCGTCCGCCTGTATTGCCTCCACTGGCGCTCGCGGACATGATTGCAGGCGTTTATGGCGCTGCGGGCGTATTGACTGCGTTGCGCGTGGCCGAAAAAGAAGGTCGTGGGCAGGTGATCGACCTGTCTTTGTTTGAGCCAATTTTTTCCGTCATCTCCTCCGAGGCTGCTAAATTTAAAGTAACCGGTGAGGCCACCTTGCGTGCGGGTAATCAGTCGAGTCATACCGCACCACGCAATATTTACGCCTGTTCCGATGCACGCTTTGTCGCGATGTCAGGATCAATGCAGTCGATGGCCATGAAAATTTTTGACACGATGGGTCGGCCTGATCTGAAAACCGATCCCAAATTTTCTACCAATGACGCGCGGGTCAAAAACCGCGACGAACTTGATGCGATTATTGGTCAATTCATAGGCGCACGGACTCAGGAAGAAAATCTCAACCTCTTTGAGGCGGCAGGTGTGACGGTCGGCCCAGTATGCTCAGTGGCGGATTTGATGGAGCATCCTTTCGTCAAGGGACGTGAAGCGATTGTGGCAATGCAGGACAGGGAGTTGGGTAGCTTACCGATGCACAATGTGATCCCCCGGCTTTCAGAAACGCCAGGCGCTTTTCGCCGTCCTGCTCCAAGATTAGGCGAGCACACGCAGGAAATTCTTGAGGAGCTCAAGCGCAAGGTTTGATCAGCACTATTATTGAGAGACAAAAGTAAGATAAAACCAAGTGAAAAAATTAAGGGACAAAACAATAACCATGCAGACCTCTGAATATTTACCCTTTGATCCGCACGTTGCGCCAAAAAACAAACTACCGGCTGGCACTGTGGATTGCCATTTTCATGTTTTTGAAGATCCTGCTCAGTATCCGTTTACGGCAAATCGCTCCTACACGCCATCCTTGGCGCCCTGGGCTGCTTTTCAAAAAATGAACGATGCGATCGGAGCCGATCGCGCGGTGCTTGTTCACCCCTCGGTTTATGGTCATGATCACCGGACTTTGTATGACACCCTGCTTGCGCATCCGGAGCGTTTGCGTGCGGTTGGTGTGTTGTCCATGGAGGCAACAGAAAACGAAATCGAAAAGTTGCACCGTGCCGGAACCAGGGCAACGCGGGTCAATATCCTGAACGCTGGTGGTAATCAGCTGGCCGATGCGCAAACGCTGGCAAAACGTATTCTGCCTTTTGGCTGGCATCTTCAGTTTTTAGTTGATGTGGCGGCTCAACCTGAAATCCCTGCCTGGGCTGCCAAGCTGGGCGTTCCCGTCGTGTTTGATCATTTCGGACACCCGGGTGTGCCTGATGTGAACAACCCCGGGTTCAAGAATATGTGCGCCCTGATCAGGGAAGGCGGAGCCTGGGCAAAGCTTTCCGGTGCCTATCGTGTTGTTGATCCTGCCAACAAATGGGAGGCCATCGCACCGTTTGTGGAGGCCATGCTCAACACACGAACTGATCGTCTGGTGTGGGGGACTGATTGGCCGCATCCGAATATCCCTGCGCCGATGCCCAATGATGGCGACATCGCCGATGCAGTGTTTAAATGGCTGCCCGATGCCGAACTGAGAGAAAAAATCCTGGTGAAAAATCCGGAAATCCTTTACGACTTTGCACCTTTTAAGGCCTGACGGGCGTTTGATGACTCAGAGTGTTCGTTATTCTGGAGGTGGTGTTAAGCGGCATCAAAGGTCAGTCTATACCGAGGATCTTGTGGGTTTGGATACTTAAACGCCACTGAGGGTGTTCCATACAATATCGGATCGCGTTTTGGGTGTTGGCCTCACGCGCGGGTCCATCCATCGGTTGCAGGTAAAAGTTGTCGAAACGAAGATGTTCAAACTTTTCCGGTGTCGCGTTGCTTTGCGGAAAAACCAGTTTTAATTCCTGGCCAAAGGTTTGATTGAGTGGCGCAGCGGATTTCGGGCTCACACAAATCCAGTCAATTCCCTCTGGCGCCGCAATAGTGCCATTGGTTTCAACCGCAATACGAAAACCTTGCACCTGTAGTGCCTTGATCAGCAAGGGATCGAGTTGGAGCAGCGGTTCCCCGCCAGTACATACGACCAGGCGATTTTTTAAATCACTGACTGGCCAAAGTTCTGTCACAGCCTGGGCGAGTGCTTGAGCTGTTTTAAACTTACCCCCATTTTTTCCATCCACGCCTACAAAATCCGTGTCGCAAAACTGGCACACGGCAGCGCTTCGATCTTTCTCAAGACCAGACCATAAATTGCATCCTGCAAAGCGCAAAAAAACCGCGGGGTAACCCGCCTGAGCGCCTTCACCTTGCAGGGTGTAAAACATTTCTTTGACGCTGTAAGTCATGGATCTTTAAACCGGAAGGGCTGGGCCAAGTTCGCCCCAGTGCAGGATCACGCCGCAGCCGCGCGTTGAATTCAGGTCGATGCGATCAAGCTCGGGCACTAGTGGTGAAGCTAATTTTTTGATGTGGCGCGCCAGACTTGCCACATCACTGCCAGTCTCTCCCATCAGTTGATAGAGTGGCTGATGATCAAGTTGTTTGAAAATAGGATCAAACACAGTCTTGACGTCACCAAAGTCAACCGTCCAGCCTTTTACCTGATCGAGTGGGGCATGCAGATGTAATCTCAGGGTGAAGGTGTGTCCGTGGATGCGGCGCCTGCGATCGCCTTCAGGCGCAGCGCTGAGTTGGACCGCGCTATCAAGCGTGAACTCTTTCCAGATTCTGTAGTGGTGGCCGTCAAAGTGGGCGCCGCAACTCCCTGTCTCATAAACTGTGACCCAGGAGAGCTCGGGAAGGAGGGGTTTGAGACGTGCCCAGATCCAGGCGGAAATTGTTTCGCTGGTTGGGTTTTCAAGCCCTGGAATGTCGTTGAGGCAGGCGTGGTCAAGCTCGTCATGCAATGGCTGCCAGAGCGCATCGAGATGGTCGTAATCAATCGACAGATCACGGCTTCCCATGTCTTGATCCGCGTGCAGGATTACTTCAAAACCATGGCCATGCATCCTGCCGCATTTATGTCCGGCAGGCACGTTAGGTAACTGGTGTGCAGATTGGAATACATAACGGCGCCAGACGTGCGCGTGATCGCGCGCATCGAGATCGACACCGGAGTGTGTTGTGCTTTGGACACCTACGGCTTCAATGCCAGGCACAGTCAGGCGCTGACGTATCCAGCGCGCAATGTTCTCATCAGTCGGCAGAGCGATGGTGTCGTTCAGATGGCTGTAGTCAAGCGGGGCGATACATTGTTCAAGATGCTGTCTCAGTGTATCGACTTCAGCACCAGGAAACGGCGCCCAGCCAGTCGGCAGACAGGCGCGGATTTCGCCTAAAAAGCTGTGCCCATGCAAACCTGCCGCACGGTGTCCAATGGGTAGGCACTCAACCTTGCAGGCGGCTTCAAAGCCGACTGCTGCGACATACAGTAAATAGTCTTTCACTTAAATTAGTCCGAACTTTGTATAGAGCGGATCCGTCACGCCGGCCTCTGCAAAGCCTTTTGCTCTGAGCAGGCACGAGTCACACTGGCCGCATGGCGCACCCGTTGGCTGCGGGTCATAGCAACTGGTGGTTTCTGAAAAATCCACGCCAAGCTCCAGGCCTTTGCGCACGATGTCGGCTTTGGTCATCGTCATCAGCGGGGCACGGATTTTTAATTTCTGGCGTCCCTCAACGCCAGCCTTTGTCGCCAGGTTGGCCATCGCTTCGAAGGAGGCGATGTATTCTGGACGACAGTCGGGATAGCCGCTGTAATCCATCGCATTCACGCCGACGAAGATATCCTCAGCGCCGAGTACTTCAGCCCAGCCTAGTGCGAAACTGAGGAAAATAGTGTTGCGCGCGGGCACATAGGTAATCGGTATACCAGCACTGATGTCTTCTACGCTATGACCTTTCGGTACCTCGATCTCTGCGGTTAGTGCTGAGCCGCCAAAGCTGCGCATATCCATATCGATGATGATGTGACGCGCGACTTTGCGGGCGATCGCAAAGTCTTTGGCCTTTTCGAGTTCGATGCTGTGGCGCTGGCCGTATCGAAAGCTCAAGGCGTAGACCTCGAAGCCTTCTGTTTGAGCGATAGCAAGCGAGGTGGTGGAATCTAAGCCACCACTCAGGAGACATACTGCTTTTTTCAATTTACTTCGCCGTTGGCATCACGAATTCTGCGCCTTTACCGATCGTCTCGGGCCAGCGCTGCATGATTGATTTTTGCTTGGTGTAGAAACGCACGCCTTCTTCGCCGTAGGCATGCATGTCACCAAACAGGCTCTTTTTCCAGCCGCCAAAACCGTGCCAGGCCATGGGTACAGGGATCGGCACATTAATACCAACCATACCGACCTGGATACGCCGACCAAACTCGCGTGCGACGTTGCCATCACGCGTGTAGCAAGATACGCCATTACCAAATTCGTGGGCATTGATCAGTTCAACGGCTTGCGCAAAGTCTTTCGCACGAACGCACGAGAGCACTGGGCCAAAGATTTCTTCTTTGTAAATACGCATCTCAGGCGTGACCTGATCGAACAGGGTGCCGCCCGTGAAGAAACCCTGTTCGTGTCCAGGCACTTTATGCCCGCGACCGTCAACGATGAGCTTGGCGCCTTCTTTGACACCCGTCTCAATGTAGCCTTCGATACGCTCGAGTGCCTGACGGGTCACGATCGGTCCCATCTCTGCATCAAGCTCCATACCATTTTTGATTTTGAGTGAGCGGGCGCGTTCGGCAAGTTTTGGAATAATTTTGTCTGCGACATCGCCAACCAGCACAGCAACAGAAATTGCCATGCAGCGTTCGCCGGCAGAGCCATAAGCTGCACCGATCAGTCCATCAACAGCCTGATCAATATCTGCATCTGGCATCACGACCATGTGGTTTTTGGCGCCACCAAGTGCTTGCACACGTTTGCCAAGTTCCGCGCCACGTGAGTAGATGTATTGCGCGATGGGGGTCGAGCCAACAAAACTGATTGCCCGCACATCAGGATGCTCAAGCAGACCATCGACTGCAACTTTGTCTCCCTGCACAACGTTGAACACGCCGTCTGGCAAACCGGCCTGTTTGAACAATTCAGCCATGAACAGGGATGCCGAAGGATCACGCTCGCTTGGTTTCAGGATGAAGGTGTTGCCGGTTGCGATTGCGACGGGGAACATCCAGCATGGCACCATGCAAGGAAAGTTAAAGGGGGTAATGCCAGCCACCACACCCAAAGGCTGGCGCAAGGTCCAGTTATCAATGCCGGTTGAAACCTGATCGGTGAAATCGCCCTTGAGCAGTTGTGGCACGCCGCAGGCGAATTCGACAATATCAATGCCGCGCATGACTTCACCCTGGGCATCGGTAAATACTTTGCCGTGCTCTTGCGTAATGATCGAAGCCAGTTCGTCTTTATGTTCGTTAAGCAGCGCCAGAAAATTATTCATAATGCGCGCGCGGCGGATCGGTGGCATGTCAGACCATGCGGGATAGGCCGCTTTCGCGCTAGCCACAGCAGCATCGACGGTGGCGAGCGTCGCGAGTTCGACCTTGCGGGTGGCCTGGCCAGTTGCAGGGTTAAAGACATCCTGCGCTCGGGCACCGGCGTCAGTCACAATTTTGCCGTCAATCCAGTGAGAAACGATATTGGACATTGCGGGCATCGGGGGCTGTTTGGACATGCTCATTCCTTATTAAAGATGCTCAATTGTAAGATGGTTGGGTGGATAACCCTGAACTTGGGTAAAATTTTACTCAATGTCCTATTTTATGAATCCCTACGGAGCATCCCCCTTATCATGATTCAGCCCTTGTCTGGCAAAGTAGCTCTTGTTACCGGCGCCGCGCGTGGAATCGGCCGTGCCTGCGCCCTCAAACTCGCGGCGGCTGGCTGCGACATCGTTGCCAACTACTACAACAGCTATGACGAAGCTGAAGCCGTATGCGCCGAGGTCCGGGCGATGGGGCGCCGTGCTGTCGCCGTTCAGGCCAGCGTCGGTGTACCCGATAGCGTGACCGAGATGTTTGAAGTGATCACTAAGGAATTTGGTCATCTCGATATTGTCATTAGCAATGCAGCCTCGGGCGTGCTCAAACCCGCGATGGAGATGACCCTCAAACATTTCCGCTGGTGCATGGAAACCAATGCTTTTGCGGTCAATCTGCTGGCTCAGCATGCCGCACCACTGATGAAAAACGGTGGTCGCATTATCGCCATGTCGAGCCTGGGGGCTCAGCGAGCCATGCCGCACTATGGCTTTATTGGCGCCTCAAAAGCCGCACTGGAGTCTCTGGTGCGTACGTTGGCCCAGGAACTCGGTCCTCGCGGCATTCGCGTCAATACCGTATCAGCAGGTGTGGTTGATACAGATGCTTTGAGCCATTTTCCCAACCGAGATCAGGTTTTGTCAGAGTTCGCCGCCCGTACGCCTGTGGGTCCGAGCCTGCTGCCAGCCAACGTCGCAGATGCTGTCTATTTGTTATGTTTGCCCGAGGCTGCATGGGTTAATGGTCATACGCTGGTTGTTGACGGCGGTTTTTGTATTTCGGGTTGAACAACATGGCTTTTGAATCAGGTCTAGCAGGAAAGGTCGCGATTGTGACTGGCGGCTCACGCGGTATTGGCCGTGCAATCGTCGAATTACTCGCCGCCCAGGGAGCAGTGGTTAATTTCTTTTATCGGGGTAATCAGGCTGCGGCCAATGAGGTTGTCGCGGCTGTGGCTGCGGCCGGTGGGCAGGCGACTGCAATCCAGGTCGATGTCGCGGATTCGGCCGCTTGTGCAGCGGCCGTCGAGGAAATTGCCGATCGCTGCGAGCGGATTGATATCCTTGTTAATAACGCTGGTATTGTTCGCGATAACCTGATGGCTGCGATGGAGGATGAGGAAATCAGCGACGTCCTCAACACCAACGTCGGAGGGATTTTCAATGTGACGCGTCCCGTCATCCCCTACATGATGTCTCAGCGCGCCGGACGGATTGTCAATTTATCTTCTGTTGCCGGGAACAAAGCCGGACGGGGACAGTCTAATTACGCGGCCAGTAAAGGTGCTGTGGATGCAGTAACGCGTGCCTTGGCCGTTGAACTTGCGCCACGCAAAATCCAGGTCAACGCTGTCGCACCAGGGGTGATTGAGACAGAAATGTCGCAACAAGTGCGAGATTTGGCAGACGATCAGGTTAAGTCCCGTATTTTGCTCAAACGCTATGGTCAAGCTCAGGAAATCGCCCAGGCGGTCGGCTTTTTGGTCTCGGATATGGCCTCGTACATCACCGGACAAGTACTGTATGTGGATGGCGGCTTCAAGATGGACTAAATGCAAGGGTTTTCCTCACATTTAGGTTAAAATAAAGCGCTTTTTTATCCATTTAGTTATTAAATATAGCGAGTCAGCAGTGGGTTTGCAGTACTTTGCCGTTATTCATCGCGCAAGGTCTCCGCAAGGCTCAACTGGCATGCACCACGTTGCGGAGTTCATCATGGCTGAAACAGTCATCACTAAAGAAGAAATCATGGCGGTTTTCCCGACCGTACAGAAAACGATGGCCGATGCGCTCGGTTGCGATGTGGATGACATCAAGCTTGACGTTTCCCTGATCGAAGGCCTGGATGCCGAATCCATCGATTTTCTCGATATGGTGTTCCGTCTTGAGCGTGCCTTCAAAATCAAAGTGCCACGCGGCAAGATTATCGAAGATGTCCGGGGCGACATGCCTGTTGAGGAGTTTGAGCAGGGCGGTATCCTGACCGAAAAAGGTCTCGCACGCCTGCGCGTTTACCTCTCCGAGATCGATGAGTCGCGCTTCAAGACCCCCATGCGTGTCGATCACATCGCGCGCCTCTACACACCAGAAACTTTCTGCAAGCTCGTGGTTCGTGCGCAGCGCGCGACCCCTGCTGCTGGTTGATGGCGGTGAATTCGGCGGGGACGTCCCAGTCCTCGCCATCATTATCTGCTGACCGGTTCGCCGCTTTTTCGTTTGTAGATTGCATTACACAGATCGACGGCGTTAAACGAGTAACGGGTCGCTACACGATCCCCTCAGATGTCACCTACTTCCCAGTGAGTTTAGTGGCCGAGGCCATTGGTCAGCTTGCTGCCTGGGTTGCGATGTCTGCCGTTAATTTTCGGTTCAGGCCTGTTGCCGCGCTAGCGGGTGATACACGTATCTTTGCGCGTCCGCAGCCTGGCGACACACTCGAATTGATTGTTGATATCGAGTCCTGCGACGAGGAGTCGATTACCTATCGCGGTCACGCACTGGTGGGTGATAAACGTGTCCTGGAGTTGCTTGATACCCTTGGCTCCATGCTCGATATCGCCGAGTTTGATGATCCTGCAGCACTGGCTGCTGATTTTGCGTGTTTGACGACTGGTGGGCGTGTGCCCGGCGCTTTTAAGGGTGTCCCTTTTCCCGCACTGACAGACTCCAGTCACGAACCAGCTCAAAAACTGCTCGCGCAACTCGTTGTTCCAGCCAGAGCGCCATTTTTTGATGATCATTTCCCCAGACGGCCGGTGTTTCCCGCCACACTCATGCTTGATGCACAGTTACAACTGGCGGCGCGTATCGCGCAAGAGCTCGCGGGGCAGTCTGTGCACGTCACACGCATCACCAATGTAAAGGTTCGTGCCTTTACTTCGCCTGGTGCAACACTTAATTTATTTGCCGAGTCGGCTGCTCCGGGCGAGGATGATCCCGAACCCATCCTGATCAAGGTCGGAGCTCAAGCTGATGGCCGCACGATTGCTGGAGCCAAGATGTATTTTGCTCCAGATTCCGGAGAACACGCATGAGTGCAAGACGTCGCGTCGCAATTACAGGAATTGGCCTGGTGACACCCGCTGGTCTGGATGCCGCATCGACCTGGGCCCGTATTAAAGCCGCTAAAAGCTGTGCGGGGCCGATCACGATTTTTGATGCCTCCGGCTTTTCAACGCGCATCGCTGCCGAGGTAAAGGGCTTTGATAGCCTGCCACCCATTGATGATCGCAAATTACTCAAATACGCGAGTCGCGCGCACCGCTTTGCTTTGGCTGCTGCGGATCAGGCGATCGCTGATGCGGGGATTCGTCCGACCTTGCAAGACGCGACCCGCTGGGGCTGCGTCGTGGGTGCCGGCATGATGACTGTGGCGCATCCTGAGATCGCTGCAGTTCAGCAAGCCGCAGCACCCGAGGGCGAGTTAATCCCGAATAACATTATGGATGAGCCGGTTGCCAACGATGTGATGGCGTTTAGCCGCAGCTTGTCTACGGCGGGGGTGTCGTTGCTCTTACGCCGTTTCGGTATCCGTGGCTATGCTTCGACGGTTCATACCGCCTGTGCTTCGGGTGGACAGGCTGTTGGTACCGCTATGCGTCTGATACGCAGGGGACTGGCCGATCGGGTACTGACGGGTGGTTTTGATTCGATGATTTCTCCTGTTGGCTTATCTGGTTTTTGTTTGCTTTCCGCTGTCTCCTCTGACAATGATCATCCTGAGCGAGCCAGTCGCCCCTTTGATCTGACTCGCAATGGTTTCGTCCTGGGAGAAGGTGCTGGTTTTCTGGTGCTCGAAGAATGGGAGAGTGCGGTCAAACGCGGTGCCACGATTTATGCCGAGCTCGCAGGCGATGGTAATTCACTCTCGTCATACAGGATTACAGACTCCCATCCCTCAGGGGACGGCCCGATTCAGGCGATGCGACGTGCCATTGCCGATGCGGGCGCCACGACCTCAGAGATCGATTACCTGAATGCGCATGGCACTTCAACGCCGATGAACGATCGAAGCGAATGCGCCGCAGTCAACGCAGTGTTTGGCGAGCGTGCCAAAGAAGTTGGTGTTAGTTCAACAAAGAGCGTGATGGGACATTTGATTGCAGCTGCGGGCGCAGTTGAGGCCGGTATTTGCGCCATGGCGATTCGCGATGGATTGATGCCGCCCAATGCTAACTTGCAGCAACTCGACCCCGATTGCGATGTGAATATTGTGCGCGATGTACCTCGCGAACAGCGGATTGGCATGGCGCTCTCCAACTCACTCGGATTTGGCGGCAGTAACAGCTGTCTCGCTTTCCGTCATCCTGATGAAACCGCGGCGCTTATCGCCGCAGGACGGTAATCACTATGAAACGTATCGTCATTACAGGCGCTGGCGCCATCTGTGGCGCAGGTGCCGATCCCGCGAGTATTGTCCAGACGCTGGTTCAAGGCCAGACATCGGTTGGGCCGATCACAGCCTGGGATGCAGAGTCCTGGCCTTGCAAAGTTGCCTCCGAGGTCCCTGAATACAATGGCGGCAAACTGCTAGGTGACCGTAAACTGCTCAAACTGGTCAGACGCTCGGATGTCTTTGGTATTTACGCTGGAGGGCAGGCGATCGAACAAGCTGGTTTGCCCGCAGCGCTGGCCGCTCTTGATGAAAATGCAGCGGCACTTTACTCAGACCAGACAGGTTGCTATGTTGGCTCAGGCGGGGGAGCTTTTGAAGTCAATTACGATTATTTTCCGCTGATGGCCGAGACAGGCGATAGCCTGCAAAAATTCGGCCAAGAACTGTCGAATATGGTCAACCCAATGTGGCTATTGCGCTCCTTACCAAACAACGTTCTGTGCCATGTCAGCATTCGTCATCAACTTAAAGGGCCGAACGGTTGCATTACTAATCACACAACCAGTGGCATGTTGTCCGTGATTGAGAGTGCCTGGGCTTTGCGTGAGGGGGATGCAGAGCGCGTCGTAGCCATCAGTCACGACGCCCCGATTGAACCTCAGACCCTGCAATATCTAAATCGTGTGGGTTTGATCAGTCAAGGCGCCTTGCGTCCTTTTGATGCGGCACATGATGGCTGTGTACTGGGTGAAGGCGCGGCGTCGTTTGTACTTGAAACCGAGGCCTCTGCGGCGGCCCGTGGCGCAACGGTGTTGGCCGAGTATCTTGGTGGGGGCGATGCCTCTGAGGGCGAAGGAATCTTTACTATCCGTAGCGATGGTGACGGCTTGTCTAGAGCCATTGAGGCTGCCTTGCTCGATGCAGGTATTAGTGCGGCTGATGTAGGCATGATCGTGACGCATGGCAATGGTACCGAACAATCAGATTGTTCCGAGGCCGCAGCGTTGTTGCGTATTTTTGGTTCAGCTATGCCGCCAGTTACGGCCTTTAAATGGTCTTACGGACATTCTTTTGCGACCTCGGGTCTGCTTGACGCTGTGGTTGGACTAGAGGCTTGTCGTCAACAGGTGGTGCCGGGTATCGCCACTCTGCAAAAACTTGCAGAGGGTTGCGAGGGCCTTAATGTTTCCACACAATCACGTGCGCCACGCAGCAATATTGTGTTGATTCTGTGTCGTGGCTTTGCTGGCACTAATGCTGCGTTGTTACTACGCGCCGTCAAATAAAATTTGAATGACGTGACGCACACCGATACATTGCCTGATGGCTGCGCTGTCGATACGGTGGATATCGCGCGCATCGAACGCTTGATTCAGGCAATGCCGGGTGATTTGCTGAAACTTTTTTCTGCACAGGAAATCGCCGACGCAGGAACAGGTCCCGGGCAGGTGGCAAGTCTGGCTGCACGCTTCGCTGCAAAAGAAGCTTGCCTCAAATTATTTCCCAGAGAAACAGCACTCAACACGATTGTCGCGATGGATTTTTCCGTAGTGCGCGACGAGTATGGTGCTCCGCACATTCAGCCTAGTCCGACTGCTGAAATCGTGATGGGACGACATCTTGTTGGTGAAATTAAAATTTCCCTGACACATACGGCAACCTCTGCAAGTGCTGTTGCTTTACGCGTACCCAAGCAGATTGTGCCTTCGTTTGGTGGACGTTTTCTTTTCAGGTTTTTGCCTTATCGCCGAGCAGTCATTCTTGAAAATCTGAACCGTGTCTATGGTGCCAATGTCAGTCAGGATCAGATAAAGGCGCTTGCTCAGGCGCATTACGGACATTTGTTGTCTTTGTTCAAAGAATTGATTGTCTTCAGATTTCTCTCCGAAGCCCGCAAGAAAGCCCTGGTGCGCGTCGAGGGCGTGCCTGCAATGATTGAGGCTTTCGAGGCGGGTCGCGGGATTTTGATTCTGACCGGTCATTTTGGTAATTTCGAGGTCTCCACTGTTGCGGGGATTGAGCATTTTCCGCAAGTAAAGGGCCGTATTCATTTTTTGCGTCGTCCAATCAAGCCGAAGTGGTTAAGCGACCTGTTGACGCGTCGTTTTAATCAGGCTGGGTTCGGCGTCGTGGGTCGACGCGGCTCGCTTGAGGAGATTGTCTCAACGATCGAAAAGGGTGATGCGATCGTGTTTCCCTTTGACCAGTTTGCGCGCAAGCCAGAGGGCATACCCGTTGAATTTTTTGGTCACGCGGCTGGGACTTATAAAAGTATGGCCGTAATTGCCTTGGCCACAGGTGCACCTGTGATGCCAGCTGCGTCATGGCGGGAGCCAGATGGTACGCACGTACTTAAGTTCTGGCCTGCCTTGCCTGTGGTGCTGGATGATGACGTGGGGGCTGAGATTTCCCGTAATACACGCGCCTATAACGCGGCGCTAGAGTTTGCGATCGTGCGACATCCTGAGCAGTGGTGGTGGGTGCATCGTCGCTGGAAAGACATGAAGCGCAAAAGATAAAAAAAACCGGCACTGAGCCGGTTTTTTACAAACAAGCCTGTTCGAAACAGGTTTTCAGAAGGTGTTAGTTTCCTTTCTGATTTTTGTCATAAAGATAACCACCAAATACACCTACCGCTGCGCCGCCAATTGCTCCCCAGATTGGGTTGCCACCAGCGATTGCAGTAATGCCAGCGCCTGCCGCTGCACCAATTGCGCCGCCTGAGAGTTCACGTTGCTGTGTAGTGTTCATGTTGGAGCAGCCTGACAGAGTGAGGGCTGCACAAACTGGCACGAGTAAAAAGAATTTTTTCATGATGAAGCTCCTGAATTTCAGTCAAATGCGTAAATAAGACAACCGAATTATTTCTTGCAGGGATAGGTTTCGCCCAAATAACGCAAGATCGTATCGGCCGCAGAGAGCTGGTTGTATTTTGGATTGATCGCAGTCCATTTGACGAAGGCGTCAATGTGCTCCTGACGCGTCAGAGTGACGCCATCCAAACAAATGAAGGGACGAGCTTTTTTAGGGCTGCGAGAGATTAAATAGGTCTCATACACGCCTTGTCCGAAACCGTTACAAAAATTCTGCGCAGCACCATCCGTTTTATTTGCGCACATCTGTACGAATGTTTCTGTCGAGGTGTGGGCTTTTGGAATCGCGGCAGAGGCTTTGCTTGTGCTTTGGGCCATCGCCGCCGAGGAGCTGGCAAGCACGATGCAGGTGAGGGCAAGTATTTTTTTCATGAGGTTCTCAAAGTGAAAGTGGTCAATCGTATTCACGTGCGCCCTTAATTTAAGAGCAAGTCAACTAACTAACTCTGTGTTAACTTTACACCTGTAGTTGTCAAATATTCTTTAAGTGAGACCGATTATGTTAAAGCAAATTTCTACCGCAGTGATCGCATTAATGATGGTGGTTGGTTTGAGCGCCTGTACCCCAGCACCTACTGGACCCGTTGAAATCCGTAAGGGTGTTGTTGAGCAGATTACTGCTACAACTATTAAATCCAGTCATGACACAGGCGTGGGTGCTGTGATCGGTGGTCTCGGTGGTTTAGGTGTGGGTGCGTTAATTGGCTCAGGTACTGGCAAGGCTGTAGCGATGGTACTGGGTGCTATCGGTGGTGCTGTTGCAGGTAATGAAATTCAAAAACATTACGACAAGCCTGTCGAAGGTCAGCAAATTTTCGTTCGCACCAGCAACGGTGTGCTTGTGACAGTCACGCAGCCCACGGGTAATTTGCGCGTTGGTCAGCATGTATATATCGAAGGCTCAGGTACCGAAGCGCGCGTGGTTGCCCAGTAATCACAGCTTGTTAAGTAAAAACCGCTGCGTTTCATTGAAACACAGCGGTTTTTTTACGTCAGTCAGATACGATAAGAACCGTATCGGTCAAAAGCACTGTATCAGGCTTTTTTGACCCAGGCGTTGCACCAGCCTTTAGTAGCAACTAACTTGCCTGGGAAAATTCCACAGGAACCGGCATCAGCGGATTTACTCATGTAGAGCTGGCAGTTTGAACAGTTGTTGCCATCAGCGTATTTGGCAAATTTTGCCTTGTCGACGGTTGATGCATCCGCTTTGTAGCCCAAACCAACCGCTTGTGGGTCGGTCTCTGCAACCATAGCTTGTGCACTAGCTTGATTGGTCATTGACAGTGAGGCTACGCCTGCTGCTGAATAAATGATAAATTGGCGACGTGATGATTTCATGTCTGTATCCTGAAAGTAACGCTGATTCCCCATAGAAGCAGCGCCGACTATTTTAGCAGTACCTAGTGAAAACCCTCGATTAGTCGACTTTTTTAGTCAACTCGGATACCAGCAGCTTTAACGACCACACCATACCGTGTTAAGTCATTTTTAATTTCTTCTCTGAATTTTTCCGTAGAACCGGGGGTTGCAGTAATGCCGAGCGTATTGAGCTTGGCGATGACTTCAGGGTCCTTAAGCACCTGATTTAATTCGTCATTTAAGCGCGTAACGACAGCCAGGGGTGTTTTGGCCGGAGCAAAAATACCCACCCAGGAATCCACCACGAAATCTTTTAGACCTGCTTCAATGAAAGTAGGAACCTCAGGCATTGAGCTTGCCCGTTGTGCACTGGATACAGCGATAGGAACGACACGGCCTGTTTTGACGAGTTGATAAGCACCCGCTACCGCAGTGTAGACAAGCGGGATCGTGCCGCCCTGGACGTCAATCAAGGCTTGTCCACCACCTTTGTAGGGTACATGCACAAGTTTGGCACCGCTTTGCTGGTTCAGTAGCTCCCCAGCGATATGTGGTGTTCCACCTACACCCGAGGTGCCATAACTCAGACCGCCATTTTGTTGCTTGGATAGGGTCACGACCTCTTGCAAGGTTTTTGCTGACAGTGCCGGGTTAGCGACAAGAATTAAAATTGCATTGCCGATCTTGCCGACAGGCGCAAAATCCTTAAGCGTATCAAACGGTACTTTGTCGAAAACGTGAGGATTGATGACCATCGTCCCGTCAAACCCCAGGACCAAAGTGTAGCCATCCGGTTCGGCATTCGCGACTTGTGCTGTGCCAATGTTTCCAGACGCACCTGGCTTGTTTTCTACATAAACCTGCTGACCCAGTCGTTTGGAGAGGTTCTCCGCAATCAGTCGACCGCTTGTGTCGCTAACACCTCCAGGGGCGAAGGGGACGATCAGACGAATGGATTTAGTGGGAAAGCTTTCCTGCGCGGACAGCTCGGTTGCCAAGCCGAGCGCACAGAGCGTCAGAGTTGTTAAAAAAGCTCGCCTTGCGCGGGACTTCAGTGACAGGATCATATTGAGTCTCTCAATTGTTAGTCTGCAATTTGTTTGCAGTTAGTCAGCGTGGCGCTTGTCAAATTCCCACACATCCTCGAAACCCATCAGTTTGGTCAGTGCGGTGAAATCATACAGTTCACCTGTGTGACCAACCGATGAGCCCGTGTCCTTAAACTGCTGATAGACCGCAGTCATGGCCTGTACACCAGCCAACAAGGCTGTGACAGGGAAAATGGCGAGCTTATAGCCGATGTCTTGCAGATCGGCTTTGCTGAGCACAGGGGTGCGACCTTTCTCGACCATATTTGCAAGCAAAGGCAAATCAAAGCTTGCGCCGATCTTGCGCATTTCTTCCTCTGATTCAGGAGACTCAACAAACAATATGTCAGCACCGGCCTTCGCATAGGCTTCCGCACGACGCAGGGCTTCATCCAGACCGAGTGTTGTGCGTGAATCTGTGCGTGCGATGATCAGGAAATCCTTTGATTCCCGTGACTCAACGGCCACGCGGATTTTGCGCACCATATCCTCAGTGGCAATCACCCTGCGTCCTGGAGTGTGTCCACATTTTTTGGGGAACTCCTGATCTTCGAGCTGGATCGCTGAGGCGCCAGCTTTTTCGTACCCTTGCACAGTATGGCGTACGTTTAATAACCCACCATAACCAGTGTCCCCATCGGCAATCAGAGGCGTACGTGCCATGTTTGCCATTGCATTGACGCGTCCTACCATGTCGCTGTAGGTGGCTAAACCTGCATCAGGCAGGCCCAAGTGTGAAGCCACGGCACCGAAACCGGTCATGTACAGGGCATCAAAGCCAAAGGAATCCGCTAGTCTCAGAGACACCATGTCATAGACTCCGGGCGCGGTCACCAGGCCGGGTTGTTGAAGACGGGCATGCAGTTTTGCAGGTTTGTTGCTCGACATGAAAAGGAATCCTCTAGTCAAAAGGCGGGAGTGGGTGTGGTCTCATTGCCTGCGTATCGTTGATGGGGCAATTCCAGTCAAATAATACCCGCAAGAATCCCTGTTAAACAGTCTTGGGTGACTGAGCGCAGCAAGAGCCTGGGTTTTGGCTTGGTCAGGATGCACATGATGATATTCTTGACCCAGAATCCAAGCTGCGTGACACTAAGGTCTTGTTGCTCAATATTTTTGAGGCGTTGGTACAAAGATTGCTTGTAGTCATGGCTACCCTTTAAGGACTATTTTATGAATGACGTTCGCCCTTCAGGATCGATCATGTTGGAGTCGGGTTTGAATCCTGCCTATGAAGCACGCTTGCGGATTCGTAAGCAGCAGTGGCAGGGCAATACTGCTGGAATGGCTCCGGGCTATGTGCAGGGAAACTTGATGATTCTGCCCGCTGCGTTGGCGAATGATTTCCTGCTTTTTTGCCAGCGCAATCCCCAGCCTTGCCCAGTTTTGGCTGTCTCAGAGCCCGGTAATCCCAGGATCCCCGCACTCGGTCAGGATCTGGATATACGCACCGATATCCCTCGCTATCGTGTCTGGAAAGACGGCGTGATGGTCGATGAGCCTTTTGATATTAAAAGTGTCTGGCGCGATGATCTGGTGAGTTTTTTACTCGGTTGCTCCTTTTCGTTTGAGCAAGCGCTGATCGAGGCGGGTATTCCAATGCGTCATATCGACTGTGGCAGCAATGTCCCCATGTACCGCACCAATATTCAAACCGACCCGGCTGGTGTTTTCCATGGGCCCATGGTTGTTTCGATGCGTCCCATGAAGCCCGCCGACGTCGTCCGGGCCGTGCAAGTCACGTCGCGGTTTCCTCGTGTCCACGGTGCACCTGTGCATATTGGCTTGCCACACATGATTGGTATCTCAGACCTTGGCCGGCCAGATTTTGGCGACCCTGTTGAGCTCAAAGACGATGAGTTACCCGTTTTCTGGGCCTGTGGTGTGACGCCTCAGTCCGTCGCGATGGCTGCACGTCCGCCATTTTGTATTACGCACTCGCCAGGTGCGATGCTGATTACTGATTTGTTGAATCACCGCTTAGCCAGTTTCTGATTTACTAACCGTTTAGAGATTTTTGAGGAGTTCGTGCATGAAATCATTTAAAGCATCGGTTCTGTTTGCAGCAATGCTGACTGTCCTGTCCGTTTCAGGCGCATCAGCGCAAACGGCTGGCGCAGGTCCTAAAATTGCTGTGCAGGCGATTACACAGGTGACGGCAAATATGCCGCAATACTCAACCGTTGACCAACCTCTGCTGCGCGACGGGATGGCCAAAGCCACCAATGGTCGTGTTGAGGTCACACTCGCCGCCTGGCCGGAGCGCAATGTGAATGGTCCTGAGGTGTTGCGTCTGGTCCGCTCTGGTCAGGTCGATATCGCTGCCGCGCCACTGACGACTGTTTCGGGTGATGTGCCTATGCTTGACGGCGTGGATCTGGCGGGTATGAATCCAGATATCAAACAGGCCCGACGTGTCGCTGATGCGATGATGCCTGTTGCCAATAAAGAGCTGGAGCGCCTCGGTATCAAACTGGTGGCGACCTATCCGTTTTCCGGTCAAATGCTGTTTTGTCGTAAACCGATTACTGGCCTGGCTGATTTGAAAGGTTTGAAGGTACGCACCAACGGACCTTCCTCAGCAGACTTGGTCAAAGCGCTGGGCGGACAACCCGTCTCGCTCGCCTTCGGTGAGGTCTACACCGCGCTTGAGCGCGGCACTGTGGACTGTGGCATCACTGGTTCGGGTTCGGGTAATAGCGTCAAGTGGCCAGAAGTCACCACGCACCTCTACACCATGTCCTTGTCTTGGTCTACGGCGGGATATTTCGTCAACCTCGCCTGGTGGAACAAGCTCGAGCCTAGCGTGCGTGGCGAATTCGAAAAGACCTTTGCTGCGATTCAGGATGCTCAATGGAAACTAGGGCTTGAAGCCACCGATGACGGAATCGCTTGCAACGTTGGCCGCGCCGAAGGCTGCAAACTGGCCACACTGGTGAAAAAACCAATGGTTGAAGTCAAGGCACAGGCTGGCGAGGCAGGCGTTGTGAAAAAAGATCTGGCCGAAACAGTCTTACCCGCCTGGGTCAAGCGTTGCGGTGATCGTTGTGGCGTGGTGTACAACGAAGTGATTGCACCGATCACTGGTATTCAGTACACGGCGGGCAAATAAGTATGTACCGGTGTCTGGAATGGATCAGTCAGCGCGCGATGTTTGTCGCGGGATTTTGTTATCTGATTATCACTGTATTGATCTGTTTCGATATCGGTGCTCGCCAGCTCCTCGGGTTTTCTACCGAGGCGACTATCGAGCTCACAGGCTATTTAATGGCGGTTGGCATGAGCTGGGGGTTGGCAGGGACGCTGTTTGAAAGGGGGCATGTGCGCATCGATGTGCTGGTGCAAAAAATGCCACTGCGTGTTCGTGTCTGGTTGCACATGCTATCGCTGATTGCTCTGATCGTCTCGACCGGGTTTTATGTCTGGGGCTCTTTCAGTCTGGCCAATGATTCGCTGGCCTTTAACGCCACGGATCTGACAACACTGCGTACCCCTTTAGTCATACCGCAAGGCCTGTGGGCCGCCGGCTTTGTTTTGTTATTGCTCGCAGCGCTTGCCCTGGCACTGCGCGCAATCAAACAGCTCGTGACTGGTGAACTCGACGCGATGGATCGCGCCTTGATGGCTCGAACCTATGAGGATGAGGCGGCCGAAACACTCGAGGCCGTAGCCGAGGCTCAAACGGCGATGCATATCCCGGTTGCCAGCGGGGGAGTGCCTAAATGATCGCGATCATCTTTATTGTCGCGATGGCGGTCGTGATTGGTGTGGTGACGCTCTTCGGTGGGACGGGCAGTGCGGCGGCAGTCTCTGCAGCGTCAGTGCCCTGGTGGGCGCTTGTAGCAGTATTGGTGGCTTTCGCTGGCTTTTTTGCTGGTGGTATTTATGTCGGTGCAGCGCTTTCCTCACTGGCGTTGCTGGCGGGTTTTGGTTTGTCCGATCGGCCTTTCTGGAATTTCATCGGAGAAATGATTTGGGGACCATCGACTAATTTCGTACTGGTCTCAGTTCCGTTATTTCTGTTGATGGGTGAGATCATGTTGCGCGCGGGACTCTCTGAGCGACTGTATAGAGGTCTCAATGTCTGGATGGGACGATTACCAGGTGGTTTGCTGCACACTAACATCCTTGCCTGCGGTGTGTTTTCGGCGGTAGCAGGTTCAAGTGTCGCGACGGCTGCGACGATGGGGTCGGTTGCGCTGCCTTATTTTGAAAAAAGTAAATATCCGCCCAAGCTCGTGCTGGGTTCACTCGCTGCGGGTGGGGCACTGGGTAATCTGATTCCGCCAGGTATTACTTTCATTATTTATGGTCTGATAACCGAGACCTCGGTCGGCGCGCTTTACATCGCTGCGATCGGCCCCAGCATTCTGGTGGTGCTGTTATTTATCCTGGTTATTTTGTATTACAGCTATAAGCTCAAGTTGCATGATGATGGTTCAACGCAGGTCGTTACATGGCGGCATCGTCTGGCCAGCCTGTCGGATTTATTGCCCACAGCATTATTGATAGGTCTGGTGCTCGGCACTATTTATGCGGGTGTGGCGACGCCCACCGAGTCTGCGGCGCTTGGTGTCGCAGGCAGTCTGATCCTCTCCCTGATTGATCGCAAACTGAACTGGAAAATGCTCGTCGAGTCGATGCACGCAACGGCACGAACTACCTCGATGATCGCGCTGATTTTGTTTGGCGCTTATGTGTTGAATTACATACTGTCTTCACTTGGCGTGCCCCAGATGCTAGCCAAATTCCTGACCGATTTACCTTTGCCGGGTTGGGCGATCATGCTGGTCATTATCGGGTTCTATCTTGCGCTCGGTACGTTCATGGAAGGCATGTCGATGGTGATTTGCACCATCCCGCTGTTGTTTCCTGTGGTCAAGGCTTTAGGCTATGACCCGATCTGGTTTGGCGTGGTGATCACCATGCTGGTTGAAATCGCAATGATCAGTCCGCCTGATGGAACGGTGCTGTATGTCTTACAAGGTATGCGCAGACAGCCTGGTCCGATCACTGATGTTTTTTCAGGCGTCATGCCTTTTATGTTTGTCTATATGCTGGCGATCATCATCCTGATGCTGTTTCCTTCGATTGCTTTGTGGTTACCCGCGGTGCTTTCGTAATCGCAGTGCTTGTTTAAACTTTATTCCATTCGCTGATTTTTCTTTTGGTTGATTTTATGACGCCCCAACTATATTTTTCCTGTGAGTCTTTAGCAGCAGACGGCACGACTCAATCTACGCTTAAGGCTGTTGCGCCAGCGCATTTTGTCATTGCCGGTTGGACAGGACGTGATGCCGATGCGATTCAACACCATATCCACGAGCTGGAGTTGCTAGGGGTGCCTGCCCCCTCGACCGTGCCGCTTTATTACCGCGGGAGTGCCACACTGCTGACCCAGGCAGACACGATCGAGGTGATTGGTTTTGAAAGTTCTGGCGAAGCCGAACCTGTGCTGTTTCATGCCTCGGGGGAGTGGTGGCTGACCGTAGGCTCAGACCATACCGATCGCAAGGTTGAGACCTATTCCGTTGCTGTTTCCAAACAAATGTGTCCCAAACCTATTGCAAAAGCCGCCTGGCGCTGGACTGATGTTGCAGGCTATCAGGATGAGCTCGAACTGCATTCCCGTATCTTTGAACACGGTAAATGGGTGGATTATCAAAAAGGTACATTTGCTTCGATCCGTCCTCTGGATTCTTTGCGCGATGGTTGCTACCCGGGAGAAGCCGTTGATGCTGGTAGTTTTGTTTCCTGCGGCACGCTGACTGCAATTAAAAACGCAGCCGGAGAGGGTATCCGTCCAGCCGCACAAATGGAGCTTGAGATCCGTGATCCGAGACGCCAGCGCAGCATTATCCATCGCTATGCGGTGGACATGCTTCCAGTCATCGCCTGACTAAGTTTTCAGTACCAGACACGAGCCGCGTGATGCGGCTTTTCAGTTGTTTAAAATTTTAAAAAAATCACTATGACACACATTACAGAAACGATTGATACGCTCAATCAGCGCCTGGCAAATGGCGGCACAACACGTGAAAAACTAGTTGCGACTGCGCTTGAGGGCGCTGCAACTAAAGCTGCAGAGAGTGTTTTTACTAAACTCTATCCAGAGGCTGCGCTAGCAAGTGCGCGCGCAGCTGATGCCGCACAGGCGGCAGGCGTGGTTTTACCTCCTCTGGCTGGTTTGCCTTTTACGATTAAAGATCTTTATGGCGTCGCCGGCGAAACCACTATGTCGGGCTCTATCGTATGCAAAGGAGAGCCTGCGCAGACCGAGGATGCGACCGTCGTATCGCGTATCCGCGCTTCGGGTGCTGCCATTATTGGTAAAACCAATATGACTGAATTTGCCTTTTCGGGCATCGGGATCAATCCTCATTACGGCACGCCGGTCAATCCGACCGACTCTCAGGTTGCCCGTATTCCCGGGGGCTCTTCCTCGGGGGCGGCCGTTTCGGTCGCTTTGGGCTTGGCGGTGGCTGGGCTCGGTTCTGATACGGGCGGCTCGATCCGTATCCCTGCGGCGGTATGTGGAATAGTTGGCTTTAAAAGTACACAAAATCGTGTGCCGTTGACCGGTGCGCTTGAGCTGTCGCGCACTCTCGATACCGTTTGCGCCATGACCCGAAGTGTGCAGGACTGCATTACAGTGGATGCGGTCTTATCAGGTGCGCTGCTGCCCGTTCGCCGTCGCCCCTTGAGCGGTATGCGCTTGGCTGTGCCACAGACGCTTGTGCTCGATGGCATGGATAAGCACGTAGCGCGCGTGTTTGCACGCACCTTATCGGCCCTGTCGGCGGCTGGCGCGCAGATTATCGAGATACCGCTGACTGAGCTTTCGGAAATTCCTAAAATCAATACACCAGGCGGTCTTTCTCCGATCGAGGGTTATGCTGAACACCACGCGCGACTCGCTCGTGGCAAGGATCAGTTTGATCACAGGGTAGCCCAGCGCATGCTGCTCGGCGCGACGGTGACGGCTCAGCAATACATTCACATACTGGATGCACGTCGCGAATGGATCAAGCGTGTGGAGCGTGCAGTAGAAGGCTTTGATGCAATGCTTAGTCCGACCATTCCTGTCGTCGCACCTGTGATCGCCGATTTGCTAGCTTCGGACGAGGCGTTTTTCAAAGCAAACGGACTGTTGCTGCGCAATACCTTCACCATCAACGTGCTCGATGGCTGCTCTTTCAGTCTTCCATGTCATCAAGCGGGCGAGTTGCCAGTCGGTCTGATGGTATCTTCGGTCAATGGTGAGGATGCAAGACTCGCGTCAGTCGCACTGGCGATCGAAGCGACATTGAAATGACTTTGCCAGTCCGGTTCTCCAAGGATCAAGACAATATTGTCACTCTGACCCTGAATTCTGAAGGTCAGCGCGTCAATACTTTGAACGACGAGATGCGGGACTCTTTAGTCGCGACCATTGAGCGCCTGGTCCGTGAAAAAGACTCTATCGCTGGTGTTATTTTCGCTTCAGCAAAAAGTACCTTTTTCGCGGGTGGTGACCTGAATTACCTCTATCAGCTTAAAGCAGAGGATGCTGATCAGTTATTCGAGCAGATCTCTATAGTCAAGCGCGCCTTCAGGCAGCTCGAGACGCTAGGCAAACCGGTTGTCGCAGCGATTAATGGTTCTGCAGTAGGTGGTGGTTTTGAGTTGGCTCTGGCCTGCCACTACCGCATCTGTATTGCTGATCCCAAAATACAGCTAGGCTTACCTGAAGCAACCCTGGGCTTGTTGCCAGGTCTGGGTGGTGTAGTCAGGATGAATCTTTTACTTGGTTTGATCGAGAGCCAGTCCTATTTGCAGGAAGGCAGGCTTTTCAATCCTCAACACGGATTTAAAGCGGGACTCGTCGATCAACTGGTTGCAGACTCTGACGAACTGATGCGGGTTGCGCGTGCATGGATTTTGTCAGGTCCTGAGGCTGTGCAGCCCTGGGACAGGGAGAGCTATCTCGTGCCTGGCGGTCGTCCAGGGGCACCAGAACTTCAGACCTGGATCGCAACGGCGACGGCTGCGCTACGGACAAAACCTCAGGCTTGTTACCCTGCGCCCGGAATCATACTGTCCTGCTCGATTGCCGGAATGAGCGTTGACTTCGAGCAGGCTGATCTGATTGAGACACGAGGATTTATTGAGCTTGTGACAGGTTCTGTGGCTAAAAACCTGCTTGGCACTTTCTGGTTTCAGCTCAATAGTTTAAAGGCCGGAGCAGAGCGTCCTGAAGGCATCGCACCAAAACGTTTTTCTAAAATCGTTTTGTCTGGCTCAGATGCGATACGTGATGAGGTGGTTGCATTACTTGGCTCACGCCGAATAGAAACGGTTGCAGCAGGGGTTTCATTCGATGTCAAAGATGTTCAGGTTTGCGCTGATGCACAACTGAGGGTTGCGGTGGGGCCCGAGGACCTGGTTTTAAGAGCAACGATGCTACCAATCTCAGGCCAGCCAGAAGATACCGTTGGCTTGCATTTTTTTTCACCCCTGCAGCGCACGCCTCTTGTCGAAATTCTCGAGGGCCACGAGACCTCCCCACAGACCCTGGCGCATGCGCTGGATTTTGTACTCCAGCTTGGTAAGATCCCCCTTGTTGTGCGCGATGGTGCGCAGTTCTTTACGCGACGCCTTCAGTCCTGCTATGTCAGAGAGGGGCAGGCCTTGCTGGCTGATGGTCAGGATATTTCTTTAATTGAAGAGGGCGCGCGAGTGGCTGGTTTTACCAAGCCACCCTCGGTCGGACACAGCGATGTGCCGCCGGCTGCCAGTGCGCATCTCACAAGCGGCCCTCTCGCTTTGCAAGAGGTGGTGGACCGGTTGCTGTTTTGCCTGGCTTTCGAAGCTGTGCATATGCTCAACGAGGAACAGTTGCGCCATGTGAGCGCGGGCAATATTGGCTCTGTTATGGGTGTGGGTTATCCGCGCTGGACCGGTGGGGTTTTTCAGTTTTTGAATCAATATGGCTTATCAAAAGCCGTTGAGCGAGGACAGACTTTGGCCACGTTGTATGGTGAGCGTTTCAATCCGCCCAGTCTGCTCATAGAAAAGGCACAGCGTAAAGAGCTATTCAATTGAGTTGTAATAACCACAAAAGTTATAGCTATTCATAAAAATAAAATGTGAATTCCTGATTTGGAGACAGAGATGGCTGGAGCGCGCAACAGACAAAGCGGTTTTTTTAAACGCGTTATTTTCTTAATTTTGGGCTTGATATTTGCCGGGATCGGCACCGGCGCCTTTTCTCAGGAATTTCCGAGTCGTGCGGTCAAAATCGTCGTGCCTTATGGCGCTGGCGGTACGATCGATCTGATGGCACGTTTAATAGCCCCCGCGTTGTCTGCCCGACTCGGTCAACCCGTGGTGATTGAAAACAAGCCCGGGGCGGGTACCATGATTGGAGCGGAGTACGTCGCTCGCGCTGAGTCTGATGGCTACACGTTGTTATTAGGGTCGAATGCGGCGTTTACGATTTCTCCTCAATTAATGGATAAGCCAGCTTACGATCCATTAAAAAGCTTTGCAGCGATTGGAACGCTTGCTGCCTTTCCAAACTTAATTCTGGTCAAACCCGACTCGCCTTTTAACTCCCTTGAGGAGGTGGTGATTGCCGCACGCAAAGCGCCAGGCAAATTAAGTTATGCCTCATTTGGTGCGGGTAGCTCAGCTCAATTATCCGCTGAAGGTATCAAAACGCAGGCCGCAGTAGAAATTACTCACATTCCATACAAAAGCGGGGCGCAGAGTACTCAAGCTATTTTGTCGGGTGAAGTAGATTTTGGTTTTGATACGGTGCTCGGTGCTGCGCAAAGAGTGAAATCAGGTCAGTTAAAGGCACTCGCCGTGACATCGCAGGTACGCTGGCCGGATTTACCTGAGGTCAGAACTGTAGCGGAACAGGGCTTGACCGCAGGTGTCGTGACGGCCTGGGTAGCCATGTTCGCACCAGCCGGTCTTGCTCAGAATATCCAAAATAAATTGAGTATTGTTCTGCAGCAAGTAATCGCCGACCCGGATATCAGCAATAAATTTGCCAATATGGGTATTCGAGCTGAGTTTACTGGGCCCGAGCAGACCGCGGAGATGGTCAGACTTGAATATAAAAAACTTGGTGACCTGATTAAAATCGCGAATATCCGTATGGATTAAACAGATTGAAAATAGTTGAAATCAATAGAAACATCTTGCAGGGAAAAGCCTCTTTCAGCCCGGACTAAGCAGGCGTAATGTATGAATCATTCACACCAACAATGGAGAATGATCATGCTTATCCTTCGTAGTGCGGTCTTGAGTTTGGCCCTGGTACTGACAGGTTGTGTGGGATACTCCTATCAGACTGCCGGGTATGGGTATGGAACCTACCCTGCAGGTTATAGCGCCGGTATTGTCGCACCTGTCGTGGTCGGTACGACCTATGGTTACAGGCCCGCGCCTTATTATCGGCCTGCGCCATACTATCGCCCTGTACCGGTTCCTGTTTATCGCCATGAATATCATGAGCATCAGAACGTCTACCGTGAGCGTCATCGCGGTTAAGCTTTAGTCTGTACAAACCTGTACAGTGTTGCAAAGTACACAGGCAGGAGAATCAATGAAAGTACCCAAACGGCTTGAGCCGCTGGTTGAAGAAGGTCTGGTCGATGAGGTCCTTAGTCAGTTGATGAGCGGTAAGGAAGCGACCGTCTATGTAGTGCGGTGTGGTGCCGAGACACGTTGCGCAAAAGTCTACAAAGACGCCAAGCAACGCAGTTTCAAACAAGCTGTCTCCTATACCGAGGGCCGTAAGGTTAAAAATAGCCGCCAGGCGCGTGCCATGGAAAAAGGCACGCGCTATGGGCGACAAATGCAAGAGGAGCTTTGGCAAAACGCCGAAGTCGATGCGCTGTTCAAATTAGCGAATGCAGGTGTGCGCGTACCCCAGCCTTATATCTGTACCGATGGCGTATTGCTCATGGAGCTCGTGGCTGATGCCGAGGGTGATGTCGCTCCCAGGCTCAATGACGTTGAATTGACGCACGAACTGGCACTTCAGTATCACGCCTTTTTACTGAATCAGGTGGTACGGATGTTGTGTGCCGGCATTGTGCATGGCGATTTGTCAGAATTCAATATCCTGCTCGGTACGCAAGGGCCTGTCATTATCGATTTACCCCAGGCTGTCGATGCTGCCGGAAATAACGAGGCCGCCACCATGCTTTATCGGGATGTGCGTAATCTGGCGACTTATTTTGGTCAGTTTGCGCCCGAACTGCTCACAACGCAGTACGGAAAGGAAATCTGGCAGCTTTATGAGTCGGGAGAGTTAACGCCCGAAACCGAGCTGACCGGACACGTCGAGGCGGATACGACTCCTGTCGATATGGAGGATCTGATGGGTGAAATCGAGGCCTCCAGGCGCGAGGAAGAAGAGCGCTTGCGCCGTTTGAGCGAGCGTTAAGGGCAAGCTCACTTGCCACCATCACCCACATCCTGGTCCTGGTCGCCGCAATGCACAAAAATTAGTACCTGTGCCTGCGCCCGCCCTTGGCTATAATCAATTGAATAGATGACACTTTTCAATTGACCATCACCATGACTGCACAAAGCAACATCGCTTTTAAAATCACTCCCTCCACGGCGTTTCAGCAACAGGCTGAACGTGAGGCGATTCTTGCTAATCCAGGATTTGGCAAGCATTTCACAGATCATATGATCTCGATTGACTGGACCATTGACCAAGGCTGGCATGATGCCCATGTCAAGCCGTATGGCCCGTTATTACTTGATCCTGCAGCTTCTGTCCTGCATTATGCTCAGGAGATTTTTGAAGGCCTGAAAGCTTATCGTCATCCTGATGGCTCAATCTGGACCTTTCGTCCTCAGGCTAATGCCGAGCGCATGCAACGCTCCGCGACCCGTTTAGCATTGCCCGAATTGCCGACCGAAATGTTTGTCGAGTCGATCCGGCAACTCGTCAAAATCGATGCCCAGTGGGTACCGACCGGTGGTGAGACGAGTCTGTATCTGCGTCCTTTCATGATTGCGAACGAGAGTTTTCTCGGTGTGCGCTCGGCACAGAAAGCCGCCTATTACGTGATTGCAAGTCCTGCCGGGGCTTATTTTGCCAAGGGCGTAGCGCCCGTCTCTATCTGGGTATCGACCGACTACACGCGTGCTGCCTCGGGCGGAACGGGTGCAGCAAAATGCGGTGGTAACTATGCGGCATCTCTTCTGCCCCAGCAAGAGGCTTACGCAAACGGTTGTCCCCAGGTGCTGTTTCTGGATCCTCTTGAAGGAAAATATCTCGAAGAACTCGGTGGAATGAACGTTTTTCTGGTCATGAAAGACGGCACGCTGGTTACACCAGAGCTCACCGGTAGCATTCTTGAGGGTGTGACCCGCGCCAGTATTATTCAATTAGCCCGTGATCGTGGCCACAGAATAGAAGAGCGTCGTGTCACCCTCGAAGAATGGAAAACTGGCATGCTCACGGGTGAGGTCGCGGAGGCGTTTGCCTGTGGAACGGCTGCAGTGGTCACCCCCATCGCTGCGCTCAAAGGCCGTGACTTCATAGCAGGTGATGAGGCGGCTCCCGCCGGTAAACTTACCATGTCACTACGCCAGCAGTTGACCGATATTCAGCACGGTCGTGCCCCTGATCCGCATGGCTGGATGGTCAAACTTGCCTGATATGCGCTCAGTGCGAGCAATCGTACTGGGTGCTTTATTGCTCATGTGGCCGGCTTTCTGGAACGGCTACCCGATTCTCTACAGTGATACCAATGCATTCATGGTGCAGGGTATTTTGCATTTCTTTATCTGGGATAAGCCGTTTATCTACGGTCCCTGGATGTCGCTGTTTCATTGGCAATTCAGTCTCTGGCCAGTGCTTTTTGCGCAAGCCGTGACAGTCTCCAGTATCCTCTGGATCACAGCCCAAGCTGCTCACATTTCTGTAGTTTCAGGTTTCAAATCCGCTTTGCCTGCCGTTCAGAGTCAGCCTGTCAGTGCGTTGCGTTTTTTCCTGAGCTGCCTCGTGTTGTCGCTCATCACTGCCTTGCCGTGGGTGACGTCATTGCTAATGCCAGATATATTCGCTCCCATCACAGTGCTTTGCCTATATATTCTGGCAGTTCGCACTGATCTGGATTTCGCCAGTCGGGTATGGGTGCTGCTGGTTGGAACTTTTGCGATTGCCTCACATTTGTCCCATTTGGTGATTGCAGCCGGTGCTTTGGTCGTTGTAATGCTTTTTGGTTTCAAGCGCTTCAAAATCGCAGTGCTGCCATTGCTGTTCGCCTTGGCAGCCCTGGTTTGCACTAATTTGTACGGCTTTCAAAAATTTGCAGTATCGCCTTTTGGCTCGGTTTTTTTGCTGGCCAGGTTAGGCGCTGATGGGCATATCAAACCTGTACTGGAATTGTATTGCGCCGAGCGCAAAATTTACCTCTGCGATTGGAAAGATCGCCTGGCTGTTGATAGTGACGAGTTAATGTGGGATGGCAAGGGGCCTGTATGGAGTCATCCGGGTGGCCCAATCGGCTTGGCTCCAGAGGCTTCTGAGTTGGTCACCGCGGCAGTAAAACAAAACCCCTTGGGTGTGTTCCATTCGTTGGTGCAAAACACCTGGCGCGAGTTATGGATGGTCGGCTTGGGCGATACGCTACACCCTGAGCATCTGGATTCAACGGTGGGTGAACGCTTGAAACTTTATTTTCCTCAAGCTGAGTTAGTCAGATATCAACAGTCTCGCCAACTGCGCGATGAGCTTGCCCCGTCGTCTACTGTGTTTAATGTGCTGGGACAAATCAGTGCTGTGGCAGGCTTATTAGCCTGTCTATATTTTCTGTGGCGTAGTTGGGTTCAGCGTCAGGCCGCAAGCGCCCTGCTGATTGCGATGATCTTTGCCGGCTTGCTTGCCAACGCTTTTGCGACTGGAGCTTTGTCCAAACCGCACTACCGCTACCAGACCAGAATCGCCTGGTTGCTTGTCTTTGTACCCCTGATGCTGCCTGCCAGACTCAGAGGTACAAAGACTAAAGATTCAGCGATACCTTATTCAGGCTGAATTTTGCTGTCTTTGATGACCTTCGCCCATTTGGTGATTTCACCATCGGCAAAAGCTTGCAAGGCTTCAGGCGTGCTGCCACCGAGTTCAATGCCTTGTTTTAAAAGCTTATCTTTTAACTCCTGATCCTGCAGGACCAGATTGATCTCGCGATTGAGTAGCGCAATGATGGCTGGTGGTGTGCCTGTTGGAGCAAAAAAACCATAACTTGCGACCGACTCAAACCCTGGATAACCAGATTCCGCAACAGTGGGTACTTCAGGAAAGAGTGCGGAGCGTTTGGCTGTCGTGATGGCCAAGGCTTTGACTTTCTTGTCCCTAAGCATGGGGATGTAAGGTGGCAAAGTATCAAGCGCCATGGTCACCCGACCAGCGATCAGGTCCGGTAAGAGCAAGGCGGTACCTTTGTAAGGAATATGAAGGATGTCTAGACCTGCTGCGACTTTAAACATTTCACAGGTCAGGTGAATCAGCCCTCCCGTTCCCGAGGATCCGCAGGTTAATTTGCCTGGTTCGGCTTTTGCCAGGGCCACCAGTTCTTTAAGATTGTTTGCAGGCACTTCCATGCCAGTCACGACGATATTGGGTAGGGTGCCTGCGGCTGAGACCGCCACCAAGTCTTTCTGAAAACTATAGCCTGGATCTTTGTAATAGGTGACCGCTATCGAGTGTGAGCCAATCGATCCCATCAGCAGGGTATAGCCATCAGGAGCCGCTTTGGCCACAGTTGCGGCGCCAATATTGGCGCCCGCACCGGGCTTGTTTTCGATGACGATTGGCTGATTCAGTTTTTGACTCAGTTTTTCTGTGATGCCGCGTGTCAGCATATCGGTCGCACCACCCGCAGGAAAGGGCACAACAACCTTAATTGCTTTGCTGGGGTAGCTCTCTTGTGCCAGTGCGCTATGGAACATACCGGTCAGGCTAAAAGCAGTCAGCGCAAAGCTTACGCCTAGTCGAGAAAGTTTTTTCAATGCAAGCGTCACAATCATTCCTTAGGTAATAATGCAGGAGTGCAAGTTAAAACAAAGCAAATTTCATGCCTGACAATTCGTTTTTTTGACTTCAGGGCTCGATTTTTATGTTGTTGTCTTTTGTAACTTTAGTCCACAAGGCCGTTTCATTTTTTACGAAATCACTGAATTGTTGTGTAGAAAATGTTGAGGCTTCAGCGCCCTGAAGTAAAAGTTTTTCCTTAACATCAGGTGCTGCCACAGCGCGCATGACATCCTGATGCAAAGTGTCCATCATTTCTTTCGGTGTGCCTTTAGGGACGGCAAAACCAAACCAGTTTGTCACCACAAAGTCTGACAGTCCCACTTCAGTCACAGCTGGTACGTCAGGCAAAACAGGCGAGCGTTTTGCTGTTGTGACAGCGAGCGGTCTGACTTTGCCACTTTTAATTTGTCCAATCGCGGTGGGCGAGGCCGCAACAATCAGATCGACGTTGCCTGAGAGTAAGGCGACACTCGCCTCACTCATGCCCTTATAGGGGATGTGAGTGATATCAATTTTTGCATTGGAGCGGAATCTTTCTGTCACGATGTGATTCACACTGCCCACCCCGGCAGAGCCATAATTTAATCGACCTGGTTGAGCAAGCGCCGCACGCGCGAGTTCCTGATAGGTGGAAAATTTTGCCTCAGCTCCGACCACAATGACGAAGGGCGTTTGTGCCACCATGACAACCGGGATCAAATCCTGATTGATATCCCAGGGTAAAACAGGAAATAAGCCTGGAAGCATCGCGTAGGTTGCGTCAATCAGACCAACCGTCAGGCCGTCAGGTGCTGCGTGTGCGACAAAATCAAAAGCGATCCTGCCTCCGGCACCTGTTTTGTTTTCAACAATGACGGTCTTGCCTGTTTGCTCGGTGATTTTTTGTGCAACGAGTCTTGTGTAAGTGTCACTCGCACCACCCACAGCAAAAGGCACGATGATGCGCATGGGTTTGACAGGAGACTGTGCTTGGGCTGTCAGGCTGAAGATTAGGGAGATCAGGCCGCTGAGTAATAGGGTTCGTTTACGCATCATGCCTCCTGATGCTCGGAGGCGAGCGGCCAGTCTGATACTTTGAAGGAGTCAGGTACGATGACATGGAAAAAACCTCGCACGTCGCGCAGTGACCTTGTGATGTGACCTTTACCTTCAAAATCTTCAGTAAATAAGATGTCGCCGGGGCGGATGATATAACGCTTGCCTTGGCTTGTCTCGAGCTCAAGAATCCCGGAAGTGATGAAAATAAGCTGACGACGCGGTGCGTTGTGATAGTCCTGCACATGTCCCTCTGGTGTCTCGCGAAAAAACATAGTTTGTGCCTCGAACACTTCAGAGGCCGGGCGGCCGTCGCCTTTGAGTGGCACGAGGCGGATTTCAACGGCAGAATCTCCCGAGGGGAGAGTAAAAATTCTATGGATTTTCACGGTTTGTCTCGATTTTTAATTAAAAGGCTAGTTCTTACAGAGTGTGCGCCAGGTGCGTATACATACTCTGATCTGCATGTATCGCGCATACAGCGATCTGCTAATTCGCTGATATTAGAGTAATAGCTGCCCCGTTGTCACCACAGGTTAAACTTTGCGCAATATTTCGCTGATCGCTGGAAATCCTTATGGAAGCTTTACTCGTTTCGACAGGCGTAGTCGCTTTAGCAGAAATTGGCGACAAGACTCAGTTGCTTGCCTTTATTCTCGCAGCCCGTTTTAAAAAGCCTGCCCCGATTATCCTCGGGATTTTGCTTGCGACCATCGTGAATCATGGCTTGGCGGGCGCACTAGGCGCCTGGATTACTTCTGCCGTGACTCCGGAAATCCTGCGCTGGGTATTAGGTGCGTCATTTATCGGTATGGCGATCTGGACCATGATCCCCGATAAGATCGAAGACGAAGAAACTCAGATCGCTAAAAAATTTGGTGTGTTCGGCGCGACCCTGATCACTTTTTTTCTAGCAGAAATGGGCGATAAAACCCAGATTGCAACTGTTGCTATGGCTGCACATTATGGTAGCCCACTGCTCGTTGTGATCGGTACGACGCTTGGTATGCTGATTGCGGATGTTCCCGCAGTCTTTGCCGGGGACAAGCTTGCTAACAAGATCCCAATGAAACTGGTCCATTCGATTGCGGCAGCAATTTTCGCTGCGATGGGTGTGGCGACCTTATTTGGCGCGGGTAAGAGCCTTGGGTTTTAGTTTCTGCCTGCGTAAAGTGCTGACTATACTGGCTAGCCTGTTGCTGGTTGGTTGCGCCACGAAACCAAAAAAAGAGGTGCAGATCAGCTTACCTAACAATCAGTGGTGGATTGCAGCCTTAGCGAGCGAGGATGCCAACACCAGAAAACTTGCGCAAGTCAGACTCGATATTCTGCGGGTCTCAGGGCGCTCTTTTATGCTTGGGACGACGGTTGATACGGAAATCAATGCTTACGCAGTGATTGAAAAAGGGCAGCCCTTGATTATCATGACGACAGGTTTTTTAAGCGAGTTCGGTGGTGACCAGGATGTCCTCGCAAGTGTGATGGGCCACGAGCTCGCACATCATCAGTTAGGACATACCAAACCAGGTTATCTTGAGCAGCGCAACACATCCGTCGAGGCTATGAGTACCGCGGTCGGTATGATTTCGAGTTTTTTCATTCCGTTTAGTGGTTTGATTACAGGTAACGCTGTCAAGGCCGCTGGGCTATCCTATAGTCGCGATGATGAGCGGGACTCAGATTTACAGGGTATGCAGTGGGCAATCAAAGCAGGTTATTCGCCGTGTGGCAGTTATCGTTTTGCGCAACGTTTGCAAGCCTTGAATAAAGGCGCATCGCTTACCTGGTTTTCCACCCATCCTGGTTTCTCTGAACGCATCGACAGTGCCAAGAGCCTGAGCATCCAGGCAGGTGGTGACGGCTGTCAGACGGTCACTGTGCCGGAGATAAAAAATCCAGCCTGATTCAGTGTGTCTGTTGACGTGGCAGACGCAGCGATATTCCTGCGGCCATCAGCAACAACACACCAGCCATACCGAATGCGACCCAATGGGTACCAAAAGCCTCATAGCCCCAGCCACCAAGCCAGGAGCTGATCATCGCGCCGACTTGATGACTGACATAGGCCCAGCCGTAGAGGATGCCTACAAGCTTTACACCATAGACATCAGCGAGAATGGCGGAGGACATCGCGATACTGCCCGCCCAGACAATGCCGCCGATCGCCGCTGCGATATAAAGCTCATAGTGTGTCCCCACGATCAGAAGCGCGAAAAATCCCAGGCCCCGAATCAGATAAATCGTAGCGAGAATATATTTACGTGGGATTTTGTCAGCGAGACGACCCAGTACGAGCGTGCTGAATATCGCAACGAAGCCAATCAGCCCGATACCGTAAGAGCTCGTCAGTGCATCAAAACCATGATCCATGAGCATCGGCATGCCATGCGTACCCAGTAGATTCATGCTGAAGCCGCAGGTAAATAGACCCAGGCAGATCTGGATAAAAGGAAGAGTGCGGATCGCTTGGCCAAACGTCATGTCTACCTGTTTGACCTGTGTGCGGATATTTGAAGCAGTGGGGTTTATTACGTCAGCCTGGGTGGGTAAACGATCCGCGCCTTCTGGTGCTTGCTCACGCATGACAAAAAGTGCGATGGGTACGGTGACCACTGTAAAGGTGATCGCGAACCAGAGTAGGGTTGTCTGCCAGCCAACCGCTTTGATGGCCAGCGTCAGGATCGGAGTCATCACTGCAATACCCGCCATCGACCCCGTAGAAAGAAAAAATAGCGCCATACCGCGCTGACGCGTAAACCAGCGACTTATGACGGGTGTCACAGCAACAGGGCTTGTGAACGCAAGTCCAGCCGACATCAATACGCCAAAGGCCAGAAAGAAAGAGAGCGGGCTGCGCGCGTAGATGGTCCAGATCACAGAGAGCAACACAATGGCTGTGCCAGTCAGCAGGACAAAGCGTGTGCCGTGTCGCGCCACCAGAAAACCCGCGACTGGCATGGCAAGTCCATAACAAAGCATACCGATGGCGACAATGCCTGCCAGCAGGCTGCGACTAAAACCAAGATCCTCGGCCATAGGCAGAAAAAAAGGGCCAATGCCCATCCGCATGCCAACCGTCAAAAGGGTGAGAAACGCGGAGGCTGCAACAATATTCCAGCCGAAATACCACCTACCTGCAGCAGCCTTGGTGGTCATCTGAGGGGCTGCCTTGATTGATGACTTGGTCAAAACAATATCTCCGTACTCTTTTAATTTTTATTGAATAACTTGTAGGGCTCGGGTTTACAGCGTTTCGGGCGACTGAAAACCTTTCGCACGATAAGTCAGCACGAGCGTATCACGCCAGCAATCTGTCAGGCCTGACTCAAGGGGCTGGATGGGTGTTGTTTCGTGAATCACTCTCGCGTCATTGAGCAATATGGTGGTGTAAGGCTCCTGCATCACAAAGCGCACGCCACTCGAATCATCGACATTAAATACGCGCGTCTCACCGCCTTTCACATTATGACGAGCCAGCATCATAACCACGACAAAATCAACGCCGTCACGGTGAGCACCCTCTGGTGTGGGTCGGCCTATACCTCCATTGGTATTGATGCGAAACTGGTGCGCTTCGATAAACCAGCGTCGAGCAGTATGCACTTGAGCGAAGGTTTGACCAAGTACCGAGAGCAGGTTTAAAAAAGACTCGTCTGTGGCGACAGCAGGCTCGATCGCCTCAAACATCCTGTCATAACCGCCATGCAAAGCATTAAATACCGTCGGTTGCCAGTGTGCGCGATGGGGTGTCTGTGTGAGTGTGTTTGTATCAAGGTCCTGAATAAAGCAACTGTGACGGCGTTGGCGGTAGGCGCCGCCATCTTTCAGGTGCTGATCGCGGCGCAAATCTCCCCAAAATGTATGCAAGCTATCCCAGCGCTGGATAAAGCTTTCGCTGCTCTTGCACCCTGCAAGCTGGGATAAATCTTCAACGCTAAGCTTGGTAAAACCTTTGTCACGTATTTGGGTGCTTAGGTTTTCTTGCAAGGAGGTGCTTTCAGTCATCAGGCGTTCTCTTGGGGTTGCAGCAGTTTTTCGGGGTTTACCCCGATAGATACTTTACGCCTATTTTTTAGATCTGTTTTTGAGGGGATTCAGGCAAGGTCAGTCCAGGCGGATATTGGCCTCAGTAATTAATTTTTGCGATTTGGCCATGCCCTCTGTTTGAAATTTTGTTTAGGTGTCTAGACTTAACTTAGGCCATCATACAGAAACATACTAAACTAGATTATGTACTTACAAATTTAGCAAGTGTTGCAGCCGTTAAAAGTATTTTCATTAATCAAACCCAATTTTCAGGTGGCGTGAATGATTTCGGCAATTATGGACATGTCTGTTGTGACTGTTTTAATAATTATCCTTTTTTGCTTTATTTCTGTCAGTTTAGCGATGCTGTTTTTTGTGCAACTCACAAAATCCTGACTGATTTTTCGCGAGCATACCGAATCTGCCGGGATATTTTCTGATCAGATTGGAACGATCTTCGGCCTTATTCTTGCTTTCGTCACCATTGCGATCTGGCAAAACTATAACAACGTCAGCACCGCCGTCTCACAAGAGGCGAACTCTTTAATGGGGATATACAAAATTCTGGATGCCTATCCTGAAGATATCCAGATTAAGGGTAAAAAAATCCTGACTAGTTATGTCGAACAAGTCGTCAACAAAGAATGGCCTGCGATGAAACGCGGGGATCACGATTCGAAAGCCTATTATGTACTCGACGACTTTCATAAACTGATTATCAGACAGAATTTGAGTAACTATGCTGAGTTAGCCGCTCAGCAGCAAGAGTTAAAGCTGCTTGCGGACTACCGTAATTTGCGCTTGAACCGGCTTTCGAGCGCGAAGCCGATGCTCGATACGCCGATGTATCTCTCCCTGTTACTTGGTGCTGTCATTTTTATTTTTTATCATTGTTTGTATTCGATGAAAAATTTAAGACTTCACGCTGTCATGATTTTGTTGTTAGCTACCTCTTTAGGTTTGGTCTATTTTTTGATTCTGGCTTATAACAACCCATTTGTAGGTCCCAACTCCATACCGCCGGATGAGTTTAGATTTGTGCTTGGTTTTTGGGATAAGTCACGTTAGCGGGTCTAACAACACTGTTAAAGTGTCTGCGCCCTAATATTTCAAAACTTGATGAGTATAAATATGAAAAAAATTGGTTTTGCTCCATTTATAAGGTCTCTGGGCAGCGCTTTGGTTTTGACTTTGGCAGGTTTGAGTCAGGCCCAGGCCGCAGATAGACCCTCCACTATTTATCTCAATCAAGCCTGGACAGCGCAACAGCGGGCTGATTATTACTGGGGATCACAAGGTTCGGCTTTAATTTCCTACGATATTTATCTTGCGCTTCAGTTGCCAGGTAGCCAGACCTTATTTAATAGCGCCGAGCACGCCGATCAGGTCGGTTTATTAATGGAGCAGCCGGATTTAAAAAATAATCCTGACGCGCTGCCGATAGGAATTACCAAAACCACTGTCAGCACAGGGCAATATACCGGTGTCTACATGGGGATGACCTGTGCGGCCTGTCATACAGGGCAAGTGCAATACAAAGGTCAGCAGATTCGTATCGAAGGTGGGGTTAACACACGCCTGAATATTGTCGAATGGATTAGAACGTTGGCCGACTCCCTCACCGCTACGGTGAATGAGCCAGCACGCTTTGAGACGATGTTAAAAACAATTCAAAAGACCAATCCCTCAATCAGCGAAGCGGACTTAAAAAAGCGACTGCGCCAAGATGCGCAAATTGTGCAGGCGCAGGCGAAACACTCTTTTGTGTTGCCCTCGCTCCCCGGTCCTGGACGTATGGATGCTCTAGCGAGTATTCATAACAGTTTTACGGGTATTAATACCGGTGAGTTAGGAAATGTCTATCCGTCGCTCGCCCCGGTCAAGCCTCCATTTTTATGGAATGCACCGCAATCTGCCTGGGTCCAATGGAGTGGCATTGCCGCGAATCCACTGAGCAGAAATATTGGTGAAACCTTAGGTGTGTTTACGCGTTATGACTTGAAGTCGGCTACACCCGAACAAGGTCTGTTTGATACGACCTCAGATGTCAAGGGCGTCGTCAAACTCGAGGCTTTATTGAAACAGCTTGCTCCGCCTAAATGGCCTGAAGAAGTTCTGGGTAAATTGGACCAGGCGAAGGTCATGGCCGGACAAAAATTGTTTGCGAACAATTGTCAGCAATGTCACACCACTTATCCTTATCGCTGGAGCCCTGAGCGTGCGCCAGGCAAACGATTTATCGAAAATGCAATGGTTCCGCAAAAAATTGTAGGGACCGATGATTCCCAGTTAAAAGGAATCAGTTTTAGTCCAGAGCCTGTCATTTATACAGGAAACCTGGCTCCTTATTTCAAGGGTAAAGCTCAAGTACCGAATGGAGAATTCGTTCAGATCATTCAGGGAAAAATCATTGAGAAGGCGGTTAATAAGGCCGGGCCGTTCTCAAAAGAAGAGTTCGCCGAGATGAATAGCTATACGAATTATTTGAATAATCCGCCCATGCAAACTCCACGAGCTAGCTATAAAGCTGCACCTCGGGACGGAGTGTGGGCGACTGGACCGTTTTTACATAATGGTTCCGTGCCAACTATTTATGATTTGCTGACACCAGCTGCCGAGCGGCCAACATCGTTTTTCGTGACGCGCGAATTTGATCCGGTCAAGCTCGGCATCAATACGACTCTCGTTAGCCCGAAAGACTATTTCTTCGACACCACCTTGATTGGCAATTCAAATGCAGGTCACTCGTTTGAAAAAAGCTATGCACAAACCAGAGGTAACGGAGTGATCGGTCCTGAGCTCTCACCCGCGGACCGTTACGCCATCATTGAATACCTTAAATCGATTCCAACTGAGGCGGGTCGGGTCACAAGCTATGGCGGCCCCGCTCAGCCCTTGATTGCGAACGAAGACCAAAGCTGGTTTAACTTCAAACACCCCTTTAATGGTCAAGAGGCCAGCAATTATGTCAGATCACATTGATGGACCTAGAACGACCGCGGATCCTACGATCGATTTAACTGATTTATTCGCATTCACAAAGCCTGCTGATCCCACGCGGCTTGTTTTAATTGCTGATGTTTTTCCTTTTGCTGGCGAGACAGGCGTATTTTCTAATGCGGCCAATTACAGCATTATTGTGCGTCGCGTTAAGGTGGCAGGGCTTGGGATCAATGCAAAGTTTGAGTCTTACGGGGATCAAATACGTTTTAATTTTCAGTTTGATACCTTAAAGCCGACTGAGTTGTCTGGAGTCAATCCGAAATCCCAAAGTGGTTCATGCACCTTGCCAACAGGTGAGGTCGTACCACTGGTTGTTGGCGATGAGCAGGGCTCCTATAGCAAGGATCGCTCTATAAGGGTGTTCGCTGGCGTGCGTTCGGATCCCTTTTATATCGGCTGGCTGCTGAATAATATGAAGTCAGTGCCTAATTACCTGCAAGACGATAACGTGATGGGTTTAGTCGTCGAGCTCAATATTGATCAGTTTTTACCACTGAGCCAGGGCAGTGTCTTTGGTGTGGTGGCTGAAACTAGCCCGCGCAAGCGCGGTCCTGAATCGCTTGCTGTGCCGCGCTACGATTGGGTGGGAAGACCCGAACAAACAAACTTCATTATGAATGTCGTTCCCGATTCGGTTGATTTGCGTGATCTGTGGAATCAGCAAACACCTTTTCAAAGTCTGCCACCAGAGCTCGCACCTCTATTTCAAAAACGCTTGCGTGACAGCTTTGAATTATGGGATAAGCGTGATGGAGAAGTGAATTGGGATCCTGCCGCATTGAATGCACATATCAACGTGCGGTTAGATGATTTCCTGGTGTTTGATGTCTCGAAACCCATCACCAATGACAGCCTGCTGGAAATCGAAAAAAGTACGATTGCAGGCAAGCCCTACACCACGGGTGGTGGCAGGACTATCGACGCAAACTCGATCGATATCCTGGTGACCTATCTGATCAATCGCGATCAGGGCAAGTTCTATCAGAGTATGGCGACCCAGGCGACTCAGCCGGGTTTAACGACGTTTCCTTATCTGGCGCCACCCAATAAAAAAATGCTTCAGGTGTCGCATCAGGTAGAACTGTTGGCCAAGCCAGCGCAGGTTTGGTCCCTGGTCGGACAATTTGATAGTGCCTGGAGTCCTCTGATCGCTTCGATTCGAGTCACGGGTTCGGGCGTGGGGCAGCTCAGAGAAATTGAAACGGTGGATGGTAAAACTATCGTTGAGCGTTTGGAAAGTCTCGATGCGATGAAGCAAACGCTTACCTATTCTATGGTGAGCGGTATCCCTGCGAAGCCCTACAACGGAAAAATCCAGGTCGTGCCTAGCGATTCAGGCTGTCTGGTTATCTGGACTGTGGATTACCGGCCCTCAGGTCAAGGAGAGTTGATCGTACGTCTGATCATTCAGTCTTTGCTTGAGCGTAGTTTAAAAGCACTACAAGAAAAATTTGGTCAGGCGAAATGATAGAGGTACTGGAACCTTTGCCTGAGGCGACTGATGGTGAGCTTTTTACTTTGAATCTGCGTAGTTCGCTCGCGCATCAGTGGTTTTTGTTTCAGAACTACCCTGAAAGAGCTGGCGTGTTGGACTCGCTCCTGGATGGTGAATCTAATCTCGCACAATTTTTCGGCGATTACACAGCGCTCGATCGGCTTGAGGGCTTAGCGAATACGCTTTTGCATGCTCACAGCGGTCTTGCCTCCTCGCAGCTGTTGGCTGCGCGTGTGAGTGCTGCGCGACATCTTTTCTTGCAGGCGAAGCAGCAGTTGAGCCGCGCCGAAGTGCTTGGTGCAAATCCGCAAGAGGTCCTAAGACTCCAGCTCAGTATTCAACAAGCGCTCGGCGTTGATTTAGAGAAAGTCCTTGCACAACGCGAGACTCAGGTCAAACAAAATCAAACCGCGGAGAACCTGATTCCTTTGGGCGCCCTGCTGGCAGACCTTGGCCGCTACGAGGCTGCACAGGAGGTCTATTTAGAGGCGCTGAGTTCTTCGGTGGGTCTATCACCGCTTGGCCCGGCCTGGGCATGCTTTCAATTAGGTTATCTGTGGGGTGAGTTGCAGGCTGAGCCAGACTTAGAGCAAGCTGCCTATTGGTACGAGCATGCAGTGAATTATTTGCCTGGTTATACCCACGCAGCAGTTCATCTGGCTGAAATTCATCTGGAAAAAAGCGAGTACAGCGATGCCCACAGGTTACTCCTCTCTGTCTTGCAGAGTGGTGATCCTGAAGTCAGATGGAGACTCTCAGAGCTTTGGGCGGCACAAGGTGATCAGACTGCAGCAACGGCAGAAATAGAAATAGCGACTGCGATGTATGAAGACCTCTTGTCGCGCCATGAACTGGCTTTTGCTGACCATGCTGCAGAATTTTATCTGGGTGGTGGCCTCAACCCTGAGCGGGCGCTGCAATTATCCTTAAACAATTTAAATAACCGCGCCACGAAACGCGCCTACGCTCTTGCACATGAGGCCGCACAAGCAACTGGCCAACAGGAGGTAGTCGCGAAATTATCGCGTGATGCCATGGCGAAATGGGGAGTAGGGTATGACTAGTCGGAGATCTTTTTTACTCTCTTGTTCTTCTGCGCCACTGCTGAGTGTTGCCGGTCATCTGGTTGCTGCCAAAACGCTTGAAGCAAACACACTTCCAGAAATAACCTCTGCACAGCTTGATTCAGAGCATCGCCAGGCTGCTATGGCTATTTACGGTTGGCACACACCGGATATTGACCAGACGCAAGTTAATCTGATTTCCCTGACTGCGTCCTGGAAAGCGGATTGGCTCTAAGCTCCGGGATTCTGGTTGTAGAAAGCCTTCAGGCACGCATACAACAAAAAATCTTAGCGTATGCGACAGGATTGAGATATTGTTCAATATGTCCAAATCTACTGGTGCACCCACATGCCCTTGTCCTACACACAGAACCTTGAGGATTACCACCTGTCCCTTGCCTTTGCCGGTCAGGAGCGAGGTTTTTATATCGATATCGGGGCAGGGCATCCTGTAGCTGACAATGTCTCGCTCTGGTTTTATGAGCGGGGCTGGCGCGGTATTGTTGCAGAACCAATTGCGGAACTTGCCGACCTGTATCAAAAAATTCGACCCCGGGATACTTTGTATCAAGGCTTGGTTGGGCGGACTGATGGCGAGGTTGATTTTTTTCATGTAAATCGGTTGCACGGCTTTTCAACAACTATTGAGTTGCATGCTGATGTTGCCAAAGAGTTTGGCGCCGATTATCAGCGCCTGACTTTGCCAATGCTTACCCTGGCCAAACTCTGTGAGCAGAATCGGGTTGAACAAATTGATTTTCTGAAAATAGATGTCGAAGGCGCAGAAAGCGATGTATTGGCTGGTAATGATTTCAATCGTTTTCGCCCTAAAGTGATTGTGGCTGAAGCCGTCACGCCTGGAAAGGGTGAGCCCGCCTGGGATGCCTACGAGCCGCTGTTATTGGCGAGTGGTTACAAATTCCGTTTATTTGATACGTTGAATCGCTTTTATGTCGCAGAAGAATGTCCGGAGATTTTTGAGCGCTTACCCGCTGAGCGCGCACCTTGGGATGAGGTGACTCATATGTATGAAATCGGGCGCGCTCCAGAGATGGCGAACCATCCGGATTTTGCGCTGGCACAGCAACTTGGACGAGGTTTTTGGGCAGCATTACCGCATTTAGACCAGGAGGTCTTGCGAGATATTCTTGCTCGGGGAAAGCGCGCTAGCGATACAACTGCCTTTGATCAGGTTAGTTCGCCTGAGATGCGCATTGCGCTTGGGCGTATTGCTTGTGGCTATGATGGTGGCCAGATTATCAGTGAGAAAACTTAAATCAATAGCTAGCCATGCTGACTGCGTTCAAAGGCAATCGTTGAGGGCGCTTTGCCGAAATCATCCCTCAATTTAATACCTGCATCAGTGCAATAAAGACGAATGATTGCAAAATGATGCACTGTATGAGATGCCAAAAATAAAAGTTCACGTGCCAGACTGGATTCAACCTTAAAGGCTTGCTCGCCAGCCAAACCTGATTTGAAACAGGTTTTTAGAGGCTGATCTGATCGTAGCGTTTTTTGAGCGGCAAGTATTTCAAACAGGGAAACGAGTTCTTGAATTTTCGACAGCGTAATGTCTGGGATAGACTGAATTGCTAAATTGCGCTCGCGAACATCATAGTTAACGCAAAAATCATGATGTGCTAAACCATTGAATAACGCGCAGTAGTGCTCAATGACGTGTCTGAGATGAGGGCCCACGGTTTGAGCATAATTCATAGCGGCAGGAATTTTTGGCTGGCTCAACTCAATCACACAAAACATTTGCTTGAGCAGCTCACTGTTGTAGAGGCATAGCTTGGATACAACGCCGCCTTCAAGCTCGTCCCGCTGTGGCCCAGACAGGGTTATGTTTGAAACTATTCTGTTCATACGCTCGCCTCTTAATCTGTTGCAGGATAGAGAGGTGTCAGCTCTTTCTCGCGGCGATAGCCCGCCAGAAAGTCCTTGAACGAGATAGGTTTAAATCCGCGTTTTCGATTAGCAAAACCGATTTGGAATAGCCATCGGTATTGAGTCATCAAGTCTTTCCACGCGGTGAACAAGGTCGTCTTACGATCCCAGATGTGCGTGCTTTCAGCACCGGCACCGTTTACCTCAACGATCGTGAACCCCTCACCCTGTTGTACTTTAGAGAAGTCGGCAAAACGAATGTCATAACGACCAAAATAGAACTCAGGCATATTTTGTGAAATTTCATCAAAGCGTTCGACCATTTTGGGTGTGATGAGATGCGTACCATTTCTGAAGATCGCTCCTCTGCTGTGACTACCCGCGAACGCCAGCCGAATTGATTCGCCCTTAATTGGAATCGTATCAAGCCTAGCCTGGTGACGATGAAAATAAAGTCGAGTGAGCTGACCTGCACGTTTGTCAGCCATGATAAGTTGGCGTAAGGTGCTGACACCATCACCCGTAACATAGGGAAAATACTTCAAGGTCAGGGAGATCAGACTGCCCTTGCTTTGTCCGGGCAAGCGGCAATAAAAAACACCGGCCTCGCCTTCGAGATCAACGAAGCGCTGAATCAAGAAATTTGCCTTGGCGGGAAATTTTTCCAAATAACTCTCTAGATCTGCTTCGGTACGTAACAGTTTGACTCCGACACCACGGCATCCCATATCTGGTTTTGCCACCACCGGAAAAAACAAACCTTTTTGCTCCATGTTGCTGAGAACAGCTTGCTTGAGTCGCATTAACTGTTCTGCATCTTTGAAATCAGGACGCTGGACCGTAAAAAAATCAGCGACCCAGCCCGGCATATGTTCTGCGGCGAGCTTGAGGATGTCTGCTTTTGACTCGCCAACGAATCCCCCTGCAGGAAACGACGGATTAGCAACAGTCGGCAGTAACACCCCGCGATAACGCAACATGAGATAAAAGGCATAGACGAATACGGGTGGATAAAAGGCCCACATTGGCCAAAATTCAAAAAAACTCAACGCCTCGCCTTCGTCGTCGAACGCAGGCATTCCTTCGTGTGGTTTTATTGATTTGGTGACTACATCATTCATCACTAGGTTTTTCATCCTTTGGAGAGACTTTTCTAAGCCGTCGTATGAGGGGAAACGCAAGGGCAAGGAGCAAAATGGGGATTGTCACAGCGATGCTTGCAGGTATGCCTAACAATGACGCCAAGGCATGTCCGGTTGTCGCACTTAACCAAAACAAACTTCCAGTCCATACCACCACATTCAGGCAAACAAAAATCGTAAAGGGGGCAAGAGGAGTTCTAGTAAAACCACAAGCTGTATAGGTTAAAAGTCTCAGCCCCGGTATGACGCGAGCAAGCAACACGGCACTGAATAAATGATTCTGTAGCCGATCAGTCAGCGTTTTAGATGTATCTGATTTGATATAGCGTTTTTCGAGCCAATTGACCCGACGAGCCAGTAACCCCAAGCCATAAAGAAGGATATCCCCTAAAGCTATACCAAAGGCTACGGCTATTAGTGCCCAGCTCCAGCTCAGGATCCCCTGGGAGGCTAAGGAAACCCCCGCTGCAATCGCGACGTCTTCAAGTAGAAACGTCGTCAAAATCAAGGCAAGTCCGATAAACCACGGTTCACCCATTCCATTCAAGGCTGCAGTCAACATTGATTCTCGATCGCCCTGGTGATTGAATCCCTGACAATTTTTTCAGAATTCCAGGGTAAAAAATGATTCTGCTTTTCAAGCACAACTGTTTTTTGACATTTCGCCTGACTCAGTTTTGTTTCCATAAAAACGACGTTTTCAAACGGCACCAGACTGTCTTGTGTCCCGTGCACGATGATGACAGGTGCCGTTATATTTTTGAGCATAGGTTCGAGTTTCAACAAATGCGTCTTTAATGCCATCAGCTCATCGTTTGAATTTCGAAGCTTGTCCGACAGCAGCACTCTGACAGGCCAATACTTGCCAAGCGGTTGGAGAGGATGGATCTCTTCAAGACCGGGATCGAGTGATGCTGCTACTAGAACAAGTGCCTTGATCCGCTCGGGATACTCTGCTGCAACTTGTGCAACGACAGCACCACCCAGCGAGTGCCCAACTAGAATGACCTGTTGTCCATCCGCAGGCATGAGAGTCATCACCGCAGCAGCTTGCTCATGCAGACTCGTGACGGCTTGTTCGGGGGAACTCTGACCAAAACCTGGCCGATCGAGCGCAATAGAGAAAGAGTTTTTGACCGGATGCTCTACATAATTCGCCCAGGCCTGTGCTGAGCCGGGTGTGCCATGCACGTAAATAATAGGCACACCCGTGACCTGCGCGGATTGCAAGTAACTGATTTGACCGCTCAAGGGTTTATCCGCCATCTTGTAGTGCCGCAGGTGCTCAAGATTAGTCTTGGGGATATTCGGGCCTTGATTCGTGCAGCCTGAAGCAGCCAGCATGACCGTGACCGCGGAAAAAGATCTGGCGAACATTTTTATCAGACAGGAAATATGAGGCAACAAATAAAGCAATCAGCGCCTATCTTCCTCGTTGTGTCAATTGACGCACCCGTTGCAGGATTACCTCTCGGCGCAAAAACAAAATAATCAGAGAGGAGAGCCAGACACCGCAAGCAAGACCAAACAGTTCTCCACCATCATAAGTACCATCGGTATTAAGAACCTGCACACCAAGTGGTGTGAACAAATGAAAAAATATCGCACCACTGATCACGCCAAGCGATAGCATGGCGGCGAGCGAATGGATGAGCGGTTTTTTAGTGATTAAGCCGAGAAACAAAAAACTTGACGCGATTAACTCAGCAGTACCTACAACATACTGGCTAAAAATACCCGAATGTGCGAACAGTCCAGGAAAGCCCAGACTCGCGCCCCATTTATCAAGGGTTCCAAAAATATACTGGGTTTCAGGCGAGTCGGTAAATTTGAAAAATAAAGACTGAACAAACACGACAATAATAAAAACGCTCAGAATCCAGAGTATGATTTTTTGAGTACGCGAGCTTTGCATAATGAACCTCTTTGATGATCGTGGTTAGTCCAAAACTTTTGGCCAGTTTTTATCTGCTTTCTGAATAAAGTCAGGGATATTGACCTCCCACTTCTTTTGTACATCTTCGTCGTAATTCAGATAGAGCTTGTCTTTGACGATCGTCCAGCGCTGAGGATCCGCGGACGCGGTGTAGCCTTGTGAAACAGCCCAGGCGCAATAACCACCATACTGCGGAGCATATTTTTGAGGGTCGGCTAAGAACTTATCCCGATTGGCAGCACTTGAAAAGTGCCATTCAGCACCCTGATAGTTTGTTGTGATCGCAGAATCACCCTTAACGGGTTTGCCCTCTGTAAAGTAAGCTACTACATCGAAACCACTGACTGCCGTTTTACTAAAAAGACCGGTGTAGATCGGTGCATCTTTTGCAAAGGCCGTCATGCTCGTCAGACCACCCAGTAGCAAAAGTGAACCTAACCATTTAAGGATGAGCTTACGCATAACGACCTCCATGACAACTAACAGTTAGCAATTACTTACCCATTTGAACCTGCTAACAAGGTATGGAGCAACAAAAATATTTAGCCTAGTGTCGTTATTTGTTTGGAGATTTTTTTTGGGCTCAGCGGCGAGGAGCTATTTCAATAGACAATCAGGATTTGTAAGGAGAGATTTATCCTGCGAAGGAGGGGTGTTCTTCGTTGTGTTTCGCTATTACGATGACAAGATTTTTCTCTAATAAAGGAGATGTAGAAACGCAGAAACGCACGGCTCAATGAAGCTGTTGCTGTCAGTGGTTCAGAGCCAATGACTCAATGAGTTAGGTGCAATTCATTTTTTCAACCGTTCTTTTTTGTCTTTTACAGTTTCGTTTTATTTGTTAAAATCGAAAAACAAACGAAACGTAGATGACAACCATGGAAGCGACCGCAATTAAGAACGGCAAAGGCGGCTCAGTTGCAATCGGCGACCCACTTGGCGCGCTGGCGCAGCTTATGGCTGAGAAGACCCCCTCCTTAGCGAAGGTAGGTAAAGCCGAATTGATGCGTGCCCTTAAGAGCGCTTTGGGTGCCCGAGACGAGCGAGCCCGAAGCCTGCGGCGGGATGTTCAAATTTATTTGATTTGTGCGGATGACGAGTCTACGTTCACTTTAGTGACAAAAAAACCGAAAATGTTATCCACAGAGCAGGCCGCCAAACTGATGGGTAGAAGTCGCCCGCACGTGGCCATGCTGATCGACACTCAGAAGTTGGCTGGAGCCACCATCACGCCCAAAGGGCATCGCCGTGTTCCCGAAGCGTCCGTGCGCGCCTGGATCCAAGAGCGCGACTCCCAGAGCGCCTCGACTGGTGAAACTGACTACCGCAAAGCCGCCCGAGAGGCTGGCATGTATGCAATACCTGAGTCTGCTTACGTTAAAGCAGAAAAAAAGGCTAGCAAGCGTGGCTGATCATCCGCTTTCTCCCGGCGGTGAGACATACGCTGTTCTTGACGCGAACGTTTTGCTTCCTCCAAGACTGCGTTAAATCGCTGCCAATAATCATGAACGTACATCCATGTATGTACATTGAATTTATTTTGCGTTAAGATGTACACGTACATCCATTGAGAATCGCTATGGCTAACACCAAACTATTCAAGAACGGCAATTCACAAGCTGTTCGCATTCCTGCAGAACTTGCCTACAACTCGTGGGATATAGAGCTTGTAATCGAGCGGCAAGGTGACGAGTTGCGTATCCGTCCGGCCCAACGGCGTATGGGCGATGTGTTGGGAAAACTTGCGAAGTTTTCGTCTGACTTCATGGCTCACGGACGTGGCGAGAACATTGAGGGTACGCGCGAGGCTTTATGAATCCAAAGTACATGCTCGACACCAATATCTGCATCTACCTGATGAAGCATCAGCCACCTCAGGTCAGGGAACGCTTTGCTGCCTGCTTCGTAGGTGACGTTGTCATTTCCGCTATAACCTTGGCAGAGCTTGAGTTCGGCATCGCTTGCACAAGTGCAGCAGCGCAAATAACCAACCGCTCCGCGCTCGACAGCTTGCTCGAAGACATTCAGGTGGCACCCTTTGAAGCTCAAGCAGCCAAAGCCTACGGACCGATTCGTGCCGCGTACAAAGATCGCAATCGTGATGCGCTAGATAAGCTCATCGCCTCACATGCAGTTGCTCTTGACGTGACGCTAGTCACCAACAACGAAGCAGACTTTGTTAACTATGCTGGTCTGGTTGTAGAAAACTGGGTCAACAACCACTGAACCTGTAGCTTGACAAAGGGCCTTGACCCGATTGCTGCAGTTGGGTGCGGTCAGTTACATCCCTTGTGGCGTTTGTACATCTGCAGATGAGAGGGCCGCAGTAATTGAAATCGTGGGGAATTAACGTACCGGCTCAAAGACATTGAGGCAATGGTTTTGGCGGGCCAGCCCTGACAACATCACAAACCATCTTAGGTACTGAAATCTCAGGTTTTTTGCTTTTGGTTGGGTACCAATGACAGTAAAGCTGTCGTGCACGCCGGCCCGTTCGAGTTCGCGAAGCACGCGAGCCACGACTCGGGGGACACGATTCAGCCTCAAGGCTTTATTCAGTCTGGCTTGTTCTTGAATCTTTTCGGTAATCAGATTAAAACGCTCTTTTGCTGCTATGCGACCAGCAGAAAATACCGCGAATAACTCTTCGGTTTGCTCAGACCGTGGCCCAAACGACTTGCCGTTACCACGCCGATCTCGATCTCTAAACAGGTATTCACAACCACGTACCGTTTTCCAGCGCATACCGTATGTGTAGGACGC
>DAIMDD010000003.1:251655-310123 GCA_036725985.1 Burkholderiaceae bacterium
AGGTCACAAAGTATTTTGTAATAAACAAATATGGATGTCGACTTTGTCGTATTTGATTGGCTTGCGGATCAACAAACCAAATGGAAATGATGTCCCGAAGGGCATATGGTTTCAGGAACTTTGAAAATCACCGGCTGAGGGTCTTGGCCCACTGGGGTTGGAACGGCGTATTTAGCCGTGTTTGATGAGTGATGCTGTTTAATAAATACTGTTATCCCCCACTAATGGGGTACAGCCATAGTGGGTCACGAACACCAACCGCGCCACCATACCTTTTCATTAAGATCGTGTGCATGCCGAGCACATCGGCCACGGTTAAATAATCGCGCTGCACGGTCTATTTCGCAAGTTCGCGGTACAAATGATCAAACTCATCAAAACTAGAGGCAAACGATGCCATCACGTGGCGGCGGGGTCGACTCTTTTGCTGGCGGTCGATGTAATCACGCAGAGCCTCATCGAGCACGGCCTGAAATTGCCGGCCTTGCACCTCAGCAATTTGACGTAATGCGGTCAACACGTCAGGCGATGCCTGAGAAGAAAACTTTTCGCGTGAAACTGTAGCCATTAATGTCACCTTCTTGATCTATCATGATCCGTCATGATACAAGTTTTTGCAAGGAGAAAGGCTTACTTTTTAGCTTACTACCGGGGAGCAAATTTCGACGAGCGTCCCATCGGGACAGCGGACATAGGAAACGGTCTGACCCCACGGTTTCAAGAGAGGTTCCTTAAGGGGCACTGCTCCCTCAGCTATTGCTTTTGCATGCGCTGCCGCGACATCTTCTGAGACTCAAAGCCATGGGAGGTTCGCCTGCACACGAAACAAGGATTGGAAATCCAAAATATCGCCGCAAGTAAATGGTTACCCATGAAATGCACCAACCCAACATGCTGAGAAAAAATGCTTGGCTAACCGGTATGAACCTGTATGAGCACACTGCATATAGGCAACAAGGAGCAAGGAGGCCCCGAACAGGTTGTAAATTGTTCGAACGACTTGGAAAGAGTTCGAAATAATACTGGCGGAGAGGGTGGGATTCGAACCCACGGTGGATTTGCACCCACGCCTGATTTCGAGTCAGGTACATTCGACCACTCTGCCACCTCTCCTGCAGTTTTCTAACTGGTCAAGCCCTCTATTCTAGCAGAAACTCCTTGAATCCCGCTAAACTAGGACTGTAATCTCCTATGAGGCTTTCCCTATGCTGTTTCTGCTTTCTCCTGCCAAAAAGCTGGATTACGACTCCGTGGTCGCGACCCAGACGCATACTCAGCCACTGTTCGTAAAAGAAGCGGCTGCCCTGATCAAGGTACTCAAAGAGAAATCCGCTGATGAGGTCTCGGCACTAATGGACCTGAGCCCTGCGCTCTCCCAACTAAACGTGGACCGTTACGCTGCGTGGAAACCCAGTTTTACCCAGGCTAATTCTCGTCAGGCTATTCTGGCTTTCAATGGCGATGTTTACGAGGGCATGGACGCCGCAACCTTGAAGGAAAAAGATCTGCTCTGGGCGCAGGACCATGTCGCGATACTCAGCGGCCTCTATGGCGTACTCCGCCCTCTGGATTTGATGCGTCCCTATCGTCTGGAAATGGGCACGCGATTGGCTAATCCCGCAGGCAGCAATTTGTATACTTTTTGGGCAAAGACAATCGCTCCATATCTGAATGCACGACTTGTCGCTGAAAAGTCACCTGTCATTGTTAATCTTGCCTCAGAGGAGTATTTCAAGTCTGTGGACTTGAAAGCACTCAAGGCACGTGTGGTGCAGTGCGTATTTCAGGACGGCAAAAAGGGAGTGTTTAAAGTTGTGAGCTTTCATGCAAAGCGAGCTCGTGGCTTGATGGCTCGCTATGCAATTGAACATCGTGTGACCAAACCCGAAGCACTTAAAAAGTTTGATAGCGAGGGCTATATTTTTTCGCCAGAGCTTTCATCCGAAGATAAACTAGTATTTCGAAGAGAAGAATAGTTCGTGACTACTAAAAAGATACATATACCCGACTATCCCCGTATTGCGCTCGTCTTGCAGGGAGGTGGTGCACTCGGCTCTTATCAGGCGGGTGTTTTTGAAGGTCTGGACGAGATCAAACTCAAGCCTACCTGGCTGACAGGGATCTCAATCGGCGCGCTCAATTGCGCCATCATTGCTGGCAATCCACCGCACAAAAGAGTGTCGCAATTAAAAGCTTTCTGGGAGACTATTTGTCGTCCCCCTTCTGTCATTGAGGGTGCGCTGTCATCCATGCTGGATCTGTTGGGTGCCTCAAGCAAAGGCTGGCAGGATCTCACATCTCCACATATTGAAAAACTGTTTGGCTCTTCTGCCGCGATGCAAGCGGTGATTCAGGGGCAAGCTGGATTTTTCCTGCCCAGACCGTTCGCACCAGGCATGGGAAATCCTGCAACCGTCAGCTATTACGATGTCTCACCGCTTTATGCGACGCTTGAGCGTTTTGCGGATTTTGATCGTATTAATAGCGGTGAGATGCGCGTCTCGATCGGTGCGACCAATGTCAGAACCGGTAACTTTGTATATTTTGATAATACCGAGATGAAACTCAAGCCTGAGCATTTTGTCGCCTCGGGTGCTTTACCCCCTGGGTTTCCTGCAGTGGAAATTGATGGAGAGTTCTATTGGGATGGTGGCTGCGTCTCCAATACGCCTCTGGACTACATCATTAAAACGTTACCTCGCGAGGATACGCTGGTTTTTCAAGTTGACTTGTGGAGCGCGCATGGTGAATTGCCAACTGATATTTTTAGCGTCATGGAGCGTCAAAAAGATATCCAGTACTCGAGTCGCACGCGTGAGGTCACCCAGAACGTCAATGATTTGCAACGACTCAGACAACTGGTCTGGGATACGATTGAGCGCGTCCCGGCTTCAGTCAGAAAAAAAGATCCCTGGTTTGATGAAATGCATGAAAAAATGTTTGGTGCACGATACAACTGTATTCATCTGATTTACAAAAACAAGATGACAGGTGGCCACTACAAGGATTTTGAATTCAGTCACGAAACCATGCAGGATCACTGGAACACGGGTCTGGAGGATATGCGACGCACTCTTGAGAACCCTGCTTGTCTGGACATACCGCCACCCGGCGTGAATTTTATTGATTATGACGTACATCGTCACCAATAGCACAAGAGCTAGTCATACCTGACAAGGGGTTTTTAGCGTGGCGTATCGGGTCTTGCGTTTTGAATCATTGCCAAGGTGATTTCCCGGACTTTGGCTTTGCTGGCCTGAATATGTGTGCGTAACAAGTCCTGAGCCCGCTGAATATCCTGATGCAAAATAGCTTTCAGGATCTCAGTGTGTTCATGAAAAGTTTCCAGAATTCGTTTTTGCTGAGTAAAGTCCAGACGTCTTACCAGTCTGATGCGTTCGGTGATGTCGGCGTGGGTCCTGATCATTTCGGTATTGCCCAGTGCGGCAACAAGCTGCTGGTGGAAGTGTTCGTCTAGCGCACCAACCTCCAGACCTACAGCCGGCATATCCCTCTCGTCAATATCCCAGTAGCGCAACATCTGTAGGAGCTGAGGCTGACAGACTGTGCTTTTACATAGCTCACCCACACAATGCGTTTCAATCAGTAATCTGAAATCATATAGTTCATCAAGCTTGGCAAAGTTAACCGGCATTACTTGCCAGCCCACTTTTGGTATGGCTATCACGAACCCTTCATATTGCAGGCGCTGAAGAGCTTGTCGCAGTGGGGTTCGACTGACTGCAACGGTTTTAGCCAGGGTATTTTCTGAAAGTAAATCACCAGGCATCAATGAAAAATCAAAAATTTGTTGTTTGATCGAAGTATAGGCATGTTCAGCGAGATTGCCCGCGCCTGTACCGATAGATCCTGTGATGAATGCGGACTCCATTAGCCTCTCGCAAGCGATGAAATGTAGGCACGCCAGCCACCGAGATGACTGATGTTTTGTGCGTGCTCGATCGCCCAGGGTTCACAGATAAATCCTTTTACCCAGCTACCGTTAGCCAGTTCGATTGAGCCGAGTCCGAGAGGGCCCGGAATCAGAGATAAAAAGGAACCGACGTGCTGAGCAGGCATGGCATAGACTTCTAGCTCGATGGCCTGGCCGCCTGCCGCTAGCCTGACCAGGCCTGGTTTCGGAGGGCTCGTATTCGCGAGGGCATACAGTTGATAGAACGGACTTGTTTGAGTACGCGCAATGAGGCGACAATTCCTGTCCACTAACTGCTGGTGCAGTGGCATGCCTTGTAAATGCGCACCCACAACAGCGATCTGTATCTGCTCCAGTTCCATGGTGTTGGCGTTATTTGGTGCGCCAGGTGCTAGTGTTTGCATCGATTGCCAATGCGCGCCGAGCTTGAGTAAGGCCTGATCGTAACCGCCAGGCGCAATAAATGTGACGCCAAAGGGCATGTTCGATCCGGTCAGTCCTGCAGGGACCGAGATGGCTGACATGCCAAGTAAATTTACAAAATTGGTATAGGTGCCAAGTTCGCTATTACGCAGGACAGGTTCCGCCGCAACCTCTGCCAGCGTTGGATGTGTTGGTGCTGTGGGTACCAGTAAGGCATCACATTCGGACCAGATGCCGCGCGTAGTGATAGCGAGTTGTTTGAGTTCGTAGAGCGCTTTGAAGGTATCCGCAGCAGAAAACTTTTCTGCTAAACCGATGACACGACGAACAGTTGGGTCGATCGCCTCTGGATGTGAGGCAAGCAAACTTTCAATCGTGACATAACGTTCAGCGACCCATGGGCCGTTGTAGAGCAACCCTGCAATACGGTCGAGATGACTAAAATCTATTTCGACGATACTTGCACCCATTGAGCGAGCAGAAGCAATTGCGGATTTGTAGGCATATTCATATTCAGTGTTGCCCATGAATTGAGGTGAGCGAGGTATGCCGAGTCGCAATTTCGCAGGAAAAGTTGAGACCGCCGGGCGAGGTGGATGAAACTGAGGTTCTCGCGCAAGGTCATCCGTGCTTGATTGCATCACAGATAAAACCAAGGATGCATCCGCAGCGGTCGCTGCAAAAATCGATAAACAATCCAGTGTTTTGCAGGCAGGCAGAACTCCCTCAATGCTCACCAGCCCTGGGGTTGGTTTCATACCAACAATGTTGTTAAATCCAGCAGGGACGCGTCCGGAGCCCGCTGTATCTGTTCCCAGACTGAAACACACCAGACCGCGCGCCATCACTGAGGCGGAGCCAGAGCTTGAGCCACCGCTGACGTATTCTGGATTAAAGGTGTTGGGTACCGCACCATAGGGTGAGCGGGTTCCCACGAGACCGGTTGCGAACTGGTCCAGATTAGTTTTACCGATCAGGATGGCGCCAGCATCCATCAGTTTTTGAACAGCTACTGCAGTCTCATGCGCGAGATGCGCAAAATCGGGGCAAGCAGCAGTAGTGACCCAGTCCTTCACATCGATGTTGTCCTTTATCGCGAAGGGTATGCCTAAAAGAGGCAACTCGCTGTGCTGTGATGCTTCGATCTTGAGTAATTGCGCGTTGATTTGTTCTTCAGTCGCTAAATAAATCCATGCGGGATCTGGATTGTTTGCCTGTCTCGCTCGCAGGCTCAACAGGTGTTCAGTGATAAATACCCGGGGTGATTTTTGACCAGAAAGATACGCAAATTTTAGTGCTGAGAGCGAAATCATGCGCGCATCTCCCTTTGAAAAACTTCTAGCGCATGAGCTTTCGTTGCGATAAACACAGGGTCACTCACCGCCTCGGGCGAACGGGGTTTTGGCATATCGAAATCGATGAATTCAGCAATGCGCGTTGGCCTGCGCGTTAGTAACAAAATTTTGTCAGCTAGAAATACTGCATCTTCAAGATCGTGTGAAACGATCATCATCGTCACACCCGTTGCGAGATTGGCTTCCTGAAGTTTTCCCCGGATAAATAAGGTCATCTCAAAATCGAGAGCAGAGAAGGGCTCGTCAAGAAATAAAACTTCGGGTCGCGTGGCAAGTGCGCGCATGATGCACACAGTTTGTTGCTGACCGCCTGAGAGTTCGTAGGGATAGAGTTTGAGGTTAAAGCGTATTTCGAAGAGAGCGATGAGTTCATCGACTCGCCGTTTGACTTCGTCTTTTTTGACGCCCTTACGCTTGAGTGGATAGGCAATATTGTCCCAGGCACTCATCCACGGAAAGAGCGCATCCCGGTAATTTTGAAATACGTAACCAATGCTGGTGTCTTTGAGCGACTTTCCGTCAAAAAGAATCTGGCCTCCATCGATCGGCATCAGTCCGGAGATCATGTTGATCAGGGTTGATTTACCACAGCCATTCGGTCCGAAAATTGAAACGATTTCTCCCTTGGGAATATTCAGATCAAAGTCTTCGTAAAGTGGTGCTCCGCCAAAGGCCTTGTTCAGGCCGCGAATGGTGACATGGGTGCCAGCAGGCTGAGGGTTCTCGAGAATGCTACTCATGCTTTGCCGCTCCAGTGAATCAGGTGTTTTTCAAGCATCATGAATAAGACATTCAAGCCATAACCGACAGCACCTGTGATGATGATTGAGCTGTACATTTCCTTGACGTTGAACACTTGCTGCGCATCGATAATCCGATGGCCCAGTCCGTCTTCAGAGCCGATAAACATTTCAGCAACAATCACAATGACGAGCGCCATGGAGATGCCACTGCGCAGGCCCACGAAAGTTTGAGGCAAACTTTCCATGAGTAAGACATCTTTAAAAATGTAGCGCTTGGGAATCCCCATGGTCATCGCGGCCATGACGCGTGTTTTTTTCGCATTCATCACACCGTAGGCGCTGTTAAACAAAATCACCAGCACTGCAGCAAAGGCCGCGATGGCGATTTTGTTCAGATCTGTAATGCCGAAGATAAGCAAAAACAAAGGTATCAAAGCAGATGAGGGTGTAGAACGAAAAAAATCAACCAAAAACTCTACACTGCGATAAATACTTCTTGAGCTGCCAAGCGCAATACCGAGAGGAACACCAATCACTGTGGCAACCCCGAAGGCATAAATCGTCCTCCTGAGTGTCGCCAGCAAATCAAGATTCATTGCACCCGATAGCAGAGATTTCCAGAGAAAAATCAGGGTATCGGCTGGTGGAGGTAATAAGACGGGCTTGACCCATTTCGCTGAGATGGCGAGCTCCCACAAGCCCAGCAATAAAATCGGACCGATCAGAGGCAAAAGCAGTGAGGGATTGAGTTTTGGAATACGCATCCAGTCAGACTCCGTACATGAGTGATTTCACATCGACTTTTTGCGTGAAAATCTTTCTCTCGGTAAACACGTCGAAATATTTTTGAAACGCCGCGATATCGCTTGGAGTGAATTCGTTGTACATCACGAAATTTGCTAGAGGAACTTCCTTGGCAATCGAACCATCGATTGAGGTGTATTTGTCAAGAGATGGGCGTGCGGCTTCAGGATTTTTTCTGACGAAATCAACGCCTTTCGCATAGGCTGCCAAAAACTTTTTGACATCCTCGGGACTTTCTTTAATCAAGGACGTAGTCAAGGATGCCGTGCCTCCAAACCATGGTGCATCCGCATCATCAAGTACATATTTTGAAATCACGCCAGTTTCAAGGATTTTGCTTTGCTCTTTAATCCGACCAATAGTGCCACTTGGTTCAAGTGTGTAGACGGCATCGATCTGGCCAGCGACCAAGGCAGGGACATGCTGCCCGACGGGCAATTCAATTGGTTTGATATCACCCAGACCATTTTTTTCGAGAATGATTTTAGTGAGTACTACGTTTTGAATACCAGGGCCGCATGCGACGCGCGCACCTTTGAGGTCTTTGATCGAGGTCGCTTTGCTATCGATTGGTACTAGAAATTCGTCCAATACGTATTTGTGATTAGAGGGGTTAGAGCAGATAATTTTGAACAGATTGGGCGAGCTGATTTCTCCCAGGGCCAGGGCAGCGGAGGCTGTGCCGTTTGCTGAGCCATGAATGCGTCCTGCGACCATGGCTTCGACAATTTGTGAGGGGCTAGCGAACTTGACTGCTTCAACATCCAGGCCGACTTCTTTGAAATAGCCTTTCTCTAGTGCAACATAAAAGGGCAGGCCCGCAGCGATAGGCCAGTAACCCATCAGAATTTTCCCGCCAGCAGCGCGTGTGACCGCTGGCAGCATAGACATCAGTGCGGTGCTGGCACCTGCGGTGAGTAGTTGGCGACGGCGCTTCGAGGTTTGGCGCATGGCATGTCCTTAGGTTGATCGACTCAGGGGGAGGTTTGATTTCAAATCAAACTGATGTACAAGCTTGTATGCAAGCAAGTTGCATGCCAAAGCTTGAAGTCATCGCTAGCGATAACAATGAGGATTGGTATTTGAAGTCCAGCTTAGTAAAAGCAGACTGAGCCGCGAGTCGAGGCCGACGGGCAGGTTTTGGAGTGGTCCATCTTGGTGCCCGAATCAGGGACAGTGCACCAGGTTAAGCAGGGACGTGCGATGCGTGCGAGAGAAACGCTGCTAAATTTTGACCGCAGCTAACTCCAGATGAGCCAGATTGACGGAGCGTTGTAATTGTTTCATCGGGTAGGTCAGCTCGGGGTATTTGTGCTCAAGAATTTCTTGCGGCAAGGGCTCAATTTTTGCCTTCTCGTTGTTTGCGCCCAATGTAGCAAGCAAGCCCGCCAGGTGATGAATGACCGATGCTGGAGGCTGCTGCATGGATAACAGGGTAGTCATCACAGCTGCAATCTGGGAGGCCAGCATATGACTCTGTATAAGCAGGTTATTGAATTCAGCGACATGCTTTTGACGTGACGTTGGCTCAAGCATCATCCTGTAAAAGGCGCTGGCAAAATTACTAAAAGCAATGTGTACATTTTTACGTGCGAGACGCCAATTCAGGTCAGCCTCACCGACGACAGGATTGTGTGGGTCGCGGCCAGCGACGCTGCGGGTCTCGAGATAGTGCAATCCTGATTGCAAATAGCTTTTGTTAGCCATGACCGCAGCACGCGCCAGCGAGGGCATGAATTGCGATTCCCACCATGGCAGAAAATAACCGCAGGCAAAGCAGATCACCGAGCCGACAAAAGTGTCGAGGGCACGATCCGCAATGATGGTTGTCGCGCCTGGATCAATAAAATGAAAGGCAAGCAAAATCGCCAGAGTATTCAAGGTCGAGGCGGCCATGTAATTGAACTGAATCATGCTGGCACCCACGATAGTGATGAGTACCATCAAGACAAACAGTAAGGTTTGATCTTGCACACTATAGAGCAGAGCGAAAGCCAGTGCGCAGCCGAGCAGGGTACCTGCAAGACGAAAACCATTGCGTTGCCTGGTCAGTGCAAAGCCGGGCTTCATGATGATCAGTACCGTGAGCAAAATCCAGAAACCTTGACGCGAGAGCACTGGAATCTGTGTCGAGAGCAGCATGGCAATACCGGCAGCCAGTGTGATGCGCAGCGCATAACGGCAAATCGGGGAGTCCAGTCGCAAATTGCTCGTGAGCATTCCAAAACGGAATTGATCACGAGAGAGAAACTGGCTCAGCGAGTTGTTGATGTCTACTGAGTCGATGGGTTTGGTTGCAGGTGAGGCGCGGGTGTATTCGGCCATCCTGTCGACAATACGTGCGTTAACGCGCAAGCGTCTGAGGATTTCAACACAGAGTCTGTAGACATCGGGTTCGCGTGTGGGTAAACCGTTTTCTTGCATCCGTTGCACTTCATACTCAAGTGCGTGTAACTCTGCTTTGACGCTACTGCGACGTCTGACTGGACGATGGCGAGCGACGGCAAGAGCGATGCGTTCAATTTCCTGGGACATTTTATGCAAGGCATCGCGCATGAAAAGTAATGCGTCTGAGTCTTCGAGAGATTTTCTAAGTAACGCGTAGTCTGTGCGCGTCGCAACCAGGGTATCAAGAATCGCAATCATCTCGACAAAAAGATTCCAGAGCATGATGCGCCGCAGATCCTGCTGAGTGGATTGAGTCGTCAGGCCTCTGAGCACCATGTCGCGAGCGGCCTGATGTTTTTCGATCATGTCCGACTGGCAGGTGATCAGCGCCCGATAGGCGTCATCCAGATCGCTGTCCAGGTTATACATATCGGCTCGTCGCGCAATGTAGTCCGAGGTGGCAAACAGCGCGATAGAGAGCGCTTGCTCCTTTTCGCGCATCAGCATCAGACGGCTAACCCAATAGCTGAATATGGTGTAGAACAAGCCCCCAGCCAAAGAATTAAGGGTATGCCACCAGACCTCGGTAGCGGAAAGTGGAGAGTGCATAGTGACGGTCATTAACAGCAGGCAGGCAAAGCCAATCTGCCCCCCTTTTTTGCCGTATACCGAGAGCATCGAAAAGAAAAAACACTGACCAATGACCGCAAACCAGATCAGAACCGGATGCGATGAGGCTAACCCCGTGATGGCGACGGTCACAGCGCCCAGTAAGGCTCCACCAAGCATTTCACGCGCGCGATGTTCGTGCGGTCCAGGTTGATCGATAAAGGCGACGCATAAAGCACCGAAAGTCGCGACCAGACCCTCTTGATACAAACCAAATAGTCCACCTATCACCAGGATCGGCAGCAACGTCCCCGCAGCCCTGCGCAGGCCACTATACAAATGGTGGCTATAGAGGTAGCGCCTGACTTGGCTGATACTGAGGTCCATGGGCAATTTTGGTGTGTGCTGAGCTAAGGGTTTGTTTGGGTAAACGCTTGGGTGAAGTCGTTGAATTATCGGGTTAACCCTAGCATTATAGAGATATCCTGCTGCTGACAAATTAACTGAATAATCGCAGGTTTGGTCCAAATTTTTAGCAAAGACCCATGCATAAAAAGCCTGTCCGATTTGCGCTGCGGCGCACAACACGGTAAAGTTTAAGATTCGTGCGAAAAAAGCTCACCGCTTTATTCGTGCAATGGCTTCAATCTCTGGGTCACCACCCTGTGCGAGTTTGCCATTTAAACTTTTGCTGCTGCCCCCGCCAAAAGCTGTGGTCAGCGCTTCCGTTTCGATCCAGTGCACCCCTGTTGGGTGCGTGCAACGCCTGAAGGCGAATGCGCGTAGGATTGGCAATGTATCCGGGTGGCCAGGCTCCGTGAGCTTGAAAACGTCGGGTCATGTTGCGCTTTCTTTCGCGGTTCCGTGACTCTCTATATATGGTTGTGTTTAAACACACTCAGGGAGAACAGTCTGATGGGCAATGCCGGTAATGAAAGGAATGACATCATGGAACTTAATGGCGCAGATATCGTCGCGCGTTGTCTGGCTGACGAAGGCGTAGAGCACGTCTTTGGCTATCCCGGTGGAGCGGTGCTCTACATTTACGACGCGATTTACAAGCAAGACAAATTCAAACACATTCTCGTCAGGCATGAGCAGGCTGCCGTGCATGCAGCAGATGCCTATTCCCGTTCGTCCAATAAGGTCGGCGTCTGTCTGGTCACCAGTGGTCCGGGTGTGACCAACGCAGTGACTGGCATCGCCACAGCCTACATGGACTCGATCCCGATGGTAATCATCAGTGGTCAGGTGCCAACGCACGCTATTGGCGAGGATGCTTTTCAGGAATGCGACACGGTCGGCATTACCCGTCCCTGTGTCAAACATAATTTTCTCGTTCGGGATGTGAAAGACCTGGCCGAGACGATGCGTCGTGCTTTTTACATTGCACGCACCGGACGACCCGGCCCCGTTCTGGTTGATATCCCAAAGGACATCACTGTCGCGCATTGCAAATACACGCCCGCAAAAGGCGATCCCGTCCTGCGCTCCTACACTCCGGTAGTCAAAGGACATCAGGGACAGATCAAGAAAGCCGTCCAGATGCTGCTGCAGGCTGAACGCCCCATGATTTATAGCGGTGGCGGTGCGATTCTGTCGGATGCCTCCGAGGAGCTGACACAGTTTGTCAAGCTAATCGGCGCACCCTGCACGAACACCTTGATGGGTTTGGGAGCTTATCCTTTTAGCGATAAGCAATTCGTGGGTATGCCTGGCATGCACGGTACGTACGAAGCCAACATGGCGATGCAGCACTGTGATGTGCTGATTGCTATTGGCGCGCGTTTTGACGACCGTGTGATTGGTAACCCAAAGCATTTCGCACAGAACCCGCGCAAAATTATCCACATCGATATTGACCCGTCTTCTATTTCAAAACGCGTCAAGGTCGAAGTGCCGATCGTCGGAAACATTAAAGATGTGCTGGTTGAGCTCATTGCGCAGTATCAGAGCGCAGCGGCTGAAACCAAACAAAATACCGAAGCGCTCGCGAAATGGTGGCATCAGGTCGATATCTGGCGCGGCAAAGAGTGCATGAAATTTGCCGATTCGCTTGAGGTGATCAAACCCCAGTCCGTGGTTCAAAAACTCTGGGAAGTCACGGGTGGCGATGCTTTCATCACCTCCGATGTGGGACAGCACCAGATGTGGGCCGCACAGTATTACGGTTTTAACAAGCCTCGTCGCTGGATCAACTCTGGCGGACTGGGAACAATGGGCGTCGGGTTGCCCTATGCGATGGGTGTGCAGATGGCTAATCCTGATGCGACCGTCGCTTGCATTACCGGCGAGGGTTCGATTCAGATGAATATCCAGGAGCTCGCGACCTGCCGCCAGTATCACCTGACACCCAAAGTCATTTGCTTGAATAACCGTTTTCTCGGTATGGTGCGTCAGTGGCAGCAGATCGACTATTCGTCTCGCTACTCAGAGTCCTACATGGATTCGCTGCCTGATTTCGTCAAGCTGGTCGAGGCCTATGGTCATGTTGGCATGCGGATCGACAAGCCCTCAGATGTCGACGGTGCGTTGCGCGAGGCGTTCAAGTTAAAAGATCGCCTCGTCTTTATGGATTTCATTACTGATCAGACAGAGAACGTTTGGCCCATGGTCAAAGCCGGTCGTGGGTTGACCGAAATGTTGCTCGGTTCTGAAGATCTGTAAGGGGATGACCATGAAACACGTTATTTCGGTATTGATGGAAAACGCGCCTGGCGCCCTGTCACGCGTGGTTGGCTTGTTCTCCGCACGAGGCTACAACATTGAAACCTTGACGGTCGCACCAACTGAAGACAATACACTGTCTCGCCTGACACTGGTGACCATGGGTTCGGACGATGTGATCGAACAAATCACCAAGCACCTGAATCGCCTCATTGATGTGATTAAGGTCGTTGATCTGACTGAGGGCCCGCACATTGAGCGCGAGCTGATGCTGGTCAAAGTCCGTGCCGTGGGTAAAGAGCGCGAAGAAATGAAGCGGATGGCGGATATTTTCCGTGCTCGCATCATCGATGTAACAGACAAGGCCTACACCATCGAACTCACGGGTAACCAAGACAAGATACAGGCTTTTATCGATGCGCTGGATCGTAGCGCCATTCTTGAGACTGTCCGTACCGGCGTCTCGGGTATGGGTCGCGGAGAACGCATCCTCAAGCTTTGATCGCTGCTTGTTTAGAAACGGTCTTTTTTTAACGAAACACTGCATTTAACTTACAAAATATCTGGAGCCCAGAATGAAAGTTTTTTATGACAAAGATTGTGATCTGTCCCTGATCAAAGGCAAAACCGTCGCCATTATTGGTTACGGTTCACAGGGCCATGCCCACGCCCTGAACCTGCATGAGTCAGGTGTCAAGGTTGTCGTTGGTCTGCGTAAAGACGGCGCCTCCTGGGTCAAAGCAGTCAACGCCGGCCTGAAAGTCGCCGAAGTTGCTGAGGCCGTCAAATCGGCTGACCTGGTGATGATGCTGTTGCCAGACGAGAACATCGCCGCTGTCTACCGCGAAAGCGTCCACGCAAATATCAAGCCAGGTGCAGCATTGGCTTTTGCTCACGGCTTTAACGTGCATTACGGTCAGGTTGTTCCCCGCGCTGATATCGATGTCGTCATGGTTGCTCCTAAAGCTCCTGGCCACACCGTTCGCGGAACCTACGCTCAGGGCGGCGGTGTGCCAGCTCTGGTCGCTGTTCACCAAAACAAGTCAGGCGCAGCACGTGACATCGCTTTGTCCTACGCTTGCGCAATTGGTAGTGGTCGTTCAGGCGTGATCGAAACAAATTTCCGCGAAGAAACAGAAACCGATTTGTTCGGTGAACAGGCTGTTCTGTGCGGTGGCGCGGTTGAACTGATCAAAGCTGGTTTTGACACACTGACCGAAGCGGGCTATGCACCAGAAATGGCTTATTTCGAATGCTTGCACGAGCTCAAGTTGATTGTTGATCTGATTTATGAAGGCGGTATCGCCAACATGAACTACTCGATTTCGAACAACGCCGAGTTTGGCGAGTACGAAACAGGTCCAAAGATCGTGACCGACGCGACACGCGATGCAATGCGCCAGGCACTCAAGGACATTCAGAATGGCGAATACGCCAAGCGCTTTATCCTTGAAAACCAAGCGGGTGCGCCAACGCTGACTTCACGTCGCCGCATCAATGCAGAATCACAGATCGAAGTGGTCGGTGCCAAACTGCGTGCCATGATGCCCTGGATCGCTGCTAACAAACTGGTCGACCAGACCAAGAACTGATTTGTCGCCTCACTCTGGTTAAAGTCCTGTTTACAGGGTAGATAACTGGAGTTTTCAGGCTGTAATTTGAAGCACGCCCTTAGTGAACTGCACTCCCAGAGTTGGATTGGCGTCCAACTTTTCGGTGCAGTTCATTCGGGGCGTGTTTTTTTGGGTTAACCTTTGGCTACGATGAATACACCTCACTATCCCCACCCCCTTATTGCCCGCGAAGGTTGGCCTTTCCTTGCTGGCTCGATCCTGATCGCGTTGCTGGTTACACAGTGGTCGCCCGGTTGGTCGATTCCCTTGTGGATCATTGCTATTTTTGTCTTGCAGTTTTTCCGGGATCCGCCGCGCTCTGGTTCTACTGCGGCCAACGCTGTACTCTCTCCCGCTGATGGACGGATCGTTGTGGTTGAACACACACACGACCCCTACGGTAACCGCGAGGCCTTGAAAATCAGTGTTTTCATGAACGTATTCAATGTACATAGCAACCGCAGTCCCGTGGATGGCAAAGTACAAAGTGTTGAATATTTTCCAGGCAAGTTTTTTAACGCAGCGCTGGACAAGGCTTCACTGGAAAATGAGCGCAACGCCATGGTGATCCAAACCGAAGCGGGCCACTTGGTGACTGCGACACAAGTCGCCGGTCTGGTTGCTAAACGAATTCTTTGTTATGCCAAAGTAGGCGATACCCTTGCCCGTGGCCAGCGATATGGTTTTATTCGCTTTGGTTCACGTGTCGATGTGTATCTGCCACCTGGTTCGCGCCCACGTGTTGCGATCGGTGATAAAGTCAGTGCAACCAGTACAGTATTAGCAGAATTGCCAGAAACCATTGCCTGAGGTGCCTATGCCCAATCAACCTCTTCGCGACCCTGAGTTACGCCACCGTAGCATTTATTTGTTACCCAATGCGTTTACGACCGCTGCATTATTTGCTGGTTTTTATGCGGTTGTGCATGCAATGAATAGTCGTTTTGAAATGGCTGCCATTGCTATTTTTGTTGCGATGGTGCTTGACGGTATGGATGGCCGGGTAGCCAGGCTGACCAATACAACCTCGGCGTTTGGCGAACAGTATGACTCACTGTCCGATATGACTTCCTTTGGGGTTGCCCCGGCTTTAGTGGTTTATGAGTGGATGTTGAAAGACCTCGGGCGCTGGGGCATGCTCGCCGCCTTTATTTACGTCTGCGGTGCGGCGTTACGTCTGGCACGCTTTAACACCAATATCGCAGTGGTTGATAAACGTTTCTTTCAAGGTTTGCCGAGTCCCGCGGCCGCCGCACTGGTGGCGGGTTTTGTCTGGCTGGTTGTTGATAATCGTCTGCAGGTTCCGCATGAGTTGCTAGCCTGGACGACTTTTTTCATCACTATCTATGCAGGTATTGCTATGGTCACGAATTTGCCGTTTTATAGCGGCAAATCCTTTGCGCTGGGGCGCAGTGTGCCGTTCTGGGTCATACTGGTTTTTGTTGCTGGTTTTATTTTTATTTCAAGTAATCCGCCAGTTGTCCTGTTCGGATTATTTATCATTTACGGGCTTTCAGGCTGGGGTGTCTGGCTCTGGCGCAAGCGCCGCGCCAGACAGTTAACGACCCGCACTTAACTGCTGAAGTTAAAAGCTGAAGTTAAAAAAACCTGTCATCGCCTGACAGGTTTTTTTCTTAACGGCGCCCTTCGCCACTCAGGCTCCAAGGGTCTGGTCCGGGATGGAAATGGGTGACTTGTTTGCCATCCGCACCCATGTAGACATACATCAGAGCAGGCCAGACGTCCGACTGTTTGTAGCGATACGCCCAAACAATCTCACTCGCTTTGGCAACGCCGTCTGTATTGGCAGGCGGGCCGAACTCGCAGGTTACTTGCTCTGCTGTCCATTTGCCTTGCGAAAGCATGGCAAAGTGGGCATCCGTCAGGAGTTGTTTCATTGCGACAACGTTGCCTTCTTTGGAGATAAAGCTACCGTAGGCATATTGCCCCATCGGCTGCAGTGACCAGATCATGCGCTGGGTGCCATCGTTATTCGTGCAGACAGTTGTGGGTTTGCCAAACTGTTTTTCAACTTGCGCCAGGGGTGTGCCTGCAGGGACTGATTGCAGTTGTGCACAACCAGTCAGTGCCAGGGCAATAGCTGTCAGTGTGAGCAACCTTATTTTGCTGTGCATGCGTGTTGCCTTTTTGTTCCGTTGAGTGTTAATCATTATCGCTCCTTTGAGCTGTAAAACTTTGTTAGTCCACACTGAAGCCACGTGAGCCCTCATCAAACATCGGGTCAGGCACGGGGCCAAATTTCATGACGGTTTGTCCATCGTCACCAAAAGTGATCACCATGAACGAATACCACGTATCCAGATGCATATAACGATACAGCCAGGTCGTATGCTTGTCGCTGAAACCCAGACCCAAGTCCTGAATTTCCGCTGGTGGGCCAAACAGACAATGAATTTGTTCCTTTGTGAGTCCGGGAGTGGCCAGAATAGCAAAGTGTGCATCGGTCAGTATTTGCTGAAAACCGCTGATGCGTCCGTCAGTGGAGAGTTCGGTGGCCCAGGCTTGTTGCCCCATTGGCTGAGTCGTCCAGACCAGGCGCTCCGTGCCCGGTCTGCCCGCGCAGCGTGTTGCAGGCTGACCAAATTGTTTGAGCACTACATCGATATTTGTGCCTGCAGGGATACTGGTCAGGCTGGCACAGCCTGTGAGAAATACCAAGAAAAAAGATAAACTTAGCTTTCTGCTGAGCATGTATTGTCCATTAAGTGTTGACCAAGGTGGGCAGAGTAGCTCCACTGGGATTGATTTTAGCGAATCAGCTATAATCTTATGGCTTTACCGGAATTATCTGCTTTTATAGTTTCGACTTTATAACCATCACGTTCGGGCGCCTCAGCCCCAACGCTTGTAATTTGAGGAATCAAAATGTCTGTAGCTGATATCAATAAATCCGACATCGTCGCGCAATTCCAGCGCGCTCAAGGCGATACCGGTTCTCCAGAAGTTCAAGTGGCATTGCTCACAGCTCGCATCAATGAGCTGACAGGCCATTTCAAGACCCACATGAAAGACCACCACTCACGTCGCGGCCTCCTGCGTATGGTTAGCCGTCGTCGTAAGTTACTCGATTACCTCAAGGGCCGTAACCCAGATTCCTATCGTGCACTGATCGAAAAACTCGGTCTGCGTAAGTGATATTTTCCTTGATCGGAATCCATGGGGCAGTCTCCCCGTGAATCAACCGTGGTCGGTGCGGCTGTTTAGCCGCCTTGTCCACGGTTTTTCATTTGTAAGGAATAAATTGTGATGTTCAATAAAGTGACCAAATCTTTTCAGTATGGCCAACACACTGTTGTGCTTGAGACAGGTGAAATTGCTCGCCAGTCCTCAGGTGCTGTGCTTGTCACCATCGAAGACACCGTCGTACTTGCAACCGTCGTTGCAAAAACTTCAGCCAAATCAGGTCAGGATTTTTTCCCTCTGACTGTGGACTATATTGAGAAAACTTATGCTGCGGGCAAAATCCCTGGCGGTTTTTTCAAGCGCGAGGGCAAGCCCAGCGAAAAAGAAACACTGACCTCACGTCTGATTGATCGTCCGCTTCGCCCTCTGTTTCCAGAAGGTTTCTACAACGAAGTCCAGGTCATCATTCATGTGTTGTCCGTCAACCCTGAAATCGATCCTGATATCGCAGCGATGATTGGCGCTTCAGCCGCGCTCGCAATCTCGGGTATCCCTTTCAACGGCCCAATCGGTGCCGCGCGCGTGGGTTACATAGATGGTCAATACCTGATCAACCCAACTGCTTCGCAGTTGAAAACTTCGCAAATGGATCTGGTGGTTGCTGGTACGCAAGCAGCTGTCCTGATGGTCGAATCAGAAGCCCAACAGCTTTCCGAAGAAATCATGCTTGGCGGCGTCGTCTTTGGCCACAATGCGATGCAAGCCGTCATTGATGCTATCAACGATCTGGTTCGCGAAGCAGGCAAACCCGCCTGGGACTGGCAGCCAGCTCCAAAAAATGAAGCGTTGATCGCTGCCGTGACAGCGGCTGCGCAGGATGGCCTGAACGCCGCCTACCAGACGCGTCAAAAGCAAGAGCGCACTAACCAGTTACGTCAGGTTTATGCTGATGTGCACGGCAAACTGGCTGAGCAATCCGCCGCCGCAGGTATCTCTGCTCCAGATAGCGTGTTGGTCGACAACATTCTGTTTGACCTCGAAGCGCGTATTGTGCGTAGCCAGATTCTGTCTGGTGAGCCACGTATCGATGGTCGTGACACACGCACTGTGCGCCCGATCAGCATTCGTCTGGGCGTGTTGCCACGCGTGCACGGCAGTGCCTTGTTTACACGTGGTGAAACACAGGCACTGGTCATTGCTACGCTCGGAACCAAACAAAACGAACAAATCATTGATGCGCTCATGGGCGAGTACCGTGATCGTTTCCTGATGCACTACAACATGCCTCCCTTCGCAACAGGCGAGACAGGTCGCGTCGGTACACCCAAGCGCCGCGAAATCGGTCATGGTCGTCTGGCAAAACGCGCTCTGGTGCCTTTGCTACCTGAAGCGGCTGATTTTCAGTACACCATCCGTCTTGTGTCAGAGATCACGGAATCAAACGGCTCCTCTTCGATGGCTTCTGTCTGTGGTGGCTCACTCGCCATGATGGACGCTGGTGTGCCAGTCAAAGATCACGTCGCTGGTGTTGCAATGGGCCTGATTCTCGACGCAGGCAAGTTTGCTGTGCTGACAGATATCCTGGGTGATGAAGATCACCTCGGCGATATGGACTTCAAAGTAGCCGGTACCGAAAACGGTATCACCGCATTGCAAATGGACATCAAAATCCAGGGCATTACCAAAGAAATCATGCAGGTTGCTCTGGCGCAAGCGCGAGACGGCCGTCTGCATATTCTCTCGAAAATGCGCGAAGCTATCCAGGGCTCAACGGGCGAGCTTTCAGCATTTGCTCCACGCATGATCTCGATGAAAATCAATCCAGAGAAAATTCGTGACGTGATCGGCAAGGGTGGCGCAACCATCCGTGCACTGACCGAAGAAACCGGCACACAGATCGATATCGGTGACGATGGCACGATCACAATCTCGAGCGCCGATCTTGATCGTGCACACGAGGCACAGCGCCGCATTTCTGAGCTGACTGCTGATGTCGAAGTCGGTCAGGTCTACGAAGGCAGCGTGCTGCGTTTGCTGGACTTCGGTGCGATCGTCCAGGTTCTGCCTGGTCGTGATGGTCTGCTGCACATCTCCGAGATTGCTAACTACCGTATTGCAAACATCAACGACGTCTTGAAAGTTGGTCAGGCAATTCGGGTGAAAGTCATCGAGGCCGATGACAAAGGTCGGCTGCGCCTGTCAGCCAAAGCAATTGGTGGCATCGAACAGCAAACCGAAGACGCTGCTCCAGCCGCCGACGCTCCTGCTGCCGAAGCACAGCCTGTCGCTACACCACCAGCCGCTCAGTAATTTAGAGCGATTGTTAAAAGCCCTGCAAGGTGCTAGCCTTGCAGGGCTTTTTAATTTCAGCTCAATATGTTTGATGTGACAGCAGTCTTTTGGGGCGTTCTGCTGCAACGCTTGATTCAGGCTTCGTTAACAATCACTAACAAAATAAAAATACATTCATCATACTAATGCACCCGTTCGGTAGAGAGTAAATGTAAAGTTAAGGCTTAGAGTCTCTATTGCCTACCAGGTGCGTAATGATCCAGCTTACAGAAATCGAACAAGCCCGTGCTGCGCTCAAAGGCCAGATTGTTCAGACGCCATTTACACACTCGCGTACTTTGTCTGAAATCCTCGGAGCCGAGATCTGGCTCAAATTCGAAAACTTGCAGTTCACAGCATCATTTAAAGAGCGGGGTGCCTACAATCGCATGCGCACCTTGACCGCAGAGCAGCGCAAAAACGGTGTGATCACTATGTCTGCCGGGAACCATGCGCAGGGAGTCGCGTATCATGCGCAGCGCATGGGTATACCTGCTGTGATTGTCATGCCTAAATTTACGCCGACCGTTAAGGTCGCTAATACGCGCAGATTAGGTGCCGAGGTGGTGTTGCATGGTGAGACCTTTGATGACGCGCGCGCCCTGGCTCTCGAGCTCGCAGCAACACGAAAGCTGACATTGATCCATCCTTACGATGATGATGCTGTCATTGCAGGTCAGGGCACGCTTGGTCTGGAGATGCTTGAGGTTAAACCAGACCTCGATATGCTCGTCGTACCAATAGGAGGCGGAGGACTGATCTCCGGAATCGCCACCGCTGCCAAAGCATTGCGACCTGAAATTCAAATTATTGGCGTGCAGACCGAAGCTTTTCCCTATATGGCTGCAGCGTTGCACCAGCAGACGATTAAAGGCGGGACGCGTACGATTGCAGAGGGCATTGCCGTAAAAACGCCGGGTATTAAAACGCTGGAAATTATTCGTCAAAAGGTCGATGACATCGTACTGGTATCTGAGCGAGATATTGAATACGCGATTGTGACGCTGCTCGAGATTGAAAAGACGGTCGTCGAAGGGGCAGGTGCGGCAGGGCTGGCAGCGCTATTGCATGCTCAAGTGATGGATGATTCACGTTTTGAGGGTAAGAAAATTGGCATCGTGCTGTGCGGGGGCAATATTGATCCGCTAGTGCTTGGTGGCTTGATCGAGCGGGGTATGGTCAGAGCTGGACGACTGGCACGGATTCGAGTCAGTATCCATGATTTGCCTGGTGCACTATCCCAGATTACGCAGCTTGTGGCGGATACTGGGGCCAATATTACTCAGGTCAACCACCAGCGAGCATTTACTTCACTGCCTGCTCAGGATGTCGAAGTCGATCTGGTGATGCAGACAAGAGGACACGAGCATGTCGATGAAATATTGACTTCTTTACGCGCGAAAGGATACCGCGCGTTGCGCGGTGATTAAATCAAATATCGAGCAAAACAGGATATTTCAACGGTATCCTCAAATGACGAAACTTTAAATCTTTCTCTGGATTCTAAGTGCTCTTAATCTCGGTTTCAAAGTGGTGTAAATCCCAATTCCTGCCTGAAGCGGTTTTTAATATGAACGCCATCCCGTGAGGGTAGTGCACGTGGCAAGTCATCAGCTTTGACAAACACTTGCGCAAAAGTCACCCCCGCCCGTTTGTGAATGCTCTCGGTGATCCTGGTTACATCCTCTGCCGCATGCACTTCAAAGGAATTTTCAATGCCACAGGCGCGTGCAACGGCTGAAAAACTTGTGCCCAGACTGGTGTGGCTGCGTTGCATGCCGGTCTCACCAAAGTGACCGTTATCCAGCACCACGATGGTCAGGTTTTTCGGTTGTTGCGCATTGATGGTGGCGAGTCCGCCTATGCCCATGAGTTGTTCTCCGTCACCGGTCACGACTACAACCTGTTTTTCTGGTTGAGCCAGCGCGAGGCCCAGACCAATCAGAGCGGCACCGCCCATGGCACCCCAAAGGTAAAAGTTTTTATTGCGGTCGCCAGCGGCAAACACGTCGTAAGTGGGTGAACCCAAACCTGTCACAACGAGTGCGTCAAGAGATTGAGCCAGTAATTCTTTTACAAACTCCCGACGCTCGATGGTCGCAGTTGTCGTATCACGTAATGTCATGTTTTTTCCTTAGTTGCGGAGCCACTTCTTGCGACCAATCAGGCTTTGCGACAGCAGTACGGCTACTTGTTCGCCGCCTTCAAAGGCAGCATCGAGTGCCGCACTTACGATGTCCTGGACTTCATCGGCTCGCTCGGCGCGCAACACAGTGATCCCCATGAGCTCCATCGCACCTTGAGTCGCTTTGCTCATTGGCACCTGCCAGGTGTTGAACTCGGCATACTCGCCGCGCATCGTCACCAGACTCAGGAAGGGAAAGCGGCAGCTTTGCAGTAAGGACATCATATTGATGCAGTTGCCAACACCGCTGCTTTGCATCAGGAGTGCTGAGCGAACGCCGCCCAGCCAGGCGCCACCGGCAATCGCCACGCCTTCTTCTTCGGTAGTAAGGACGATGCCGCGCATCTCAGGGTCCGCGTGTACGCGTCGGATCACATGTGCGTGACCCGCATCGGGTACGTAAGAGACTTGACGGATTTTGCCTTGCTTGAGGACGTTGTAAATGTCCTCTTGCCATGCTTGGTGGGGCTGCTCTTCGCTCATTATTCAACGCTCTTGTAGTTAGTTAAGTTGCCAACATATTTTGTAACATGCTCGGGCGCAAAATAAACAAAAACGATCGTTAGAGCAGTCGTTTTTGTGGCCTGGTCGTTTTTACATGTTCCCAGCCAGCTGTCTTTCATAACACCCGGCTAATCTGAACAGTCGGTCTCGTTTGAGCATGGTCACGCTCGGTTCTGGCTGTCTTCTGCCTGAAGCAAATAACTCACTGAGTGTGCGCTCGATATGCTCCATCAACACGGTTTTATGCGTTGGCCACCAGAGCGACAGAAGCCGGTCAGGATCTGTCAGCCCAAGCCCCTGTTTACGTAGCTCTGAGCGACTGAAATCCTTGATGTTCCAGGTCAGTACGCTCACAGGGCTCGAGACCTGACGTCTAACGGCAGCAATGCCTGCAGCGGCCACGTGTTTATCTTTACGATCAGTGTGTCGCAACTCCGTTTCAAACGTTGTGACGTCCCCCATGTTGGCCTGAGGAAATTGATCCTGCATGCGTTGCCATTCCTCAGCGAGTAAACTTGGTTCAATCGGCCAGAGGCGGGCTGCGTTTCGCTGCCATTCATCACCGATTTTGTCTGTCCAGAGTGGGACATAGACGCCTGCCTGGGCCAGATTCAGTAGCAAGGGGCGAAGCAAACCTGACATCATGATGCAGGCGTCAAGCACCATACCTGGTGGCTGGGTCGAAGCTTTTGGTGTTGGCGTCATCCGGTCATTTTAGTGCCAACAGCGCCGCACGTACGATGGTCTGGGCATCCACACCGAAATACGCACGCAAAGCCGCGCGGGTATCACTGCGTCCAAAGCCGTCAGTTCCTAACGTCATGTAACGACGGCTAGCTGGAATATAAGCGCGAACAGATTCAGGCAGTATTCGCACATAATCAGTCGCCGCAATGATCGGGCCGCGGCTCTTGCTCAACTGCTCATACAGAAAGGGCGTTGCAGGGTTTCTTTCGTTGTTCAGGCGAGCTTTCTCGCACGCGGCCCCATCACGAGCAAGCTCGGACCAGCTGGTGACACTGTAGACGCTGACTTCAAAACCCTGCTCGACCAGTTGTTCAGCCGCTTTGATGACTTCGGTCAGAATCGCTCCTGAGCCCATCAGCGTGACCGGTGTACGGGCGTTTTTGCCTTGATAGGTTTCAAACAAATAGCAGCCCTTTAAGATGTCCTCAGTCACGCCTGCCGGCAAGGAAGGTTGCGCATAGTTTTCATTCATCAGCGTGACGTAATAAAACACATCGCGTTGCTCGATCATCATGTCACGAATGCCACGGTCTACGATCACTGCCATCTCGCCTGCAAACGCGGGATCGTAGGCTTTGCAATTTGGAATCGTTGCTGCCTGCAGATGGCTTGAGCCATCCTGATGCTGAAGTCCCTCGCCGCCCAGCGTGGTGCGGCCGGAGGTCGCACCGAGCAGGAATCCTCTGGGGCGCTGATCGGCGGCTGCCCAGATTTGGTCACCTACACGCTGGAACCCAAACATTGAGTAGTAGATATAAAAAGGCAGCATAGCCAGGCCGTGCACGCTGTAGCTCGTCGCAGCCGCTGTCCAGCTCGCGATGGCGCCGGCCTCAGAGATGCCTTCCTCGAGAATCTGGCCGTCAAGTGCCTCACGATAGCTAAGCACCGAGCCGATATCTTCGGGTGCATAACGCTGACCAACACTTGAATAAATACCGACTTGTTTGAATAGATTGGCCATACCAAAGGTACGTGCTTCGTCGGCGACGATCGGCACAATTCGTGGGCCCAGAACCGGGTCTTTGAGCAGGTTGCCAAGCATGCGCACAAAGGCCATCGTGGTGCTCATGTCCTTGCCTTCGGCCTTCAGCGCAAAGGCACTGTAATGCTCAATGGCAGGGACCGCGATCTGGTCGCATTCGGTGTCGCGTTTGGGTAAATATCCACCAAGTGCTTGACGATGCGCGAGTAGATATTTCATCTCGACACTGTCTGCGGCTGGCTTGTAAAAAGCCAGTCCTTTTGCTTCCTCATCGCTCAAGGGGAGGTTGAAACGATTACGAAATTCGATCAAGTCCTCGCCATCGAATTTTTTATGACTGTGCGTCGTCATCTTGCCCTGACCGGCGCTACCCATGCCATAACCCTTTTTAGTTTGAGCAAGGATGACGGTGGGTTGTCCAGTGTGATTTGCAGCCGCGGCATAAGCAGCATGGATTTTGACCAGGTCGTGGCCACCGCGCTTGAGGTGATCGATCTGCTCATCGGTCATGCCTTGCGCGAGTCGGGCCAGCTCTTCGTTCTGACCAAAGAAATTATCCCGGTTAAAGCGTCCGTCTTTTGCAGCAAAGGTCTGCATCTGTCCGTCAACGGTATTGGCAAACGCACGCGTCAGTGCGCCCGTCAGATCGCGTGCAAACAAACCATCCCAGTCGCTGCCCCAAACTAGTTTGATGACATTCCAGCCTGCACCGATAAAAAGCTTTTCGAGCTCATCAATGATCCGGCCATTGCCCCGCACAGGCCCATCCAGACGCTGTAAGTTGCAATTCACCACCCACACCAGATTATCGAGTCCTTCCCGCGCAGCGAGCGTCAGTGCGCTCATCGATTCTGGTTCGTCCATTTCGCCGTCGCCAAAGACACCCCAGACTTTGCGGTTAGAGCAATCGAGCAAATTACGATGTGTCAGATAGCGCATGAAACGCGCATGATAGATGGAGCTGATCGGACCAATCCCCATGGAGCCAGTCGGGAATTGCCAAAAGTCAGGCATCAGCCAAGGGTGGGGGTAGCTTGAAAGCCCGCGCGCGCCATCCGTGTCTGCAGTAATTTCTTGTCTGTAGTGCAGCAGGTCATTCTCAGTGAGCCGACCTTCGAGATAGGCGCGGGCATAGACGCCGGGCGCACTGTGCGGCTGGAAAAAAACCAGGTCGCCACGGTGTTGTCCGGGGCCGGTTCCACGACGTGCCTGAAAGAAATGATTGAAACCTGTCTCAAACAGGTCTGCAGCACTGGCATAACTGGCGATATGTCCGCCCAGTTCACCATAGGCTTGATTGGCGCGAACTACCATCGCTAGCGCGTTCCAGCGCATGATCGAAGCCAGGCGTTCTTCGATTGCGAGGTCTCCCGTGAAGACCGGTTGTTGCTCGACAGGTATTGAGTTGACGTAAGGGGTGCTCAGTTCGGGTTGCCAGCCTACCTGGTTGGTGCGCGCGGTGCGCACCAGTTCATCAAGCAGGAACTTTGCACGCTCGGGACCTTCGTTGGCGATGACGGTCATCAAGGCCTGACGCCATTCGGCCGTCTCCTGGGAATCTGTATCGGGGGAAGTCTCACGCCAGGCGTTCAGGCGCGGGTCGATAGAAGCGTTCATTGGGTGCACACCATCAAGGAATATGACAGTATTTTAATGATTAGTACGCAGCATGAGATGCCTTAATTTAAAAGTAAAATGATAATATTTGGTATTAAATTCTGTAATTTATAAATAAACAGCATAATGAGCTTGGATTCGATTGATTTAAAGATTTTGGCAGAGTTGCAGGTGGATGGTGCGCTGTCAAATATTGAGCTTGCGCGCCGCATCCACTTGAGTCCCTCTCCCTGCCTGGCGCGGGTCCGGGCTCTGGAGTCCGCGGGCGTGATTGATCGCTATGTTGCGATTGCGAATGCCAAGGCGCTTGGCCTCGGTTTAAACGTATTTATCAGCATCAGCCTGAAAAGTCAGAGTAAAGAGTCGTTGGCGCATTTTGAGCAACGGATCAGCGAACACGACGAGGTGATGGAGTGTTATCTGATGACTGGCGACAGCGATTACCTGATCCGTGTAGCCGTGGCAGATATCGCTGCACTTGAAAAATTCATACTTGAGCAGCTCACGCCTATTCCGGGTATTGAAAAAATCCGCTCGAGTTTCGCGTTGAAACAGGTTCGCTATAAAACGGCGCTACCCATACCAGCCCAAACCCACTAAGATTGCCTGGTGAGATTTAATGTTTGTTTGTGAGCATGATTTTTAACGATATGCGCAGGAGTCTATTGTGTTGACGAGATTTTTTCGAGGTTTGTTGCTGGTGGTCTCGTGCGCCCTCAGCACCCCATTGTTGGCTGCCTGGCCTGACGATCAAAGCATCGAACTAGTGGTGGGCTTTGCACCCGGTGGTGGTACAGATTTGATGGCACGTGCCATGGCGCCTTACATGGAAAAGAAGCTTGGTGGACGTGCCCGCATCGTGGTGGTCAATAAGCCAGGTGCGAGTGGTGAGATCTCCAATACCTATGTCGCACGTGCAAAACCTGATGGTTACACCATCGGGTTTATTAACGTGCCTGGTTTCGTTTTCACTCCGATGTATAAGAAAACCGCCTATCAGAACGACGATCTGAGAATCATTGCGCGTGTTGTAGATGATCCCAGCGTACTGATGGCGCGCAAGGATGCGAAAAACGGGTCCTTGCAGGAGATCGTCGCAACATTGAAAAAAGATCCCGAGTCTTTATCTTTTGCCAATAGCGGACGTGGAACGAGCGGGCATTTGTCCTTGCTCAAGCTGCAGCAGGTCGGACAGTTTAAAGGTTCCGCGATTGCTTACAAGGGCGCAGGGGAATTTAAAAGTGCGCTGATGGGTGGTCATGTTGATTATGCGTTTGCCAGTGTGGGGGAGTTCCTTGCGGCTAACAACGACTCGGTCCGTGCTATCGCCGTGTTAAGCGACAAACGGTTTGATGTGCTGGGGCCTGTTCCGACTGCGAAAGAGCTTGGCTTTAATGCCCTGATCAGTTCTGAACGAGGGATTGCGGCACCGAAAGCTGTGTCCGATGAGATTGCCCAGCGACTCCAGCAGGCAATTAAAGAAACGCTTGAGGATCCTGTTTTTATCGCCTCCGTGAAAAATGATTCTGCCGTACTGGCCTATCTGCCAGGCGCTGAGTGGACGAAGTCTCTCGGGGCCATTCGTGAAATGCTGGTGCCGTTTGTTCCGGATATGCAAGAATAAATTTGTCAATACCGATACCGTCAAGTTTATGGCAAGTATTTTTTATGAAAATTGGCACAAAACTTGCATTGCAGTGCAAAATGAGGGCTCTTTCCCTGTTGCATCAGAGAACTTTATAGGAGTGGGTTATGCAAAGTAATTACATCAAGTACGGTCTGGCTACGTTGGCTGGGGTCGTACTCAGCGGATCCGTGATGGCGCAGGATCTGACCGGTACGTTGAAAAAAATTAAAGACACCGGCACGATCACGATCGGACACCGCGATGCATCGGTTCCTTTTTCCTACTACGACGATAAGCAACAGGTCGTCGGTTATGCGATGGACATCTGCAACTTCGTTGTGGCGGAGCTCAAAACTCAGCTCAATCTCCCAAAGCTCGAGGTCAAACTCAATCCAGTGACTTCGGCGACCCGTATTCCGCTGATCGCTAACGGCACCATTGATATGGAGTGCGGCTCGACGACCAACAACGCTGAGCGTCAAAAGCAGGTATCTTTTGGATCGACTTATTATCTGACTGCCAGCCGTTATGTATTCAAAAAATCGTCAGGTATTACCGATATTGCCAGTTTGAAAGGCAAAACAGTTGTATCGACGGCAGGCACAACCAATCTTAAACAGGTCTCTGAGGCAAACACTGCACAAAACCTTGGCCTGACTATTTTGACGGCTAAAGATCATCCTGAGGCGTTTCTGATGGTTGAAACAGGCCGTGCTGCAGCATTTGTGATGGACGATATTCTGCTTGCCGGTTTGGTTGCCTCTTCTAAAAATCCTGCAGAGTACGAAATTTCAAAGGACGCATTCTCCAAACCAGAGCCTTACAGCTTCATGATGGTGCGTGATGATGCTGCGTTCAAAAAAGCAGTTGATGCAGCGGTGAGCAAGCTCTATAAATCACCAGAGATGCAGACCTTGTATGCGAAATGGTTTGAAAAACCTATCCCACCAAAGGGTCTGAATATGAATCAGCCAATGACCGCAGAGTTGAAAAAAGCTTTGGCTAATCCTACGGATAATCCAGATCCAGCCAGCTATTAATTGCTAGTCCTCTGGGCGCTTTTTTATGGGTGACATCCACATGATCAAGCGCCCAATTCATATTTAAGAGAGTTGCGGCATGAAATACAACTGGAACTGGGGCATTCTGTTTGAGGTTTCTCCTGAAGGGAAAGGAACTTACCTTGAGATGCTCCTCTCAGGTTTGGTCTGGACGCTCACGACGGCTTTTTTTGCCTGGATTGTTGCCCTGGTGCTTGGAGTGTGTGTTGGTGTCCTGCGCACCTTGCCTAGTCGGGTTGGGCGCGGTTTTGGTGCCTCATATGTTGAGTTGTTTCGCAATATTCCGTTGCTCGTGCAATTGTTTCTCTGGTATTTCGTTATGCCTGAGCTGGTTCCCCAGGCCATGGGTAACTGGCTCAAACAACTGCCCAATGCCGCTTTTTATACTGCAGTGATTGGTTTAGGGCTTTTTATGTCTGCCCGCGTCGCAGAACAGATCCGCTCCGGGATTCAATCTTTACCCAAAGGTCAGCAGATGGCTGCTACGGCGCTTGGCATGACCACTGCTCAAACGTACCGCTACATTTTGTTGCCCATCGTGTTTCGCGTGATTTTGCCGCCACTCACTTCAGAGCTACTCAATACAATTAAAAATACTTCGGTCGCACTAACCATTGGTTTGATGGAGCTCACCGCGCGTGCCCGCTCGATGCAAGAGTTTTCTTTTCAGGTTTTTGAGGCGTTTACCGTTGCAACCATTCTCTATCTCATCACCAATATGGTGGTGACCTTCGCGATGCGCAAACTCGAAAAGTCTGTTGCAGTCCCTGGCTACCTTGGCGCTCCCGCCAATGCGGTAGTTCATTAACTCAGGGCGCGGAGCTTACACAATGTTTACTAATTTTGATTTCGAAGTTATCTCACGTACCTGGCCCTATTTATTTAAAGAGGGGATGAGTTTTACTTTGATGCTGACAGGCTTGTCTGCGGCCTCAGGCATCCTGCTTGGTACTCTGATCGCATTATTGCGTTTATCGCGTTTTACGATGTTACAAAAAATCGCGGCTGGCTATGTCAACCTCATCAGATCTTTGCCCCTGGTGCTGGTGATTTTCTGGTTTTATTTTCTCCTGCCTTATATTGGGCAATGGATTACCGGTTCAGCGCGTCCGATGACTGTTGGTGCCTTTATGTCAGCGCTTGTAACTTTTTCTCTTTTTGAGGCGGCCTACTTTTCAGAAATCATGCGTGCGGGTATTCAGGCTGTGCCAAAAGGACAGACAGCTGCAGCGCAGGCACTCGGGATGAAATATCATCAGGTCATGCTTTATGTTGTTTTACCTCAGGCGTTCAGGTCAATGACCCCCTTGTTGCTGACGCAGGCGATTGTGCTGTTCCAGGATACATCGCTTGTTTATGTGCTCTCTATTACAGACTTTCTTGGTGCGGCCAGCAAAATCGCCCAGCGCGACGGCCGTCTGGTTGAGATGTATTTGTTTGCTGCTTTGGTGTATTTCGTGATTTCCCTGGCGGCCTCGTTGCTGGTTAAACAATTACAAAAACGCATTGCTGTGGCTTGAGTCGCGATACATTCTCTTTATATAACTCTTGATCAATACCGTTCAGATATCCGGAAATTCTCATGTCAAATAAAATGATTGAAATCGAAAATGTGTCTAAATGGTATGGCAGTTTCAATGTCCTGAAAAACTGTTCGACACATGTCAATCGTGGCGAAGTCGTGGTTGTGTGTGGTCCCTCGGGTTCTGGTAAATCAACTTTGATCAAATGCGTCAACGCGCTTGAACCATTCCAGGAAGGCAAGCTCACCATTAATGGTGTAGCGCTACATGATCCGAAAACTAATTTGCCAAAGCTGCGTAGCCAGGTGGGTATGGTGTTTCAGCACTTTGAGTTGTTTCCTCATTTGAGCGTGACTGAAAATCTGACAATCGCTCAGGTCAAAGTCCTCGGCCGCAGCCCCGACGAGGCGCTCAAGCGTGGTCTCAAAATGCTCGATCGCGTGGGCTTGACGGCGCATAAAGACAAACACCCTGGTCAGTTGTCGGGAGGGCAGCAGCAGCGCGTGGCGATTGCGCGAGCGCTCAGTATGGATCCGGTTGTGATGCTGTTTGATGAGCCTACCTCCGCCCTTGATCCTGAAATGGTTGGTGAGGTGCTTGATGTGATGGTTGAGCTTGCGCGCGAAGGCATGACAATGATGGTCGTGACGCACGAGATGGGTTTTGCCCGTAAGGTCGCCCACCGGGTGGTGTTTATGGACCAGGGTGAGATTGTTGAGGATGCAAGCAAAGAGCAGTTCTTTAATCAGCCTAAGAGTGACCGGGCGATTCAGTTTCTCTCCAAGATTTTGCAACACTGAATATTTGTATGTATAGCTCGACTATTTGATCAGAGTATTCGAGCCTGGCGCGGTGTTGTCTTGAATGATTCACCAGGGAGCTATCGGATGAAAGACTATTACGCCGCACGTGCTCAAGAATATGACAAAATTTATCTCAAACCTGAACGCCAACAGGATTTGCGGGAGATTGAGGCATGGTTACCCGCTAAATTCACCCAGCGTGCAACCCTAGAGATTGCCGCCGGAACAGGCTACTGGACACAATTTTTAATTAAAACAGTACAGAGTTTAGTTGCACTGGACGCTGCCAGTGAGACCTTTCAGGTCGCGCGCAGCAGATTGGGTGACGCTGCTGACCAAGTGCGCTGGGTCATTGGTGATGCCTATGATCTACCTCAACCCGCTACGCCCTATGAAGCTGCTTTTGCTGGTTTCTGGTTTTCCCATGTGCCGCTCGCACGTCAACGTGAGTTTTTAAATGGTTTAAACAAAGTGCTTAAACCAGGCGCCAAAGTCGTCCTGCTAGACAACCTCTATGTCGAAGGCAGTAGTACAGCTATTTCTGAGCTAGACGCCGAGGGAAATACCTACCAGATCCGTGTGTTGGCCGATGGCTCTGAACACTGCGTACTTAAAAATTTTCCGACAGATACCCACCTGTGTGAGCTCATAGAGGGTGTTGGCAGCAATCCGGTTTTTACTCGCTGGCAATATTTCTGGGCGTTTGAGTACACGGTACTTTGAGCGGGCGTTTTTTTGGACAAGCAGGCGGTTGGAGACGCGCTGTTGTTTAACTAAACCCTGTTGTTTAAATAAGTGCTGTAGTTGAAATAAGCGCTGTTGTTGAAATCACAGCTGTAGTTTAAATAAGCCCTGTAGTTAGAATAAATGCTGTAGCTGGATCCTGCTTATTTTGCATAGAGATGACAGGCTACCTCGCCTTGTTTATCCTTGATCAGCAAGGGTTTCGTCGTTGAGCAGCAAGCGATTAACTGTTTGCAACGCGGATGAAAAGTGCATCCTGTCGGTGGATGCAGAGGATCTGGAAATGATAGGCCCAGTCCCATATCTGGAATGCCTAGTCCAGTTTCAGGCGTAAGTACCGAGGCTAACAACGCCTGGGTGTAGGGGTGTCGCGGATGCTTGAAAAGCTCCGCAGTTTGCGCAAGCTCCGCTACCTGGCCGAGGTACATGACCGCGACTTGCGTGGCAATATGTTCGACAACCGCCAGATTGTGACTGATAAAAACGTAGGTCAGATTAAATTCTTTGCGCAAGTCCATCAGCAAATTCAGGATCTGGGCCTGAACGGAAACGTCGAGTGCCGAGGTGGGTTCGTCACAAATCACAATCTCGGGTTGCATGACTAGAGCACGCGCGATCGCGACGCGCTGGCGCTGGCCGCCCGACAACTGGCCGGGTGTGCTGTCAGCGAACCTGGCTGGCAGACCGACCCGCTCAAGCATATCAAGCGCTTTATTACGTCGCTCTTGTTTAGTCCCCACGCCATGAATATCGAGCGGGAAGGAAACGATTGAGGCAATACTGCGTCGCGGATTCAGCGATGAGTAAGGATCTTGAAAAACAGGCTGCACACGCCTGGCGAGTTCGCGGCGATCCATTGTGCCGATATCCTGACCTTCGATCTGGATCGTCCCCTGACTCGAGGGCGTTAAGCCCAGCAGCATTTTTGCAAGTGTTGATTTACCGCAACCCGATTCACCCACAATCCCCATGACGTCACCGCGATTGACGGTCAGATCAACACCGTTGACAGCATGCAGTGTCTGTTTTGCTTTAAATAATCCCGCACTCACAGTGAAGGTACGGTGCAGGTTGTGAGTCTGTATCAAGGCCTTCATGTTGCACCTCGCACGCAACGCCACTGCTGTCCATCGCTCGACTGGTGGACAGGGATATTTTGTTCACAGCTTTCCTGCGCATACTCACAACGATCACGAAACGCGCAACCCGCGATCTGTCCAATCAGAGAGGGCACTACACCCGCAATAGTGCCTAGCTTGCCGCCCGGCTCGGTTTTACCCGGAACGGGTATGCAGCGCATGAGGCCCTGCGTGTAGGGGTGCTGAGGTTTAGCAAAGATATCGTGTGCCGTGCCTTCTTCAACGATCTGGCCCGCATACATGACTGCCACTCGATCAGCGATACGCGCAACAACACCCAGGTCATGGGTAATCAAAACCATCGCGATCCCGAGCTCCTGCTGCAGGTCGGCCAGTAATCTCAGGATTTGAGCCTGGATCGTGACATCCAGTGCCGTACTGGGCTCATCGGCGATGAGTAACTCGGGGCCGCACATTAAGGCCATTGCGATCATGACGCGCTGGCGCAAGCCACCTGAAAGCTGATGTGGATATTGTCCGAGTCGTTGTGCTGCTGAGGCGATACCAACCTTTTCCAGCAACTCGATCGCGCGCCTTTGTGCCTGCTCTTTTGAGACGCTTTTGTGATGGCGATAATGCTCGGTCAGTTGATCACCAATGGTGTAGGCAGGATTGAGGGCCGTCATAGGCTCCTGAAAAATCATCGCCATACGGTTGCCGCGCAAGTTGTTGATGCGTTTGGTTGCAGCTGTGCCGAGCTCTTCGCCTAAAAAAGACAGTGCTCGAGTCCGACGCGTAGCAACCTTGGGTAGTAAACCCATAATCGAGAGCGAGGTCATGGATTTACCGCAACCTGATTCACCTACGATGCATAGCGTTTCGCCACGTTTGACTTGAAAAGATACATCGCGCACCGCGTGCAAGGATCCACCTGCCGTGTTGATGTCGACACACAGACCTTGGACATCCAGAACAATTTCTTGGTTGTTCATGGTCATGCTCTCTCGTCAGGAGAAAACAACTGATGCAAGCCATCACCAGCGAGATTGATCGCAAAAATCAGTATGGCTAATGCTGTACCGGGAATAGCGATCAACCAGAAGGAAAAGAACATATACGCTTTAGCCTCTGAAATCATCAGGCCCCAGGAGGGCAGGGGTGGTTGCACCCCGAGTCCGAGAAAGGAGAGGGCGGCCTCGAGCAAAATCGCACTGGCGGCCTCAAGCGTTGCGATCACGATCAGTTGAGGCATGACGTTTGGCAGTACCTCGGTCATCAGAATCCGGAAGGTCGAAGCGCCTGCTGATTGCGCGGCCGCTACGTACTCCATGGAGCGCACTTGCTGTGTTGCACTGCGCATGACCACGGCGAAACGATCCCATTTAAGTAAACCAAGTACCAGGATCACAACCCAAAGCGAACTGCCAATAATCGCAACGGTTGCAAGCGCGACCAGGATCACTGGCATCGAGAGCCGGGTGGTTACCAGAAATGAAACAAGCATATCGGCGCGACCACCAAAATAGCCTGCAAGCATCCCCATCGTCGTGCCGATTAAACCGGAAATACAGGCGACGGAAATACCAATCAATAACGAGATACGTGCACCATAAAACAGTCTGGACAGATAATCACGGCCCAGCTGATCGGTGCCGAGCGGATGGAGCCAGGTTCCTTTTTCAAACCAGACGGGTGGTACGGTGCGATAGGCGAGGTCTTGAACATAGGGATCGAACGGCGAAAAAAGAGGTGCAAAGATTGCGATCACGATGATGAATAGCAACAAACCACAGCCGATGGTGAGAGCCTTGTTTTGTTGGATACGCTGCCAAACGGTGCGACGCCTTGAGGCCTGGCTGCCGACAGGTTTGGGACTATGCGCGATAGAGTTATTTGTGGCGCTAGACATGATCATGCCACCCTGATGCGTGGATCCAGCCAGGCATTCGCAATATCAGAGGCCAAGGTCAGCAGGATATAAATGACGGAGAGCAGCAGCACGATAATTTGCGTGACAGGGAAGTCTTTAAAGGTAATGCTTTGGTAGGCGAGGTAACCTAGTCCATCGAGCGCAAAGATGGTTTCAATCACAACCGAACCGCCCAGCAGAAAACCTAATTGCACCGCTGCGAGCGCCACGACAGGGACGATGGCATTGCGCAGAGCGTGTTTAAAAATAACAGTACTGGGGGATAAGCCTTTGGCGCGCGCAGTGCGGATATAGTCTGCGCCAAGCACTTCAATCATGCCTGCACGGATCAATCGCATAAAAGCAGGTGCGACGTAATACCCGAGCGCGATCGCAGGCATCACAAAATGTTGCCAAGTGCCGCTACCAGAGACGGGTAACATGCGCCAGGATATTGAAAACAGCATAATGAGGATGAGTGCGAAAAAGAAATTTGGCAAAGCCTGACCCAGGACTGCGATAGCCAGACATAGCCGATCGATCCAGCTGTTTTTATAGAGAGCTGCCAGTACCCCCAAAGGAATGGAGATCACCAACGCAACGCCCAAAGAGTAGACCGCAAGCAGCAGCGTCGTCTCAAGCTTGCTGAAAACAAGCGGCGCTACAGCAGTTTTAAAATAAACCGAGGTACCCAAGTCTCCGCGGATGATTTGCCATAACCAGTCACCGTACTGCACAAGCAGGGGACGGTCAAAACCATAGGTTTGACGGACCATTGCGATATCCGCATCGCTTGCGCCTTCTCCGGCGAGGGCTACGGCTGGATCACCTGTCAGGTGCAGCAATAGGTAGGCAATGATCGACACGGTCAGCGCTACCAGTAGCGCCAACCCTAATCTTTTAAAAAGATAGCCAATCATTGTTTGAGACGTTTAATGCTGGACGTGAAGTTCATTATTTCCAGCTCATTTCCCAGAAACGAACCAACTCGTCCTGATAAGGTGTGAATTTCACGTCTTTGTTGGCCACATAATAGACAGGCAAGGTCCAAAGTGGCAAGGCGAGTGCTTTTTCCGAAATCATGACAAGTGCTTTGTTGTAAACCGCTTTGCGTGCAACGGGGTCAAGCGTGTGATCACCCTCGTCGAGTAGTTTGATGATCTCAGGATCGCGCGCGACATCATCACTGCCACCACCAAAGTAGACGGGGGTAGAGGCCGAGGTATCGTTGACAAGGTTCGAGCCCCAGGTCTGATGTGTGATCGATGTTTTGTTTGCGCGAGCCAGATCACGCATGGCGGCATATTGCATAAAACCCAATTTAGCCTTGATGCCAACCGCCTGCAGGTAATTGATCATTGCCTCGGTTTGATTGCGTTCGCGATAAGACATCAGATCGATCGAAAGACCATTAGGAAAGCCGGCCTCAGCGAGTAGCTTTTTGGAGAGGGCTGGATCGTATTTGTAAACGACTGCACCGTCGCTGCTGCAAGCGACTTGCGAGGGGGTGCACATTGTATTGATCAGCTCACCACCGCCAACGATATTTTTAAGGATGGACTCGCGATCAATCGCATGTGCGATTGCTTTACGCACACGGATATCCTTGAGTTCTGGAGCAGGCGTCCCCTCCAGGATGTTGAATTGTAAAAACACCATTCGCATGGTGTTGCCGCTCTGCACTTGCAGATGGGGCAGGGTTTTCAAGTTTTCGGCCTGATCTTTTGGCACATGCATGATGAAGTCTTCACCGCCGGACATCACCTCGGCCATTTGTGTCTGGCGATCTGAGATGAAACGGATTTTGACCTTGTCAATCGTGGGTTGTTTTTTAGGTGAGTCTTTAAAATAATCTTTGTTGCGCTCTAGCGTGACTGATTTGCCGGGGATGTTTTCCACAATTTTGTATGGGCCCGAACCGACGGGTTTTGCATTCATCCCTGCAGGACCTGCTTCCTGGTAATACTTTGCAGGGTGGATTGCCAGCGTGGTAGCAAGATAGTCGATTGCGGCGGGGAAGGGTTCCTTGGCGATAATACGGACTTTGAATTTGTCGATTTTTTCGACCTTATCAATCCAGCGGACGTTTTGCTGCGTGGTGGCTTTGTTTTTAGGATCAGCAACAAAGTTAAGTGTGTAGACGACTGAGTCTGCATCGAACTCTTCACCGTTATGAAATTTCACGCCCTCGCGCAACTCAAACTCAAGCGTGCGGTCGTCGATCTGTTTCCAGCTCTTGGCAAGTTGGCCTGAGTATTCGTTTGTGATCGGATCGCGGTAGACAAGCGTATCCCAAACGTTATTGGCGACGATCACCCCGATTCGAACATTATTGAAATAGGGATCAATGTTTTCTGGCGCCTGGTCGTAGGCCATGCCCAGTGTGTTGTTTGCTTTACTGGCAAACGCCTGGGGTGTAAAACAGCTCGCCGCAAAGACGCAAGCAGAAAGGGCCAGTACGGTTTTGAGCTGGCGCATGCTCGAGGCAAGAGAAGGTACGTTCTTTTTCATGAGTGTCCTAATTCGCGATAACTCAGGCTGATGTCTGTAACCAAGCAAGTTGTATGCCAAATCTGTAGCAAAGCAAGTTGTATGGCGAATTTATCATTTTAAAAATATGAATAGCCAGTTTTTCATCAGTCTACTGGTAAACACTGAAATTTGTCGCACCATGACCATCATCATGCTATATCTCTGAAATTAAAAGTTGAAACAACGAGAGGCTATATATGTCGAATGATGCGTTGAAGCAAGCGGTGCAGTTCTCGATCGATCATGAAACGACCTGGGATCGTGATTGCAATGGTAATTGGGGTGTTCATATTTCCGATCCACCGCCTTGGAATCGCTTGTACGGCCCTGTGCACTCTCGCGGCCCCGTGTCCGGGACCATTGTTCAAAACGGTAAAACGCTGATTTCCTGGGGTGAACCCAAGCGCGCTGATCTGACCTTCAGTGTGGCTAAAACCTGCCTCGCCTTGTTGGCGGGGGTTGCCCACGACCGTGGTTTATTGCCCGACGTCAACGAGCCGATTGGTAAGCGTATCAAAGGCATTGGCTTTGATCAGGGTCATAACGCGTTGATCACCTGGGCCATGATGCTGCAGCAAACCAGCGAGTGGGAAGGGACTTGCTTTGAAATACCAGACCAGGCCGACCGCTATCGTGCTGTGACTTTTGCAGCCGCTCCTGACGGTAAAAAAGGTGATGCACGACCTTTGCAAACGCCTGGTACCTACTGGGAATACAACGATGTCCGGATCAATCAGTTGTCGCTTGCGTTGCTTCATCTGTTCCAACGTCCGTTGCCTGAGGTGTTTCGCGAAGCGATTACGCGCCCGGTGGGTGCCTCCGAGGATTGGAACTGGGTGGGTTATGACAATGCCTGGGTAGAGATTGCCGGACGTCGCGTGCAGTCTGTACCGGGTGGTACCCACTGGGGGGGTGGCATGTCAATCAGCGCCGAAGACCAGGCTTTAATCGGTCAGATGATGCTCAACGAAGGTGTTGCAGCCAATGGCAAGCGCGTGATGTCTGCTGAGTGGATCCGGCAAATGCAGGTTCCCTGCGATTTGGCGCCGTTCTATGGCTATCTGGTTTGGCTGAATAAAGATCAAAAAGTGTTCCCGAGCGTGCCAGCCTCAAGCTATTTTGCAGTAGGTGCAGGCAGCTCCTTTACCTGGATTGAACCCGAGAAAAAGCTGGTTGTGATTGTTCGTTGGCTTAATTCAGCCTATGCAGATGCCTTTTTTGGCAAGGTTTTCAACGCAATTACCTAGTTAAGTCCGAATTTTTGGTTTTTTACAGGACGAAATAGCCAAAATGGGCGGGGTAATTCCCGCCCTTATTTTATTTTAAGTAATTCCAAGTATGAATTATGATATGAGGATCACTCATACGCGTTTAAGCGTTCAAGGATCCTCATGCGTAAATTTGTCCTGTCTGCTGCGACAGCAGCACTTGCACTGACGCTTGGCACCGGTGGAGAACTTTCAGGGGTTCACCTGAATTCTCAGGCCTTCGCTCAGTCCAGCCAGCAGTCCGCTAATTTGTCTCAGCCCCAGTTGCAGTCATTGGTTTCACCGATTGCCCTGTACCCTGATTCGTTATTATCCCAAATGCTGATGGCGGCAACCTATCCGCTTGAGGTCGCTGAGGCGGCTAACTGGCAGCGCACCAATGCGCATTTGAGTGGTTCACAATTACAGGACGCCCTCAAGCCCCAGACGTGGGACAACAGTGTGAAATCTTTAGTGTCTTTCCCTGAGGCGCTCGAAAGACTGGGTAATAATCTGAGCTGGACCCAGAAACTTGGCGATGCCTATCTGGCGCAACCCAAAGATTTGATGCAAGCGATCCAGACTTTGCGTGCCAAGGCAAAGCAGGCAGGTAATTTGCAATCCAATCAACAGGTTCAGGTGAGCACCGAGCAGTCCAATATCGTGATTGTTCCTGCTAATCCTCAAGTGATTTATGTTCCAACCTATAACCCGACGATGGTCTATGGTGCGTGGGCATATCCAGCCTATCCTCCTTACCCTGCCTATAATCCTGCCTGGGGTTTGATGGCGTTTGGCGCCGGCATGGCGGTCGGGGCGGCACTCTGGTCAACACCGCACTGGGGTAGTGGTTCGATTACGATCAATAACAACAATTTCAATAATTTCAATCGCAATTTCAACTCTGTTAACAATCTCTCCTCGGAGCGTTTGGGTGGAAGCAGCAATTGGAATTACAACCCAGCGCATCGCGATGGTGTCCCGTACAGCAACTCGGCGCTGAACAACCGCTATGGTGAAGGAAACCGCAGCGCCATCGATCGTAACGATATCCAGCGCCAGCAAAATGCTGCAAACGACTGGAGAAATAACGCTTCACCTGAAGATAAAGCGCGCGCCCAGCAGGCTCGTCAAAACGCGCAAAATACCTTTAACCGCGATGCGACGCCTCAGGAGAAACAACAGGCTAGCCAGATGAGATCTGAAGCGTCCAGCGATCGTGCGCAAGACCGAGCCAATCCAAATCAGGCTCGTGAAGCCAGTCAGGAAAATCAATTGCGCAGCCAGGGGCGTAGCGATTGGAGTCAGGACCGCTCGAGCAGTGAGCGTGGTTTTGGTGGTGGAGAGCGCAGTTTTGGTGGTGGACGCGGTGGCTTTGGCGGCGGACATTTCGGTGGATTCAGGCGTTAATGGAATGACTAACATGAAAAAATTTATTGCAATGTCCATCTTGGCTATTGTGCCCGCCGCACAGGGTTTCGCTCAGACCAGTGCCTTACCAAAAGCAGACATCTCAACCGAAGCGATGGTCAAGTTGTGTCAGGACAAAGAGGACGTCGTCGCCCAGACGTTTTGCTTTGGTTTTGGCGAGGGTGTCTATCAGGCGAATCTGGTGAATCCTGATTCCAAGCTGGCCCCCAAGGTCTGCGTGCCTGAGGGCGGTATTGGCGTGCCTCGCGAAGTCGTGCTGGCTGAGTTCATCATATGGGCGCAGGCCCACCCTGAGTACAACAAGGAATTTGCAGCTTCAACCGTTTTACGCTATCTGCCGATTCGTTTTCCCTGCAAGGGCTGAAGACTTTCTACAGTTTAGTTACAATGCTGTCTGAAGTTGTGCCCCGATGATGAAATCGGTAGACATATGAGACTTAAAATCTCAGGCCTCAGGGCGTGCCGGTTCGATTCCGGCTCGGGGCACCAGCTTCGTTTTTTTTAAATTAATCCCCTATGGGGATTTTTTTATGTCATTTTGTTCGGTATTTATAAAAGTCTTGTTATAGATCAAATACTTGGCTCTTCATTTTTGTCTTGAAACGCGTTTAGGGTTTATCTTGGCTCATCGTAAGGAAACCCTTGATGACCTCGAATTCACGTTTCACACAGAGCAGTTCAAATCCAGAACGACTTTATTTAGCATCACCCTCATCAGCTGCGCTTCAGACCTCAGCGCTTGATTCCGAATACTCAGGCTTTAAACCGCTCAGGCTTGCTGGCAAAGCTATATTGCCGATTGTCCAAGGTGGCATGGGAGTCGGCGTGTCTGCCCATAAGCTTGCAGGTGCGGTCGCGCGTGAAAATGCGATGGGAACCATTGCAAGTATTGACTTGCGGCATCACCATGCTGATTTGATGGAACAAACCGAGCGTTGCCGCGATCGGGATGAGATTGATCGCGTCAATCTGATCGCACTGGACCGGGAAATTAAAGCCGCACGAGCAGTCTCAGGCGGTCGCGGTCTGATTGCAGTCAATGTCATGAAAGCTGTCCGCGCTCATCCCGCACTGGTGCGCCAAACTTGTGAGTCTGGCGCAGACGTACTGGTGATGGGTGCCGGTTTGCCCCTTGATTTGCCTGAGATGGTGGCGGATTACCCGAAAATTGCTTTGGTACCTATTCTTTCTGAGTCGCGCGGTGTGGCGATCGTCATGAAAAAGTGGCTCAAAAAGGGCCGCTGTCCGGATGCAATCATTATTGAGCATCCTGGACTAGCCGGTGGACATCTGGGCGCGGCTAAAGTCTCGGACTTGCATTCGTCTAAATTTGAATTTGAGACGGTTTTACAAGATTGCCAGGCTTTGTTTGCAGAGTTGGGCTTGGGATCGGATGCACCACCCTTGATTCTGGCTGGAGGTATTGATAGCCACGAAAAAGTTCGTCATTGGCTCAATGCTGGTGCAAGTGGTGTGCAGCTTGGTACCGCCTTTGCTGTGAGCGCAGAGGGCGATGCACACGTCAATTTTAAAAAAGTGTTGATCCAGGCTAATCCCCGAGAGTTGACCGAGTTTGTCAGTGTGGCGGGGTTGCCAGCCAGGGCAGTGCCAACGCATTGGCTCAAACAATATCAACTCCATGAGGTCCGAATGCAGGCCAGTGCCAAAGCAGATCCCAGGCGTTGCGCGCAGCGGGCGGATTGCCTGACTCAATGTGGTCTGCGAGATGGTATCGGTCGTTCAGGCCAGTTTTGTATCGATATGAAACTGGTTTCTGCCTTGCAAGGCGAGGTGAGTAAGGGTTTGTTTTTCCGCGGCGCGGGCAAACTTCCCTTTGGCGAGGAAATACGCCCAGTTAGAGAGTTGATTACTTATTTGCTGAGTGGTTTAAGGCCGGCCACACTTGCACAGCACACCCCAGTCTGTGCTGTGCAGGCCGCATAGCGCAATTTGTTATAAGACTTATGCAGATTAAACACCTCACCCCAGTTGAGTTCGATTCCGCACTTGTCGTCAAGTACGATGGTAGTGGCCCTCGATATACCTCTTATCCAACAGCTGATCGTTTTGCTACTGGTCCCGTTCTACAGCAATATTTGACCGTACTGCATGAACGTCAGCTTACGCGCCCAAAGACGGCACTATCTCTTTACGTGCATTTGCCGTTTTGCGACACGGTTTGTTACTACTGCGCTTGCAACAAAATTGCCACCAAAGACCGCAGTCGCGCAGATATCTATCTTGATTATCTGGAAAAAGAAGTTTCCTTAGTGCGAAGGGAGTTTGCTACGCAACCTGAAGTCAGTCAGCTGCATCTCGGGGGCGGTACCCCAACTTTTTTGACAAATTTACAGCTTGAGCGTTTGCTGCAGATGCTTAAAGCGGCATTTACATTTAAATCTGATGCTGAGTGTTCGGTAGAGATTGACCCCCGCAGATTAAGTTCGGGTGCGCTGGAGTTGATGGCGCACCACGGCTTTAAGCGCATGAGTATTGGCGTTCAGGATCTCGATCCCGGCGTGCAAGAGGCGGTGAATCGCATTCAGCCCCCGGAGGTAACTCAGGCGGTGCTTGAGCGTGGTCGCAAACTCGGTTTTAACTCTATTAATCTGGATCTGATTTATGGTTTGCCCAAACAATCTGTCCATACGATGCAGGCGACCTTAACAACGGTTTTGCAATGGCGACCCGAACGTATCGCGCTCTACAGTTATGCGCATTTGCCTGAGCGCTTCATGCCTCAACGCCGGATTGACACCACGGCAATCCCTGCACCAGTGCAAAAGCTGGCGATGCTTAAACTCGCAGTGACAACACTGCTCAATGCTGGCTATGTTTACATAGGAATGGATCATTTCGCTTTGCCTGAAGACGATTTAGCCGTTGCACTGGAGCAAGGGACATTGCAACGTAATTTTCAGGGATATGCGACCCAGGCTGATTGTGATCTGGTTGCGCTGGGTGTTTCATCGATTAGTCGCATGGGCAATGTATACGCGCAAAACGAACGCGATCTTGATGGTTATTATGGTGCTCTGAATGAAGGTCGTCTGCCGCTGGCTAAAGGTCTTGAAATGACGCGTGATGACTTGATCCGTCGGGCAGTCATTCATGATTTGTTATGCCAGTCCGAAATCGTCATTGCTGATTTTGAGGCGAAGTGGGCTGTTGATTTCGAGAATTATTTCTCCACTGATCTGGTTCAACTCCAGGACCTGGAAAAAGACGGGTTAGTGACTCTATCGCAAGAAGCAATCAGGATTACGCCCAAGGGGCGGTTTCTGGCTCGCATTGTTGCCATGCGCTTTGATCGTTATTTACGTGAGGCTCGCACGACCGCTAAGTATTCGAAGGTGATTTGATGGCGGATCAATATTTACGCTTTAGGCAACCCAGCTCCCAGACTTGCCCCCATGCTTTTCGAGCAGCCTGACACCATCAATCACCATGCCACGGTCGACTGCTTTCAACATATCATAGATAGTGAGCAAACTGACTGAAGCAGCAGTCAGTGCCTCCATCTCCACGCCGGTGCGACCGACGGTTTCAGAGCATGTCGTGCATGTGACGGACGATGACTCTGGATGTAATTCGAAATCAACCGTGACACGCGTGAGAGGGATTGGGTGACACAGTGGTATTAATGAACCAGTTTGCTTTGCACCCATGATTCCAGCAAGTCTCGCAATCCCCAGAACATCTCCTTTAGCTGCCTGACCATTTGCGAGCTTTGCAAAGGTTCCGGCCTGCATGGTGATTTTGCCCTGAGCAATGGCCCGGCGATGTGTTTCTGCTTTGGCAGAGACATCCACCATGTGAGCTTGTCCCGCTGCATCAAAGTGGGTGAGATCCTGAGTCATACCGAATTCCGTGTGGTCTGGAAAGTTTCCAGTGTGTTGAAGTTCCTGAAGGCGTCGGCCTCGTTAAAGCTAACCGCGACCGCGCGAGCTTTCTCAAGCCATGCGACGACCGGGCCATGACCTGCATCGAGAAATTGACCTAAAGAGCCGCTCAGGGAAGGGTGAAGCAAACAGCATAGTGGGTGCGGACCATCGGCGGTCACGGCATAGGCTGCTTTAGCCTCAGGATGCTCATCCATTGCCTGCTGTAGTCTTTCAAATAAATCCCCAGGTAATAGCGGCGTGTCACACGGTACAACCAGTAAATTATTTTTTTTACAGCGCATGAGACCTGCCTCAACGCCCGCGAGCGGCCCTACAAAATCAGCGCGATCATCCGAGATAACCAGGTGTCCCGTTTGCTGATAGGCGTCAATGTTGCGATTTGCGCTGATGAGGATTCGTGCAGGTGACGGGGTTTGCTGCCCCAGTCTCTGTATCACATGCTCGATCAGGGGGTGTCCCTCCCACATGATCCAGCCTTTATCGCGACCAGACATCCTGCTGCCACGCCCCCCTGCGAGAATCAGCGCATCATAGGTCATTTTTTTTCCACTTTGTGAGCGCGTGATCATCACTTTCACGAGCTTCGATCCATCTGGGACCTTGTGGCGTCCATTCTTTTTTCCAGAAAGGCGCTTCAGTTTTCAGATAATCCATGATGAACATGTTCGCCTCATAAGCATCGCCACGATGCGGGCTTGCGGTAAGGACTAAAACAATCTGGTCTCCCGGGTGCATCTTGCCGACGCGATGCACGATGCGTGCAGCTTGCAGAGTCCATCGCTTGCGTGCTTCGTTAATGATATTGGCAAGCGTTTTTTCTGTCATGCCGGGATAGTGTTCGAGTTCCAGAGCTACGACATCATCGGCCAGATTGAGATCTCGGACCATGCCTATAAATGCTACGACCGCACCAATCCCCCGGTCGTCACTCACCAGATGGCTGTGTTCGGTGTTTAAATCAAAATCTTCGTGCTGTACGGAAACTGAAAATCGCTCAGCAGTCAGGTCGAGGTTTGTTTTGGTGCTGGACACAGTCACTCAGCCTCCCGTGACAGGTCTGAAAAGCGCAACTTCGGCGCCATCTGTGAGTGTTGCGTCAAGCGCCACCATCTCCTGATTCATTGCGACACGAAATGCTGCGCCACTTGCAAAGGTTTCGAGCCAGACGCCGCCGCGTGTGCCCAGGTGATCAATCAGGTCCGCTACAGTGACGACTGACTCAGGCACGCTCAGAGCCTCTTCTGCCAGACCGAAACGCTCGCGCAGTTGAGCAAAATAAAGAACCTTGAGGTGCATAAAAGATAGCTCAGTTAATGTTGTTAAAAGTTCAACAGGTCGGAGATCGACAGGTACTGCACTTTGTCGCCTGGCTTAACTTGCGTTTCTGGTGGCAGATCGACTAGCCCATCGGCCCAGGCAAGACTGCTCATGACCCCTGAACCCTGGTTAGGCCACAAGCGCAAAGTATTCTGGCCAGAATCATTGCGTTCAAGTTTTACACGGAGAAATTCACGTCTTTTATCGGGGCGTGGCCAATTAAAAGCAGCCTCTGCTGTGAGATAACGCAAAGCCGTATCGGCAGCACCCATGCGTTTGAGCAAGAACGGTCGAGCCATTAGCAGGAATGTAACAAAAGCGCTCACCGGGTTGCCTGGTAAACCAATAAAATCAGCTTGTCCTATTTTGCCGTAGGCAAGTGGCTTACCGGGTTTCATCGAGATTTGCCAAAGATCTAACTGACCCAGCGCGAGCACTGCTGCTTTGACGTGGTCTTCTTCTCCGACTGATACGCCACCGCAGGTCATCACAACATCGTTTTCCGAGGCGGCCAGTTGCAAGGCATCGCGCGTTGCCTGCACCGAGTCGCGAACAATTCCATAGTCATTGACGTCGCAACCTAGCTGCTTGAGCAGTCCATTAATGGCATACCGGTTGCTGTTGTATATGGCACCCGGGGCGAGCGGTTGACCGGGTTCGGTCAACTCATCTCCGGTGAAAAAAACACCGACCTTTAATGCTCTGAAAACATTGACTGTTGCCACACCAATCGATGCGAGCATTGCCAGTTGTGCCGGGCCCATGCGCTGGCCGGTTTTGAGAACCGTATCGCCTTGTGCAATGTCCTCACCCTTGCGGCGAATATGCTGATGCAAACTAACTGCGTGCGTAAGTGAAATGCCGCCGTTTGATTCCGTAGTGTGCTCTTGTGGTACGACAGCATTACAACCCTCAGGTATAGGCGCTCCGGTAAAGATACGGGCCGCGGTGTTTGGGGCGAGTGCTAAGCCAGTTTGTCCGGCCGCAATCCGTTGAACCACCTCAAAACTCGCAGGCATAGCCGCTACATCTTCGATATACAGGGCGTACCCATCCATTGCGGAGTTATCAAAACCTGGCACGTTGATGGGGGAGGTGACTGTTTGTGCCAGAACCCGTCCCTGCGCCTGCAGCAAGCCTACGGTTCCCTGGGCTGTGGGCAGTGCTGCAAAATCGAGTAGTTGGCGACGTGCGACATCAAAGTCGAGAAGATTAGCTCTGGGTTTCATTTAGTTAAATGACTCTTGATGCAAAAAAGGTATTTTGCCTGAACCGAACCCTGAGCCGCGTCCTTAACCGCCGGTTTGTGACATAAATCTGATAATTTTTGTCGGAGCGGTAAGGAATTCGTGGCGTTCTGGTTTGAGTTCTATCCCCTCACGGATCGTTTGTTCGAGTTCTGCGTCAGTGATCCCTGCGCGCAGAAGAGGGCGTAACTCGACTTTTTCTTCCTGACCGAGGCACAGGTAAAGCGTGCCATCGACCGAAAGCCGAACACGATTACAGGTCGCACAAAAGTGCTGGCTAATCGGCGTGATCAAGCCAATCTGACCCCGACCGTCCTTGGTGCGCCAGTAACGAGCTGGTCCGCCACCCATTTCCTTGATTTCCGGGATCAGATCAAAACGTTCGCGCAGACGATCCAGGATTGGTCCAAGCGGTGCATAACCTGAAGCCAATCCGGTGCTGCCCATCGGCATGGTTTCAATCATTCGCAGGATAAAACCGCGATTGATGCAGAACTCAGCCATGGATTCGACTTCGTGTTCATTTACTCCGGGCATCACAACCATATTGAGCTTGATGGGAGAGAATCCGGAGGCCTCAGCGGCAGCGAGTCCGGCCATCACGTCATCGATCGAGTCTCGTCCGGTAATTTGCGTGATGCACTCGCGTGTCAGACTATCCAGACTAATGTTTAAACGTGTCACACCCGCAGCACGCAGAGCCTCGGCGTGTTTCGGTAACTGGGTGCCATTAGTTGACAGTGACAAATCCCGGATCCCTGGCAGTGCGCTGATACGCGCCGCAAGCTCAGGTAAATTACGGCGCAACAAGGGCTCGCCGCCGGTCAGACGCACACGCGAGGTACCAAGGCGCGCAAAGGCGCCAACCACACGCTCGATTTCGTCAAAGGTCAGCCAGTCCCGGGGCTCCTGATAGCCCTTAAAACTCTTGGGCAGACAATAGGTGCATTTCATGTCGCACCTGTCTGTGACGGACAGGCGCAGATATTCGATGCTGCGACCAAAGCGGTCTGTCAAAGGAGACTTAAGATGTTCCATATTTTCGGCAATTGTCTTTCTACTTGTTTTAACCACTAGAATCACTTTACTCCGGTTTTGAGACGATATCGATATCTCCCTACAACTGACCTGAGAATTTATCTTTACAAGAATCACTGTTACTGTACTAAGCCTATGATTTTCTTAATAATTATGGATGATTTCAAGCGCGTGTGTCATTTATCTAATCTGCCTGGAGTGTGGTGTTGAGCGCTATCTGGCCGGCGTTAGTTGTCACCCTCAAGCTCGCGAGCCTGACGACTCTCATATTGTTGCTGCTCGGTACACCTGTTGCCTGGTGGCTGGCGCGAACCCGATCCCATTGGAAAACACCTTTATCAGCGCTTGTGGCGTTGCCGATGGTCTTACCTCCAACAGTGCTGGGTTTTTATCTGTTGATTGCGATGGGACCTAATGGATTTTTGGGGCAAACAACAGCTGCCCTTGGATTCGGTACTCTGGCTTTTACCTTCTGGGGCTTACTGCTGGCCTCGGTGCTCTACTCCCTGCCGTTTGTCATCCAACCTTTGCAGGCTGGCTTCGCTGCGTTGGATCCCGTTGTTCTGGACGCGGCTGCGACTTTGCGTGCCTCACCGCTAGATCGTTTTTTTTCCGTCGTTGTGCCGATTTGCCGACCTGCTTTTCTGACTGCAACAGTGATGGGTTTTGCGCATACCATCGGTGAATTTGGTGTGATTTTGATGGTGGGGGGAAACATTGAGGGTGAGACCCGTGTGTTATCAGTTTTGCTGTATGACCGCGTAGAGTCCATGGCATATACCGAGGCGTACTGGATAGCAGGTGGATTGCTGATTTTTTCTTTTGTTGTCTTGTTTTTGATGCATGTACTGAGTCAACGTCTTGCCAGACGCGAGGCGGGTGTATGACGCATTTACCACTTTCATCCCACTCTGATGAGCTCGGTGAACAAATCGAATTGTCCTTGCGATTGCAACGTCCGGATTTTGCTCTTGATATTTCCTTAAATCTCCCTGCTCGTGGCACCACTGTTGTCTTTGGCCCTTCAGGAGGGGGTAAAACAACTATTTTGCGAGCCATCGCAGGTCTGGAGCCAGAGGTGCAAGGCGAGGTGCGCGTCAAAGGGCGTACCTGGCAATCCGGGAATGTATTTTTACCGCCTCACGCACGTCGTGTAGGTTTTGTGTTCCAGCACTCAGCCTTGTTACCGCATCTGTCCGTTGAGCAAAATCTTCGCTATGGTTTTAAACGGGTGCAGGGCACAGAGCTTGAGTATCACGAGTGTATTGAACAGTTAGATTTGCAGCCACTGAGGCATCGTAAGATCGCACAGCTCTCGGGCGGTGAGCGTCAGCGCGTGGCGATGGGCCGTGCGTTATTGACGCGTCCGGAGGTACTGCTGCTTGATGAGCCACTGGCAGCTCTCGATGCCGGCAGACGTTCGGAGGTGCTTGGCTATCTTGAGCGGCTGAAGCTAGTCACTCCAATCCCGATGATTTATGTCACACACGCTGTCGATGAAATGTCTCGCCTGGCAGATTACCTTGTATTGATGAAAGACGGTCGTGTGCGTCAGTCTGGGCCTGCACTCGAGGTGATGAATAGCCCCGATGTACCGCTGGCGTTAAGAGATGATGCAGGTGTGGTTGTCATCGCCCATGTCAGTCGCGAACATCAGCATGGATTGTTCAGCCTCTGCACTGCGATGGGCGAGCTCTTCGCTCAAGGTGGTACGCATCGCACTGGCGATCGCGTGCGACTGCGCATCCACGCTCGTGATGTCAGCTTGAGTCTGAGCGAGCATCGGGATACGAGCGTGCTCAACATTCTTCCTGTTACGGTTCAGTCCGTCCGAGAGAGCGTGTCAGGTCAGGTCTTGATTCAACTCGGTGCAGGGGTTAATCAGGATCAGGCACTGTTTGCGAGAGTCTCGCACGCTTCGGTAGAGCGGTTGCAAATCAGGCAAGGACTGCGTGTCTGGGCACAAATCAAAGCCGTCGCATTACTGGCCGGTTAGATTCGAAAGGGATAGCGAGTCTGCAACACGCTGAATCACTTCTTCCCATTCACCACGCACGGCTTGTCTGAATAATTGCACACTCGGGTACCAGGGGCTGTCGGTTCTTTCTCTCAGCCAGCGCCAGTCGGCTGGCTCGGGAAGCAGAATCCAGGTCGGGATGCCCAGAGCTGCACTGAGATGCGCCACAGCGGTATCAACGGTAATGACCAGATCAAGGTTGCACAGTAATCCCGCAGTATCTTCGAAATTTTTGAAATCAATGCCTGCGTTTAAAATTTCAGTATGGCTTTCCAGAGTCTGCCGATCTGCCTCACGGATTTCTTTTTGCAGTGAAACAAAAATACAATTTTGCTCGAGTAATACGCTCCATTGGGCAAGCAGCATCGAACGATTTTTATCATTCAAATGATGCGTGCTCCCGGACCAGCAAAGTCCAACTTTCAGTAATTTTTTTGTAAACCCTGTGTTGTTTACCCTGTTGATATTGTCTATCGACTGTTTTGCTAAAAAGTTCGACCACTCGGTAACTTTCGCAGGTTTAGCAAGTAGGTAATGATGCGAGCAGGGGATGCTTGAGTGACGATCAAATAATACGTGAGGCAAACTGAGCAGTGGAATGTGAAAGTCAAAGGCTGGCAGAGCTGAATCAGTATCTATGACCATGTCTGCTGCAGGATAATTTGCCAGCAGCGTTGCAAGCGGTGGTTGTACACGCAGCATAACTGTAGCGCCAAGTTCTTTCACCCAATCCAGATAGCGCACAAACTGAATTGTATCGCCCAGCCCTTGTTCGGCATGTATTAACAGCCGTCTACCTTTGAGAGAGGCTTTACCATTCCAGCGCTGGCCTTTGATATCGTGGCTTTGGTGGCCATCTTGCCAGCGCCATTCATATTCGCGCCAGCCGTGTTGGAAATTTCCAAGCAGCAGATTAGTCTGGGCGCGGTTGGTGCGTGCACCAGGGTGCTCAGGGTTAAGCCGCAAGGCGTTCTTGAAAGCTTCAAAGGCCTCGTCAAAGCGCTGCATATCTCGCAGTGCTACGCCCATATTGATCTGGGCTTCGACAAAATCGGGTTTTAGCGCAAGGGCTTGCTGGTACGCTTTCACTTCTTCTTCATGCCTGGCGGCACTGCCATACACCTGTCCCAGGTTGTAATGCAACAAAGGCTGCCTGGGCGCGAGTTTCAGTGCTGCAGAGATGTGGACTAAGGCCTCGTCATGCTGGCCCGCAGTGGCTTGCAACATCGCCAGTTGATTGAGCAAAGCAATATTGTGTGGATCGAGCGCAAGAGCACTGGCGCATTGCGCGATTGCTTCGTTAAGGTTGCTCATGATTCAGTTTTTTTGCTATCGACAGTGTTTGCATTAAACGGCCAGGGCGTGTGCTTTGCATCCCTCACCTGAGCAGGTCTTGATTCTGCATATTGATCAGTAATAGTCGTAAGGCGTATCAAAACCGTCTGGCGAGTAGTGTACGGTGGGGATATTGGTCATGTTTGGCAGGATGGCGACGTCGGACCAGTCGACTGATGAGCCATCGCTTGCGCAGCCTGTGAGGCTTGCAACACATAAAAAAACCGAAAGAAATTTAGCCAATGACATGGATGAACCTTACTGTTTGATTTTCAACGCATTGCGTTAGTTTTCGAATACGCAGGGTTGGTGGGTCATCACAGTGTTAGCGCAGCGGTCGAACTATAAGACACGCGCGATCTCAGAGAGGTGACGCTACATATTATGACGGAGAGTTGGCGGAAGCGGTGAGATTCGAACTCACGGAGGGCGTGAACCCTCGCCGGTTTTCAAGACCGGTGCCTTAAACCGCTCGGCCACGCTTCCTTGAAATAAATGACTATCCCGGGGCTATGACAACATCCCGTATCAGTCCATAAGACCGAAAGATATTTACGAATTATTTCGCGAAGACCGTCATAATAAACGATTTACGAAAAACAGTTCTGGAGTTGTCATGCGAGCAATCGAAATAACCACCCCCGGTGGTCCCGAAGTTCTGGTTCCAACCACCCGCCCCGAACCTGTAGCAGGAAAGGGGGAAGTCCTGATCAAAGTCGCGGCTGCCGGCATTAATCGTCCGGACGTTTTTCAGCGCATGGGCAGCTATGCCCCACCACCTGGGACGACCGATTTGCCAGGCCTTGAAATTGCAGGCGAGATCGTGGGGGGGGATTTGGCTGCCGGTGGCTTTAAAACAGGCGACAAAGTCTGTGCGCTGGTTGCTGGTGGTGGTTATGCAGAGTATTGCGTAGCTCCTGTTGAGCAATGTTTGCCCATTCCTGAGGGACTTTCGATGGTCGAGGCAGCAGGTTTGCCAGAGACTTATTTCACGGTCTGGAGCAATGTGTTTGATCGTGGTGCATTGTCGGGTGATGAGACCTTTTTGGTACACGGCGGCGCCAGCGGCATCGGTACGACGGCGATTCAGTTAGCGACAGCCATGGGACACAAAGTTTATGCAACAGCTGGCAGCGATGAAAGGGTGCGTGCAATCGAAGCTCTGGGCGCAGTCAAGGGTATCAATTACAAAACTCAGGATTACGTTGCCGAGATTAAGGCGCTCACGGGTGGCCGGGGCGTTAACGTCATTCTTGATATGGTTGCGGGTGATTACATTGGTCGCGATATCAAATGTCTGGCGGATGAGGGGCGAATCGTGGTGATTGCTACGCTTGGAGGGAGCAAATCCCTTTTTGACTCCAGCGAACTGATGCGTCGCCGATTGACGATTACAGGTTCAACCTTGCGTCCCCGGCCGATCGCTTTCAAGGGCGAAATTGCTAAAAATCTGCAAAAACACGTTTGGCCACTACTTTCTGCCGGCAAAATCAAGCCCATTATTTATGCAACCTTGCCATTGGAAGAGGCGGCTAAGGGGCACGCCATGATGGAAGCGGGCGAGCCGATCGGAAAAATTATTCTGGTTGCTTAATAATCTGGTTCCGTAAGCTACAATGCCGGGTTTATCCCGGTTTGTACTGCTATCCGTTATGGCAACAGAAATGACATCAGCTCGCACACTCGCACGCGACCCAGCGCGCGCACGACTCGTGATTGGTAACTGGAAAATGCACGGTAATTTAGCTGATAACGCTAAGTTGCTGGCAGCGTTGCGTCCGGCCGACACCGCTGCACAGTTAGCAGTCTGTGTTCCGTTTCCTTACCTCGCGCAGGCAGCGCAGGCCCTCAATGGCTCTGCAGTGACCTGGGGTGCTCAGGATATCAGCACGCAAAAACAGGGCGCCTTTACTGGCGAAGTGTCGGGAGCGATGCTGAAAGATTTTGGTTGCAAGTGGGTGCTGGTCGGGCATTCGGAGCGACGAACCATGCACGCTGAGACGGACCAGCTTGTCGCTGACAAGGCACAGGCCGCATTGGCATCGGGTTTAATTCCTGTTGTCTGTGTCGGTGAGTCACTTACTGAGCGTGATGCAGGCCAGGCGATCAGTGTGATTGAGCGTCAGTTGGCACCTGTGCTTGCGCTGGGAGTTGAGTCAGTTAAAAACCTGGTTGTCGCTTATGAGCCAGTCTGGGCGATTGGCACCGGACGTACCGCTTCTCCAGAGCAGGCCCAGGAGGTGCATGCCGCGATTCGTGCTGCATTGCGCGCCATTGGTGCTGGAGATATTCAAATTCTTTATGGTGGCAGTGTTAAGGCAGCTAATGCCACCAGTCTGTTTTCTATGCCAGACATCGACGGAGCGTTGGTGGGTGGTGCTGCTTTAGTTGCTGACGAATTTTTAGCGATCGCCGCGTAAGTACTACGTAGTGCTGCTTAAATTCTGTTGATTGTTAAGTTTTCGGAGTGTTGCAATGTCCTGGATGTTTAATGTTCTTTTATTTGTGCAGATCCTTTCTTCTTTAGCCATTATCTCGCTAGTGCTGTTACAGCAAGGTAAGGGCGCAGACATGGGTTCAGCCTTTGGTAGCGGATCAGCTGGCAGTTTGTTTGGTGCCACAGGCGCCGCTAATTTCCTGTCGCGCGCAACAAAGTGGGCGGCGGTTGTCTTTTTTATTACCACGATTGGTCTGGCGTATGTCTCCAACCGAGGTACAAAGGGCCAGGACACCGGCATCATGTCTAACTTTTCACAGACAGCTCCTGCGCCAGCACCTGCAGGCTCTGCAGTGCCTGGGCTGGTACCCTCGGCACCGGCTGTTCCGGGAACTCCAGCCGCGCCCGCTGCAGCGGTTCCTTCCGTTCCAGCAGCACCTGCTGTCCCGATGGCTCCTGCAGTACCCGCTGCTCCAAAGTAATGCCGTGATTTGTAGCCGTCGAAGCCTGACGCTTTGCGTGCTACAATCTTGGGCTTGTTGAAGTTAAATGCCGACGTGGTGAAATTGGTAGACACGCTATCTTGAGGGGGTAGTGGCGAAAGCTGTGCGAGTTCGAGTCTCGCCGTCGGCACCAGGTTTTGAATAGCCACTTTATTCAAATCAGCCTTTTTAAAAAAACCTCACTTTCAACGCCCAATCAACCCGCAATCGCGATGCCGATATGCGGGTTTTTTGTTGGGTGTTTCAGCTGTCTGAACGATTAAAACTTGTAAATACCTGGCGCGGCAAACATGCGATTTCTGGAACAATTGGCGTAAGGTTTCATGTTATGTAATCATGTATTCATAATAAATTTTGCCAGATAGGGAAAAACATGGCTTTAATCGCTGATCGCATGAATCGCATCAAACCCTCGCCAAGCTCAATGGCCACGCAACGCTCGCGAGCCTTGAAAGCGGCGGGTCATGATGTCGTGGGACTGACTGCGGGCGAGCCTGATTTTGATACGCCGCCCAATGTGGTCGAGGCTGTTGTCCGGGCGATGGCTGCGTCTAAGACCAAGTACACCGATATTGGTGGCACGGCAGAGCTCAAAGCGGCGGTCCGCGGAAAATTTTTGCGTGAAAACCAGCTCGAGTATTCCGCGAACGAGGTGATGTGTAGCACGGGCAGTAAACAAGCGATCTTTAACGCCATCATGACCACTGTGCAGCGCGGTGTCGAGGTGATTGTCCCTGCACCTTATTACGTGTCCTACCCTGATATGGTGTTGTTGGCAGGCGGCACACCGGTCGCAGTTTCATGTCCTGCAGAGAAAGGCTTCAAATTACAACCTGAAGACCTTGAGCGTGCGATAACCAGTCAGACGCGCTGGCTGATTCTTAATTCACCAAACAATCCAAGCGGTGCAGTCTATTCGCGCGCGGAGTTGCGTGCCCTGGCTGATGTACTGGTTCATCATCCGCATGTGTGGGTGCTTTGCGATGATATTTATGAACACGTGCTGTTTGATGGACGAGAGTTTTGCACGATGGCGCAAGTCGCGCCTGAGCTCAAGGAGCGCACGCTGACAGCAAATGGTGTTTCAAAAGCTTATGCGATGACAGGCTGGCGTATCGGTTATTGCGCAGGCCCCGAAGAGCTCATCAAGGCGATGACAAAAATGCAGTCGCAAAGTACCTCCAACCCTTGTTCGATCAGCCAGGCCGCTGCGCTCGAGGCACTCACCGGACCGCAAGATTTCATTGCCAAGCATATTGAAATATTTCAGCACAGACGTGATGTGGTTGTGGCGGGTTTGAACGCAATACCTGGTGTGACGTGCCATGCCCCTGAGGGTGCTTTTTATGTCTTTCCCTCCTGCGCGGGTTTGCTTGATAAAAAAACACCCTCCGGGCAAATCATTCGCACCGATGAGGATCTGGTGCTTTATTTGCTCGAGTCAGAAAAGCTCGCCGGTGTGCAAGGTGCTGCATATGGCACTACCCCGTATTTTAGATTCTCCTTTGCAACCTCCATGGATGTGTTGAATGAAGGATTGGCTCGTTTAAAGCGTGCCTGTGAGGCTCTCCATGCATAAATTACCTTCTGTTGTTGTCTTGGGTACTGGCGGCACGATTGCTTCTTCTGGGGCCGTTGTAACGCAGTTAAGTGACTATAAAGTCGGTAAGGGCGTGGATGCCTTGATCGAGGCGGTACCGGCGCTTAGTGAGATCGCGCATTGCAAATATGAGCAGGTTTCAAATATCGAAAGTTATTTGATCGGTGATGAGGTGCTGCTCAAGCTCGCGCAGCGTGTCAATGACTGGTTAGCTCAACCCGATATCGCTGGAGTCGTGATTACCCACGGCACAGATACTCTTGAGGAAACAGCGTACTTTTTAAATCTGGTTGTCCAAAGCGATAAACCAGTTGTTCTGGTGGGGGCGATGAGGCCTTCAACCGCGATCAGCGCAGATGGGCCGCTCAATCTTTTTCATGCCGTTGTGGTGGCCTCAAATCCCCAGTCTGCTGGTCATGGTGTGATGGCGGTGATGAATGATCGTATTCTGGCAGCACGATACGTACTTAAAGCACATACGACGGGCGTCGATGCCTTCGTTGTTCCCGAGCAGGGCGTACTTGGAGTGGTGTCGGGTAAGGACTTACAGTACTTCAACCGGGTAACTCGTATTCATACCCGGCAAAGTAGCTTGCACTTGGCTGCCGGGCTAGAGGTTTTGCCCGCAGTCGATATTGTCTATGACCACCAGGGGGCTGGTCTGCATATGTACGAGGCTGCTCTGGCAGCCGGAGTGAAAGGAATCGTCCTTGCTGGCACCGGTAATGGCAGCTTGTCGGGCGTTGCACGCCAAGGCGCAAGCCTTGCCGCGTCCAGAGGTGTTGCTTTTGTCAGGTCTTCTCATGTTGCCCAGGGCAGTGTGCGACCGTCGGTGAAAGATCATGAGTTCCATACTATCGCCGCGCAATCACTGAATCCCCAAAAAGCTCGCATCCTTTTGCGTCTGGCTTTATTGAAAACCAATGATCGCGAAGCTTTACAGCAAATATTCAACGCATATTGATGAATAGTTGAATAGTGAACAGTTAAATATTCATTTCGTCAGCTTGGGCAGAGACCAGGTGCTGATGCTGTGTGCGATGGCCGCTGAACTTCCCTCTGCAGTAAGGATGACCTCGCCCGCGCACAATCTGCCGGTTTTGAGTACCTTGGCATGCGCCAGGATCACGCCTGGAGGACTTTTACGTAGAAAGTTCATGGTCAGGCTAGACGTGACGGCCTCGGAGTTGCCTGTCGCACCAACCACAGCAGCGTACATGGCAAGATCTGCGAGTCCCATGAGCATAGGGCCGGCAATAATCCCGCCAAGCCTTTGAAAATCCGGATTGGGTGGCAGCGCGAGCGTGGCGCAGCCAAAGCCGATTTCTCTGATTTCTATCCCTAAAAGCCTTGCAAAGGGATGGTGCGCATCGAGTAAAGCCAGAAATTCTTGCAAACTGATGCGTGGGGATTCGTTGGATATCGTCATGAGGGAGTGTGTTCGCTTATTAAAATAATCATAAAACCGGCCTTTCCTGAAGCTTGACTGATTCAGTCAGTTTATTCAAATGAGGATGGACTGGGAAAAATTCACTACACAAGGGTAAACCCTAGTATTTTTGGTTAAAAAACAACAAAATGTTGCGCTAACCCAACATAACCCCCCCCTCTGGACTGTTTTCTGACGAGAATCATAGCCACAAGCCCGTATTTTTGATGCAATAGCGTCAACTTCCCTTAGCGGAGTTAGGGGGGCGGCAGACAATCAAATGTTTGTTGCTCTTGTCACTCAAATCATCGGAGATTTCTTAAATGAAAAAGACTCTGCTCGCTGCCGCCCTGCTAGCCGGCTTTGCTGGTGCCGCTTCGGCACAATCATCAGTAACTTTGTACGGTATCCTTGATGCCGGTTTGGTCTACAAATCAGCTTCATATAATGGCAACACCATTAACGAATTTGGTATGGCTTATGGTACACAGTCGGGTAACCGTCTGGGTTTCAAAGGCGTTGAAGACATGGGTTCAGGCAATCGTCTGACATTCCAGTTGGAAAACGGTTTCGACATCGGTAACGGTACACTGGGTCAAGCCAGCCGTCTGTTCGGTCGTCAGGCATGGTTCGGCGTTGAGAACGACGCTTGGGGCTATGCACGTATGGGCCGTCAGCTGAACTTCGCAACCGACTACTTCGGTGCGATCGATCCGTTTGCACAGGGCTTTGCTCAGGCTAATATCGGTAACGCGTTTGGTACAACCAACACATACCGTCTGTCGAACTCCTTGAAGTATCAGACTCCAGTCATGGGTGGTTTCCAGGCCGGCGTTATGTACTCGTTCGCAACTGGTATTGATTCAGTTGTTATCGCCGGCGGCAAAGCTGACGCATCAGGTACAGGCTACAACTACGCATCACAAGACAACACACGTCAGATCAGCTTAGGCGCTAAATACGCCAACGGCCCAATCTACGTTGCTGCTTCGTATGACAAACTGTATGGCGCATCAAACTTTGTTAACGGTTCACCAGATGCATCGCCTTCTGAGTGGAACTTGGGTGGTACTTACGACTTCAACGTCGTTAAGCTTGCTGTTGCTTACGGTCAGACCCGTGGCGGTATGATGGGTAACCAGGGTAATGCCCAGGGTAACTCAGGTGCTTCAATCACATCAGGTGTTCTGCCAGGCTTGGCAGCTGGTCTGCAAAACGGTGTCAACATTTTTGACCAGAACTTTGGCTTTAACTCATACTTGGTTGGTCTGACTGCACCAATCGGTGGAGCAAGCAATGTGTTCGCTTCATGGCAGATGGCTGCTCCTAACGGCAACATGCAAGATGCATACAATGCCGCTAACGCTAGCACCTACTCACTTGGTTATCAGTATAACTTCACCAAGCGTACGAACGCATATGCTTATGTTTCATATGCTAACAACTATGCAACCATCAACGGTTTGACTTCAACCGTTCTGGGCGTAGGTCTGCGTCACCAGTTCTAAGCAAACGCTTAGAACTACAATCTAGCTTCGGTTAGTTTGTGTAAAACGGGTCACCTTTCGGGGTGACCCGTTTTGTTTGGTGCGCCCAGCATGGGCGCACTCTCGCGGGTGCAAGTCCCGCCGTAAGTTG
>DAIMDD010000004.1:0-302090 GCA_036725985.1 Burkholderiaceae bacterium
ATCTCAGGTACAGGTAGCGCACGGACATCGAGCTTGCCGCTCGCATTCAGTGGCAAATACTCCAACACGACAAACGCAGCCGGAACCATGTAATCAGGCAGCGCGCTTGCCAGCGTTTGACGGATAGCCGATATCTCGGCCATCACCTGCTGTTCTTTCGCAACCAGGTAAGCCACAAGTTGCTTGGCACTCCCCTCGCCGCGGGCCTGTACCGTGCACTGTGCAATACCGGGTATCGCGAGCAGTGCCGCTTCGATCTCACCGAGTTCAATCCTGAAACCACGGATTTTGACCTGTGCGTCGGCGCGTCCCAGATACTCCAGCACACCGCCTTCGGTCCATCGCGCCAGATCGCCACTGCGATACATCCGCTGACCCTGGCTAAAAGGATTGGCTACAAATCTTTCAGCCGTCAGACCTGTTCGTCCGAGATAACCTCGACCCAGCGATTGGCCGGCAATATACAGCTCTCCGGCCACACCTGCTGGCAAGGGATTGAGTCCTGCATCCAGAATATAAATCTGCACCTGAGCGATCGGATGACCAATCGGCACGATACTGGCCGTATCGATCAGCGCATCGAGTGGGCCCGCGGTGGTCACACACACCGAGGTCTCGGTCGGACCATAGCAGTTAAACATCTTGCAGTGCGAGGCATAGGTTTGCACCAGCGCACTCGATACCGCCTCACCGCCAACCATCAAGGTCTGCAGACTTTGCAGACGATCCCGGGGGATTTCCGGCAACAGCGCTGGCGGAATATAGGCGTGGGTGATTTGATGCGATTCAATAAAATCGCCAAGCGCCTCAGGATCATGGCGTACCGTGGAGCTGTCGATCAGGTAGAGCGCGGCACCGCTGCACAAGGTCGGCATCATTTCTAAAATTGACGCATCAAAAGCGTAGGACGAAAACTGCAGTGTGCGGGTTGCTGCGGTTAAGTTGCATTGCGCAATAAAAGAGCGCACAAGATTACAGCCACCACGATGCGTATTGCCAGCGCCTTTAGGCTGACCGGTCGAGCCAGAGGTGTAGATCAGGTAGGCGAGATGATCGGGTGCAAGTGCGCCGTTCAATTCCTCGGCTGCAAGCGGTGTGTCGGGCAAGCTTGCGAGTGCGGCCTCAAGCTGCGCATTGTTCAGTGCCATCACTGTCAGTGTCGTGCCCGCGCGGCGCAAGGTCTCGAGCGCCTCAGCGACCAAGCCCTTGTGCGTCAACAAGACACGCGCACCACTGTCGCTCAGCGTATAGCTCAAGCGCGCGCTGGGGTTGTCGGGATCGAGCGGCAGAAACGCTGCGCCGCTCTTGAGTACCGCGAGCATCGCCACCACCATCTCGAGCGAGCGCGGCAGCGCCAGAGCCACAATCCGCTCAGGTCCTATTCCCAAACCGCTCAGATGACGCGCTAACTGATTAGCGCGACGATCCAGTTCCAGATAGCTCAAGCGTGCCGCGCCAAACACCACCGCTGTCCCATGAGGGGTGCGCGCGACTTGTTGCGCAAAGAGCGACACCAGCGTGCTCATGGCCGCCTCGAATAACTCTTCGGCTCGCAGCTCAGCGCTCAGCTCATTGCGATTAAACAAGTCAAGGACCTGATGACGCTGCCTCTGATCGAACCAGCGAACATCACCGAGACACATTTCATCGACCGGCTCAAGCGCAACCCTTTGCACCATTTGCTCAAGGTGAGAAAATATATTTTTAATCTGATCGCTGTTTAAAAGTGTCTGATCATAGGTCGCGCGTAACAATAAACCCTCTGGCGTATGCATGACCGCCAAAGCGAGTCCGTAGTGCGTTGCATCACGGCCCTTGATATCCGAGATCTCAATACCTTGTGCGAAGCGGTTTGCGCTTTCATCTACGGGATAGTTTTCAAATACGAAAAGTGAATCAAAAAGATTTTTTTGTCCAAGGCTTTGCTGGACAGCCTGCAATCCCAAATGCAAATGCTCATCTTGTTGAGCAAACTCATTCTGCAATGACCTCATCCACTCGATCAAAGGTTGCGACAATCTGACCCGGGCTCGCAAAGGCATGGTGCTGATAAAAAAGCCAACAGCCCGATCAATCCCCGGACGCTCAGCATTTCTGCCGCTGCGTGTCACGCCGATGGTGATATCGTCCCTACTACTCAAACGAGCAAGTAACAATATGTAGAGTGACTGCAAAACCGTGGCGATGGTCAGGTTTTGGTTTCTGGCAAACTGGGCCAGACTTGAAGAAAGTGCTTCAGGGATACGCTGGATAAACTGACCTGGATCAATATGCGCTGACTGTTTATCCGTCTGCGTTTTACCGCTAGACCATATCAGTGAACTTGACTGATCCTGAAGATGTCTGACCCAATAGTCTTTTGCTGATTCATTATTCTGAACCGCAAGCCATTTCAAGTGTTCACTCCATGGCAAGGCTGGTGAAAGTATCTCGCCCCGATAAAGAGCAGCCAGATCGCTCATGACGATCGGCATTGACCAGCCATCAAGTAAAGCGTGATGATTAGTAATAAGCAGGTGAAAATCAACAGCTGAAGTTTGAATCAGTCTGGCACGAATCAGGGGTCCGTATTCCAGATCAAAGGGAGTGTGCAGATCACTTTCAATCAAGGAGGAAAGCTCTTGCTCGCTTGCAACGATCACTTTCCAGTCAAGTGGCTGTGACAGCTGAATACCCAGACCGCGTTCCAGCATCTCTGCAGGAAGCACAAGATTCAATATTTCATGACGTCTGATCAACTGATTTAATGCTAACTCCAGGCGTTCAGCATTAACTTGACCTTTTAAGGTCAGCGTTAGCTGCACGCGATAAGGATCATGTGCAGCATTCTCCAGCGCAAGACTTTCAAAACCCAAACCCTGCTGCAAAGAAGTCAGGGGCCAGACCTCGGTAGCCTCTGGCCAGCGATCAAGCAGGGGCTGATCCAGACCGCACTTACGAGCTAAAGAAAAATCTGAAGGTGTGCGACGTTGAGCAAGCGCGGAGTTTTTGCAATGTTGAACCAGCGCGTTTAAGGCGCGCTCAAATCTCAGCGCCAAATCTTCAATCCCCTGACGTAAATGCATTTGTGGATGATGTACCCAGGTTAGCTCTAAAGCACCCTGCGTGTTAAACATCGCGTTGACTTCGAGGCCATGCATGCGTGCTCGATTCTGATCTTCCTCAGCGCTCATCAATTGACTGGCGTACCATCCAGACTGAGATTGACTTTGTTCAAACCGTCCAAGATAGTTAAAAACTACCTGAGCACTTGGTAATTCACTTAAAACGAGTCCAGTCCTAGGGTTCAGTTCTCTTAAAATACCAAAGCCCAAGCCCTTATCAGGCATTGAGGCAATGCTTTCTTTTGTGGCACGCAGCATAAGTCCTGCCGAAGCACCTCCAGAGAATGCCTCATTCAGATCAAAACCTGAAGCATCCAGACGAACCGGATAAACGCTTGTAAACCAACCCACCGTATGGGTAATATCCAGATCCGTTGAGTCGCTCTGACGTCCGTGGCTTTCAAGGTCAATCAAAAGTGGACCAGGCTGGATGCCATAACGCGCTTGCTGCCAGTCAGTCAGGGCCAAGCCTAAGGCGCTCAACAAGACCTCATCCATACCTGCATAGTAAGTACGGGCGACGTCACCAAGCGCTAAGGCCAACTCCTCGGTAATGAGCGATGAAACATGATGCGCTTGACCCATTGTGTTCAGGTCAAGACTCGTTTTAGCATCAAAGCCCAGCTCTTCTGCCCCTGTAAGCGTATCGAGCCAGGCCTGGAATTCGTTTTCACGTGTAGTGCTTTGCTCAATGAGTGCCTGTGACCAGTCCCTCACAGAGTTTGTACGGCTGGGCAGACTATCTTTGAGACGCAGATGCTCAAGGTCCTCAAACAAGATCCGCCAGGACACGCCATCGACCGCCAGATGATGAATCGCAAGCAATAGTCGCGCACGCGCACCAGTCTCGCGACTCAGCGTCACCCACGTTGCAGCCAGCATTTGTCCCGCATAAGGATCGAGACGCCTTGAGATACTCCTGCTTAAGCTGCTGAGCGACTGTGCTTGCGCGTCAGCGTCCTGAGTACTCAGATCAACCATTTCGATTTCTAACGCAGGCGCCTGATCTTGCAACCAGAGTTTGCGCCCTGCTTCGGTATCCACAAGTTTTAAGCGCAAGGCATCGTGGTGCTCACTCAGTCTGGCCAGCATACTGCTGACCTGAGCTAACGAGAGCTCTTCGGGTACAACTAGCAGTGCTGTCTGATTGAATTGCTTGACTGAGCCTGATAACTGCAGGAACCTTGTTTGTAAGGGAGTCAACGCTACCCAACCAGCAACAGGCTTTGCAATCGTCACTTGTACAGCGCGGCTACGAACCTGCGCCGCAAGTTCCTGAACGCTGGGATATTCAAAAATTGTTCGGACGGTCAGATGCGCACCACGCGCCCGCGCGAGCGAGACCAGGCGGATCGCACTGATACTGTCGCCACCGAGGTTAAAGAACTTATCGTCCAGACCTACACGCTTGGCACCTGTGAGCTCGGCAAAGAGCTCAGAGATCAACTTCTCGCTCTCTGTGCCAGGCGCTCTGTAATCACTGCTCCCTGTGATTTCAGGTGCGGGCAGTGCGCGTGTATCGAGCTTGCCGTTAACCGTGAGTGGTAAGGCTTCAAGCACGACAAAGGCCGCAGGCACCATATAGTCAGTCAGAGTTTTACCAAGCAAGGCTCTGAGCTCTGCCACAGCAGGAATGCTCTGACCGGCGCCAGGAACAAGATAAGCGACCAGTTGTTTGGCGTCTTGCTCGCCACGCGCCTGCACGGTGCAGAGCGCCACGCCTGGTATTGCGACCAGTGCTGCCTCAATCTCGCCTAACTCGATACGGAAACCACGGATTTTGACCTGTGCATCGGCACGCCCCAGGTACTCAAGCGCACCGTCTTGGGTCCAGCAAGCCAAATCACCACTACGATACAGACGCTCGCCAGTGCCAAAAGGATTTGCAACAAAACGCTCTGCAGTCAATCCTGCACGCCCTAAGTAGCCGCGCGCAAGCCCAGGTCCTGCCACATACAACTCTCCCACAACACCCACTGGCAGCGGATTAAGCGCCTCATCCAGAATATAGGTCGACAAATCGGGAATGCGTTTGCCAATCGGACTGATCTCGCTAGTGAAATCAGCCTCAACCAACGGACGGTACGTCACGTGTACGGTCGTCTCGGTAATACCGTACATATTGACCAACAGCGTTTTACTCAGTGGAAAACGCTCATTCCACTGTACGAGTTTGACAGGATTAAGCGCTGCACCACCAAAAATCACATAACGCAAAGCCAAACTATCAGGTGCAATTTCTAGCGCGACAGCTTGTGAAGCCAGCGCCTCAAAGGCGGTTGGCGTCTGGTTCAAAACCGTCACACCCTCGGTTTGTAATAAGCTGAGGAAATCAGCAGGCGAGCGCCGGGTATCATCTGGTACAACCACTAACTTACCGCCATAGGCAAGCGCACCCCAGATTTCCCAGACGGAGAAATCAAACGCGATCGAATGAAAGAGCGTCCAGACATCCTGGGCGTTAAAAGAAAACCAGTCTTGTGTGCGAGACAAGAGGCGCACCACATTTAAATGCGTATTGCCTACACCCTTGGGCTGGCCGGTTGAGCCAGAGGTGTAGATCAGGTAGGCGAGATTATCGGGTGCAAGTACACCGTTTAATTCCTCGGCGCTAAGCGGTGTGTCGGGCAAGTCTGCGAGTATAGCCTGAAGCTGAGTATCGTCCAGAGTCAGGACAGCCAGCGTCGTACCTGCGCTACGCAAAGTCTCAAGCGCCTCAACAACCAGTCCCTTCTGTGTCAACAACACACTCGCACCACTGTCATTGAGCGTATAGCTCAACCGTGCGCTCGGATACTCTGGATCGAGCGGCAGATACGCCGCACCGCTCTTGAGCACAGCAAGCAAGGCCACCACCATCTCGACCGAACGAGGTAGCGCCAGACCCACAATCCGCTCAGGACCTATGCCCAGCCCAATCAGATGGCGGGCTAACTGATTGGCACGACGATCCAATTGCGTGTAACTCAGCCGTGTCGAGCCAAACACCACCGCTGTCGCGTTCGGTGTGCGGGAAACTTGCTGCGCAAACAGTGACACGAGAGTGCTCGTCGCAGCCTCTGACATCACTTCAGCGCGTAACTCTGCGCTCAGCTCGTTGTGATTAAAGAATTCGACGACCTGTTGACGCTCAGCAGTATCCAGAAGCGAGAGCGTATCGACTGGCGTTGCCTCAAGACTCAAGGCTTGCGCCTGCTCCAGCGTACGCTCCAGCCATCTTACCCACTGCGCAACGCGATGCTCCTCAAACAGGCTCGCGTCATACTCAAGCGTTCCACGGATTTTTCCATCGGCAGAAGGCGCAAGTGAAAGCGTTAAATCGAATTTGGTTTGCTCCAGCGCAACAGGCAAAAGATCAATTTCCAGATCTTCCAGAGAAAATTTAAATTCCTCTTGATTCTGCCAGGCAAGCATCGCCTGGAATACTGGTGTGTGCGATAAAGAGCGTCCTACACCCAAGTCCTCAACCAGCCTATCGAAAGGTAAATCCTGATGTGTCAGTGCATCGTGAATCGTTACCTTGACCCGCTCGATGAGCAGATCAAAATCGGGATGGCCACTCGCATCGACACGAAGCGCAAGGGTATTGATGAAAAATCCGACATGCTGATCAACCTCAGGCGTGGTGCGTCCCGCTACAGGCGAACCGATCACTACCTCACTCTGATTCGCAACTCTTGCAAGCAGCATGCCGTAGAGAGCGACAAGCACAGTAAAGAGCGTTGTCTGGTGTTTGTTAGCCAACTCTTGTAATTGCGAGGTTGTCTGCGCACCTATCTCGATTGGCAAATATCTTGCCGCACGACTGCGTTGAGCTTCTCGCGGATGATCGGTGGGCAGGCTTAATAGTTCAGGTATCCCCGCGAGCTGCGCCTGCCAATACTTGCTTTGTGCAATCAACTCACCGCTTTGCTCCAACCACGAGCGCTGCCAGGCAGCGTGATCTGCATAACTCACAGCCAATGGCAACCACTCTGGCAACTTGCCATGCACGCGTGCCTGATAAGCTTGAGTCAGGTCTCGGCAGAACACACTCATCGAGACTCCATCGCCCGCGATGTGATGCATCACCAGAATGAGTACATGCTCTTGAGCGCCAAGTCGAATGAGGCGAGCACGCACCATCAAATCCCGACTCAAATCAAAGGGCGCTGCCGAATCCTTTTGGATGCTCCGCTCAAGCGCTAGTTTGCGTTGCGACGGCTCCAAATCACTGAAATTTTCCTGGGTAAGAAATTTAAAATCAGCCACGAGCTCAGTCACATAACCGTGCGGTTGTCCTTCTTCATTCAGAATGATGGTTCGTAAAGGCTCATGACGATTAATGACGTCTAGTAAAGCAAGCTCAAGTGATGTGGCATTGAGCTCACCATGCAGCCTGAGAATTGAGGGTGCGTTATAAGCACCCGACGCCTCTTCAATCTGAGCAAGTGTCCATAGTCGGACTTGTCCAAAGGAAAGTGTGCGACGTCTACCGCTAGGGTCGTTAGCCAGAATACCAAGGCCTGGAACAACAGCTGGGCGTAACGGACTTGTTAAATCGAGTTTCGCAGAAGACTCTAACGCGGTTAACGCATTGGCCAAGCCCTCTACACTAGGTTGATCAAATAATATGCGCAGTGGAAGATCTAAACCAGTCTGCGCCCGGATCTTTGAAATCAGTCGCATCGCCAACAGCGAGTGTCCACCCAGTGCGAAAAAACTATCATCAAGACCGACCGCGTTCGCACCGGTGAGTTCTGCAAAAAGCGTTGCGATTAACTGCTCGTTATGAGTATGCGGAACTCTAAAATCACCGTCGCCATTGATTTCTGGAGCCGGTAGTGCACGAGTATCCAGTTTTCCGTTTGGTGTTAGAGGAAAGGAGTCAAGAACAACATATGAGGCCGGAACCATGTAGTCAGGCAAGCGACTGGCTAGCTGCTCTTTGAGAGTGGATATTTCGATGAGTGGCACAGTCGAATCGACGACAAGATAAGCGACGAGTCGCTTAGTAGCCCCCTCGCCTCTTGCCTGCACGGTACATTGCCCAATGCCTGGTATAGATAAGAGAACTGCCTCGATCTCACCGAGTTCAATCCTGAAACCTCTAATTTTGATCTGTGCATCAGCACGACCAAAATACTCAAGAACGCCTCTCTCAGTCCAACGCGCGAGATCGCCACTGCGATACATCCGCAAGCCCTTGGCAAAGGGATCCGCCAGGAAACTCTCAGCGGTTAAACCCGCTCTGCCCAGATAGCCACGTGAAACACCGGCACCGGAAATATACAACTCACCTATCGAGCCAGGTGGCAGCATATTCAAAGCATCGTCAAGAATATAAATCCGAGTGTTCTGTATCGGATACCCAATCGGCACAGTGGCTGTGTCCTCGAACTCTGCACTGAGCGGTCCAGCCGCGGCAGAACACACCGAGGCTTCAGTCGGTCCATAACAGTTAAACATCAAGCAATGCGACGCGTGACGCCTGACCAGCGCAGCAGAAGAGGCCTCCCCACCAACAACCAAACTTTTAAGTGTGGAGAGTTTTTCAACCGGTATTTCCGGCAACATGACAGGAGGAATATCTGCGTGGCTGATTCGATGGGCTTGTATGAACTCACCGAGCGCGACTGGATCTTGTCGAACGAATGGATCATCCAGCAAATAGAGCAAGCCACCGCTCACCAGGACCGGAAAAATTTCTAAAAACGAAGCATCAAATGCAAAAGACTTGAACTGCAGTGCCCGAGTTTCAGCATTCAAATCCAATTTTTTTACAAACGCCTCAACAGCATTACGTCCACCTCGATGTGTATTACCCGCCCCTTTGGGGCGACCAGTTGAGCCTGAGGTGTAAATCAGATAGGACAAATTTTGTTCAGTGAGAACAAATCCCCGTTCAGTCGTATCAATCGCATGTTCTGGATACTGCTCGAGCATCACGCCCAAAACATAATCATCGAGTCGCACTGCAAAAATAGACCGCTTTGCACTATCACTAATATTCTGTGCATCCCTTTGATTTAAAACATCGGTTTCATCGAGCAACGAGGAGGTGGAGATGATCACTTTGGCGTGACTATCTGCAAGCATGAAGCCGAGGCGCGAGACAGGATAACTCGAGTCCATGGGTAAGTAAGCGGCCCCGGCTTTGAGAACAGCCAGCATGGCGACAATCATGCCAATGGAGCGATCAACGAGAATTGCAACCACATCTTCAGTCTGAACGCCCTGAGCAAGCAAATAGCGAGCTAACTGATTGGCACGCGCATCAAGTTCACGATAGGTTAATTGCTCATCGCTGCAAACCAGAGCGATGGACTCAGGAGATTGGGCAACTTGGCGCTCGAAATAGTCTGGCAGTGTGTATCCCGGTTGCAGTGCAACTTCGTCGCCGCGCGAAAGATTCAGCGCCGAAAGGCTTTCTTCCTGATCAAGCAGTTCAAGCGCAGCAATCTTTTGATTAAAGTCGAGCTGACTCTTGAAAAGTTTTGTTAGTCGCTCAAAATGTTTAGCAATTAAAGTTCGGGAGTAACGCTTCGGCTCAAATTCGAACACGAACTCCACAGGACTACCATCCTGTTTATCAAAAATTTGTAGTGCAGTATCTCCGACAGGTCCTGACTTGAGCGTTTTGAGTCTGGCTTGCACATCACCAAAATCGAGTCTATAAGAAAAACTCTGGACATTGATGTTCAAGCCATACGGGTCAGCAAGTTCTTTAGCACGCTGCTGCCGACTAATCTCATTGGCAGGAAAACGACTATGACGTAGAACACGTCTTAACAGCCGTGAGACTTGCTGCACGACATCACGCAGGGAGTCGTCTGGTTGTATGTTCAAGCGCAGGGGAATCGGATTGGACATCATCCCCCCACCTAAGCGAGCAAATTTATCTCGTCCGAGTGCTGGTGTAGCAAAACAAATCTCACTCTTACCCGTCAGGCGATACAGGTAAGCTGCATACAGAGCGACGATGGTAGAAAAATGATTCGCACCAAATTCACGGGCGATTTCACCCAACGCATCATACTCAGCACGAGAGAGTACAACGCTACAAAAATCTGTCATATCCGGTGCGTGCATCGCGACCGGAAAATCAGACAAGGTGGCGACCGGCTCCAGCCCCCCGAGCGCAGACTCCCAATAGCGCTGGTCAGCCAGGTAATCAGCACTTTTTAAATAAGACTGATTTTGATGGACAAGCGCAGTCCAGCTTGCATACTCCTCTTGCTCTACAGCGGTTGAGTTGGCATAAACCTGCGCCATGTATTGCATCGCAAGCTGAAATCCCCAGCCATCCGTGACGATATGATGGGTCACCCAAAACCATTCCCACTCTTCGTCTGCCAAACGAATCAGACCAAATCTGCATAAAGGATCTCGTTCAAGATCAAAGGCTTTGTCAAACTCCAGGGCAATCAGTTGTTTCGCTCTGCTACCGGGATCAAGCTCAGCTCTGAGATCCCAGGTTTTTGGCACTATGGTCAGGGTGGTGTCGATCAACTGGAAAGGCTCATTGTCGACTACTAAAAACTTGCAGCGCAAATTATCAAAACGATCAACAACAGCTTGCTGTGCGGCACCTAAACGCTCGAGATCGAGGGCTCCTGTGAAACGAATCGCTTGTCCAATGTTATAACCAGGCGCCATTGGATCGAGCTGTTGATGAAACCAGACGTTGCGTTGCGCGTTCGTTAAAGGAAGTAGCTGATGTTCAGACATGTCCGTGATCACAGTGACACTGCTATTTAATTTGAAACTCTGACCTCATGCCAATCGCACGACCAGCTTTAAAAAACAAGGTAAGAGTCTTGGATAAATTGATTTAATTTCGTTACAAAGTCGTAAAAAAAATAGGCCCTAGGTTTAGCGTAGGGGCCTATTTGTCAGCATATCGATCGTTTTTTAATGCAATGTGAAACTTTACAAAAATAGTACGTCACTCCACCCGTTTACTTTTGAAAGGCCGCAAGATATTCGATTGAAACGGTGCCAGTAATAACAAGCCCACAACTACGATCAAAGGTGAAACGATAACGCTCAGTAACAGCACGCCCCAGAAACCTAAACGTGTACCCCTTCCATAAAAGGAAACCAGAATGCACAGAAGCGCATAGATCGCATACATTAGATAAGGACTCATGATCTTTCCACGTAGTTAAGTTCAACAAACTAGAGAATCGCTTCGGCAGAACCATAAAGCAAATCAGCAGTGATACCCTGGGTTTTGCACAACTCAATGAGTTGACGTGCATTGACTGCAGGGGGCGTATTTGGATCCGTATCAATGCTCGTAATAAATTGCAACCAGGGCTCTGCCCCCATCGCATAGATATAGACGGTTTTACAGCCAAGACTATTGACCACTTTCATTCCGCGCTCGCAGTCTGAGCCATTCAGTCTGCGGGACTGGTCTTTTTTGCGATCGACTGCGATAGGTAAGATAGGGCCATAGGTCCAGCTAAAGGGTGCGCCAAGGCACTCCATTCCCAGGAAAAGGGTATCAATCGGACCAATCATTGCGCGAAGCATGTCGTACATTTTTGGTTCGAGATTATTACTGTCTGCGGCGAACAATAAACTATGGTCGCCAGCACGCACATGCCAGGCTGCTTTTGAGCGGATATCCAGATCGCCATGCTCGCCCAGAAACGGCAACGCTGTAAGACGCAGCAAGCCGCTTTCGACATGATCCAAAGTCCCTAATTCAACGACCTTTTTAAAACCAATGGACTCAAGCATTAATTTAAGCGAGGGGTCAGCCAAGCCACCGCCTGCGGCAGGCACGACGATCGTATCGATCCTGTAGCGAAGCGCCAGCAAGGTTTCAATCAGAACGTGATCGGCATGGTTATGCGTGAGAACAACGTAGTCAATTTTTTCAGGCAAGTCACTGAGGACGAAACGCTTGAGCGCCGGGTCGGTTTCATAGGCTACCAAGGGATCAACTAAAACATTTTTTCCATCTGCAGCCTCAACCAGGACGCAGGCGTGACCAAAATATCTCCAGCGTGTCTGCCCTGCTGCAGGCTGATCATGCGCAATCACGACTGCTGACTCTGTCACAAGACTTTTAACTAAAGCTTCGTCCTCGGGTTTGGCGCCAAGGGCAGACATCACGGCTGAGAATGGCTGAGGTGAAAATCTTAACCGTGCAAGAAAATCATATACCTCGGAAGCAAAAGGCTGGTGAAGTTCAAAAGCATCGGGACGCGGCATCCTGGGAGTACTGAAAGCAAAACTGCGATCATCACCTTTAGCCCTGTAGAGCATCGCACTTTGAAAAGCATCGCGCTTTAAATTACTACGATACAAAAGAGGTTCTATTAAACGAATATCCGGAAATCCCCCTAGTGTATAGAGCAGCTCCACATAGCCTTTTACCGATTCTGGCAGATTTGCATAATGTTTCTCAATGCTGAAACCGTCTGAATTTTTTAAAACAAACCGATAAGTTTCTCTAAGATCCTCGCCAAACTGAATCAAATGTGGCTGATCTGCTTTAGTAGAGTCAATGAGTTTTTGAACAGCATCGACTGCAGTCTTAGGCAAATCGACAAAAGGACCTCCCCGCAAACTCGGGGTTTGACACGCCACAGCGTGAACATCGGGTTGTGCAACAAATGACTCCAACAGCGACAGATGACGAAACACAGTATTGAGCGCAGCAGTACCGGGGGATATCAGATGAGACCAGGCGTACCAACGCGCAACCAAAGGCTCGACAACCACATCGGGGCACAGCGTAACAAGAGGATCAGACATTATTTTTCCAGCGATTCAAAACAGTGATTAGAAAAGGCTTCATTACTCTAGCTCTTCAGCACGGATGTAGACATTATCCAGTTCGTCAACCATGGTCTCACCCGCATAACCCTGAAACGGAATCTGATGTAGCCTTAATACCTTTTGCAAAACGATGGATTTGAAAGTCCAGCCTGGTGGCAGATTGAGTGCATTACCAAGGTTATTCAATCTGCCGACAAGATATTCTTCTGTTTTAAAATTTTGTATATCAACAGGGTTGTAGAAAGCCATCACGTACTTTTGGCCTAGATCAGTCGTCATCACATAAACAGTTCTACCTTTGTACCAAACGTAGTCCATATTGCGACGCGAGGCGATGGGGTTATAGGTGACATCGACATTGGTCCACCTGAACAGCCGTCTCATTGACTTAATAATATTCCAACTGTGGAATACATCTCCAATACCAATATCCGCATACATAACGGGCGAGAAATTCAAATTGCCAATTGGTACCGATTCTGCCTCAATGGCGGAATTATTTTCATCCATCATCTGGAAGTTTGGACCAACCAAGCCTACAAGCGTCACGTTAGCTGCAGTTTTTAGCTGTGCAGCGACCGAAGATGCTGTGATTTTTCTGAATTCTGAAGCCGGGCAACTACTAACCTTGTGCGTTGAGAGATTAATGATCTGAACTCTCATAAACGTTTTTATAAAAACATACACAAAGCAGGACTGATAATATTTTTTTTGAAAATCACCCAAGGGGATTGAAGAGTCAAAATACGGATTGGTGACATTTCCAGCGGTAACACTACTGTTATAAAAAACTGGAGGCGATGCATCGATAAAGTTTGTCTGTGCCACTGGAGCAGTAGTTGCTGCAGAGGTGGTTGATGCAGAGGTAGTTGATGCAGAAGTAGTTATTGCGGGCGTTGCTGCTGCGGGAGTCGTTGTTGCTGCGGGAGTCGCTGTTGTTGCGGGAGTCGTACTTACTACAGAAGTAGCAGGTGACTCAGGCTTTGCAGCCACTTGAGCTGCAACCTGAAAACTTAAGGTGCATAGACTGAGGGATAAACCAAGTGAAACTAAAGCGCAATGAAACTGACCAGCTCGATGCGGCAGCATTTTTTTCAAGCGTGCACTCATAGATCCTTTTCCACAATCAACAAATGAAGCCAACACCGTCTTCAGAAAGTTCCTATTCAAATCAATCACTTTTTAGACTCACTGGTTGCTTTAGCGTCAGATTTTGGAGCGCTAGCCTTATCTGCCGAGTTCGTCTTGTCTGCTACGCCGGTCTTATCCGAAGTAGTCGTCTTATCCGGAGTAGTCGTCTTGTCCGAAGTAGTCGTCTTGTTCGCAGCAGTCGTCTTGTCTGTATCGCTAGACTTGTCTGGGCTAGTCGAGGTCGCGGGTTTGGAAGCAGTTGCCTGAGAAGTCTTGTTATCAGCACCAATACGATTCGTATCAGCATCTCCGAGAATGAGAGGCAAACCACCCTCAGATGAGCCAAAGACAACGATTTTTGAGTTATTAGACTCTGCGAGTTTCAGGGTTGCTTTGATACCCTCGTGTTTGAGGTAATTATCTGTTAAGCCGCTATTAACGATATCCTGATATTTCTTGATTCCACCCGCCTCGATTTCCTTGCGAGTAGCTTCTTGTTTAGCGATATCAATCGTAAACGCCATTTCTTCCGACTTGGAAGACTCGACCAGCTTGGTCTCGATGGATTTCTGCACTGACTCAGGAAATACAACGGACTCAATCTGAAACGCACTGATTCGAACCAGTCTGACTGAGGTCAAACCAGCAGGGCTTAAATTATTAATCAAATAATTATCGGCACCCAAGGATATATCCATTGAAACTTTCTTTAAATCAGTTGTAAACGCCTGATGCGAAGTAAGTTTTCCAAAGATCTCCCGAACTGAAGCAGTCACCTCAGGCAGGATGTAGGTATGCAGATAGTCTTTACCAACATAGCGATGCAGCAAAGGAAGTGTCTGCTCGGTGGCATGATACTGGAAGCTGATGGTGACTTTTGTTTTTAACAAATCAGACGTCATGACTTCCATGTCCATCTTATGAACATTCAGTGCAATGGAGTACTGCGTCATCGAGTTGAAAGGATAAATAAAATGCAGCCCTTCAGAATAGACGTAGTTTAAATCCAGACCGCCAGAGAGTGGGCGGTAAATCAAACCCTTATACCCAACAGGAATTTTTACAACAATGCTGGGAAACAAAACTATAAAGCCCCCAGCCACTGCGAACGTGACGAACAGTAGCAACAGGATATGCCTGTTGAACCAGTCGCAAATACGCATCCATAAGCTTTTTAAATATTTCATGAGTCTTTAGAGTGAATCTATAGGTTTACCATCGGCCATGAATAAAACATGATCCGCGGTATCGTAGTATTGATCATCGTGAGAGATAGCTATTACGCCCTTACCCATCTCGCGAAACATCGGCACTATGTGCTCGTAAAATTCTTGTCTGAATTCAGGATCCTGATCGGCAGCCCACTCATCGAGAATGATAAAGGGGCGTTTTTCCAGAATTGCCACAAGCAAAGCGATTCGCTTTCTTTGTCCAGTCGAAAAAGACAAAGAAGAAAATTCACCGTGTTCGACTGAGAGCTTGCCCTGGAGTTTGAAAAGATTCAGCAGCTCGTCAATCTCATTCTGACTGTAGTCAGACAGACCATACATTTTTTTAAACAAATAAAAGTCGCTGAACACCACAGCGAACAAATCTCGATAATTGTTGGAAACTGGCTGTACGACCCGCACGCCATCGACTAAAACGTTACCTTCTACCGGTTCATATAAACCAGTCAGCACGCGCATCAGCGTTGTTTTGCCTGAACCATTATTGCCACGGATGTAATAGACCTTTCCTAGTTCAAACTGATAACTCATAGGTCCCAGAACAAATGGGCTGATTGTCTGACTGGGTGGATGCCGATACAGGACATTTTCCAAACTGATCGTCGTGGCTGTCTCAAAGGTTTGGTTGTTTTTCTGAACACCCTTCTCTACTACACCTTTGGATAGCTGATCTTCGAGTTTGCGCAAGGTTCCGGCCGCTACGTTCGAGAGCGACAACGAAGGGATCGCAGTGATCATCCCCGTCAAGGAGGCGGCCAAAAACAAAGCAGTCGTCGTGGTCTCAGTCACGTGTTGCGCGAAGCCTGAGGAAAAAATCGGTACGATAAAAATCAACGTACCGACAATGACGTACATCATGACGGATAAGTAGTTGAAAAAATTGGTCGCAATCGTCAGCAAGTTAGTCCGCATCGAGCAAGTCTCTTTAGACAAGGCAACGATATCGTGAGTAATGTCCAATGCACGCCTGGTGTTCATTTTGATTTCCTTGTAGCCGCTGAGGAAATCTTCAAACAAACCATTACTCTTGACTTCTTTTTCCGAGACGGCGATAAACTTGTCGGCAACCATCACAAGTTGTTGTCCGCCAAGAATAAAAATCAGAATACTGGAGGCGAGCGTTAAGGCGAAAGCGACCATTGAGATAGTCGCCATATAAAAGGTCAAACATAAAAGCGTCGCCGCAGACTGGGCAATATTGACCAAGGCTCCGACGGACTGTGAGACCTGGGATGTATCGCGCGCGAGGATTTGTAAAATCTCACCGCGACCGATCTGATCGAGACGCTTGAGGTCCGAGCGCATGATGTCATGCATGATGCGCATTTTGAAGCGATGGATCAACTCTTGCGAGTTTTTAATGTTTTCTTCGTTGGCGCGCTTGGTGATAAACAAGAACATCGACAACAAAAAAATGAATAGAAAAAACTCCCAGACAACTGAATCACCGTTGGCGACCATCCCTGCACATTTGTTAATCAGTGCAATTAGTACCGTGCTTGTCACACCTACAAAAAAAGAAAGCCAGGCCAAGCGCTTGAGTTCACGTGGGCTTTCGCGACTAAAAAAATCAATCAGATCTGACTTAATGGTGATTTGCATTTGTTGTTAAGCACTTTGGACTTTAGGGGACGATTTGAACTCATACTTAAACATCTTGCGCCCTTTGGCATATTGATCTTTGAAATATGCCTCAAGTTTTTTGCTATCCAGATTCAGCATGGTGCCGTTATTTTCGAAATGACGCATAAACACACGACCTATTGCATAGGTCGAGGCATAAGACAGCGCAGGCTGGACGGTGTATTTCATAAAAGAACCGATCACAGGCAGGTTGCTTAGAAAAACCCCTCCCATTCCCGCCGCAGTGGTGGTCAGCGAGCCACCTACCAAACCACTGACAACAGCCAACGCAGCCTCTTTTTTGAAGGTAACGTTATAGATCTTGCACAAATCATGAATCATTTTGATCTGCACACCGGAAATAGCGACGGTATCGACCAGAGGGGTAGGAATTAAACCTGCAAGCACAGCCCATTGGGACCAGGATTTGACTGCATGCAAGGCATGCACGGTCGATAATTGGTCATCTTTAAAAAGTGCTGAAGGCACAACCACCATGGCCGTTGCGGGTGAAAACTCACGTTGCAAAATATCCTCTGCAGTTTTCGCCTCAGGACTACTGTTGGTCGCTTGAGCTGACTGTTTAGAAGGAATATCCTGGGCTGACTTTGGAGATTTAGCAGTCGAACTCGGCTCAGCAGCTAAATTTTGAACTGTTGCTTGAGCCTCAGCGGAAACGACTTTTTTGACCGGGGCCTTGCGTGGCTTTTTAACAGCTTGAAGTGGCTCAATAGTCGCCGGCGCTATGGCTTGCGGCTCAGTGACGGCAGGCTTGATTTTCTTGACACTGGCGATGGTATCAAGCGGATTACTTTTAACAGTCTTACGTTTTGTGGTGGCCATGACGATATCCGGTTATTTGGTCAGCGAGAGAACTTCTTTAGCTAGCGCTCGATAATCTTCGGCTGCAGCAGACTTGCTTTCATATTGACTAATGCTCAACTGAAACGATGGGGCCTCAGCCAAGCGAATACTTTCTCTAATCATGGATTTCAGAACCTTGTCACCAAACTGGTTATTCAGGAGCTCCAGGATCTCTTTTGAATGACGCGTGCGTGAATCAACACGACAAGCCAGAAAGCCCAAAATATTGAGTGAAGGATTTAGAACTTCTTTGACCTCCTGAAAAGTCTCAATCAGTTGGGCAACACCTGATAGACTCAAAACATGGGTGGTGACAGGAACGAGTAAATCCTGCGCTGCGCTTAAAGCATTAAGCGTCATGAGACCCAAAGTCGGAGGTGTATCAATCAATACATAATCCCACTTCGACGCATCCAGTTGAGCCAGGCGTCTTTTGAGGCGCGTTTCGACTGAGATCTCACCAGCAGTCATTTTTTCAAAATTAGCAAGCGCACGCGAAGCAGCGATCACTTGGACACGCTCAATACTGGAGGGCTCGCAAAGCGAATCAACAGGTTCTTTTGTCGTTAATAACCTGATTGCGCCATCCGAGTCGGTCTGTGCACCGAGCCATTTGGTTGCGTTAGCCTGTGAATCCAGATCGATAACCAGGACCTTTTTCTTATGCTCGGCCAGGCATGCAGCAAGATTCACTACTGTTGTAGTTTTTGCACATCCACCTTTCTGGTTGGCTAACGCGATAATTTTCATTTTGTGTCTTTGAACAAACGGTTTTTTAATGCGGTTTTTTAATGCGGTTTTTTAGTACAGTCTTTTAAAGCGTTTTTTTAGTACAGTCTTTTAAAGCTTTTTTTTAATGCAGTCTTTTAATGGAGTCTTTTATATGCGTTTTTAAACGCCACTCCTTATTTAATTACTCAGGCTTAATATTATTTAGTACCACAGCCGATTTTAAGTCTTTTCATGTATTAAAACCACATTTGTTAAGTACGCAAGCAACTCTGACACCTGCTTGTTTAAATAAAAGTGATCGCCTGCAAACCAATGCGTTTCAAAATCTCCCTCAGTCACACTCGCCCACTTATCCAGCGAGTGTTCATCGAGCCAAATATCGTCTCGCGCACCCAGCGCGAAGACAGGGCATTCCAGAACAGGATGACGCACGGGGATATAGTTTTCAGATAGAGAAAAATCTCTTTTAATCATCGGCGTTAACAACTCGATCAGCTCTGTGTTAGCTAACACTTCCTTTGGTGTTCCCTCAAAAGTCGCCATTTGTTTCACAAAAGCAGCGTCAGAAAGATGAGATATCGGCTGGCGTTTACTTGGTGTACCGGGACTTTGCCGCCCGGACACAACCAGTGCTCCTAAAGGGTAAGTCGTTGCGGACAAACGAACCGCAGTCTCATAGGCTGCCAAAGCGCCAAGACTGTGGCCAAACAAAATCGTTTTTTGCCTGTCCTTCATACTCAAAATGGCTAGTGTGACTTGCTCAATATAATCGCCAAGTGTTTCGACAAGCGGCTCTGAAAAACGCGACTCACGGCCTGGCAACTGGACTGCAAAAGCCTGAATATACGCAGGCAGTCGTTGTGCCCATCCCCGGTATACAGACGCACCACCTCCAGCATAAGGAAAGCAGATGACTCTGACACCTTGTTTATTGCCCGGCGTCAGCGGAACAAGCCAGCTACTAAGAGATGATGACATTACACACTTCTACAAAATTACCCTTGCCTAAATCAGGCAAGGGTTACCTCAAATGAACCATCAGAAAATTACTTCACCAACACCGAAGGAGATGGAGGGATAGAACCAGGCACCTTATTGAGCGTCAGCAACTGGGATACGGTAACCAATACGTCCTTTGTCCACGAGGCGGAATCGCGAGGTACCGAATAGGTATTGCCACCGTAGCTCACAACAGAAATTGGTTTGGAGGTGCTATTGTTTTTCTCAACAACAAAAAGCGGGAAGGAAGGCGTCGCAGCACTCATGGCACCAGACTTGGAAGGATCCTGATGACTCATGACAGTAATCATGCGGGCAGGATTTTGATGCTGGAGATTGACAATCGCTCCCAGATAATCAAACACCGTACGGCTTGAGCGCAACTTGATGAAAAGATCGACCTTTTGGTCGGTCTTAGCTAAGCCCAAATTTGTTGGCACAGGTTTTGAACCAGCAATTTCTTTGCTCTTGCCAACATTAGTGCAATAGGCCGAATCACTAAAGACCTGGCCAATAATTGCAGTACTTAACTGCTGATTGAAACAAAACTGCATGGTTGGGGCCATGCGCACAGCCTGATACATATCTTTTTGACCAGTCTTTTTGATCACATCAATCGAAAAACCTGGCTGGGAAAATGCACTAGCCATAACGCCAAACTGTTTATTGAGCGTCTCGGCATCCATTGGTGGTGACAACACGACTTTCTGCACAACCTGCTGGGTACTAAGACCCGAATTTACAAGGGTATAGAGAGCTTTTTGGAAGGTATCTGCATAGTCAGCAAGATTCGGATTGTTTTCATAGGTCGCAACAATCTGGTTTTTCTGATCACGCACTTCGATCGAATCAATAATCAGGGAGTACAGCACCTCTTTCGGTGCGACAACGTTATTGGATAGAGAAGCGACCGTCTCAACCTTGATGTCAGTCAGGAAGGCATTCATGAATGAGGAGTTGTCCATCGAGGACTGCGTAAACGTAAAGCCGTTGTTGACGCTCAAAGAGAGGTTAGGACTGTAATAAGAGGAAAACGGTGTGGCGTACGCTGAGAAAAAACCTGAGACGGAACTGGGAGTTGCACTGTAAATAATGCTGCTTACACCGGCACCGGCGCTGACGTTGCCTGTGCCAACCACGGAGGGCATTTCAAGAAAGCTGACGGGCATGCGTTCGGAGGCTCGGACGACGTTTAGCAGGATATTGTCGTTGGAATAACCTTCGAGTACGTCTCGATAAGCCGAGGACATATCCCTGAAACTTGAGGAATTGATTGAGTTGCATCCCCCCAAAACTAGCGCAAGGGTAATAGAAGCCAATTTGAACGCACGCGTCATTTTTAATCTGCCATTAAAAAAATAATTGATAGGAGGATTAACTCTGGAAGTAAAAACTACTTATAAATCTGCTTAATCTGGTCAATCTGCTCACATAGCCTGCTTTGGTTCAGGCATGATTGAGACAGACGTCCGGAATGCTTTTTTACTGAAGCTTTCCCTCTGCACCCTGCATGGCACGCTGCAAACTAATGGGTCGCATATCAGTCCAGTGCTCATCCACATAAGCTGAGCACTCTGCTTTGGAACCTGAAAAACCTGTTTCAGTCCAGCCCGGAGGGGTTGTTTTCATTGCTGGCCAAATCGAATGCTGTCCTTCTGCATTAACGATGACCTTCAGGAGATCCCCATCAATTGTGTAAGCATCGACGTGAGTTTTAGGATTTTCAGACATAATGAGACCTGTTAATAATGGGATGTTGCGATTTATTGTAAGTGAACTAGCAGTATGGTCCTTAAAATTGGTCCTTAGATCTGTACTTAATAAAGTTACCAAACCCTCAATGTTGCATGAATCAAACTAAATGTAAGGTTCAGAAAGATTGGTCTGTTTGCTTTGAAAGGTTCAGAAGGATAAGTCCTTTGGAAACCACATTAACCCTCGCGCAACCAAGTCAGTTCAAATAAGCCAGACCCCGTAAATTTCTCACAGCTATGGATTAAGAATGCGTGGATTTTTGTACTGTTTTTTTTGGCTAATCGCACTGATGCCACAGAGCCCTGCGATGGCCGAAGCGTTGACTTCATACATGCTCTACGAGGACAGCAGTCGAGCGCTGACCCCCGCACAAGTTGCAACAAAAGACTTTACTCTGGTCGATAGCTTAGCCATCGCAAAGGGTTGGACAAAATCAGTATTCTGGCTTAAATTCGATCTGAGAACAAAATCAAAAGCGACCCAATACCTGACTATTGCTCCGGCTTACATTACTTCCACTGAACTCTACCGACTTACAGACGGCGAATGGGTGAAAATCGAGCCGGAAAACCCAGTTAAAAATCTGACTAAACTTGCCAGAAGAGAAAATGATGTTTTTCCTATCAGCACGAATTCGGAAAATGATCTTTTCTTATTACGGATCGAAGCACCAAAAATTGTATTAGCCCAGTTTTTTCTACAAGAGCGCGAAGATCTCATCAGACAAGCGATCTCATTGAGCGAAAGCTTGATGTTTTATCTTGGTCTTGTTTGCTTTATTACGATTTATTTCCTGTGGAACGGGATAGTAAAAAAGAACTTATTTTTTCTCTCGACAGTCGCGTTGGGCGTGGAAATCGGAATATTCCGGATCCTGATTGCAGGTGCTAAATACCCTTTCGGTGTAAGTTCCGGAGAAAAATTTATCGAAATGGTTATGACCGTATGCCTTCCTCTTACGGCTTCTTTATATTTTTTTACTTTGTTAAAAGAACATCAAGTAAAAGGTGTGGCCTATCAGATTGCCACGGTTTCTCTGGCTGTTTGGCTCTTCTTTGCGGTGATATATTGCTTCGATGAGAACAATTACGTCTTAACGTTTAGTCCCTACGTTGGGCTGGGCGTATTTTTATTGATGACGGCCACCCCACTCATACCAAGCATACAAAAAAAAATGGGGATACCACTGGCCCTCAGCCTAGTGATGCTTGGTTTGATTCTGATGACCTATCGCTTGTTCACGATAGGATGGATGCCTAATTATTTTGACAACCTCATGACGAGCGGGATACATATTCCATTTTTTGTTTTGATCAGTGTGACCGCGTTTTCAACGCTTCAAAAACAAAAAATTACTCTTCGGAGCAGCCAGGAAATTTCGCTCAAACAAGCGAACGACGAAACCGAAAAACAGAAATACCGTCAAGATCAACAACAAAAATTCATGCTGATGCTGACCCATGAATTGAAAAACAGCCTCTCTGTCTTAAGGCTCTATATACAAACTGACGTAGCGGATATTAAAAAATTCACACCTTTCGCTGAGCAAAGTATCAATGATATGGACGCTATTATTGAGCGTTGCAGCCAGATGGATCGCCTGGATCGAAATCAGGTGACGCTTAACTATCAACCGCTTTTACTGATTGAACTGATCCGCGAGTTAATTGAAAAAAATAGTGAGAAAAACAGGATCGAACTAGCCCAAACAATTCCTTCTCTGCAACTGAATACGGATCAAGTTTTACTTAAAACAATGATTGGTAATTTGTTAGATAACGCTTTGAAATACTCGCCGAGCGATTCAACCGTCAGGATCACAATTTCCTATACAAAAGCAGTAACCGAAACACACACGAATCAGCTCGACAATATGATTCTGATCAGTGTTTCCAATCGAGTCCTGCCTTCCGAATTACCCAGTGCCGACTCAATATTCAAAAAATATTACCGCGGTCCGAAAGCCAATCGCACCACGGGGTCAGGACTTGGTCTATATGTGTCCAAATCTATGGCAGAGCTTTTAGGTGGCTATCTTTCCTATTCGGAACAACAAGAAACTGTCACAATGAAGTTATGGTTACCAATCTAAAAATAGTGATCGTCGAAGATCACGATGCACTTCGTGCGTTGATGGTGCAGCACCTTTTAACCAAAGGCTATAGCGTCGTGGGCGTAGATTCTGGCGAATCACTCAATGAACACCTGGTTAGCGAGCGAGCGGACTTACTGGTGCTGGACCTAACCTTACCGATAGAGGATGGTCTGTCCATCGCAAAAAGGATACGTCTGATTTACCCCGATATTCACATCATCATGCTGACAGCCAGAATCTCAGAAGCGGATCGGGTGATGGGCTATGAGAGCGGGGCAGATGTCTATCTTTCAAAACCTGTATCCATACCAGAACTTGAGGCCTCGATCGGCAGTATTGTCCGGCGACAAACTTCCAAAAAGAATTCAGATATTTTTTGGCTTGATGCGATCGAAATGGTCCTCAAAAAGGACCAGATCGTCATTGAACTCACTCGCCAGGAAATGATTCTGCTCAAAGCCCTTGCAGAAGCGCCCATGCAATTCGTACCAGCCTGGGAATTGCTCGAACGGCTAGAAAAAGATACCGATGCAAAAAGCAGAGCTACATTAGACGTAGCCATCACAAGGTTGCGTAAAAAACTAGCTACCGCAATCAATAATGACGGAACAATCAAAGTAGCCAGAGGTTCGGGCTATCAGTTAACGATCCGTATCCAAATGCGCTAACCGTTTTTAGTCGCACTTCAGACTCCGCGAATGCAAGATTCAGAAAGGTTTCTTGAGTCCTATTTTGGTTAAATGACGCAGTGAATCAGGCGTCAATTAGCTGAGATAAACAAAGATTTCCTTACAACTCTTGACGCAGCAAGTTGAGAACTCACTAAAACGGATGCTTTGAACAACATGTCGACGGATTTTGCCGGAAATAATCAGCCCAAACTCCTACCTCTTACCGGTGCCCAGCGAAATGTCTGGTTTCACCAACTGATTGACCCAAACTCAATTGCTTACAACATCGGCCAGATTATCCGTATTAGTGGCGCGATATCTACCGACTTATTCATTCAAGCTCAAAATCAGGTTTGGCAGACATCAGAGTCCTTACGCGTACGCTTCGTTGTTGTGAAAGGCGAACCGTTCCAGGAAATTCTTGACTCAGGCGATGCACCCTTTGAACAAACCGACCTGCGCTCAGCGGTAAACATTGATCAGGCGCTGAAAGATGCCATCGAAGAACACCAGCTAAGACCTCATCACTTAGCAACGGGTCCGTGCTGCCGTTTTGCCCTGTTTCAAATTGAAGACGAAAAATGGGTATGGTCCATGGCGGTTCATCATCTTGCGGTCGATGCGCCTGGCGGTTCCTATTTAACGACCTTACTGGCGCAAACCTACAAAAAACTGGCAACTGATCCGGTCACTATAGAAATGCCCGAAATGCATGATTGGGCGCAGGCCATTGAAGCTGACCGTGATTATCAAACAGGCGAGCGCTACCAGAAAGACAAGGAATACTGGTTAAACACTACAGCTGGGCTCACAACACCTCCCTCCTTTTCAATTCAACCAGTCAATACACTTAATCTCGTTGTTCCTGAAAACGCCTTTCATTTCATACCCAGAGATACCTACGAAAAATTTGCAAACTGGAGTGTTTCCAACGGTCAGAGTTTGTATTCTGGCTTTGCCGCAGCCTTCAGTATTTATCTTTCCAGGCTAACAGGCGAATCAGATATCTGCATCGGTAGTCCGACATCGGGTCGCAATAAAAAAACTCGCGGTTTGATCGGCATGCTCTCGAACGCGATCGCCCTGAGACTTCAAATCAACCACAGCGATAGCGTTCTGGATGTATTGCATAAAACCGCGCGTCAAAATAGACAAAACCTGCGACACAACAGCTTTCCAATCGGTGAGTTGACCCAGGAAAGACGCAAGCAGGGATACTCTTCTGCCTTCTCGCTGGTGGTGAACTTACTCGTTTTTGATCAGCTGCTGGATTTCGGAGACGCCTCAGGTGCGGTGGAAACCCTCAGCACAGGTTCAGTGGCCGACCTGCAATTAAATATTTTTGATCGAACAGACGGCTCGCAAGTCGAGCTACGCATGGATTTCAATCCGGCGCGATACAAACAAGAAGAAATTCAGAGCCATCTTGAACGCCTTGGTCACTTGATCAATACGCTACCCGAATTGGAACAGGCACCGATTGCGAGCCTGCCAATACTTAAGAACGAAGAAAAAAACTTACTGGTCGCAAAATCTGCGGGACCTCTGAAGTCGCGCTCAGCGGACACAGAAAACAATCTCATTGCTCAGTTTTATGCAAGCGCAAAACACCATGCGCAGGCTCAGGCTTTGCATTATGTCGAAAACGAGCAAAATTTTTTCATCTCCTACGACACACTTAACCAGCGCTCGAATCAACTCGCGCGTTACTTGCTTTCTCATGGTGTAAAAACCGATCAAGTGATCGCCGTTTTAATGGACCGCTCGGTCGATCAGATCGTCAGCATGCTTGCGATTATGAAAGCTGGGGCAGCTTATCTGCCGATTGATCCTGAATATCCACACGTAAGACAAGCCTACATGCTGACTGATAGTCAGGCATACGCCGTGATTAGCACGGCCAAACTGCTAGATGCAGGTGGTTCGTTATTCAAAGCGATTGCTGCAAAAAATATACTTCTCGACGACGAATTGACTCAGGCCGAGGTATCCCGGCAATCAGCGAACGACCTCAGTGCCGACGAACTTTCCGAGCCACTGAGGCCATGGAACCTTGCGTATTTGATCTATACCTCAGGCTCCACAGGGATGCCAAAAGGCGCAGGAAATACCCACGAGGCCATCCTCAATCGCCTGGAATGGATGCAAGATACGCTTGATCTCCAGCAACAAGATCGCGTATTGCAAAAAACCGGCCTTGGCTTTGATGTAGCGGTATGGGAATGGTTTCTGCCTTTGATGACAGGCTCCTCCCTGGTGATCAGTTCTCCCCAGGGACATAAGGACCCAGTTTATTTAAAAGAAATGATCGAACGGTTCCAGATCACTGTTTTACATTTCGTCCCCTCAATGCTTTCTGTATTTCTCAAGTTTTTATCCGCTGGCGATTGCCCGAGCATCAGACAAATCGTCACCAGCGGTGAGGCACTCTCTGCTGAGCTACAGGATGAGACACTTGGAAAATATCCTGAGCTTAAATTATGGAATCTCTACGGCCCCACTGAGGCCGCCATCGATGTAAGTGTCTGGCAATGCACGCTTGGAAAAAATTCAAGCACACCACCGATTGGTTTGCCGATCTGGAACACACAACTCTACATTCTGGACAGCAGTCTGCAATTAGCACCTGCTGGTGCTATTGGAGAACTTTATATTGCAGGGACAGGACTGGCACGCGGCTATCTCGGTCGCTCAGGTTTAACTGCTGAGCGCTTTATTGCCTGCCCATTCACCTCATCTTGCGCAACAGGCTCACGCATGTACAGGACTGGTGATCTTGCTTATATGCGAGATGACGGTGCAATCATGTACGTTGGTCGTGCAGATAATCAAATAAAGATAAGAGGATTTCGTGTTGAACTAGGCGAGATTGAATCCTCAATCAAACAAAGCTTTAAAAATCTGTCTCAAGTGATCGTCATCGATCAGATGATCCATCAGGAGCAAACGCTTGTCTGTTATGTCGTTCCTGGTCAGGATGGTCTGATTCCGGAAATCTCGGAATTACAAAACAGATTATCGCTCAGCATGCCTGCGTATATGCTGCCATCCTATATCGTCAGTCTGAATGCGCTGCCCTTGACCGCAAATGGCAAACTCGACAGAAAAGCACTTCCTAAACCGACTGCAGGGATAAATGGCTCAACAGCAGAGTACGTAGCACCTGATACAACGCAAGAAATCTATCTTTGTCAATTATTTGCCGAGTTGACAGGCAAAGAGTCGGTCAGTGTTTTAGATAATTTTTTTGCAATCGGCGGACATTCACTGCTGGCGATGCGACTAATCTCAAACGTCAAAGATTCACTCGGTGTGTTGCTACCCTTAAAAATAGTTTTTGATTTCCCAACGTCGCGCGCGCTCTCGCCACATCTTGCGCAACTGAGTCAGGATAAAAGCTCGGCACTGCTTGCAGGACAAGGCACCAAACCAGATCAAAGCCTCTTTCTGTCCTATGGACAGGAAAGACTCTGGACGCTTAATCAGGTCGAAGGTGCAAGCGCGACCTACAACATGCCAAGCCTGATCGGCTTAAAAGCTCAGCTTGACGTCGAGGCACTGACACGCGCGATTAACCTGCTTGTCATACGACACGCTCCCCTTCGCACGGTAATAGGCACGGATGAGAATAGTTTGCCTAAGGGAAAACTTCTCTCTGCGGAACAATCTAAAGTAAAGATTGAAATAATTGAAACATCAGCATCGCGCCTTGAGGCACTCGCGAAAGCTGAAAGTGCACAAACCTTTGATCTGGGCAACCAACCGTCAATCCGTATCGTGCTATTCACAGAGAACTCACAACAACTAGCTTTACTCATTACCTTTCACCATCAGGCGTGTGATGGCGTATCGAGAGAGATATTTTTTAAAGAGCTTGATTGCGCCTATAGCGCTTTCGCTCAGGGCCTCTCCCCTTCGCTACCTGTCAATCCTGTCAGTTATGCTGACTGGGCTTACTGGCAGAAGGAAAATATCTCCAACGAACTCAGTGAAAAAATACAGCGCGCGCAGCAACGGCTGGAAAATATGCCAGAGCTGCTAACACTGCCGCTGGATTTCGCCCGCAGTGCCGACAGGTTAAGAACAGCGGGATATGTCAATACCGCTTTACCTAACACGCTGGTGGTGCAACTCGAATCAATCGCGACGCGTCTGAATACGACATTATTTTCAGTATTGCTTGGCGCCTATGCTTTGACCTTGCACAAAATCGCGGGTCAGAATCAAGTCGTGATTGGTGTGCCGGCCTCAGGAAGAACACACACACAGACTGCTCACCTCATGGGCATGTTTGTAAATATGCTGCCAGTCCCTTTTGAGCTGAGCGCGTCTGATACAACTGGCGATTTAATTCTGCAAACAAGAAAAATCGTCCAGGAGGTCCTCAATGACCAGGACTTGCCTTTTGAGAGATTGCTCGAGGACTTGCACACGAACCGCTCGCTGGATTATTCGCCTGTTTTCCAGACGATGTTTGCATATCAGAACTCTACAGCTTTAGCCTTGACTCTGAATGACGCCGCCGCTTCACTCAGGGAGGTTGAGCTTCCTACGGCAAAATACGATTTATCGTTGTTTATAAGCCTGGACCGCGAGCGTGCATTGCAATGCAATTTCGAATTTGATGCTGATTTGTTCAAGTACGAAAATGTTGATTCGTGGACGAAATGTTTTACTACCGTACTGAATAATCTTGCTCACTCAAGCGATCTGCCGCTCGCAGAACTCGCCTATTACGATGATCAGCAGTTCAAAAGCTTGCTCGCTGGCTCGCTGGTTGCCGCAGCCTCGAACAAAATTGATAATCTGCTCGACGTATTTGGGGACTGCGTTAAAAAATTCGCCCATTCAACTGCAATTACTTTTCCCGAGCATGACAAGCTGCAGACGCTCAGCTATCTAGAGTTAGAGCTGCGCTCAAACCAGCTTGCCAATTTGCTGCGCGAACGGGCGATAGGCGAACAAGACGTTGTCGCGATTCTCCTTGATCGCACACATGAAATCATTATCTCGATGCTAGCCTGTCTCAAAACAGGTGCGGCGTATCTGCCACTCGATCCTGAGTTTCCAGTCAACAGGATTGGTTATATGCTTGAGGACTCCAACGCGCAGCTGCTGCTCTGCTCCAGTCAGCATCAGGAGGTTCTGAATACGATTTCGACAGGCAGTACAACAACTCCAGTTCTCGAGCTCGACAACCCGAGTGTTCTGCTTGCGCTTAATAACGCTTCCACACTGTTTGAACGAGCAGAGGGTGCAGGACCAACAAATCAAGACCATCTCGCCTATCTGCTCTATACCTCTGGTAGCACCGGCAAACCCAAGGGTGTTGGTATCAGCCGTAAAGCCCTCAGCCTTTTCCTGGCTTCGGTGCAAACAACACTGCAGATCAAACCAGCTCACAGGGTACTGGCCTTAACCACAATCGGTTTTGATATTTCCGGTCTGGAAATTTTTCTGCCCTTGATGCATGGTGCAGAAATCGTTTTACTCAATGCACAAGACAGTCACGATCCACATGCCATTATCCGGACCATCAATTCCTTAGCTGCAACGCATATTCAAGCGACACCCTCACTGCTCAGCGCAGTACAAATCGAAGCCGCCTCAACACCCATTCAACAGAGTTTGCACTTCTTAAGCGGTGGTGAGGCGCTTCCCAAGCATCTGGCGTCTTCACTCTTAAGTTTAGGCAAGGTCACAAATCTTTATGGGCCAACCGAAGCAACGATCTGGGCTAGTTTTTATGAACTCAGCACATCGCACATTACAAGCGAAACCTTAAGCTCTGCACCAATTGGCAAACCGCTGCCCGGCTATGGAATATACGTGCTGGACTCCAATCTCAAACCGGTGCCTGACGGGGTTGTGGGAGAGCTGTACATTTCTGGAGAAGCCCTCTCCCGTGGGTATTACGGACGACCTGGTCTAACTGCAGAACGATTCATTGCGTGCCCCTTTGAAAGCACTCAAGACGCTGGCCAAAGAATGTACAGGACGGGTGATCTGGCGCGCCGTCATCACGACGGCAACATTGAATACCTCGGCCGCGCAGATGACCAGGTCAAGATTCGCGGCCATAGAATTGAACTCGGAGAAATCGAGGCGGCTCTGATGAGCACTTTCGGGATATTTTCCCAGGTCGTTGTCGTGGCCAAAATGCTCGGTCAGGAACAACATCTGGTCGCTTATCTGGTCACAGATTTCGATCACGAAATGCCCGAGCAGAACATCCTTAAAACAGAATTACAGAAACATATACCTGAGTACATGATCCCAAGTTATTTTATGGAACTCATGGCACTCCCCCTGACGCCAAACGGTAAAATTAATCGGCTCGCCCTTCCTGAGCCAACGGTCACAAGCGCACAATACCGGGCGCCTGAAACAGCTATTGAAAAAACCCTTTGCGGATTATTCAGCGAGCTGACTAAAACCACTTACGTTGGTCTGGACGACAATTTTTTCTCAATTGGCGGACACTCCCTGCTAGCCATGCGTCTGATTACCAGAATCAGACAAGATCTGGGCGCAAGCTTGCCTCTTAGGGATCTGTTCAAGTTTCCAACCCCAGCGGGCATGGTTACGCAGATTCAGAGTGTTCAGACAAACCAGGAAAATCGTATCAAAGCGGGCTCAGGAAGAATCAGCGAGAACGAAGTAACACTTTCCTTCGGACAAAAAAGATTATGGGCGCTCAATCAACTCGACGCAAATTCAAATACCTATAACGTACCCGCTGCGATTCTGATCAAGGGCTCACTCAACGTAGAGGCGCTGGGCAAAACGCTGGTCAAGATTACTGCTCGTCACGAATCCTTACGCACAGTGATCACAGAAGGTCAACAGGGTGATCCAGTTGGAAAATTACTGGCCCCTCTGACAGCAGAGGAATTGATGCCCGTCAGAGACTTGACCCGCATCTATGGTTTGCAAACTACCCAAGGTAAAAAAGACTTCATCCAAGAGCTCATCCAGAGCGAAAACGCGAAATCGTTCGATTTGAGTCAGGACAGACCCTTCCGGGCTGAGCTCATCCTCCTCGGCACAGATGAAACATTATTTTTGATCACACTACACCACCATGCCAGTGACGGCGGCTCGGCCGAGGTGTTGATCAGGGAAATTCGCGAAGGCTACATTGCCTACCTTGAAGGAAGAGAACCAAACTGGCCGGCACTGAATTTCCAATACAGTGATTGGGCGTATTGGCAAGAGCATGTTCAGCAACAGAACTGGCAGGAAAAGATCGACAGGAACAAGGAAAGACTTGCTGGCATACCAGAGCTCCTAACCTTGCCAGAAGATTTCTCACGCGAGGCTAATCGCTACAAAACAGCGGGTTATGAACCCGTGTCAATCTCTTCAAAACTCACCAGCGGTCTGCAAAGCCTTGCAAAAGCTGAAAGTACGACCTTATTCACAGTCATACTGGCAGTCTATGGCGCCTTACTTGCCCGACTCGCTAAACAGGAAACGGTGGTGATTGGCTCGCCAGTCGAGGGACACACCAGCCATGAAATGGAGGGAGTTGTAGGATTTTTGGTCAATACCCTCGTCTACCCAGTGTCCATAGGACAGGCTATTTCAGGTCGAAACTTAATTAGAGCCACAAAGGCGATGGTAGAAACGACACTGGTTGATCAGGATCTCCCCTTCGAACAACTAGTTGAAAATCTGAATGTCAGTCGCTCATTACTGCACACCCCAGTCTTTCAGGCGATGCTAGCCTTTCAGAATAAAGATGATTCAGCGATTGTTTTTGGAGACTTGGCTTCGCAAAGGATTTTCTCAGCACCGCCAAGCGCAAAATTTGATTTGACGCTGAGCATATGGCTCAATGAAGCGGGTGAATTACATGGCCAGTTTGAATATGATGCGAATCTTTTTGAAAAGCACTCTGTCACTCGCTGGGCCCAGTATTTAAATCGTCTGATCGAATCTTTCATCAGCGATGCTGAACAACCAGTCCTGACCCTTGAACTGTCAGATTCCGCTACAACGCAGCAGAATCTGCTTGCATCACAAGGAGCAAACGAAAAATTACCCGCAAGCTTTACCAGTTTGCCCTCAGCCTTCGCTGCACAAGTCCTAGAGCACCCCGAAAATATTGCACTAGCTTACGCGGTCAACGGCCTCGAGCAGACGATGACTTACAGCGAGCTCGATAAAAAGAGCAATCAACTTGCGCGGATGCTGATTCAACGTGGCATCAGACGAGGACAAACAGTAGGGATCCTATTGCATCGGTCAGCAGAAATGATGGCCGGGATTTTAGCGATCCTGAAAACTGGCGCGGCCTATCTGCCCCTGGATATGAGTTACCCGTCAGAACGCCTCTCGCACATGCTCACGGACAGTCAAGCAAATATTACGCTGAGTACGACCGAGTTGATTGAAAAAATACTCAGTAAAACGTCTGATTATCTCGGCCATTGCCTGGCTCTGGACAGCGCGGAAATATTAGAAGAAATACATTCCTGCTCAGACGACGTTTTATCGTCAGTACATTCTGCCGAAAACATTGATTACAACGACATTGTTTACGTCATGTATACCTCTGGCAGTACGGGTAAACCTAAGGGCGTCGGCTTTTTACATGGCTCGCTGATGAATTTAGTCTATTGGCAACAACAGACACTACCCAAGCTTGGCGAGCGTGTACTGCAGTACTCCCCCATAGGGTTCGATGCCTCAGCACAGGAAATTGCGGCAACCCTTTCGCGCGGCGCCACGCTTGTTCTGGTCGATGAGGAAACCAGAAAAGACTCAAGAGCCTTGCTCCAACACATTGAAAAACATCGCGTTGATGATTTGTTTGCGCCCTTTGTTGTTTTGAATAATCTGGCACTGGCAAAAAAGAATTTCTCAATGTCCGCCTGGCCTAAATCGATTTTTACGGCCGGCGAACAATTACAGATCAATCCTGAATTGCGCGAAGCCTTTCTCGCACATCCTGCTTCCCGTTTATATAATTTTTACGGCCCAACAGAAGCCCACGTTGTCAGTAACTTTTCACTTCCTGACGATCCGCAGACCTGGGAGTTGCTTCCTCCGATTGGCTACCCGATCTGGAACAATCAGTTATATATTCTGGATCCTTCGCTAAACCTGACCCCAGAGGGCAGTGTTGGCGAGCTCTATCTTGCTGGCGATGGTTTAGCCAGAGCGTATATAAACAGACCGGGCTTGACTGCCGAGCGTTTTATCGCCTGCCCTTTCCTTAATGGAGAGTCTGGAGTGCGAGAAACCCGCATGTATAGAACGGGCGATCTCGCTCGCCGCAGAAAAGATGGCTCAATCGAGTTTTTAGGCCGTGCAGATGAGCAGGTAAAAATTCGTGGTTACCGAATAGAGCTAGGTGAAATCGAAGCGACTATCCTGACTAAATTCCCTCAAATCCGACAGCTCGCGGTTATTGCCCGCGAGGAGTTGGGAGATAAAAAATTAGTCGCTTATCTGGTCCCTGAAAAAGACAACACAGCACCCTCTGCCAGCGAAATTCGTTCGGCGTTGGCTGTAGATTTGCCACATTACATGATCCCGAACGATTATGTGGTCCTTGAGGCTTTACCTTTGAGTTCTCATGGCAAGCTCGACAAGCGTGCTTTACCTGCACCGGATCAAGCTGAAAATCTTACCGACTATCACCCCCCAACAAACGAGCGCGAACAATTGTTATGTAACTTGTTCGCTGAAATCACCAGCGTAGAACGCGTCGGTATTCACGATAATTTTTTTGCAATTGGCGGACATTCCCTGCTCGCGATGAAATTAATCGCACGTATCCGGCAGAAAACCGATAAGACGGTTTCTTTACGCAGTATTTTTGAATTAACAACACCAGAGATGATTGCAACCATTCTTGACGAAAAAGAGTCGGATGACGCGATGCAACTCATGTCTGGCTTAGGGCGAATTGATGAAGACGACTAAAGTAGTAATTTCCTATGGCCAACAAAGGTTCTGGGCACTAGACCAGCTAGAAGGTCCATCAGGGACATACAACCTTCCCTTTTGTCTCGATATTCACGGCGAGCTTGATTCAGCTGCGCTGGCGCTTGCTCTGAGCGATATTGTTCAGCGTCATGAGCCCTTGAGAACCGTCATCGTTGAAGGTAAAAACGGTAAACCTGCGGGCTATCTGCTTGCGACGCCTGAGCCGCAAGCGCTGTTAGAAATTAAAGACTTATCTTTTGAATATAAAAACGATTCTGCAGTTTGTCTGGAAAAGGCCGAACAATTCATCAACCAAGAGGTGGAGCGACCTTTTGACTTTCAGCACAATATTTCACTCAGAGCCTTTTTAATCCGGTTCAAACCAGATTACTGCATTCTGACCATTACGATGCAACACCACGCCTCTGATGGTTTTTCACAGGCGGTTTTGGCCAAAGAACTGAGCCATGCATATGCTGCGCGGTTATCCGGTCAAGCGCCAGTATGGAAAGCTCTGGCTGTGCAATACAGCGATTGGGCGGCCTGGCAAAAAGCCACCTTAAAAAACTCACTCAGCGAGAAGCTAGCGCGTGCCAAACAGGCACTCGAGGGATTCCCTGAAGTGATCTCACTGCCTCTTGATCGCGTCAGGGATGAAAATCGCTCACGCATCGCACGTTATGCAAATATCAATATCAGTAGCTCGACTGCCACCAAACTAGAGTCTATCGCCAAACAAAATCAAACGACTCTTTTTACGGTTTTATTGGGCGCGTTTGGCTCGACACTCAGTCGGCTGACGAGACAATCGCAAATTGTCATCGGAACCCCTGTATCAGGAAGAAGCCGGGTTGAAATCGAATCCTTGATTGGTTTTTTTATCAATACCCTTGCCATTCCTCTGAACATCAATCCTCTGAGTTCACCGACGGAATTAATCGCGGCGACGAGAAAAAGTGTCGAAGCAACACTGTCCGATCAGGACCTTCCCTTCGAACGACTCGTCGACGAAGTCGCCAGTGCACGATCGCTGGCACACACACCAATTTTTCAGGTGATGTTCAGTTTTCAGAATCAGGAGATGCCGCAGATCAAGTTACTGGGTACAAACTGTGAAGTCAGAACTCTTGGTGTGCCTATTGCTAAATATGATTTGACTCTTGTCATTAAGCAAAATGCAGATAAAAGTCTTTCAGCGGCTTTTGAATACGATGCGGATTTGTTTGAGCATCACCATGTCGTGAATTGGTCGCATGTATTTGAAAACACCTTGCAACAGTTTTTAAGTTCGGATCAACAGCCTCTTCACGCCCAGTCCTTGCTCGATGGGACAGCTACTGAGCAGGTGCTTGAACTATCCCAAGGACTCAGCGTCCCTGCGGACGAGAACTTAGCCAGCCTGGTTGATCTGTTTAATCATCAAGTTAGTAGCACCCCGGATTTGCCTGCACTGATTTATACGCAGACGCAGATGGAGCAAACGCTTCACTATTCTCTGCTTGATAAGAAAAGCAATCAGCTCGCCAGACAACTGATCGACAGAGGTATTGGTCCAGAGTCTATCGTCGCTCTTCTACTGGATCGCTCTCCTGAGTTGATCATCTCCATGTTAGCGGTCATGAAAGCAGGTGCGGCTTATCTGCCCCTTGATCCCGAATACCCGAGTGCTCGTCTTGAGTTCATGCTGCAAGACTCAAACTCAAAACTACTCATTACCTCGACAAAACAACATCCCTTGCTTGTCGAGTCGCTGATTTCATTACAGGCTATTCCTGTACTGGATCACGCACAACCCTCGAGCTTTGAAGCGTTGACTGCGCTGGACGATACCCGTATCAAAGAAGAAGAAAGACTATCGCCCCTGCTGCCAAAAAATCTTGCCTACTTGATCTACACCTCAGGTTCAACAGGTAAGCCAAAGGGTGCTGGAAATACCCATGAGGCCGTGATCAATCGACTGCAATGGATGCAAAATCTGGTCCAGCTGCAAACAGAAGACAGAGTGCTTCAGAAAACAGCTATAGGTTTCGATGTGGCTGTCTGGGAGTGGTTTTTACCGCTTATGACAGGTGCGGCACTAGTCATCGCGGAACCGGGCGGCCAGAAAGACAATCAGTACCTGCGTGAAACGATTGAGCGACACCACGTCAGCGTGCTGCATTTTGTACCTTCAATGCTCGATGTGTTTCTTGAGGATCTTGATCGAAATCAGTGCGCCTCAATTAAACAAATCGTGACAAGTGGCGAAGCGCTCAGCGGAAATCTGCAGGCGAAAACTTTCTCGGTTTTACCGCAAACCAAATTATGGAATCTCTACGGACCGACTGAGGCTGCGATTGATGTCTCATTCTGGGAATGTTTGCCTGAGCACCTGACACAAACTCCTCCGATCGGTCATCCAATCTGGAATACCGAACTCTACATTCTCGATCAGGGACTATCGCCTGTGCCTGTCGGCGTTATTGGCGAACTCTATATCGCTGGAGTTGGTCTTGCGCGTGGCTACTTGGGACGCAGCGGTTTAACTGCCGAACGCTTTACCGCGAACCCTTTCTCCTCAGCTGGAGAAAGAATGTACCGCACGGGTGATTTGGCTCGAAGACGCGAAGACGGTGCGATCCAGTATCTGGGACGCGCGGACGATCAGGTAAAAATTCGCGGCTTCAGAATTGAACTCGGCGAGATTGAGGCCGCATTGCTCACTGCAATCGATGGACTCGCTCAAGCAGCGGTCATCACAAAAGAAATCAACCACGATCAGCGTATCGTGGCGTACCTCGTTATGCAGGGACAAACCCCCTTGCCTGAGCTTCAGGGTATTCGTGTCGCGCTTGGACGCTCATTACCTGAATACATGGTGCCCAGTTATTTTATTGAAATACCGTCGCTTCCGCTCACGCCAAACGGCAAACTCGATCGCAAGGCCTTACCAGAACCAGTTCGCGATGCTCATGAGAAGCATTACACCGCTCCCACAACACATCACGAATTAACCCTCTGCAGGTTATTTTCGGAATTGACAGGTATTGAGCGTGTTGGCGTAGAGGATGATTTTTTTGTAATCGGCGGAGACAGTATTTCTGCAATTCGTCTTGTCAGTCGAGCTCGAGCAAGCGGAATTTTATTTTCAGTCAGGGATATTTTTAAATATAAATCGCCCCAGGGACTTGCAGCGATTTGCCAGGATGCCGACAGTATCGACGAGGGTCCAGTCTGGATCGAAGATGGCGAATTTACAGCTCTCCCCATCTATCAGCAATATTTAAGCAAAAGCGGACCGCTTAACCGGTTTCATCAAGCCGTCATTCTTCAGGCTCCAGCGGATATGACGCTCGACAGGGTGGCCGCAGCGTTGCAAGCTCTGCAGCAGCAGCACGGTGCCCTGAGGCTCAGGACAGAAGGCAAGCAGGCTCAAACCCGATTTATCATCGACCCGATGAGCGCCCTGCCTCGCTTGAGCATCGAGACACTGGATACTAGCCATCTCACTGATGAGACGGCATTGACAAAGTTTGACCGCGCATTCTTGAAACTGAGCGATCAGCTTGACCCGCAGAAACCTGGCGCAATGATGGCTGTCTTATGGTCGGAACGCGCAGGTCGCCCGCCTCTCTTAGGCCTGGTCATCCATCACTTCGCAGTCGATGGCGTGTCCTGGAGAATCCTGCTCGATGATCTCAGCGCCTTGACGCGGTCAGATCACGCGACGCTTGCCGCTAGAACCATGCCGATCAGAACATGGTCGCAAATACTGGTTGATCAAGGCACCCAAGGCAGCAGACGCCGGGAGGAGTCTTTCTGGCTTTCACAGCTCAGGGATATTACCCCTCTCGCTAAAAATTCACCTATTGCAGAAAGTGAAAATACGCTTGCGGCAGCACTGCACAGCGCGGGAAGTCTCAGCGCCGAGGAGACAGAGCTTTTATTGCGTGCCCCTGCAAGCTACCGTGCCAATATCAATGATGTGTTACTGACAGCACTTGGCTTGGCGATCTGTGATTGGACACGCGATGAGTTCAACCAACACATACAGCATCCTGTTATTGCTCTTGAAGGACACGGTCGTGAATTAGATGCAGACCTCAGCAGATCAGTTGGCTGGTTCACAAGCATTTTCCCATTCAAGCTGGAAGTCGAACACAACCAGAGGCAAGAGTCTGCAAACCTTGACTTGACGCTTAAAGCGATCAAAGAGTCTTTACGCGCAATGCCAGACAAGGGTATTGGCTACGGTGTGCTTCGTTTTCTGGACAAGGAGAGTCAACTCTCTACAATCGCCTACTCGGAACCTGAAATATGTTTTAACTATCTGGGACGTCTGGACGCTGAGCGCAGTCAAGCAAGCGGCTGGCAAGCTTTTAAAACGTCTACGACGCAGTCCGCAGAAGATGAAAACAGGGTTCGCCTGTATACGCTGGAAATCAATGCAATTATCGATGAACAGGGCCGTTTTAATTTTGATCTGGTCTATCCCTCAAAAGCTTATAACCCCGGCACGATTCAAGCTTTAACAAAAGGCTTTGAAAAAAGACTCAGGCAGCTTGTGGCGCACTGTAACGCCTTGATTGAGCAGCCGCAAAGCACGCCTTCAGACTACCCTTATCTGAAAAAGGACGAACAGAGTTTTAAACCGCTCTTTACTCAAAGCATCATTGACAGGTTATCAAAAAAATATCCTTCCATTGAGGATATCGTCCCGCTGACTGCAGTGCAGCAAGGTCTCGCCTTTGAAATTTTCGCCAATTCCAGTGAAGGGGAACAACCCTTTCATGCTCAATACCAGATTTTTCTTAAAGGCGATCTCGACCTTAATGCTCTAAAAGAAGCCTGGATTAACTTAGTCAAACGACACGCAGTGCTCAGATTAAGTTTGCCTCCACCAGCTATCGCCTCGCAAACAGCAGTCATCACTCGAGAAATACCGGCTGATTTCGAATTTATTCAACGCGACCTGACTAAGCCCGTCGATCTGGAAAAGATAAAGGCCGACGAACGCGCGGAGCAATTCAATATTGAAACCGGCCCGCTTATCAGAGCGCGACTTGTTGAACTGCAGGCAGAAAAAGAATATTGCTTGATTATTTCCAATAATCATCTGATTCTCGATGGCTGGTCATTACCCATCATGTTCGATGAGCTTCGACAGCTCTATGCACAAGCACTGCAGAAATTACCACCACACTTGCCACGGCCATTCGCCTGGCAAGATCATATCTCCTGGCTTAACAATCAGGACAGTACTAAAGCGATTGAATACTGGGCGCAATATTTAAACACCCTGACTGAGCCGAGCCGACTCTCACTGGCAAAGCCCAAAATCAAAAAACGGGGAATGGGAGAAGTCTCGCGCAAACTTGATTACCAGCAAGACCTGAATCTTGAGCAGTTCGTCAGACAACAAGGGATGACGCAAGCTGCCTGCGTCCAGGCGCTCTACGCGCTGACGCTCGGAAGAATGAGCCGTCTGAATCAAATCGTAATCGGTAACGTCAGAAATGGACGTTCAGCCTTGCTACCTGGTATCGATCGGGCACTGGGCATGTTCATCGAAACGCTTCCCGTTTTTACTGAATTAAATATTGAACAAACCCTTGGTCAATGGATCCACAAACAACAAATTGATCAGGCTGAGCAAAATGCCTACTCCCATATTGGTCTAGGTGCTATACAAGCCGCCTCGGGATGGAATGCGACTTCACTTTTTGAAGCAATGTATGTTTATCAAAACTATCCTTTCGATCGAACAACCCAGACCTTTGGAAATCTTGAAATCCTCAGCATGGATGGCAAGGATGGTTCACACAAGAACACCATACTTTTAACAGTCGCTCCTGAGCCTGAGGGACTTGGCTTGAACTTGTCTTTTGATCAAGAACGGTTTGATGAAAATCAAGCCACCTTTATTCTTGAAAAACTGACCTATCTGATCAATGCGCTACCAAGCTTGATCGATGCAAGACTGCGCAGCATCTCGCTGCTCAATGAGGAGCAAAAAGAACAGACCGCTGTAAAAAATATCAGTCCACGCACGCATCATGACGACTCGCTACAAACGATTCAGGACTTACTCTTGGAGACTGTGCTCCAGCATCCTGAGCATCCGATGCTTCTTGGTGAAGAGGATAACGCAAGCATTGAAATGAGTTATGGTGATCTGGATGCTCAATCCAATCAGCTGGCACGTCATTTAATCAAGCAAGGTCTGGGACCAGGCGATACCGTTGCGATTTTGCTGGACAGGTCAGCCAATCTGATCGTCTCGATCTTTGCGGCATTGAAGGCTGGCGCGGCTTACTTGCCTATCGATCCTGAGTATCCGATCTCGCGCATTGAGTTCATGCTCAAGGATAGTCAGGCAAAAATAGTTATCTCCAATGCTTCCCTCTACGAAAATATCGAACTCAAAGCCAAAAATTCTTTGCCTCCGGTTCTCGATCTCGATGATGATTTCCTTAATCTATCCCTGTCGATTCTGAGCGAAGAAAAAATTCAGCAAGAGCAAAGAACGGCGCCTCTCCTGACCGATCACTTAGCTTATGTGATTTACACCTCTGGCTCAACGGGAACACCCAAAGGCGTTGCCCTGACCCATGCAAATGCGATCAATCTTGCTCTGGCGCAACGGCAAGTCTTTAAGCTGAGCCCAACAGATCGCGTTCTACAGTTTGCCTCTCAAGCCTTTGACGCCAGTGTCTGGGAAATACTCAACGCAATTGGTGCGGGAGCAAGCCTTGTGCTGACACCGCAGTACGTCAGAAAAAACTCCGTCGAACTTTTAACTGATTACTTTAAAAAATACTCGGTAACGCATGCAACACTCCCACCCGCTCTGGTGGTTGCTCTGACCGATGAAAATTTAGGTCCACTCAAAACACTCGTGTTAGCAGGAGAAGCATGTCCGACAACATTGGTTGCGCGCTTTGCGGATAGTCTGAGCGTGATTAACGCCTATGGGCCGACTGAAGGAACGGTCTGCGCCACCATGAGCCAGTCGCTCAACGCAATCGAAGACGGACGCGACAATACCAATACCGTCACGATTGGACGAGCGCTCAGCAATATCGATGTTTTCATTCTGGATGAAAACCTTGACCCCGTTGCCGATGGTGCGATAGGAGAGCTTTATATCGCGGGAGCCTGTCTGGCCAGAGGCTATGTAGGACGCTCGGGTCTGACTGCTGAACGCTTTATCGCAAATCCTTTTTCCGCACTTGGAGAGAGGATGTACCGCAGCGGTGATCTTGCCCGACAGGATTCGAACGGAAACGTTGAATATCAGGGTCGTGTCGACGACCAGGTAAAAATCCGCGGCTTCAGGATTGAACTCGGAGAAATCGAAGCAACGATTCTTGAGCAATTTCCCGAAATCGCTCAAGTTGCGGTCATCAGCAGAGCAATCAATGCTGATCAGCGACTAGTTGCCTATATGGTGACACACACAGGCGCTGAGACACCAGAGGTAGATACGATCCGTTCAACTCTGGCTCAGAGATTACCTGAGTACATGATTCCGAGTTTTTTTACCTCGCTTGCAACGTTACCGCTTACTGCAAACGGCAAACTTGATCGTGTTGCCTTACCTGCCCCTGAAATTAAAGGCACGAGCGAAACAGAAATCACCCTTCCACGTGACGACAAAGAAGCTATATTTTGCAAAGTATTCTCTGAAATAACGTTAAATCCTAGTGTCGGCATCCATGATAATTTCTTCATCATGGGTGGCGATAGTATTTCGGCCATGAGGTTAGTCAGCCAGGCGCGAGAACAGGGTTTTAATATTTCAATCGCAGATATCTTCAAATATCCCACCCCCGCTGGTTTAGCCGGTATCGCGCAGAATATTGCTATCGATGAAGTAGCAACGGTCTGGGTGGAGGATGGTTCCTTTGCTACGTTGCCTGTTTTCCGTCAATTCCTCTCGCAAGACGATTCGCTGAAAACTTTTCACCAGGCTATTTGCCTGCAAGCCCCTAAGGGCATCACTTTAGACCAAGTGCTTGAGGCCTTGAACAAACTCCAGGCACACCACGGTGCGCTTAGACTTTGCGCCTCAGGAACCGGCGCAGAAGCCACCTTCACGGTGCTTGCCGCGGACAAAATGCCAGCAATCAAACCAATCGTTCTGGATTTGAGCGGTTGCGATGAACAAAACACGGAGCGCAAGCTAACTGAGGCATTTATGCCGCTCAGTGAGCAGCTCGACCCAGAACGTGCCGGTGGCATGATGGTAGTCCTGTGGGTTGAGCGTGGTGAACAGCCTGCCTTGCTCGCACTGTTGATCCATCACTTTGCCGTCGATGGTGTCTCCTGGCGTATCCTGATGGAGGATCTCGCGACGCTGACCCTGGGACAACTCGTCTCGCTCCCTAAACCCACGATGCCTGCCCGCGTTTGGTCCGAGTTGTTGCTGACTCAAGGCGAACAAGGTTTGCGTCGAAATGAAGAACCCTTGTGGATTGAGTTACTGCAACAAGCAAAACCCTTACCGCAAGACTTTCAGGTGCAGCAAGGGTTCAACACTGTTGCCAATGCTGCGAGAACTACCGCGAAATTAAGCGCTGACGATACCGAAAAACTCCTGCGCTCGCCAGCCACCTACGGGGCCAGTATCAATGACGTGCTGTTAACAGCCATGGGATTAGCGCTGCACGATTGGTCACTTGAGCAATATAGCTACGATATAGGTCATCCGCTCATCGCCCTCGAAGGGCATGGACGTGAGGGATCTGTAGATCTCACGCGCACTGTCGGCTGGTTTACAAGTGTATTTCCAATGCGGCTTCATGTACCTGATCAGACCTACGCCCTGTCCGAGCGGGCTGGTTACGCAATCAGGATGAACAAAGAAACTCTCAAATCCATGCCGGATAAAGGTATTGGCTATGGAATTTTGAAATATCTTGACCCGGAAAGCCAGCTTGCCACGACCGCTTACGCAGAGCCGCAACTGAGTTTCAATTATCTCGGTAGATTTGAACAGGGTGAAAAAAACTCTGCAAAATGGCAGCTTTTTAAAGATGGTTTGATCGGCGCAGCAGATGATACAAACAGAAAAAGACTACATTTAATCGAAGTCAATTCGATCTTGAATTCATCAGCAGAACTGGATTTCAGTATTACGTTCTGCACAAAAATCCATTCGGCCTCCTCAATTGAAAAATTGACAGAGCACTTCAAAAAAGCACTGCTTGAAGTCGCTCAGCACTGCCTGGATACTCCGCTAAGCTTTAAAAATACACCCTCTGACTACGCTTTAATTCCTAAAACAGCAGGGTTGAACAAGCCTGTCCTGACGCAGGAAAATCTTGATTCGTTGCATAACCGGTATCCAGATATTGAAGACATCGTCACGTTAACTCCCTTGCAACAAGGCCTGGCGTTCGAGAGCTCATTCTTGTCCGAGGACGAACAAGATCCCTACCATGTTCAATTGGTTCTGCAGCTCAGCGGTAATTTCAACATCCTCGCGATGGAACGCGCGTGGAAACAGCTCATCAACCGCCACAGCGTATTACGTTTAAGCTTAAGTCCAAGTGAAATTTCGGCTGAGCTCGCTTTGGTTCATGGCTCGGAATATTACAGTTTTCAAAAGCTTGAATTTTCAGGTTCGGATGCTGAGCGTATTGCAAAATTAAAAGCTTTTGATTTTGAAAATAAGATCGTCCTCGATCAGGGACCCTTGATCAGACTCTATATTTGCGAATTGACCAACTCCAGGGTTGCGCTATTAATTGGTAATCATCACCTGATCATAGATGGCTGGTCGACTGCGTTAATGGGACGCGAACTTGGGGAACTCTATCAGGCTCAAGAGCAGAACATCACCCTGACTCTCGAACCCGCTTTTGCCTGGCAAGAGCATCTCGAATGGCTAGCTAAACAAAACAGAACGGAAGCGCTCGCCTATTGGAAGTCCCATCTGCAAGACTTATCCGAGCCAAGCCGTCTTGAGTTTGCAACGCCTGCCAAGCCCACGAAATCGATGGGAAGTATCCAGATTGAACTGGATGCTGACACACAAAAAAGTATCAATGCCTTTTCAAGTCAGTATGGTTTGACACAAGCAACCATCCTGCAGGGAGTCTATGCGCTCTTACTAGGACGCATGAACAGAAGCAAGGATATTGTGATCGGGAGCGTTCGTAACGGTCGCTCGAGTCAGTTAAAAAATATCAATAGCGGGTTAGGCCTGTTTATCAATACACTGCCCTTGTATCTGGATCTAAGCAGTCCTCAGAGCCTGACGCAGTGGCTTGTCCAACAACAAAGCACACAAGCTGAACAGGACACGCATAGTTATCTGGGTCTCAGAGATGTACAGGCGGCTGCGGGCTTCCCCGGCACTCCGATTTTTGAAGCAATGTTTGTCTTTGAAAATTATCCTGTCGATCATTCGAAGCAATCGCTCGGGCAAGTTCAACTGGAACAGGCTGAAGGTCAAGACGGCAATCATTACCCCATCGGACTGATTGCGATGCTGGGTGAAACCCTGACGCTACGTTTGACTTTTAATCAGCAAAGGCTTGACGAAGACCAGGCACGTGAGATTCTCAATCTTCTGATTGAGCAATTGCGCACGCTACCTGAGCATGCAGCCATGGAGCTTAAAGACATTCCGCTCATTGGCGATACGGAATTGAAGCACTTGCTGGCCAAGAGTTATGGTCAAGTCCAAGCCGTACAGCCCGATGCAAACACCCTTCCCGCTTTGTTTGAACGACAGGCAAAGCTGACACCTGAGAACATCGCACTACGCATCGACCATTCAACCTTGACCTTCAAGGAACTAGACCGCGCGTCGAATCAGTTGGCGCGACATTTAATTTCTCAGGGTGCCGGGCCGGGACAAGTTGTCGGGATTTTGCTTGACCGCTCTTTCGAAATGGTCATAGCGATTGTCGCAACGCTCAAAACCGGAGCAGCCTATTTGCCTCTGGATACTGAATATCCAGCGCAACGTATTGGATATATTTTAGAAAATAGTCAGGCTAGTCAGTTGATTACGCACGCGAGACTCTCAGATGATTATCAACACGGTCGCGTAAAAATCTCTCTCGCTGACAACAAAGCATTCCAGTCGTCCCTCGCAGACCTCAGTGCACTGAGCATTGCTGACTCCGAACGAACCAGACCACTCACACCACGCGATCCCGCTTATCTTATCTACACCTCTGGCAGTACGGGAGTTCCAAAAGGCGCTACAGTTTTCCATCAAGGTGTCGTGAATCTGGTGAATTGGTATGTGCAAGAACTCAAACTCACCTCAAGTGATACGGGCTTGCTGATCAGTGCTGTTGGTTTCGATTTAACCCAGAAAAACATACTCGCACCGCTGGCTTGTGGTGCGAGTCTCAGGATTCCCTCGGAAACAAAATACGATGTCGACGCCTATCTGAATCTGATCAAACAGGATTCGATTACCTGGGTGAATTGCACCCCAAGTGCGTTCTATCCCTTTATTGAAGAGCAAGAAGCCTTCGCCTTTGACAGTTTGTCCTCCTTGCGCTGGGTCATCCTGGGCGGCGAACCCATACAGCTTGCTAAATTAAAACCGTGGTTGAGTCATGCTAGCTGTCGTGCGACAGTCATGAACTCCTACGGCCCCACTGAGTGTACGGATATCGCCCTGACCTGGAACCTCTCTGGTCCAGAAGAGCTTGAGCCTGTAGCGCTTGGTTTGCCTATTACTAATACGCAAGTGTTGATTCTCGATGAACAACGACTCCCCGTTCCGACTGGAGTCATTGGTGAAATCTGGATTGGAGGCACAGGTGTTGGTGGCGGCTATGTGAATAATCCTGAATTAACCGATAAGGTTTTCTGCGCTGTCCAGTTAAATCAACATACCCACCGTATGTATCGAACTGGCGATCTTGGCAGATATCGTAAAGATGGCGTCATTGATTATTTGGGGCGTGCGGACGATCAGGTAAAAATTCGCGGCTTCCGCATTGAGTTAGGTGAAATTGAAAACGTTCTGCTGAAAAGCTTCCCTTCACTATCCCAAGTCGCTGTGATTGCCCGTAAACTCGGCAATGAGCAAAAAATTGTTGCCTATCTGGTTACCCACGCTGACCAGCAATCTGTCGGTGTATCAGAGATCAAATCCACTCTGGCTGAGATCCTGCCAAGCTACATGGTGCCAGCGGCCTTTGTCTATATGGAGGCATTACCGCTCACGCCAAATGGCAAAATCAACAGAAGAGGTTTACCCGAGCCTGAGCAACAGGATCGTGAGACAAACTTCAAGCAAGCAAATACTGCGCAAGAGCGGATACTGTGCGAAATATTTGAACAACTGACGGGTTATGACGCAGTCGGTATCGAGGATAACTTTTTCTCAATTGGCGGCGATAGCATCACAGCGATCAGATTGGTCAGTCTGGCCAAAGCGGCAGGCATCAGCTTTAAAGTCCGCGATGTATTTCAACATCTGACGCCCGCGCAACTCGCCTTGCATGGGGCGCGGGTTCAACAGACATCGGTCAGCGCAACGATCGCAGCCGATGAGGGCATCGTACTGCCCTCACCCATCATGCTCAAAGTGCTTGGGCAATCAGGCGAGATCACCCGTTTCCATCAGGCAATTTGTTTGCAAGCACCAACGGGTGTTTCGTTCGAACAGGCGCTTGCGGGCCTTTGTGCTTTACAGCAACATCACGGCGCCTTAAGGCTTTATACCGAGGGCTCAGGTCTGGACACGCGCTTCAGGATCCCTGCGCCCGGGCCGTTGCCTGCGCTCAAGACAATCCGGCTTGATCTAACGCCGCATGGTCAAGATCAAGTCGCTGCAGAAAAAGCGTTAATTGAGTCTTTCATGCAACTCAGTGGCTTGCTGGATCCAACCCAGCCGGGCTCAATGATGGTGGCTTTGTGGGCAGAGCGTTTTGAGCAAGCTCCTTTGCTCGCCATACTGATCCACCATTTTGCTATTGATGGCGTCTCCTGGCGCGTATTGATGGAGGATCTCGCTACACTGACGCTGAAAGAAAACCCCCAACTCCCAGAACGCAGCATGCCTGTGCGCGTATGGAACGAATATCTTTACCAGCAAGGCAGAGAGGGCTCCAGGCAAATTGAGGATCCACTCTGGATCAGTCAGATCAAGGACCTCACGCCATTGCCGCAAACTTATGCCGCGAGCCCCGAGGCCAATACCGTTGGTCAAACTGCGGAAGTGATCGGCTGTCTCAGTCCTGGTGCTACAGAACAACTCTTGCGTGCGCCGAATGTGTATCACGGCAGCATCAACGATATTCTGTTGACAGCTTTAGGACTTGCCTTAAGTGATTGGGCACGCGAGGAATTTAATTACGACTTGCGCGATCCGGTTGTCGCACTCGAAGGGCATGGACGCGAAAGTGATGCTGATCTGACACGTACGGTTGGGTGGTTAACGAGTGTATTTCCTCTGCGTATTGAGCTTGGGGGCATTGATCACTCTCACTCAAGTCGCAGTGGCCAGGTATTGCAACGGGTCAAAGAAAGCTTGCGTGCGATGCCTGACAAAGGTCTTGGCTACGGCATCCTGCGCTATCTGGATCCGCAAAGCGCGTTGGCCAAACTTAATCATCCGGAACCAGAAATTAGTTTTAATTATCTGGGCCGATTTGAAAGACCCGCATCAAAAGACAAAGGCTGGACACTTGCGGGCGATGGATTAGTCAGCTCTCTAGACAATCCAGACCGTCAAAGAATGTATCTGATCGATGTTAATTTGATGATTGGTGCGGATAATGGTTTGAATTTCCTCATCTCTTATTGCGACAAGATTCATTCCAGACAGACCATTGAAGTACTTTCAAAACGTTTTGAGCAAGCACTGATCGAAGTCACGCAGCACTGCCTGAGCGAGCCCTTGTTCGGCACGCTGACTCCGTCAGACTTTGTGCTGTTGCCTCGCTCGACAGAAACGCTCAGACCGTTGCTTAGCCAGGAAAGTCTGGATTGGCTCAGAGAGCAAAATCCCGGTTTACAAGATATTGTCTCGCTCACCCCGCTTCAGCAAGGACTCGCTTTTGAGAGCTCTATCCTGACAGAGCAGGAACAGGACCCCTATCACGTTCAACTCATTTTTACTTTTAAGGGTTCGCCAGAAATTGAAGCGTTAAAGCGCGCCTGGGAGATCGTGATTGAGCGCAATGCGGTGTTACGGTTAAACCTTGCAGCGGGCTTGATCTCGTCCGGTTTGGGCATTATTTCGAAAGCACAAAGCAATAATTTTGAAGTGCTGGATCTGACCAATTTCAAGGGTAACAAAATAGAGGAGATTCGCAGTCAGGATCTGAACCAGAAGTTCAAGCTTGAAAGTGATCCACTTGCTCGACTTAAAGTTTGTATTCTCGGGCAGGATGCGTTCGCCCTCTGCCTGTCCAATCACCATTTAGTCATGGATGGTTGGTCGGTCCCCCTGTTATTGGGAGAGTTTGCTCAAGCCTATCGCTCTGAAATGAACGGCAGCCCGCTTGCGCTAAGTGCCCCCTTCAGCTGGCAGCGCCATCTGGCTTGGTTGCAGGATCAGGATAAAGCGCTCGCCAAACGCTACTGGCAAGAGTATTTGTCTGAGGTCACGGCACCTTGCCGCATCGAACTGCCTCCTGCATCAGTCCCACTGTCAGGCACGGCAAATATACGCACACGTTTAAGCGCAAAGGCCGCGCAAAACATGGAGCGCTTCACCAGGAAACATGGCCTCACACAGGCGAATGTCATACAGGGGTTGTTCACCATTCTGCTGGCCCGTATCAGCAATATGAATGAGATTGTGATCGGTAGCGTAAGAAGCGGCCGCTCAAGCGGTGCCCCGGGTCTGGAACGAGCGATTGGTCTTTTTATAGATACGTTGCCTGTTTTTGCGGATATTTCTCATCCAGGCTCCCTGGTGGAGTGGCTCGCATCACAACAAACCGGACAAGCCGAACACGATAGTCACGCGCATATAGGCTTGAGTGAAATCCAGAAGATTTGTGGGTTTTCCGGAACACCTATTTTTGAAGCTATTTTTGTTTATGAAAACTATCCGGTCAATAATCCAGATGAAAATTTGATGGATCTGACTCAGACCGCGAGTCAGGGCCAGGACGGCATTCACTATCCTATCGGTTTGATCGTGATGCCCAAACAGGATTCACTTGACTTGCGACTGATCTATGACCAAGCCCGTATGGATCAGGAGCATGCAAATTCCTTCGCGACAATCCTTTCGGACTGGATTGAAAATATTTCTGAACTCGCAGAGTTACCACCCAGGTCCATCCCGCTACTGGATACGCGTGCAAGTCAGGAAATCATTGATCAATCAAGTGGCCAGCAAAACACGAGTATGTTTGCGTCCGCTACGCTTGTCGATCTTTTAAATCAGAGAGTAGAACTTTCAGCAAATCAGCTCAGTATCGATTTCTATGGTCATACCCTGACCTATGCGAAACTTGATCAAACAGCAAACCAGTTGGCAAGAGGGCTTATCGCACGCGGCGCAGGTCCGGACAAAATCGTCGCGATTCTGATGGATCGATCGATCAACATGATTGTGGCGATGTTGGCTACGCTCAAAGCCGGAGCAGCCTATTTACCGCTTGATCCTGAATATCCAGCCTCAAGACTAGAGTTCATGCTCGGTGATAGTCAGGCGCTCTGCTTGATATCTGGCCATGAGCAAGTAGATAGATTTGTGGCAGAACTGAATTTGACCAAAACAAGTCCAGACCAAGTTCAGATCGAGGACTTGGTGACAGACATTCTCTATCTGGATGACCCAGCCTTTATCAAACCGCTGCGCCAACTTTCAGAAGCCGCAATCACGCAACAAGAACGTACCGTGCCCTTGTCGCCCCATCATCTCGCCTATCTCATCTATACCTCAGGCTCTACAGGCAAGCCCAAAGCAGTTGGAATGCCACACTCGAGTCTGGTGAATCTGATGAGCTGGGAGGAGCATTTCGAACAACGCGAACCCTCTCGCATCTTGCAGTACAGCCCAATCAGCTTTGACGTTTCCGCACAAGAAATACTCTATGCGCTGACCCAGGGTCATACGCTTGTATTGATAGAGGATGAAACGCGACGCGATAGTTCTGCCTTACTGAAACATATGCAGGATTACCGTATTAATCAGCTTTTCGCACCGTTTGTTGCACTCAACAGCCTGAGTGAAGCGTGGCTTGTAGAGGGTAACGGGTACTGGCCCGAGATGGTCATTACAGCTGGCGAGCAACTACAGATCACGCCTTCATTACGCAACGTCTTTTGCGCTCATCCGGAGTCAAAACTCTACAACCACTACGGTCCGACAGAGACGCATGTGGTGAGCGCGCTGGAGTTATCTGGTGACGCACAGCACTGGGCGAATTTGCCCTCGATTGGGTATCCAATCAACAATACCCAGTTGTTGATACTTGACGCAACGCTCGAACTCGTGCCTGACGGTGTAGCCGGAGAACTGTATATTTCAGGTTCTTCGCTTGCGCGTGGCTATCAGGGCCGCTGTGGCCTGACCGCCGAGCGTTTTATTGCCAACCCCTTTGTCAGCGATGGTCAAAGGATGTATCGCACAGGCGATCTGGTCCGACGCCAGAATGATGGTTCGCTGCAGTTTTTGGGACGGGCGGATCAGCAAATCAAGATACGAGGCTATCGGATTGAACCTGGAGAAATCGAGACTGCCTTGCTCAATAACTTTAAAAATATTGTGCAAGCTGCGGTGATACCCGTCGCTATCGAGAAAGACTTCAGTTTAGTCGCCTATATCGTGACTGATTCGCCAGATCACGGCGCTACAGCGCAAACTTACAAAACAGGGCTGGAGCAAACACTGCCCGCCTACATGGTGCCAAGTTATTTTATTGAAGTACAGGCATTACCGCTGACGCCAAGTGGAAAACTGGATCGAAGAAGTCTTCCGCAACCGCAGGCGAGCGCTCGTATTACGGCCTACCGTGCACCGCGCTCAAGCAAAGAGATGAAACTTTGCAGACTTTACGCGCAGATCACAGGTCTTGTTCAAGTTGGGATAGACGATAACTTTTTTTCGATTGGTGGACATTCATTGCTCGCGATGAAACTCATTGCAGGCATCAGACAGGAATTTGATTGCAAATTACCTTTACGCAAAATATTTGAATTCCCAACTCCAGAGGGTTTATCCACGCAAATTGAAACAGGTAAAACCTGGGCGTTTGACCCTTTACTTGCCTTAAAGCCAGGCGGTCAACAAACACCTCTGTTTTGTGTGCATCCTGGTGGCGGCTATGCCACGGTCTATCAAAATCTCGCCAACCAACTTGAGACGGAGCAACCCGTCTGGGGCTTGCAGGCAAGTGGCTTTGAGCCAGGCGAAACAACGCACGATAGTGTTGCTGAAATGGCCAGAGAATATGTCACTGCAATCAGAAGAGTTCAGCCGGTTGGTCCTTACCGACTTTTAGGCTGGTCCTTTGGCGGAACTATTGCGCAAGAGATGGCCTGCCTGCTGGAACAGGCTGGCCAGACTGTTGAAGCTATTTTCATGCTGGACACATACGCGGACACTTCTCAAGAGCACACTGTTGCTCACACAACTGAGGAGAAAATCAGTCTTACGCTAAGAGAATTTGCAGATTCCTATGGCCTGGCCAGCGAAAACCCTTCGCTCACCAACCGTGAATTCATGACGCAACTCAGGGCGCGCGTTGCTGAACTCGGACTGATCCCGGCATCGACCTCACCCGAGTCACTGGAGATTACGATTCGGCAAATGATTCGGGCTACGCAGCTGACGGATCAACATCATAAACAGCATTGCCAGGCACCCATCATTCTGGTGCGCGCAAGTCTCGAAGCTGAGCCACTAAATCCTGAGGCTTTTAACTGGGGAAAATTTACCGATGCGGCCGTGATCAATGAAACGGTGGCTGCAAAACACGCCGATCTGTGGCGAGAAGAACCCAGTAAACAAATCGCAAAGATTGTCGATTCCTTCCTCACGCAGACAGCTGTTCGGAAGTGATCGATCCTGATAAACAAATACTGAATCAAAAAACACCCAATTAACAATCTATTTATAAAAACCATGAATAAATCTAACCGTCACACCGAAAACGAAATTGGATATATTGCTCGCGTTTCCGTGCATGATCTAACGCCGGAAATTTTCCACCGGGAATATCGTCTGCCTGGCAAACCCGTCATCATTACGCACGCGCTTGACGCGGTGATCCCTCTCGAAATCAAAGAAATCAAACAAGCGATCGGTGAACTCAAAGTACCGATACGCTATCTCGGGGCTGGCCATTTCAACAAACCGAAAACAGAATGGAAATCCCGCTCTGACGTGCGCGAAGGCACTGTCGGGGAGTATTGCGACTTATTAGAAAGCGGTACTGCAGGCAAAGAACAAATCTATCTCGGTGCCGTTGATCTGACAGACTCTAAACTTTATGAAATCGTTGGTCCTTGCATCGATTATCTTGGAAAAAAAACAGGTCTGAGAGATCACATCCCCACCAATACCAACCTCTGGTTTGCGCCGAGCGGTCATCTGGAACCACTGCATCTGGATGGGCGGGACGGCACCTTGTTTCAATTGCGGGGTGACAAACGCATTTCGTTATTTAGCCCGAAGCAAACAAAAAATCTCTACCCCTTCCCGATTAAAGACAAGCGCATGCCGCCTAACTTTAGCCAGCCCTATATCGACGCTCCGGATTTTGATAAATACCCAAAGCTCGAGAAAGCCTTGAAAACGCGTATCACGACGATTCTGGCAGAAGGTGAAACGGTTTATATACCTTTGGGTTGGTGGCACGAAATTGAAGCATTGGGCGACGATTACATCTGCTCAATCAACCGGTTCTGGCAGGTTGATCCGGCCTGGCGGGTTTTCACAGCACCTCGCGCAAGTTTTTTCTACGGCTTATTTGTTTTAGGCCAGTGGATGCACAAACGCAAAAACAAAAAATGACTCGCTAAAGCGATTGACTAAAGACCGTTTCTGAAAAGGTATTCCGATGGATTTCAGTATTATGTTCTGGGGCAATATGGCCCCTGATTCAGACCCTTCACAGAAGTATGAATTACTGTTGAAAGCTAGCCAGTTTGCTGACCAGCAGGGGTTTAAAGCCTTATGGATTCCAGAAAGACACTTTCACCCCTGGGGCGGTCTTTTTCCCAATCCCTCTGTCATCTGCGCCGCCCTGGCAACGATTACCAAACAAATCCGCCTGCGGGCCGGTAGTGTTGTAGCCCCATTGCACCATCCGCTGCGTATCGCGGAGGAATGGGCTGTCGTTGATAATCTTTCCAACGGACGCGTTGAACTGGCCATGGCTTCAGGCTGGAAAGACGATGATTTTGTGCTGGCACCCGAGGGCTACAGCACAAGAAAAAGCGGTCACATGAAGGCCATTGAAATGGTTTCAGCCCTCTGGAGAGGTGATGCCTGCGAGTTTAAAAACGGCTCAGGTGAAATGGTCTCAATCCAAACCTACCCTCGTCCGATTCAACCAGACCTGCCTCTCTGGGTGACAAGTGCAGGCTCAATTAAGTCGATGACCCGAGCCGGTAATGGTGGGTTTAATCTGCTGACTCACTTATTAGGTCAAAGCTTCGAGGAACTCGATCAAAAAATCAAACAATATCAAGCCTACAGGGTCAATGGAGGATTTAAAACAAAAGGGAAAATATCCCTGATGCTCCACACTTTTATGGGTCAAGACATAGAAACAGTCAGGGAAACTGTCAAAAAACCCCTTTCAGAATACTTAAAACAAAGTATTGAGCTCGCAATCCCTGCAGATCTGCGTGCCCAATGGGAGACCGCGGACACGTCTCTAAGGGACAAAATGGTTGAAGACTCCTTTAACCGCTACTTTGATACGTCAGCACTGATGGGTACGGGCGACTCCTGCGAACGGATTGTCAACAAGGTCAAAGCGCTAGGGGTGACAGATATCTGCTGCCTGATTGATTTTGGCTTGCCCGCGGAACAAGTGCTCAAAAGCCTGGAGTTATTAACTTTATTAAAAAATAAATTTAATTAAAGACAAAATTTATCAATCTAAACAGGAAATCTGTAAGGTTCAGAAAGATTTAACGTTACCGGATTTGTTTAAATCTATCCATTGAATTTTTCCAACTAAACATGAAAAACACTTTTAAAACGGGTGTTTCAGGTGTTACTTGTCCATAAAGCGAATACAGCATATGAGTATTGATGCAAACAATATTGCCGCATATCGAAAAAATGGCTTTTGGGTTCAGCCTGAATTGTTGTGCGCTGCTGATACACAAGCACTCGTTGATTGTCTGGAAGATTTTGCAAAAAACCCACAGCCCGGGCACGTACAGGAAAAAAACAGTACGGTCTATCGAGCTTTCCACGGCTGTCATTTTTACAGTGACGTCTATGACAACTTAATCAGGAAACCTGAGTTCCTGAATACCGCCAGGACATTGCTGAAAGACGAGGTTTATATTCACCAGCTCAAGGTGAATTTGAAACAGGCGTTTTCAGGTGAAATGTGGCCCTGGCATCAGGACTATATATTCTGGCGCAACGAAGACAAAGTGCCCACCAACAAAATACTCAGTGTGATGATTTTTCTGGATGACATCACTGAATTTAATGGCCCCTTGTTTTTCATCCCGGGTTCACATCAGCAAGGCTGTATCGAACCGAAGATTCCAGAAGATGCTCCAGAAGGCTGGGAAGGAAACGTTAGTGCTGCGCTGACTTATCAGGTCAGTGATGAAGAGGTCGCCAAGCTTGTCAAACAAGGTGGGATGTTTTCTGCGACTGGCAAAAAAGGCACTGCGGTCTGGTTTGATGGAAATCTGGTCCATGCCTCACCAGCAAACATTTCGCCTCACCAGAGACGTATCGCCATCCTGACTTATAACGCGGTCTCGAATGCACCGAAAGATTCTGGTCCGGATAAAAGACCGGATTTTCTCAATGCGAGAGATCGAAGCCCCTTGAAAGAACTGGAGTTGGAACACGCTCTTTAACAAGCGAATTTTTTATTTAAAGTTATTTACCCACAAGGAAATATTATGAAAGCCCAAGCCACAGAAGTCTCCTCAGTTCCTGAAGCTGAAAAAATCATCGCGACGCCTACTGCCGATCAACTCGCAAAAGCTGCTGAAGTCATCAAGCACAATGTTGCCTGGTCTGCAGGCGCAGGCATGTTGCCCCTTCCAGGTCTGGATCTGGTCGCCATTACCGGCGTACAGTTGAAAATGATCAATGAATTGTGCTCTGCATTTGGAATCCCTTTCAAAAAATCACTCGCACGTCCAATCGTTGTCAGCCTGATCGGCAGCCTGGGTGCAACCATGCTCGCACCAGTTCTGGCCTCGACAACTTTCAAATTAGTTCCCGGCATCGGCATGCTGCTGTCTGGCACAGCCTTGGCAGCGACCTCCGCAGGCATCACCTATGCTATCGGCAACCTGTTCCTGGACCATTTCAAAGCAGGTGGCTCACTGGAGGACTTTAATCTGGTTGCTGGACGCGGTATTTTCAAGCGTAAAGTTAAAGAAGGCATGGCTGAAACCGCTGCAGCGAAAGAAGAAGTTGTTGCCGCTTAATCGGTTAATCACCGCTTGATCAGTTTGAGATATTTAAAAAAGCATGGTTGTTCACAATCGTGCTTTTTTATTGATATACGAGATGAGAGATGGAATTAAAGACTCCAAATACGGCGCCCAGTTATTTTGTTTCACAGGACTGGCTCAATCGCTATACTCAGACTGACCATAGTGTTTGGGCAACGCTTTTGAAATCAGCTAAAAAGCTGTCGCTTCGAAAGTCCTGTTCGCTATACCTCAAAGGTAGTGAGTTAATCGAATTTGAGCCACATCAAATTGCGAAATTTGACGAACTTTCTGCCAGGCTACTGAAAATAAATGGCTGGGAAGTGATCCCCGTTAATGGCTATCTACCTGACGAGTTATTTTTTCAATATATTTCAAATAAAAAATTTCCAACCAGCTGTGAAATTCGCTCCCTTGACGAATCTAGCTTTCAGGAATATCCCGATCTTTTTCACGATATTTACGGCCACGTCCCACTGCTGATTTATCCTGCAGTCACGGACCTTCTTTTGTCCTGCGCCACAGGTATCCTCAAAGCGTTAAAACTGGGCCGTAAAGATCTTGCAAAAAGAATTTCAGCCCTCTACTGGTTCACCATCGAAGTTGGTCTAATCCTTGAGTCAGGTGACTTGCGTGTTTACGGCGGAGCGATCACCTCTTCTGAAAAAGAAACTTTTTTTGCGACACTGGATAAAGCCCCGAACCTGATCCATTTCAATCTCAGCCGCGTCATGAGAACCGAGTACAACATGCTCGATTTGCAGGAAACCTATTTTGTTATTGATAGTTTCGATCAGTTAAAACGCATCGCCAGACAAGATCTTTTTAATGTTGCGCTCAGTCTGGAACACCTGGCTTCTATTAAACAAGGTGAGCTATGTGATGACGATGAAATCATTCAGGAAGGTACCGGCGAATATCATGCGTCAGAAGTCGCCTCAGCCCTGACCTAAAGCCCGGGCTTTGACTAAGAGCGTTGCGGTAGAAGCATCCCGCACGTATTCGACAACGATTACTCATCGGCCTTTATATTGGCCTGTTTGATCACTTCGGCCCATTTTTTCGTTTCCGTCTGAATAAAAGCAGCATATTCTTCGGGTGTATTGGAAATCGGAACACTGGCTTGGGCAAGTATCCTGTCTCTCACCTCAGGCATCGCAATAATTCGTGCGATGTCTTTTGAAACTTTATCAATAATGGCTTTGGGTGTTGCTGCGGGTGCCATAAAACCAAACCAGGCAGTAATTTCAAAATCAGCGATTCCCACTTCAGCCATAGTCGGAACCTCAGGCGCTGAGGGACTGCGCGCACTACTCGTAATCGCCAAGGGTCGCAGCGTACCGGCTTTCATGTGCGGTAACAGCACAGGTGCATTATGAACCAGCAACTCGATCTGACCGCCGATGCCATCTGTAGTCATCTGGGCACTCGACTTGTAGGGCACGCTGGTCATTTTGATACCCGCACGCAAATTCAATAATTCACCAGATAAATGCTGTGTGGTTCCTGGACCTGCGGTACCGTAACGAATCTTACCCGGTTCTTTTTTGGCTAAGGCGATCAACTCCTGCATACTGTTAATTGGCAAGGTCGCGCTGACCGTTAAAAAGTTTGGCATTTTTGCGACAAGACTGATCGGCGCGAGATCTTTGATCGGGTCGTAAGGAAGTTTGCCCTCAAACAATGCGTAATTAACGGCAATAGGTCCAAGCGTATTAAATAGCAAGGTATAGCCGTCAGGGTTCGCTTTTGCGACACGATCTGTGCCGATATTGCCTGAGGCGCCCACAACGTTTTCAACCGTCACGGCCTGCCCCCAGCTCTCAGACATTTTCTGTGCAAACATGCGCACCAGCGCATCTGGCGCACTACCGGGTGGAGCTGGTACAACAATACGTACAGCTTTTTCCGGCCATTTTAACGACTGCGCCTGCAATGGCAGTGAAGATAAGGTAAGCGCAAGTGGTAAGGCCAGAGCAAGCAGTTGCAAAAGCTTTCTTTTCATCGTCGACATAATCTTGTCTCGCTTTATATTTTTTTACTTAAAACTTAAACAGGTTGACGGACATATTTGAAAGGTACGCGAACGCTCAAACCGAGCAAAATAAATGAATTACTTTTGCCATGACCATCGAGGTTCAGACTGCCGTTCACGCCACCCTCAAGGACATCATCGATTACAAAATTCATGGCGGGTAATTTCGGTAAGTCGTAACGTTTCACCGAACTTGCGCCACGATGCGCATAGGCAGCCAGTACACGACTCTCCTTTAATTGCTCTGCGAGCAGCTCAAAACAGGCTGGATCATAGGGCATGATGCTGACATTGAGACGATTGCCTTTATCACCTGCGCGGCCATGGGCAACGCTATGCAAGGGAACCTCAACGAGCGCGTCGGGATTTTGCTGTTGGATATTATTTTGATTGGCTGTCGTCATTATGCAAGCTCCTTGGCAAGGTGAAGCGAATAACCGGGCGCCAGATCACTCGGCAACATAAGATAGGATTGCGTTCTGATCCGTGGCGTTGTTCGCCATCTGACGCCTCCTCCCCCTGCAGGACCGCAACAGTAAAGCGCGAGCGCCTCACGTGCAGCTTGATCCGCGTCATCCTGGGTACGAGCCGAGACAGCGAGCCGAACGCGAATGTCTTGCGGCGCCAGGCTAGAGGCGCGCCATTTATCCCCACCATCGCCATCATGGACACTGGAGACCCCAATTAAATCTACGCGCGCCTGCACATCAAGCTTGCGTATTTTCAAGCGCTCGAGCAACACATCGGCCGCCGCGCGAGCGCGTGCCTGACAGTTTGGACCGGCATAGGAAATTTCGCCCTCACCTAACCAGCCACCATCAAAACATACGGTCGCTTTGATGGTACGAGGAGCCGGACTGCCTTTGAAGCCCTTTACCTCAACACGGTCTTTGCCGATTTCAGTTACCGTGACATCAGAAAAATCCAGAACCACATCTGGTGTGATGTAGTGCCTGGGATCATGAATCTCATATAACAATTGCTCTTTCACGATCTGTGCGTTGACCAGACCTCCCGTACTGTCTGCCTTGGTCACGACAAGTCCACCCTCGGCAGTCACTTCAGCGATCGGAAAACCGATGTTGGCGGGATCCGGGACATCTTTATAGCCAGGGTCGTAGTAATAACCACCCGTTAATTGTGCACCACACTCCAGCAAATGACCTGCAGTCGCACCAGCCGCCATTTTGTTCCAGTCATCGTAGGCCCAGCCAAAATGATGAATCAAGGGCGCCAGACAGAGTGAAGGATCACCTGTTCTGCCCGTTACAACAATTTGAGCACCTGCTTTGAGAGCATCCACAATTGGTTTGGCGTCCAGATAGGCGTTCGCCGACACGACCTCACCACCTCCCATGTCCAGTCCAGTATCGGCCTCATACACCTCATGGGTGTCGAGATTGAGTCGCTCACGCACGTCATCGCCATAAACAACACCTATTTTCAACTCTGGCAATCCTAAACGCGTAGCGAGTCTGGCTATGACTTTGGCTGCACCGACCGGATTAGCCGCACCAAAATTACCGATGATTGGTATGCCGTGTTTTGCGCAGCGCACCAAAACTGGCTCGAGCAACCTTTCAAGCATTGGCTCGTAGCCACGCTCCGGATCACGACGCTTTTCAAGCTGTGCCAGGGCGACGGTTCTCTCACCTAGGGTTTCAAAAAAAATTGCGCTTGGGCCACCCAGTTTTATAAGTGTCTCGACAACAGGCGCTGCGGCATCGACCCGATCTCCGGAAAAACCGGAACAGTTTCCGACCCTGAAAATGCTACTCATCGTTGTATCCTCTTCTTTATTATTCATATATGTATAGTTTCCACTACTTTAATGGATGGCGCGCCAGCCCACAACAGCTTAAAAGATAGGCGTTGTGACACTATGGTAAAAAGACTTATCGCCCACAGACCTTTTGATCAGCCTGCCCATGACTACAGCAAAAAAAACCACAGCTAAAACAGCCTCGCCCATGACCATCGTCTATGCGATGATCCTCGGCATCTTGATTGGCTACGTCATCAACACTCAGGCTAGCTCTGCGCAAAGCGCCTTTCAAATTGCCAGTTATTTCTCACTCATTTCTGATGCCTTTTTACGTCTGATCAAAATGATTATTGCCCCCCTGGTGTTTTCAACACTGGTTGTAGGCATCGCGCACATGGGAGACGCGAGTTCTGTAGGGCGTGTATTTGCAAAAGCACTTGGCTGGTTTTTTACTGCCTCGCTGGTCTCACTGCTACTCGGACTAGTTCTCTCTAATCTGATGCAACCCGGCCAGTACATGCATTTAACTTTGCCAGAGGCTGGCGCCACGGCAAATCTGGCGGTGAGCAGTTTCAGCCTGAAAGATTTTTTGAATCACCTGATCCCTGATTCTGTCGTTGCCTCCATGGCTAAAAACGAAATTTTGCAGATCGTAGTTTTTTCAATGTTTTTCGGTATTGCGATGTCCGCAATTGGTGAGAAAAATAAAACGCTTCTGGACTCGATTGATGGGCTTTCGCACATCATGCTCAAAGTCACAGGCTATGTCATGAAATTCGCGCCCGTTGCGGTGTTGGCCGCCATGGTGGCTAACGTGGCGGAGAACGGGATTAGCATCCTGGAAAAATTCGCAATTTTCATGGGTGAGTTTTATCTAGGCCTGATTGTTTTATGGTGTATTTTAATTTTCGCTGGCTACCTGTTTCTGGGTAAGAGAATCAAAACACTCTTGCAAAATGTAAGAGAACCTTTTCTGATTTCTTTTGCTACGGCGAGTTCAGAAGCGGCCTACCCTAAAATCCTGATTGCACTCGATCGTTTCGGTGTCAGCAGAAAGATATCGAGCTTTGTGATGCCTATGGGCTACTCGTTCAATCTTGACGGGTCGATGATGTATTGCACCTTTGCGACGCTTTTCATCGCGCAAGCCTATGGAATCCACCTGGATTTTGGAACCCAGATTACGATGCTCCTCATCCTGATGCTTACCTCCAAAGGTATGGCAGGTGTCCCGCGCGCATCGCTGGTGGTCATTGCCGCCACCCTTAATCAGTTCAATATTCCGGAAGCCGGTCTGCTGCTGATACTTGGTGTGGACACTTTTCTTGATATGGGGCGGTCAGCCACAAACGCGGTTGGTAACTCAATTGCTGCAGCAGTCATTGCAAAATCCGAGGGTGAGCTCTTATCCGAAGCACAAGCACAAAAACTCGCTGCGTCCATTGATGCCGAGGCCAGCACAAAGATGCATGGCGCCTAGGTTGAGCATGGCCGGTTTATCCTCGGTTAGCAATCTTTGACTCAAACTCCCGCAATCTTTTATATACGGAGATGAGCTCAATAATTGTTGACCAGCTGCGGACTAAAAATTGAAACGAGGTCTCCACACGTGTAAACGCTCGAACGATCTGCTCCATCAAACCAAGAGTAATGACGCCCGCGATAATGGTTGGCCACATCAAAATATAAGGCACCACTATCGTGAACTGGAGATATGAGTATTTGGCAATATCAAAATACAAGTAATGAAAATACAAGCGAAAATAGTTTTTTCTGAGCTCGGAAAACAGGTCTCTGAATATGGGAATGTCAACGCGTGAAAGATCGTCTTCCGCGTTGACCATTTCCTTTCGAAAGGCGGCTTCGACGCGTTGATTGAAAAATTCCAGCCCTGGCAGATACATACCGACTATCGCCAAAAAAACCGTAACGAACAATGCAAGAAGTATCGCGCCATAAATCAGCGCATGATTGAGTTCACCGAGGAACGGTACGATCTTGACGTGCCGTGATAACTCCCAAAGTATTGGTAAAAAAACCAAGCAACACTGCAATCAGCACATAACCTGCCGCATACTTACCCAGACCGATTAGCAAAGAATAGTAGGAGGACAGCGTGACGCTACCCGGTTTGCTCAGTGCCTCTTGAATCGTATTATAAAAATCACCAAACCAGCTGTTGATCGCAACGTCAATACTGACTTGTATGAGCGTTCCGGCTAAGATCAACAGCGCACCGCCCCAAGCCCACTGGGCCCAGTATCTAGTTAAAAAAAATGACTTGAACATTTAATATTTGCCTTACTGGAAACCAGCGTTTTAGACGCAGTCCGGATTGAAGTGTGCCTCACACCTACATTTTGCCTTACAGCGAGGCCTGAAGGTATTAATATTTCTCCCATCCAGTCGCAATTTAGGCATAATCAAGCTATATAAAAATAAACGAATCAGGAGAGCAGGACATGCAAATTGATTTAACCGGCAAACGCGCACTGATTGCAGGATCCAGCCGGGGAATCGGCTTTGCGATGGCACAGACCTTCGCACGCGCTGGCGCTCATGTTGCCATCTGCGCACGCACTGAGGGACCGCTGCAGGAGGCGGCAAAAAAATTACGCACCTACGGTCACACGGTCAGCGCGCATGCCTGTGATCTGTCGGATGCTGAAGCAATTCAAACCTGGATTGAACAAGCTGCGAGCGATCTTGGCGGCATCGACATTCTGGTGAATAACGCCTCGGGATTCGGTCGCTCCGATGACGAACTAGGCTGGGGCTTAGGCATACAGGTCGACCTGATGGCCACCATCAGAGCCTGCCATGCAGCCTACCCGCATCTTGAAAAACAAGGCGGCAGCATTATTCATATCACCTCAACCGCAGGTATGAAAGCGAGTGTTCGCAACCCTCCCTATGGTGCGGTGAAGGCCGCGATTAACCAGCATGCAAAAACACAGGCTCTGGCACTTGCCGCCAAAGGCATCCGCGTAAACTGTATTTCACCTGGTTCGATTTTTTTCGAAGGCGGCGTTTGGGATCAGGCTAAACACAACAATCCGAAACTCTACGAAAGCACGCTGGCACGGATTCCTTCGGGTCGTTATGGCACCCCCCAGGAGGTTGCAAACGTGGCTGCCTTTTTAGCCAGCGATCTCGCCTCCTGGGTCACTGGCCAGAATATCGCGGTTGATGGTGCTCAGTTACTTTCATAATCTTTATTGTGTTCTAAAACTAAAGCCCGACATACGAATTGGGCATAGTTAAAAAATAATAATCGGAGACAATCTGCGTGCAAAATATTCCTGATTTATCAAAAGGGCCGCTAACAGGTATCAAAGTTGTAGAAATAGGCGTGGCGATGGCAGGGCCTTTTTGCGCCATGATGCTGGGTGACTACGGTGCTGATGTCATCAAGATCGAGCGCACCGAAGTCGGTGATGACAGTCGCGCCTGGTCACCCTACTTTCACGATGCGATGAGTTATTACTACGCAGCAGCCAATCGGAATAAACGCGGGGTAGCGCTGGATTTAAAAACGCCTGAAGGGGTAAAAATCGCTCGCGAACTGATTCTGGATGCGGATGTTTTTGTTCACAATTACCGTCTGGGCGCACTGGACCGCTTAGGTCTGGATTATGAGAGTTTGTCGCGTGACAATCCTCGTCTGATTTATTGCGCGGTAAGTGGTTTTGGCGCCAAGGGGCCGCTGAGCGCTGAGCCCGCCAATGATTTGTTCATGCAGGCTTACTCGGGAGGCATGAGCATCACAGGAGATCCGGAAGGTAGTCCTGCAAAAATGGGAATGTCCGTCGCAGACGTGGGTGCGGGCATGTTTACGACCATCGGCGTAATGATGGCACTGCAGGTCAGAAACATGACCGGCAAGGGTCAGCGTGTTGATACATCCTTGCTCGAAGGGCAGATTTCGATGCTTGCCCACTTTTTTACACGTTATTTTGCCAGCGGTGAAGTGCCGGGACCAAGTGGCAGTGGCGCGCTGACCAGCCCGACCTATCGCGCCTATCAATGCAGCGATGACTGGATCGTAATCTCGGCTTTCAACCAGAAAATGTGGAGGGGTTTATGCGCCACACTGGAAAAACCCGACTGGCTTGTGGATGAGCGTTTCATCGATCCAAAAGCCAGGGCAGCAAACCGGCCAACACTCATCCCGATGATTGCGCAGGTTATTCAACAACAACCGATCGCATATTGGCTCGCCAAGCTCAAGGAAAACGAAGTCCCCTGCTCTCCGATTAATAAAATCGATAAGGTGGTCGTCCAGCCTCAAGTGCTGGAAAGCAAAATGATCGAGGAGCTTGAGCTCACGGGTCTTGGCATGATGAAAATGGCGGGCTTACCAATCAAATTCAGTGACACGCCCGGTACCGTGCGTCGCGCGGCACCCAGACTCGGTCAGCATACCGAAGAGGTGTTACTCGAAACAGGTCGCTCACCCGCAGAGATCACAGCGCTTGCCAACAGCGGTGTAATCGGACTGGATCAGGGCTGGATCAAAATCACCGATCAGGCTGCAGGCGCAACAAAAGGGTAAGGGAGTGCTTTGCCATTGCGATAGGGCAACGCCAAGGTTGCCGTACCAGGGGTAGACTCCTTAGCTGCATCGTTCAAAATACCTAACTCAATATCGATCAAACCATAGTCTGGGGTCTCGCGCTTAGCGACGACCTTGCCCCAGATTTGCAGGGTTTCACCCACCAGATTCATTGCCCTGAACTGGAAGCCTACTTTCCAGACCCAGCCACCCGGGCCCGCCCAATCTGCCAGCAACTGCATCACAAACTGCTGTTTGAGAGAACCATTAATCAAAAGATCAGGCAGCTTGTCATGGCCGATCGCGAAGGGTCTGTCGTAATGGATTTTGTGCCAGTTTTCCATCGCAGCTGACCAGCGCATCAGATGCGCCGTTGTCATGGGTCCTTTTTCCAGCCCGGGGATTTCCTCGCCAATGCTGACGTCTTCAAAAAAGCGTTCGTGTCCAAGTGCCATGACTTATTTCCTCCGGATCTGGGTGCGACGCACACGTATCAGCAAGTCATTTTTTTCATTGCGGTATTCTGATTCAATGACAACCAGGATAATCAGACCTTTACTGGTCTGCTTCTCTACAATATCGGCATAGCGAGATTTCATGCTGATCGTCTCTCCATGCAAAGGATAACGATAAAACTCAAGCTCAGAGCCACCGTTGAGCAGTGCATAGCCTTTAAGTGGCGCAAGCTCTGGCAAGCCAGAAATCGTTGCGGCAACAATGCCATCAAAATCAGGATCGTGCGCGTTGTTCTGAATCGGATCCGGCACACCAAAAGGTCTGCGAAATAAATGCGTTGGAAAAAACGGAGGCGTGACAGGCCCCCCATAGCGTTTATTATTTTCGCAAGCAACAGAGAAAATCGGGTCTTCGTTCATGATAGCCTGCGCGTAGCGTCTGACAGCGCCACGCTCAACCACATCACACGCGGTGTCTGTATGTGATTCAAGCCCGATATATGGCTTTAAAGCTTCTGATAATTCAGACATATCCTCTCTCTCCCTCGCCTGTTGTGCACTGACCAAGCCCCATGCATCCTAAGTCGTCAGATAACGCTGCGGACTAACAGTGAACTTAGTGCGGCAACTGAGCGTATCAAAGTAATACCAAACGCCGTCATGAAACTGGCGCGTGCCCTTGGATGGGTCGATTTCCTTGGCACCAAAAGCCGTCTCACCTGTTTTTGATTCAGCAGCTTGCTGGTCGATAGGCTTTTTACAAACGGGACAATTCAGATTCATGATGATTACCTTATTTTTTAATGTAGCTGCTTTTATCAGGTGGTTGCAGGAACAGGGCCACCCAACACGATATGACCCGGTATATCGAGCAAGGCGTGCGCAATTCGCTCGCGATGCTCGAAACTGGTTCCTAAGCGCATCGCCCAAGCTGTTACCCGGCGATACCAGAGGTGCAGATCAAACTCCATCATGAAACCAATACCACCGTGAATAGACTGTGCGTTACGGACAACCGCTATGCATTTCTCATTACAAAAGGCTTTGGCCTGAGAGACTTCAACAGCTGCCGGCATACCATTGTCCATTTTCCACAATGCCTCATAGGCCAGCAATTCACCGCCGTCAATGGAAATAATCATATCTGCACAGGTATGCTGAATGGATTGAAATGCACCGATCGGCTGACCGAAGGCTTCGCGGAATTTCGCATGCTCAATGGCCATCTCCGCATCCATCCTTGTTGCACCAAGCATTTGCGTGCACAGCAATACAGTTGCGACGTCCAGCATCTCCTGCATGACTGGCCAGCCTTCATTGAGCTTGCCCACCAGACAAGACTTCGGTACACGCACCTGATTGAAAATCACTTCGCATTGCTGATCTTTAGCGAGCGTGCGTAAGGGGACGTGAGAGATACCCGCCGACTTGGAGTCGACGATAAAAAGAGAGAGGCCCTCGTTGGCAGCGCACGCTTGTGCGGTTCGACAGGCGACGAGACAGAAGTCGGAAGCGGCGAAGAAATCAACAAATAATTTTGAACCCTGAATGACATAGTGATCGCCATCCAGAACCGCTGTCGTCTGGACCGTTTCAGGTTTGAATCGTGGATCTTTTTCAGAGAATGCCCATGTCAGAATCGCACGCCCCTCTGAGACTGCGGGCAAGTATTGCTCTTTTTGCTCTGTGCTAGCTGCGCGAGAAAGCGCAAGCGACGTGACAACCGTACTGTGCAAGGGCAAAGGAGCGAGTGCGCGCCCGACTTCCTGCATCACGAGCCCGAGGTAGACCAAAGGCAGTTCCTGCCCTCCATAGGCCTCTGGCAAACACATCCCGGTCCAGCCCATCTCAGCGCACTTGCTCCACAGCTGCGCAGGGTAGCCAAGCGGGCTTTCTTCCATTTCACGAACCAGCGTAGTGGAACACTCACCTTCCAGGAACTCTCGCGCACTGGTCGCGACCATTTTTTCTTCGTCTGTTAACAATACATCCATGATCAATCCTCTAATTCGCTGATGGTGTTATTTGGATTTTTGCGCGCGACGCAAAGAAGGCATTTCAAGACCTCTCTTGGCAACCTGATCGCGCATAATCTGAACACTTCCGTGATTGATGCCAGACTGGAATGCACCCATCGTATTGTGTGCAAACACTCCTTTTTCTACCGCAAGCGGTGAGCCATTCAATAGTTGCGCGTAGGGGCCTAACATCTGTGTAATGGCCTCGGTCGTGCGTACACCATGCTCTGGCGACCAGACTTTCTCAGCCGAACCCTCATAGGAGAATTGGCCGCCCCGCTCAACAATGGACATGCTTCGCAAAGTCATCAAGCGACAAACCTGCGCCTCAATCCACAACTCGGCGACTTTGTCCCTGATCGCAGTATTCGAGGCCGGCGAATAGCCGCCAAAATCTGTTGTCTTGAGCAGATTAACGATATCCTCATCACGTCGCACGGAACGCAAATAACGCGAGGCACCCACACGATCGAGATTCAGCCCCATTGATCCTACACGCCAGCCTTGATTTTCCTTACCCAGCAAAGTCGATTCGTGGACACGAACGTCTTCGAAAAACACTTCGTTACTTCGCGCATCACCATAGCAGGTGCCGCGCGGAGCGCGAGGATTATTCTGAATCGTCCATAAAGGTCTGACCGTCAGCCCAGGCGTATCCATCGGAAAAATAAAAATTGAAATACCGTCATGGCGACTCGCATCAGGATCTGTTCGCGCCATCAGATAGATGTGTGTCGCAAAATGGGCAGAGGTCGTGTACATCTTCTGTCCATTAATAACGAAATGGTCGCCATCGCGAATCGCCCGGCATCGTAAGGCTGCGAGATCGGCCCCCGCATGCGGTTCGGTAAAACCGAGCGCAAAGTAATATTCCATTTTAATGAGCTTGGGCAAGTAATACCGTTTCTGCTCTTCGGTACCTGCGGCCATAATCGCTGGCGCGCCACTGCCTGCGAGACTGATGTTGATACCTACCCTGAGGAACTCTTCTTCAATAATATTCTGGCTGATACGGTCACCGCCCTGCCCGCCATATTCTTTAGGGTAGCTATAACCCAGCCAGCCGCGTTCAGCAATTTTTTCAAACAGCGCCGTGACATGAGGCCCGCGCTGACCAAGATGGCGGGACTGGCCGCTACTCTCCATCGCGTCTTCTGCAGCATCCATTTCAGCGATCACTTGCTCAGTGACATTGCCGCGGATGAATTCGATCAAGTCTTTTCTTAACTGCTGCTGCTCGGGTGAAAAACCGAAATCCATTTGACGATCCTTTGTCTCGTTTTACATTTTCAATCCGCTGCACGGTCGGGGCGTCACCCTCGACTATGCTTACGATCAATCTTGTTTTATTATTTTTTTATTCAATTAAAAGCTAAACCAATCCTAGCATAAACAGTCACAGGAAACAGCTTGTTTTTGAGGGCTCACAGAGGAGAAATTACTCGACTCGCGCTTAATTTTCACCTAGTATCCTTTGAAAGCAGACGGCATCAGGAATCACCCTGAGAACCGCATCAATCATTGGGAGACAAATGATGAAAATTCTATATTTCAACGATTTCAAACTCGGCATCCTGAAAGGCGATCATGTGGTCGATGTCACGCAAGTCGTGTCTGACATTCCTCACACCGGCCCTCACAATCTGATCAGCGGTCTAATCGAGCGCTTTGATCAATATAAAGCGAAAATAGAAGCGGCCGTCAGCGCCAGTGCCGGAGTTCCCCTGAGCTCGGTCAGAATCCGTCCACCACTGCCAAAACCTAACAATATCGACTGCATGGCGGTCAATTACATGGAGGACGGCACCCGTACGTCGCCCGCTCCCATCAACGCTTTTAACAAAGCCCCAGGGACCGTCATTGGTGATGGCGACACGATGGTATTGCCTGATGTGGCCGCCACGGTTTTCGAAGGCGAAGCGGAAGTCGCCGTCATTATCGGTAAACGCTGTTCCAATGTCAGCGCAGAAAATGCCATGCCGTATATTTTTGGCTACACCAACTTCATTGATGGCTCTGCCCGCGGACTCGGACCCGAAGGCAATGTGTTTTTTCAAATGAAGTCGCGCGACACCTTTGCGCCGCTTGGCCCTTTTATCGTGACAGCTGATGAAATCAGCGATCCACATAATTTACAAATCAAGTTGTGGAATAACGGCGTACTGATGCAAAACTTCAATACCAGCGATATGGCGCACAAGATTCCTCGCTGCATCGAATGGGTCAGCTCGATTCATACGCTGGAGCCTGGTGACGTGGTGGCGACTGGAACAAATCACAGGGGCCTGAATCCCTTTATGGATGGTGACAAGATAGAACTCGAAGTCGAGGGACTCGGACGTTTGCATATCAAGGTGAGGGATGATCTACAACGCACCTGGGCGCGCGTCACACGCCTCGAACATGCCGAGCGCAAGCTACCAGGTGTCTCAACACCTCAACTGACAGGCAAGTACGCACCCGCAAAGACCTAGCATGGATCAAGTCGTACCGAACCAACCGAAGTAAAAAACACGCGCGAATAATCACCGCGCGTGTGTTATTCCCAGGGTCGCTCAGCTACGGCATTTCTTGCCGCAATGCGCCCAAAGGCAAAGCATTCACCAATATTGCCAGTACCCTGATATAAATAGCTGTAAATCGAACCAAGCTCCCCAGCGCTATACAACCTGGGGACCGGAGTGTTGTCGGGTCTGACAATTTGCGCGCGGGTATTGCGGCGCGGCCCACCTTGGGTATTGAGCATCGAGGGAGATAACTCGACTGCGTAGTAAGGACCCGAATCAAAGGGCGACATCATCAATTTACGACCAAAGTCTGTATCCTGACCCTGAGCCGCCAGCTGATTCCAGCGACTCACACTGGCCTGAAGATTATCCTCAGGCAGACCAAGCTTTTGTGCCAGTGCGGCAAGCGTCGGGGCGGTCTTGATCCAGCCCTTTTCCAGCTCGGCCCGATTATCCTGACTCCAGACATAGCCACTCATCAGTTGGGTCCAGCCATAAGAGGCGTTACCTTCGTAGATCGGACCTGCGCTAAACATCGTGTGATCGAAAATCATGTGCATGGGACAGGGAGTTTGCAAAGCGCCCCAGGTTCCGTTGCGTTTTACCTTGCCGTGATGCGTTTTGTATTTTTCGTCAGTAAAACGCTTGCCATCCGGTCCGACCGTGATCATGCCGCCCGCGGGTTCAAAAGAAAAATGCAAGGCCCGCATGGAAAAGGTTGTTGGAATTTCAGGGACTTTTAATGCCATCGAGGGGCCGGCAAAATTATTCATGTGCCAGAGGTCTGCGCCCACCTCCATGGCCATTCTGACCCCATCACCCTCGTTATAAGGCGACCCCGAGGTATAGCAATAAGACACCCCGGGCAGAAAGTTGCGAATCATTTCCTGGTTATTTTCAAAACCGCCACAAGTCAGAATCACGGCTTTATTAGCCTTCAGTCTGAGGGGCTTGCCGTCACACTCTGCCAGCACGCCAATAATTTCTTGTGTGACAGGGTGCGTAAGCAGTTTTTTTCCAGCCGTCGCGTAGCGGATAGAAATTGGTCTTGCGCGGACGGCCTCGGCGAGCATTTCCCAGGTCTTGGAGTACCCCAATACATCACCATGATGAAACTTGTGAACGCAATCGGCTCCTGGGAGCTCGGGGAATTCGATGCCCGCAGGCTGGTGCTGATGCTCTTGCGGATCACCTCCGATTGAGGACAGCCAGGCATTGTTTTTGCACATTTCGTCTGCCCAGACGGCCACCATATCCGCAGGGACCGGATAAGGGCCGCACATTGCATTCAAATAAGCTGTAGCACTTTCAGGTGTGGAGGTGTTGAGATAGCCCTGAGCAGCTACGCGGGTATTACCGCCTTCGTGCCCGAGGGGCGCTTTATCCAGCAGAAGCACGGAGGCCCCTAATTCTGCTGCGGTAATGGCCGCTGCAGCGCCCGCGCCACCAAAGCCAACTACAACCAAATCTGCCTGTGCATCCCAGTTCATCGCATCAGTGTTGGAGCTCATCATGGTTTGATCATGCCAATGTCTGTGAAATATTTTTTGTACCACTCAATCTCAGCGGGAAAACCTTTCTGAACTTCAGGTCCGCTCATATAGGTTTCAGGCAAATTGTATTTAGCAAGTAACGCTTTGAATTCCGCTGAATCCGCTACCTGTTTAAAGGCGGCACTGAGTTTGTCTGCAATAGCGTCGGGCAAGCCTGCGGGCGAGACAATGATCATGCCATTCGGAGGATTGGTGGGCGGGCAGTTGATATCTTTCATCACTGGAATATTAGGGCGTGCCGGGTCTCGCTCGTCCTGGTGAAAAATGATGAGCTCATTGAATTGCCCTTGCTCAACAAGGGGCAGATGCGAACCGGAGCCCGCAATGAAATCCACATGACTACCCATCAGCGCTGTATTGGAATTCGCGCCTCCTTTGGTTGGCATATGCTTGAAGGTGAGTCCATTGCAGCGTGCAAACGACTCGACACCAACTTGCTGCTGGGTATGCGGACCACTGGAAGCATAGGTCATGCCGGGATGCGCTTTTGCGTAGGCGATAAATTCATTTACGTTCTTATAGGGCGCATCCGCTCTGACCACCAGCCCACCGATATACGAGGTGTACTGGATCAACACTCTGAAATCTTTCGGAGCATAGGCGAGTTTGACCAGCAAAGGGCGTACCGTGATCGAGCCCGTCGAAGTCGCCAACAGGTTATAGCCATCAGGTTTTTTTGTCGCAAGCAGCCCGTTGGCTACTGTCGCGCCTCCGCCTCCTTTGTTCTCGATCGCAATCGGTACACCCAGTATTTTTTCAGCACCCTGCGCAAGTGCCCGAGCAGTAATATCGGTCGTGCCACCCGCGGAAAAGGCGACATACATGGTGATTGGTTTATCGGGGAAAGCGGCAGCAGCCTGGCTGGCAGCACAGACCAGGACAGTTGTCAGAATACTTTTTGCGAACGATTTAAAACGCATAGCTAACCTTGAAAAAAATTAATTGTTCTCGTCGGCCTGAGCGACAAGCTTGCTTCGTTTTTGACGTACGCTCGGCAATACTGCGCTGACGAGCAACACGGCGGCGAGAAACAAAAAACCTGCCGCGATCGGGCGGGTGACAAAAATCGACATACTGCCGCCAGAAATAATCAGCGACTGACGCAAGGAGTCCTCGAGTATCGGGCTCAAGACAAAGGCGAGCACCAAGGGCGCAGGCTCATATTCAAACTTACGCATCAAATAACCAATCACGCCAAACAGCAACATCAGATACAAATCTACTTCGCTGCTGTTAATCACATAAGCGCCAATCAGCGCGATAAATAAAATCAGAGGAAATAGCACGGCATACTGGACGCGTAATAATTTCACCCATAAACCGATGAGAGGCAGATTAAGCACCAACAACATGATGTTGCCTAAATACATACTGGTCACAGTACCCCAGAACAATTCAGGATTTTTTTCAATCATCATCGGGCCCGGGGTAATGCCATGTATCATCAGCGCGCCTAACAGTATGCCCATCACTGCATTGGCAGGAACCCCGAGAGTAAGCAGAGGAATAAAGGCCGCCTGCGCTGCCGAGTTGTTTGCAGCCTCGGGCGCGGCGACGCCCTCGATTGCACCGTGTCCGAAGCGCTCAGGTGTTTTAGACAAACGCTTTTCTGTGCCATAAGAAATAAACGACGCCAGAACCGCCCCGCCACCAGGCAAAATTCCCAAAAGGAAACCGGATAACGAACCTCTGAGGATGGGCTTATAGGAAGCTTTCCAGTCTGCAAGGTTAGGCAGTAGATTTTTGACCCGATCCACTACAACACCTTGTTTGATGGTTTGTTCGACATTGAGCAGGATTTCTGACACGCCAAACAATCCCATCGCCAAGGGCGCAATCCCGATCCCATCAAACAAATCCGGGATGCCAAAGGTAAAACGTGGCAAGCCAGTCATGGTATCGAGTCCGACAACACCCACCAACACACCCACACCCGCCATCATGAGGGACTTGACCATTGATTTTTGTGCGAGATAGGTCAGAATGATGAGACCCATGATCATCAGCGCAAAGTACTCTGGTGGTCCGAAACGCAATGCTAGCGAAGCCAGAGGCGGGGCCAGCAGCATCAAACCCAGCACACCAATCGTGCCGGCAATAAAAGAAGCAAAAGCAGAAATCCCCAGGGCTGGACCAGCCCTTCCTTGCAAGGCCATCTGATGACCATCGAGAGTCGTCACAACCGAGGCAGCCTCTCCTGGTATGCCCACCAGGATAGAGGTGGTTGAACCACCATACTGAGCACCATAATAAATGCCCGAAAGCATGATGATTGCCGTGACTGGTGAGATGCCAAAGGTTATCGGCAACAGGATTGACATCGCGCCGACCGGTCCTAAACCGGGTAGCACGCCAATCAGTGTGCCGATAAAACAACCAACAAAGCAGAACAATAAGTTGTGCCACTGAAACGCAACCGATAATCCGGTCAGAATATTGTCAAACAAATCCATGATGACCCTGTCGCGCTCAGAATCCGAATATACCCGCGGGCAGCGAGATTTTCAGTACGGTTTTAAAAAGAAGATAGGTACCCGCGATCGTGAATGCAGGTACCAGCACTGAAATTTTCCAGTCCAGCCCTTCGAGCCATTTCATGATGATGAAAAGCAGCGCGAAACTACAGATAAAAAATCCCAGGGTCTCGAATACTGCAATAAAAATTGCGATCAGAATAGTTATCAAGATGGCGCGTTGCCATTTCACGCCTTTCCAGAGCTCGGATAAGCGCCGCTGAGCCGCGGCGTCAACACGATAAGACTGCACAAATACGATGACGGCCATCAAGGCCACAAAGCATCCTGCAACAAATGTCAGAAACCCCGATCCTGGCTGCCCCATTTGACCCAGCCCTAAATCCAGCGAGCCATACACAGCAGCCGCACCTAGGACAAACCAGAACAGGCTTGCTAGTCGTTCAGCGTTCATCTCTCGCACCCGCAGGCATTGTTTTTCATTTGTCTCCCTTTATGTCGCAGCGCAATATCGGCAACTGACAACACTGTGTTGCTTCGCTCTCTGGCGAAATCATTCTTTGTTTGAACCCATCCTAGGTGTTAGCCAATCTATTGTCAACCATGCCACGTTGACAATGGGCAAGGTGGCGCATTAATCTCAAAATAATTATTCAAAGAATCACTGGAGACCAGCATGTCGGATTTACCCAAACGCGTCCGTATTCTCGAAGAGGGTCCTCGAGAGGGCTTTCAAATTGAAAAAGGCCCCATCCCAACGGCCCGCAAAATTGAACTGATTGATAGTCTTTCCGAAACCGGACTCGAGCAGATTCAGGTCACCTCCTTCGTCAATCCACAGGCGGTGCCTGGTATGGCTGACGCTGAAGAAGTCGCCCGCGGTTTTAAACGCAAGCAAGGTGTCCGCTATACGGGACTCTGGCTCAACGATAAAGGTCTGGAGCGGGCGATCGCAACCCAGAAGCTCGATATCAAAGGCTCTTTGTCACTCACCGCTTCAGAAAAGTTCCTGCTGCGCAATCAGCGTCGCACGCTTGCGCAAAACGTCGAGGCGGTGCGAAGCATCATCAGCATGTTTAAACATTACAACGTACCGATCAACCGTGGCAGCGTCATGGCAGCATTTGGCTGTAATTTTGAAGGCGATATGCCCACAGCCAAAGTACTGGAAATGGTTCAACAGATGCTGGATCTGGCCCAGGAGGCTGATATCAAAATCGAGGTCCTTTCACTTGCCGATACGATGGCCTGGGCCACGCCAGGTGGGATTCATCGTGTAGTGGGTGCTGTGAGAAACAAGTATCCCGAGCTCGAGCTCTCGCTGCACCTGCATGACACGCGCGGCATGGGGATCGCCAACGCTTACGCAGGCATGCAGATGGGCGTAAAAATTTTCGATGCAGCCGTCGCGGGCCTGGGTGGCTGCCCTTTCGCTTCTCACTCCGGCGCCTCGGGTAACGTTTGCACTGAAGACCTGGTGTTCATGTGTCACGAGATGGGGATTGAAACAGGTATCGATTTGGAAAAAATCATCGCCTCAGGACTACTTGCCGAGGAAATCGTTGGACATCCACTACCTGGCTCAGTCATGAAAGGTGGCTCGCTGGACAAGCTGCGTCAGAAAGTTGCTGCGGATCTCCAAAAATGACCCAACTCACCCGTGATCTCGGCGCCTTTGTCGCGCAATTGAAATACCAACAAATCCCTCAGGCAGCCCTGGATGTGATTCACATGGGCTTTGCCGACTGTGTAGGTGTCATGCTGGCGGGTCGCGACGAGCCTCCAACCAGAATTCTGACTGAGGTGCTACACCCGGTTACAGGCCCCGCCAATCTGGTGTTTGGCCAGCAAAAAGCTCAGGCCCCGGAGGCCGCCTGGATTAATGGGGTCGCCGCCCACGCCTTGGATTTTGATGATGTCGCGATCAAAGGGCACCCAAGTACAGTGTTGGTACCCGCGATCCTGGCCGAAGCGCAAACCTTAGGAAGTAGTGGCCAGGACATGATGGTCGCCTACGCGGCAGGTTACGAAGTCTGGGCCGACCTTGCTCGCCGCGAACCCGATCACTATCACTCGAAAGGCTGGCATCCAACTGGAATTCTGGGAGCGATTGGTGCTGCCGCCGCCTGCGCGTCATTGCATAAACTCGATGCAGAGCAATGTGCTACGGCTATTTCCATGGGTGCGTCACAAAGCGCAGGAATCATGGCGAACTTTGGCACGATGACCAAGCCCTTTCACGCAGGCCGCTCAGCACAATCAGGCGTGATTGCGGCAAGACTCGCCAAAGCGGGCTTTACCGCCTCACTTGATGCTCTAGAACACACCCAGGGATTTTTAGCGGCGGTCTCGCCTTCTGGCAAAATTAATATCGAAGCACCGGTAGACTCAGCACAGGTTTGGCGTCTGACACAGTCCAAACTGTCCGTTAAAAAGTATCCTCTATGCTTTTGTACACATCGTGCGTTGGATGGCATGCTCGATCTGGTTGCTGAGCACAAGATCATCGCCGAGCAAATTCAAAGCATCACCGCGATGACCAGTGAGCGCAATACAAAAGTGCTGCGTAATCACAATCCCCAGACAGGTCTTGAAGCCAAGTTCAGCATGGAGTTCGCGATGACCTCCTGTGTCGTCGCGGGCCGGGCAGGCTTGAGCGAACTCACAGACGATTTTGTACAAAGCCCTACGGTTCAAAATCTGATGCAACGCGTCACGGTGATTGCCGATACAAAAGAAGATCCAAAATTACCTGGTTACTCACCTTTCGATCTGGTCACCGTCACGTTGAAAGACGGCACAAAAATTGAAAGTCGACAGGTGACTGCCGTGCGGGGTGGTCCTGATATACCACTCAGCCGTGAGCAACTCTGGGCGAAATTTGAAGATTGCGCGCAAGTTGGGGGGGCCTCGGCTATTGCCAAGCCACTTTTTGATACGCTAATGTCGCTTGAGACTCTGGAACAGGTGAATCAGATGCCCGGGTTGAGTTAGCGCAACGCCTTGTTCCACAGCGTCTACGGCACTGCATGACCGCTCAGGCCGCTTAACGCTCAACAGCCAAAGGAAAGGCCTGTCAAATCCGGAGTCATCCAGCTTTGACAGGCCCTTTGCTAACTGACCCCGTTGAAGTTCTAACGCTTTCTAGCGGAGGTAAGTTAGTGCAGGCGGATGCTTATCCAATGTTTTTCTTGAAAAACTCCAGTGTCCGCGACAGAGCCAGTTTTGCTGAAGGCTCATCATAGGAGCCGCGCTGTTCACAGTTAAAGCCGTGACCGGCGGGGTAGTAAAAGGCTTGCGCTTCTGGGTAAGCCGCAGCGACTGCCTGAGCTTTTTCAAGACTGATCGAATGATCGGTTTCGCCGAAATGCATCATCACTGGGCAATTCAGTTTGTCCGTGACAAAGTTTGGCATGGCGCCGCCATAGTATGGCGCTGAGCAAGCTAATGTTTTGAGACGCTGGGCTGCCACCCAGGCAATTACACCACCCCAGCAATAACCGACAATACCTACCTTGCCTGCTGACTGACCAAATTCAATCACAGCGTTGACATCAAGCAGGCAATCGTCGAAAGAGATTTTTTTCATCAGCTCAACACCTGCAGCGATATCCTCAGGGGTATAACCTGCTTCGTATTTGGTCTGTGCGCGATCAAAGAAAGCAGGAGCGACAGCCAGATAACCCTGAGCCGCATAGCCGTCTGTCACACCACGGATATGGCTATTCACGCCAAAAATCTCAGGGGCGATAATCACCAGACCTTTTGGTTTGCCGGCTGGTTCTGCAACATATGCATCAAACTTATGACCGTCCGCGGCTTTCAACTCAACATGCTTACCCATTTGTATCCCCGATTTTTTGGTTTAAACGAAAAGCTGATTATATGTAATTCGGCAACGCAAATCAGCTGATCAAGACTTAGTTTTTACTCAAGACTCCCATGGAAATAAAATATTTCTTATACCACTGGGTTTCCGCCTCAAGATCTGCAGCTAGTTTTTTACTATCCTTAAAGTCATAGGGCAGAAAATTTCGCTTGAGCATGGCTTTAAATTCATCGGACTGGACAATCTGTGTAAAAGTCTGTTCGAGCTTTTGACTAATCGCGGGCGGCAAGCCTTTGGGCGCAGAAATAATCATTGCGCTATTAGGAGGTGCGTCGTATTCACAACCAATCTCTCTAAGGGTTGGCATCTCCGGGAAATTTTCATCCCGCACATCCTGGAAAATCACGAGCTGTCGGAACACGCCATCGACCACAAAGGGCAAGTGCGATCCTGAACCGGAGGTGAAATCAAGATGTTTACCCATCAGCATGGTATTGGCCTCAGTGCCGCCTTTAGTCGGCACATGTTTGAAGTCCAGACCCTTGCATTTTTTGAGAATTTCCACACCTATCTGCTGCGAGGTGGTTGCCACGCCTCCCGAGCCTGCAGTGCCATAAGACATACCAGGATGGGCTTTGGCATAGGCTACAAAAGCATCGATGTCTTTAATAGGTGAGTCTGCATTGATCACCACGGCACCGTTATAAAAATAACTGTATTGGATAATCCCGACAATATCGGAAGGTTTGTAAGAAACCTTCATCAGGGTGGGCCTGATGGTTAAGGGGGCTGAAGAGCCGATCAGCAAGGTATAACCATCCGGTTTTTTAGAGGCCAGCAAACCTGCTGCAACGGTTCCACCTCCCCCCGCCTTGTTTTCAATCGTCACCGGGACACCGAGAATTTTCTCTGCCGCCGAACCGAGGGCCCGGGCAGTGATATCTGTCGTTGCACCGGCCGCGTAGGACACATACAGGGTGATCGGCTTTTCAGGCCAGGCAGCCATTGCAGAGGAAGTTGCGAAACACAAAAAAGAAGCGGTCAGACTGATAGTGATTATTTTTTTCAATCAAGTCTCCTCAGGTATATGTTCAATACCGGTATGTTTTGAGATTAGCAGGATTTATTCTGTCTTATAGTGCGTTGAAATATTGAAAACGAATAACTAGGGATAACACTAGGAAGCAAAGCTTTTATTACGGGATATTCCTCGTAAACTTGATAAAAGTGATTGCACAAACATAAACGTATTATCAGGAGACTCCATGCGTTTGAATTTTTTTACAAGATTCCTGGCGGCTTTGTCGCTCGCCTTGCTGAGCTCGCTGGCCGCAGCGCAAAGCTGGCCAAGCAAACCGATCAAGCTCGTCTTGCAGTTCCCACCGGGCGGCTCCACCGATGTCGTTGCCCGCATCCTTGCGCAATCGCTCACAGCCTCTCTGGGTCAACCCGTGATTGTGGAAAACAAACCTGGTGCGGATGGTGCGATTGCTGCCGAATACGTGCTGCGCTCGGAGCCTGACGGCCACACTTTCTTTCTCGCGTCCAACACACCTATGATGCAGGTGCCCTTACTGAAAAAAAACCCACCTTACGATCCAATTAAAAGCTTCACCCCTGTCGCGTTTGTCGGTCAATACATCTATGTGCTGGTCACAAGCCCTGCCCTGCCTGTCAAAAACGCAAATGATTTGCTGACCTATGCACGCAGTAATCCAGGCAAACTGAACTTTGGGGTATTCAGCAGTGTTGGCCAACTCATGTACAGCTCGATTCGCGATGAAGGGCGCGTTGAGATGAATGCTATTCCTTACAAAGGTGAAGCCCCGACTATCAATGACATCCTGGGTGGTCATGTGCAATTGACGTTCGCCACACCGACCAGCACCTTGTCCCAGATTAATGAAGGCAAACTTCGCGCTCTGGCAGTCCTTGTACCGGAGCGCCTGCCCTTCATGCCTGATGTCCCAACAGTCAAAGAGGCGGGATTACCTGAACTCAAACCCGTCACATTCGCGGCGCTCTATGGTCCAGCTAAATTACCTCCCGAAATTGCCACCAAAATGAGCGAGGCACTCAACGCAGTCATCGCACGTCCAGAGGTCCGCGAAAAAGTTCAAAAACAAGGCCTATCGCTTGTTGGCTCGAATCCGGCCTGGCTGGATAATTTCATGAAAGAGCAAATCGTTGTCTGGAAAGCAGCTTTTGAAGCAGCGGGTATGTATCCGGAATGAAGTATTCAGTCGATATTAGTTAGCTGTCATTTGAAAAATGCCTTTGCTTCCAACTCATTTTCGTGTAATTTGAGTTGGAACTCTCAGTCCCAAAAACAGATAAAAAAGAGCGCGACCACATGGCGACGACTCTTAACCCTAAATGGAGACAATCATGACAACTTCGTCTAACGGACGTCGCACGCTTTTACGCGGAGCAGGACTTGCAGCAATCGCCGCTTCGACCCCAGCCCTTATGCGCCAGGCCATGGCGGCCGAACCCATCAAAATAGGTATTCCCTGTGCCCTAACGGGTTCGCTTGCGGTCGTCGCTGAGCAAACCAAACGCACAGCAACCATGTGGGCCAAACAGGTTAACGCTGCAGGTGGCATCAACGGCCGCCCGATCGAACTGATTATTGAGGATACTGGCGGTAACCCGGCAACCTGCGTGCGTAAAGTTCAGCAAATGGTTGAACGCGACGGTTGCAGAATATTCACTGGCATCACCTTCTCCTCGGAAACACTGGCAGTCATGCCAAGATTAGGCGAGTGGGATTCAATCTATGTCGCCTGCGGTAATGGCGATGCAAGTATGACCGCTGAGGCGTTTGTACCGAATTTTTTCCGTGGCAATCCCTCTGGTCCAACCGAGGCGCGATTGCTCTCGCTCTATATCAAAGACTCTGGACTTAAAAAATTCTATGCCATTGGCATGGATTATTCCTGGGGTCATTCGACAGTCGCTGCTTTCGAAGAGGAAATGAAGCGCAACAACATCGAATTTGTTGGCAAAGTGTTTGCACCGACTGGCACAAGAGATTTTTCAAGTTACATCACTAAAATTCGCCAGTCCGGCGCAGACGGACTGATGATGGTGCAATCCGGTGATGATGCGAACGCATTCATGACCCAGGCCGCTCAGTACAGACTCGGCGACAAGGTCAAAATGTTCACGACCTTGATTGAGCTCTCCACGATCAAAGCGGTTGGTGAAGCCTCAAAAGGCGTGATCGGTACCATGCGCTATATGTCCACCTACGAATATCCCGAAAACAAAAAATTCGTGGAGCAATTCACCCGGGAAATCAAGGATACGCCTGACTGGAATGATGGCGAGCAATGGAAAGCCTTGCAGTTTATCGGTGCGGCGATTAAAAAAGCCAATAGCATCAAGTCCGCCGATCTGGTTGCAGCGCTCAATGATATGGAGCTCGATACAGTGAAGGGTCCGGCTAAATTCCGCGCTTGCGATCACCAGAGCCTGGAAGAAGGCTTTGTCGTGCAAGTTGACAAAGTCAATGGCGCTCTCTTGCCCGTGCTCGTAAAAAAATATCCCTGGGATCAAATCACACCCGCTTGTCGTAAGAAAAACTTCGACGCCTAAGAGTCAGAATTTTTCTCACCGATCGACGCGTAACCACTCTGACAGTGGTTACGCAGTTTTATGTATGACTGACAAGGCTTGCCGTGGAAACATTTTCCTTTATCTTGATTCAAACGCTCAATGCCTTGTCTCAAGCATCACTGCTGTTCTTTCTGGGTAGTGGCTTAGCCCTGATTTTCGGCATCATGCGTGTCGTTAATTTTTCCCATGGGGCGCTCTACATGTTGGGAGCCTATATCGGTTTCACAACTGCGAGACTGACCGGTAGCGTCTGGCTGGCCATGTTGATTGCCCCGTTGATTGTGGGTTTGATTGGCTTACTCTTTGAAATAGGTTTTCTGCGGCACCTGTACAAACGCGATGAGGATGCGTTTCTGCTTGTGACCTTTGGTCTGACGTTGGTGATTGCAGAGGTCACCCGTCTGGTCTGGGGTGCTCCTCCTCTTCAAGTGCCGCTGCCTTCGGGTCTTGACGGGGTAGTCTTTATTTTTGACGAACCGATGCCGCTCTACAGAATATTTTTAATTGCTGCCGGGGGAATTGCTTCGAGCATCATATGGCTGTTTCTTGAACGAACGCGTCTCGGTTTGCTAATCCGCGCAACGTCTCAAAACTCACAAATGGTGCATGCACTCGGAACCGATATCAACTTGATTCGCTCAGGCGTTTTTGCTCTGGGTTGCGCTCTGGCTGCGGTAGGTGGTGTTCTGGCGGCTCCTTCAGTCACCGCTTCGCTTGGCATGTCCTCGGCAGTCATTGACGCTTTTGTGATCGTCATTATCGGTGGGATGGGTAGCTTTCTGGGTGCGATTTTTGGAAGTCTGATCGTCGCTTGCGTCCAGACCTTCGGTAATTTCTTTTTCCCGGACTTTGCACTGGTTTTCTTGTACGCACTCATGCTCGGGGTACTGATTGTGCGGCCAGGCGGTTTGCTGGGTAAGGAGGCCTGACATGATGCGAAGCAAAATACTGGGGGTGCTCGCCCTTGTCGCATTGATACTCGCGCCTCAATATCTGCCTGTGTATGCAATGACGCTACTCACCGAACTGGTGATTCTCGCGCTGTTTGCCATGAGCCTGGACCTGATGGTGGGTTACACCAAACTAGTCTCCTTTGGTCACGCAGGCGCATACGGTCTGGGTGCTTATGTGTGTGCACTACTCTCTCTGCATACACATATTCCCTTGCCTTTTGTCGTGTTGCTCAGCGCTCTCATTGTCGGCGTGGTTGCGATCGGCATTGCCTGGAGCTGCACGATGGCGACAGGAGTATCGTTCGCGATGCTCACACTGGCTTTTGGCCAACTGGGTTATGCCGTCGCAATCAAATGGGTGAGCGTAACGGGTGGCTCAGACGGGCTGTCAGGCATCCCACGCAGACTAGGTCCTTTTGGCTGGTCACAATTAACCACTAAAACCGGTTTTTATCTGTTCGCCCTGGCCTGCTTATTTGCCAGCTATTTTTTTTGCCGCGCTTTGATTCGCGCCCCTTTTGGACAAGTGTTGCGCGGCATTCGTGAAAACGAAATGAAAGTTTTGGCCCTCGGCTACAACACCCGTCGCTACAAAATAGCGGTTGTCTCACTCGCTTATTTATTCGCGGGGATGGCCGGTGCCCTCTATGCCTCTTTTGCGGGCTTCGCTAATCCGGAAATGTTGTTCTGGACTGTCTCGGGTCAAGTGTTGATTATGGTGATCGTTGGTGGCAAAGGTACCTTGATCGGACCGATGCTGGGAGCAGTATTTTTCATCATGGTTGAGCACAAACTCAGCGAGCTCACAGAAACCTGGGGCTTATTCATGGGGATCATTTTCATAGGTTTCGTGATGTTCGCTCCAGATGGAATTCTTGGTATCTTGAATAAAAAACTCCTGCGACGTTCAGGTCAGCAGAAGGCGTCCCAAACATCCGACCCAAGCACTGCTGCCGGAGGTCACTCAGCATGACAACTGCACTTGAATGCATCGGTGTTGGTCGAAATTTTGGCGCGCTCGCAGCACTGGCAGAGGTGAGCCTGAAAGTCGAGCTTGGCGAGGTTAGAGCCGTGATCGGGCCCAATGGCGCCGGAAAATCAACCTTATTCAACGTGATTGCAGGCACTCTGAAGCCCTCGGGTGGTCAAGTCATCGTGAATAACGAGGATCTGACCGGTATGCGCTCACAGGCGATTTGTCAGAAAGGTATATCGCGGACATTCCAGCTATCGGCGCTATTCCCGGAAATGTCCGCCTTTGACAATGTTCGTCTGGCTGCACAAGGCAAACTAACCGGCAGATGGAAGATGCTCGGCGGCTCTCAGGTTCTTGAACAAGCCAGCAGCCTGGCAGAACAGGCGATGGCCAGACTCAACCTGAAAGAGATTTACGACACGCCTGCAGGTACCCTCTCGCATGGAGACCAGCGACTGGTTGAAGTCGCGATGGCGCTTGCGCAAAGACCCGCTATTCTGATGCTTGATGAACCTACCCAGGGTATGTCGATACAAGAAACACACCGCACGGTCGATACACTTAAAGCGATGCTGGCGGAGGAATCCCTCACCGTTGTGCTGGTTGAGCACGATATGGATGTCGTCTTTAGTCTGGCGGATCGCATCGCCGTGTTACATCGCGGCCGTCTGATCGCTGATGGCACGGTCGAAGAGGTCAAAGCCGATGCGGGGGTGCAGGACGCCTATCTGGGAGGGCTCGATTGATGTTAAAGCTCGAAGAAATTCATGCCAACTACGGGCCAAGTCATGTCCTGCACGGCACCAGTCTTCATTTGAAAGCTGGCACGATCGGCGCGGTACTTGGACGCAATGGTGTTGGTAAAACGACCACCGTCAAATCCATCATGGGACTGGTACCAGTCCACCAAGGCAGTATAAAAATAGGAGCTCAGGACATAACACGCTATGGCCCGCATCAGGTCGCGCGTGCAGGGGTGGGCTATGTTCCGGAAGGTCGTATGCTGTTTCCAGACCTGACGGTGTTGGAAAACATCAAAGTCGCGCAGCGCAAACCCGCCAAGCGCTGGACCAATGAAGCATTGTTTTCCTTGTTCCCCAGACTTGAGGAGCGTATCCACCATAAAGGCAGTCAGCTTTCCGGTGGAGAGCAACAGATGGTTGCGATCGCTCGTGCCTTGGCCAGTGATCCGACCATCTTGTTACTCGATGAGCCTTCACAGGGACTCGCGCCTAAAGTCGTACGGGAACTCGTGGATGTTTTCATACGCCTGAAAAATGAAGGTGTGACACTCCTGGTGATCGAGCAAAACCTTAATCTCGCGGAACGTATCGCCGATGAAATGTTTGTGATGTCCAAAGGCCGGATTGTGTATCAGGCTCCGATCGCACAATTTAAAAACGAGATTGATAGCGTGAAATCTCAGTATCTGACTCTTTAAAGCCAAAACTATGTCGATTGAATCAAGCAACGCATTCGCCCGCGCCCTGCCCGTCACGGAGATGGAGCGTGAACAAGCATCATTACGCATTGTTGATGCGCATTTCCATCTCTGGGATCTGCAGGGCCCGATTAACTATGACTGGCTGGTTCATCCAGAGCACAATTGGCTAGGCGATTATTCCGCCTTTCAACGCACGTACCTCGCCCCCGAATACATTCGCGCAACAAGCCTGCACAATCTTGTCGGTGCCGTCGCGATCGAAGCTGAATGCGACCGTAGCCAGCAAGTACCAGAGACCGAGTTTTTCACTCGGGTCAACGAGCAATATGGCTTACCGAGCGTGATCGTGGCCCATGCCTGGGTTGATACACCCAATGCCGAGGAGATCATTGCGCAACAAGCGGCCTTCAAACTTGTTCGCGGCATTCGCACCAAACCGATTATCGCTGCCAAACCAGGCGAAAGTGTGCGGGGTCAGCCACGCAGTCTGCAGGATCCTAACTGGATAGCGGGACTGGCTTTACTCGAAAAATACAAGCTTTCCTGGGACCTGCGACTACCATGGTGGCATCTCGAAGAAGGCGCTGAAGTCGCCGCACATTATCCGGACATGCCTATCGTGCTGAACCACACAGGCTATCCCTGGAATCGTGACAAAGAGTCTTTGTCCAAATGGCGCCGAGGCATGCAAGCCTTGGCAAAACTTCCCAACGTCAGTTGCAAAATCTCCGGACTTTGTGTCTCTGATCGTCCTTGGACGCTTGAGGAAAACGGTCCAATCATTCGCGAGACGATTGAGATGTTTGGGGTCGAGCGCTGCATGTTTGCCTCAAACTTCCCGGTCGATAGCCTCAAAGGCAGTTGGGACTATGTTTACTCATGCTTTAAGCGCTCCGTTGCGCATTTGTCGCTCGCCGAGCAACAAAAACTTTTCGCCGACAACGCCATCCGCGTCTATCGCATCAATTAAAAGGAGTATCAGCCATGGATCTAGAACTGAAAGGTAAACACGCGCTCATTACAGGTGCCAGCAAAGGGATTGGCTTTGCGTGCGCGCAAGTCTTCGCCGCAGAGGGCTGTAACGTCACGCTCGCCTCCAGAGACTTGCAATCGCTCAAAGATGCACAACAGAAACTACAAAAAGCCTATCCAGGTGTCAAAGTTGATATCCACTCTGTCGACCTCTCACGCTCAGAAGAACAGTCGCGTCTGGCTCAACTGGCCGGAGATTACGACATCCTGGTGAATAATGCGGGCTCCAATCCTAGCGGCAAACTGACCGACACGACTGAGCAAGGATGGCGACAGTCTTTTGATCTGAAGATGTTTGGCTATGTGAACCTGACGCGCGCGGCTTGCGAAGCCATGCAGAAAAAAGGACGTGGTGTGATTGTCAATGTGATTGGATTTGCCGGTGAGCGCCTGATGTCGCAATACATCATCGGTACCACGGCCAATGCCGGGCTGATCGCGTTTACCAGAAGCGTCGGCAGTCAATCGACAGACTTTGGCGTGCGTGTCGTAGGCGTGAACCCGTCGCTCACCAAAACCGATCGCGGAGAAAAACTGCTCAAACTCTGGGGTGAAAAAGATCCGAACAATAAGCTGACAGAGGAACAAGTCCTGTCATCAATGAACCTGCCCTTTGGACGCATGGCGAGCAGCGAAGAAGTGGCCGATGCGGTTGCCTTTCTAGCCTCGGCAAGGGCCTCTTACATCAGCGGGGTGGTCTTGAATGTGGATGGTGGCGCAGCGTTCAGGCAATAACGACCACCTTAAACTCGCTGGGTCACCCGTGCTGTAAAAATCGCGGAAGCCTTGAGGACCAAACGGTCCTTGACGCGCAACTCGCAGTTTCCAAAGCGGATGCGGCCGTTGATTTTACTGAGGGTCGTCGTGGTCTCAACCCATTCACCGAGCAAGGCAGGACTGATGAAGTCGACCGACAAGTGAATCGTCAGAACATCATTATGCTGACCATTTGCGTGGGCAACATTGACACCGATCGCCTGATCCGCCACGGTTGACAACATACCGCCATGGACGACTTTTTCGATATTCAGGTGAGACTCTTCGACCAGAAATCCTAATCTGAACTGCTGCCCATCCTCTTTTGAATAAATCGGACCAATACGGGTCGTAAAGGGTTCGACCATGAAGAGGGGTGTGAATCCTTCGGGAACCAATCCTGCCATTGACATGTCGCCCAGTTAAATAATGTATTATTAATATCCGGATAATTATTAAAATCCGAACTTGATCGATGTATTTAAAAACTACAAAACATGTCAAATTCTAAACCACCAGTCCTTGATTTATTTGGCGAGCCGGATATAAATTTTTTACCGCCAACAGTTCCAGCATCTAAAGAAAAAAAACCAAAAACAACTAGCGTTAAAAGAATAACCAAAGAGGACGACTCCGCCGCCAAGCCTGCCTCTTTAAAAAAGATGGTTACTTCTGTTCCGGATAAAAATATTCAGCAGGCTTTCCTGCCCGGGTTATCCCGCCGTGGACGTCCCAGATCAAAGAATCCGATTTCAGCTGTCGAGCGCACCGCAGAGCACCGCCGCAAACGGCTTGCCGAGGGCGCAAAGCGCGTTGAAATGATCCTTGCCCCTGAAGTGGCAAGTCAACTGCAAGCCCTCGCCGAACTTTATAAAGAGCCTCGTTCGGAGGTTCTCTCAACCCTGGTGGGTAAAGCGTACTCGAAAGTTTTTAAAGCCAAACCGGCTAAAACTTAAAGCCACCGCGCCAACGCAAGCATGAAACCTCAAGATCTTGAAAAGCTGGTTACCTGGACCATGCCCTACGGAAAGCACAAAGGCACGCTGCTTGCCGATTTGCCAGGCAATTATCTGAACTGGTTCGCACGTGAAGGCTTTCCTGCTGGTGAAATTGGACAACTTTTGCAACTCATGCAGGAAATCGATCACAACGGCTTGAAAAGCATTCTCAATCCCTTGCGGCAACGGCGCACTCAGCATCAACCCACATCAGCCAAGTAGCGGAGAATTCGCTATGATTGGATGATCCATTTTCGCTACCTAAGAATCTAAAAATGAAAACTGCGCTTGGCCATCTCCGTGTTCTGGACTTATCAAGAATTTTTGCTGGCCCCTGGGCGACGCAGAACCTCGCCGACATGGGCGCTGAGGTCATCAAAATTGAACGGCCCAAAAAAGGCGATGACACCCGTGCCTGGGGGCCTCCTTTCCTGAAAGACGCTCAGGGTCAGGAAACCCGTGACTCGGCCTATTTCATGGCGGTGAACCGTGCTAAAAAATCCGTCACGCTCGACATTTCCACCAAAGAAGGTCAAGACATTGTTCGTGAACTAGCAAAGACCTCAGATATCGTTGTTGAAAACTACAAAGTGGGCGATCTGGCCCGCTATGGTCTGGCCTGGGAGGACTTGCAGAAAATCAATCCCCGTCTGGTTTACTGCTCCATTACAGGTTTTGGGCAATCAGGTCCGTTTTCAGAACTGCCGGGCTATGACTATGTGTTTCAGGGTATGGGCGGCCTCATGAGCCTGTCTGGCATTCCTGAGGGCATGCCAGGAGGCGAGCCGATGCGCGCCGGTGTTGCTGTCAGCGATCTTATTACTGGCATGTATGCCACCAGCGCAATTCTTGCCGCGATCGAGCACCGCCATATCAGCGGCAAGGGGCAATATATTGACCTTGCACTTCTCGACTGCACGGTCGCACTGACCTCTTATATGGCGATGAATTACTTTCTGTCAGGCGTTATCCCAAAGCGTTTGGGCAATGCGCATTCAAACATGGTCCCCTATCAGGTTTTTAAAGTAGCCGATGGGGACATGATCGTTGCGGTGGGCAATGACAGCCAGTTTGTCTCGCTGACCAAGGTGTTAGGCGTACCCGAACTCGGTACCGATGAGCGCTTCAATGCCCCAGGTCAGCGGGTGCGTAATCGCGACATCCTGGTGCCGCTCATCGCCGAGATCCTGCTGACGAAAAATATGGCGCAATGGGTGGAGTTGATGGACGCAGCCAATATCCCCTGCGGTCCGATCAACAATATGAAACAGGTCTTTGAAAACGAACAGGTCATCCATCGCAAGCTCAAACGCTCACTGGACCATTCGGCCGGCGTTCAGGCCCCTGCCGTGGCGAGCCCTATGAATTTTTCCGACACACCTATCCAGCACAAACATTCCTCTCCAGTCCTGGGCGAGCACAATACTGAAGTACTGGAAAAAATTCTCGGCATGGATTCGGAAAAAATTCAGCAACTCAAGGACAAAGGCATCATCTGATCAGGTTATCCTTGTCTTCTTTGACTACAAAGCAAAAGGGAGACAACTATGAGTAACCGCTACGATGCCGGCATGAAAGTCAGACGTGAAGTACTGGGTGAGACATGGGTCAACAAAGCGACCGCGGCCAGAACCGATTTCACAGAAGAATGGCAGTCCCACATCACGGAGTCAGTTTGGGGCGAAATCTGGACACGCCCCGGACTGGATCGCCGCACACGTTCCTGCATGACGCTGGCGCTCATGATGTCGCTTGGCAGTTGGGATGAATTTAATTTGCATATTGAAGCCGCTTTTAATAATGGCCTGACTCAGGACGATATAAAAGAAGTCATCATGCATGCCTCGACCTACTGCGGCGTACCTGCAGGCAATCACGCGTTCAAAGAAGCCTCCGCCACACTACAAAGGCTTGGCCGGGCGCCCAAGCCAATCACCAAACAGGCTTAACCCCATGTCGGTCGATCACTACGAAAATTTTCCTGTTGCTTCGGTGCTCCTGCCCAGGCATCTCAAAAAAGCAGTGATCGCTATCTATCGTTTTGCGCGCAGTGCTGACGATATCGCTGACGAAGGATCCGCCACACCAGATGAGCGCCTGGCACAACTCAAGCTCTACCGTCAGGAATTGCATCGTCTGTCGCATCCTGAAATGATGAATGACCCACGTTACCCGGCAGAACTATCAGCAATTTTTAGCCCTCTGGGGCAAACAATTACCACGCATCAATTACCCCTGATGCCGTTTTATGACTTACTGTCAGCGTTTGAACAAGACATTGTCCAGGTTCGCTATGCAGACTATTCGAGCCTGGCCGATTATTGCAGTCGCTCAGCCAATCCGGTTGGCATGCTGATGCTACATTTGTACCAATGCGTCGATGAAGTCTCACTTGAACAGTCAAATGCCATTTGCACCGCGTTGCAACTGATTAATTTCCTTCAGGACGTGGCGATTGACTGGAAAAAAGGCCGAGTCTACCTGCCGCAATCGGACCTGGCAAAATTCGGCGTCAGCGAAGCCATGATCGCCAATGCGACCACTAATTCAGCCTGGCGTGCGCTCATGCAGTTTGAAGCGGACCGGTGCCGCAACTTGCTAAAATCTGGTCTTCCACTAGGAAGCCGCCTGAAAGGCCGAATTGGTCTGGAGCTCAGACTGATTATCCAGGGCGGGCTGCGGATACTTGATCGGCTCGAACAAGTACGCTTTGATGTATTTAATCTCCGCCCCACTCTGCGCGTCGCAGATTGGACTGTTATGTTGTGGCGCGCTTGCATTCAAAAATAATATGACTCCAATCGAATATTGTCAGGACAAAGCAGCCAAAAGCGGATCGAGCTTTTATTATGCATTCCTGTTCCTGCCTACCGACCGCAGGCAAGCGATTACAGCACTCTATGCTTTTTGCCGTGAGGTCGATGATGTGGTCGACGAATGCACCGATCCTTCACTTGCGCGCATCAAACTAGCCTGGTGGCGCACGGAAGTCGATGCGCTGTTTCAAGACAAAGCCAGTCATCCGGTGATGCAAGCTTTGCAGCCATACCTGTCGGTCTTTGACATTACACGTGCTCGTCTGCTCGCCATCATTGATGGCATGGAAATGGATCTGTATCAGACCCGTTATCTGGACTGGCCAGCACTTGAAAAATATTGCTGGCATGTCGCAGGCGTCGTAGGTGAACTTTCGGCAGGCATTTTTGGCTATACCGCTCCAAAAACACTTCAATACGCAAGCAAGCTTGGGATTGCATTTCAGCTGACCAATATCATTCGGGATGTTGGTGACGATGCACGTCGTGGCCGGATTTATCTGCCTATCAGCGACCTGCAAAAATTCAATGTTCGTGCCGCTGACATCCTCAACAGCCAGTATGCCGATGGTTTTCCTGCTCTGATGGAATTCGAAGCCGCGCGTGCCAATCAGCTCTATCTGGAGGCCATTGAGACGCTTGCGCGTGAGGATCAACGCGCGCAAAGACCCGGTTTGATGATGGCAGCTATTTATTTTTCACTTTTGCAGGAAATCAGACACGAGCAATGGCAGGTGCTGCACCAGCGCATTTCGCTCACGCCAGTTCGTAAGCTGTGGCTTGCCTGGAAAAACTGGGTTGGTGGCGGCAATAGTGTGCTGCGTCATATCCGCAGACTTAACCGCTCTTCTTGATCGGTATCCAGACTAACGTGAAACTCGCCGTCATAGGAGCTGGCTGGGCAGGTTTAGCGGCAGCGCAAACACTCAAGAATGCAGGTTTGACCCCGACCGTTTTCGAAGCCGCACCGCTCTCAGGCGGTCGCGCCAGACGCGTTGACGATACAACAATGGGGGCAATTGATAATGGTCAGCACTTACTGATCGGCGCATACACTGAAACACTCAAACTGATTCGTAGCCTGCAGCCTGCTTCGGATGAAGACTCGCTCTTAATGCGTATACCTTTGCGGCTTGAGAACGCCAGCGGTCGCTTTTGTCTCGCCGCCCCAAGCCTACCTGCACCTCTACATGCACTCTATGGCATGCTCAGCGCCAGAGGATTAAACCTCGCGCAACGCTTGCGTGCCGTGCAAATGATTACGCTGTGCAAAATTAACCACTGGCGCTGCAAGGGATTGGAAACAGTTGAACAACTGCTCGACAGGTATCAACAAAACGCCACTTTGCGCCAATATATCTGGCACCCTTTATGCTTGGCCACACTCAACACGCCCCCGCAAGAGGCCTGCGCGCAAATCTATTTAAATGTCCTGAGAGATAGTCTGGATGCGCCAGACAGCCATTCGAATCTGATTGTGCCACGTGTGGACTTAACCGCCCTATGGCCTGAAGTCGCGGCACAAGGCTTTGACATGCGTTATCGGCACCTTGTGCGCGAAGTCTCTGTCTCAAGCGATGAGGTAAGCATTGATGGAGAAAAATTCGATGCCTGCATCGTTGCCGTGCCCCCTTACGCTGCGTCTCGCATTTTGAATACAAGCACACACGCTGAGCAACTCAGCCGCTTGCACGCTCAGTTAAAGAAATTTACCTATCGGCCGATCGCCACACTGACACTGCAACTCGAGCAAGACTGGCAGCTACCCCATCCTATTATGATGCTTGAGGAAAACCTCACACTTGGTCATTACGGTCAGTGGGTGTTCGCGCGCCAGAAAAAAAACCAGCTTTGCGTTGTCATCAGTGATGCCGAAGACTTTTTAAAACATGAACGCAATATTTTTGTAAACAATATTGGCCAGCAAATTCGTGAACAAGTCAGCCTGCATGCAAATGCAAGCGTACTGATGCCTGCCATCAGCTCGCACAGACTGATCGTGGAAAAACGGGCGACATTCAGCGCGGTCCCCGGACTTGAGCGTCCGACCAATCGAACCCCCTGGCCCAGACTTACTCTGGCAGGGGACTGGACCGCTACGGGCTACCCGGCCGTATTAGAAGGCGCTATACGTAGCGGCCAGCAAGCAGCCGCAACATTACTCGCACAAACATCAACTGCGAAATAACTGTCCTGTCATCAAGCCAAGCATGGTTAACACCAGCGAACCCAACAGGCTCATACCCGCATAACCTAAAGCCATCCCGAAGCGTCCCTCTTCGAGAAAGGCTATGGTTTCAGCAGAAAAGGTCGAAAAAGTCGTCAATCCCCCCATGAAACCAGTAATCAGCAGCAAGCGCCAGAAAGGCGGCCACTCAGGATGCGAAAAAATCAATGCAAGCACCAGACCAACGAGGTAACCACCCAGCATATTGGCTGAAAAAGTCCCCCAGGGAATCGCTTCTGCGTGCCGGTTAAGCCAAAGCGCAAGTAGCCAGCGTAACCACGCTCCAGCCGTCGCACCCAGGGCAACCGCGAAAAAGTGACTGGCCGTGAGCATCTGTGACATGAGCTAACTCCCTTTCAATTTTTTACTCGCAACCGGAGGTGGGCTCTCAAGTGCTAGCGTGTTCAGTAATATAAGCCCTGACGGCCTCGACATCACAGGGCAGGACGGTCACCCGCTGAGGCAGCGACTCCAGACCCTCCAAGCCATTGGGCACTGGTGCAGGCTGGCCAAGTGCCTCTTCTATGACTTCAGAGAACTTGGCTGGCAAAGCAGTCTCGAGAACCAGCATGGGAATGCCGGGTTCGACAAACTGGGCTGCAACTTTGACACCATCTGCTGTGTGCGGATCGATTAGGATGCCCGTGCGATCCATCACCGAGCGAATCGTTGCAAGACGATTTTCATGAGAACTTGCGCCAGCCAGAAAGCCATAGTTCGCCACGAACTCAGGCTGGTATTCAGAAAGATCGAAATAGCCTTTTGCGCCAAGCTCACGCCATAATGCAGCGACACGCGCGGTGTCTCGACCCAGCAGATCAAACACAAAACGCTCAAAATTCGACGCGCGGGAAATATCCATGGACGGACTTGAGGTCACAAAAGTGTGCTCGGCATCGCGCGGACGATAAATACCCGTGCGAAAGAATTCTTCAAGCACGTTATTTTCGTTGGTCGCGAGGATCAGGCGACGAATCGGCAAACCCATTTTGCGGGCAATATGTCCAGCAAGAATATTGCCGAAATTGCCAGAAGGAACGGCAAAAGAGACCTGCTGTCCAGCGGCGGTTGTGGCGCGTAACCAACCGTGAAAGTAATACACAATCTGGGCGGCAATTCGCCCCCAGTTAATGGAGTTCACCGCGCCCAGATGCCATTTAGCTTTAAAGCCCAGATCACTGGCAAGCGCTTTGACCACATCCTGTGCTTGATCAAAATTACCCTTGACTGCAATATTGTGAATATTGCCCTCTTGCAAAGAGTACATCTGGGCACGCTGAAAGGCACTCATCCTGCCATCGGGCGACAGCATGAAGACAGCCACATTCGGTTTGCCGCGCATGGCGTACTCAGCAGCTGATCCCGTATCGCCAGAAGTCGCCCCCAAAATATTCAGTTTCGCACCGCGCTTATTCAGTACATAAGGAAACACCTGTCCCAGAAACTGCATGGCCATGTCTTTGAAAGCGAGTGTCGGCCCCTCTGACAAGCCTAGCAATGACAGACCGTCATACAAGGGTCGCAGTGGAACGATATCTTCGCTTTGAAAAATTTCGGTGCTGTAGGCTTGACGCGTCAGTTGTTCGAGCGTGGGGCGGTCAATATCAGAAATAAACAGGGATAGTATTTCTGCTGCCAGCGCGTGATAGGGCAATGTTCTCCAGGACTCAAGCTGCTCGGCACTCACGACAGGAATCATTTCCGGAACAGCCAAACCACCGTCAGGTGCCAGACCTTCCAGCAAAATATCGGAAAAACCTTGGGGTGTCATACCGCCACGGGTTGAGATATATTTCATGACAGACTTTCCATGCGCAGACGCGTCACACGCGAGCGAACAAAAGGCAGTGCCTCAATCGCTGCGATGGCTTGATTGACATTTCGCTCAAGTGCCTGGTGGGTGAGGAAAATCAAATCCGCCATATTTTCCGAGGCCGCTCCCGTTTCGCTGGCTGTTTCGTTTGGCTGCTGGATCATGGAGTTGATCGAGATACCGGAGTCTGCGAGCAAGCGAGTCAAATCAGCGAGTACACCTGGCTGATCCGCAACGGTTAGCCTCAGGTAATAAGATGTAATGACATCATCGATGGATAAGATTGGCGTATCGGCCATAGCGTCCGGCTGGAAAGCCAGGTGCGGGACGCGGTGCTCGGGATCCGAGGTCAAGAGGCGTGTCACATCAACCAGATCCGCAACAACCGCTGAGGCAGTCGGCTCCTCACCTGCGCCCTTGCCGTAATAAAGCGTCTGGCCCACGGCATCGCCGCGTACCAGCACCGCATTCATTGCACCCTCGACATTAGCAAGCATGGATTTGCTCGGCACCAGCGCAGGATGCACCCGCAACTCAATACCTTCAAGGCGTCGCTTGGTGATGCCAAGCAACTTGATGCGATAACCGAGTCGTTCCGCTAACTTGATGTCTTCGGCTGCGAGTTTGGAGATACCCTCGATATAGGCTTTCTCAAACTGAACCGGAATACCAAACGCGAGTGAGGCCAGCAGAGTGAGCTTATGCGCAGCATCCACGCCTTCGATATCGAATGTTGGGTCAGCCTCTGCATAACCGAGTTTTTGTGCCTCAGCCAAGACGGTGTCAAAAGACAAACCACGCGAGCGCATTTCAGAGAGAATGAAATTCGTAGTGCCGTTAATAATGCCAGCGACCCATTCGATACGATTAGCCGTCAGGCCTTCGCGCATCGCCTTGATAATTGGAATTCCACCTGCGACAGCCGCTTCAAAGGCCACAATCACGCCACGCGCTGAGGCGGCGGCAAAAATTTCGCTGCCATGTTTTGCAAGCAACGCTTTGTTAGCAGTGACTACATGCTTGCCATTGGCAATCGCCTGGAGAACCAGTTCGCGTGCAAGCGTCTCGCCTCCAATCAACTCTACAACGATGTCTATGCTCGGGTCAGCAACCACAGCGTGCGGATCAGCCCCAACCAGGACATGATCACCAAGCACTTTGCGCGCTTTGCCAATATCGCGCACCGCGACTCGGGTGACCTCAATATGACGACCGGCGCGACGAGCGATTTCCTGTGCGTTGCGGGCAAGTACTTTCCAGGTGCCGCCACCGACCACACCTAAACCCAGCAGACCAACTTTGATTGATTCCATTACAGCAACCCGTCCTTACGGAACATTTCCTTAATACCGCGTACCGCCTGGCGTGTACGCTGCTCGTTTTCAATCAGTGCGAAACGCACATACTCGTCCCCGTAATCGCCAAAACCGATGCCAGGAGACACCGCAACCTTGGCATCTTCGAGGATACGCTTGGAGAACTCAAGCGAGCCCATCGCCCGGTAAGGCTCGGGTATATGCGCCCATATATACATCGAGGCCTTGGGATTTTCGACCAGCCAGCCGGCCTCATGCAGGCCCTTGACCAGGACATCGCGCCGACTTTGATATTTTTCCACAACCTCTTTGACGCAATCCTGCGGACCTTCGAGTGCTGCAATCGCTGCAACCTGGATGGGCGTGAAAGTACCGTAGTCGTGATAGCTCTTGATACGCGCCAAGGCGTTGACCAGTTCTGCGTTACCCACCATGAAACCGATCCGCCAACCCGCCATGTTGTAGCTTTTACTCATGGTGAAGAACTCGACTGCGACCTCGCGTGCGCCTGGCACCTGCATGATTGAAGGGGCCTGATAGCCGTCGAAACAAATATCTGCGTAGGCCAGATCATGCACGACGATGATGTTGTGCTCTTTAGCGAGATTGATGACGCGCTCAAAGAACGTTAAATCGACGCACTGCGCTGTCGGATTGCTTGGAAAGCCAAGAATCATCATTTTGGGTTTGGGGATCGACTCGCGCACGGCACGTTCGAGCTCTTCAAAAAAATCTGTGCCAGGTGTCATTCGCACTGAGCGAATATTGGCTCCAGCAATCACAGCGCCATAGATATGTATCGGGTAGCTTGGATTTGGCACCAGTACCGTATCGCCGGCATCGAGTGTGGCAAGCATCAAATGCGCCAGGCCTTCCTTGGAGCCGATGGTGACGATGGCTTCACGATCAGGATCAAACTGCACGTTATAGCGACGGGCATACCAGTCGGTAATCGCTTTACGCAGACGTGGAATGCCCTTTGAGACTGAATATCCGTGTGTGTCAGGACGAACTGTCGCCTCAACCATTTTTTCAACAATATGCGCAGGCGTCGGGCCATCGGGGTTACCCATCGACATGTCAATAATGTCTTCCCCGCGTCGACGCGCGGCCATCTTGAGCTCGCCGGTAATATTGAAAACATAGGGCGGCAAGCGCTCGATTCGGGGGAACTTTCTCATGGGCAATCCTTGTTATGCCGATCTAACAACCACATCACTAAATTTTATTAAGTTTAATGCGCAAATTCACACAAAATAACTTTTATTTGCAATGCAGCAAAACCCAATAATCTAGCGCAACATTCGTCAGCCCGCAAATCGGGGAAAAAATTACCTGTTTCTTCGTTTTAAAACCGTGATTCAGTCAAAATCCTGACAATTTACGTCATCTGATTGCGCTATGATCGACTGAACTTGCCGGAGTATTGATTGAAGCTTCACACAGATACCAACTCGGCACTGAATACCGTGACCGCCTATGGCGCGGGCTTTGTCGAAATCAACAAAAATCGCTTTGACTATGCGATTGCCTTTGGACCAGAGGGTGAAATTACCCGCTGGCCCGCTTCGTCCCCCACGGATATTTCAACCGACCTGCTGTATGCCGCAGCAGGGATCTCAATGGTTGCCATGGATCCGATGGCCTTTCTTGAGGCGGACGAAACAACACCGCCACAGTTCACGGGCACCAAGCCCGAGGTTCTCCTGGTCGGGACAGGCGCGAAACAAGTTCTGCTCGCGCACCGGATTGTGCAGCCCCTGCTCATAATCGGCATTGGTGTCGAGTGTATGAGCACCCAGGCGGCCGCTCGCACTTACAACATTCTGATGGCCGAAGGCCGTCAGGTCATTGCCGCACTTTTACCCGAGGTCGATTGACATGACAACAGTAATGATTGGTAAAGCCGCACCTGATTTTTCAGCCACGAGCACGTTTGGCACGATCACCCTTGCGCAATGCGCGGGACGAGCTGTGGTCCTGTATTTCTATCCCAAGGACAACACGCCAGGTTGCACGACTGAGACGCAGGACTTCAAAGCTCTGCACGATGAATTTCTCGCTGTTGGCTGTGTCGTGGTGGGCGTCTCACGCGACTCCCTCAAATCACATGAGAACTTCAGTAAAAAACTCGAACTGCCTTTCCCTTTGATCTCGGACACAGATGAGACAGTCTGCAATCTGTACGGTGTTATCAAACAGAAAAAAATGTATGGAAAAGATGTGCGTGGCATCGAGCGCAGTACCTTTCTGATTGATGCCCGCGGAAAACTTGTGCAGGCCTGGCGTGGACTGAAGGTGCCCGGCCACGCCCAGGAAGTTTTACAAGCCGCAACCAGTCTGACTTAATTCCCCAACCCCAGGAGAGACTCACCTATGCCGTTGCCGAAGCTACCCACACGCCCTGCCGCGATCCTTGATCTTAAAGGCCTTGAAGTCAGCAAAACGCACGCGAATACCGACCGGGAATTATTAACTGAAGACAGTGAAATCGCTTTAGCTCCAGAAACAGAACTAAGCACGACACGCCCACACGCAGTCAATGCACCATTTAAAACAGCCTCTCGCGCTGGCATGATCATTAGCGACGCACCACAAGACAATAGACGCAGATCGCCAGTCCTGGAAGCAATGAAGGCGGGGGACGCGCAAGCCAAAACGCAGGCCAAGACCCTGACACCCAAGGCTGTCGCTGAGCCAAAGAAAACCACTGTCCCACAACAGAAACGTCAAAAGTCCATCAGCACGGGCGTGAGGAAATTATTCGTACTCGATACCAACGTGCTGCTGCATGACCCAAGCTCGTTGTTCCGTTTCGAAGAGCACGATGTATTTCTGCCGATGATGACACTCGAGGAACTCGATCATCAGAAAAAAGGCATGTCAGAAGTCGCGCGCAACGCACGTCAGGTCAGCCGCTCACTCGATGCAATTGTCGGTGATCATCGCAATCTGGATGAGGGGCTTGCCCTGGATAGCGTTGGCCACAAAGACGCCACAGGCAGATTGTTTTTCCAGACGACAGCGATCGCCAGCACTCTGCCACCCGATCTACCCATGGGCAAGGCTGACAACCAGATCCTGGGAGTAGTTCGCGCGCTGCAGGACCTGCATAAGAACCGGCAGGTTGTCTTGGTGTCGAAAGACATAAACATGCGTTTGAAAGCACGCGCGCTCGCACTGGCCGCCGAAGACTATTTCAATGACCAGGTTCTGGAAGACTCCGATCTGCTCTACAGCGGCGTGATGCAATTGCCAGATAATTTCTGGAACAAACATGGCAAAGACGTTGAATCCTGGCAACAGGGCGGCACCACTTTCTACAAAATACACGGTCCGATGTGCAGCCAGTTCATGGTCAACCAGTTCGTGTATTTTGAAGGTCCGATGCCACTCTATGCGCAGGTGCGTGAAGTCAGCGGCAAGACCGCAGTGCTTGCAACGCTGCGCGATTACACACATGGAAAAAACAATGTCTGGGGTGTCATCGCTCGTAATCGAGAGCAAAATTTTGCAATGAATTTGCTGATGAATCCGGATTGTGATTTCGTATCACTGCTCGGCCAGGCAGGAACAGGTAAAACCCTGATGACACTCGCCGCGGGTCTGGCGCAGGTGCTCGAGACCAAGCGCTACAGCGAAATCATCATGACGCGTGTGACGGTGCCTGTAGGAGAAGACATCGGCTTTCTGCCAGGTACCGAGGAAGAAAAAATGGGCCCCTGGATGGGAGCACTCGAGGACAATCTGGAAGTGCTCAACATGGGCGACACTGAAGTCGGCAGCTCAGTGAGCAATGGTAACGACTGGGGCCGTACCGCGACGATGGAATTGATCCGTTCGAAAATCAAGATTAAATCCTTGAATTTCATGCGTGGCCGTACTTTCCTGAACAAACTGTTGATCATCGATGAAGCCCAAAACTTAACGCCGAAACAGATGAAAACACTGATCACCCGGGCAGGTCCTGGGACCAAGGTAATCTGTCTTGGCAATATTGCGCAGATCGATACGCCCTACCTGACCGAGGGCAGTTCCGGACTGACATTTGTGGTGGACCGATTCAAGGGCTGGCCACACGCAGGTCATGTCACGCTGCAACGCGGTGAACGCTCGCGCCTGGCCGACTATGCGGGTGAAGTTCTTTAAATGAACCGACTGCGCAACGGCTCAGGCGCTCAACCCCTGGGCATCACAATGGGTGATGCCCAGGGGATTGGTCCAGAAATCATTGTCAAGCTGCATGCGCAAGGCTTACCTGCAGCATGTGTGGTTTATGGCGATGTGCCAAGCCTGCAGCGCGCAGTCAACACTTTGGCCAGCCCAGTCAAGATCATCGCGCTGGACTCGGTCGACGCGTTCAACGCTGCACACAACTTGCAGCAGGACCAAGGCCCCTGCCTGTATGTGCGCCCGACTTTTCCAGCCCTGCCAAACAACTTACCCATGGGCTGCGTCAATGCTCTTGCCGGCCAGGCTGCCTATGAAGCACTATGCATGGCAATCGACGATGCGAAACTTGGCCGCATTTGCGCAATCGTGACAGCGCCCCTCAACAAGGAGGCAATGCACGCAGCCGGGCTCGATTTTCCGGGACATACTGAAATTCTGGCTGAACGCACGGATACTGAGCATGTGGCCATGATGCTGGTCAACGAACAGCTACGCGTTATTCTCACTACCATTCATCTTGCCCTGGCTGAAGTACCGGCTAGCATCACACAGGAGCTGGAATTACGCACGATCGAGCTTGCCCAGCGTGCCTGCAACGCACTTGGCATTGAGTCCCCCAGGATCGCCGTAGCGGGCTTAAATCCCCATGCAGGAGAAAACGGTAAATTCGGTCGCGAAGAGCTTGAGATAATTGGGCCTGCTATCGCACAGGCACGTGCTCAAGGCCTCAATGTCACAGGACCTTGGCCAGGTGATACGATTTTCATGCGTGCTCGCAAGGGAGAATTCGATATTGTTGTCGCCCAATATCACGATCAGGGTCTCATCCCGATAAAGTATCTCGGTGTAGATGAAGGTGTGAATGTCACGGTGGGTCTGCCCTTTGTCAGAACGAGTGTCGATCATGGCACTGCTTTTGATATCGCAGGACAAGGCATCGCAGATCCTTCCTCTCTGCTGACGGCGTTTAAGCTGGCCTTGAACATGCTGGGTCGCGCGACAAAGGGTTAACCCTTAATACCTGATATATCGCAAAGGTTTCAATAAAAAACTAGATTAGATATCAAAGCTAAGTATATAATTTACATAGTTTTTATATTTTTTAAGGCAATGGGAATGTGTTTTGTGTCGTTTTTTTCGCCGCGCCGTGCCTGGCTTGGACCATTATTGTGCGTGGCATTAGCTTTGCCTGTCGGGCAAAGTCTTGCACAAAGTACCGCTGACAAAACTGACCCGGCTCAGGTCAACGCCAAGAAAAAATCGACTACCAGCACTAAACAAACCAGCAAAACACAAGCCAGCCCAACGACTGCGAAAAAGCCGACGTCTGCGAAATCGACTAAGACTTCTTATGTTAAGCCCTCAAATGCTCCGAGCATCAATAAAAAAGCAGTGGCCGCCTCGAGTGCAAGTAAAGTAGCTTCGATGGGTGCAGTGCGATCCAACGTCGTTTTTGTTCAGGATTTATCAAGCAACACTGTGCTCTACTCCCGCAACGACGAGGGCGCACGCCCCATTGCATCGATCACAAAACTGATGACAGCACTTATTGTGACTGATGCAAATCAAAACATGCAGGAAATAATCGAGATTACTCAGGCCGATGTAGATCTGGTCAAACACAGTCGTTCTCGCCTGGCGGTTGGTGCGCGTCTGACCCGTGCGGACATGTTGCATATTGCCTTGATGTCCTCTGAGAACCGTGCGGCGAATGCCTTGGCACGCAATTATCCAGGTGGACTCAACGCTTTTGTTGCCGCCATGAATGCAAAAGCAAAACTGCTCGGAATGATGCAGTCGCGCTTTGTGGAGCCTACAGGTTTGTCGAGCGACAACATTTCTTCTCCCCGCGATCTGGTCAAACTTCTACAGGCCTCTGCTTCACGACCAACGATTAGTAACTTTTCAACAGACAATCAGCAGGAAGTGCGCTCGGGCAACAAAGCCCCTACCGTGTTTCGTAACACCAATATGCTGGTCACCAACCCGACCTGGGACATCAAAGTCTCAAAGACTGGTTTCATCAATGAAGCAGGTCAATGTCTTGTGATGGTCGCGCGCATCAACAACCGCGACATGGCGATTGTCCTGCTCAATGCTGAAGGTAAAGGCACTCGAATTTACGATGCGATGAAAATCAAGCAATTAGTGCAGGCAAAGCAAATCGCCTCAACTGGGCATGCTGATCTAGAGTCGGTAGAAAAAGAATTATAAAAAAATAGCGCCCTATTTTTTATCGATTTCTTTGCACTAAGTTCTGGGGACTTATCTTTGCACCAAGTCCTGGGGACTTATTCGGACGAGAAGATACCCGGGCCGCCAGCGAAATTAAGGAACCGTGTGCTTGATCCCTGGAAAGTCAGACGAACTGTACCGATAGGACCATTTCGCTGCTTACCTATAATGATTTCAGCCGTGCCTTTGTCAGGTGAATCAGGGTTATAAACCTCATCGCGATAGATAAACAGGATCAAATCGGCATCCTGCTCAATCGCACCCGACTCACGCAAGTCACTCATAACCGGACGTTTATTAGGACGCTGTTCAAGGCTGCGGTTCAACTGAGACAACGCAATGACGGGGCACTCAAGCTCTTTACCAAGGGCCTTTAAGGAGCGGCTGATCTCGGAGATTTCGGTGGCTCGATTCTCGCCCGCGGAGCTCGCCCCCATCAACTGTAAGTAGTCGATCACGATCAAACCAAGCTTGCCGCATTGTCGGGCCAGACGACGTGAACGTGCCCTTACCTCGACCGAGCTCAATGCTGGCGTCTCGTCGATATACAGTTGGGCATCCTGCATTTTCTGTACTGCATGCGTAACGCGTGGCCAATCATCAGCCAGCAACTTGCCGGTCCGCATGCGGTGCTGATCAAGCATGCCGACCGAACCAAGCATACGCATAGCAAGTTGCACCGCACCCATCTCCATCGAAAATACGGCAACGGGTAAGCCCTGCTCAATCGCAACATGTTCGGCGATATTCATCGCAAGCGAAGTCTTACCCATCGAAGGCCGTCCCGCTACGATCACCAGATCACCGCTCTGTAAGCCCGAGGTCATCTTGTCCAGATCGGTAAAGCCGGTCGGTACACCCGTCACATCCGAATCGCCTTCGCGATGGTAGAGCTCATCGATACGCTCTACAACCTCGGAGAGCAAGGGCTGGATTTCGCGAAAGCCCGCAGTCGCTTTAGCGCCCTCTTGCGCAATCTTGAATACTTTTGACTCTGCTTCATCCAGCAGTTGTCTGGCTTCTTTACCCATCGGGTTAAAGGCTGTGGCCGCGATCTCGTCAGCGACACTGACGAGCTTGCGTAACATCGAGCGCTCACGCACGATCTCAGCGTAACGACGAATATTTGCAGCTGATGGCGTGTTGTGCGCAAGCGCGTTGAGATAGCCTAGCCCTCCCACCTCGTCAGACTTGCCAACACTGGAAATGGACTCGTGAACTGTCACTACGTCAGCTGGACGACCAATATTAATCAGTCGTGCGATATGGTGAAGGATCAGCTTATGGTCAAAACGATAAAAATCGTCTTCGTTGACCACATCACTCACGCGTTCCCAGGCAGCATTGTCCAGCAATAATCCGCCAAGTACGGATTGCTCCGCCTCGACTGAGTGGGGCGGGACGCGTAAATATTCAAGCTGGGGATCGGACGCATTATTCATACGCTAATCATAACCGCTGCAAGGTGTTGGTGACGTACAAAAAACCCTGAACATCACGCCAGGCAAGAGAGCCAAACAACCAGCCCAGTAAGGTTTTGACTTTTCCCAAAGCGCGCCCCATACGGGTTAGCTGGGAGAGCACCAAAGGATCGGGGTTTGCCTGGATATAAGCCTCTAGTAAGCGATCACAGAGCACCTGACGCGCATGCGGCGTCAGTTCATGTCCACGCAAGCCTGCCATGGAAGAAAGCATCTGATAGACGTCATAGGCCTGCCCCAAAGGCTTAGACATCGCTTCACCGATATTTTCTTCAAAATCCACGCGGGTAATTCGCTCATTCAAATACATGAGGTTGCGTAGTTGCGCTCCACCATGGACGAAACCAGCCTGATGAAATTTCGCCAGATCTCTTGCGCAACGCTCCATCCAGATCAGGCGTTTCGCGGGGGGGCTTCGACGGACAAGAAACGGAACGCCCTGACCGACAAACTCCAGCACAAGCAATCCGGGCTCCTCATACAGGATTTCAGGAACAGCACAACCTGCACGATAAAGAGTTTTTAACCGTTTCGCTTCGTCACTCAGGCTATTGCGAAGCAAAACCCTGGCGTGAGGACGCTCACCAAAGACTAGCCAGCAAAAAAGGGAAAGCGTCCAGGAGCGCAGAAACCGAAGTGTATAAACTAATCGGGTTGCAACCGTATCTTTTCTGCGCTTGACCACGCATTGCACACCGTTAATTTCGATGACCCATACTCCTGAGCCAGCCTGCGCATGTTGCGCAAGCCAAGACTGCAGCGCCGAATCAAAGGAAGAAATTGCCTGGGTCATCGCTAAGTGTTTGTATACATGTCACCAAAAACAAAAGCCGGCATTAAGCCGGCTTTTTGTGTACTCATTTAGTGCTTAGACCAGATCACCCACAACCACAACAGTGATGCTGCTCACGACGTCAGGGTGCAGTGCAACCTGAATCGAGAACTCGCCAACTGCCTTGAGAGGGCCTTCTGGTAAGCGAATCTGTGCTTTTTCAATGCCAGCAAAACCGGCAGCAACCAGACCAGCAGCGATGTCCATGTTGGTGACTGAACCAAACAAACGACCATCCACACCAGCTTTTTGGCTGATTTTGAGGGAATAGTTTTCCAGACGCTCGCCAACTGCTTGTGATGCAGCCAGTTTTTCTGCCTGAACTTTTTCGAGCTCGGCGCGACGCAATTCAAACTCTTTCAGGGCTGTTTCAGTTGCGCGACGTGCTTTTTTCTGAGGAATCAGGAAGTTACGTGCATAACCATCACGCACACGAACGACTTCACCGAGGTTGCCGACGTTTACGACTTTTTCAAGAAGAATAATTTGCATGGTATGCCCCTGGATCAGTTGTGGTTGTCAGTAAAGGGCAGGAACGCCAGGAAACGAGCACGCTTGATCGCGGTATCGAGCTGACGCTGATAAATTGCCTTAGTACCTGTTAAACGTGCAGGAATAATCTTGCCGTTTTCCTGAATGAAATCACGCAGTGTGTCGAGATCTTTGTAATCAATCTCGTCAACGTTCGTTGCGCTAAAGCGGCAAAATTTGCGACGCTTAAAGAGCGGATTTTGTTGAGTGAATTTCTTTTTTTCTTTTTTCTTACCGAAGAAAGCCATGATATGCCTTGTTCAAATTTGTTGAATTCGCTGCGCATGCAGTCTGAATTTTGGAGAATCTTTTCGTACTGGAGCAATAAAACCCTGAATGCGTACTGTCGTTCCTAAGCCAATCGTGCCTGCCATCTGGACTAAATCTCCCATCACCAGTATTTGCAGCGAGAACGCTATACGGCGAGGAACACCTGCCTCAGAGACTTCCGACTCATGTGAAAGCAAGAACTCTAAAACGGGAACGCCTGCTGGTGTGTACCGGACGGGCGATTGCTCTAGGACCTGACCTTCTACTTCGAGCCGATTCACGGCAGACCTTTGATGTGCTTAATGAACCAGGTACTTATTCCATGTCGTCTACTGAAACTTCGGCAGACGCTTTACGTGCTTCGTCGCGCTCGACCTGTTTCATCATGATGGAGGGCTCTGTCTGAGCTGTTTTCATCTTGATGACAAGGTGGCGCAACACTGCATCATTGAAACGGAAGGCATTCTCGAGTTCGTCGAGCGTTGTCTGACCGCATTCGATGTTGAAGCAGATGTAATGGGCTTTGACCAGTTTCTGAATAGGGTATGCCAGTTGACGGCGGCCCCAATCTTCCAGACGGTGAACTTTGCCACCCTGCGAGGTCACCAGAGCCTGGTAACGCTCAACCATTGCGGGCACTTGCTCGCTCTGGTCGGGGTGAACGATAAAAACAACTTCGTAATTGCGCATGCAAACTACTCCTGAGGATGTCTGGCCCTGTTGTAAAACAATGCCAGTGTCAGCCCGCCATACCGGAAATCCAGCTGGTCGAGCAAGAAAGCCTGCTATTTTCGCTTATTTGCGGGATTTACGCAAGTGTGCTTTGCGCGAGGGTGCCTGACACAAGAATGCCTTATCCAAGCACTTGTGCGCCAAAGCGCTTGCGAATCGAGTGTTCAATCCCCGCCGCATCCAGACCGACACCAGCCAGCAAGGCTCCTTGTTCACCATGATCGATAAACAAGTCTGGCAATCCCAGCTGCAAGACCGGGCAGACCAGGCCAGACTGATTCAGCGTTTCGGTCACAGCACTGCCAGCCCCCCCCATGACAGCGCCCTCCTCGACAGTCACAAGGCCTTCATGACTGCTGGCCATTTCACGCACCAGATCCTGATCAAGTGGTTTGACAAAGCGCATATCCACAACCGTCAGGTCAAGCGCCTCAGCCACCTGCATCGCCGCTGGCAACAGGGTCCCAAACACCAGGATTGCAATTTTTGCGCCACGCCTGCGGACAATGCCACGCCCCAGAGGCACCACGTCCAGACCAGGCTGCACGACGGCACCACAACCCGCACCACGCGGATAACGTACCGAAGCAGGTCCTGGATACTGGTAACAGGTCGAGAGCAGTAACCGGCACTCGTTCTCATCCGAGGGAGTCGCCACAACCATGTTCGGAATGCAACGCAGATAAGCAATGTCATAGTTACCGGCGTGCGTTGCCCCGTCGGCCCCTACCAGTCCGGCGCGGTCCAGCGCAAAGGTCACATCGAGATTCTGCAGCGCGACATCATGGATCAACTGGTCGTAGGCCCGTTGCAAAAAAGTCGAGTAAATCGCAACCACTGGTTTCTGGCCCTCACAGGCAATACCTGCGGCAAAGGTGACAGCATGCTGTTCAGCAATTCCGACATCAAAGTAACGGGTCGGAAAGCGACGTTCAAACTCAACCATGCCACTGCCCTCGCGCATCGCGGGTGTAATGCCGATCAGACGTGGATCATGAGCAGCCATGTCGTTTAACCAGCGACCAAATACCTGGGTAAAGGTAGTTTTGGGTGCTGTTGTGGATTTTTGAATACCGATCTCAGGATCAAACTTGCCCGGACCGTGATAGAGCACAGGATCGGCCTCGGCGAGCTTGTAGCCCTGGCCTTTTTTAGTCACCACATGCAAAAACTGGGGGCCTTTAAGCGCACGCATGTTTTGCAAAGTCGGAATCAACGCATCCAGATCATGACCATCGATCGGACCGACATAGTTAAAGCCCATTTCCTCAAAAAGTGTCGCTGGCGTCACCATGCCTTTGGCATGCTCTTCAAAACGCCTGGCCAGCTCAAGGACTGGGGGTACATGTTGCAAGACTGCGCGCCCCACATTTTTAGCTGCGGCATAAAACTGCCCCGACATCAGACGCGCCAGATAGCGGTTCATCGCACCAACGGGGGGCGAGATCGACATGTCGTTGTCGTTCAGTATGACCAGCAGATTAATGTCTGGCGTCACACCAGCGTTATTCATCGCTTCGAACACCATTCCAGCAGTCAGCGCGCCATCTCCAATCACTGCGATATGTTGACGAGAGACACCGGCATTGCGTGAGGCAACCGCCATCCCCAATGCCGCGGAAATAGAGGTGGAAGAATGCGCCGTGCCAAAAGAGTCATACTCAGACTCGGTGCGCTTGGGAAAACCCGATATGCCACCAAACTGTCGCAGATGCGCCATGCCTTGTTTGCGACCAGTGAGAATTTTGTGTGGGTATGACTGATGACCGACGTCCCAGATAATACGATCGTGCGGCGTGTCATACACATAATGCAAGGCGACTGTCAGCTCGACCGTGCCGAGGTTGGACGACAGGTGACCACCCGTGCGCGAAACGGACTGGAGCAGGAAACTGCGCAACTCATCAGACAGACGTTTCAAGGTCCGCCTGTCAAGACGCTTCAAATCAGCCGGAGAGTGAATAGAATCTAAAAGTTCAGTCGACATAAAACGCTACTTTAAAAAGTCTTTTGACCCAATCACTCTTCAGTGATCGCGCAAAACTATAAAATTCGCAAGAGCCGTCAGCAAATCAGCTGACGGACCGAACGGTTCAATCGCTGCCAGCGCCTGCGCATGAAGCTGATGCGCAAAAGCCTGTGCACCGTCCAGCCCCATCAGACTGACATAAGTAGGTTTGTTGGCTGCCGCGTCCTTGCCCGGTGTTTTACCTAACTGCGCGGTATCGGCCGTCACATCCAGCACATCATCCACCACCTGGAAAGCCAGGCCCATCGTACTCGCATACGCATCCAGCGAATGCTGTTGCGCTGGAGTCATTGCGGCGGCCAAGCCGCCGAGGGTCACACTGGCCGAAAGCAACGCTCCCGTTTTCAGTGCATGCATATTTTGCAATTGATCACGCGTCAGTGTTTTGCCAACGCTCTCGAGATCAATCGCCTGACCACCCGCCATACCCAGACTGCCAGCAGCTCGCGCAAGCACCCGAGTGGCCTGGACAACCAGGGCTGCATCAACTGGCATCCGCGCCAGCCAGTCAAACGCAAGGGGCTGAAGCGCATCGCCCGCAAGCAACGCAGTTGCCTCATCAAACTGGACGTGGAGCGTGGGTTTACCACGTCGCAGCATATCGTCATCCATACACGGCAAATCGTCATGCACTAAAGAATAAGCATGGACAAGCTCAACGGCAGAGGCAGCAAGATCCAGCGCCTGGTTGAGCGTGGAATCCTGTGCCGGCACAAATTGACTGGCCTGCAGACCCAAGTGCTGCGCCGCGCAGGTATACCCTGCGGCATAAACCAGTGCAGCACGAACTCGCTTGCCTCCACCCAGTACTGCGTAACGCATCGCCTCATGCAAGCGTGCAGGTGTCTGCCCAGAAGTCGGCAACATGCGCTCAAGCACAGTTTCTATGTGCTTGGCGCGAGCGCTAAGCCACTCGCTAGAATGCTCGACCGCTGTGTTCATTCTGACTCTAAAACATCGTTATCAAGCGGTCGCAACATGCCTGACTCGAGCACTTTGATTTGTTGCTCGGCCTGTGCGAGTTTTTGTTGACAAATCCGGGTTAGCGCAGCGCCCCTGCGATAGGCCGCCAGCGATTGCTCCAGTGCGAGCGAACCCGACTCCATCGAGGCGACAAGCGTCTCGAGTTCGGCGAGCGCTGACTCAAAATCCTGAGGAAGAGTCGGGTCCACTGATAAGTCTTGCTCAACAGGGTCTTTCGGCAAAGAGGATTTGGTGGTTTTCGTCAAACGAAACTCCAGACGGACAATTAAAACGGTGTTTATATTCAATATCCGTGATTGTACGAGATCAGGCCTATGAAAGCCCTTGGGTTACAATATTAGATTAATGGTGATCGGCCAATCCGATTTTTCTTCGCGCCACTTAGGCACTGTTAAAACAGGAACGCCCATGCTGGCATTTTTTTCCGAGCGGAGGGAATCATGACCGACATTGGTCGGATGGCGCATTTGGCGCCAGCTCGCACCCAGCTTCCCGTCACTGCGTATTTTGACGAAGCTCTTTTTGCCCGCGAGCAAGCAAGCATTTTTAAACAGTCCTCCATCTATGTCGGGCACCAGAAAGGCGTGCCCGAAAATGGAGACTGGCGTAGTTTGACCCATGAAAAAAATGGGCGGGTACTCGTGCGCAATCAACATGGCATCGAGCTGCTTTCTAACGTCTGCAGACATCGTCAGGCACTGATGCTTGGTGGCCAGACAGGCAATGTCTCGGGTCATGTGAATACCCATGGCAGTCTTGCAGGTACAGGCGGCAACATTGTTTGCCCCTTGCACCGCTGGACCTACGACAAACAAGGTCAACTGCTGGGGGCACCGGAGTTCGAAAAATCCCCCTGCCTGAATCTACAAAAATTCCCGATTAAAGACTGTCACGGTCTGTTGTTCGAAGGTCCACGCGACCCACTGGCAGATATTGGCTCGTTGTTCAAGCGTCCAGAGTTTGATTTTTCAGACTATGTACTTGATCACGTCGAAGTGCATCAATGCAATTACAACTGGAAAACCTTCATTGAGGTTTACCTAGAGGACTACCACGTTGCACCCTTTCACCCCGGGTTGGGGCACTTCGTAACCTGCGATGATTTGTCGTGGGAGTTTTCCGAGCAGTACAGTATGCAGCGCGTTGGGGTGCACCGCGCCTTGTCGCAGCCTGGCTCGCCAGCCTACAAGGTCTGGCATGACAAACTGCTTGAGTTCCGTCAGGGGCGTGCGCCGGATTTTGGCGCCGTATGGGTCACGTATTTCCCGACGCACATGATCGAGCTCTACCCTCATGTACTAGTGCTCTCCACGCTCTATCCCAAGTCACCTCAGGAGACTGTCAATATCGTGGAGTTTTATTACCCGGAGGAAATCGCATCTTTTGAACGCGAATTTGTTGAGGCGCAACGCGAGGCCTACATGGAAACTGCGATTGAAGACGACGAAATCGCCGAACGCATGGATGCCGGTCGCCGCGCCCTGATGGAGCGCGGGGTCAACGAGACGGGTCCTTATCAGTCTCCAATGGAAGATGGGATGCAGCATTTTCATGAGTGGTATGGTCGGGTAATGGAGCGCTGAATGTCCGCCAGACGGACATCAGACCCGCGCAAATAATACAAATGCCTCCAAACAGGGCAAGCTCGTCAATTCGTTCCCCCCAGAAGCCAATGCCGATCAAAGCGGCAAAAATAATCGTGCTGTATTGCAATGCTGCATTCAGTAGCGCAGACCCAAGGCCATAGGCCCGCGTCAGCGCCAGCTGACCTAACAAGCCGCTCACACCGATCGAAAAAAGTGCCACCCAGCCGAGCCAATCGGACCAGCTCCAACTTCCCAGGGCGATTCCGATAAAACTGCTGGTCGTCGCAACGACCGAAAAAAACAAGACGGTTCTCCACTCAGGCTCGCCAAGTCGACCTATCTCACGAATCTGCATCATCGCGACAGCCGCTAAAGCGCCAGAAGCAAGACCGAGCATTGCCGGCAGAATTTGCTCAATCGTAATACTTGGTCTCAAGACAGCCAACACGCCTAAAAAGCCAAAAAATACAGCGGCGATGCACACCGGATCGCGCCGAGCCGTACCTTTGGTCAAAATCCAGCCCGCAATGAAAAGTGGCGCCGTATAGGAAAGGCTGGTCGCGGTCGCCAGAGGCAGCCCGGCGATGGCAAAAAAACCAAGCCACATTGAGCTTACGCCCGTCAGGTTGCGCCAGAGATGAGGCATCCAGGCTTTGGGGGTAAAAGAAAGACCACCCGCACGGGCATAAATCACCAAAACGACAACAGAAGGCAGTCCACGAAACAGCACAATCTGGGGCATGGCTGCGCCGTGTTCAGCTGCAAGTTTGACAAAAGAGCCCATCACCGCAAACATGGCAGAGGCCAACAACATCCACAAAGCTTGCATGGGAATTTGAACTATCAAAAATGTATCAGTCAATACTATACTCTCGCACGTCGTGAGCCCTTTTTTTAAAGACTAAACACACTATGAAACGAATTTTTCTTTTTCTGCTGACTAACCTTGCTGTCATGCTTGTACTGAGCGCTACGCTGAGTATTCTGGGTGTGAACCGTTTCCTGACCCAGCAGGGTTTGAATATTCAAATGCTGTTGATTTTTTCTCTGATCGTAGGCTTCACTGGTTCGATCATTTCGCTGCTGCTCAGCAAATCGATGGCGAAATGGAGTACCGGTTGCACGATCATTGACCCGCACGCACCTGCTGGACCACAACAACAGTTTGTACTGGACACGGTCCATCAACTTGCGGATCGTGCAGGCATTGGCCGGCCTGAGGTCGCGATCTACGAGGGCGAGCCTAATGCCTTTGCCACGGGTGCCTTTCGTAATGACTCCTTGGTCGCAGTCTCTACCGGCTTGCTCGACAGCATGACCGAGGAAGAAATCGCAGCCGTTCTAGCCCACGAAGTTGCCCATATCGCCAATGGCGACATGATCACCCTCACCCTGATACAAGGCGTAGTCAATACCTTTGTAGTGTTTCTGGCGCGCGTGGTGGGCTATTTTGTTGACAAGGTCCTACTCAAAAACGAAAGGTCAGGCGGTCCAGGTTATTTTGTAACCGTGATTGTCTGTGAAATCGCTTTTGGCATTGCGGCCAGCCTGATCGTTGCCTGGTTTTCACGTCAGCGCGAGTATCGTGCGGATGCAGGATCGGCGAGTCTGCTGAGTTCGCGAGAGCCGATGATCCGTGCCCTGGCGCGCCTGGGTGGCCTGACTCCCGGTGAACTGCCTAAAAGTTTTGAAGCCTCAGGCATCAGTGGTGCTGCGGGCATCAGCGCGATGTTTTCCACCCACCCGCCGATCGCTTCGCGGATCGCAGCACTACAACAAATGAGAGTCGTCTAAACAAAAACGCAGTGCGCCACTGCGGTCTGTCACCGCAGTCCTTCACCGCAGTCCTTCACCTCAGCGCTCTGGCGCAGTTTGAACTTTCGCGTGTCGGTCAGGATTCAATGAACTGCATGCATCACCAGGGTCACAGCATAGATCGCACAAATACCCACTGCGACTAACAATAGCTGTGGCCCTGCTTCTTTCAGGGAACTGCGCTCGTGCATTTGTGGCATCAGGTCCGCGATCGCAATGTATAGAAAACTGCTCGCCGCAACAACCAGCAAATAGGGCAACCAGCGTGTCAACTGGCCCAGAATCATGAAGCCAAGCAGTCCACCGATCGCAGAACAAAGGCTAGTAAAAAGTATCAGCTCAAAGGCTTTTTTACGGGTCAGTCCAGCATTCATCAAGACTACGAAATCACTAAGTTTGTGCGGTACTTCATGCAAAATGATCGAAGCCGCCGTCAGCACGCCCAAAGTCGGCTCTACCAGAAAAGCGGCCGCGATCAGTACACCATCCACAAGATTGTGCAGTGAGCTGCCAATCAGGATCATCACGCCGCCGCGGCCGGCCTCATGCCGGTCATGGCCTGAATGATGGTGGTGTCCATCACCTTCATGGTGATGACTATGGCGTAAGAGTGCGATTTTTTCGAGTACAAAAAAACCGATAAAAGACGCTAGCATGACACCAAACAGCGCCCTAAAATCCTGCTCTGCCTCAAAAGCCTCGGGCAGCAAATGCAACAAGGACACCGCCAGCAACACACCGACCGACAAGCTCACCATGTGATGCAGATAGCCTGCAAAGACCCGATAAGCGAGCCAGTGCGCAACCATCAGCGCACATAAACCACCCGTTACCGCTGAAAGAACAATCCAAATCAACAACATATCAGTGCGCCTGTTCCCAGTTGGGGCCTACTCCGACCTCAGCCACCAGCGGCACCCGCAAACTGGCAACCTCACACATCAGACGCGGCAGATTAGCTCTCACCAATTCAAGTTCGTCCTGTGGCACATCCAAAACCAATTCGTCATGGACCTGCATGACCATCAGCGTGCGCAATTTCTGGCTATGAATCCAGGCCTGCACAGCCACCATCGCCATTTTGATCAAGTCCGCAGAGGTTCCCTGCATCGGCGCATTGATAGCCGCCCGCTCAGCCCCGGCGCGACGCGCGCCTGCTGCGTTGATGTCCGCTAACCAGAGACGGCGTCCAAACACTGTCTCGACAAAACCTTGTGCATGCGCAAGCGTACGTGTTTCTGCCATGTACTGAGCAACTCCAGGATAGCGTGCAAAATAACGGTCTATATAGGATTGTGCCGCATCCCGTGTAATACCCAGATTACTTGCCAATCCAAACGCACCCATCCCGTAAATCAGACCAAAATTAATCGCTTTAGCCGCCCGGCGCTGATCACTCGTAACATCCACGAGCGGCACTCCGAAAACCTCGGAGGCTGTCGCTTTATGTATATCCTCTCCTGCGGCAAAGGCTTTCTGCAGACTAGCATCATTGGACACATGCGCCATCACGCGCAACTCAATCTGGGAATAGTCCGCCGAGACAATCACGCCATTGGTCGCGACAAACGCCTCGCGCACTTTGCGACCGGCTTCGGAACGTACAGGGATATTCTGTAAATTTGGCTCAGACGAGGCAAGGCGGCCCGTAATCACAGCTGCCTGTCCGTAATGGGTATGTACCCTGCCCGTTTTGGCGTTGACCATTTTGGGTAATTTATCGGTATAGGTCGACTTCAGCTTAGCAAGTCCCCGATACTCGAGCAGCACCTGCGGCAAGGGGTAGTCCTCGGCAAGCTTGGTGAGTACTTCCTCATCTGTTGACGGCGCACCACCCGAAGTTTTACGCACTACAGGCAGTTTCATCTGGCCGAACAAAATCTCACCAAGCTGTTTGGGAGAGTTCAGGTTAAAAGGCTGACCTGCAAGTGTATAGGCGCGCTGCTCAAGGCTTAACATTTCCTGGCCAAGCGCATGACTCTGCCGACCGAGCTCGGCCGCATCAATCATGACGCCTGCACACTCGATTTCGAACAGTACGCGCGATACTTGCATCTCAAGTTTGTAGATGAATTCCAGCTTGGGATTCTCCCGCACTTGAGGACGTAAAACACGATGCAGCCGCAAAGTGTAATCAGCGTCTTCGCAGGCGTATTGCGTCGCCCGCTCCAGATCGACTTCGTCAAAACCGATCTGATGAACCCCCTTGCCGCAGATTTCCTCGTAAGTCAGGCCTTTGACACCCAAAATTCGTTGCGACAAATCATGCAAACTGACGCCACGGTGCGATTCAAGTACATAAGCCTGCAGCATCGTATCGTCGGCTACGCCTTGTAAATCAATCCCCTCATTAGCAAACACATGCGTGTCGTATTTAGCGTGATGCAAAACCTTGGTTTCGCGCTGTTGCTCAAGCCAGGGTTTGAGCCGCTCCAAGACCTCTGCCCGCGCAAGCTGGTTGCTGGAATCGGGTCCGCGGTGCGCGACGGGTATGTAGCAGGCCGCTCCAGGCTCGATAGCCAACGAAATACCCACCAGCCTTGCGGTCATCGGATCCAGTGCGGTTGTCTCGGTATCGAGCGCCACACAATCTGCCTCGTACAAACGCGAAATCCAGCGATCGAGCGTTGCCAGATCACTCACCATCTCGTAGTGGGTCTGGTCAGGCGCTGCTGGACGAACCGCCTCAGGGGCGACACGCTTATCGCCTGCAGGCACACGCTCTTGCTCTCCTGTCAGGTCACGTAACCAGGTCCGAAAGCCATAGCGCTCAAAAAGTCCAATCAGCGCAGGGGCGTCCGGCTGCTTTGGCACTAAGGCCTCGATCGTTGGGATCAACTCACGCAAGTCGCAGTCTGTCTTGACAGTAAGTAACTCCCGGGTCAGGGGGAATTGCGGAATCGCTGAGCGTAAATTCTGTCCCGCCACACCTTTGATCTCCTCGGCACGCTCGATCAGTGCATCGACGGAACCGAATTCCTCAATCCATTTGGCCGCGGTCTTAGGGCCGACTTTTTGTACGCCAGGAACGTTATCGACGGTATCCCCGACCAGCATCAGATAGTCAACGATACGTTCGGGGGTCACACCAAATTTACGCACGACACCTGCGGGGTCTAGCCGCTCGCCTGACATGGTGTTGACCAGCGTGACATGATGGGTCACTAACTGCGCCAGATCCTTGTCTCCAGTCGAAACAATCGTCTCGACATCGTGCTCGGTTGCCCATTGCGCGAGCGAACCGATCACATCATCAGCCTCAACGCCTTCAACTCCAATCACAGGCCAGCCCAAAGCACGGATCGCCTCATGGATTGGCTCAATCTGGCGGGCAAGATCCTCTGGCATAGGGGGGCGGTGTGATTTGTATTCAGGATATAACTCATCACGAAAGGTTTTACCGCGCACATCGAACACACATGCGGCATACTGTGCGTTGAAATCGGTCAGCATTTTGCGCATCATATTGACCACGCCATAAATCGCTCCCGTGGGCTCGCCCTGAGCGTTACGCAAATCTGGCATCGCATGAAAGGCGCGATACAGGTAACTTGATCCATCTACGAGCAACAAGGTTTTTTTCATGGGTAACAGTAAAAAAATGGCAACGCCGATCATTCAGCAAACAACCCAAATTATGTCAGAGATGGTGCACGCTGCCGAAACACTTTCAAAGATCGGCCCGGCGATCAGTGTTTTTGGCAGTGCGCGCATCTCCCCAGACTCACCTTACTACGCCTTGTCCGAGAAAATCGGCACCCTACTGGCTAAGGCAGGCTTTACTGTTATTGCTGGTGGAGGCCCCGGCATCATGGAAGCGGCCAACAAAGGCGCTTACGAAGCTGGCGGTACGAGTATCGGCTTACACATCAAACTCAAAACAGAATCCCAGGCCAACCCCTACCTATCCATTAATCTGCCCTTCCAGCACTTCGTTTCACGCAAAGCCACTTTTTTCATGCATTCGATGGCCTATATCGTCTTGCCAGGGGGCTTTGGCACGCTCGACGAGCTGTTTGAGGCACTGACCCTCATGCAGACAGGAAAAGTCCCCACGGGGCCTGTGATACTGGTTGGAAGCGATTTCTGGGGTGGGCTCTACGACTGGATCATTACAAAACTGCAGTCTGACAAACTGATTAATCCTCTCGACGCAGAGACATTCTTTATTGAAGACAATCCCGTTCGTGCTGTCGAGCATATGCAAAGGTTCTACCAAGAGCATCCAGGCATTATGGCGCTACAAAACAACGTTGCTGTCTAACGGATCAATGATCCAGCGCTAAAATTAAACATTCGTTAAAAATAATGCGCGTGCCTGCATTGCGGCATGCTCAACACAATACAAAGGGGAAATACCCATGGACCAGGCAGTTTTTCCAGTCAAACTAAACAATCCCGACTTGCTGCGTATGCAGTCTTACATTGATGGCAAATGGGTTGATGCCACGGATAGCGGTTTGTTTTCAGTCGATAACCCAGCTAGCGGTGGCAATATCGCCCACGTTGCCAACCTCGGCCCAGATCAGGCCCAGAGCGCCATCGACGCCGCGAGTCGTGCTTTTCCTGCCTGGCGTGCCAAAACCGCAAAGGAACGCTCAATTATTCTGCGCAAATGGTTTGACTTGATTGTCGCCAATACCGATGATCTGGCTCGCATCATGACGGTTGAACAAGGCAAGCCTTTCCCTGAGTCAAAAGGCGAAATCGCTTATGGCGCCTCATTTGTGGAGTGGTTTGCCGAGCAGGCTAAACGGGTCATGGGTGACACCATTAGTGCGCCAGCCACAACCAGCCGCATGCTGGTGTTGCGCGAACCGATTGGTGTTTGTGTCGCGATCACGCCCTGGAACTTCCCTAATGCCATGATCACCCGCAAAGTCGCTCCAGCGCTGGCTGCGGGTTGCACGATCGTACTCAAACCCGCAGAGCAGACACCGCTTTCAGCCTTGGCGCTGGCCGTACTTGCTGAGCAGGCCGGCATACCTGCCGGGGTTCTTAATATCATCACTGCAGACAGCGCACGCTCAATTGCTGTGGGTAAAGTTCTTTGCGCAAGTCCGACTGTACGTAAAGTGACTTTCACCGGTTCGACTGAAGTCGGTCGCATCCTGATGCAGCAGAGCGCTCCCACCATCAAGAAGATGTCACTTGAACTCGGTGGTCACGCCCCTTTTATCGTTTTTGAAGATGCTGACATCGATGCCGCCATCGAAGGCGCGATGGCCTCCAAATACCGCAATGCAGGTCAAACCTGCGTATGTACCAACCGTTTCTACGTCCACGCCAAAGTCTATGACGAGTTTTCACAAAAACTCGCCGCCCGCGTAGCCAGTGGTCTGGCTGTTGGCGAAGGTTTTGAAAACAACGTTACAACCGGCCCGCTGATCGACGATGCTGCGGTCACCAAGGTCGAGCAGCACGTGCAGGATGCTATTGCCAGAGGCGCTAAAGTTCTCACGGGTGGCGCAAGACACGCCAAGGGCGGCCGCTTCTACCAGCCAACCGTCATCACCCATGTCAGTGAAGACATGCTTTGCATGCGCGAGGAGACCTTTGGTCCACTTGCGCCTATCGTCAAGTTCACGGATGAGGCTGATGTGATCAGACTTTCCAATAATACCGAGTACGGTCTGGCATCTTATTTTTACAGTCGCGATATTGGTCGTATTTTCCGCGTCGCCGAGGCGCTGGAGTATGGCATGGTTGGCGTCAATACAGGACTGATTTCAAATGAAATGGCACCATTTGGTGGTGTCAAACAATCCGGACTGGGTCGCGAAGGTTCGGTTTACGGCATGGATGATTTCATTGAAATGAAATACGTTTGCCTGGGCGGCATCTAGTCGTTAAAACAGTCTTTAAAACAACACCGCCTCAGGTATTAGTCTGAGGCGGTGTTGTTTAACTAAAAGCTTACTTCTTTAAGCAGCATCGCTGCGCGACATGCGCTTACGCTCGTTTTCAGTAAGGTAACGCTTGCGGATGCGAATGCTCTTCGGTGTGACTTCCACCAATTCGTCTTCCGCAATGAATTCAACCGCATACTCAAGATTGCAATCAATCGGAGTGACCAGACGCACTGCTTCGTCTGTTCCTGAGGAACGCACGTTGGTGAGCTGCTTGCCACGAACAGGGTTGACGACCAAATCGTTGTCACGACTATGGATACCAATGACCATGCCTTCGTACACAGGATCATTATGTGACACAAACATGCGACCACGATCCTGTAATTTCCAGATCGAGTAGGCGACAGCTTCACCGTCGTACTGGCTGATCAGCACGCCATTATGACGCTCGCCCAGCAGTCCGTCTTTAACCGGACCGTAAGCATCAAAAGTATGGCTCATCAGACCGTTACCACGTGTCATGGTCATGAATTCACCCTGGAACCCAATCAAACCACGAGCCGGAACACGGTACTCAAGACGAGTGCGGCCTTTACCGTCGCTGACCATGTCTAGCAATTCAGCTTTACGGCGACCGAGTTCTTCCATCACCGCGCCCTGGGTATTGTCTTCCAGATCGATGGTGAGGTTTTCATAAGGCTCAGTCTTGACACCATTCTCTTCATGGAACACCACGCGAGGACGCGAAACAGCCAACTCATAGCCTTCGCGACGCATCGTTTCAATCAAAATGGTCAGGTGCAATTCACCGCGTCCAGAAACCTCAAACACGGTATCGTCATCCGTATCATTGACACGTAAAGCCATATTTGACTTCAGTTCACGCTGCAGACGCTCGCGTAGTTGACGACTCGTAACGAACTTGCCTTCACGACCGGCCAGAGGGCTGGTGTTGACCATGAAATTCATGGTTAAGGTTGGCTCATCAATCTTGAGCATTGGCAGACCTTCGACTTTCTCAGGTGAGCAAAGCGTGGTGCCAATTGCGATGTCTTCGATACCGTTGATCAGAACAATATCGCCAGCGATAGCGCTATCTACGATCTCGCGCTCGAGTCCCTTGAACTTGAGAACCTGATTAATCCGGCCATTAAATGGCACGCCATCAGGGCCGTTCAGGCAGACCACTGCCATACCGGTTTTGACGCTACCGGCGCGAATGCGGCCAATACCGATCTTGCCAACATAGCTGTTGTAATCGATGGAGGAAATCTGAAACTGCAGCGGTGCGTTAGGATCGTCATCACGCATCGGTACATATTGCAAAATAGCGTCAAACAATGGACGCATATCGCCTTCACGCACATCTGGAGACAAGCCGGCAAAACCGTTCAGACCCGAAGCATAAACCACGGGGAAATCAAGCTGTTCCTCGGTCGCACCGAGTTTGTCGAATAATTCGAAAGTGGCGTTAATCACATAATCAATGCGCGCGCCAGGACGGTCGACTTTGTTGACCACAACGATAGGCTTCAAGCCCAGCGCCAACGCTTTCTTTGTCACAAAACGCGTTTGGGGCATGGGGCCTTCCACCGCGTCAACCAGCAGCAAGACACCATCGACCATCGACAGCACGCGCTCGACTTCGCCACCGAAGTCGGCGTGACCGGGAGTGTCAACAATATTGATATGCGTGCCGTCGTATTCAACAGCACAGTTTTTCGAAAGAATCGTGATGCCACGCTCTTTTTCGAGGTCATTGGAGTCCATGACGCGTTCGGTCATTTTCTCATTCGAGCGGAATGTGCCCGACTGACGCAGAAGTTGATCAACCAGAGTAGTTTTGCCGTGGTCAACGTGGGCGATGATGGCAACGTTACGCAATGCGCGTGACATACGAGTCCTTTAATTAAGTCAATGCAGACGGGGCGTCTGCGGATAAATCGTTATTGGAAACAGGCGACAAGCCTGTCGGTATAGCGTTTTTGGCTGGAGGCACAAGGCCTTCAGGTAAATCTTGCATCGCAATTAAGCGAGTCTCGGGTGACTCCATTGATTGCAAAGTTTCCAGCTCTACCGCCTGATCCAGCATGAACGGTCCGACCTGGGTACGACGTAGCGCTGACAAATGACCAAAACACCCAAGTACACGACCAATATCCTGAGCCAGCGTACGGATATAGGTGCCTTTGGTGCAATGAACTTGAATCTCAGCTTGCAGCGGTGAAAAGCTTAACAACTCAATATGACGAATTGTGATTTCACGCGGTGCCCGCTCTAAAACTATCCCTTGCCTGGCGTACTCGTACAACGGTTTGCCATCCCGTTTCAAGGCAGAGACCATGGGTGGGATCTGCAACTGCGTACCTAAAAAGCTGGCAAGTACCTCTTCGAGTCGCACTTGCGTGATCCCGGCAAAGTCAACAGGTGCCTGACTCACCACTACACCTGTCAAGTCACCCGAATCAGTTTCCTGACCAAAAGCAATCGTTGCTCGATATCCCTTGTCCGCATTGAGCATGGCACCGGAAATTTTGGTGGCACGTCCCATGCAGCAAACTAGCAACCCAGTGGCAAAGGGATCAAGCGTTCCAGTATGTCCTGCCTTTTGAGCATCCAGCGCACGTTTCGCACGCTGGAGCGCATGATTACTCGATAAGCCAACCGGTTTATCGAGCAACAACACTCCATCGAGCACGCGTCCGCGTCGCTGCTTAGCCATCGTCAAGTTCCAGAAAAAAGACGATAGCCCTCAGGGCTTGTCCAAAGGCTCGTCAGGGACACCGGCATACTGACCGGGCAAATTTGCTTGATCGATCAAAGCTGACATGGCGATACCATGCTTGAGCTGAGGATCATGAAAAAAATGCAAAGTCGGCACGGTATGAATGTGCAATAACTTGTATAATAAAGAATGAAACCAGCCCGCTTTCTCATTCAGGAGGCTTTGAGCCTGCTGAACTTCCGCGCCGAGGACAGTGAAATAAACTTTGGCGTGCGCATAGTCGGCAGTCAGCTCAATGCCTGACAGCGTAATCAGTCCAGCCCGGCTCATATCAACTTCGCGCTGAATAATGATGGCCAGATCCTTCAAGATCTGATCAGCCAGACGCACATTGCGCCCGGGAGCTGTTTTTTGCTTATGTCGACTCATCTGATCATTTAGAGTGAACGAGCCACTTCTTTGATTTCAAAGATTTCAAGCTGATCGCCAACCTGCAAATCATTGTTATTGCGCAAGGTAATACCGCAATCAAAGCCGGACTTCACTTCCTTGACATCGTCTTTGAATCGACGAAGTGAATCGAGATAACCAGTCCAGTGGACTACGTTTCCACGCAACAAGCGAACTTGAGAGTCACGACGTACCAGACCTTCGGTCACCATACAGCCCGCGACAGTACCAATACGCGAAATCGTGTAGACCTCGCGAATTTCAACCATACCAATGACTTCTTCGCGTTTCTCAGGAGCCAGCATGCCAGACATAGCGAGTTTGACTTCATCTACAGCGTCATAAATGATGTTGTAGTAGCGAATATCAACGCCATTGGATTCAGCAAGCTTTTTGGAGCTGGCATCTGCTCGGACATTAAAGCCAATAATGACCGCACCCGAAGCAATCGCAAGGTTGACATCGCTTTCAGAGATACCGCCCACAGCAGCATGCACAACCTGAACTCGCACTTCGTCGGTGGAGAGTTTGACGAGCGAACTGGTCAAGGCTTCTTGAGAACCCTGAACATCGGTCTTAACAATCAGCGACAGTGTCTGTGAACCTTCGGTGACATTTTCAAACATGGATTCAAGCTTAGCGGCCTGTTGACGCGCAAGCTTGACATCGCGGAATTTACCTTGACGGAACAAGGCGATTTCACGCGCACGGCGTTCATCCGCCAGTGACATCAATTCATCACCCGCTGCGGGAACCTCAGTCAGACCTTGAATTTCCACAGGTATGGAGGGGCCGGCGGACTGGATCGGTTTGCCGTTCTCATCAAGCATAGCGCGAACACGACCGTAGCTTGCACCGGCAAGAATCACGTCGCCACGATTTAAAGTACCGCTTTGCACCAGAATAGTCGCCACAGGACCACGGCCTTTATCAAGCCGGGCTTCAATCACGATACCTTTTGCAGGAGCATCAACGGCTGCTTTGAGTTCAAGCACTTCAGCCTGAAGCAAGACGTTTTCAAGCAGGGCATCAATACCCTCACCTGTTTTGGCACTGACCTGAACAAAAGGCACATCGCCGCCATACTCTTCGGGCACCACTTCTTCAACAACCAGTTCCTGCTTGACGCGCTCTGGATTGGCACCAGGTTTATCAATCTTGTTGACTGCGACAACCAGCGGAACACCCGCCGCTTTAGCGTGGTGAATGGCTTCGCGGGTCTGAGGCATCACGCCATCATCGGCTGCGACAACCAGAATCACCAAATCGGTTGCTTTTGCACCACGGGCACGCATTGCGGTAAACGCTTCGTGACCTGGCGTATCCAGAAAGGTCACCATGCCACGCTCTGTTTCAACGTGATAAGCACCGATATGCTGGGTAATTCCACCCGCTTCGCCAGAGGCAACTTTTGAGCGACGGATATAGTCCAGGAGCGAAGTCTTACCATGATCAACGTGGCCCATAACGGTCACGACTGGTGCTCGTGGCAAAAGCTGAATATCTTCGTGAGGTGCTTCCTCGTCGAGGAAGGCCTCGGGATCATCAAGTTTGGCTGCAATTGCTTTATGACCAAGTTCTTCGACCACAATCATGGCCGTTTCCTGATCCAGAACCTGGTTGATCGTCACCATCTGACCCAACTTCATCAGGTGCTTGATGACCTCACCGGCTTTAACCGACATCTTGTGTGCAAGATCAGCAACGCTGATTGTTTCAGGCACATGAATTTCACGAGCGATAAACTCGATCGGTGCGGGTTCGCGCTGATCCTGCGCTTGTGCAGCATTGGAGCCACGCGCACCCTTTTTACCACCGGCCTTGCCCTTACCACCGGCACGCCAGCCATCACGGCCAGGCGCAGCAGGCACATCGCGCTTTTCCGCAGGCTTTTTACGTGAGGCATCGTCGGACCAGGTCGATGAGACCTCGCCAGACTTGATTACTTTTTTGCCTGAGGTTTCCGACGCGCCGTCTTTCTTGGCACCCTTGGCACTACCACTAGGCTTATGCAAGGTACCCGAGAGGGCTGCAGCATCAGGTTCGACAGCTTTGATGACTTTTCGTGGGCGATTAAGCATGTCACGCAAGGCTGCAGCTTCGGCTTCAGAGGCACGGCGTGCTTCATCACGCACAGCACCATTTACAGGCGCAGCAACAACCGGTGGTGTTGCTCGACCACGTATAGGTTTAGTCCATTTATTTGGATCCGCAGGCGTATCAGCCGGTGCTGATACAACGGGTTGGGAGACCGGCAACTCAGGCTGTTCAGCAGTCTGAGCCTGAGTCAGCTCGGGTTCGATATCGACCGCCTCCGGCTGCACTTGCACGGTTTCAACTGGTGCAGACTCTGCTGGCGTCTCGGCGATCTGCTCGGGGGAGACTTGTGTTTGCCCAGCAGAGGACTCAGGTCCTGCGGGTACTGAAGCATCCAGGTTCGTAGCAGAGGTATTGGCCACCGCTTCAGACTGGGGCTGTTCTGCAGGTGTAACAGCAGCCTGGACTGGCGTTTGTTCTTCGACAGGTGTTGGCTCTGGCGTTTTCTCGACAGACTTTTCTGTCTCAAGAGTGACTTCCGGGACTGCGGCCTGCGTCTCAACAGCTACCAAGGGAGCTTTAGGACTTGGCTCGGCAGCTGTATTTAAATCGGCCTGCGCTGCGGCTTGAGCTGGCACCTCAGCAGGCGCGCCTTCGAGCGCATCGGGTGTGTCACGCTTGACAAACACACGCTTTTTACGGACTTCAACCTGAATGGTTCTGGATTTGCCTGTACCGTCAGCCTGACGAATCTCGGAAGTCTGGCGACGTGTCAGGGTAATTTTTTTACCCTCTGTCGCACCATGTGAACGACGCAAGGACTCAAGCAGTCTGGCTTTATCGCTGTCCGTGACTTTGTCTTCCACCGAATTAAGCTCGACACCCGCCGAACGCAACTGATCCAGCAGTACGTTAGCAGGCATTTTCAGCTCGATGGCGAACTGGGCGACTGTATTACTCGACATTAGGCTCTCTCTTACCTTTTTACAGCGTTACAACTTCAAGCAGAACAATCATCAAAGGATTATTGTTCTTCAAACCAATGCGCGCGAGCTGCCAGAATCATCTGGCCTGCGGCGGCCTCATCGATACCAACCATTTCAGAAAGTTCGTCTGTCGCGAGTTCGGCCAGATCATCTCGTGTCTGAATCTGGTTTTCTGCAAGCTTAGCTAACAATTCTGGAGTCATACCTTCGAGGGTATTCAAATCCAGCGCAGTTTCAACACGCTCTTCCTGGGCAATTGCCTCGGTGAGCAAGGCATTGCGCGCACGGGTACGCAACTCGTTAATCGTGTCCTCATCAAAGGCCTCGATCTCAAGCAATTCCTGCATCGGTACATAGGCAATTTCTTCGAGGCCGGTAAAACCCTCGTCGATCAGGATGTCTGCAACTTCTTCGTCGACATCGAGTCGGCTCATGAACGTTGTACGCAGCGCTGAACGCTCCAACTCTTGACGGTTCTGACTTTCTTCAGGGGTCATGATGTTGATTTGCCAGCCGGTCAACTCAGAAGCAAGACGCACGTTTTGCCCCTTGGAACCAATTGCCTTTGGCAGGTTTTCTTCATCCACCACAACATCCATCGCATGGCGATCTTCGTCAACAACAATCGACTCTACGTTTGCGGGCGCCAGCGCACCAATTACAAACTGGGCGGGGTCCTCAGACCATAAAACGATATCAACCTGTTCACCACCGAGTTCGTTACGAACCGCAGTCACACGCGAACCCCGCATACCAACGCAAGTACCGATCGGGTCGATACGCTTGTCATAGGCAACCACAGCAATCTTTGCACGCACGCCTGGATCGCGGGCAGCACCCTTGATCTCGAGCAGGCCCTGTTCAATTTCAGGCACTTCGTTTTCGAACAGTTGCTGAATAAATTCAGGGGCAGTGCGTGACAAAATAACCTGCTGGCCACGGGCGGTGCGGTCGACCTTGAGCACCCAGGCACGAACACGATCACCAACGCGCAGGTTTTCTTTAGGGATCATTTCACTGCGCGGCAAACGAGCTTCAATTTTGCCGGTCTCAATGATGACATCACCCTTGTCCATGCGTTTGATTGAGCCGGAGATAATGCTCTCGCCACGATCCAGAAAATCGTTCAGGACCTGCTCACGCTCGGCATCACGAATACGCTGCAGGATTGCCTGTTTAGCAGCCTGGGCACCAATGCGACCAAACTCCAGGGGCTCAAGCGCCTCTTCGATGTACTCACCGACTTCGATATCAGGAACGATTTCCTGAGCGTCGGAGAGCATCTCCTGCTGATCAGGCTCTTGCAAACCCGCATCATCAGGAACCACTAACCAGCGACGAAACCCATCATGCTCACCAGTCGTGCGGTTGACAGAGACACGAATATCCGCGTCTTCCTTGAAGCGTTTTTTCATCGCTGATGCCAAAGCACCCTCGAGTGCATCAAACACCACATCACGAGTGACGTTTTTTTCACGCGCTAATGCGTCTACCAAAAGAAGAATTTCGCGACTCATCGCTTTTTGCCCTTGAAATCCAGAACGGGATCCAGCTTGGCACGATCAACATCCAAAAATGTGAAAGTAACTTGCTGTGTCTCGCCCTTTTTTGCCTCAAACTCGATACCAAAACGCTCAAATTGCGTATTGGCATCCGCTGTGCCATCTGCTGACGCAATACCTGTCAGCACACCCGAAAAAACCTTACGTCCGTTGACTGCTTCACGCAGTTTGACCTCTACCTGCTCACCGATAAAGCGCTGAAAATCAGTCAGCTTTTTCAATGGCCGATCAACACCTGGCGAGCCGACCTCAAGTCGCCTGTAGTCAATATTCTCAACCTCGAACACCCGGGATAGTTGGCGCGATACCGCCTCACAATCCTCAATACGCACGCCGTCCGGACGATCAATCGTGACACGCAAAAGTCCGAGAGCCGCCCACTCGAGATCAACGAGTTCGACATCCATCGAGGCAAGTGCTTGTTGCGAAAGAGAAAAAATATCGGCCATATACTCAAAAAAAATGGGCTGACAAACAGCCCACTCTTATAAAAATTCTTATTGAAACTGCCCTGCGAAAATCCGAAATTCAGGATTTCACACAAAGATTAGCCTCATATCATAGCACAGGATGACCGAAAAAGTCTTGTCCTGCCAGACATTTAGCTGACAGGACACAGTCAAGCAAGTACCTAGCGCCCGCCTCTTGAAGACTTCGTAAATCCCAGTTTGGACTCATGCGCAGAAGCACCGCTAGGCTGCCAGTCATCCCCTCTCGGACCTGGACGTGGCTTGCCAGCTGATTTACCAGCAGACCGTGGACGAGGAACGCCGATGCCCGTCGCGGGAGATCCCGCAGACTTAGCCGGCCCGCGAGGACCCGATGGACGACCCTGCCTGGCGCCAGGACCACCTGCAGCCGCTTGTGGACGAGGCCCGCCCGGACCTCTTGGACCACGTGGTTTAGTCTGATAAGGCACCTGGGCACCTTGCTCACTGGTTTGTTCAAACCCGGGGGCTTGCTCGGCGCCGGGCGCACGCGGACCTCTGGGACCCGATGTGCGTGCCTGCGCGCCTGGCCGACCTTGTCCTGGACGACCTTGTCCGGGCCGCCCCTGACCTGGGCGTCCCTGACCTGGGCGCCCTTGACCAGGCTGACCGCGACCACCACGACCTGAGTTTGCTGCCTGAGGATGACCGTTGGCATATCCGCCACCAACGGTAAGCACGGTCGGTGCGACAGAGTCCGAAGGGTGCCTGAAAGCCGCGGGTTTGCCCATGCGACCGCCCTGGATATTACCCCGACGTCCCACTCTGGCTCCGTTGGTGCCGTTTTGTTCCAAAGTACCAAAACCAGGCGGCAGAGCACCCTCATGCGATACCGGTTGACGCGGCCCTCGTGAGCGACCCTCAGGACCTTCTTCTTCATCCCGTAGCAAACCAACCTGGATCATCAAGGCTGAGACAATCTTCGGATCAAGTTCCTCCCAACGTCCACGACGCAGCGTAGTTGGTAAAACAATATCGCCAAAACGGGTACGGATCAGGCGACTAACAGTTAACCCAATCGCTTCAAACATGCGACGCACCTCGCGGTTACGTCCCTCATTCAAGGTAACGCGATACCAGCGATTACTACCTTCGCCACCAATGAATTCAACCATACCAAAGCTAGCCGGCCCATCGTCGAGCCTGACGCCTTGCAGCAACTGCTGGCGCTGTTCAGGTCCTAATTCACCCAAGACACGGACAGCATACTCACGCTCATTGCCATAACGGGGGTGAAGCAGACGATTAGACAAATCACCTGAAGTAGTCAGGATCAACAACCCTTCTGTATTTAAATCAAGGCGGCCAATCGAGAGCCACTTACCGACCTTCATTTTGGGTAATCGGGCAAACACATTGGCGCGACCATTGGGATCGTCATGACTGACGATCTCACCAGCAGGCTTGTGATACAGGATGACACGAGGTGGCTTGCGCGTGTTGGTGCGAGTCACAGGTTTGCCATTGACGCGAACGGTATCGTTGGCTCCCACGCGCTGGCCAATATGTGCGGGTTCACCATTGACGGAGACTCGTCCGGCAATAATGAGTTCTTCCATTTCACGGCGCGAACCAACCCCTGCATCGGCCAAAACCTTATGCAGCTTGGGCATCAGCAGATCACTATTAAGGTATTTGTTCAGTCGCTGTTCGATTCGATCGGCACCACTTAAATATGAAAGCGCTTGTTCGGCCTCTTTCTCGGCCAGAACAGGATCGCCAAGGTCAACGGTATCGGTTTCGGGCTCAACATATTCAGCGACTTCCACGCGAGGTGCGCGAGGCGCACGTGGAGCACGTGGCGCACGTGGCGCACGCGGAGGATGAACCGAGGGTGTTGCATGCGTCTCGTGCGTTGCGACAGCTTCCACCGCAGTGGCATCTGTCGCGTTGCCCGCCTCATCGTTTATCTCCGGCGTATCGCTGCGACGGCGGCGAAAGGGGGTACGAAGTTTACGGCCACGCGGCTTGGCATTTGCAGCAACGCCCTCGGGCTGGACAACCGGCTGTTGAACTGCCTCATCTGGAGAGTGTTGCTGCTCAGCCATGGGTTGTTCTGATTGATTGGTATTGGTCACTTGGACTCCGGGTTAAATTCATTCGTTTGCAGGTGCGACGAAGTACTGTTTGTGTCGTCTTGCGAAAATTCTGTAGCGGACAGCTCAGTGCCTTCGCTTTCATGCTTCGGTGTTTCTGTGTCACTTTGGCTATCGCTGTGGACTTGAGCTGTCCTCTCAAAGTCTTGAGCTGTCCTCTCAAAGTCTTGAGCTGTCGCCTCGAAGTCTTGATGATCCTCTGTCATTTGGGTATCGTCAGGCATCGCAGGCTTGCTGTGCTCGTGTGAGCTTTCGCGCTCATCTATCTCAATGAACACTGAGTTTGCAGCGGCAACGTCCGCTGGATCTGAGTGCTGAGCTTCAGATACATATTCTGATTCCAGTTGTTGCGCATCGAGCTCTGGCTCTGCTGGTTGCGCGTCGAGCTCTGGTTCTGCTGGTTGCGCGTCGAGTTCTGGCGATTGCGCTTCAGATAATGGTTCGATTTCGGGCAATTGATCTTGCGCAGCTTCGGGGTGTTGGTCCTCGATCAAACTACCTTGCCCAAGCGCCTCGGTCTCCTGCGCTGTGGTTTGCGATCCGTCGCCTGGCAATGCCTGCAGCGCGTCAGTCATGGCAATCGAGCCTAGCGCCGGCAACTCATCAAGCGCTCGCAAACCCAAATCATCCAAAAACTGCTTGGTCGTACCCAGCAAGCCGGGACGCCCAGGGCCGTCTCGATGACCGATCACCTCGACCCAGCCACGGTCCTCAAGCGTCTTGATAATCTGCGACGAAACGGTTACGCCACGGATATCTTCGATATCGCCACGCGTAACAGGCTGTCGCCAGGAAATAATTGCAAGCGTCTCCATCACAGCACGCGAGTACTTTGGGACACGTTCAGGATTCAAGCGCTCAAGATAGCGCTGCATTGACTCACGACTTTGGAAACGCCAACCACTTGCCAACTCAACGAGTTCCATACCGCGATCAAGCCATAGTTGCTGCAGTGTTTCGAGTGAAACTTTTATTTGTTCATTAGTTATTTCTTCTTCAAAAAGTTTGCGCAACTCCGACAAGGGCATGGGCGAAGGCGCGCAAAGCAATGCAGCTTCTAACACTAGAGTAGCTTCATGATCATTCATAAGCGATTTAATTCCTTAAGTCTTACCGGCGACTTGTTCCGGATCGTGAAATGCGGTATACTTCTTTTCATCAGACGCGGGGTGGAGCAGTCTGGCAGCTCGTCGGGCTCATAACCCGAAGGTCGTAGGTTCAAATCCTGCCCCCGCAACCAAATACAACTGGTCGATCGCTTAGGCGCTCGGCCAGTTTTATTTTCAGCTTCGTTTTCACTATGCGTATATTTTTTTCTAAAAAATTCAAGACTGATTCCTGCTGAAATAAATACATCCATCTCTACAGATAGATATTGCCAAACATTCCAAAACTTAAAATCCGGCTGGCGCGACACACATACAGGTGATGTCATTCAAAGGAATGAGATGCACGGAATCCTCAACAGAGGTGCCGCATGCCATGCAATAAAAATAATTGAATAATGAGCTTAAAGAGGTAAGAACCGGAGTTAAAACCTGAGCTACCAAGCGCTGGAAGCGTATAAACAGTGATTGCGCATGATCATTGAGAGTAAAGACCAAAATGGCTCGGCTAAACTTTCTCTCTAAAACCAGCAAAAAAACAGCAAATTTGTGACGTATCGAGTGCTGGTCTTAATGGCTGGTCTTAATGGCTGGTCTTAATGCTTCTCAATCAGGCAATCAGGGTTTTGTTCAAACCTTTAATGTCTCTTAGTGTAGCTTATTAAAGAGCATAGTCTCAAGCTTATCAATAGAAAGAACTAGTTTTGCCTTGGAATTCAGTTGTTTTACTGCCAACTCCATCTCTTTAAGACGATCCTTGCTGAGTTTCGGGGCGTTCGAGCAAATGACATAGTCAGCGTGCTCAATTCCAGATTCTCGCAAATCAATAGGGTGCTGCGGTAAGTTTTTGTCCTCTATGAGCAAAATAGTTTTGTCAAAAATATATCTTTGACCAAGAAAAGGTGCGTGCCTGAGCGTAAATTTCAACGGCCCCGGATCGGTAATATTTGCCTCTATCAACACCCGCTCGACAGGAGGGATGCTTTTTTTCAGCGCACGCAAAAACAAATCGCGCAAGGCATCACCCAAACCACTGCGCATGCCACAACAAAAACAACCTGAATCAGACACCTCGCTAACTCTAAGTGGCGCAAGCTTTTGCAGTCGCGGCGCCTGATGAGCGGTGAGCGCATCATCGCTTGCGCTCAGAACAACCGTATTAGGTAGGCACTGTGTACTGAGCAACTGATTCAAAAAGTACGTTTTTCCACTCCCCGGCCTACCAAGCAGAGCAATGACCGGGATTTTGCCTGCCTCACGCGAAGAAGCAAAAATCACTTGTCCAGGCTCGTGGGCCATTGAAAGGCTGAAGGCTGTTTGTTTAAAAAACGCTGCACCGCATCGGTGTGCCATTGTGTTGTCCGCGCGACAGCTTGTCCCGCAGCTTCGATATCCATCATCGTATCAAGCGAACTATTCATTGAGACATTGAACGCACGCTTGGTCATTGCAAGGGCTGCGGGTGCGGCATTGGCAAAGCAGTTAGCCATTTGCTGCGCACGTTCCAATACACGTCCCTGTGGCGTAACCTCGAGCACGATACCTAATTGCTGTGCTTGCTCGGCGCTGAGTTCGCGCGCGGAGAACGCTAGTTCCTTGGCGCGTTGCGCCCCAACGATACGCGGCAAAGTATAAAAAGCCGCGCAATCCGGGATCAGCCCCAAACGCATGAAAGATAAACAAAAGCGGCTGTTAGGCGCGGCTAGAACAATATCGGCTGTCAGCGCAAGACTAAAGCCTGCGCCAAACGCAGCGCCCTCTACGGCTGCAATGACCGGGATTTCAAGCCTTAGCAGTACCTCGATCCAGGAAAGATAATCATGACGCATCCGCTCGCGCCCTTCTTCGGGAGACAAGGTGCTAGCGCCCATCACACTGATATCGCCACCCGCGCAAAATGTTCCACCTGCCCCTGTGATGATCAGCGCACGCAAATCACGACTTTTAGGTAAAGAGAAAATAACTTCTTTGAGTTCTTCGCGCATCACAGCATCGATCGCGTTTTTACGCGCGGGTCGATTCAGGGTCAAGGTCGCGACCCCGTTGGAGACTTCAAAACTAATGGCTTCCAAAATAACTACCCCTGTAGGTGACCTGGCCGAACTCGGCCAAAGCGGATGAATCAATTAATCGGGCAAACGCAAAACGTTCTTTGAAATAATTTCTTTTTGGATCTCTGTACTTCCACCATAGATAGTCGAGGGGATCGCGTTAAAAAGGATAGCAGGGATATTGAACCCCTCTTGACCCAAATCAGTCGTCTGTCCTGTCGCGCCATGCTCTTGTGCCGACTCAACTAGCAACATACAAATTCTTTGGTAAGTATCAGTACCCCAAATTTTCAATAACGAAACACTGGGCGGCAAAGTTTCGCCACGTTTAACAATATCTGCAAAATGTGTATAACCCGCAACTTGATCAGCAACGTCGAGCATCAACTCGGCATACTTCGAGGCAAACACAGGATCGCTCATCAGCCCGAGATGTTGTGCGACCACGTTTAACTGGCTCAAGGCATATCTTGACTGCTTGGGACTACCTAAAAAGATTCGTTCAAAACCCAGTAGTGCCTTGGCGATTGTCCAACCCTGATTGAGTTCGCCCACCAGATTTTCAGCAGGTACACGCACATTGTCGAAAAACACCTCGCAGAACTCTTCGTGGCCACCGATATCTTTAATTTTTCTGATTGTGATTCCTGGTGCGCTGAGATCAATGAGCAAAAAGCTGATACCCGACTGTTTCTTGGCATCCTTATCGGTGCGAACCAAGGCAAACATGTGTGTGGCATCCTGAGCGAGCGTAGTCCATATTTTCTGACCATTCACGACAAACTCGTTGCCCTCGAGAATCGCCTCAGTTCGCAAGGCGGCCAGATCGGAGCCAGCCCCTGGTTCAGAATAGCCCTGACACCAGACGTGTTCTCCAGCAATAATTTTGGGTAAGAACTTTTGCTGTTGTTCAACGCTACCGCGCTGAATAAGCAAGGGCCCAATCATGACAACGCCCATGTCAGGCGCACGCGCTACGCCGTACTGCTCTTGCTCTTCAACGTAAGCAATCATTTTTTCAGGTGTCAGGCCCATCCCTCCGAATTGTTTGGGCCAGGCCGGTGCGACCCATCCTTGCTTTGACAGGGTCATATACCAGTCTTTTATTTCGTGCCAGTACAAACGACGCGGCACGTTACGCATATGTTCGGGATAATTCTGACTATAGAAACCACGCAACATATTCCGGAACTCGGCCTCTGGCATGTTTTCCCAGTCGGCATCCGTTGGAAAGTCAGAGCTGATTGGCGAACTATCCTGCGCGACGTCTGGAGGGCACTCCTTGAAATAACGCATGCGGTGCTGGGCAACGTTTCCTAACCAGGACGACAAAGATAGCGCACGTTTGAAATAAAGCCCAATATCGCATTCATCGGTATACCCCATCGCGCCGTGAAACTGGATAGCCATACGCGTCACTAGCAAAGCCGCACTCGCGCAACGCGCCTTGACCCTGCTGGACAGTAGTGAAGCAGAGCCACCCTTTTCCATCAGACCTAATATTTCACTCAGGCAGGCCGCTGACAATTCAACTTGGATATAGGCATCCACAGCGCGGTGTTTAAGTGCTTGAAAGCTACCAATCTGACGACCAAACTGTTTACGCGTGTTCAGATACTCAAGTGTGGCCTCAAGCGAATGGCGCATTACACCGAGCAACTCAGCTGACTGAATAATCCTTGCGTAATCATTTGCTTCATTGACTGCTATCAGCACACTGTGTCCCTGAGCAAGCACATGAGATTTTGGAACCAATACGTTTTTAAGCTCTATTTCCTGCAAGATCGAGCCATCCACGCAACGCTGATTTTTATACGCAACACCGTCACAGTCTTTAGGCAACCACAGCAACATGGGTGTTGACGCATCCATCGCCAGCACCAGCCAGCCGTCAGCTCCCGGACCCGGCGCAACGAATCGCTTGAGCCCATTTAAGGCGTAACCATCGCCGGTGCTTTTGGCCTGTGTCAGGGTGTGATCACAGCTGAGCTGGCCTAGCTGCTCTTGCCAGGCTAGTCCTGCAATCAGTTCACCAGTACAGAGTTGCTCAAGGAGCATGGAGCGTAACTGCCCCTGAGGACAGCGAGTCAAGGCAACGGTCGCCTGAACAGCTGAGGCAATGTAGGGTTCAGGTAATAAATGTTTACCTACTTGCTCGGCAATCGCCGCCATCTCGCGCAGATGTAAGCCAAGCCCACCGTCCTGTTCAGAGATAAAAATCGCCGGCCAGCCAGCGTTTGCAACAGACCGCCAGGCATCGCGTTCAAAGCCTTCATTGCTTTCGCGTAAAGCCCTCAGGCGGGCAATGGTCTGAGCACGACTTAAAAAATCACGTGCGCTATCCTTGAATGCTTCCACGGTATCGCTCGACATGCGTTTCTCTCCAAATCAGTTTTCTTCGGTGTTCTTGTTTATAAAATAATTTGCGCACCAGGTATTTCATCCTAATGCTTTGATTTCTGTTTCCGTTAAACCTAGCTGACTCAGAATTTCGGCCGTGTGCTCACCTGTGGGCACAGGCGGATGTGAAATCTCGCCCATTGTCTCGCTAAATCTCGGTGCTGGTGATGGCTGTAAAACACCCTCCACCTCGCAAAAAGTTTGGCGCGCAACATTATGAGGATGTGCGGCAACCTCGGTCATTCCAAGCACGGGGGCAAAACAGACATCCGTACCTTCCATTAACGCACACCACTCGTCTCTGCTGCGAGTTGCAAAAACCTCCGCCAATTTAAGTTTCATACCCGGCCATGTTTCAGGGTTGCGCTGAGCATGCATATCCACGCCTGTCAAACCTGATTTTTCAATCAGCAAAGAATAAAACTGCGGCTCAATCGATCCGACAGCAACCCATTTTCCATCTGAACATTGATAAGTCCCGTAGAAATGTGCTCCACCATCGAGCATATTGCTGGCACGCTGATCCGTCCAATGACCAGCGGCCATAAATCCATACATCATGCTCATCAACAGCGCAGACCCATCGGTCATGGCCGCATCAACGACCTGTCCCTTGCCTGTTGCGCGCGCATGAATGACCGCCGACAAGACGCCAGCGACCAGCAACATCGCCCCACCTCCGAAATCACCCACCAGATTCAAGGGGACGATGGGCTGCTTGGCTGTCCCTGTAGCATGTAAAGCGCCAGATAAAGCGATGTAATTAATATCATGGCCGGCAGCATGCGCCAAGGGTCCGGTCTGACCCCACCCGGTCATTCTTCCAAAAACGAGCGCGGGATTTTGGGCCAGGCAAACCTCAGGACTCAGGCCTAAACGCTCCATCACACCGGGTCTGAAACCCTCAATCAGAACGTCTGACGAGGCAATCAGTCGCAAAACCGCCTGTACCGAACCAGGGCGCTTCATATCAAGGGCTATGGATTTTTTCCCCCGTCGCAACACATTAGTCCGGTTTTCGTCGGCTGCTCCGCCTGGAGTGACCGGCCTGTCAATGCAAATGACCTCAGCACCAAGGTCTGCAAGGAGCATGCAGGCGAAGGGCGCGGGCCCCAGGCCCGCCATCTCAATGACTCTCACGCCCTGCAATGGTCCAGCCATTTAAATCCCCCCGCAATTTGTTTATTTTCCTATAGTGTATACATCCCGGCAAAGTACTGCTCTAGACGGCGTTAATATCTCTGCAGTGGAAATCTATTTGGGGTTTTTAAAGCAAGATACTGCAACTTGAACAAAAAACAGCCCAAAGCAGAAAAAATTCAATTAAAAAATGACTGAGACCGCAATGAATCCTATTAAATTTGAAAAAAATGCTGACGGCATCGTGACACTCACTTTCGATGCTCCGGACCAGTCGGCCAACACCATGACCGTCGCGTTCAAGCAAGCTTTCAGCGATGTGATTCACAAGCTCGTCGCTGAGCAGGACCAGATCACGGGTGTGGTCATGACTTCTGCGAAAAAAACCTTTTTTGCTGGTGGTAATTTAAAAGATCTGATGGCTGTCACGCCCGAGCAATCTGAGGAATTTTTCAAGCGCTCGATGACAACCAAGCTTGAACACCGTTTACTTGAAAAGCTTCGCGTACCTGTTGTCGCGGCCATTAACGGGACTGCACTCGGTGGCGGCTGGGAGTTATGCCTGATGAGCCATGCGCGCTTTTGTCTGGATGACGACAAGATTATGCTGGGCTTACCTGAAGTCACGCTAGGCCTCTTACCCGGGGCGGGAGGCATCGTGCGCATGAGCAGACTGCTTGGGCTGAAAGCTGCCCTCCCCTATGTGATGGAAGGCAAAATCATCAAACCTTCCGAGGCTTTCAAAACAGGCCTGCTCAATGGACTGGCAAAAAATCCGGAAGATTTACTCACACAAGCGCATGCCTGGATCAGACAAAATCCACACCCTGTCCAGCCCTGGGATCGAGAGGGCTTCACCATACCAGGGGGACAAGCCGACAGTACCGAGCTCAAGGATTTCATCAGACAAACCTCTGACGCGCTTGAAAAAAAACATCACGGCTGCATGCCAGCTCCCGTCGCCATTCTGGCCGCAGCGAGTGAGGGTTTGATGGTCGATATTGATACTGCACTGCAAATCGAAGCCAGGTATATGACTCAGCTGGTCACGCATCCCGTGTCTAAAAACATGATTAATACCTTCTTTTTTCATATGGGAGAGATCAAGTCCGGTAAAAGTCGTCCGGAAGGATTCGCTAAAGCCACCTTTACAAAAGTAGGTGTACTAGGTGCGGGACTGATGGGGGCAGGAATTGCCTATGCCAACGTGATGCGAGGCATACCAACCGTATTAAAAGACATCACGATGGCCGCCGCACTCAAAGGTAAGAGTTATTCAGAAAAACTATTAAACAAAAGAATTGAAAAAGGATTACTCACCGCAGAAAAACGCGATGCAATCCTCTCGCTCATCACACCTACGGATCAGGTAAATGATTTGCAAGATTGCGATCTGATCATTGAAGCTGTCTTTGAAAAAAGAGAACTCAAAGCACAAGTCACCCAGGAAGCAGAACCCATGCTTCGCCCAAATGGGATTTTTGCCTCAAACACCTCTACTTTGCCGATCTCTGGGCTGGCGCACGCATCGAGGCATGCGGCCAACTTCATTGGCCTACATTTTTTTTCACCCGTAGACAAAATGCCATTGGTCGAGATCATCAAAGGTGCGCAAACATCACCTGAGACACTCGCCCGGGCGTATGACTATGTCATGCAAATTGGCAAAACACCGATTGTTGTCAACGACAGTCGGGGGTTTTTCACCTCCAGAGTATTCAGGACTTTCAGGAACGAAGGCATCAGCATGCTGTCAGACGGAGCAGATCCGGCAAAGATAGAGCAAGCGAGCGTTGAGGTCGGTATGCCAGTGGGACCGCTTGCGGTCGCTGACGAAGTCTCAATGGCCTTATCGCTCTCGGTCACGGAGCAAACAAAACTGGACTTGCAGGCGGAAGGTAAAACCTATCAGCCACATGTCGCCGATACGGTGGTGGAAAAAATGGTGAAAGCTTTCAATCGTCCGGGCCGTGCAGGCGGCGGGGGGTTCTATGAGTATCCCGCCGAAGGTAAAAAATTCCTCTGGCCGGAGCTCTCCAGGCATTTTGGTGGTGGCACGCTCGACATTCCCTACCAGGATATGAAAGACAGGATTCTTTTTATTCAAGCGATTGAAACCATCCGCTGCATGGAAGAAGGTGTTTTAGAATCCGCACGCGACGCTAATATCGGCTCCATTATGGGAATCGGATTTCCGAAATGGACTGGCGGCGCAATTCAATTTGTCAACCAGTATGGTTTAGAAAAATTTACTTTGCGCGCCCAGGAGCTTGCAGCAAAATATGGGCCACGTTTTAACCCACCCGAGTTATTAATAAAGAACGCCAGCACTGGCCTTCGTTTTGAGTGAGACACACGCGATGATTCAGACAAAAGAACAACAAATTGTTGATGAAGCAATTACCTCTAGGCACTCTATGCGTGCATTTTTACCAACGCCTATCGCGCGCGAGGATATCGAACGTATGCTGGAGGTAGCTGCCCGGGCGCCCTCAGGTTCGAATACACAGCCCTGGAAGGCCTATGTTTTGACTGGAAACATCAAAACCCGTCTCTCCGATGAAATCATGGCGGTCTATCAGGACAAAGCAAAATTTGAAGCGCTGACTGAAGACTACCGGTATTACCCAGACATCTGGGAGTCGCCATATATTGAGCGCAGACGCAAGGTCGGTCTGGATCTTTACAAACTTCTGGGTCTTGGACGTGAGGACAAGGCAGGTATGCAAGCGCAACATGGCCGCAACTATATATTTTTTGATGCGCCCGTTGGCATTATTTTCACAATGGACCGAACGATGAATACAGGTTCCTGGCTCGATTTTGGCTGTTTTATACAAAGCTTCATGGTGGCCGCCAGGGCACGACTGATGGACACTTGCGCGCAAGCGGCTTTTAATCGGTTTCATCCTGTGATCAGGCAAGTCACAGGTATCCCGGAAAGCGAAATTGTGATCTGCGGACTGGCCCTTGGTTTTGCTGACCACACACGGATAGAAAATAGCCTGATCAGCGAACGCGAGCCTGTCTCTGGTTTTGCAAAGTTCCTGGAATAATGCTGCCGTGCAACATGAATTAAATTCAACTGCTATTGATAATTAATCATTTGCACTGAACCCATCGACCGATAAGAATCACCAGTGGTCTGGCATCAGCGCAAACTATTGATCTGCGAAGATGTCAGACACAACAAAAATAAAAAGGTTGATTCATGCATTCATTCAATGAGATCTCACGCCGCTACACTGCGAATAGAATTATTTCTGTCTCAGGCGCGCCTTACGATGGGCATGCGTTTCCAACGATGCTCGAGAGTCTGGCAAAAATAGGCGCTACGCACGTCGAACCTGCATTTATTGTGGGCTATACAGAGCCCTTTGACGAGTCCAGCTTTACTGACGCGAAAGCCACACAGTATGCGCGATGGCTACAAGATGCTGGCGTAGGTTGCTACGCATTTTCTTCCCATATAGATCTTGGACGCGAGGATGCAGTAGAAGTCTTTCGAGGTCGAATGGATTTCGCCAGAAAGATTGGCGCTCGCGTCATCAATACCAATGCCTCTGCCAGAAAAACAACCGAGCGGTTCCATCAAAATATTACAGTCCTCGCTCGTCATGCTGAAGCCCTTGATATGTGGATTGGTCTTGAAAATCCAGGAGATGGCTCTGACAATTTATTAAACGTCGCGTCTGACTCCGAGGCGCTGCTCAAGTCCATCGCGCACGAGCGCGTAGCGCTTAACTATGACGCAGGCAATACAGTGTCGCATCGCCCCACGGTCAATGCGACACAGGATGCTCTGGATGCAATGCCATACTGTCTCTACACCCATATTAAAGACGTCAGCAAACGCAAAGACGGTTACTTTTTTTCTGGTCTGGGGCAAGGCGATGTAGACTGCGGAAAAATTTTGCAACAGGTGGCCAAGACACCTCTTTGCCTGTCTATAGAAATGCCTCTGCGCTTGCACAGGAAACCTGATTCTCAACCAAGTCGACACGAACAAGCTGTGCCATTGGCAGAAATAGAAACTGCGCTCTCGCAAGCACTCAGCTTCGTGTCCAGGCACCTCGCTCACGTCTGAACCTGAAAAAAGGAAGCTCCCATGAATCGTGTGATCAATGATCCCGATCTGGTCGTGGAAGACATGCTCCGCGGCTGGTTACTCGCCCACCATGACAGCATTGCTGCAACAGATAATCCTCGAGTGGTCAAACGCATACAGGCGCCAGAAACGGGGAAAGTTGGCATCATCACCGGCGGTGGCTCCGGACACGAGCCGGCATTTTTAGGCTATGTCGGCGATGGACTCGTTGATGCCGTGGCGATTGGAGAAATTTTTTCTTCACCAACTGCTAAAAGTTTTCTTGATGCCATGAGACACGCAAACGGTGGCGCAGGTGTAGCGTGTCTTTATGGCAATTATGCAGGCGACAATATGAATGTGCGCATGGCCACTGAAATGGCTGAGCGTGAGGGCATTACAGTACGAAGCGTTGTCGCCAACGATGACGTCGCCTCCTCTCCCAAAGGCCAGGAAGATAAAAGGCGTGGAGTTGCCGGTGAAATTCTGATGTGGAAAGCAGGTGCTGCCAAAGCCGATATGGGTGGATCGCTTGAGGAAGTCATCGCAGTAGCTCAAAAAGCGATCGACTCCACTCGCAGCATTGGCATTGGCCTTTCAGCTTGCATTATTCCAGCGGTAGGAAAAGCGAATTTCAAGATTGAAACAGGCTTCATGGAAGTTGGCATTGGACATCACGGCGAGCCTGGTATCGATGTCCGGCCAACGGTGAACGCGCAAGAGATGGCCGAAATGATGCTTGCAGCGATCCTTCCAGATTTACCTTATCTCAGGGGTGATCGCGTTGCGGTACTTGTTTCCGGACTTGGTGCCACGCCCCTCATGGAGCAATACATCTTGTATGGCGAGGTCGCGAAAATACTCGACCGCGAAGGAATCGACATTTCATTTAGCCTGGTCGGTAATTTATTTACCTCGCTGGAAATGATGGGCGTCACGCTGACCGTGATGAAACTCGACGATGAGCTGCTCGCCTGCATGCAGCATCCATGCGATGCTGTGGGGTTGCGAATCAATGGAGTTCGCGATAGCAAAAGCTTTGATACGCGCGCCGCGTCGAGCGTCACACAAAAAGTAGCTGTACGTTCAGACAACACACTTATCTCAACCCATGAGATTACAGGTCCAAGTGTTGACCTGAGTCAAGGAAAAAATATTGTTCTGAACATGATCGATACGATTGTGCAAAACAAACAATATCTAAGTGAAATTGATGGTTTGATTGGCGATGGTGATCATGGCATCAACATGGCAAAGGGGTTTTCCGGTTGCGCACAGCGTTTGGAAAAACTCGGAGATCAAGCGCAGCACTTACCCACAGCCTTGAATCAGTTATCCCTGGCACTGATGGATGATATCGGCGGCTCGATGGGACCGCTCTACGGAAAATTTTTTGATGGCTGGGTTTCGGTACTGACCCCCTACTCCAGGATGGATGCTGCGTTATTCGGACAAGCGCTTGCCACCGGTATTGAAAACATTCAAAAAATGGGACAGGCCCAGCTTGGCGACAAAACCCTGATTGACACCTTACTACCCGCGCTAGAAGCCTACAACTCGGCGCTCACCGAACATGCCAGCTTTGAACAAGCACTGCAGGCAATGGCACAAGCGGCAGAAAAAGGTAAAGACTCGACTAAGAATTTGCAAGCCAAATTAGGACGCTCCGCCAGACTTGGTTCACGCTCGATCGGAGTGCTTGATGCCGGAGCGACCTCCTGCTGGCTAATCCTTCGCTCCTTGTCGGACTCCACTCAACAACAACTCGCCAGAGCAGATAGCTCTGGTAATCAATAACTCAAATCAATCAAGGTCATCATGAAACTTAGCCTCGGCTGTGACGAAGCAGCTTACGAATTAAAAATGATTATTAAAAAACACCTGCAACAAGCAGGCCATGAGATTACCGACATGGGCTGCCACGACGGTGCAGCGGTGCTTTATCCCAACATCGCTTTCGCCGTCGCGGAAGATGTTATCAAGGGCAACGCTGAACGTGCGATCCTGTTATGTGGAACAGGTATTGGTATGGCTATTTCGGCCAACAAAGTACCCGGCATTCGTGCAGCGCAATGCCATGACACCTATTCCGCCGAGCGAGCCAGCCGCAGCAATGACGCACAAATCATCACGATTGGCGCGCGAGTCGTCGGTCCGGAACTGGCAAAAGCAATCGTCGATAAATTCCTCGCGAGCACCTTCGATGGCGGTAAATCCCAACCTAAGGTTGACCTGATTTCAGAATACGAAGCGCGAAATTGAGGCCTGTGCGCTTAGGCTTTTTCACCTGAAAGCCTAAGCTTGTTCTTGCACAAAGGACCAACCAAAACTGCTGCAATGCAACAAAATTTCATTAGCAGTTTTTTGGTATCAAACTGTAAGCTCGGTGTAAACTACGCGCGACTCTTAGAGAAGTCATAAGAGTCCCTCGTTCAAGTCCACTTTCATCATAAAAAGACACTATGGATCTCTCACTCAATACATTTTGGATTCCACTGCTCCAAATTATCGGCGTCAATATCGTGCTGTCGGGCGATAACGCAGTTGTGATTGCGCTTGCAGCCAGATCACTGCCCCCCCTGCAGCAAAAGAAAGCCATTATCTGGGGGTCCGGCGCAGCTATTGTGATGCGTATCGCATTAACAATTTTCGCAGTCAAACTGCTGACTTTGCCCTACCTGAAGCTCGTTGGCGCAGCTCTGTTAGTCTGGATTGGTATCCAACTTTTAATGCCAGAGGATGGTGAAGAAAACATTTCTTCCAGCGACCACTTAATGACGGCTATCAAAACCATTTTGCTTGCGGACTTGGTGATGAGTCTGGACAATGTGCTCGGGGTTGCTGCTGCAGCCAAAGGTAGTATGCCCTTACTGATTATTGGTTTGGCAATCAGCATACCGCTAGTGATTTTCGGTGCTCAGATACTGCTTAAAATCATGGAAAGATTTCCAATTATTATCACAATTGGCGGTGCCTTACTCGGTTGGGTTGCAGGTGAAATGGCAGTGGGTGATCCAGCAATTAAGGAGTGGGTCAACGCGAATCTTCCAATTCTGCATACCGTAGGACCTCTGGTCGGTACAGCTATCGTATTGCTCGTAGGCAAGCTCTGGGGACGCAAAAAAGAAACTGGCGTTTAAACAGACGCTAGCGATCTAGCCTACTTCTGCTTAAAACCGCCTGAACTGGGATCAGTTCAGGCGGTTTTTTGTTGTGAGTGACTTGGGATTGTCAGGCTTGACCGCTCAGGTCACGAGCCCTATGGCTTTTCGTTTGTGAAGGTGGCCGCTCAACAAAACTCCGAGAATCACACCACAATCAAACAACCATACAAACCTTGAGGCCTCACCAAGATACTTCAGCACAAAGGGCTCAGAAAACATCATCTGCGCTGCAGTCCACGCGAGCACAGCAGAGCCTAGATAGATGATCTGAGGGAAGCGCTCAATCAGGCGTAAGACCATACCACTGCACCACACAACGATCGGTATACTGATGAGCAGCCCCAGCACCACAAGCAGAAAACTGCCCTGCGCTGCACCGGCGACGCCCAGAACGTTATCAACACCCATCACCGCATCAGCAATGATGATAGTTTTCATGGCACTCATCAGAGTGGCAGGTTGCTTGCTTTGACCATCCTGATCGTGCCCGCTTGCGTCGTCCGCGAGAAGTTTGAACGAAATCCAGACCAGCAACAAACCACCAGCCAGCAAAAGCCCGGGAATTTTCAATAGCCACACCACGCCTAGCGTCATCACAGAACGCACAACAATCGCGCCTACTGTACCCCAGACAATTGCTTTTTTCTGCTCTACGGGAGGCAATTTACGTGCAGCCATAGCGATAACCAGAGCATTGTCGCCAGCCAACACGAGATCAATCAAAATAATGGCACCGAGTGCCGAGAGAAACTCTAAAGAAAAAATGTCCATTGTGTTCCTTGCGCGCTCAGCCAGGAGGAAAAACCATGCGGCAACGATACGTCACGAGGCGAGCGCTGGGCCTTGGTCGGTAATCTGCCGCCAAGGTCTTGCCTGCAGAGGGTGAAAACTCACACACTCGACCGATGTGCCCGGTGACCGTAGTCACGTATTGACGAACACATCACCAGATGGATTGCCCATCCGGTCAGCTACTCCCCTTGAAAACACAGCACTTGAAAGCTGTGTTTTAGGTATATGCAATTACTTTAGAGCGCGGAAAGAAATTAGTCAATTTTTAGTAAAAAAACATATTTTTTTCTAAAAATAGAAGAAAACTTTATTCATAAGAACGATCAAAACGTGTTTCCCATGCTTCGATCTCAGCAATAGAAAGCGCATCGTTGTATTGAGACGAACTAAACATATGCTGGTCAGCAAAACCCGATACATTTCCTGCCGACTGCAAATGTGCCAAGGCTTGACTCATTGCGTGACCAAACACACCACGGGCCAGTGCGGGATAAATGGCAAGATCAATGCCTGCGGCCTTAAGCTGACTCGCATGCAAGCCGCGCAGTATTTCCCCCGCATCCATATTGATGACCATGGGTACCTGAACCTGATCTTTCAGATAGCGGATCTGTTTCAAAATATCGGGATTAGGTTTGAGTTCAACGAACACCACATCAGCACCCTGCTCTGCAAAGGCTTTTGTCCGTCGCACCGCCTCCTCCAGTCCCATCGCGCCAACGCAATCAGTGCGCGCAATCAGAACAAAGTCTGAATCACTTCTTGCAGCAGAGGCTGCGGCGATTTTTGCTACGGCCTCATTAAATTCAAGAACGGTTCTTTCACCCGGCATCTGCGCGCAACGCTTCGGTGAAATCTGATCTTCAATATGGATTGCAGCCACGCCCGCGCTTTCGAACTCTGCAATCGTGCGGCGCATGTTCACGACATTTCCATAACCTGTATCAGCATCGCATATCAGAGGAATATTGATGCAGGTTGCTACGCGGCGCGCGTGATCAGCAATCAGAGTCAGATCAACCAAACCCACATCAGGCAAGCCAAGTAATGAAGCCGATACGCCGTTGCCTGTCATATAGCAGGCTGGGAAGCCAGCATTTTCAACAAGTCGCGCACCATAGCCATCATAGATACCCGGTGCCCGGACTGCTTGGTCTTGGCTCAGCAGTGTTCTAAGTTGCTGGCGTTTTTCTTTTGCGCTCAGAGCTGTCATGCGAAATTCCAATCAGGATATTTTTGTAGGAAAGGGATTAATCCTCCCATCGACAGGATGGCGAGAATTTCACTGGGTAGTGGCACTGCGCTTTGAATGGGCTGCGAATCGATTTTCAGGACGCCCGAGGAAAAGTCAATCTCGAGCATCTGACCAGCTTGAATAGAACGCGTGTCGCATTCAAATAAGGGCATCCCATTATTAATGGCATTGCGGAAAAACTGACGACCAAATGAGCGCGCAACGATTGCCTGAATATTCATAGCGCGCATGACGTGAACAGCCTGTTCGCGTGAAGAGTTGATTCCGAAATGATCGCCAGCGACCAGAATACCGCCACCGGCCGCAGCAATATCCGCAGCGATTGTCGGTGCAAGCGCGTCAAACGCATGGGCTGCTACATAAGCAATATCCTTACCCGGGAGATATTTATTTGAGCAATTAATGTCAGTATTGACATCGTCACCCAGGATGAAAGCTGTGCCCGTTTTAATGAGCTTGTTTGAGGCGCTCATGCTGCAGACCTCCAGGTACCACCCGCTACAGTCCTGGGATCCGTGATGAATCCAGTCAAGGCCGAGGCGGCAACAGTTGCTGCTGAGCCTAACCAGATATCGGCGTTTTTGTTGCTCAGGCGACCTTTGAAATTACGGTTCGCCGTTGAAATTACGGTATCACCATCGCCAGGCACCAAATGATTAGTAATGCCCACGCAAGTACCGCAACCCGCAGACTCAAACGAGGCACCTGCCTCAGTGAGTATTTCGATCAGACCCTCCCGTAACGCGGCAAGGTAAATCTGACGCGAGGCAGGTGTAACGATCATACGAACGCCAGCTGCCAGTTTGCGGCCTTTCAACACCGCAGCAGCTTGCCGGATATCGTCCAGACGGCCATTCGTACAGGTGCCAATTAACGCAAACTGAATCCGCTGGCGATCAATGTCCGTCACGGAAACGATATCGTCAACCTCATGCTTGCGGGCAACCTGCGGCGCGAGGCTCGCGGCATCAATCACCACCTGTTTCGCGTAATGCGCATCCGCATCTGCATAGGTTGGCAAAGGCGTCTTGGCACCATGGGCACGCAACCACGCAAAAGTTTTTTCATCAGGCTCGAGAATAGCTGCCTTGGCGCCGAGTTCGGCAGCATGATTGCAAAGCGTCATGCGATCATCGATGTCCATGGCTGCGACAGCACTACCGACATACTCAATGGCGTGATAATTCAAACCTTCGGCGCCAAAACGACCCAGCATCGCTAAGGTGATGTCTTTCGCCCAGACCCCAGGCTGCAGCTCACCCCGTAACTCGACACGCACGGTTTCAGGCACGCGAAACCATAGCTTGCTGCTCATCATGACCGCCGAGACATCTGTGCCTTCGATCCCAGTGCCCAAGGCGTTGAAAGCGCCATACGTCACCGAGTGCGTATCCGTGCCCACCACCAGATCACCACACGTCAGATGACCGCCTTCAGGTAAAACCTGATGACAGATGCCGTCACCGATGTCGTAGAGTTTTGTACCGCGCTCTTTTGAAAAAGCGCGCATGGAACTGTGTATCTCTGCAGCTTCCAGGTTCGGAGGTGGGGAGTAGTGATCCAGTACCAGGGCTGTATTTTTTGCGAAAGGCAACATTTTGTCGCCAAGCTTTCCGATCATCTTGATCGTATTCGCAGCACGTGTATCGGTCACCATCGCGAAATCAATCTCAGCCACGACGACTTCACCCGCCTTGACTGAAGCTTTTCCAGCATGCCTGGCCAATATTTTTTCAGAAATCGTCGCGCCCATCATTGAACCTTAACTGTTATGCAATCATTCATTTTCTAGTCGCTCGAGTTTAAAGCTTGATACCTTTGACAACTTTGCCCCAGGTGTCGTATTCCTGCGCCACAAATTCGCGCATTTCTTTTTGTGAAGACGGATCGGGTTCCATTCCGGCGTTGAGCAACCGCTCAATCGTCTGGGGATCATTCAAGGCAGTCACAATCGCCTGATTAAGTTTTTCAACAATGGCCGCAGGTGTTTTAGCTGGAGCGATGAAACCGTACCAGTTAGTTGCCCGATAACCAGGATAGCCTTGCTCGGCGACGGTTGGCACATCAGGTAGCGCTTTGGCGCGCTGAGCGCCCGTCACAGCCAAGGCTCGCAACTTACCAGAATTCACCAAAGGCACGGCAGTTGGTGCGCTGGCAAAAACGGCAGTAATGTTGCCGCCCAGTAAATCCGTCATCACCGGCCCACCGCCCTTGTAATTAATATGCTCGGTCGTCATGCCAGCACTATTTTTAAGCAACTCACCTGACAAATGACCTGCACTGCCAATACCGGCCGAACCATAGAAAAGCGGTTTATCTTTGTCTTGACCTGCTTTGACATATTCGGCCAGGGTTTTAATAGCAGAATCCGAGCGCACGACCAGCACATTACTAAACGCCACACCGCCTGAAATCATCTCGAAATCTTTCAGTGGGTCGTAAGACGTGCCGCCAGGCATGTGGGGGTTAACAGTCAAAGAGCCTACATTGGCCAGGCCAATCGTATATCCATCAGGTGTTGCGCGCGCCACAGTTTCACAGGCTATATTGCCTCCCGCGCCGGCGCGATTCTCAACCACAACGGTCTGACCCAATAACTCAGACACCTTGATGGCGATCGTGCGCGCTGCAGAATCAGTCCCGCCACCCGGGGCAAAACCCACCACTAATTTGATCGGCTTAGTTGGAAATTTGCTTGCGTCAGATTGCGCCTGAACGTTTGAAAAACCAAGGGCAATGAGCATCGAGGCAAAAAAACTTGAATACTTGATAAATGATTTTGACATCACGAACCTTTTGAGCTGATTATTTTTAACCGTTACCACGCGACTGCAAGAGCGATTACGCACTCAGGATATGTCAAGATGCAATTGTGCGTCGCAACATTGCTTGCAAAGCAAAAGTTCAGTCGAGCTGAATTTTTAGAATTTCGTATGAATCTTTCATCAAGGGCTAAATCTGTGGTGAATACCTCAAATCTATTCTATAAACCCTCTCATGCATAGATATTTAGCGAAGATAAACAAGTTGAAAGCGACCGGATACCTGAGGCGATACCTTATATTACTAGCGCTACTTTGCGCCGTGACCGGTGTTCAGGCACAGAGTTCCACCTCGAACTATCCAGAAAAACCAATCCGCATCGTCGTACCCTTTGTAGCTGGAGGCGGCGGAGACTTTATTGCGCGCGCCTGGGCTGATAAGCTTTCAGAAACACTCAAGCAGCCTGTCATCATTGATAATCGCGGAGGTGGCAATACTGTTGTTGGCACCGACATTGTCGCCAAGGCAGCTCCAGACGGCTACACCTTACTCCTGGTGAGTCCTAGCATCGCCACTAATCCAACGCTGTTGCCCAACCTTCCCTATAAAACACCCGAAGACTTCGCCCCCGTCGGCTCAGTCATTACTTACGCCATGGGTCTTGGTGCCCGCGCAACACTTGAGGCCGAATCGCTTCAGGAGATGCTGCGTTATGCACGACAACAGCCTGGCAAACTTGCCATCGCGACTTCCGGGGAAGGCTCAGCTACAGATTTAGCCGCAGAACTATTCAAAGCAGCTACCGGCGCAGATATCCTGATCGTTCCTTACAAAGGAGCCGGTCAGGGCGTGCTCGATGTGGCAAGTGGCCATGTTGATCTGTTGTTCACGGGTATGTCTCAGCTAAAGCCTCATCTTGATAGTGGTCGCATCAAATTACTAGCCACCTCGGGCAAAAATCGCCTTAAATCTGCACCAGAAATCCCGACTATTGCCGAACAGGGCGTCTCTGATTTTGAGGCTGTAGTCTGGTGGGGCATACTTGCCCCGGCAGGTACACCAGAGGTGATTATTCAAAAACTTAATCTGGCTCTTGCCCAAAGCTTGTCTCATCCAGAGGTCACCAACCGTCTGGCAGTGATTGACGGTGAAGTCAGACTCTCATCCTCGAAAGAATTCGAGCGATTTTTAAAGGATGAAATCAATAAATGGCGAAGCCTGCTCAAACCCTCTACGCAAAAATAATAGGGATAACATGAATCGTTGGAGTCACTGTCTTCGGCACTTATTGCAATGCGCTCTGCCATGCTTTATAGCCTTGATTTCAGCCCACGACGCAACGGCACAACCAGGTGTCTACCCTGAGCGAGCCGTGCGCATTATCGTTCCCTTTGCGGCAGGAGCAACGCTTGATCTGATGACCCGCGCAGTTGGACAAGCGCTCTCAACCGAAATCAGGCAACCCGTTATTATTGAAAATAAAGCAGGTGCCAGCGGAATCATAGGTGCCGAAGCCACGGTTAAAGCAGATCCAGATGGCTACACCTTCATGATGGCGCCATTTAGTGTTCTGGCAGTCAACCCCAGCCTTCATGCCAGTCTTCCTTACGATCCACTGATAGATTTTGCACCGGTGTCACATGTTGCAGACGCACCCCATATCCTGATCGCGAGTGCGGCTTTACCCTTCAAAACACTGGCTCAGCTCAAAACCTATATCAAAGACAATCCCGGCAAAGTGTCCTACGCTTCGGCCGGTGCGGGCAGTTCAGCCCACCTGGCTACCGAAGTCATGAATTTCCAGTACGGTATCTCTATGACTCACGTCCCTTATAAAGGCACTGCCCCAGCCTATAACGACCTGATTCCCGGACGTGTCGCCGTCATGATCGACGGCGCAGCCGCAGCCTTACCCCGTATCCAGTCAGGCCTGGTAGTTCCTTTGGGTGTCACCAGCGCAAAGCGCATCGCAATCTTGCCTGAGGTGCCAACTTTGGCTGAAGCGGGAGTTTCAGGCTATGAGGTCAACCCATGGTACGGCCTGGTAGCACCGAAAGGTACTCCGGCCGAGCGTATCCTGATCATGAACGCTGCGATCAAATCAGCGTTGAATACAGCGGAATTAAAAAAGAAATTCTCTGAAATGGGGCTTGATGCCGTAGGTGATGATCCCCAGACATTTGGTGCCTTCATGAAAACTGAAGTCGCAAAATGGAAACAAGTCGTTCAAGACTCACACGTAAAGGCTGACTAAATGAAACAAGATCAACGCTTGGCTGGCAAAGTCGCCATCATTATTGGAGCAGGACAAGAACCCGGCGAAACAATCGGTAATGGTCGTGCGGTGGCACAACGATTCGCCGAGGAAGGCGCAACACTGCTCTTGGTAGACATCAACAAAGCGCACGCTGAGGCAACCCTGGCAGCACTTGCCCCCTATCAAAGTAAAGCCTCGGTGCTGATTGCCGACATCACTAGCGAGGAGGACTGCAAAAAAATCGCCGCAACTTGCGTCGAGCGTTATGGCCGGATCGACATCCTGCACAATAACGTTGGACGCTCGCAAGGCGACCGTAAAACAGTGGATCTCGATGTTGCAGCCTGGGATGCCATCATGGGCTTAAATCTGCGCGCTATGTTCATGACCTGCAAACACGTCCTCCCGGTAATGATCAAACAACAATCCGGCAGCATTATTAATATTTCCTCAACCTCATCCCTGGCCGCACGCCCGACACTGACTTACAAAACAAGCAAGGGTGCGATCAACACCATGACACAGCACATTGCGATGGAAAATGCCTCTGCAGGTGTGCGGGCGAATGCTATTTTGCCCGGACTGATCGACACACCTATGGCTATTGAGCGACGTGCGCGCGAAACAGGTGTGCCGCGCGAACAAATTCGTGCGCAACGCGACAAACTCGTGCCGATGGGATACATGGGCTCGGCCTGGGATGTCGCAAATGCCGCGGTTTTTCTTGCCTCAGATGAAGCAAAATACATCACTGGCGTCTTACTCCCGGTAGATGGCGGACTACTTGTGAAACGAGGTTGAGCAACTTCATGAGCGACACTTTATTGATCGCTCTGAGCAAAATTTTATTAAATATTAATTTCGGTAGACTCTATGCGCAGCAAACTCTTTGTGCCTGGTTCCAGGCCTGAACTTTTTGACAAAGCTCTCGCTAGTCAGGCAGATGGTCTTTCATTTGATCTTGAAGACGCAGTGGCCGATTCAAAAAAAGACGAGGCCAGAAAAACGCTTAAACAATGGATGCAGATGCCAGCCGTCATCTCGAGCAACAAGTCCATCATTATTCGCGTCAACAGCATGGAGACGGAATACTTTTCAGAAGACATCGCCTGTGTTGTTCAAAATGGTCTCGATATTATTAATCTGCCCAAACCCGCAGGCGTGCAAGCCGTACTGCAGGCCGTTCAAGCTATCGAACAAGCAGAACGGAAAAATAACGTAAATGTCGATGGTAAAAAGCCAGTCAGATTACTGCTCAACATCGAAACACCCACGGCATTGCGCACGGCATTTGAGTTGGCGAGCGCCCACCCTCGCGTGATGGGCTTGCAACTCGGACTGGCCGATTTGTTTGAGCCCATCGCTATTTCGCGCCAGGAGCCCTTCGCCATTCGTTATGCCATGATGCAAGTCAAGCTTGCAGCTGCCGAGGCGGGTATCGAGGCCTTTGACGGAGCCTATGCTGATATTAAAAATACAGAAGGTTTCATCGCCGAGGCGCGATTTGCTGCGAGTATAGGTTTTGCTGGAAAAAGCTGTATTCATCCAAGTCAAATCACACTGACTAACGAAGCATTCAGGCCAAGCGATTCAGCCATTGCGCACGCGCTGAAAATTCTCGAGGCCGCACGCGAGGCAGAAGCAAAAGGAATCGGTGCTTATGTAGTAGATGGAAAAATGATTGATCCGCCATTTTTCAAAAGCGCACAAAAACTGGTAGCAACAGCAAAACGCCTGGGGCTGATCAGTTGAGGACAGAGTCGAGGTCAAAGTCGGCATATCTTTACCAAGCCTACAATTACGATGGCCTGGTGAAAATGCTTTGCTGGCTTATTGCAGTACTGAGCCTCTCTGCTCAGGGACTGGCGCAGGCGCAACAACCCAAAGCCTACCCTTCAAAACCCGTCACGATACTGGTGGGGAGCGCAGCAGGTGGCTCAAACGATACCTTTGCGCGCGCGCTATCCAAGCCATTACAGGAAATCCTTGGACAAGCTTTTATCGTCGAAAACAAACCAGCCGCAGGTGGCGTACTTGCAAATAGCATCTTGGCCAAATCTCCACCCGACGGCTACACGCTTGCAGTTGTCTCCTCGACCTTTACGACTGGCGCTGCAATACGGAATAACCTTCCTTACGATGCCTCGGAAAGCTTCACTCCTGTCGCGATGCTGGCAAAAGGCCCGCTATTGATTACAGTCAGCAAGCAAACACCTTTCAATAGCATTGAGGAGTTTGTCGCCTATGCACGCTTGCACCCAGGCAAATTAAACTATGGCAGCTCGGGTGTTGGCAGCATCAATCAATTCGCCACGGAATTATTCGCAGAGGCCGCTCGTATCAGCTTGACCCATGTGCCTTATAAAGGAATGAGTCCTGCGGTGACAGACTTGATCGGTGGTCAAATTGATCTGCTGATTGCGAGCGCGCCGTCGTTGCTCAGTCAGGTCAATAGCGACAAAATTCGAGGGCTTGCAGTGACAACAGCCGCCAGGTCTAGCGTTATAGCGCAATTACCCTCGGCCTCAGAGCTTGGCTATCCACAAAGTGCCGTTGACCTTTGGTGGGGAGTATTGGCGCCAGCCGGAACCGCGTCGATGATTGTTGACAAACTCAATCACGCAATCAATCAGGCAATCTCATCTCAGGCTATGCAGGATTTTTTCCTTAAGGAAGGCGCGAACGCTGCACCTGGCTCAGCTGCACTGTTCAAAGCGCACATCCAGGATGAAATTAAAAGATGGAAACAAGTTGCTCAGAAAGCCAACATCCAGGCAGATTAATTTATGACACAGTCACAACACACTCCACGCCCTGCAGATTCGACCAGGGATTCTTTACTCCCCCCTCGAACAGGCGCTAAAGGACCGCTGTCTGGTATTCGCGTGCTTGATCTTTCTGCTTATATTGCAGGGCCATATGGGTGTTCTTTACTTGCTGACCAAGGCGCTGAAGTCATCAAAATCGAACCGCCCGCTGGTGACAACCTGCGCAAATACCCCAGCACACTGGAGGCGGAGAGCCGAGCCTTTCTGGGCGTCAACCGCAGCAAGCTTGGCATCATGCTCGATCTGAAGTCTCCACAAGACCATGCCAAACTGATGAGTCTGATTAGTACCGCTGACGTGCTGGTGCATAACTTCAGACCAAGCGTAGCGCCTAGACTGGGCATCAGTCACACTCAGCTTAAATCAATTAATCCCGGACTGATTTACTGCGCTGTGAGTGGTTATGGAGAGTCAGGCCCACTCAGTGAAAAAGCTGGTTACGATCAAGTTCTGCAAACCATGACAGGCATGTGCGCGCTGCAGGGTAAAAAAGAAGGCCCTCCTGAAATTCTGTATGGCTCGATTGTTGACTACTATGCCAGTGCTCTGGTTGCCGCGGGCGTCTGCTCAGCGCTGTTTGAACGCTCGCGCAGCGGCGAAGGACAATTTGTCGGGATTTCGCTCCTGAGCGCTGCGCTTACACTGCAATCAGCTCGCCTGATCTGGGCAGAAAACGAAGGCCGCGATGTCGGCCGTGATATGCGTTCGGGCGGCATAACAGGACTGCATCCGACAAAACAAGGATATTTGTATATCTCAGCTAACACTGTGCATTTCTGGAAAGCGTTGTGCACAAAAGTTGGACTAGAGGCCTGGGTCAATGAAGAGCGCTACGATACAGTACGAAAACGTGCGCAACACCAGGGTGAAATTCTTCCAAAACTGCATCAGGCATTGAGTCAGCGCACAGCACTGGAATGGGAAGCGCATTTTGGTGAAGAGGTGCCTTGCTCAGCCGCAAGAACCATTGAGGATATGTTTGAACATCCTCAGGTACTAGCTCAGGATATGATCACTGAGTTTGAACACCCGGTCGTTGGTCGCTATAAAGGACTGAAGCGCACGATTAAATTTGACAGGACTCCTGGTCCCCATCCCTTCACCGCTCCCACACTTGGTCAACACAATCATGTCGTTGAACAGGAAATCGAACGCATACAAACTGAAAAACATAAACGATGAGCATCCCAAACACCTCCGGAACACAAGCTCCTAAACTCCTCGTTCCCGCAAATGCCTGTGATTGTCACATGCATATTTACGACTCAAAGTTTCCACAAGCTGCTGATGCCGCTGCCCTGCACGCAGCCGCTTCAGTTGATGAATACCGTTTAATCCAGAAAAGACTTGGAACGACGCGAACTGTTGTCGTGACTCCTCGGAACTACTACACCGACAATCGCGTGACGCTCGATGCCATCGAGCGACTTGGCCGCGCCAACACGCGAGGTGTTGCCGTGTTACGGGACGATGTCAGTGACGCCAGCCTGCAAGCATTACATGAAGGTGGAATCAGGGGTATTCGCTTTTCCCTCTACACCCCGACCAATGCGGCGGCGACTTTCGAGATGGTTGAGCCGCTTGCTGCGCGAATCAAAGAGTTCGGCTGGCACGTCCAGTTACACTGGACCGCCGACCAGATCGCAGCGCATGAAGACATGCTCAAGCGCATCGGGTCTACGATTGTTTTTGATCATATGGGACGTTTGCCTCAACCAGCGGGCGTCTCGCACCCTGCGCACGCGATCATCAGACGCCTGCTCGATCAAGGTAACACCTGGGTCAAGCTCTCGGGCCCTTATCTCGACACAAAGCTTGGCCGCAAGGCCAACTACAGCGATATCGATGAAGTTGCAAAAAGCTGGATCGCAGTCAACGAAGACAGAATGGTCTGGGGCAGCGATTGGCCCCACCCCACTGAGCAAGACAAACCAGATGACGCCGAGTTAATGGACTTGCTTGGACGCTGGACCGACGACAGCACCATTATCCAGAAAATCCTCGTCAGTAACCCTGAAAATCTATATGGTTTTGAGTCACACTAGCTCGACGCAATAAAAAACCGTGAGGTGGTGGTCTCACGGTTAGCTCAACACCTGTAATCTGAAATATTTCAACCGCGACGAGCCAACACGCCACGCAAGCGTTGAGCAGACTCTCGCAACATAGACTCGGTAGTTGCCCAGTCAACACAGCCGTCAGTGACCGAACAGCCATATGTCATCTTGCTCAGGTCAGCCTGGATGGCCTGATTGCCTGCGACCAGATTCGACTCAATCATCACTCCCACAATCGATTCGTTTCCCGCCACAATCTGACTCACAACATCAGACATCACCAGAGGCTGAAGCTCTGGTTTTTTATAACTATTGGCATGAGAACAATCGACAACGATATTAGGAATCAATTTGGCTTTTTTCATTGCCTCCTGGGCGAGGGAGACCGAAACCGTGTCGTAATTAGGGCGGCCATCGCCGCCTCTGAGCACCAAATGCCCATAGGGGTTACCGGTAGTGTGAACGATTGAAACCTGACCATCGCCATTGATACCCAGGAAGCGATGAGGTCTGCCAGCCGAAAGGATTGCGTTGATTGCAATTGAAACATCGCCATTGGTACCGTTTTTAAATCCCACAGGTGTCGATAAACCAGAGGACATTTCACGGTGTGTTTGAGACTCTGTGGTTCGGGCGCCAATCGCACTCCAACTGATCAGATCACCCAGATACTGTGGAGAAATTGGATCGAGCGCTTCAGTACCCGCAGGCAAACCCAAAGCATTGACTTCAAGCAAAAACTTGCGGGCGAGTGTCATACCCTCGTCAATTCGGAAAGAATCATCCATATGCGGATCATTGATATAGCCCTTCCAACCCACAGTCGTGCGCGGCTTTTCAAAATACACCCGCATCACGATCATCAGTACGTCCGAAATTTCGTCGGCCAGTACTTTGAGTTTTCGTGCGTATTCAAGACCCGCGATCGGATCATGAATCGAGCAAGGACCAACCACCACAAAACGGCGCGGATCCTCTCGAGTCAGGATTTTGATCAGCTCTGCACGACCTTTTTCAACAGTTTGCGCCGCTACTTCGCTCAACGGCAGCTGCGCCTGTATCTCATCAGGCGTAGGCATGGAGTGAAACGCAGAAATATGAAGATTATCAATAGAGGGGTGCAGAATGGAGTTTGTCATAATGGATAACAGAGGAAAATAGGCCTGAATGCTGGTTTTCTTTATTTTAGGCTGTCTGCGAAAACAATTCTTGTGCAATCGCTTTATACACAGCCGATGACATCGGGAAGCTGCATCTAATACACTTAGGGCATGAACGCGAACAGAAGAATTGCTCATCTGGATATGGATGCTTTTTTTGCATCCGTCGAATTATTGAGCTATCCGGAACTACGCGGCCAAGCAGTCGTAGTGGGTGGCAGAAATGCGGCAGTGACACGCTCTGAGTCGAATGGACAGCATCAATTTACTACGCTGAACCGCTACACCGGCCGTGGCGTTGTAACGACCTCTACCTACGAGGCACGGGCTCTGGGTGTGTTTTCTGGAATGGGACTGATGAAATCAGCAGCTCTCGCACCAGAAGCTATTTTATTACCTGCTAATTTTGAAGCCTACCGACACTACTCTCGTCTCTTTAAAGCGGCGGTCGCTTCGATCGCACCCCAAATCGAAGATCGTGGAATTGATGAAATATATATCGACCTCTCCGATATTGCAGAGGAGACTGAGACACTCGCCAGGCGCATTAAAGACGCTGTATTTCAAGCAACCGGCTTGAGTTGCTCGATCGGAATCTCACCAAACAAACTGCTCTCAAAGATTTGCTCTGATCTGGAAAAGCCCAATGGCCTGACGATTTTGGAACCTGATCAGATTCAACAGCGCATCTGGCCACTGGCGGCAAAAAAAATCAATGGCATTGGGCCGAAAGCTAACGAAAAACTCGCAGCACTCAATATTTATACAATCGCAGAACTTGCCGCTGCGCCTGTTGAATTACTTGTCAGTCATTTTGGTCGCAGCACAGGTGCATGGCTCAATCAAGTCGCGCACGGGATTGATGACAGGCCAGTTGTCACCTCCTCAGAACCAAAATCACTTAGCCGGGAAACGACCTTCGAGCGTGACTTGCATGTGAAACACGACAAGGCCTTGCTAGGCGAGGTGTTTACCAAACTCTGCGTCAGGTTGTCGGAGGATTTACGACGCAAAGGCTATGGCAGTCGTACGATCGGAATCAAACTCAAATTCGCCGATTTTCAAGTGATCACTCGGGACATCACCCTGCCTGCGGACATTGTTGACGGCGCCGACATCAGAAAAGCTGCGGGCGAGTGCCTGAAACGCGTACCACTCTTACAACGAATCCGCCTGCTGGGCGTTCGTGCAGCCAGTCTCTCACCGCTTAGTACAGAGCCTGCTCCCTCAGCCTATGAGCAAGTAAAACTACCGTTTTAACCAAGCAGGATAGGCCTGTCGTACGAGCACAATTAAAAAATAATCATCTAAATATATAAAAACTCCTCTTTCAACCAAAACGTTATAAGTAAAGAAAAAATGAATCTTTGACCGACTTGCACCTAGGACCTAGTCTAGAGTGTTCAAGAATCTAGCCAGGTCTGTCATGTATCAACCCAACACCTTCGACACTGCACGTCTTAAAGAGCGCGCCTCTCAGTTAGCCGGTCAAATTCAGCGTAACAAGCAGGGTTTGCTGAGCGATGACAATCTCAAACCACTGCGCCTACAAAATGGCTTGTACATCCAACGCCATGCCCCGATGCTGCGCATCGCAATCGCCTATGGCATGCTCAATAGCCAGCAACTTCGGGCTCTAGCACAGGTCGCTAGAAAATATGACCGCGGCTACGGCCATCTGACGACCCGCCAGAATATGCAGTTGAACTGGATTTCCCTGGATGACACACCCAAAGCATTGGCTGAACTGGCTGAAGTGGGCTTGCACGGTATTCAGTCAAGTGGCAATTGCCTGAGAAACATCACGAGTGACGCGCTAGCGGGCATTGCTCCAGATGAGATCCTGGACCCGCGGCCCTATGCCGAACTACTTCGTCAATGGAGTACCTTTCATCCTGAACTCTGTTTTCTTCCAAGAAAATTTAAAGTCGCGCTGACAGGCACCCCTGAGGATCGGGCATTGGTTCAGGTTCATGACTTAGCCTTTGAAGTGGTTGAGGCCTTACCTGAGGCCGTTTTCCGTGTCAGGGTCGGTGGTGGTCTGGGTCGCACCCCGATTCTTGGTCCAGTATTGAAAGAAAGACTGAGCTGGCAGGATCTGCTGACCTACACTCACGCAGTCATGCGGGTCTATAACGAACTGGGACGTCGGGACAACTTAACTAAAGCAAGAATCAAAATTCTTGTTCGAGCAGTAGGCATTGAAGCTTTCAGTGCGATGGTCGAAGACGAATGGTCGAGACTTCGCAATGGTGTGCACAAACTGACTCAGGACGAACTTAATCGTGTCAAACAAGCTTTTATTGAACCTGACTGGTCCCGCGGCCAGATACTGCCTGACCTGAACAAACAGTTCGATGGTCAACAAAGAGAGCAATTCACTCACTGGCTCAAACGCAACCGCCTGGCACATCGACAGTCTGGCTATGCAGCAGTCCTGATTCCGCTAAAAGACACCAAACGCGCGCCGGGTGATGCAACGAGCGATGAGATGGATGAGATCGCGGCGATAGCCGACAGATTTAGCCAGGGCTATATTCGAGTCAGCCATACACAGGATTTTATTCTCCCCGCAGTGGTTGAAAGCGACCTGCCCGCGCTCTATCAGGCGTTGCAAGCCATCAACTTACACCATGCTGTGGGTGGCTTGATCGGAGCAATGGTCGCATGCCCAGGCGGTGATTTTTGTGCACTGGCCAATGCCCGCTCCATTCCCGTCGCGGAGGATATCGCAAGCCGTTACACCTCCCTGGATGCCCAGGAAAACATCGGTCCACTCGACTTGCGCATCTCAGGCTGCATGAATAGCTGCGGCCATCATCATGTAGGACATATCGGCATACTTGGCGTTGATAAAGACGGAGCTGCGTTTTATCAACTGCTGCTCGGTGGCCACTCTGGTCATGGCGCCCCGGCTGCATTGGGAACAATTATCGGTCGCGCCTTTGCTGAAGATGAGATCGCCGACGCGGTTGAAGAAGTTATCGATTGTTACCTTGAGCATCGCCACGCAGGTGAAACGTTTCGCGAGACAGTCGCTCGTCTGGGCAAAGAGGTTTTCGCCAAAGCTGCAGACACGGTGCGAAAACCTGTATTGCGTTCGGAGTCCGAGTCGGAGGATAGCGAGCTCGGAGCTTCAGCATGAAAGTTTGGCTTGTCGGCGCAGGCCCGGGGGATCCAGAGCTGATGACCCGCAAAGCCTGGCGCATCTTGAGCCAAGCCGATGTTGTCATGCATGACGCACTGATGGATGTACCAGGCATGAAAGAGGCGGCTCCCGAGGCAAAATGGGTGGAGGTTGGTAAAAGAAACGGTCAGCCTTCGGTTGAACAAACCTTCATCTGCCGTGCACTGATCGGCTATGCCAAGCAAGGTTTGAAAGTCGTGCGCTTAAAAGGTGGTGATCCAAGCATATTTGGACGTGTCACCGAGGAGATTGAAATATGCCGTGCGAACAATATTGAAGTTGAAATGATCCCTGGTGTAACCGCGGCCTGCGCTGCTGCTGCAGATCTGCAGGTCAGTCTGACACTGCGCGGTGTCTCCAGAAGCGTTGTATTTGCTACACCTCGCGTTGGACGCCGGGAAACAGCGCATAACAGCGAGTGGTTAGCAGCCGCTCACGCGGCTCAAACTACCGTTTTGTATATGGCTGGAGAGCAAGCTGCACAGATTTGCCTTAGTCTGATTGAGGCAGGAAAACCTGCCGACACACCGATCTGTATCGTTGAATCTGCCAGTCGCAAGGGGATTCGGCTGAAATCCACACTAGCTGAAATCGGACGCATCGGCTTGGCTCACTGCAGCGGTCCGGTCAGCTTACTCATCGGCGAAGCTCTCTCACACGCACAGATTGAAAACACCCAAGCCTGCCCACTTAACACGACTAGCTCTGTAACAACGGCTGAAATCTCCTCGACGCCTACATGCGATGTCGCATTTGGCTGAGCGAAAACAGGAACAAAAAATGAACGCATCGACTCCTAAAGAATCATCAGTAACGGCTTCAATACTCATTTTTGATCTATCGGGTAAACGTGTTTCCGAGATCTCGCCACCAACCCGAATCATTGAGCCCGCTCAACTAATCGCCTCAGATAGCGGTCACTCCATGACTGAAAAAATCCAGCAAATCAAAGACGCAACTTCAGAGGATGAGGTGATTGGAATCAAGTTCGATAAGTTTGCTGATGGTCGCTCTTATTCGATTGCAGCCCGACTGAGGGAGACTGGCTATTCTGGGGCACTACATGCTTTGGGAGATATCAATCAAGAGTTGGTGTTCATGCTCAAGCGCGTAGGTTTTACACACTTTCATTTGCCTGATCCAGGCACAGCAGAACTGGCACAGCACATATTGGAGCCCTTTGCGGGCTTCTATCAGGCGGCGCAGGATGGCTCCCATGCACCTTGGCAAACAGCTTGAACGCGTTTATCGTTGAGTAGTGGTCGAGATTTGTGTGAGCTCGGCCGCAGCAGCAGTATCTGCAATCAAGCTCACAGCATAGACCATACAACCGATCGCGATGGCACGATATATTCGCTGTACGTATTTTTTTGTTTCCATCACAAGCCTCGCATATTCAGGTCAACACGTTTGTTCTATTCAATTAGAAGAAACTGCACCATAAATAGCATCGTATCGACATCTTGCTGGAAACTGAACGATCTATTTCTTATTTCCTTATTGCTTATTAGCTTATATAAAAAAACATAGAATAAAAAAGCATAGTTTCTCGAGAGAACAAACATGCGACTTAAGCGCTAGTGACTGTGCTGCTTAAGTAAGAAAGCTAAAGAGGCCAGACAGTTAGCGCGAAGCGCTTTTAACCCCGGCTTCGAGGTCGGATTTAATCTGCAGTTTGACTGCGTGTACGTGCTCTTTCATGAGTTGTTCGGCTCTCGCACCATCGCGCAAGAGTATGGCGTCGAGCAACCGATAATGATCATCGTGGCTGCGTCTAACCCAGGAAAAATCATGCCACAGAACATTTCTCTCAGAAGATAAGGGTGTATTCCTGCAACGCAGCAGCATCTCTTCGAGCATAACGTCATCTGCTGTCGTTAAAATTATCTGGTGAATTTGTACATTGATTTCACCAAACGGCTCACGGTCTGAATCCAGCAACACACCACGCGCCATAATGGCGTCAGCTTGCGCAAGCGCATCCCGAAAAACAACCTCATTTGAAGCAGACATGCCTTTTTCTGCCGCAAGTCGGGCTGCCAGTCCTTCGAGCACGCCCCTGAGATCAAAAATAGCGATCAGACGTTCGGGATTAAGTGTTCGAACGCAATACCCCCGATTGGGCTTGTACTCAAGCAACCCCTCAGAGGCGAGGCTGTGCAGGCCCGCACGCAAAGGGGTGCGAGATACTCCCAGTCTTTCTGACAAACTGACTTCCTGAAGCTTTTTTCCCGGTGCCAGCTGACCAGACATAATCTCTGCCCGCAAAATGTCGGTCACTGACTGCGCCAGAGTCATCGTTTCAGAAGATGTTTTCAAGCTCGGTTATCCATAAACTAAAACATCAGAATTATTTAATTTCAAAGCATTGTATACAAAACTGACTATAAAATTAAATATACTGCTAAAAATTAGTTGAAAATTAATATTTTGGATACATTTTTATTGACAAGTCAAAAGTCAGATCCTTACACTCACTTACACAACCAAAGCTAACAAGCAACTGAGTATCCCTAATCACCCAAGGTTTTACCCAAGGCTGCAAATCAAATGACGACCACACAACACGATGTAGACAACGCGATTGAGCGTATCTCGGATGACCACTCGGCACATTACGAGCCCTTTGGCTGGCATCACTGGCCACAGTCCCCCTGGTTTTCTTATCAGTTTCGTCGTGGTTTAGGTGAGTCACAAGAAGGTGGTGGCGCAGTCAGCGAAATTTTTCAGGCTGCATCACGCATTGATCCGACCAGTGAAGAAAGCTGGCATATTGAGTGGAAACGCATAGCAGATCGCAACTTTGAACGCGCCAAATCGGAAGAGCTTTTGGGGCATATCCGTACGGCCATGAACTGCTATATGCGTGCAGCGGACTACTATCGTCAGGCAGAGTTTTTCTTGCTCCCTGACGATCCAAGGCGCCTGGCTACTTTCACCAAAATGGAGGAGTCCAGTCACGGTTTCCTCAGACACCTGAGCCCAGCCGGTGAAATTCTGAACATCCCTTACGAAAATGGCGCGACACTGCCCGCTTATTTCGTGCGTGCGCCCTTTCCGATTGAAAAACAGCCCGTACTGATTTGTATGGGTGGTCTGGATTCCATTAAAGACGAAATGTGGTTTATGCAAGCGCACGGATGCTTGCAACGCGGCATCTCTGTCCTGATGATAGACGGGCCTGGCCAGGGTGGTGCATTGCGCCGCCAAGGACTGGTTAATCGCCCCGATACTGAAGTACCGATTGGATACTGCATCGACTACCTGGAAACCCGCGCCGATGTCGACACCTCAAAAATAGCGGTCTGCGGCTCAAGTCTGGGTGGCTATTACGCGGCGCGCGCTGGTTGTTATGAGCATCGCCTTGCAGCATGTATTTCCCATGGTGCAGTTTTTGCCATTACTGATATGTGGGGCAACGCTGCCGAAGATCACGGTTTAGCAACTCATATCAAATGGGTGTTCGGTTGCGACAGCATGAAATCCTCAATGGAAAAAGCGCGCGCTTTCACCCTCGATGGCCATCTGGAAAATATGAAATGTCCCTACCTCGTGATGCACGGCGGACATGATGTGTTGACAGTCACGCAGGCTCGCAAAGTCTACGATTATGGAATTTCCAAAGGCGTGGATTGCACGCTCAGACTGCTCGAAGCAGAAGAAACCGGCGCCGAACACTGCCAGCATGACAATCCCACCATTGGCCAGGAGATCCTGTCTGACTGGTTAGCGGATCGGTTTGGCATTGACCAGGCAAAACTGCTCAAACTTTCTAATCACCCACTCATATAAAGAGCATCCGCCACAATCGGGTTCGTAAGGAAAAGAAATGAATTTTGGTGTTGATAAAGTACGCGCAGCGATTGTTGCGATTGACTTGCACCGTGGTCATTTGGATATGAGCGTAGCAACCATGCCAGCTACGCAAGAAATATCAGATCAAGTGGTAAGCGCCAATCGCGCGCTGTTTGACTGGGCACGTACAAAAGCCATCCCGGTCATTCACCTCGTGACGCAGTACCGTGACGCCGAGGAAATCCGCCTTAATGCCTTTTGGCGCACGCGAGCCGAGGATCCTGACAATCCACGTAAAAATGTTCTTAAGCACAACATTATTGGTATGCCAGGCGGTGAAATCATGTCTGGCTTGCTTGATGCCAAGCGCGACTGGATTGTCGATACTAAAAAGCGTTACAACTGTTTTGTCGCGACTGACCTTGAGCTATTGCTCAAATCGCACGGCATCAACACGCTGATCATTACTGGTGTCAATACCAATAGCTGCATTCTCTCGACCGTCACGGCAGCATGCTCGATGGACTATGCAGTCATCGTACCGAGTGATTGTGTCAATACGATGGATCAGCCAGCGCTTCATGATGCTGCATTGCTTTGCATCCGGACTGCCTTTGGCTTTGTGATGAGCTCGGCAGAAGTCATGAATCTGCCTGATGTACAAGGGGAAACCCTTTGATCCGGGCATGATAATTGCTTTAGATTTATGATGGATTTTAATTGCAACATCATTTCACTCGGCAGCCCTCAACTGCCGAATCAGAATCAGTAACAAGGAGTTCAGAGCATGCCCCAAACACCAGGCGAACGCGCCACATACTCAGCGATTGTTGATCGTCCGGCACTTAAACTGCCCGACAACAACAAAATTATCGTCTGGTCGATTGTCAACCTCGAGGTTTGGGATATAAATCGCCCGATGGCCCGCCAAGTATTACCTGCACCAACGGGAGTCGCGCTTCAACCGGACGTTCCAAACTGGGCCTGGCATGAATATGGCATGCGTGTTGGCTTCTGGCGTTTTAAAAAACTGTACGACTCGCTTGGTATCAAGCCTACGCTTTCTATCAACGCGCGCGTCACGGTTGATTATCCGCGTGTAGCGCAAGCCTGCCTGGAGGCTGGCTGGGAATTCATGGGTCACGCTTATGAACAAATGCCTATCCATAAGGTCGAAGACCAGCAGGGCATGATTGAAAAATCTCTCGATACGCTTGAAAAATTTACCGGTAAGCGCCCTGTGGGTTGGCTCGGACCAGGTTTGACACAAACGTTTGAAACACCTGATTTGTTAAAGGCCGCAGGCATTCAATACATCGGCGACTTTCCCTACGATGATGAGCCTACTGAAATCCAGACGGCGCATGGCCCGCTCGTCACCCTGCCTTACAGCGTAGAAAACAACGACATCCCGATGATGATTGTCCAGCACCACGAAGCTGCCTACTGGACGCAAAAATGTATCGATACGTTTGACCGCTACTATCTGGAAGCGCAAGAGCGCCCCAAGATCATGGCGATCGCCCTGCATCCCTATATCAGTGGCCAGCCTTTCCGCATCAAATATCTGGAAAAAGTCTACGAACACATCAACAAACATAGCGACGTACTCCACTGGAATGGCGAACAGATTCTGGATTGGTACAAAAAGCAACCTAAAGGTTAAGCCTCGATGTCATTCACGCTGTTTCAGATATTCAACGGACTAACGTTCGCCGCCTTACTGTTTTTGGTGGCGAGCGGCTTTACGTTGATTTTTGGGTTGATGCGAATCGTCAACCTTGCGCACGGTGCGATGTATTTGATGGGTGGCTATGTTGCCTATGCTGTCGCCACGCACTCTGGGAGCTTTATTCTCGGAGTCGTAGCCGGTGCGGTAGCGACTGCACTGATGGGATTGGTCGAGCAATCCCTGCTACGTTTCGCCAAAGGCGTCGAATTACGTCAGGTGCTGATGACGCTTGGCCTGGCTTTAATTATCGATGATGCAGCTCTGGTGATTTTTGGTGGCGATACTTTTAGTATGCCAACACCAGATATTCTCAAGGGGCCACTCGAGTTTTTCGGCATGACCTATCCAAGATACCGCCTCTTTGTGCTGCTGGTCGGTATCGTGATTTTCATTTTGCTCTGGTTATTGATGAATCGCACCAGACTCGGCGCTCTGATCCGAGCAGGCGTGGACGATGCCGAAACAGTCGAGGCGATGGGAGTGAATATCCGTCGCGTCTTCGTGATCACCTTCATGCTTGGCATGGCACTGGCTGGTATCGCAGGCGCCTTGGGCGGTGCGTTTCTGTCGCTATACCCAAGTGCCGATTCGGAAATCCTTGTCTATAGCCTGGCCGTGGTCATTATTGGTGGACGAGGTAGCTTGGCTGGTGCCGCAGTAGGCAGTCTTGCGGTATCCATGCTGTCCACATTCGGACAAGTCTGGTTTCCAGAGCTGTCCTACTTCGTGATTTTCGGACCGATGGCGTTATTGCTGGCCTTTAGACCAACCGGCCTGTTTGGTCGTCCAAATTAAAACAAGGCAGATTTTATGATTTTGGCCTCAAAAACGACTTGGACTGTCTTTATTATCGCAGCCCTCTGTGCCTTACCGGCAGCCTTGACAGGCTACCAGACTAGTCTGGCAACGCTGATTCTGATTTATGCATTGCTCGCCATGTCGATTGACATCATGGCCGGCTATGCTGGTCGAACACCTTTGTGTCATGGTGCGATTTTTGGCGTAGCAACTTATGTCGTCATGTATTACGTCACGACAGCTGGCGGCAGTCCATGGCTGGGGATGGTCTATGGCATAGCCACCGCAGCAGTTGTATCCTTTATCTTCGCCATGCTCGCTGTCAGAACCTCTGGCGTTTATTTTCTTTTGCTCACACTTGCCCTCGGCATGGTGATCTGGGGTGTTTGCCAGCGCTGGACCTCTGTGACTGGGGGTGAAAACGGTTTGCGCGGTACAGTGCGTCCGGACTGGTTGCTCGATCCAACGCGTTTCTACTTTTTTGTTCTCGCTGTCGGACTACTCGCGACCTTTGCCATGTGGCGCTTTGTGAGTTCACCCTTTGGTTTGTCATTAAAAGGCATCCGTGAGAGCGAGTCACGCATGAAAAGCCTGGGCTACCAAAGCACAAGGCACCTGGTAATTGGTTTTGTGTTTTCAGGAATAATGGCTGGCGTCGCAGGTGTGATGTATGCGCTATTCAATAGTTTCGTCAGCCCTTCTTCTGTTGCACTGGCACAGTCCGTGAAAGGTCTGCTGATGGCGATTATCGGTGGTGTTGGCACGCTCTTTGGCGGCATTGTGGGTGCGGCAGCAATCATCATTCTTGAAAATGTGGTTAGTTCCTTCACAGAGCGCTGGTCGATGGTTTTAGGATTGTTATTTGTATTCACCATGATCTTTGCCCCGGAAGGCATTGTTGGTAAATTTCGAACATTCAAATGGTTTAAAAAGTCGGTTTAAGCTAGTTCAGCAGTCACATCTTCTTTTACATACGTTTGCAAATACTCTCAGGAGAGCATGATGGATCGTCGTACCTTTCTAGCATCTAGTGCGGCCCTCACAGGTCTTGCTGCACAGGGCTCGTTTAATCAGGTGCTTGCCCAAGGCACTGGCCCCATCAAAATTGGTTTGCTCACGCCCCTGACGGGCGTTGTGGCTTCTGGTGGAAAAGAAATCGTTGAAGGTTTCAATTTATATTGGAATCAGGTTGGCAAGAAAGCCGGCGGGCGCGATATTGAAGTGTTTGTCGAGGACGACGGCTCAAACCCCGACATCGCCTTGCAAAAAGCACGCAAGCTCACCGAACAAACCAAAGTCGATTTCCTGGTGGGTGACTTACTGGCCAACACTGGTCTGGCAGTTGCCGAGTACGCCAAAACAGCTGGAATCCCCTACTTCATCCCGGTGATCGCAGCCGATGACCTGACCCAGCGCAAACGCATCCCTAACGTCATTCGCGTTGCCGGCTATACGGCGAGCCAAATGCCACGTCCCCTTGCGGACTATGCCTACAAAAAACTGGGCTACAGGAAAATCATCACCATCTCCCAGGACTACACCTTTGGTCATGAGCAGTGTGGCGGCTTTGCGCAAATGTTCACCGAGCTCGGCGGACAGATCATCGCCCAGCACTGGAACCCTTTAAATACCCAGGACTTCAGCCCCTACCTGGCGCAGATTCAGTCGGCAAAGCCCGATGCGGTGTTCGCCATGGAAACTGGCGCAGACGCCACCCGCTTTATTACGCAATGGTCAAACTTCGGACTCAAGGGCAAAATCCCTTTGCTCGGCGCGCAAAACTTCACCGATCAGTCCGTCATTCGCACCATGGGTGCTGAAGGCGAAGGCATTATCAGCTCGGCGCACTTTGCAGAAGGCAACGATGCGCCAGCTACGAAAAAATTCGTCGAGGAATACCAGGCAGCCTACAAATACCTCCCCTCGATCTATGGCTTTGCTCACTATTCGGCGGCCCTATGGATTGCAGAGGCCATTAACGCGGTCAAAGGCAACGTCGAAGATCGCCCAGCTTTCCTTGAAGCCATCCGTAAAGTAGCCTTAACCAATTCGCCACTGGGCCGACCTGTCAAGCTCGATCAGTACGGCAACCCGATCTATGACATATACATTCGCAATACTGTGAAACGTCCTGACGGCAAGCTCTGGAATGTGCCGATCGAAACCTACCCCGAGGTCACACAGTTCTGGAAATACGATCCTGAAACCTATATGAAGCAGCCGTCTTACTCGCGCACATTCCAGGGTATCAAGGGTTCGTAATTCCAAAACGCACCTTTTATCAACGACTTTAATATAGGCTAAACAGGCTGCGACGAAACCTTCTCGCAGCCTGGGCTGATAGATGAACCAACCACTTCTTCAACTCAAGAGCGTCGGCATTCATTTTGGTGCTCTCAAGGCAGTCGATCAGGCAAGCTTGCATCTGGCGACGGGTGAGCGCGTGGCCATCCTGGGCCCCAACGGCGCGGGCAAGACCACGCTGTTCAACGCCATCACCGGAATGACTCCCGCTAGCTGCGGACAAGTCATGCTCGATGGGCGCGACATTACAAAAGCATCACCCGAGTCACGCGCTCAGTCGGGCATAGCGAGAACCTTTCAGATTACCAATCTTTTTTTCGGACTTTCAGTAGAAGACAACCTGTTGCTAGCCACACGAGGGCTGGGAAGCACTAAATTCAACATGTGGCGCAGTGACCGTGGCCTGGGCAGAGAGCAGGAAATTGTCCAATCGGCTCTGGAAAAATGTCAGCTCCAGGCAAAGCGCAAATTGCTCGTCAAGGAGATTTCCTACGGTGAGCAGCGACAGCTCGAGTTGGCAATGTCGCTGACGAGTTCTCCGCGCGTCTTACTGCTCGATGAACCTGCAGCTGGACTCTCACCTGCGGAACGCGTGATTATGGCTGACGTGATTCGCAGTCTGCCTCAAAGTCTCTCACTTATTCTGATCGAACACGATATCGAGCTTGCGCTCGGACTCGTTGATCGCGTGATTTGCATGTACCAGGGAACGGTGTTGGTTGAAGGCAAACCAGATGAAATTCGTAACAACCCCCAAGTCCAGGAAATATATCTAGGAAAGCCTCGCCATGCTTAAGGTTACGGATCTCTGCTCCTCCTACGGTGAGGCTAAAGTTCTTGATCGGATCTCCATGCATGTTGCAGAAGGCGAGATTGTCGCGCTGCTTGGCAGAAACGGAATGGGCAAAACCTCGCTCGTGCGTTCAATCATGGGTTTGGGGTCGCCGCGGGTGAACTCTGGGAGTGTGAAATTACACGACGAAGAATTAACAGGACTACGCTCCTTTGAAATTGCCGATAATGGTATAGGTTACGTTCCTCAGGGTCGTCGTTTATTCCAGTCGCTCACTGTGCTGGAACATTTACAAATGCTGGCTCGCAAAGATCCGCATGCCTGGACAGTACGTCGCGTCTTCGATGCTTTTCCAAGGCTCGAAGAGCGTAAACATCACCGTGGTAATCAGCTCTCTGGCGGCGAACGCGGAATGCTTGCGATTGGGCGTGCGCTCATGACTGGCCCGCGTATCATCCTGATGGACGAGCCCACTGAAGGTCTGGCGCCGGTCGCTGTTGAAAATGTTGAAAATATCCTGGCTACCCTGCGTAAAGAAAGGCTTGGCATTTTGCTGGTTGAACAAAACCTGTACAGTGCCATGGCTGTCGCTGATCGCGTCTATATTCTCGAGACCGGTCGGGTCGTCTGGGAAGGTCTGCCTGCCAGTTTAATGGCGGATCAAAACATACTCCATCAATTTTTGGGTATTCATTAATCAAACCCAAACAATCTTTCAAGGACACAGGCAAGCGGCATGAACGACTTCGAAGAATTAGATCTGGTCGCTGCGGCCACAGCTATTGCAGATAAAAAAATCAGTGCTATCGAATTGGCCCAATGGTCACTGACCCGCATGGAGACATTGGGCAAACAATTCAACGCTGTTTTTCGTATCGACCATCAACAAGCCATGGAGCGCGCGCGTGAGCTTGATCGGATTCAGGCGAAATCGGGAGTAATCGGACCATTACATGGTGTGCCTCTAGCTCACAAGGACCTGATCGAAGTCGCAGGCCTTGAAAACCATGCGGGATCTAAAATCCTGCGCGGTCATATTGCCAAAGAAAATGCCTGGGTCATCGACGAGCTCAATGCGGCCGGACAAGTGAATGTGGGCTCCTTGCACATGTGCGAATTTGCAATGAGTCCAACCGGATTCAATGGCCACTATGGCCATGGTCTTAACCCCTGGAATCCAGCCTACACTTGCGGCGGATCTTCGAGCGGCTCAGGCATTGCTGTAGGCGCGAGAATTGTGTTTGGCTCCCTAGGCAGCGATACAGGAGGGTCAATTCGCCATCCTGCGGCCATGTGCGGCGTCACGGGTATTAAGCCCACCGCGCGTCGCGTCAGTATCGAAGGCGTATTCCCTTTATCTAAAACACTTGATTGTGTGGGCCCACTTGCCCAAACAGCCCGCGACTGCGCAAGGTTGCTCACTCACATCAGCAGACCGAACCCGAGCGATACCTGGTGCACCAGCACACCAGCGCAAGATTACGAGAGCGCGCTGACGGGTGATCTCAAGGGCTTGAGAGTAGGTATTCCACAAGCTTATTATCGCGAAAACCTTGATGCTGAAGTTGCTTCGGCACTTCAGACTAGTCTTGAAGTACTCAAACAGCGTGGTGCCGTGCTCGTTGACGTCTCAGTGCCTGATATGGCCCGTCTGAACACACTGGCGGGTATTGTGATGACTTCGCAAGCTGCGGCGTTGCACCGTGAATGGCTTGAGTCACGTCCGCAAGACTATGCTGATCAGGTGCGCGCGAGGATCGAGCCCGGTTTCACGCACTCAGCCGTCACGTATGTTGATGCAATGCGATTTCAAAAGGCCTTGACTGACGAATATATTAATGTCTGTCTGAAAGATTGTGATGTCATCCATATCCCAGTCTTAACTGTCCAGACACCCACGATTGCGTCGACCACCTCAGGCGATACGCAAAGTATTCTCAAATCCATCGCTCATCTGACTTACGCAAACAGGGCTATTAACTACCTGGGATTGCCGGCAATCAGCGTACCAGCAGGATTTTCCAGCACGGGCATGCCTCTGGCTTTCCAGCTTGTCGCACGGCATTTTGACGAAGCGACCCTCTTGAAAATCGCCGATGCCTACCAGCAAGACACCCAGTGGCACCAGCAACGACCCAACGTCTAAACCCTCTCATCAGCGGAAATATCAAACATGTTTTTTACCTGCACAGCAAGCAATCATGAATTCTGTAGTCATGGGAGTGATGGCAACCCAGCACAAAGCCTCAGGGATGCGGTGAATATTGCCCTTGATCCAGCCCCAAAAAAAGTAAAGGCTGCCTCGGGCAAGCGTTTTAATGTCGACATGCACTGCCACTACCAAAACAATGAAGTCGCCGCGATGGCCGCGCCTCTGAACCCTTTTCAAAAAGAGCCTTCGATCATCTACGCAAATCAGATGACCCGTGAGGTCAACATGAAACAAATGAAGGACCGTGCGAACAAGCTTTCAGATATCGCTACCCGGCTCACAGACATGGATCGTATGGGCATTGATATGCAGATTGTCTCGCCCTCGCCTTCCCAGTACTACTATTACGCCGAACCTGATTTTGGTCTGGAACTATCGCGTGCGAGTAATGATCGCATCGCTGAGATCGTCGCGTCGACACCGGACCGTTTCGCTGGGATGTGTACTGTACCGCTGCAAAATCCAAAAATGGCTGTCAAAGAGCTCGAGCGTTGCGTGAAAAAACTTGGCATGCGCGGCGTTGAGATTTGCACCAACGTCAACGGTATCGATCTGGCGGATAAACGTTTAGGTCTGGATAAGTTTTTTGCCAAAGCACAAGAACTCGGAACAGTGATTTTTATGCATCCGATGGGTTTTACTCATGCGGATCGCATGACAGAGCACTACTTCAATAACATCATAGGAAATCCACTCGAATCGACACTGGCCGTCAGCCATCTGATTTTTGGCGGTGTACTTGATCGTTTTCCAAAGCTGAAGTTTGTTGTCGCACACGGTGGCGGCTATCTTGCCCATTATCGTGCTCGCATGGATCATGGCTGGAAAGCACGTCCAGACTCGAGCACCATCATTAAAAAGAAGCCCTCCTCCTATCTTAAAAAGTTTTTTTTCGACACCATTACCTTTGATACCGGAATGCTTGAGTCGCTCATTGAACTTTACGGTGCCAAACATGTTTTGTTAGGCAGCGATTATCCCTATGACATGGCCGACGACACTCCGGTGCAATCTGTGCAAAATGTACAGAATCTGACAACGGGTGATCGTCAGCTGATTTTAGGTGGCAACTCAGCCCGTTTGTTTAATCTTCGCAAGCGCTGATTACCAGTTCATTTTTATTTTTTCAAGGTCTTAGCGTGGCAGATCAGGCTTTAGTGCAATTTTCAGTGAATGGTCAAGCTGTAGAGATTGAACTCGATACGGATACCAAACTTGTTTATGTTCTGCGCAATGACCTTAAATTGAAAGGGACACGCTTCGGCTGCGGCACGGGCCATTGCGGCAGTTGCACGGTGTTGGTCGATGGCCAGGCCATGCAAAGCTGCGATACGCCGCTGTGGTCTATCGCAGGAAAAAATATCACGACCATCGAAGGACTCGGTTCACCGAGTAGTCCCCATCCCATCCAGTCCTCATTCATCGATGAGCAGGCCGCACAATGCGGCTACTGCATCAACGGGATGATGATGACGCTGGCAGGATTGCTGGAAAAAACACACAACCCCAGTGATGCGGAGCTGCTCGCAGCGCTTGACCGTCATCTTTGCCGTTGCGGCACACATATGCGGATTCTGAAGGCGGCACGTCAAGCGATCGACTCACTGAAGGAGTCCAAAGTATGAGCGCTGAGCAAAAAATCGAAGCACTCAATCCGGATATTATTCAAAACCCCAAACTATCTCAATGGCTCAGCATCGACGCTGAGGGCATGATCTTGCTGCGCGCAGGTAAAGTTGAACTAGGTCAGGGTATCGGCATCGTTCAACTGCAAATCGCCGCCGAAGAGTTGGACGTACCCATTACGGCTCTTCGTCTGGTAGCCGGACATACCGCCGTTTCGGTCGATCAAGGCTACACCTCTGGTAGCAATTCGGTGCAGATCGGCGCGATGGCATTACGTCAGATCTGCGCGCAGGCGCGTCAATTGTTTATCGATGCCGCAGCAAAAGTATTCAATACGCAAACCGATCAAGTCCGACTCACCGCGGGATTGTTCAGCGCAGGCCACACAGAGCAAACACTGACCTACCTTGACCTGGCTCCAAGGGTTGAGCTCGATGTAGCAGCTACGAATAACTTCAAAAGCAAAAAACATACTGAGCACACAATTTCAGGGCGAAGTGTCAAACGCCCCGATTTAAATAAAAAATTATTTGCAGCGGGCTTCATTCACGATCTCGAACTCGAGGCAATGCTGCACGCAAGAATCGTGCGCCCTCCTTCATACAGTGCTTTACTGATTGATTTTAATGAGAACGCTCAAGCGACAATTCAAGCGATGCCGGGTGTGCGTTGCGTGCTTGTTTCCGGACGTTTTATCGGGGTCTGCGCAGAGCGTGAAGAGCAAGCGATAGCTGCAGCTGCGGCGATTCGCGCACAAGCGAAATGGAAAGAAGACCCATCGCTGCCGAATGAACATCCCGAGCAAGCCTGGCTTCGCTCCATGCCAGCGCAAGACAGTATGGTGCAAAGCCCATCCCAACCAGTACAGGTTGCGGCACAGTCTATCGAAGTCAATTATTCAAAACCCTTTATCGCCCATGCATCAATCGGTCCGTCTTGTGCACTCGCCCACTGGGTTGATGGGCATTTAACGGTCTGGACTCACGGTCAGGGCAGCTTTCCCATGCGCAGAGAGCTCGCCAATCTATTTGATACCGCGACAGACAACATCACAGTCATCCATGCCGATGGTGCGGGCTGCTATGGTCACAACGGGGCAGACGATGCCGCTTTTGATGCAGCAATGCTTGCAAAAGCCGCAGACGCTCCCGTCAGGCTTCAGTGGTCCCGTGAAGATGAGTTCAGTTGGTCACCTCACGGCTCGGCCATGTCGGTCCAGATTAATGCCGGGATCGATGCAGCGGGAAAAATAGTCCAGTGGCAGCAGCAAATCTGGAGCCATACGCATGTTCAGCGACCAGGTATGGCCCCTGGACTTAGATGTCTTGCTGGCATTCACCGTGATCCTCCTGCGCCACAACTGCCCTGGACAGACTTTGCTTTGAGCGCAGGCGGTGGCGGTCAACGCAATGCAATACCGCTCTACGATCTACCGAACAAGCAAATCGACTACCACTTGATTGCTGAATCGACCTTACGAAGCTCTGCCTTACGCGGGCTCGGTGCCTATGCGAATGTATTTGCGATCGAATCCTGCATGGACGAACTGGCCGAAATCGCTGGGCAGGATCCTATTGAATTCAGACTCAATCATTTAACTGATTTACGGGCAGCCGAGGTATTGAAAACTGTCGCACGGCAATCTGACTGGCATAGCGTTCACGTGACGGCAACTGACACAGAGGTCAGTCGTGGTCGTGGGATTGGTTTTGCACGCTACAAAAATAATGGTGCCTACTGTGCCGTAGTTGTTGAAATCGAAGTCACCGACCGAATTGTTCTGGACAAGATATGGGTCGCTGTCGATGCCGGTGAAATCATCCATCCGGATGGACTGATTAATCAAATCGAAGGCGGTGTCCTTCAGGCCGCAAGCTGGACCTTGAAAGAGTCACTACATTGGGACCAGACGCGCATTACGACGCAGTCCTGGGAGGACTATCCGATTTTAGGGTTTAACGAAACGCCCTCTGTTCTGGAGGTTCGCTGCATCGCTCAACCCGAAGCACCGCCTCTTGGAGCTGGGGAGTGCGCCGCAGGTCCTACCGCCGCAGCGATAGCAAACGCCTTGCATCAGGCGATTGGCGTAAGAATGCGAGACCTGCCCCTTACACCAGAGCGACTTGCCCAGGCGGTGATGCAGGCTTAAGATTGAGCGATAGAATAATTCACAAGAGCAAGAGACAACAGGAAGCACCCCTTTATGATCGTTACGCCGACACAGCTTACGCTTGGCGCTCGCATTGAGGCGCTGGACTTGTCATGCGAACTTTCTGAGGATCAGATTGATCAATTAATGTTGCTGCTGGGTCAATACGGTGTGCTCGAATTTCCAGAGCAAAATCTCTCTACAGAGCAACTTAAAAATTTCAGCCAGCGTTTCGGCAAACTCTACATCAGTCCTGGCGGTCGCGCTCAAGCCCCAGGCTTTCCCGAAGTCATGATCCTCTCGAATATGACCAAAGAGGGTCAAGCGCTTGGACTCAAGGATGCGGGCCAGTCCTGGCATACCGATATGTCTTATGCACGCATGATCGCCTTAGCCAATGTTTTATATGGCACGACAATTCCACATCGTGAGGGGTTGCCGCTGGGGGATACACAATTTCGTAATATGCACAAAATTTACGAAGACCTGCCCGCTGAGCTGAAACATACTCTCGAGGGTAAAACCATTACGCATGATTTCAATAAGTTTTGGGAAATGATGCGCCAGAAACCAGGCAATACAAGGCCGGCTCTGAGCGAGGCTGAAAAGAAAGTCCGCATCCCGGCTATCCACCCAGCTTTTCTCACGCATCCGATTACAAGAAAAAAAGTACTCTACGCCAATCCCGGGTATGCAATCAGAATTAATGAACTGTCACAAAATGACAGCGACGAGCTCCTGGACTATCTGTTCGAGTTTCAGTTACAGCCCCAATATTTGTATGCGTACAAATGGAAAAAAAACTCTGTCCTGATGTGGGATAACATCGGCACCACACACAATGCTGTTGCAGATTACGGACCTGAAGAGCATCGCTATATCCAGCGTTGTCAGGTCATGGCGACACGTTTGTTTGGTGAGTCCGGCACCTCGGATCCAATTTACTTCGAGCCTGCAGGAGACTGCCCGTGAGGCAGTGGGTTTATTTCTTATTGCGCTGTATAGGTTTAGTCTATGGCGCGATGACAACAACTGGCATGACGGCTCAGGCGCAGACCTTCCCGGACAAACCGATCAGAATGATCATCGCCTACGCCCCAGGTGGTGGAACAGACATCGTTGGCAGACTGATCGCTCAAGAGTTATCGCAAATACTTGGGCAGTCCGTTGTGGTCGAGAATCGTGCGGGCGGTGGCACACTGGTTGGAACCGAAACAGTGAAACGAGCTCCCGCAGACGGCTACACCTTACTTTTCGGAACTAACGCTTTTGTCATCACACCCTTGCTGCATGACAACCCAACCTACAATCCGCTCAAGGATTTTGAGCCGGTCGCGCTCACCACAATTCAATCGCTCGCCTTACTACTTGCGCCGACTGTCAAGTTTCAGTCAACCCAGGAACTCATCGCGTTCGCCAGGAAAAATCCTGGGAAAATAAACTTTGCATCGTCTGGCAATGGCTCTGCACAACACCTGGCCGGGGAGGCTTTTAAAACGGCGGCCGGCATCGAGATCATTCATGTACCTTACAAAGGCGCAGGCCCTGCACTGATCGATTTACTGGCAGGACGTGTTGATATGACTTTTACATCGCTGGTCGGCACCATGGAGCATATCCAGCAAAATCGACTCAAACTGCTCGCGACGACAGGAATAAACCGTTCCGCTGCGGTTCTGTCGACCCCCACCGTCGCCGAGGCTGGTCTGACTGATTTTCAGGTCTATACCTGGCAAGGGTTACTTGCGCCTGCAGGGACGCCTGCAGCAGTCATCACAACACTAAACCGGGCGGTACTTCAGGCGGTACATTCAAAGAAAATAACCGATACACTTGCTGCTCAGGGCATGGAAGTCAAAACAAGCTCTCCAAAAGAAATGGGGGAATTGCTTGAGCGGGAGTCCGAACTTTACAAAAAATTACTGCAACAGACGCAAACAACAATTAATTGAATTTTTTTGAGAGACAAAAATGACTGTTAAAGACAAACGTTTTCCACAAATCACACTCGAAACCGTCGCGCCACAATCGCGAGGCTTAGCGCAGGAGATTCTGGATATTTCAAGTATCGGCCTTGGCGGCCCCTACAATGTCATGTTACGTAGCCCTGAATTTGCTGCACGAATGAAGCACTTGCTTGATTATCTGCGCTTTGGCTCATCACTGCCAACCAGGCTCAACGAGTTCGCCATCCTGATTCAAGCCCGTTTATGGACCTCGCAGGTTGAATGGTTTGCACACTACCCGATCGCGCTCAGAGCGGGTTTACCCGCCTCAGTGGCTGATGATTTAAAAGCCAATATCCGTCCTCGCAACATGCAACCCGATGAAGAAGTGGTCTACGACGTATGTATGACGCTCACCAAGCAATATGAAATCAGCGATGAACTCTTTAACCATGCCAAGGCTGTGCTGGGCGAGCAACAACTGGTCGATCTGGTTGCCGTCAGTGGAACCTATGTCACGGTAGCCATGCTGTTAAGTCTTGGCAATGAGCCGTCACCGGCCGACAAACCTCTGCCCTTTCCTGAAAAAGCGCGCTAATAAAAACGTCTGGTGTGTTCTAACACCCCGCCCGGTCGATTTGATTAGGCGGGGATGTGTAAATGCTCAGCAGGTAATCCTCCCTGATGGCGAAGATGCGCCTGCTGGTAGGCTGCTTCAAGATGACGAGTCGTCAAGGCTGTGTCAAACAATGGTGCTGTCAACCGATTGTGATCGAGCCTGTCTCGAAGTGCTCTGAGCCGCTCTGGATCCTGAGCTAGTGTGATCGCTAACTGCTCAAACGCTGACGAAGTAGTAGTAATCAACTCCGGCAAGCCGACAGCTTTTAAAAGACTCGCAGCAACCCGACTCGCAAAGCTTTCTCCCATGCAGGTCAAGACTGGCAAACTTGCCCATAACGCGTCGCTCGCGGTTGTATGAGCGTTATAAGGCAAACAATCCAGAAACAAATCAGCGACACGATGTCTGGCTAAATGCTCGCTCAGAGGCATATGTTTTGCGAAAACCAGGCGAGAGGATTCGACCCCGCGGCGCTCGGCTTCAAGTTTCAAATTTGCAGTGGTCACCTCGCTTGCGCCCATCAGCCACAGGACACTCCTGGGTACCGATTTCAAAATCCGCATCCAGCTGTCAAAACTAGACGGCAAGATTTTGAAGTGATTATTAAAGCAGCAAAATACAAATCCAGAATCTGGCAAACCCAGCTCTCGCCGTGTAAAGACCTTATCTGCGATATGGCGCTTTCGGTCATTGGCCTGATAGCTATGTGGCAAGTAAATTACTTTTTCTGAATAAAAGTCCCTGCTTTTCTCAGGAATCAGTATCTCGTCGGCAATGATGTAGTCGATATATTGCGCTCCCATAGTGCCTGGATGCCCGAGATAATTAATCTGCACAGGCGCCACACCCGCAGCAAACAAACCAGGACGACAACCTTTGGTCAAGCCACTGAGATCAACGGCAATATCAAGCTCGCACTTTTTAGCCAACTCGATGACCTCTGCATCCGGGCGAAGGCGCACGTCATGGAAATGTTCGAAAGCTTGCTCCAGCCTTTTTCGCATCCAGTCCTGGGTATCAGGACCACTGGAAAACGCATGAATTTCAAATCGATCGCGAGCATGTGCTTCGAATACCCCGGCGATCAGGTGCGCCACAGGATGACTCCATAGATCAGCGGAAAAATATCCGATCCTCAAGCGCTCATGCTGAGATCTTCTCTTGATATTTTTGCTGCTTGTGGACTTCGAATGTTTGTCCTGGATCCATATTTGAGCCGCTTTTTGCTGCATGGCGGGATCATCTGACAGGGCAAGAAAAGGAAATGGTGGACAGACTTTTTGACCTTGCCTGATATCGGTGCAGAGTTTCTGCAAGGATTGATCAAACTGAGTCCAGTCACACAAATGCATTTTCAGATTAAGGCGGGTACCAGGCAAATAAGCAATATCGGTCTTGCATTTAAGCGCAGCATCATAGCTTTGCACCGCCTGATCAAACTTTTTGCATTCGGCTAAAGCATGTCCGCGATTATGATGTGCGTCGGTATAGTCTGGCGCGATAGCAAGCGCCTGGTCATAGCTGGCTATCGCTTGATCCCACTGCCCAATTGATTTAAGTAAATTGCCACGATTGAAGTACGCGCCTGCGTAGCGAGGCGAAAGCATAATAGCCTTGTCATAGCTCGCCAGGGCTGCATCAATACGACCCGCCTTTTGTAAAAGATCACCCCGATTGTTATGCGCTTCGGGATAATTCGGATCCAAGGCAATCGCTCTGTTGTATTGAACCAGCGCTTGCTCAGGCCGGCGCATATCCTGCAAAACATTACCGTAATTATTCCGCGCGCGCGCGTCATCCGGGTCTATGGCAATTGCTTTGGCCAGCAAGGTTGCTGCCCGCTCCAGCTTACCCGTCTGATAGGCAAGTACACCCAGCATATGCAAGGCATCAAAATGCTTTGGCTGTTTTTTTAAGACACTTTCATACAGGACGCGTGCCTCATCGAGCTGGCCATGCTGATGAAGTGTTAAAGCTTGCTGAAACTTCATCGCTGTAAATTAACGATCACGCACTTTTAATTTGGTGTAGACCGTATTGACAACCGGCGAACGGATCGGCTCGATCGCAGAGGCTGGCTTAGCTGTTGAAGTATCTTTTTTAGGCTTTTTTGCTTCTTTACTGGACTTCTGCTGACCTTTGGCCATGATTTACCCCTGTGATTCAACGATAATTGAGTGTACAGTCCAATCGCTAAAATTCACAATGCACTTACCTATTGTCATTCCAGAGTCCGAGATCGAACTCACTGCAGTCCGCTCCCAGGGCGCGGGGGGCCAAAACGTCAACAAGGTCTCCAGTGCTGTACACCTGCGCTTTAATATTCCCCGCTCCTCGCTACCCGCTGGGGTAAAAATCAGGCTGCTCGCACTCAATGACAGCAGGATTACCCGTGACGGCTCCGTTGTCCTGAAGGCGCAGATCCATCGGAGTCAGGAAATGAATCGTGCCGAAGCCTTTGCCAGACTGCATGAACTAGTCAATAGCGTAGCTCATCCCCCAAAGGTCAGGTATGCCACAAAACCGACCTTTGGCTCGAAACAAAGACGCCTTGAGAGTAAGAGCAAGCTTTCAGCAATCAAGGCGCTCAGAGGACGGGCTTTCGATTAGTGCAGTATTTGGACGTACACAACCAAACCATTTGGTTTTAAAGCAAGCTACTTGCCATCCAGACATTGCCACTTGCCGCTCGCAGCATCGAGTTTACAGTTGTACATGTTGCCTTTCGAGCGAAAAATCGGCAATGTCGGTGTCGGTGCAAACAACTTCTCATCGGCAGCCGCATTGACAATCACTGCAGCATCATCGGGTAATAAATGCCGTTGCACAACGAGTTGATCGGCTGCCTGCCTGACACGCATGACGTACTCGTTCAAGCCACCTTCGTAGCGCTCTTGCAAACTTAAGCGCGTATCGGTTGTGGCCGCACGCTCTTTGGCTGTTGCAGCAAAGGGTTTGTAAGTACCCGCCAGGCGACAAACCGACTTTGACAACGGCGCATTAGGCCGACCGTGAGTGCCTAATGGAACCGAGACATCAGGCAAACGAACTCCTCCCACTGGATTATCATCCGCATCCGTCACTGGAACCAACACGGTCGCTTCAGGTAAATATTTAGGCGCCAGAAATACACCCTCGTTATCGCGCGGCTTGCGTAAAGACATGAGTGTTGTTGCTGGAGGCGCGGTATTACGCGCCACCCATTGATCGAGCGCAAAAAGCTGAGCCCGCAGCGGCGCTGACCAATCAAGCTGTCCATGTGGAAATTCACAATCTTTGTCCTGTTCACGCACGTTCAAATGCGCAGCACCCGCAAGGTCATACATCCTGACACTCTCAGGCAGAGCTCGCTCCTTGGTTCCTTGAGCTCCGGTTCGGGTCAGAGAGGCTCGCCCCCCCATATAGTCAATGTTGTAATGCGTCACGAATATTTTCGGCAATGCTTCCTTGCGTGCGGTTAATTTTCCCAATAACTCATCGTAGGAAAAGGGCTCTTCGTGCACACCACGGTGCTCAGGCACAGTAGGACCTGGTGTACTGCTCGCAACAGAGGCGGGGCCTGTGCCAGAGGCCATGAGCGGCAACTGTCCGGCTGCGCCACCCACCATATGAAAACCGTTAATGACTTGTTTACCATTCACACTGTTGAAACCATGCAAAAGAAAACTTTTGAGAAATCTCGAAGTCTGCGAATACCCCACAGCGTAGGTACGCTTGACGGCTCCGGCCAAGGGATTTTGTTTAGAGGCGCTATCACGCAGATAAAGCGCCATATCACGCACCGCGGCAAAACCTACAGCTTCGATGTAATGCACCGCGCCCTTGGCGTCAGCGAAAGTAGGCGGCTCGATACCTTGGGCAAGCTCCCACTGCACGGCGGCAACCATAAAGCCCTGCTCTTCGAGAAAGCCTACCCCTGGATCCAGAGAGCCGACCAGCAGGGGGCGTGCGCGCGGACTATTGTAGAAAGCATGACTAATTGGCAACCCGCGATTGGGTACATCTATCAGTAACCCGCCATTGCTTTTCTTTGGATCTTTAGGCGTAATCAAGACAAAGCGCGTTTTATATTGCACCCGACCGTTACTCAAACGCACAGCCTTATCAAGATCAGGAATTTTTTCGCGAGGATCAAGCTCTCCGGTTGCCTCGCCTTCAAGTCGAACATAGGGGACAGATTTATACACCCCGATAGGTGTCGTGCTTGATACAGTCAGCGCGGTAATTTCAGAATGCACCACAGGAGCAGCACAAGTCAGCAATGTAGACAAACATACAGCCGATAATTTTTTTTTGGATTGCATTGATTGAGTTCTTCACTAAAAAAGCACATCACCCGCAAGTTGCGATGGGCTTGGTTTAAAACCAAATGACAGCCGGCTATGAAGCCGGCTTAATTTGAAACGCAGCTTTTACCCGAGGAATAATAGCCGCTTGGACAACTTCCACCACCATTGAAAAATGCGTGGCAGCTATTTGCTGAAGAGGCTACGCAGGAGTGACCTGAACTGTAATAGCCGCTTGGACAACTACCACCGCCTGGATTGGCAAAGGCATAGAGAGAGGAAGAGCCAGAGGGTACGCAGGAATTGCCTGAAGAATAAAAACCACTTGGGCAGCTGCCGCCACCTGAATTGGCGTAACCCGAGGCACGCGGCAAAGGATTACGACAAGAAGCGTGGGCGGTTGAGGACAAGACAAAAATCATCAAGAGCGTATAGAAGACTCTCATTATTTACTCTCCCTTTAAAAACAAGACCTAAAACTTCACGATCAATTCAGAACCTTGATATCGACTTTGCGAAACTTCACCACACCTGGGCCACCATACTGCAATGCGATACGCCCACGTGCATGCGCATTGTCTTGCGCGGCAGAGCTTTGAACACCATTCAGCACAACCGTCAGTTGCGTTGCGCGGGCCGTAATCAGCATGGTGTTCCATTTACCGCCCGCCAACGGCATTGGCGAGACTTTAGCCACATCCACGATCGCGCCGGTACCGTAGGTTTTATCTGGTCGCGTATCCCAGATATTGACTTCATATGCCGTCTTGGCATTTATTGTTTGTGGTTCTTCACAGCGAATAAAGATGCCGCTATTGGTTTCAGAATCGAGAAAAAATTCTGCCCGGATTTCAAAATCCCCGTAAGATTCAGTTGTCACCAGATAACTGGGGTCCTTGCCTGTCAAACGGTCCGCCATCAGTACACCGTTTTCCACCCGCCAATTAGCCTGACTCCCGGAGGGTAACCAGTTGTTGATATCACGACCGTTAAATAAAGACTGCCAGCTTTCGCTCGAGGCGGATTTAGTTGCACAACCTGCTAGCATGGACAGCGTGCCGGATAAGGCGAGTCCCAAGACAGAGCGACGCTTCATTGTTATCTCCGATAATTTTGATTTTTTTAAAAGCATTACTTTGAATGCTGCACTACATTACTGCAAACGACTGAATAACTCCAGATACACGAATGCATACTGATACTGATCAACTCACTATTCCGTTATTTCCGCTTGGTACGACTTTGTATCCCGACGGCCTGATTGCACTGAAAATTTTCGAAGTCCGCTACCTGGACATGACCAAAAGCTGCCTGCGTCAAGATTCACCCTTCGGAGTGGTTACGCTTGATCAGGGATCGGAAATCAGGGTGGCTGGTGAACAAGTTGATTTTCATGAAATCGGCACACTCGCGACAATTATCCATTTTGATGCAGCGCAACCTAACTTGTACATGATCAGAGCGCAAGGTGGACAGCGGTTTCGTATCCTGCACCGCAATCTTGAATCGAACGGACTGTGGCGGGCCCAGATAGAGCTGATCGCACAGGATCAGGAAATCGAAATCCCCTCGGAACTTCAACCTTCCGCGCGTGCGCTGAAAAAGATTATCGATACGATCAATATCCAGCAAATTCCCGAGCATGAGCAGCCCATCCTGAAACCATACCGGCTCAACGATTGCGCCTGGGTCGCAAACCGCTGCGCTGAACTACTTGACTTAAACCCGGCTCAGAAGCAGCACCTGCTCACTATGGAAAATCCACGTTTACGACTCGATATGATTCAGGATATTCTTGAGGACATGGGTCTGTTCAAAGACCAAGCCAATTAAAAAATGAGACATTTACTTTATGAAAGTCATTTCTGCCATGCTTCGGGTATTACTTTCAAGCTGCCTGGGGCTCACTGTTTTTTGCGCTCAGGCTCAAACGGCTAATCAATTCCCCAGTAAACCAATCAAAATTGTGGTGCCTTTCGCTGCGGGTGGCTCAACGGACGCACTCGCTCGCCTGCTCGGACAAAAATTAACCAGTGCCTGGGGACAAACCGTCATTGTTGAAAATAAGCCTGGAGCTGGAGCGACGCTAGGCGCTGACTATGTTGCCAAAGCAGCGGCCGACGGCTACACGCTTCTGATGGGTGCGGCGCATCATACGATAGCGCAAAATGTATACAAAACCCTCCCCTACCATTTTGGTCGAGATCTGGCGCCCGTCAGTATCATGGCGTTGATCCCCAATGTTGTAGTGGTTAATGACAAAGTACCTGCAAAAAATATTCAAGAACTGATTGCGCTGGCTAAAAAAGAGCCCGGAAAACTCAACTATGGCTCTGCTGGCGCAGGTACTGCGCATCACCTGATTGGCGCCATGTTTAACTTGCAGGCGGGCGTCGACATTGTTCACATTCCTTACAAAGGTAGCTCTCCCGCCGTAGCTGACCTAGTCAGTGGTCAGGTGCAAATAATGTTTGACACAGTTTCTTCGGCCTTGCCCCAAATCAAGGCAGGCAAAACCAGAGCATTGGCTGTGACGACTAAAACACGTTCCTCAGCCCTGCCAGATGTGCCGACTTTAAACGAAACAGTTTTACCGGGTTTTGATGTGGGAACCTGGTTTGGCATTCTTGCTCCTGCCGCAACACCAGCCGATATCGTTGAAAAACTCAGTCAGGAAATCATCAGGATTGTAAAAACGCCTGAAATGCAAAAACAGTTACTCGAGATGGGCTCTGAACCGATTGGCAGCACCTCTGGTGAGATGAAAGCCCAAATCAACAAAGAGCTGGAGGCGTTTAGCGCGTTAACTAAACAAATCAAACTGACCGTCGATTAAGTCATTACTGATCGAGCGAGTCCGGGCAACAGCTGTCTTGCAAAACTGAACAAACTAAGTGGGCCTGATGGGTGAACATTCAGGCTCGCCATCATGTAAGCTTTTACAAAAATCCCCCCATTCCAATTCAGAGCTAAATCTATGTCTACCAACACCCCCATATATCAAACCTTGGGTAACAGCGGCTTGCGCGTGCCACGTCTATGGCTTGGTGCCATGATGTTTGGTGATCAGACTGATGAAAATGTCGCGCGTGAAATGATTGCCGTGACCCGAGATGCAGGCCTGAACGCGATCGATACGTCTGACAATTATGCCGGTGGTGCTTCAGAGAAAATGGTGAGCAAACTGATTGCTCAAGATCGCTCAAGATGGGTGATCGCAACCAAAGTCGCAAACCCGATGGGGACTGAACCGAATGATCGCGGCCTGTCCAGACGCTGGGTCATGAACGAGGTCGACAATAGCCTGAATCGCCTCGGTATCGACTGCATAGATGTTTATTACATGCATCGGGACGACGAAACTGTGCCGATCGAAGAAGTTCTTTCAACCTTTGCACGTCTGATTGAACTTGGCAAAATTCGCTATTACGGCGTGTCAAACTTCCGTGGTTGGCGTGTCGCCAGAATGGTCGAGACAGCGAGACGCATGGGTGTGCCCCAGCCTATTGTCTGCCAGCCACCCTATAGTGCAGTCACCCGACTGATCGAAACCGAACTGATTCCGAGCTGCAATCACTATGGTGTCGGTGTGGTGGCCTACAGCCCTCTTGCGCGTGGTGTACTGACGGGCAAATATCAGCCAAATGCTACTCCAGATGCTAATAGCCGTGCCGGCCGAGGCGATCGTCGCATGCATCAGACCGAGTTCCGGACCGAGTCCTTTAATGTCGCCAATGCGCTTAAAGAACATGCGCAAAGCCGAGGTCTGTCGCCAACCCAGTTCGCAATTGCCTGGGCGCTCAATAACCGCTGTATGAGTGGCGTGATTGGTGGCCCCCGGACCCTGGAACAGTGGCAAGACTATGTTGCAGCCCTCTCAGTCCAGATCACCGCCGAGGACGAAGCTCTGGTCGACCAACTTGTGCCTCCAGGCTACGCCTCCACACACGGTTTCGTTGATCCTCAGTATCCGATACAGGGGCGTCGATTCGTTTGACCAAGTAGGCGATAATAGGGGCATTAGGAACAACTTTCTGAACGCCACATGAATAAGCGTGACATGGTTATCGAGCGCATTACCTTTTTGCGCGGCCCCAATATCTGGACCTACTACTCTGCTCTTGAGGCATTGATCGATATCGGTGAACTCGAGGAGTGCCCCTCTGACACCGTACCGGGTATGTATGAACGTCTCACGGCCTGGTTGCCCAGCCTGATCGAACACCGCTGCAGTCCCGGTGTCCGGGGTGGTTTTCTGCAGCGTCTGAAAACCGGCACCTGGCCTTGTCATGTGCTGGAGCACGTCACACTGGCTTTGCAAGACTTGGCGGGCGTACCAGGGCACGGTTTTGGACGTGCACGTGAAACCGAAAGACGCGGTGTCTACAAGGTCGTAGTCAGTAGCTGGCAGCCCGAAGTCACCCGTGCTGCGCTATATGCTGGACGGGAGCTGGTCATGGCGTCGATTGAAAACACGCCTTACGATCTCGAAGAAGCCCTCGAAAACCTACGGGACCTGACACAAAGCCTCTGCTTTGGACCCAGTACCGCTTCAATCGTCATGGCTGCAGAGGATCGCGAAATCCCTGCGATTCGACTGAGCGAGGGAAACCTCGTGCAGTTTGGCTATGGCGCCAAACAGCGCAGGATCTGGACTGCTGAAACAGACCAGACCAGCGCGATTGCCGAAACAATTTCACGTGATAAGGATCTGACAAAATCCCTGCTTGATGCCGTAGGCGTGCCTATCCCTCAAGGTCGGGCGGTCGATAGTGCGGCCGACGCCTGGGATGCAGCTCAGGATCTTGGCTTACCTGTTGTGGTCAAACCAGTTGATGGCAATCACGGTCGAGGCGTTTTTATCAACCTGGAAACACAACAGGAAATCGAAGCAGCGTATGCCGTCGCCGTAGACGAGGGCTCTGGTGTGCTGGTCGAGCGCTTCATCCTTGGCAATGAGCATCGCTTGTTTGTCGTTGGTGGCAAACTTATCGCCGCAGCAAAAGGCCAGACAGCCAGTGTGACAGGCGATGGAAAGCATACCGTCTCCGAACTCATTGAAATTCAAATCAACTCAGACCCGCGTCGCGGCCGAGGTGAAGAGCAACCACTCAACCCGGTCCGTATTGACTCTGCGGCTCGCCTGGAACTCAAACGCCAGGGTTTTGAGGCCGACAGTGTTGTTCCTCAAGGCGTTGAGGTGCTGATCCAGCGCAACGGTAACGTTGCATTCGACTGCACCGATGACGTGCATCCAGATGTGGCGCACATCGCAGGCCTTGCAGCAAAAGCTGTGGGTCTGGATGTCGCTGGGATCGACCTGGTCGCGCAGGACATTTCACGCCCCTTGCACGAGCAAGGCGGTGCGATCGTCGAAGTCAATGCGGGCCCTGGCTTGCTCATGCACATCAAGCCCGCTGAAGGTCAGTCTCGACCAGTAGGCAAAGCCATCATTGATCATATTTTCCCTGCTGGTGAAAAAGGCTTGATCCCGCTGGTAGGTGTCACAGGCACTTACGGCAATGAGATCGTGGCAGGTCTGATGCATCACCTGCTGAGTTTGCAAGGCTTGCGCACAGGTATTGCGAGCCAGGCTGGCCTGCGCGTTGGCAAGCGTCAGCTCAAAGCAGGCAATTGTGCTAATTGGGATGACGCCAGACGCTTGCTGCTCAACTGTGAAGTCGAGGCCGCCGTCATCGAGAACGATGGACTTGAAATTTTGCTCAATGGTCTGGCCTACGATCGTTGCGAAGTAGGCATTGTCACAAATATCGTTTTTACAGACGAAATGAAACGCGAAGACGTGGCGCACCATGATTTTGAAAATGCCGAACAACTGATCAAAATTTATCGTACGCAAATCGATGTGGTACTTCCTAACGGCACAGGCGTCTTGAACGCTGACGACCCAAATGTTGTTGCGATCGCTGAGTTCTGCGATGGTAGCGTGACTTTTTTTAGTCCTGATCCTCACCAGCCAGTGATTGTGGCGCACCTTGCCCAAGGACATCAGGCCGTCATCATTGAAGAGGGAAAAATCATGCTTGCAGAAGGTGTTTCGCGCACGGCCTTATGCGATATTGCAGCAGTCTCCATCACAGACAAGGGGCTTGCGACCGAGCAAATCAGCTACGTTTTAGCCGCTGTCGCAGCGGCCTGGGCGTTGAACCTACCTGCAGCGCTCATTCAAGCGGGTCTAGAGGGATTCGAAGCCTAAACTCGCTAAGACCAGCTTGCAACAGCCTTTAAAAGAGCCTGTTGCATGGTCGGGGTCGCGAGCTCGTGGCCGCTGTGCGGCAGTCTGATTAGTTTCGAATCACGCGCGAGAGCATGGATGGCTTGACTGTTGGAGACCGGGCATAGCGCATCCTCCTCGCCGTGAAGCAGAGTGAGGTCAATATTTTTAAGTCCCTCAGGTCTTAACAGCACTTCTCGTGTCGTAAAACACTGGTTAAACAGATAGTGGCATTGCACCTGATATCTTGAGATCAGCGACTCCCCGGACTGTAAATTTAATACCGGTGCGCTCTCAGGGTAGGCGTTCATCGCGGATTCGTAGCGGGCCCAACTCAACGCCAGTAAAGCCTGTAATGCCACATCACGTTCGAGACAAAATACCCGGTAGCCAAATTGCAGCAAAGTCTCGGCCTGGGTATCGGGAACATGTCGATGCAGCGCCTGCCATGGAGTCATACAGGCCGCTGGAGGGTGACTCATAAAGGCCTCAATCTCTGCCGGACTACACAAAAAAGGGCTTCTGAGTAATAAGTGTTCGATGTGCGCCGAATGCTTTTGAGCGTATGCCAGGGCCAGCGCGCCTCCCCAGGACCCGCCCACGACGGACCAAGTCTCCAGGCCAAGGAATTGTCTTAGCTTCTCAAGATCTGCGACAAGATCTTGCGTCTGATTATGAGCCAGTGCTTCTAAAGCCCTGCTTTTGCCACAGCCTCTCTGATCGTATTGAATAATCAAAAAACGTTGTGGATCAAAAAAACGACGATGCAGGGGACTCGCGCAACTGCCGGGACCGCCATGTAACCAAACCACGGGTATACCCTTGCTATTACCGCTTAATTCCCAGTGAAGGGCATGTCCCTCCCCCACAGGCAACCAGCCTTGGCGACTCGGCAACAGTTCAGGAAAAAGTTCAAACATGGTTTGAGACAAAAAAATATCAAAAAGTTAATAGAAGAAAACACAAGGATTCTATATACTTTATTCAGTAATTCATTTTTAACCCAAAGGAGACTGACATGACATGGGAAACACCTACTGCGATTGATCTGCGTTTTGGCTTTGAAATCACGATGTACATCGCCAACCGCTAATCGGTGGAACACAAGGCCGGGTTTCAACACCCGGCCTTTTTCTTTTTTAGAAACTGTTATGAAAATTCGAGTGCTTGGCTCAGCTGCGGGCGGTGGCTTTCCGCAATGGAACTGTAATTGTAGTAATTGTGATGGAGTCAGACGCGGCACGATCAAGGCGCGTGCTCGAACGCAATCTTCGATCACCGTGAGTGATGACGGTGTCGACTGGGTGTTGATCAATGCCTCGCCCGACATCCTGACACAGATTAAAGATAATCCTGTACTGCAACCCGCCAGGCAAGCGCGCGATAGCGGCATTGCGGCCGTTGTCCTGATGGATGCTCAGGTTGACCATGTGACTGGTCTATTGATGCTGCGCGAGCGCAACGCGCCTTTGCCAATCTACGCAACAGAACAAGTTTTTGCGGATCTGACCAGCGGATTACCGCTAGTCAATACACTGGCACACTATTGCACAGTAGAACGCCACCTCATCACACCGGACAACCAGGCCTTTAGTGTCCCACTGGTTGAGGCGCTCGCGCTCACACCCATTCCCTTATCGAGTAAAGCTCCACCTTATTCCCCTCATCGTCACGACCCCCACCCGGGTGACAACATCGGTCTGTCCATCACAGACAACAGGACGGGCAAAACTGTTTTTTATGCTCCCGGACTTGGAGAGATCGAGCCACAGGTCGAGCATGCGATGCAGCAAGCCGATGTCTTACTGATCGATGGAACATTCTGGACCGATGATGAGATGATTCGGCTTGGCATGTCTGCTAAACGTGCGAGTGATATGGGGCACCTCTCCCAGTCAGGCCAGGGCGGGATGGTCGAAGTTTTACAACGCTATCCTGACAAACGGCGCATTCTGATTCATATCAACAACACCAATCCGATTTTGCGTGAAGACTCCGAGCAAGCCTTGGAACTTGCGCGGCTCGGCATTGAAGTCGCCTTTGATGGCATGCATATCGAGATCTGACATGATTGACACAAAACCAGCCTGGACACGCGAAGAGTTCGAAGCACAACTGCGCGCCAAGGGGCAGAGCTATCACATTCACCACCCCTTCAACGTGAAAATGAACGCCGGACTTTGTTCGCGCGAACAAATTCGCGGCTGGGTTCTGAACCGTTTTTATTATCAATGGATCATCCCCATCAAGGATGCGGCCATTATGTCGAATTGCCAGGATCGGGAAACCCGTCGCCGCTGGATCTCGCGGATACTTGATCACGATGGATTTGGAGACTATCAAACGGAGACCGAATCGGGCGGCATGGAGGCGTGGACTCAGCTGGGTATAGCAGTCGGTCTGGATCGGGAGACGCTCTGGTCACTCAAGAAAGTGGAGCCTGCCGTAAAGTTTGCCTGCGACGCCTATGTGAATTTCGCGCGCCAGCAACCTTGGCAAGAGGCCATCTGCTCCTCGCTGACGGAAATGTTCGCCCCGCAAATCCACAAAGACAGGCTGGCCTCGTGGCCGACGCACTACCCCTGGATTGAAGCGCAGGGACTACATTATTTTCGCTCGCGCATACCACTGGCTCAGCGCGATGTCGATCACGGCCTGGAAGTCACCCTAGCCCATTTCACGACCCGCGCACAACAAGAGCGTGCACTGGATATTTTGCAATTCAAACTCGATATCCTCTGGTCTATGCTTGATGCGATTGAACGCGCCTACCCTGTCTAGAGCATAGGTAAACGGACATGACAGAGCAGACATCCGAATCACTACCAGAGCGGCCACGTCTGAACAGACTATTCAGACTGCAGTGGGAAGAGGCTCAGCAAGCCTATGTCTTGCTATACCCCGAGGGGATGGTCAAGCTTAACGTAAGCGCGGCGGAGATTCTCAAGCGTTGCGATGGTGCACACACAATTGCAGCCATGGTCACCGAGCTGGAACAGGCTTTTAATACAACAGGCTTGCGCGACCAGATCGAAGGCATGCTGCGCGCCGCGTATGAAAAAGACTGGATCAAATGACTACGACCCAGGCGATCACCCAGCCATTCTGGCTGCTTGCAGAGCTCACCTACAGATGCCCTTTGCACTGTGTTTTTTGTTATAACCCGACCAATTACAGCAAAATCCAAAACGAACTCACGACCGAGGAATGGATCCGCGTCATGACCGAAGCGCGTGCGCTTGGCGCTGCGCAGTTGGGCTTCTCGGGTGGTGAACCTTTACTGCGAGAGGATCTCGAGACCCTGGTGAAAGCGGCCAGGGAATTAGGGTTTTATACAAATCTGATTACCTCTGGCGTTGGTCTGAACGAAAAACGCATCCAGGCTTTGAAACAAGCCGGACTCGATCACATCCAGCTTTCGTTTCAAGACTCGACTCAGGAAATGAATGACTTTCTGAGCAGCACGAAAACCTTCGAGCTTAAAAAACGCGTCGCAGATCTGATCAAAAAATATGATTATCCAATGGTGATGAATGTTGTATTACATCGCTACAACCTGCCGCATGTCGATAAAATTATCGAGATGGCGCTTGCACTGGATGCGGAATATCTTGAACTGGCCAATACACAGTATTACGGCTGGGCCATGGAGAATCAAGATCAATTAATGCCAACGCACGAACAACTGCAAGCTGCCGAGCAAGTCGTCAATGACTACCGGGCAAAGATCGGCAAGCGTTGCAAACTGCTTTTTGTTGTGCCGGACTATTTTGAAGACCGCCCCAAAGCATGCATGAATGGCTGGGGCTCCGTTTTTCTTGACATCGCTCCGGATGGTGCCGCTCTGCCCTGCCACAACGCCAGACAATTACCCGGTCTGGAGATTCCGAACATTAAGGATTATTCAATCAAAGAGATCTGGTACGAGAGCCAGGCATTTAATTTTTTTCGCGGTGATGCGTGGATGCAAGAACCTTGCCGAAGCTGCGAGGAAAAAACAAAGGATTTTGGTGGCTGCAGATGTCAGTCATTTTTGCTCACCGGAGACGCCGCTGCGACAGATCCAGTTTGCTCAAAATCCCCTCACAACAACGTGGTTAAGGAAATCATTGTCCGCAACGACAAGAACGCGCTCACCCAAAGACCTCAGGGCAAAAAGCCGATTATTTTTCGTACTGATAAAAACTCAAAAGAGCTTACGCGGGTACTCAAATAAAACTCGCCACTCTGCATCGCTTGGTATATATTCAGTCACGTAGTAATAAGTAGTAATAACGCTTTATATAAAAGCAATACAAGGAGACAGACAACATGGTTATGAAGCATGCACTTTCAGCGCTCGCACTTGCTCTTGCAATGCCTGCCTTTGCCCAACAAGCTGCTGCGCCCGCGGCACCCGCAGCGCCAGCCGCAGCGGCTGCTCCTGCTGCAGAACCACCACCAGCCTGGAAACAAGGTATAGACGGCACCACTCAGCCGGTTACCCTGCATCCCTTTGCTCCTAAAATGACTGGTGTCGCAGCGAAAGACCTCAAAATGTCTACGCTTAAAGTGCCTCCTGGCTTTAAGGTCGAAGTCTGGGTTGATGGTGTACCTGAGGCACGCTCACTCGCGATTGGCCAGAAGGGCACTGTATTCGTGAGTAACCGAAATGCCAAAAACGTTTATGCCGTCATCGAAAAAGATGGCAAGCGTGAAGTGAAAACCATTCTTAAAGGTCAAAACTCACCAAACGGTATCGCTATGATTGGCGATACCTTGTTTGTTGCTGAGCACGACAAAATCACACGTTATGACAATATCGAAAGCAACCTGGATAACCCCAAAGGTGAACTGGTTGTAGACGGACTTGATCCGACCAACGGGCCAGGCCACTTCTGGAAATTCCTGGCCGCAGGTCCTGACGGAAAACTGTATTTCAACATTGGTTCACCACAAAACATCACCATGCCCGGCTATAACCAGGCGGCGATCCTTCGTGTCGATCCCAAAACCAAACAGATGGAGCGTGTTGCAACAGGCGTGCGCAACAGTGTCGGCATGGCTTTCCATCCAACCACGAATAAACTCTGGTTTACTGAGCATGCTCGTGACTGGCTGGGTGATGATGGTCCAAACGACGAGCTGAATGTGCTGACCAAAGAAGGTGAGGACTTCGGCTTCCCGTTCTGCCATCAGGGTGACACACCCGACCCTGAGTATGGCAAATACAATACCTGCGCCATGAGTACCCCGCCCGTGCTTAAACTCGGCGCCCACGTCGCACCACTTGGCATTCGTTTTTATACCGGCAATATGTTCCCTGCCGAATACAAGAACAACATGTTTATGGCCCGCCACGGTTCCTGGAACCGCAGTACCAAGCAAGGCTATGACGTCATGCGTGTCGTACTGGATGACAGCGGCAAAGTCACTAAATATGAACCCTTCCTGACGGGCTTCTTGCTTGATGACAAAGGTGATCCACCAATGTGGGGTCGTCCAGTCGATGTGCAAGTCATCGGTGATGGCTCCTTACTTGTTTCCGATGACTACAATGGTGTGGTCTATCGTGTTAGCTATGCAAAATAATGACAATATTTAAATCAGTGCAATCAGTCGCAGCGGCTCAGTTAGCCGCTGCGGCTTTTTTAATTTTTCCTGTGTTCGCCCAGGCGGGTGACGTCGAGGCAGGACGCGCGCGTGCACAGACTTGTGTTGCGTGTCATGGACCGGGTGGCAATTCGCCGACCTCCTCTGTGCCAACGCTAGCTGCGCAACCTGAGCAAGCTCTGGCGACCATGCTCTATCAGTTCAGGGAAGAAAACCGTAAAAATCCTGTCATGTCACCCTTTGCTGCAAATCTTAGCAACACAGAGATGAATGATTTAGCGGCCTATTTCGAATCTGAAAAACGCCTGGCGCCCAAGCACCAGACAAAGCCGGCAAACTTAGAACTGGGACCCGGTTTAGCTAAAAAATATAACTGTACCCAGTGCCATGGTCCTGAATTAAAAGGGCTCCAGCACATCCCCAACATCAGAGGGCAGCAACACGATTATCTGCTAGCCCAGTTGCAAGCTTTCAAAGCGATGAAGCGCGCAGATATGGACGGCAATATGACCTCGGCCTCCACAGGTCTGAAGGACGAGGATATTGTCGTACTGGCTGACTACATCGCTGGACTGGGTAATTAACGACGTCCTGCGCGGTTCTGGGGACCGCCACGATTCATTTCACCATCAGCTGGACCTTCACCGCGCGTCATCCCCGCACCTGGAGCACCGGCTCCAGCTCCTGGTCTGACCCCAACACCCGCAGCACCCGCACCTGGGGCTTCACCCACTCCGGGGGCACCCACTCCAGGCGCACCCACTCCTGGGGCTACACCGACACCTGGTGCACCCACACCTGCGCCAGGCAGGACACCAACTCCGGGGGCGCCAAAACCCACTGGACGTGCAACGCAACCCACAGGAAAACCAGGTCCAGTGCAATAGACTTGCGCTGAGGAACTCTGTGCGTAAACAGCAACACCGACACAAACTAAGGCTTTCGCGATATTCATAACAGATTTCATCTGGTACCTCTGGTTAAAAAATAACTGGACAAGTGGTTTTAGCAACTATTTAGTAACTATTTAACTATTTAGTAACTGCTGAAATTTAACAACTGCTGAACAAAGATCATACGCAAGGCCAGTGCACTTACAACAATCATTGCAAATAAATACAAACAAAGTATGAGCTTAAATTACCATTTTTTTCAGACTTAATTTTGAATAAAACACCCTAAACCCCAACTAACCCCTATAAATTAGTAAAATAGTGAATTATTCGTCCAATTGTCCTTTTCAAGGTCTCAAAGCATGACTGCCCGCACAACTTGCAACCGCCTTCAAGTCGCTACCGTTTTATATCGTTTCATCGAAGATAAAGTCCTGCCCGGCACAGGCATAGACAGCTCAAGCTTCTGGAAAGGTTTTGATGCACTGGTCCATGACCTGACACCTAAAAATGCAGCGCTACTCAAAGAGCGCGACCGCATCCAGCTCGAGATGGATGCCTGGCATCGCGCGCATCCTGGTCCGGTTTCAGACATGGCAGCCTACCGCAAACAACTGCAAGCGATTGGTTACCTCGCACCCGTGCCCGCAGAGGCCCTGGCAACCACCACCAATGTTGATGCTGAGCTTGCGCTGCAAGCGGGTCCACAACTCGTAGTGCCTGTTCTGAACGCACGCTATGCACTCAATGCTGCGAATGCGCGCTGGGGTTCGCTGTACGACGCTCTGTATGGCACCGACGCAATCTCCGAGGCAGAGGGTGCCTCTAAAACCGGTCCGGATGGCAAAGGCTACAACCCTGTGCGCGGCGCTAAGGTCATCGCCTTTGGCCGTACGTTCCTGGATCAGGCTGCTGCCCTTGCAAAAGGCTCGCACGCAGATGCCAAACAATATTCCGTCACCGGGGGCAATCTGATGGTGACACTGGCTGATGGCACGACTACGGGCCTGGCTGATCCGAAAAAATTCATTGGTTATCAGGGTGCAGCGACTGCCCCCTCATCGGTTTTACTCGCCAATAACGGGCTGCATATTGATATCCGTATAGACAATACCCAGGGCATTGGTCGTGATGATGCTGCCGGTGTCAACGACATCGTTCTTGAGTCTGCGCTCTCGACCATTCTCGATCTTGAGGATTCAGTCGCTGTAGTAGATGCCGACGACAAAGTACTGGCCTACGATAACTGGCTTGGCATCCTCAAAGGCACGCTGGTTGAAAGCGTGACAAAAAACGGCAAAACTTTTAACCGTACCCTCAATGAGGACCGCAAATACACTGCTGGAGCCGGCGCTATAACCGCCAAAGATGGTATCGTCACGCTTCACGGCCGCTCGCTTCTGTTCTTGCGTAACGTCGGTCACCTGATGACTAATCCAGCGATTCTGGATGAACAGGGCAACGAGATCTTTGAAGGCATCCTTGATGCGGTTGTGACTGTGGCGATCGCCATGCACGATATGAAGCGTAGTCAAGATCATAAATTCGGAAACTCGCGCACCGGTTCGGTCTACATTGTTAAACCAAAAATGCACGGTCCAGCCGAAGTCGCCTTTGCCAACGAACTCTTTGGCAGGGTAGAAAATATACTTGGCCTGCCAGCCAATACCGTCAAACTCGGCATCATGGACGAAGAGCGACGCACCAGCGTCAACCTGAAGGCCTGCATCAACGAGGCGCGTGCGCGTGTCGCCTTCATTAACACCGGCTTTCTCGATCGTACCGGCGACGAAATGCATACTGCCATGCATGCTGGCCCGATGATCCGCAAAGGTGATATGAAAGCCAGCGCCTGGCTTGCAGCTTACGAGCGCAGCAACGTCCTGACAGGCCTGTCTTGCGGTCTGCGTGGTCGTGCGCAGATTGGTAAAGGTATGTGGGCCATGCCTGATCTGATGGCAGCCATGCTCGAGCAAAAAATCGGTCACCCAAAAGCCGGCGCGAATACTGCCTGGGTTCCCTCGCCGACTGCAGCAACGCTGCATGCCCTGCACTATCATCAGGTGAATGTGGCCTCGATCCAGCAGGAACTGGAAAAAGTTGCCAACAACACAGAAATCGATCGTCTCCTGAGCGACATCCTGCAAGTGCCTGTGGCAGCGAAACCGACCTGGAGTGCAACGGATATCCAGCAAGAGCTCGATAACAATGCCCAGGGTATTCTGGGCTATGTCGTGCGCTGGATTGATCAGGGAGTGGGATGTTCAAAAGTCCCGGACATCCACAACGTCGGCCTCATGGAGGACCGCGCTACCCTTCGCATTTCAAGTCAGCATATCGCCAACTGGCTGCTGCATGGGATCGTCACCCCGGAGCAGGTCAACGAGACATTCCAGCGTATGGCTAAAGTTGTGGATCAGCAAAACGCGGGTGATCCGCTCTACAAACCCATGGCTGGCCATTTCGATACGTCGATGGCTTACCAGGCGGCCTGCGATCTCGTTTTCAAAGGTCTTGAGCAACCTAGCGGCTATACAGAACCGTTACTGCATGCCTGGCGCCTGAAGGTCAAAGCGCAGGGCTAAACAGCCTTTGATACGCTTGAATAAAACGGCATCTTTCATACAAAGGAAGATGCCGTTTTTTTATAGCTTTTTACAGTACAGTTTTATATTTTGCACCGACCTGGCCTGAAGCAAAAATACTGCAGGCAAAAAGAGCACTACTGAGCGCAGCGATATATTTGCTTTTGAATAGATCTAAAAACATGGGCATTTATCCGTTATAAAGTAGTTTGTCATCATTATTCAGTGCGAACAACCGTAACACACTCAAGGATCGCCTCATGAACGCCAGAGTCCCCAATCTCGATACTGCCCAAGTGCTGTCCGAAGTCAGTCAAGCCTGGGACAACGATCTCGTTGGGCAACTAAGTGATTACATCGAAATCCCTGCCAAATCCCCTGCTTTCGATCCCGACTGGGCAAAAGCAGGCTATCTGGATACGGTACTTGAGCGCGCAGCAAACTGGGTCAGGGAACAAAAAGTCCAAGGTCTGACTCTGGAAATTATTCGCCTGCCAGGCCGCACACCGGTGATGTTTTTTGATGTGCCAGCGACGCGTGCTCAAGCACAAGGCAGTCAGACAGTTCTGATGTACGGTCATCTGGACAAACAGCCCGAGTTTGATGGCTGGCGGGCGGGTCTCGGTCCCTGGACGCCAAAATATATTGACGGAAAACTCTATGGTCGTGGCAGCGCAGATGATGGCTACGCGACCTACGCCGCGATCACCGCCATTCAGGCACTCAAATCCCAGCAGGTCGAGCACCCCAGGATAGTCGGACTGATCGAAACCTGCGAGGAAAGCGGCTCGCCTGATTTGCTACCTTATGTTGATGCCTTGAGAGCACGCATGGGTGATGTCGGACTAGTGATCTGCATGGACAGTGGCGCAGGTAACTACGACCAGCTCTGGCTCACCACCAGTTTGCGGGGGATGGCCTCTGGTACGCTGAAAGTTGAAATTCTGACCGAAGGCATCCACTCGGGCGATGCCTCAGGTCTGGTGCCCTCAAGCTTCAGGATTATGCGCCACGTGCTGGATCGCCTCGAAGACAGCGAAACAGGTCGCCTGCTGCCCAAAAGTTTTCACTGCGAAATCCCCACCGAGCGACGTCAGCAGGCGCAGGCCACCGCTGCCATTCTTGGAGAAGAAATTTATAAACGTTTTCCGTGGGCACATCACGACTGTGGTGGCTCCTCGTTAGTCGCACTGCCCACCACACTTGACCCCGTTGAGGCGTTAATCCGTCGCACCTGGACGCCAACTCTTAGCGTAACCGGTGCGGAAGGCTTTCCTGCTTTAAAAGACGCAGGTAATGTCTTGCGCCCCTATACTGCTTTCAAACTCAGCTTGCGACTGCCTCCCCTGATCGATGCTGCGCTAGCCGTTGCGGAACTCAAAACTCTGCTTGAAGACAACGCGCCATATCAGGCCAAGGTGACATTTGAAGGGGGTAGTGCCTCAAGCGGCTGGAATGCACCGGCCATCACCCCCTGGTTTGAACAAGCGTTGAATCAGGCCAGCCAGGCGCATTTCGGTGCTCCGGTTGGCTATATTGGTCAGGGTGGTACGATCCCGCTTATGAATCTTCTAAGCGAAGGTTTTCCTTGCGCACAGATGATGGTCTGTGGGGTACTGGGTCCAAAATCAAACGCCCATGGTCCTAACGAGTTTTTACATGTTCCCTATGCAAAACGTTTGACTGCGGCCGTCGCTCAGGTGATTGCACAGATGCCTTGAGTGGCAACAAGGGCTTTACTGATCAAGGCGGTTTTGCTGCAATCAAATACGAGTGCAGGTAAAGTCCCACGAGATCTGGTAAAAACTTAGCACGAGACAAAAATCCATCACTTAAAACGAAAAAAATGACAGCAAACACATTAATTATCCGCAATGGCACCATTGTCGACGGTAGCGGTAACGAACCCTATGTCGGCGATATCAAAATTGTTGATGGACTGATCAAAGAAGTCGGATCCGTTACGGGCACAGCGAACGAGGAAATAGACGCTCGCGGGTTGCTCGTCACCCCGGGTTTTGTTGATATCCATACCCATTACGATGGTCAGGTCACCTGGAGCCACCAGGTCGCCTCCTCCTCCCAGCTAGGCGTCACTACAGTCGTGATGGGTAACTGCGGTATTGGCTTTGCGCCGTGCAAGCAAGAGCACCGTGCAATCATGATGCGTCTCATGGAGGGTGTCGAAGACATCCCCGGTGTTGTGCTTGAGGAGGGTCTGCCCTGGAACTGGAGCTCCTTTCCGGAGTATCTCGATGCGCTCGACGCGCGCCACTACGACCTCGACATCGCTGCACAGATCGGTCATGCCCCACTGCGCATTCACGTGATGGGTGACCGCGGCGCAGCACGAGAGCCTGCCACGGATAGCGATATTGCGACCATGGCACAAATCGCGGGTGAGGCGGTGCAGGCTGGCGCACTTGGCTTTACTACTTCGCGCACGATCCTGCATAAGAGTAGTGACGGTATGAATACCCCGACTCTCGGTGCCGCAGAGAAAGAGCTTGCGGGCATTGCACTGGGACTGAAGAAAGTCGGACTTGGCACACTGCAACTGGTGACGGACTTTGATGATGTGGATGCAGAGTTCGCCATGCTGCGCAGGGTTGTCGAACAATCAGGACGGCCACTTTCATTGACGCTGCTGCAGCATGAGCATTTACCCGACAGATGGCGCCGCGTGATGCATCATATGCATGAGGCAACCGATGCAGGTCTAAAAATGAAAGCACAAGTCGGTGCGCGTCCCGTTGCACTCATTTTTAGTTTTGCCTTGTCGCTGTGTTCGTTCTCGCAGCTACCAACATACGAATCACTGAAAGATTTACCACCCGCTGAGCGGCTGAAAAAATTACGCGATCCGCAGATCCGGGCAAAAATTCTTTCTGAAGAGCATCACGAAGAAATGTACAAACGTCGTGTCGCAAACTTTGAAAATCTCTACCCCCTGGGTGATCCGCCAGAATACGAGCCACATCCGGACACCAGCATTGCCGCGATCGCGGCCCGCGAAGGCAGGCCTGCTGCTGAGGTCGCCTACGACATTCTCCTGGGCAACGATGGGCAAGCCTTGCTTTATCGCCCCCTATATAACTATTTTGAAAAAGATCACGAGGTTTTACGCGAGATGCTGCTCGACCGCGATACAGTGCCCGGTCTCTCAGATGGCGGCGCGCATTATGGCTTTATCTGTGATGCCAGTTTTCCTACCTACCTGCTGACGCATTGGGCCCGCGACCGTTCGCGCGGGGAAAAACTACCTCTGGCGCAACTGGTCAAATGGCAAACACAGGACACTGCTGCGACAGTGGGTCTGAACGATCGAGGCCTGCTCAAGCCCGGTTATAAAGCGGATATCAACATCATCGATTTTGAAAACCTACGCCTGCATGCCCCAAAAATAGTCTATGACCTACCTGCTGGTGGACGCAGACTTGGACAAAAAGCCGATGGCTTTCGTGCCACGATCGTCTCGGGCGTTGTGACCTATCGCGAGGGCAAGGCGACCGGCGCACTCCCAGGCAAACTGGTCCGCGGCGCGCAACAAGCGCAACAAAGCACTCAATAAATCAAGAGAGGAATAATCATCATGGCGATTTACGAATTACGTACCTACACCGTTACAGTCGGAAAAATGGCCGATGTCATTGAGCTTTACAAAACACTAGGCTGGCCTGCTCTGTCAAAACACCCGAACAAACTTTGCAGCTATTTCACGGGTGATATTGGAGCGCTTAACCAAATTATCCATCTCTGGAAATTTGATGACGAGGCAGATCGTCGCGCTTTCTGGAATGGTGTGTTTAGCGATCCTGATTTCATGAATTTCGCTAAACAACTACGCCCTTTGCTGCAAAATCAGGAAAATAAACTCATGCTCGGCGCACCATGGGGGCCCCAGATCTAAGCAGAAAAGCTGACAGAGCCGGCCTGAGCCGGCTATCCCGAGGGTCGCTGTTGTGTGTCTTTTTTGCAGCTCAACTCGACAGCCTGCCTATGCTTCGCGCACAGAACCCTCGGCTTGTGAGTTGCCTGTTTTCTTCATCTGTGCCGCATACAGGGCAAACCCTCATTCAATGAGGGGTTTTTTTGCTCAAAATTCATTGATAATGAACCAAGTGCGTCCACAAAGAGATGCCCGATGAAAATTTGGAGACAAAGTGTCAGATTTTATTGTTATCAATTTGCAAGTCCTGTTTTCAGGCCTTGCCCTAGGCGCTATCTATTCGCTGGTCGCACTGGGCTTTGTATTGATTATCCGCGCCACCAACGTCGTGAATTTCGCGCAGGGCGACTTTGCCATGCTGGGAGGATTCTCCATGGTGGCTTTCCTCGCAGCGGGTGCGCCTTACTGGTTAGCCATCCTGCTCGCACTTGTTGCGATGGGCATTTTTGGTCTGATCTTTAATCTGGGGGTTTACTACCCACTCAGACACCGCTCCTTTCTGCCTGTGATCATCAGCACCCTGGGCGCCTCGATTTTCATGCAGAACACGGTTTTGTATTTCTTTGGCCCCCAGCCCAGGCCGATGGAAAAAGTATTTAAAACGTCAGCGATCGAAATCGGTGGTGTTTTCATGGATACGCAGTACCTGACTATTCTGGGTGTGACGGCGATTGCGGTCGGTTTCCAGTATTTTCTGTTTGAGCGCACGCTATTTGGTAAAAAGCTTCAGGCGACCTCACAGGATAAGGATATGGCCAGACTAGTCGGTATACCTGTCGCCACCATGATCGCGTTTACGTTCTGCTATAGCGCGATCCTGGGCGGTATGGCGGGAATTCTAGTTTCACCAGTACTGTTCGTCTCAATCGGCATGGGCTCCATCATCGCACTCAAAGCCTTTTCTGCAACAATCATTGGCGGTTTTGGTGATGTCACAGGATCAATCGTTGGCGGTTTGCTGCTAGGCGTGGTGGAAGCCTTTGGTGCCCACTACATTTCAGTACCCTACAAGGATGCGTTTGCCTTTCTTCTACTGTTCATCTTCTTGCTCTTGAGACCTCAAGGCATTTTCGGTGAAAAGATTTCGGAGAAAGCATGAAAAAGATCCTCACCATTCTGGCAATCGGCCTGCTGATTGCCCTGCTGCCATACTTCTTCAAGGTTTCGCCCTATGTCCTGAATATTTTCATGCAGGCCGTGACCTATTCAATCGCTGTGCTGGGTATGACAGTCGTGCTTGGCTATACGGGGCAGATTAACCTGGCGCAAGCAACATTTTTTGGCTTGGGCGCCTATGCAGTCGGCTTGGGCACGGTTGATGCAGGTTTGAATTTCTGGATCACCCTCGCGCTCGGCATTGCCGTAGCAACGCTGTCTGGTTTTATTCTTGGTCTGACTACACTTCGCCTCAAAGGCCATTACCTGGCCATGATCACAATCAGTTTTCAGCAGATTTTCGATCTGATTCTGAACAACTGGATTGATTTCACCAAAGGTCCGGATGGTATTGCCGGTATCGCAAGACCCTCTCTTTTTGGCTATACCCTCAATGACGATCGCGCATATTTGCTGATGTGTGCAGTAGTGCTTTATGCCGTCATTTATTTCGTCTGGAAACTGCCTCAAACCAGTACCGGTCGTGCGATGCGTGCGATTCGCGAGAATGAACTTGCTGCCGAAGTCACGGGCGTCAACAGTCTGAAAGTCAAGGTCATCGCCTTTACGATCAGCGCTGCACTGGCAGGTCTGGGAGGCGCACTGTATGCGGCTGGCTTTGCCTACATTAGTCCGGACAACTTTAACTTTGCCCGTTCAGTGGAGTTTCTGACCATGGTGCTGCTGGGTGGCGCTCAATCAGCTTTTGGCGGCGTGCTGGGAACAAGTCTGTTGATTTTGCTGCCCGAGTGGTTGCGCTTTCTCAAAGAGGTATACCTCGCCGCCTATGGTCTGGCGGTGATCCTGATCATGGTGTTCCTGCCAACGGGTATCTGGGGTTTGATCAGCTCACGGGTCGCAAAATACAGAAAACCAGCCCCCATTGACCTGGAAGCAATCGCCCCACTTGATGTCACGGTCCCGATTACAGATCCGACGCCTATTCTCAAACTTGAAAATGTGCAGAAACATTTTGGGGGTGTGCGCGCAGTAGATGGCATCACGCTTGAGGTCATGCGTGGGACGGTACATGCCTTAATCGGCCCTAACGGCTCAGGCAAAACAACAACCTTGAATATCCTGAGCGGCATTTACAAACCCACTGCAGGATCGATGACGTTTGATGGCACCGATATCACCGAGATGGCGCCTTATGAGCGTGCCGGTCTTGGAATGGGACGCACGTTTCAGAACATTCGCTTATTCCCAGCGCTGTCTGTTGTTGAAAACGTCATGGTCGGCGCTCAGCGCGAAAATAATCCGATCGCGCCAGGACAGGCCGCTCTGCGTGAACGCGCGCTGTCTGCCTTGAAGTTTGTCGGTATGGCGCAAAGCGCCGAGGTCATCGTACAAAACTTGCCCTATGGTCACCAACGTCTGGTCGAGATCGCGCGCGCGTTAGCCGGTCATCCGAAATTCTTGCTTCTTGATGAGCCTGCGGCGGGTTTGAATCAAACGGAAAAGCAAGAACTCGTCGCCCTGCTCAAACGCCTGAGAGGCCATGGTTTGACGATTTTCCTGATCGAACACGATATCGGTCTGATCGAACAAGTATCTGATCGTATTACCTGTTTGAATTTTGGTAAACAAATTGCAGAAGGCGCACCGAACGATGTGTTACGCCACCCTGATGTGATCACCGCTTACCTGGGGGAGAGTGCACATGGCGCTGCTTGAACTTAAAAATGTAGAAAGTTACTACGGCAATGTGCAAGCACTGAAAGGTGTATCGCTCCATGTTAACGAGGGCGAGATCGTGACCTTGCTTGGTGCGAATGGTGCGGGAAAAAGTACAACCTTGCGCAGCATTTCCGGCCTGGTCTCCGTGACAAGCGGCGACATTTTATTTGACGGCCAGAGTGTGCTGAATATTCCTTCGGAAAAAACAGTAGGACGCGGCATCGCGCACGTACCGGAAGGCCGGAGAATTTTTCCGGGGCTGACCGTCAAAGAAAACATCATGATCGGCAGCTCCTCGCGCAAAAATGTCAGCCGCGCGCAGCTTGAATCGGAAGTGGAGGAAATGTTCGAGATTTTCCCTCCCTTAGAACGCTTGTCTGGCTCACTTGGCTGGAGTTTGTCTGGTGGAGAGCAACAGATGCTTGCGGTCGCCCGGGGTTTGATGTCCAAGCCAAAACTGCTCCTGCTCGACGAACCATCCCTGGGCCTGGCGCCGCTCATTGTGCAGCAACTCTTTGCAACGATCCGAAAAATTCGTGAACGCGGCATGACGATTTTGCTGGTTGAACAAAATGCCAATATGGCGCTCTCCGTCGCGGACCGTGGTTATGTCCTGGTGACAGGGGAACTCACCGTAGAAGGAACGCCCGAGCAATTACTGAATAATGAAGAGGTTCGTTCCGCCTACCTGGGTGGGGGGAATAAGAAATAAAAGGTATTAACAAATATACGTACCCGCATTCAACCACCGTGATTGCCTTAAATAGTTTGTATGATTTTTTGATTTGAAACTTATAAGAACGACTGGAGATTTTTTCATGAAAACTAAATTCTTTTCCTTAAGCGCCGCAGCCCTGCTTGCTGCGCTCACCATCAACGTCCAGGCTGCTGATCCGATTAAGTTCGGTATGATGGCTGAAAGCTCTGGCCCCAACGCCGAAGCAGGCATCTACCAGATTAATGGCGCGAAAATGGCTGTTGAAGAAATCAACGCCGCAGGTGGCGTATTAGGCCGTCCGCTGGAATTGCGCGCAGAAGACAATCAAAGTACCAACCCAGGCTCTGTTCTGGCCATCTCCAAACTCACGAGCGGTGGGGATATGACCGCCTTGATTGGTTCGGTGCGTAGCACCCAGATCCAAGCTGTCGCGCCCACCGTTGCAAAAGCCGGTCTGCCTATGGTGGTTGGTGGCACAGACTACAGCCTGACCCATGTCAATAACCCCTGGATTTTCCGTGCACGTCCAAACGACGGCTATTCAGCTAAAGTAATCGCAGACTATGGCGTCAATACTCTCAAGCTCAAAAAATGGGCCATCGTTCACTCAACCGACGCTTTTGGTAATGGCGGCAAGAACAATCTGATCGAAGCGCTCAAAGCACTGGGTGTCACGCCGGTATCCGTGCAAGGCTTTACCAGCAATTCACAGGACTTCACGCCTATCGTATTGGCTATCAAACAATCTGGCGCAGATATCGTCTCGACCTACATTGCCAACTCACCCGATGTAGGCATTTTTGCGAAACAACTGCGTCAGCTCGGTGTTAACGCGACCTGGGTCGGTTCACCTTCCCTGTCAACCGACACCGCGATGAAATTAGCAGGCGATGCGCTGTATGACACGTATTCGATAGCAGACTATGCAATTGACTCCAGCCCGGAGACCAAAGCTTACTCAGAAAAATACAAAGCGAAATATAAACTCGAAGCCGACCTGTACTCAGCCTGGGCTTATGACGCAGTCAAACTGCTTGCCCTGGCGATTACCAACAGCAAGAGCACCAAACCTGAAGACATCAAGCAAGCCCTCCATGCTATTCAGGGTTACAAAGGCGTTGAGGGTACCTATAACTTCGATAAGAACGGCGACGGACTGCACGGCTACAACATCGTGAAAAATGACAAAGGCAATATCGTCTTCGTCAAACATATCGATTTCGCTCCACAGTAACTCGCTCTCTTAGCACAGTAATCGATTAGATTTTTATGAAAAAAATACGTCTGGGCGCAATTTCCCGTAACTACTTCAACATGCCCATCTGGATTGCCGCCCATACGGGCATGTTTGAACAAGAAGGCCTGGACGTATCCATTGAGCTTTACGAACCAATCGACGAGGTCTGGACGCGCCTGCAGGACGGTCGACTGGATCTCGCTCTTGGTGTGACTGAACACATCATTCTGGATAGTGAAAGCGGCGGTCATCTACAGATTATTGGTGGCAACGTTAACCGGTTGCCCTTCTCTCTGATTGCCGGAAAAGACATACGTCATTTTTCCGATATGAAAGGCCGCACGATCGGCGTTTCCTCTGTGCAGGCCGGCAGCTCCTCGCTTGTGATGAAAATCATGGAGTCGCATGGTTTGCACTATCCCGCTGACTACAATATCGTGGCAGTCGGCCCGATACTGAGCCGTTGGGAAAAACTCCAGTCAGGTGCTATTGACGCGGGGCTCCAGGGTACTCCCTTGAACTACATCGCTCAAGACCTCGGATTCACTTCGCTGTGCGAGCCACGAGATGAATTTCCCTGGTTTCAGTTCACCTCATTGAATGTGGATGGACGCTGGGCCCATGCGCATCATGAGACAACTGTTGCGTTCATGAAAGCCTTTATCCGTGCGCACGAATGGTTTTATCTAAACAAACAAGGCTGCCAGGCGATTGCGATACAAGAAACCGGTATCAGCGCGGAGTATGCGGATCGGGCCTGGGATGAATATACACAGGCGGAAATTTTCCCAAGAAATGGTGAAGCGAACCCTGAATCCATACAGACACTGATCGATATAAGCGCCCTGCTCAGGCATGTGCCCAAGCGGGCCGACACGCGAGCAAAATCTTATATCAATCATTTTTATTTACAGCAGGCAAGACAGGCGCTTGAGGCGGGCTGAAATCTAAAAAAACTTAGCCGTAAACGTCGTGCAAAAACCAGACACGAAACCTTGCACAAGCTGCAGCGTAAATTAATTCTTCATGATTTCCGGGTGCTTTTGCAAAAAGCTTTCCCAGCGCAAAGACTCAGTAATCAAATACTTTCCATACGTCTCAGCGTTCATCTCGCCAGGCTCTGCACCCGAGGCAATCAGACCTGAACGAAAGTCCTGGTTCTGCAACCCCGCAGTCAAGGCCTTTGAGAGTTTGCTGATCACCGCAGCCGGAGTGCCCGCTGGTGCGACCAAGCCGAAAACAGACAACAGACTGGAGGCCGGAAAACCACTTTCAGCCATCGTCGCAAGCTCGGGCGCAGCAGCCCAGCGTTGCGCTGAAGTCACAGCGAGCGCTTTGAGCTTGCCGGAACGCGCATGGGAGAGTCCATTAGTCAGATTGTCGAACATGAGGGAGATTCGACCTGATAACAAATCCATCTGTGCGCCATTTGTACCTTTGTATTGAATATGGGTCAAAGGTATTTGCGCTTCGGTCTCAAGCAGGGCACCAGCCAAATGACTGACCGTGCCAACGCCGGCAGACCCATAATTCAATACACCTGGATTTTTTCTTGCGTAAGCCACCAGTTCACTGACCGAATTCACGGGTAGTGCGGGATTGATGACCAGCACATTTGGCGCACTCGCAATCAAACCAATCGCTGCAAAATCACGTACCAGGTTGTAGCCAATATTTTTATTCGCAACGGGTGAAATAATGTCAGACACTACGTTGACTAATAAGGTGTAGCCATCTGCAGGTGCGGCAGCGACAGCATTAGCGGCGATTGCACCACTCGCACCGGGTTTATTTTCCACAATCACTTGCTGCTGAAGTTGCTCAGACAAGGCTCGGGCAGTGAGTCTTGCATACACGTCAGTGGGTCCACCGGGTACAAAACCAACAACTATTTTGATCGTTTTATCAGGATAGGCGGATAAAGTGCTGGAGCCCGAATTGGTGTTGATTTGTCCATACGCGTAAAAGCCAAGCAAGGCCGTACTCAGCAACAGCGCTTGCAAACGGGTCCGATAAGGACTGTTAACAAGACACGGCGTTTTAACCGCCCTCGATCCGGGGAATAAAAAATACCTCGCAACCTGCAGGGACTTTTTGCGTATAGACCACCTCGTGAATAACGCCATCAATCGCGATAGAGGTTTCTTCTTCAAGGTGCTCTCCCAGACCGGGGTACAGCGCATCCATTGCACTGAGCACACCACGCACGGTGGTGGCCTGCACAGTGAACTCTCTGACCCCCTCGGTATAACGTCTGCTGAAACCGCCGGTAAACATCACGCGGACGGTTTGAGGCAGCGTCGTATCAACCATTTTTTGCATCAATAGCCGCGAGTACCTTTGGAGGTGACATGGGCAACTCAGTCATGCGGCAGCCAGTCGCCTGGTAAATAGCATTCGCCATGGCAGCCATTGGGGGCACGATGTTGGCTTCGCCTACGCCCTTGACTCCAAACGGATGCAGGGGGTTGGGCACTTCCACAATCACGGCCTCGATCATTGGCAAATCTGAAGCCACAGGAATTCTGTAGTCCAGGAAACCCGCGTTCGAGAGGCGACCATTTTTATCGTAAATGTATTCTTCGTTCAAAGCCCAACCGATACCCTGAACAACGCCACCCTGAATCTGTCCTTCGACATATTTACGGTGAATCGCACGGCCCACGTCCTGAGCAGCAACGAAGCGCAGAACTGTGACTTTACCCGTATCAGGATCGACCTCAATATCGCAGAACTGTGTCGAAAAGCCCGGGGCATTACCGCCGGCATTGATAGAGGCTTCAACGCCGATCGGACCGCCTGTGACAGCGCGCTTGGCAGCGATGGCCTTGAGTGAAAGGGGTTCGAAATCACCAACGCTTTTATCTGCGGGTTTGGCGAAACCATCTTCCCAGATCACACCGGTTACATCGACATCCCACATCAGCGCTGCGCGTAAACGCAACTCGTCGATGATCTTATTACACGCATCCACCACCACCATACCAGTGGCGAAGGTCACACGCGAACCGCCAGTCACATGGTTATAGCCAATCGAGCCGGTATCTGCGACGGTCGAGCGAACCATCTCATAGGGAACACCCAGCGTTTCGGCAGCCATCAACGCCATCGAAGCGCGCGAACCACCGACGTCCATACTACCTGTTGCGATAATCACAGTGCCATCTTCGTTGATGTGCACACTTGCAGTGGACTCGCCACCACCGTTAAACCAGAAACCGGACGCAACGCCCCTCCCCTGATTCTTGCCCAAAGGTTTTTTGTACTCTGGATGGTCGAGCAGAACCTGAATCGTTTCTGCAAAACCGTCATGTGAATGCTTGGGTCCCCAGGAGGTTGGCGACCCGGCTTTCACCGCGTTTTTCAGACGAAGTTTCAGTGGATCCATACCAATTTTGTTGGCCAGAATATCCAGCACACTTTCCACTGCAAATGCCGAGATAGGTGAACCTGGTGCACGGTAAGCGGCTGATTTGGGACGATTGCTCACCACATCAAGACCGATTGCGCGCGTATTAGCAATCTCATACGGTGCAAAGGAGCACATCGTTGCGTTCATCACGGGTGAACCGGGGAAAGCGCCCGCCTGAAACTTCAACAAGGCATCTGCTGCGACGATTGTGCCGTCTTTTTTGACACCGATTTTGACCGTCATCGATGAGCCAGAGGTTGGGCCCGTCGCTTTGAATACGTCTTCGCGACTCATCATGATCTTGACAGGATGACCCGTGTGCTTGGAGAGCAACAAGGCGACAGGTTCAACGTAAACAACCGTTTTACCGCCAAAGCCACCACCGATTTCAGCAGGATGTACCAGCAAATCGCTCAGGTTCATGCCAAGCAACTTGGCGGTATAGCCACGCACCACGAAATGTCCCTGGCTCGAAGACCAGAGCTCACTCTGGCCGTCAGCACCATAGCGGGCAAGACAAGCATGCGGCTCGATATAACCCTGATGAACCGCAGCAGTCTTGAAACTCATCTCGACCACTTCGTCTGCAGAGGCAAAGCCCGCTTCGAGATCACCGACCTTGAACTCGGTGCGTTTAGCAATGTTGGATGGTTTGCTCGGTGCAGGCTCGACACCACGGGTAATCATGTCAGGGAACAGCAAGGGAGCGTCGTCGGCTATTGCGTCATCCACATCGATGACGTGAGGCAGGATTTCGTAATCGACTTCTATCAGCTTGATAGCCTGCTCGGCGATCGCACGCGTCGAAGCAGCGACAGCAGCCACGGCATGACCTTCGTACAAAGCTTTTTCACGCGCCATGATGTTGCGTGTCATGTGCCAGTAGTTGACAGCTACGCGCTCGGGGCCCACGTAATCAAATTTGTGGTCAGGGAAATCCTTACCCGTGATGACAGCCTTGACACCAGGCAGCGCTAAAGCTTTCTCGACATTAATCGAACGAATATTGGCGTGCGCATGAGGCGAGCGCAAAATTTGCGACCACAGCATACCTGGCAAGGAATAATCTGCACCGTACTGGGCAACGCCGGTTACTTTCTGAATACCGTCCGGACGCACTGGGCTGGTACCGACAACTTTCATGGCTTTTGTTGAGTTCTGATGTGTTGTCATGGCTTAGGCTCCGCGCATTTCACGGGCAGCGTCGAGCACTGCTTCGATAATCTTGTTGTAGCCTGTGCAACGGCAGAGGTTGCCTGCAAGCCAGAAACGTACTTCTTCCTCAGAAGGATCAGGATTGCGCTCGAGCAAGGCTCGCGCAGCAATTAAAAACCCTGGCGTACAGATACCGCACTGAAGCGCTGCGTGTTCGAGAAATTTACGCTGCAAGACATGTAATTCTGTGCCGTTGGCCATGCCTTCGACCGTCTGGATCGACTTGCCCTGAGCCTCGACACCGAGTACGAGACATGAGCACACCATACGACCATCAATGGTCACACTGCAGGCGCCGCAATCGCCCGTGCCACAACCTTCTTTGGTACCGGTCATATTCAGATCATCACGCAGGACGTTTAACAATGTCTGCTGTGTTTCACACAAAAATTCTACTGGGTCACCGTTGATGACCGTTGATACATGATGCTTAGACATTTGATTATTTCCCCTGGGCTCGGTTCAAGGCCACGACTGCCGCACGGCGAGCCAGCACACCTGCTACTTTGATACGGAACGCTTTGGTTCCACGCTTGTCATCGATCGGACGTGCCGCAGCGCTTGCCGCAGCGGCAAGCCTGGTTAGTGCGGCTTCATCAACGGCTGTACCGATCAGGGCCGCAGCCGCTTCAGGCACTAGCAAGGCCCGCTCAGCGACAGCACCCAAAGAGACACGCGCGTGTGTGCAGATCCCTTTTTCATCGATGCTCAGGCTCACACCACACCCCACGACCGCGATATCCATTTCGGAGCGGGGCGTAAAGCGCAGATACGCATCACCCGAGCGCGCAGGACGCTGGGGCAGGAAAAATGAGGTGACCAGCTCGCCTTTGGCCAGCGTGGTTTTGCCAGGACCTGCAGCAATCTGCTCGACCGGGATCTCACGGGTACCGGAGGGGCCGACAATACGCGCAATAGCACCTGCTGCAATCATTGCAGGAACCGTATCGGCCGCGGGTGAAGCATTACAGACATTGCCACCCACCGAGGCGCGGCCTCTGACCTGCACAGAGCCCACCAGATTGACGCCATCGATCACGCCTGGCCAGGTGCTGGCAAAGTCCTTGTTTTCAACCAGGTGCATACAGGGCACTGCCGCGCCAAAACGGTAGCCACCGTTTTCGAGCGCAATACTGGTCATTTCGCTGATGCCTTTAACATCCAAAACCAGTTCTGGTTTGGTTATGCCATTACGCATCTGGATCAGCAAATCTGTGCCGCCGGACAGAATTTTTGCCAATCCCTGGGTTGCGGCCAGCAGTGCTGAAGCTGCCTCGACCGTTTTAGGTGATTCAAAACGCATTTCGCTCATCTCGCTTCCCTGATCATTTTTATCTAACTCCATTTATACCTAACGGATAATTCATTCTATTCTATATATAAACTAAGTTAAAACTGTTCAAAACAGTGAAATCAATTGTTCAAAACAGTGAAATCCCTGCATAAGAAACCACATAAATAGGCTTTGAGAGACTATGAATCCTGCAATCGAATCCCAATTCAACCCGAGAACAACCGTTCCCGACGTCAGCATCTACACCTCCAGGGGCGATAAATTAAGCGCAGAAGCCCGTACACGCTACACATTTGAAGCTGATGTTCGCTATGCAAAAGGGCCGCTCGCGGATCTGGATTATTTTCCAGCCAAGACGGCGGGCAGACCACTTGTTGTGTTTTTGCACGGTGGCTATTGGCGCGCCAGAGATAAAAAAGACTATAGCTTTGTCGTTAATGGTTTGCTGAGCGCGGATTGCTCCGTAGCCGTAATGAATTACGATCTGTGCCCTGCTGTGAAACTTGCTGAAATCGTTCAACAAATAAAAGATGGCTTAGTCTGGCTGGCAGCACAGTCTGAACGCTGGGGTTTTGATCCTAAACAAATTTATGTATCCGGGCACTCTGCCGGCGCACATCTTCTGGCCGCGGTACTGGCCCAGACGGGCGAGTCTTATCAACTCCCTGCAGGCATCATCAAAAAGGCGTATTTGTTGAGCGGCGTCTACGATGTCGAACCGGTGCTGGAAATTTCGGTCAATGAAGAGATCAGATTATTGCCAGAAGAAGTCCATGCAATGAGCCCCTTACGTTTCAAATTTAATCCTGAAACATCGTATGAAATTCTAGTGGGCGGTGGCGAACCACGTGACTGGATCCGCGAGTCGAGTCGTTTTGCAGAGCATCTGAAAAACCAAGGCTGCGAGGTCCATTATCAGACCATGAGTGATCTGAACCATTATTCACTGATGTTCGAATTTGAAACACCCGATGGATTTATTTCTAGACGCATCCGCAAAGACCTTGAGGCCAGCACAACATGAAACGCCAACCCTCAACTTTTATCCTGACCGCACTGATCGGATTGGTTAGCTCTGCTACGGCTTTTCACTGCATGGCGCAAAGCAGTGGTGCAAACCCAGAGAACTACCCGACAAAACCAATTCGTCTGGTTGTGCCCTTTGCGCCCGGTGGCGTCACAGATACGAGCGGACGAATCGTAGCCGAAGGCTTATCGCGACGCCTGAATCAACAAGTCATTATCGAGAACAAACCTGGTGCTTCTGGCAATATCGGTGCGCAACAGGTGGCCACCGCTGCAGCCGATGGCTACACACTCTTGCTGGCGTTGGACGGCACCTTGGTGATCAATCCACATGCTTATGAAAAAGTAGGCTTTGACGCCTTAAAAGATTTCGCACCTGTGGCAAAGCTCGGAGACTCGGTCATTATCCTTGTCGCCAATCCTGGCCAGCCTTTTAAAACACTCAAAGAGATGGTCACAGCGTCAAAGGCTAACCCTCAAGGGCTATCGTTCGGCACTTCGGGTAATGGCAGCATTACACATGTAGCGGGTGAACTACTGAAAGAAAAGTCTGGAGCGAATCTGGTTCATATCGCTTACAAAGGTGGTGGTCCCGCCGCAGCGGATGTCACCGCTGGGCATACGCCACTGGCTTTTAGTTCAGCCTCCTCGGTCAGTCAGTACATTCAATCAGGCAAACTGATCGCCCTGGGCGTGCCCAGCGCAAAAAGATCTGTTGCCTTCCCCGAGATACCGACCTTTGCTGAGTCCGGCATTGCCGGGGTCGAACTCAATTCCTGGGTAGGGATCCTCGCGCCAGCAGGCACCCCGCTGAGCATCATTGAAAAGCTCAATCGTGAAATCAATGTTGTACTCGCTGATCCAGCTGTCAAAGAGCGTTTGCTTGTTTCTGGCATTATCGCAGCACAAGGTAGCGCTGCTGATTTTGCACAGGAAATTCAAAAGGATTACGCCTTATATGGAAAAGTAATTGTGCAAGCGGGTATCAAGGTTAATTAACGGAGCGTTCACTGGTTTGTATTAAGCGGTTGTTAAGATGAAGGGTAGTGAATAAATCAGTCATGCAATAAGACATGGCCTTTAGAGTGAGGAAGACAAAATGTTCTCAATAAATTCTGCAACCCAGCGGATCAGCCGTTACGCCCGACTGCTGCTCATGCTGGGTAGTCTATTCGCTTCAGCAGGCAACAGCAGTCACGCACAAACACAAGCCTCAGCAAGCAACTGGCCAGCAGCAGGCAAGTCGATTCGCATCGTTGTACCTTTCCCTGCAGGCTCAGGCAGCGACATGCTGGCGAGGATGCTAGGTCAAAAAGTAAGCGAGCAGACAGGCGCTCCCGTCATCATTGAAAACAAACCAGGCGCGGGCACGATCATCGGTGCGCAGACCGTCTCGCGAGCCGAGGCGGATGGCTATACCCTGCTCTACACCATTGTCGTGACCCATACGCAAAATCCACACCTGTACAAAAAACTGCCCTACGATCCTTTCAAAGACTTCACACCGATCTTGCAACTTGTGCGTTCAGCGACCGTATTGGTTGCGAACAAAAATGCGCCGTTTAATACAACAGCCGAACTCATTAGTTATGCGCGTGCGAATCCGGGGAAGCTGAATTTCGCTTCCTACAGCCCAGGGTCGACTTCGCACCTGAACGGCGAAATTTTAAAAATGCAAGCCAATATCGACATCACGCATGTGCCTTACAAAGGCACTTCCGAGGCCACCCGTGCGTTGCTGGCTGGCGATGTGCAACTTTATTTTGATGGCACAGCGACCGCAGTCGAAAGCGGTCGCAACGGACAGGTCAAAGTGCTTGGTCCTGCGACTGACCGCAGACTCAGTGTTTTGCCTGACTTACCGACACTCGATGAGCAAGGCATCAAGGGCTTGAATATTGTTGGCTGGCAGGGTTTGTTCGCGCCAGGCAATATGGATCCAGTCCTTGCAGATCGTGTCTCTGAGGTATTTCGTCACGCATTGCTGACGCCTGAAATCAAGCAAACCGTCGCTTCGCAAGGTAATGAAATTAGCGGTGCGGGTCCCAAAGAGTATGCACAAATCGTTCAGACTGATTATCAGCGCTGGGGCGAAGTCATCAAACATATTGGTCTGACGCTGGACTGAACAACTGATCATGAAAATAGTGGAGACAATTAAATATGAATGATCTCGTCATCCGAGGTGCCACGTTAGTGGATGGCAGTGGCCAGGCATCCATGGCTGGAGACATCGCAGTCAAAGACGGTTTGATTGTGCAGGTCGGGGGCAAAGCGAGCGCAGGCAGCCGGGAAATCCAGGCCGACGGCTGTCTGGTCACGCCAGGCTGGATCGATGTCCACACGCACTACGATGGTCAGGCGACCTGGGACCCTTATCTGAGCCCCTCGACCTGGCACGGGGTAACGACCGCCATCATGGGTAATTGCGGGATGGGTTTTGCGCCAGTTCAAACTGAGCGTCGTGACTGGCTGATCAAGGTTATGGAAGGTGTAGAAGACATCCCGGGCAGCGTGTTGCATGAGGGGCTTGAATGGGACTGGGAAACCTTTCCGCAGTACCTTGACGCACTGGAGCGGCGAAATTTCGCGCTGGATGTGGGCGCGCAGATTCCACACTCAGCCGTGCGTGCCTATGTGATGGGTGAGCGGGGTATTCATCATGATGAAGCCAACCCCAAAGATATCGTCGCAATGCGCGAGATTGTACGCGAAGGACTGCAGGCAGGTGCAATGGGCTTTTCAACCAGTCGTACGTTCATTCATAAGTATGACGAACGCAAATACCCGCCAGGGACCTTTGCTACAGCGGACGAAATTACAAGCTTGGGAAGTGTACTGGGCGAAGTAGGCCATGGAGTTTTTCAAATGACCTCCAACCATACTGCCATGCTCGGTGAAATGCCCTGGTTATTACAACTTGCCCGTCATAACAAATTACCCGTCATGTTCAACTTGCAGCAGACGGACCCCGCGCCAGATTTATGGAAAGATATTTTAAAAACCCTGGATGCCGCACAGACCGAACAGGTACCGTTGTTCGCAGGCATCTGCGGCCGACCTGTGGGGATACTGTTCTCTTTCCAGAGCTCGTTGCACCCGTTCATCGCTCACCCGACCTACCAGTCTTTTGCAGCGCTGCCTTTTGAAGAGCGACTGAGCAAACTAAGAGATCCCGCGATTCGCCAGAAAATACTGACCGAACAACGCGACCTGGTTGATCGCCGAGCCGAAACGCTGTTTGGCAGTTTCCATAAAATGTATCGCATGGCTGAGCGACCAGACTATGAACCCTCACCCGAGCAAAGCGTGGCGGCCATGGCAACACGCAGCGGTATCGCACCGCTAGAAGTCGTCTATGACTTGATGCTGGAAAATGACGGGCGCGCCATTATTTATTATCCAAGCTTCAACTACTCCTACGAAAATCTCGACCACATCCATGCGCTGATGCAGCATCCGCAGACGGTCAATAGCCTGTCGGATGGTGGCGCACACTGTAATTACATCTGTGATGTGAGCCTGCCAACCTTCATGCTGACTCACTGGGTTAATGGACGCACGCGTGGTCAACGACTGCCTCTCGAACATATCGTTCGCAGGCAAACCATGGATACCGCGAGAATCTATGGCTTACAGGATCGCGGGCTGCTCAAGCCTGGCTTTAAGGCGGACATCAATATCATCGACCCTGAGGCGCTTGCCCTGCACCGTCCAGAATTTGTTCATGACCTGCCCGCCGGTGGCAGACGACTGGTGCAACGCGCGGATGGATACATCGCAACAATCGTCAGTGGCCAAACTATTCTGGAAAACGGCGTTCAAACAGATGCACTACCGGGTAAAGTATTACGTGGTCCGAGGCCTGCTGTTCAATAATCAGTTCGCTTCGAGCTTGATGTTGTTAGTCTTAATCACTTCACTAAACATCTTTGTTGTGGCCTCGAGGTATTGTTTGAAAGCTTCTGTGGGACGGTAATCATTTTCTACTGCAATACGCAAGAATATGTCCGCGACATCCTTGGACTGCATCACCTCTTTCATGGCGACACTAAGTTGAGCGACGATTTCTTTTGGTGTCCCTTTGGGTACCATGATGCCCATCCAGGCGCCGAGATCAAAACCGGGAATACCCGCAGCCGTAGCAAGCGGCGGGATGCCGGGTGTGACGATACTGCCTTTCTGTAACGACACGCCATAGGCCTTTGCACGACCATCCCGTACAAAGGGCATGGTTGCTGCGGCAGTCTCAATGCAATAGGTTACGCGACCCGTCACCACATCGGTCAGCGCAGGCGACGATCCCTTGTAGGGCACATGCACGGCTTTCAAACCAAGCGCAGCATTAAAGGACTCGGTGATGAGATGTGCTGTCGCGCCCGTACCTGAAGAAGCGAAAGTGTATTTACCTGGATTATCCTTGATCAGTTTAACCAGCGCTGCGGCGTCTTTTGCAGGAAAATCAGGAGCGGTCACCAGGACATAAGGCGACAAGCCCATCATCGCAACAGGAATGAGGTCTCGCTCAGGATCATAAGGTGTTGTCTGGAACAATGGTGCAACCGTGACCGGTCCACTCGAACCCGCCAGAATCGTGTAACCATCTCCAGCGGCTTTTGCAACCATATCGGTACCGATCGTACCCCCGGCACCCGCCTTATTTTCAACTACGACGGATTGACCCAGGACACGCGACAAGCCCATGGCTGCAGCCCGGCCGCCTAGATCGGTCGCTTGCCCCGGAGGCCATGGCACAATCATCTTTACAGGCTTGGCAGGATACGCACTCTGAGCACGGACATTGACTGAAAGACCTAAGCCAGCGGTCACTGTCAAAGCGCAAGCACCGCTGAGTATTTTTCTGCGAGACGAATTGTGGTTTGGCGTGGATAATTGCGTTTCAGTTTGCGCAACATCTAATTGTGGATTTTTTTTCATGCATATCTCCTGGTCTTATTCTCTACGCGTACTCGCCGAACGCTTTAGCGATCGACCTGCTGTGATGGATAGTCTTGGACAGACACTTGGTTTTAGCCAGCTCAACACTTACGCACACGCCATAGCGACTCATCTTGTTTCGCTTGGCATCGCGCACGGTCAGGCCGTGGCGTCCTTATTACCTAATTCTATCGAAGCAATATGTACATCTTACGGGATTCGACTCTCTGGTGCAGCTGAAACACCCCTGAGCTGGGGGTATACCCTAGAGGAAATATTGTGGTGCGCACAACTCGCTAAGTTTGAATACGTCCTGACAAGCAGCGCACGCGAAAAAGAGCTACAAGCTGCAGGTCTCTTGACGATCAATGTTGAAAACATACTCGCGCGATGCATGACAGATAAAACGGGCGAAGCATTACCCGAACCCTTACCTGCGATCGAGGCGAATACCTCGGGCCGTATTTTGTTTACCTCCGGGACAACGGGTAAACCGAAAGGGGTCCTCTATACCCATGGAGCGCGCTGGTCTGGTGAACAGTTGCTTAAAGCAACGCTGCCCTTCACACCCCAGCCGGGAGAAAAAATCCTGCTCATGACTCCCTTTGTGCATGGTGCTTCGCTATTGGCCTACGCCTGGTGTGATCATGGCGCAACCGTTGTGCTGCATCAGGGCGTAGAGCTCGGACTGATTGCACCGCTTTTGGAAAATAACGAACTTTCTGCGATCTTTGCTCCACCTACAGTGCTGGCGAAAATCACCTCTGCGCTGGAAGGTCGCAGGTTTGAAGCCATCAAGTGCATCTTTACCGGCACACAACCCCTGACCACTGCTGTTTATCAAAAAGCGAGCGCAATGTTTGGACCAAACATTCGCATTACCTATGGAAAATCTGAGTGTGTGAATCCCATCACTGTGCTGGAGCGCCAGGAGACTGCAGCGTATTTTGGGCAGGACCAGAGCAATTCAGGTGCCTGTGTTGGCTGGCCAGCTCCAGGCGTAGAGATAAAAATTGTCCCGGCTGATACAACCCGGCCGATAGATACGCTGAAAGATACGCTGAACGATACTCCAACCGATACTCCAACCGATACTCCAACTGATACGCTAACCGACACTCAGCTTGAAACTCAGGAGCAAACAGATGGAGAAATCTATTTGCGCTCTCCACACATGTCCAGGGGACTGATCGATCAGCAGGGTTTCAGGGCACATGAACCAGACGGCTGGCACCAAACAGGCGATCTGGGACACTTTGATTTAAAAGGTAGATTAATACTCACTGGACGCGTCGCCGATGTCATCAAGACCGGTGGTTACAGAGTGAACCCCGACGAGATTGAGGCCGCTCTTGCGCAGAATCAACTGGCCACCCAGATTTGCGTCACCTCAATCGCCTCAGACTACTGGGGTGAGATCATCATTGCCGTAGCGGAACAGGCTCGCGAGGGCTGGCAAGAGCAGTCTCGCGCATTGTTGAGTAATATGTCGCGTCACAAACAACCTCGCCATTATGTCTGTGTCGATAGCCTGCCTCGTAATCCTCAGGGAAAAATCAGCCGCCGGCAGATTAGTAAACTGGTACTCACCATGTATCAGTTAGTCGATGGACCTTATCCAGAGCTACTTGAGCGCGATGCGCATGAATCATGAAATGATGTACTGTTAGACCTATGACCTATAACGAAAATAATAAAACTACGAAAGAGACTCAGCCCTCCTCCTCAATCTCCGGATTGATCGCTCTGCGAATATTTTTAGCTTTTGCCTCAGGCTATTTTCTATCGTATGCGCTGCGCTCAGTCAACGCGGCTCTGGCACCCGTCTTAGCAGCGGATCTCAAGCTCTCAGCCGGTGAACTTGGCTGGTTGTCATCGGCTTATTTCCTAGCGTTCGCCGCGATGCAAATCCCTGTAGGTATCTGGCTGGATCGTTATGGTGCCAGACGAACCGAATCGGCGCTACTCGTTGTAGCAGCGGCAGGTGCTGCGCTTGTTGGCCTGGGTGAGACGCTCTGGATGAACTCACTAGGACGCATACTGGTCGGAGCTGGCGTGGCGCCTTGCCTGATGGCCTCATACTACTATTTTCGACGGTGTTTTCCTGCGGCACAACAACCCAGGCTGGTCATGTGCATGCTGTTAGTCGGGGCAACCGGCGCACTGGTCGCCACCCAACCTGCGCTGAGCCTGGCCAACTGGCTAGGCTGGAGACAGCTATACATCTTCTCAAGCGTCCTACTGTTTCTAAGTGCCTTGACCGTTTATTTTTTGACAACCGATGCTGATCGCCAGGACTCCACTCAGCAGACACAAAATGACACCCTCGGTCTCTGGGCGCTCACCATACATCCTGTCATGCTCAGAATCATTCCTGCCTTTATTTTTACCATCGGTGGTTTCTCAGCGATGCAAACTCTTTGGGCGGGCCCCTGGCTAACCAAAACCCTCGGTTTCAGCCCTGAGCAAGCGAGCATTGTATTGCTCTACCTCAATGCAACACTGATGCTCAGCTACCTGTTAATGGGAGTTGCCAGCCCCTGGTTACTAAGAATCGGCCTGATTCTGAAGAAACAATCCCTGATTGCGTTGATATGGATTCCTATCGTTTTCGCGACAATGATTCTCTGGCGTGATCAGCAGTCCTGGATCTGCTGGTTGCTGTTTGCACCCGTTATCCCAGCGATGTTTTTACTGCAGACACAGGCAGCTCTGGCCTTTCCCGGACATGTCGCAGGCAGAGTGCTCACCACTTCAAACCTGATGATTTTTGTAGGTACCTTTGCAGTCCAATGGGCCATTGGAGTGGCTGTCGATACATTCAATCAATTCGGCATGAGCGATACCGCGGCCTTGAGATCGGCCTTTGTATGCCTGGTCGTACTTCAGCTCCTGAGTCTGCTCTGGTTTGTGATGGGCGAGCCAAAACGCATCACAAACGCTGAGGCTTAGTCTCTGGCAGCAATCGACAAATTAATCCTTGCCAGCCATACCCAAACGTTCAATGGTCGCCTTTTCTGCAAAGAAACTATCTTTTGCGTATTTGGTGTATTCGGCGGTATTCATATAAATGACAGGCTGGTCGTACTGAGTAAACGCCGAGAGTACTGCGGGATCGTCCAAGGTCTTTTTGAACGCGTCGTGAATAATTTTTACAACCTTTGGATCCATGCCCTTGGGGCCGCACACACCATAGGGTGAGTCAGAAACCGTTTCATAACCAAGTTCAGTCAACGTGGCAACATCTGGCCAGCGGGTCGTACGTTTGCTGCCGTAGGTCGCAAGCAATCTCAACTTACCTGCATCAACCATAGGCCCCCAACCTGTCGAATCACTCATTGCCATCACATGCCCTCCCATGACGGCTTGTAAATTTTGAGCGCTACCTTTAAATGGAATTTGAGACAGTTTGATACCCGCGCGTTGTGCGAACTCTTCGACCGCCAGGTGAGGACTCGTCCCTGTTCCTGGCGTGCCATACGTAAACTTTTCAGGATTTGCCTTGGCAAAAGCCACAAGATCCTTGATGCTTTTGATCGGTGATTCGACCGGTACCACCAGGCCAAACGTATAGCCTGTCACACAGATGATCCAGGTGAAATCAGTGAGCGTGTCGAACTGCACCTTTTGCATATGAGGAATACGAAACGCACCGACCGGAATTTGTGCAAGGGTATAGCCATCAGGTTTTGCATTGACCAACTCAATCGCGCCCAAGGTCCCGCCCGCTCCGGGCTTGCTCTCAACAATCACACTCTGGCCCATAATTTTGCCAGCACTCTCAGCCAGCGCCCGCATCACAACATCAGTGGAGCCGCCTGCAGGCCATGGACATATATATTTAATTGTGCGTGAAGGAAAGGACTGGGCACTTGCCAGGCCAGGCAACAGGGCCGACGCGGCTATTGCTGAGGATGAAATGAGAAAATCACGGCGATCGGTCATTCTTGTCTCCTACCTTCTTTGTTGAGGTGATCCCGAGCATGGTAATTCCCGATTTGCGGCTTGGCAAGCTCGGAAGTATTCTTCGTAGCTGAGACTTGAGAAATCGGTCAAAGTAAATTTCAACGAGTGCGACCTGATTTCGCAGCCTTAAGCTTAAAAAAGAGATTCATATGATCACAATGAAAAAACTAGTCGCGGGCTGTGGTTTGGCTTTGCTTGCTTGCGCCGCTACGGCCCAAGTACAGACACAAGCACAGACACAAGCACAGGCACCGGCACAAACCTATCCTTCGAAACCGATTCGCTGGATTGTGCCCTATACGCCTGGAGGATTCACAGACAATGTGACCCGCATGGTGACGGCTCGTTTGCAAACGCTCCTGGGCCAGACCATTATTGTTGAAAACAAGCCCGGTGCGAATTCGATCATTGGTGCCGACATGGTCGCCAAAGCAAGTCCTGACGGCTATACACTTCTGACGGTGCTGACCGCTCATGCTGCGAATGCCACGATGTACGAAGGTCGTCTGCCATTTGATCATTTCAAGTCACTGTCCCCTATTTCTGTTGTTGCGATTTCTCCTTTAATCCTGACCGTGAGCAATGCCTTCGCACCTAAAACAGTGGGGGAGCTGATTGCCTACGCAAAAGCGAATCCAGGCAAAGTCTCATATGGTTCCTCTGGAGTGGGCTCTGCAGCACATCTGGCCTCTGAGTTGCTGGCCCACACTGCGGGCGTAGAGATGGTGCATATTCCCTACAAAGGCACTGCGCCCGCGCTCGCGGATCTCGTCGCCAATAACATCCAGATGCTGGTTGATGTGCCAAGCTCCATGATGCAACATGTCAACAGTGGGAAAATCAACGGCATCGGTTTGTTCGCCAAGGATAGACTGCCAGCCGCCAAAGATGTCCCGACGCTGCCTGAGTCGGGTGGTCCCGCTATCGAAGCCTCAAGCTGGGTCATGTTCCTCGCACCTGGCAACACGCCACCAGCGATCGTCAACAAACTCGCCCAAGCGGTCCACGAGGTTGTTGAGTCGCCTGAGCTCAAAGCGCGCTTTATTGAGCTTGGGATCATTCCTGTAGGCAGCACAGCCGATGAGGCCACAGCATTCTTAAAAGTAGAAATCCAGAAATGGGGTCAAGTGATCAAGACCGCTAATGTCAAACCCGAGTAATCTTAAGTGAATGCACCCAAGCCTCAGACGCTGACGAAAAAAAAGATCGTCATCGTCACCCCGGCCAAACCTAATACTTTGCACGGTAATCGCACAACTGCTTTGCGCTGGGCTAGGCATTTACAGGAGGCAGGACACGCAACAGAAGTTCAGACCGAGTGGTGTGCAGGAGATCAAGACATCATGATCGCCCTGCACGCGACACGCAGTCATGACGCGATGGTCGCGTGGAAAAAAAACGATCCCGTCAAACCATTGGTACTGATCATGACAGGCACCGATCTCTATCGCGATCTGGCGGCAAATCATGAACAAGCGCTTGCCTCACTTGAAATCGCCGATCAAATTATCCTTCTGCAACCTGACGCGATACAGTGCATACCGCAGCCCATCTGGAGTCGCTGCAGAGTCATTTATCAATCCATCACATGTGGCAAAGTACTACCCAAACATAGCAACTGTTTTCTGGTGACAGTGATCGGCCACTTAAGGGATGAAAAGGATCCATTGCGTACAGCCATCGCTTTGCAACATATCCCTAAAGAAATTCCCCTACAGGTGATACATCTTGGGATGTCAATGCAAGAAAACTTCAGCACCGAGACGCTCAAATTCTCACGCCAGGACAGACGGTACAAATGGATTGGTCAACGCAGCCATCAAAATACGCTGCGCTGGCTTGCGAGCAGCCATCTAATGGTCATCTCCAGCATCATGGAGGGCGGCGCACACGTCGTATCCGAGGCCATCGCACTGGGCATACCTGTGATCGCCTCGGACATTGCAGGCAATCGTGGTTTGCTAGGCGATGATTATCCGGGATTTTTTCCTGTTAAAGATGACGTTGCTCTTGCAAAACTATTGATCCGCGCGCAGTCACAGCCGGCATATCTTGTTGAATTAACCAAGGCGGTACGAAGTCGCCAGGAATTAATCAGGCCTGAAAGAGAATTCAACGCAATCAAGCTGCTGATCGATGAGTTGAGTTGTATTTAATATACATACGCAAGCTTAAGCCCGGGCCAAAAACACACCAAACCATTGTTTCGGATCCAGCCAATATTGAGAGTCAGAGTATCCAGCCGCTGTGAGCATTTCCTTAAACAAATCTATCTGATATTTGTAGCTATTTTCAGTATGAATCGACTCGCCTGACATGAAACGACGCTCGCCTCCTGGCCAGGTAACCGTCACATTGTGGCGCGCATAGACATGCATCTCGATTCGGGACAGCGCCTGATTAAAAAAGGCATCGTGCCCCCAATCAGCAAGTTTAAAATCACTTGAAATCAAACTATTGATATGCGTGAGCATATTGCGATTAAAAGCAGCCGTTATACCCAGCTCATCGTTATAAGCGGCATGCAAAATCTTATCGTCCTTAACCAGATCGACTCCAATCAATAGCCCGCCAGAGCCTGTTTGAAGTATCCCGGCTTGATTGTTTGGCTCACCCTCAACAACCAGTAATCTGAAATTGCGTAACAAACTAATCGCTTGAGCTGGATCAAAGTTGCCAATCGAGGAGCCAGGATAAAAACATATTTTCCTTCCCGCTCTCATCTCCTCGGGGAGACGGATAGGCGCTGTAAGATCTGCACCCATGGCGCACATCTGAATTTCCGGATAAGCATCGCGAAGTTGAGCCAAAGAGTTTTCCAGAAAGTCCTCGGAAATATCAATAGCGAGATATTTTTTAGGATGAATACTTGAAAAAAGCTCTTTGGCTTTATGGCAATTACCCGCACCAAGATCGATGAGTGTATCGACAGGACCGAGCGCACGCGCGATCGAGTCCCGATGAAGCGCCATCAGCGCTTGTTCAGTTCTGGTTGGGTAATACTCGGGCACCGTGGTAATTAATTCAAACAAGCGGCTACCCATTGCATCATAAAAATACATGGGTGAAATAAACGCTTGAGCGCTTAGCAAGCCATCAATGATGGCTTGCTTTTTCATAAATTCATAATCAATTTCTTGGGGCATAGAAGTGGTCGCTCGGGGAAATGCAATTCAGGCAGATACCATACTGAAAAATCCAGCCCCTAACGAACCACAACCCCTTGACCAGCGACCACCTGCCCGACTTTGCGCGCGTCGTCAAAACCGTGCTGTTTAAATAGCTCAAGAACAGCTTGTTCTGAGGCGGGATCACACGCGAGTAATAAGCCACCGCTGGTTTGAGGGTCGGTCAAAATATTTTGTTGCCACGCTTCAATACCCTGCTCCAGTTTCACTTCTGAACCAAAGCCTGCCCAATTACGAGTGGAGGCTCCGGTGTAAACATTCTGTCTGGCGAAATCAATAGCCTGAGGGATCACGGGAATATCCTTCCAATTCAACTCTCCCTGCACCTTGGCACCTCTACACATTTCTAGCAAGTGCCCGGTTAGCCCAAAGCCGGTGACATCAGTCAAAGCATGGACGCCAGGCATATCAGCCAGAGCAACCCCAGGCGTATTGAGTTTTGTCGTATAGCGAATCATCGCCTCATAGCCTGCCGCATCAAGTTTTTGCTGCTTCAGCGCGGCACTTAAAATACCGACACCTAGAGGCTTACCCAGAATCAGACTGTCACCTACGCGCGCACCGCTGTTACGTTTGAGCTTATCCGGATGAACGATACCCAGCACAACCAAACCATAGATTGGCTCAACGGTATCTATGGAATGACCGCCAGCAATTGGTATACCTGCCGCTGCACAGACGGCTTCACCACCAGAGGTGATTTTTTGAATGACCTCGACCGGTAAGACATTGATCGGCATCCCAAGTAAGGCAAGTGCAAAGATCGGCTGGCCTCCCATCGCATAAATATCTGAAATAGCATTTGTGGCCGCGATGCGTCCAAAATCATAGGGATCATCGACAATAGGCGTAAAAAAATCAGTGGTGGCAATAATCGCTTGGTTTGGGTTGAGTAGATAAACAGCCGCATCTTCGTTATTTTCACTACCCGCAAGTAAAGCCGCAGGTAAATTTCTGATCGGTGAGGCTTTTAGAATGTCGCTCAAAACACCGGGTGCGATTTTGCAACCACAGCCACCGCCGTGCGCCAGGGAGGTCAGTCGTATTTCAGATGTTGTCATGTTTTTAATCCTGTCAATTTTGATCGCTCTGCAGCCATTACAGACCACAAGTTCTGAATCCACAAAAAATATCAGCTCTATTTTTTTGGTAAAAATTTCTAAAGCCTGGTCGCTTAAGACGCTCAGGGGTCATCCAACTCGCACCGCGCAACACCTGATGACGCCCATCCATCCAGGGGGCTGAATAATCACGATACGGGTCAGGCGAAAAGCCCTTGAAGGGTCCGAAGACAGAGGCGGTCCACTCCCACAAAAAAGAGTGGGCAACAAGACCTGCATCACTCGCGGGGCTAGTTCGCAAACAAAACCACTCAGCCTCAGTGGGCAATCGTCTATCCGACCAGGCGCAATAAGCACTCGCAAGATCATAACTGACATGAACAGCAATCGCTTCGAGCTCGAGTTCACGCCATTGATCAAACTTGCGTTCATGCCAAACACCGTCGATGCACTTCCAGTACTCTGGCACTAAGGCATCACTGGTTGCCACTAAAAAATCTACTATTTCCTGATTGGTTACCATCCGCGGGGAGATCGAAAAAGCCTCGATTTGAACCTGCTGAGACCACTTTTCGTTATCAAAGAAAAATCCCTGACCCTTGCTCGCCCCCAAATCCAGCGAGCTTGATGGAAAATAAAGATCCTTATTTGTCGCAAGCGATTTGTTCAGTGCGTTTGCCTGTTTTTTCTTTTGCTCAAAGCTTTCTTGAAGCATAAGTGGGAGCGGGTAACCTAAGGTCTGTCGGGTGTAACTGAAAGCCTCGTTATGCATATCCTGATGGTAAATAGCCAACTGAATAAAATAGGCAGTCTGAGCATCGAGCCCCTCTTTCAGTAAGGCCCTCGTTTTTTCAAACACACTCACCAGATAATTGCGGGTTTGCGCGCGATCCGGTAGTGCTAATTCCCATCTTGTGCCATGCGCCACATTGGAAGAGTCATAGTACCGATCCGAGTCAAGCAGGAGAGACGTGTTGTGTTGATCACCGCGTCGATGAACCCATAATTCATTAAACCAGCCGACATGACCAAACTCCCATAGCGGCAAATTAACCTTGGGGCTCGGCGTAATCGCCAGCATCTCCGGTGATAAATCATCGAATAACGCGAGCGTCAGGAGATGCGCCTCTTGCAGCCACTGGAGCAAGCGCTGGGCGCTCGGCCAGGGTCGGTAATCATTGAAATCAATCATCAGCCGGCATCCCGGACATTGCGTGCTTAGCGGAAAGTCTCAAGCCTTTGGGCACTAGCCATTTCTCAGATAATTCAAAACTTGCGTGAACCAAGAGTGCAAATACCGCCGCAGGAATCGCCCCCGTAAGCAACATAGCGTTGTCATTCAAAGCCAGTCCCTGTGCGATGCGTTCGCCAAAACCTCCTGCACCGATAAAAGCCGCTATGGTGGCTGTGCCGACGTTCAGAACCGCTGAGGTTTTAATGCCTGACAGAATACTGCGAGATGACATGGGTAACTCGATACGGTAGAGCCTGTATGCCCGGCCTAAGCCGAGCATTCTTGTTGTTTCCTGAATATCACCAGGTATATCACTTAATCCTGAGTATGTATTGCGAACAATAGGCAACAATCCATAAAGCACGAGTGCGCAAATCGCAGGTGCAGCACCAATCATCCCAAGCAAGGGGATAAACAAGGCAAAAAGTGCAAGTGAGGGAATCGTGTTGATCACGCTCACAGAACTCAACACAAGCTGTTTAAAAAAAGGCATTTCAAAACACAACACGCCAAGAGGTATACCGCACAGGATCGAGAGGGCGAGTGATACAAACACGAGCCGTGCATGCTCACCAAGCAATCGCCAGAAATCGTCTGCAAACAAAAGACCCAGAAAATGACGGCTATTTCCAGGGCCCTTTTCTTTAGTCAAAAAATCCTGTGCGATGCGGGCAAAACCAATTTTTTCCTGCTCTGCCTGACTATTCATGGCAATCATGGCTGGAGCAGACACTGCGTTTTGCAAAGTTTGCAACGCACGCCAGGTCCGTGGAAATCGTGTCGGCACATCTGAGCGGTACAACAGCAAGGCATCATAGGCGGGAAAATAGCCCAGATCATCGCGCAGGATTCTCAAGGGATAGCGTTTAAGCATCGCATCAGTTGTATAGGCATCCATCACATCGAGTTGCTCAGCTTCAATGGCCTGATAGACCAGACCATGATCGATGCCGCGAGGAGTTGTTTGCCCCAGGCCATAAAGCGACTTTAAGCCGGGCCAGCCATCCTGACGACCAATAAATTCTTGAGTTAAACCAAATCTCAAATGAGGATGCTGTTTTAAATCCGAGATCGAGCGAATATTTAATTGCTCGGCAAGCTCTTCACGCATCGCCAGTGCATAGGTATTATTAAAACCAAAAACAATCGACGCTGAGAGTCCCATCGGCTCGAGCAAAACATTGATCTGTTCAAGATCCAGCGCAGCAGGGCTATGGAGAATCTCGCGTGTGATCGTACCGGTGTATTCTGGATAAATATCAATTTCGCCGGCTTTCAGCGCAGCGAGCAAAATCCCTGTGTTACCCAATCCTGAACGCAAAACGACTTTTGTCTCATCTGTTTGTCTGGCAATCCGCGCAATCACTTCTCCAAGAATATAAGACTCGGTAAAACGCTTTGAGCCAATGGTGAAGGTGTTGGACTGCGCCCATAACTGCCCAGACAGTCCTAACAAGAGACTGAGCATAACGGTGAGGCTGCAGAGAAATTTACGCCTGCTCTTCACGTTGTGGCCTTGTGTGAAGCAGTCAAGTTCTGTGCGCACGCAGAGAAAAATTTTGTCACGTAGCTCGATGCAGGCCTTTGCAGAAAGTCTGAAAAATGACCATCCTGTACAAGCGTCCCCTGATGCATCAAAAGCATATGGTTGGCAAGCACTTGGGCCTCATTCAAATCGTGTGTCACCAATAAGACAGTTTTTTCCAATTGCGTAAACAATTCTTTAAGTTCCTGCTGCAAATCATGCCGCACAATCGGATCGAGTGCGCCCAAGGGCTCATCTAACAAGAGAATTTCGGGGTCAAGCATCAAAGCTCGAAGCAGACCAACACGTTGTTTCTGCCCACCTGATAGCTCGTGCGGATATCTGGCCAACAGTTGCCTGGGTAATGAAACCATTCGAGCAAGCGCCGCAAGTCGGTCTGCCAACAGCTCCCGATCCCGTTTGAGATATTTGCCGACTATCAGTACGTTTTGCTCCACTGTTAAATGGGGAAACAAACCTCCCTGCTGGACCATATAGCCAATTTTTTGTCGATACAGACCCAGATCACCCTGGAAAATATTCTGCCCATCGACAAAAATCGTGCCCTGATCTGGTTGAATCAAGCCACTTAAGAGCCTTAAAACCGTGGATTTACCGGAGCCACTCGATCCGATCAAAGCGGTCGTGGTGCCACTTTCGAGACAGAAATTAACATTTTCAAGTTCAAAATCGTCGTTTAAACGTTTAGATACAGACAAAAACCTGATCAAAATGACCTCAATATTAAAGACGACTATGCAGGGAGAGACGCAGTAACTTATATTAATTGGAAATCAATCCGGACTAACTCCAAATATCTATGAATAGCTCCCTGGCAGGAAAAACTGCAAATACTGGCCTCACTGCGCAATCAGCTGCTATTCCGATTCTGGTTTGCCTGAGTTTTTGCCACCTGCTCAACGATTTGATCCAGTCGCTGATCCCGGCTCTGTACCCGTTATTCAAACAAGAGTTCAATCTGGATTTTGCCCAGATTGGCATTATTACCCTCGCCTTTCAACTGACGGCTTCACTGTTGCAGCCCACGGTCGGTTTCTACACGGACAAAAAGCCACAGCCCTTCTCTCTCGCCTTTGGTATGTGTTCTACCCTGATCGGGCTATTGCTGTTGTCGGTTGCTCACAACTATCTGGCGATCCTGTTTGCAGCCTCGTTAGTCGGAACAGGTTCCGCTATCTTTCACCCTGAAGCGTCACGGGTCGCAAGAATGGCCTCGGGTGGTCGCTACGGCACGGCTCAAGCCTTCTTTCAGGTCGGTGGCAACCTCGGTCAGGCCTTCGGTCCTCTGCTCGCTGCCTTTATCGTACTGCCACGCGGCCAAGGTGCCATTGCCTGGATTTCGCTTGCCGCGTTAGTCGGCATGTCCATCCTGACACGTATTGGACTCTGGTACCGGGCAAGGTCAAAACCCAGCCAAGCTGCAGCGGCCCAGTTGCGCATCAACACCCACGGCCTGTCTCAGGCTCGCGTGCTGTTTCTGATCAGCATCCTAATGTTGCTGCTGTTTTCCAAAAACGTTTACAGCTCAAGTCTCACCTCATTCTTTACGTTTTATCTGATTGAACGTTTTAATTTACCGATTCAGGCGGCTCAAGTTCAGCTTTTCATCTTTATGGCCTCGATTGCAGTCGGCACTTTATTAGGTGGAGCGCTGACCGACCGCATTGGTCGTCGCCCGATGATCTGGATATCGATACTGGGTACACTGCCTTTTACCCTGGCATTGCCTTATGCCGATTTATTCTGGACGGGTGTGTTGACGATTATTATCGGACTACTGATGGCGTCAGCCTTTCCGGCAATCCTGGTGTTTGCCCATGAGTTGATTCCTGGCAGAGTTGGACTCGTATCCGGTATATTTTTTGGCTTGTCCTTTGGTTTGGGTGGGCTTGGCGCAGCGCTGATGGGCTACATCGCCGACTCGCATGGCATAACCTACATCTACCTGCTTTGCTCTTACCTGCCGGCAATCGGACTTGTGGCGTGGTTCCTGCCTGATCTAACCCCTCGCAACAAAGAGCTCTGATTCAACAAGCGACCATGCATAACCTCGAAAATCTTCCCAATCTCTGGACGCTTCTCCAGGAAATTTTCAAAGCCATCAATGCAGGCAGCGAGATACCTACCGGACTCTCGCTGATGCTGATGGTGATGCTCACCATTCACGGCATGTTCGTACTTTTTTTAACCATCAGTTTTCATCGTATTGTCGAAAAATTTCTAAAACCGAAAAGTATTTTTCTGGCTGCCTTTTTTTATTTCATCGCGATTAATTTGATTTTTATGAGTCATTTTGTTGATATGCTGGTTTGGACTTACACCACGCTATATATTGGTGCTATCAACGAACCTATCAGTGCGTTTTATTTCGTAGGTGAAATGTATACAACACTCGGCTTCGGACAATTCAATGTCTCGCCAGGCTGGCGCATACTGCCCATCATCATCTCGATTGGCGGCATATTCTCGGCGTCGATTTCTGCGGCCGCGCTCTACTCGATGCTCAATGCACTGATTTCCAGAAGTAAAGCCATGCCACTTAAAAATGGCGAAGGGTTTTGATTAATTAGGATACAGTGGCGCATTGACTGCCGCATCGGTATGCATGACGCCCCCCCTTAGGCCTGGCTCGACTGAGCCATAGCGTTGCGCGAAAACATCGGGTAGCGCACGCGCCGCGGGTGAGGATAACCAGAGCCTAAGAAGATGGCGTTTTTTTGACGCCTCGCCCCAGTCCTCGAAAGCCGTGCGATCATGCAGCATATTGTGGTTATGGACAAACTGCATATCGCCCGGCTCAAGCCGCATTAAAAAATTAAGTCTTGAATCATTGGCTAGATGATCAAAACAGTCCAGGGCCTCCACATGTAGCGCAGTCAGACGCATCGCCTGCTCAAAGCGCTGGGCAGAATCAATATATTGACGCTGATAAATCGTCGACATCAACCCTTGGTACCAGTTAAAAACCGGGATTTCAAAATACGGTTTTTGTCCCTGAGGAATTTCTCCACGACGATCGGTCGCGATTGGATCAAACAATGCGCACGCCAGCGCGGGATAGTCTCGTCGCATTTCGTTATAAATCGTATTGGAGGAAACGAGCGCGGAATCACCACCTGCACGTGCCTGCTGCAAACAGAGCAGGCCGACAATATCGCACGAGTCGGTATGGTAAGTTTGCCGTTCGTGCGTCTGATACACCCTGACGTTGGGGTCATCGGCTTTTAAACCCATATCAATCACATGCCCGAGCAAATGCCCTTTGGCATTTTGCGGTCTCGCGTTACCTAAATGCGCGCCGAGTCCATAAAAAACCGCAGCGCTGAGCTCTCGCGACCACGCCTGGACAGGAAGCTGGCGTATCAGCGCAAAGCCTGCGCCATGAATCAAGCGCTCATGCAGCAGCCCTAATTTTGTACTCAGCGTAGGCAATAAAAAATTGGAGCGCTTGATCGCACTGAGATCCGAGCTTAAATCCAGACAGCGCTTGGCTGCGGTTTCCAACTCGCGTATCTCCTCATCCTTCAAAAGCAATTGCCAGTCCGTTTTGTTACTGATCTGAGGGCCAAACCAAGCTGCTGGGCTGTCAATAGGAGGGGGTAACTGAAGAATTTGCATGACGATTCCAGCCCAACGGGTTCTGAGTTGTTTAAGCGCTAATATGCCAACAAATTATATAGATAGCCCATGCACGGGCTTGTCTCGAAAGCATCTGCCCTGGCTTGTCATCACAAAGGTTTTCCTTAGCATGATTATTCAACGGATTATTTTCCTAGCCTTTTGCTTGCTGAGTGCCGCAAGCTGGGGGCAAGATTTTCCAGTCAAACCTATCCGGTTAATCGTACCCTTTTCCGCCGGAGGCGGTAACGACGCCGTTGCACGCGTGATAGCCCAGCAGCTCACAACCCAACTCAAACAAACTGTAGTTGTAGAAAATCGACCTGGCGCAGGTGGTGCGGTGGGCGCGGAGTCAGCCGCACGGGCGACCCCCGATGGCTATACTTTATTTTTAGGTGGCGTTGGAAGTCTGGCAGTTAATCCAAACCTCGTCTCCAAACTGCCCTACGATGCAATCAAAGATTTTGAACCAATCGTGCTGATTGCCTTTGCCCCCTCTGTGCTGGTTGTATATCCTGGCTTTGCACCCAGTGATGTCCAGCAACTCATCGCACTCGCCAAAAAAGAACCGGGGAAAATAAACTACGCCTCAAATGGCAACGGTAGCTCTGCCCACCTTGCTGCGGTGATGTTCACCAGTATGGCAGACCTCGATATGGTCCATGTCCCCTATAAGGGACTGGCCCCTGCACTCAATGATTTATTAGTCGGTCGAATCGAATTGATGTTCAGCAGTCTTGTTGCCATACTGCCTCAGATCCAGGCTGGGAAGTTACGCGCTCTGGCGGTAACGAGCACCCAGCGCTCTGCGTTATTACCAGAGGTACCCACACTGGATGAAGCCGGATTGAAAGGCTATCAGACAGGCTCCTGGTATGGACTGCTTGCACCTGCTGGGACCACTCAGGCAATCATCAAAAAAATACATGACGCAACGCTCGATGTCCTTGCGCTCGATTCTGTCCGCAAACAACTTGCGAGCGAAGGTGCCGAGCCTATCGCAGGCTCCTCCTCCGATTTTGCTGCGCATATACAAGCAGAATTTGAAAGAATGAAAAGCGTGATTCGAGAGGGTCGGATTCAAATTGAATAAAGCGTGCCTAGGTGAACACCAGACTTACATCAGCTTGTCACAATTAGCCTTCAAAATGTAATGAAAGTTTAGTGATAAACTGCTAAATGATATTCATTCGCATTTGATGTGAAATTAATTACAATTTTTTAGCGGTATTTTTCCTCAGGGACTTTCCTGATCATTTTTTGCATGTCCCGCAAGCTGATGGCATTCAATATTTTCCTCAAACTCAAGCGCATGTTATTTCCGACAGCGATCCTCGCGATGGCTGCGTTTGCGCTCGTGCCAAAGGTTAATGCCGCAGAGGAAACCGAAGACTTTCAGTATTTCACCGCTCGAGCACAAAGCACGTGGGTCTGGCAAAAACACCCTTCTTTTAATGCACCCTATTTCGGTGCCAGCAGTTTATCCAGTGATGCCGAGATCAGCCATACGCTGACTGGCACGCTATTTTTAGGTGCCCGCCCCTGGAAAGGCACTGAGATCTTCATTGATCCAGAGGTGTCGCAAGGCATTCCCTTTTCAGGACTGAGGGGTTTTGGCGGGATGACGAATGGTGAAGCACAAAAAGCGGGCTCTACGGACGCGGTCTCCTATTGGGCAAGAGCTTTTTTACGTCAAACTGTTGGCTTTGGTGGTGGCACGATTGAGCAGGAAGCGGGTTTTAATCAGTTCGCGGGTAGCTTAGACAAACGCAGACTCGTATTCACAGGTGGCGTTTATGCGATCACCGACATTTTCGACCAGAACAGCTTTTCGCATGATCCTAAAACACAATTTTTGAATTGGGCGATGATGGATTATGCCGCCTGGGATACGCCTGCGGATGCGCGCGGCTACACCCGTGGTATTGCCATCGAGTACTACCATGACGACTGGGCGTTCAGGGTCGGGCGCAATCTACTGCCCGTTGAATCTAATGGCTTGCAGCTCAACGGCGACTGGTCTGGTTCCTATAGCGATAATTTCGAAGTCGAAAAAGCACACGAGATTTTCGGTCAACCAGGAAAACTGCGCGCACTATATTTCCGTAACCAGGCAAACTTTGGAAATTTCAATGATGCCATCGCTTACGCCAATAAAAACGGCGGCACACCAGATCTGGCCAATGTGCGAACGCAACAAAGCAAATACGGTTTCGGCCTGAGTCTCGAACAAAATATCACCGATGATGTTGGCGTATTTGCACGGTATAGCTGGAATAACGGTCAAACCGAAGCCTATTCGTTCACTGAGGTCAACAACTCTGCACTGATCGGCCTCTCCATCAAGGGAAATAAATGGAGCCGGCCGGACGATGTGGTTGGCCTGGCCTACGCATCAAACGGAATCTCTAATCCCAACATAGACTATCTGAAAGCAGGCGGCTCTAACTTTTTTTGCGGCGATGGCAACATCAATTATCAGCGCGAAGGTATTTTCGAGATGTATTACAGCCTGAAAATAAACAAGGTCTTATGGGCGACAGCGGATTTCCAGCGTATTAATAATCCCTGCTATAACGCCGATCGTGGCCCCGTCAACGTCTATTCAGTACGCATGCATTTTGAGTACTGAGTTTGAAGTATTGGGAATTGAGAATTGAGAATTGGGTATTAGGTATTAGGTATTAGGTATTGGGTATTAGGTATTGGGTATTAGGTATTGGGTATTGAGTGCAGCACCAGGCTATTGTTTTTTTCACCACTCAATCTTATTACCCGCATAATCAATAAACTGCGCGCCTGCGCTGACCTGCAAAGCATCCAGCGCCTTAAGCATGCCTTGAGCCGAGACCTCGGGACTCAGGCAGTCCTCTTGCCTGACAAAGGGCGTGGTGAGTGTTGAGGCAACAGTGCCGGGTTGCAAGGCCGCAAAAATCGCCTCGGGTTTTTTACGCAGGGTCTCGATCGCGGCCGTCTGCAGCATCATGTTCAGAGCCGCCTTAGCAGACCGATAACCATACCAGCCCCCCTTTTTATTATCTGAAATACTCCCGACCCGTGCAGATAACTTGGCATAGATCGCCCGATGCTTGCTTGCGAGCAGAGGCAGGAAATGTTTCATTACCAGCGCGGGTCCAATCGTATTGATCTGAAATTGTCGCATCAAGCGCTCTGCCTGAAGTGCCGACAAACTTTTCTCGGGTCCCTGTCCATCAATCGTCAGCACCCCCGTTGCATCGATGATCAATTCAAAAGGCCCGCAAGCACGCACTGACTCCGCAGCCTGGGCGATACTAGCCTCATTTTCTAAAAACAAGGGTGACTCAGAGTGTCTGGACAGCTCACTGACACCCGAGCATTGAGTGTCCGCGCGCAGTGCGCGTACGCAGGCAGAACCAATCGAACCCGTTGCGCCAATCACCAGCGCCCGATACCCTGAAATCAAGGATTGCATAGGTTTACCTTTTGGTTCCATGTGCTTGTTTATATTGTGTTGGACAATAAGCGCGCCTCACCTCTACACTGCGCAGCGAAGCATGCTTGGTGACACGACCCGACACACGTTTACGCCACAGCCTGAATGAGGAGGGTTTTAAATGCAAACGCATCAACTCAATCACATCAGGTTCGCGCAAACCATATAGGCGCGCTATGGCTTCAAAAGGCGTGCGATCCTCCCAGGCCATTTCTATGACCCTGGAACGCTCCTCTTCATTTAACTGAACCCGCATGACGCTATCCCGGCAGAAGATAAAAAATGATTAAACAACATATTGCAGTCATCGGCGCAGGTATCGCAGGTTTGCGCTGCGCCACGGTATTACAGAGCGCAGGCCACACGGTTGAACTGTTTGATAAAGGACGCGGAATCGGGGGCCGACTATCGACACGCCGCAATGATCTATGGCAATGTGATCATGGCGCGCAATATTTCACCGCCCGTCACCCCGACTTTATCTTACAAACAGAACAATGGCTCGAAGCCAGCGTAGTAGCGCTCTGGGAGCCTTTACTAAAAGTCTATCAGGACGGTCAGTGGAGCAGCCCTCAGGGCACATTAAAACGTTTTGTCGGCATACCTGGCATGTCTGCGCCAGCACGCGCGATGGCGCAGACCCTTTCAGTGCAGACTTCAACCACAATCCAGAGCCTCTCACCGGACAACTCAGGCTGGCGGCTCACAAGTGCAGAGCATGGTTTACTGCCCAAGCACTATACAAAAATTGTTTTCGCAATCCCTCCGCTTCAAGTTGCGGCGATTCTCGCAACACATTCCAAAAAACTCTCAGCCATTACAGACAGCATCGCCATGCATCCCTGCTGGACAGTCATGATGCAATTCGATGCCCCACCCGCCATCCCCTTCGATGCGGCTTTTATCAATACCGGTCCGCTGAGCTGGGTAGCACGAAATAGCAGCAAACCAGCCAGAAAAGGACAGGAGTCCTGGGTCATGCATGCCACGCCTGACTGGACACTCGCCAATCTTGAAGCTGATGCCAAAAATATTGGCTCATTATTGGTTGACGCATTTAAGCAGCTCGGAGGTTTAAAACCTGCAACCTGGTCGGCTCATCGCTGGCGCTACGCAAGCTCAGATCCGAGCATTTCACTGGGCTCTGTTTGGGATGCTGAGGCGGGAATTGGTCTGTGTGGCGACTGGCTCAACGGCGGTCGGGTTGAAGGCGCCTGGCTAAGTGGTCAGGCCCTCGCCCAGCAGATTGGCTAAGGCTAGGCAAGAAGCGATCAACCACGAACGACTGGCTAGTGCCGCTCGGGACAAACGTGAATTTCAATGGTCGCGTGCACGATTTCTTCATGTACTTCAATGGCCTGCCTGATCATCGTCGGTGTCAGCTGCGGATCATGGGTGACGACTGTCAAAGCACAGGCATAGACTTTTTTTCCAACGCGCCAGACATGTAAATCGGTCACCTTGGTATGAGCAGACTCCGAGGTGGCTTCAACCGCCTCCCGCAACTCCTCTACGACAGGATGATCCATCTCCCGATCCAGCAAGATCTTGCCAGTCTCTGCAATCAGTCCCTTAGCCCAGACAGCTACTAGCACACCACCAATAATCCCCATCAAAGGATCCAGCCAGGACCAGCCCCAGATCCAGCCTCCGATCAGAGCAACGATCGCCAGCACGGAGGTTGCCGCATCTGCGATCACATGGATATAGGCAGACTTGAGGTTCAGATCATGATGATGCGCAGCCTCACGCTGCTGACCCTGTGCGGCATGGTGATCGTGCGGTGCAACTGTCTGAGGAGCGTGGTCGTGATGGTCGTGATGCCCATGATGTCCGTGGTGACTATGCCCATGACCATGATCGTGACCATGATCGTGATGAACACGCCCCAGAATCATTGCACAAACGATATTCACCACCAGACCGATGATCGCAACCACGACGGCTTCTTTATAGTGAATCGGTTGTGGGTCAAGTATGCGCTCAACCGAACCAATCACCATCAGCGCCGCCACACCGAGCAGGAACACCGCACTGGCAAAGCCACCGAGAATTTCAATTTTCCAGGTACCAAAAGCAAATCTCGGATCACGCGCGTAGCGACGCGCAGCTGAGTACGCAAAGGCACTGAGTCCGATGGCAACAGCGTGCGAGCTCATATGCCAGCCATCGGCCAGCAAGGCCATGGAGTTGTACCACCAGCCTGTGGAGATCTCGACCAGCATCATCGCGAAGGTGATCCACATCACGATGCGCGTGCTTTTTTCCGCCGCGTGACTGCTTGAATCAAACACATGATCATGCAGCCAGTCAGAAAAATTCTCGGTATGCATTGCGTTAATCCCGATTACCCAGAAAATCGCTCTTACCGATTTCAATACCGCCATGACGCAACAGGTTGTAGGCGGTCGTCACATGGAAATAAAAATTGGGGATGATCCAGGTGATGAGATATTGTTCGGCGGTAAATTCAAATTTCCATTCGCCGATACTGAACTTGATCTCTTTGTCTTCCTGGCCATCCATTTGCTCGGGCTTGATCTGCTCCAGATACTGAATGGTTTTTTCAATGCGTGTTGCGAGTTCGGCAAAGCTCGTCTCGTTGTCTTCCATTCTCAATAAGTCGATACCCGCAATCCGGCCACAGCCGAGACGAACCTGATCTGTCACGATCTGAATCTGTTTAATCAAATGAAACATATCCGGGAACAGTCGAGCTTCAAGCAAAGCGCTCGGGGTAATTTTTTTTGTCGTAGCGTGCGCGTCAGCCTTGTTCAGAATATTGAGTAAATTGTTCAACATTTTTTTGAATTGGGGGATCGAGGCTTTATACATAGAAATAGACATGACAGCTCCTGATTAAAAGTCATCTAATATTACGACAACAAAGATGACAACCATACCAAACTTAACCAGACGTAGGGACAATGAAGCCAACCGGGCGTAGCCAGAGCGCTGCACTTCCCTTTTATTTGGAGTATCCGCTGCTGACAGCCCTTGGATTGTCTATGGGCCCGGCGCTCTCCATCGGTCTGGGACGCTTTTCCTACGCTTTGTTCCTGCCCATGATGCGAGAGGATCTGCACTGGAGCTATTTCATCGCGGGTCTGATGAATACCGGTAATGCGATCGGCTATCTGATCGGCGCGCTCAGCATGGCCTGGCTCATCAAACGGTTTTCAGCGGCACAAGTCTTTGTCGTTGGAGGTTTGCTTGGCAATCTGTTTATGGCACTCTCGGGATTTTTTACTGATCCTATTGCCTTTTTCCTGTGCCGCTTACTGATTGGTACAGCCAACACCTTTGTTTTTGCTGGTGGCAGTGTGCTTGCCGCCCAACTCACTAACCTGCATCCCAAGCAGGCCGGCTGGCTGATGGGAATCTATTATGGTGGTGGAGGACTGGGGATTATTATTCCGAGCTTTTTAGTTCCGGAGATGGTTCAAGCGGGTCAAGCGCTAGGATGGGCCCATCCCTGGCAACTCGCCTGGTATGCGATTGCCGCCGTATGTTGCCTGGGTTTAGCCCTCATGTGGTTTCCTGCACACAATATTCCTGCGGTTCCACCACGAACCAGCGCCTCAGGTAAAACCTCGGTCCGTCGCTATGCTTACATGGTCAGTGCCTATGTTTTGTTCGGCATGGGATACATTGGCTATATGACCTTTGTGATCGCGCTTCTCATGCAACTCGGACTAACCGGCACAAGGCTCAATATTTTTTACGCCTTGCTTGGCGTGGGTGTGCTTGCCTCTTCACGCCTCTGGGCACGCGCACTGGATCGCTTCAGGGGCGGCGAAACGCTGGCCATCATCACGGCACTGATGGGTTTTGCCTGTCTCATTCCCGCCCTGATTGCGATGTTGACCCAAACCACCTCAACCGAGCCCGGCTGGATGATCACGTCTGCGATTTATCTCTCAGGCATGGTGTTCGGCTCAGGCGTTCTGGCAGCGGTCGCCACGACGACGGTGTTCATACGCTACAACCTGCCTCAATCACAATGGGTCGCTGGCATTGCAGTGTTCACCAGTCTGTTTGCTGTTGGTCAGGTGATAGGCCCAACCCTGATTGGCTGGGTATCGGATGGCTCAGGTGGTCTGTCCAGAGGTTTTGTTCTGTCAGCAGCAATTTTGCTGTCGTGCGCGGTACTCTCCTGGCTGCAAAAACCGCTTGTTCAGCCCACCAGCTGAAAACCCGACTCAGCTGGACAGACCACAGAAATGAATCTCAAGGGCTCGGACCCATAATTGATCGCGCCGTGCACCTCACCCTGATGTGCCACGACCACATCACCTGCTTTGAGGTGACGGGTTTGACCCGCCTGATCATAAATGTATTCACATTCACCAGACTGGATCATCCATGTATCCTGTCCTGTGGGATGGACATGCGGCGCCAGTCGCTGTCCGGGCTCAACATGCCAGGCGATCACAGCAGCCAGAGGCGAGCTTGTGATCACGGAGCGAATCGGCTCTGTAGCGGATATTTGAAAAAACTCTGCACTGTGAAAAAATCGCTCGATGGACATAGCCTGGCTCACTGGGTTATTACTGTCGACTAAAAGAATAATTCAAATAAGGATTCAAGTTGGTCTGTGGTGATGGATGCGAACGAGTCAACACATGCGGGAAAATTGAAAAGTATGCATGCTGGCATTAATTATGCAATTTATTGTTGCTTTGCACAATAAACAAATCGATTTCCTCAGGAACCTGTCAGTAGCCGTAAAATGCCCTTTTTTCCGCACATACCTGCTTCGCACTGACTGTTTTAGGAATCCAGAGAAATGAATGCCCCTGCTTCACAAAAATTAAAAGAATTGCTCGACGCACGTTACGGCCACGGCCCCAAGACACTTGAGGCAATGAACGAAACCATCGACACGTTGCTTGAGCATCGCTCTGTCAGAGCGTTTACCGACCAGCCACTTGCGCCCAATACGCTTGAGTTACTGATTGCGGCGGCGCAATCAGCCTCGACCTCCTCAAACCTGCAGACCTGGAGCGTAGTCGCGGTTGAGGATCCGGCCCGTAAACAAAGACTGTCCGACTTAGCCGGTAAACAAGCCTTCATCAATAGCGCCCCGCTCTTTCTGGTCTGGATTGCGGATCTCGCGCGCATGCAAACCCTCGGGGACCAACGCGAAAAACCCTATGGCAGTCTGGATTACCTGGAGATGCTACTGGTTGCGACGATCGACTCCGCATTGGCTGCTCAAAATGCCGCTATTGCCGCCGAGTCACTCGGTCTGGGTACCGTTTATATTGGCGCGATTCGCAACAATCTGGAAGGTGTCGCTCAGGAACTCGGTCTGCCACCGCGCGCCTTTGCAACGTTTGGAATGTGCATTGGCCATCCTGATGCGGCACAGTTAAGCGCCATCAAACCACGCCTGCCCCAAGCCTCTGTCCTGCATAAAGAACAGTACAACCTGGCTGTGCACGCTGAAGTCGTGCCGGGCTACAACGAAACGATGGACGCGTTCTATGCAGCGCAGAAAATGAAACCACTGGGCGCCTGGGATCTGCACTCGCTCAATCGCGTCCGCGGCCCTGAGGCAATGGCTGGGCGAGATGGCATGGTGGCCGCGCTAAACAAATTAGGTTTTGCGCTCAAATAAATAGTACGGGCTCATTTTAGAGATGAGCCCGCGTGTTTGTTTGGAGCAGATTGTTTGGATCTGTTTGTTTGGAGCTGCCAGAGTAAAACTTAGTCAGACTTGATATTTAGAGTCTGAACGAGTTGGCGATATTTTGCGATTTCCGCCTGAATAAACACTGCAAACGCAGCAGGAGTGTCGGCTCCCTCGGTTTGCAAGCCTTGCGAATCCAGTGTCTTTTTGGTGTTTGGATCTGTCATCGCCGTTTTGACCGCTTTGTCTATTTTGGCAACCAGTTGGGGAGCCATGTCTTTAGGACCCATCACCGCATACCAGTTGGTCACATCAAAACCGGTAATACCGACCTCCGTGAAGGTCGGTATATTTGGTAACTGGGGCAAACGGTTCGGTGTTGAAATCGCAAGCGCTTTTAGTTTGCCGGTCCTGATCTGCTCAAGCACCGGTGGCAACGTATCAAAATTCATCGTGATCTGCCCGGCGAGCAAATCAACAATCGCCTGCCCGCTGCCTTTATAAGGCACGTGATTGAGCGTGACGCCGGCCTTCTGCGCAAATAAAGCACCCGCCAGATGCTGCGTGCTGCCAATGCCAGACGATCCATACGTGAGCTCACCTGGTTTGGCTTTCGCCAGCGCAATTAACTCTGCCACCGAATTCACCGGCAAAGACGCATTGACCACCAAGACGTTGGGCACGTAACCAAGATAAGTAATGGGGGTGAAATCCGTAGCCGGGTTATAGGGAACGTTTTTCAGGACAAACGGCGAGATGGCATTCGAATTGGAGTGCCCCATCAACAAGTTATAGCCATCCGGTGCGGCCTTGGAGATCATATCCGCTGCAATCGTACCTGCTGCACCCGCTTTATTCTCGACGATCACCGTCTGACCGAGATTTTCAGTCAGGCGTGCAGCCAGCGCTCGCGCCACGATATCGGTCCCTCCGCCGGGAGCAAAACCAACAACGAGGTGAATAGCCTTGTTAGGCCAGTCCTGCTGCGCTACGGCCTGCGTTGCGCACAAGGCTAAGACACACAAAACGCTTGTTCGGACGAACTGCACAATAGAGCGGTTAAACATGTTGTCTCTCCAGGATCGAATCTTGTTGCAAATGATTCTTTTTTATTAGTCTTATTCTAACCACAGGATTGGTGCGATGCGAAAGCATGATGTATTATTTTTGAATAAGTAAAACTTCAACTGAATGAGACGACTATGTCAGCTGTGCAGCAAATCGATGCAATCATTGTGGGTGCTGGGTTTTCAGGCATGTACCAACTTTTAAGCCTGCGCGACAAGCTCGGACTTTCTGCAAAAGTCCTCGAAGCCGGCGACGGTGTAGGCGGGACCTGGTACTGGAATCGCTATCCCGGCGCACGTTGCGACTCCGAAAGTCACTCCTACATGTTTTATTTTTCAAAAGAGCTGGTTCACGAATGGGAATGGTCTGAGCGTTATCCCCAGCAGCCTGAAATTTTGCGTTATTTGAATTATGTAGCGGATAAATTCAAACTGCGCCCCGACATCAAGCTCAGTACCCGAATGAAAACGGCAACCTACGATGAGTCAAGCAATCGCTGGCTAGTGACTACAGACAAAGGCGAGCAATACAGCGCTAAATACCTGATTACCGGCGTCGGTTGCTTGTCCTCTGCAAATCTGCCAAAGATCGAGGGCATTAACGATTTCAAAGGAAACTCTTATCACACAGGCCAGTGGCCACACGAAGGCGTGGACTTCACGGGCAAACGGGTGGCTGTGATTGGTACAGGCTCAACCGGTATTCAAGCTATTCCAGAGATCGCCAAGCAAGCCGCCCATGTCACCGTATTCCAGCGCACTGCGAACTACAGCCTGCCCGCACGTCATCACCCGCTGTCCGAGGAATTCAAAAAATACGCAAAAGAACACGCGGACGACATCTACAAAATCATGACGACCAACACCAATGGTCACCCTTTTGCAATTGTGGATCGTTCTGTTTTTGATATCTCCGACGAAGAGCGCGAAGCGATCTTCGAAGAGCAATGGAAAATGGGTGGATTCCAGTTCCGTGCGGCGTTTAAGGATATCCTCACCAGTCAGGAGGCCAACGATAAGGCTGCAGATTTTATTCGCAGCAAGATTCGTGAAATCGTGCACAACCCAAAAACGGCAGAACTGCTCGCTGACATAGACCATCCTTTTGCTGCCAAACGCCCCCCGATTGATGCCGATTATTTTGAAACCTATAACCGCGATAATGTTGAGCTGATCAGTATCCGCGAAACACCGATCGAGCGCATTACCGCCACGGGTATTAAAACCAGCGATCGTGAGTACGCGTTCGACATCATTGTGTTTGCCACAGGCTTTGATGCGATGACCGGCTCACTGGTGAAAATGGACATCACTGGCCGAAATAAACGGACCCTCAAAGATTACTGGTATGCCGGCCCACGCACGTATTTAGGTCTGCAAGTACCCGGATTCCCTAATATGTTCACCATCACAGGGCCGGGCAGCCCATCGGTTTTATGCAATATGCCCCCAGCGATCGAACAGCATGTCAACTGGATTACAGACTGCATCCGCTATATGCAGGAAAAAGGTCTGGAGCGTGTCGAAACAACCGAACAAGCGAGCGAGTACTGGCAGCAGCAGGTTGATGACGCCGCCAACGCCACCTTGTTACCCAAGGCCAAACACTCCTGGTATCTGGGTGCCAACGTCCCTGGCAAACCGCAGGTTTTCATGCCCTACGCTGGTGGTCTCGCACGCTATCGGGCGATTTGCGACGAGATGGTGGCAAAAAACTATCAAGGGTTTGAGTTTGCGCACTGAGAGTAAATGCTGACCGTTAGCGCGGATACTCATTGAGCCATCCCCACACGCGACAAATGACGGTTCGCTGCCTCATGACGCCTGATGACTGAAGGACGTCTCTTGCGCAGTCATTTCATGGGCTATACGTGCATAGCGGATAGTGCATAGCGGATAGCGCATAGTGCATAGCCCATATTTCCAAATCATCTGAAATGCGCATCAAAACCTCATAAAAGTAATAAAAAAGAAATAGATTTCAAGGCATATATTACTGTATATTTATACAGTAAATAAAGATGACAAAAAAATCCTATGCCACAGCAAACAATTAACCCTGCTCACACAGACTGCGATCGCCCATTGCTTGACCCATCCCTGTCTGACTCCTACCCCACCCCCCTGCCCATCCTGACCTGGCCGGTTGGCGTCATCGACGCAAGTGTCAGGGCGGGATTTCCTTCACCCGCTGAAGACCATATGGTCAAGCGCATCGACCTGATGGAGCAGCTCATCCAGCACCCACAGGCCACGTTTTTATTACGTATACGCGGTGAATCCATGCGTGACGCGGGTATTTTTGATGGGGACGTGGTGCTGGTTGATCGCGCCATTACGCCTGGCCATGGACAGGTTGTGGTCGCTGTGATTGATGGAGAGTTTGTCTGTAAAACACTCTATCAGCGCGCTGGCCGCATCAAGCTGAAAGCCGCTAATGTGACGTTTGCCGATATCGTGCCCAAAGAAGGTCAGACACTCGAAATCTGGGGCGTGGTGATCGCCGCCATTAAACAATTCCGTACCTGAACGTATCTGAAAGAGAAACTAATCGTGTTTGCCCTGGTCGATGGAAATAATTTTTTCGTGAGCTGCGAGCGTGTGTTTCGCCCCAGCCTGAATTACACGCCAGTCGTTGTGCTGTCTAATAATGACGGTTGTGCGATCGCGCGCAGTAACGAAGCCAAAGCGCTGGGTATCAAAATGGGAGCCCCCTGGTTCAAAATCAAACATCTGGTCGAATCCCACGGACTCGTCGCACTTTCTGCTAATTTCGCACTTTACGGCGACATGAGCGACCGGATGATGTCGATTGCGGCGGGTCTGGGGCCCACGCAAGAGATCTACAGCATTGACGAATCATTCATCGGCTTGGATGGCGTGCGTGGCAACCTCGCCAGACGTGCGCGCATTATCCGCAGCAGAATTCTGCAATGGACAGGTCTGCCTTGCGGAATCGGCATCGCTACGACCAAAACCTTAGCCAAGCTCGCTAACCACATTGCGAAAACGGCTGAACGCAAACCTGGCAGCTACCCTGCGCAATACGCACAAGTCTGCGACTTGTCCAGCATCAGCATAGAGGAGCGGGATTACCTGCTCGGCCTGACCGAAGCAGGTGAAATCTGGGGGGTTGGTCGTCGCTATACCGCACAACTCAAAGAGTACGGGGTCCATACAGCGCTGGAGCTCGCGCGGATGGAGCCCACTGTGGCGCGCAGTCGGTGGTCAGTCGTACTGGAGCGCACCGTCCGAGAATTGCAAGGCATCTCCTGCACCCGGATCGAGGATATCGCCCCGGATAAAAAAGAAATCGCCTGTACCCGGTCTTTTGGGCATCCTGTCACAGAATTACACGACCTCACGCAAGCCGTCAGCGAATTCGCCAGCCGAGCCTCGGAAAAACTGCGTCGCCAGCGCAGTCACGTCAACAAGGTCTTGTGTTTTATACGAACCAGCCCTTTCCGGAAAGAAAAACAGTACAGTCGCTCGGTTTGTATCCCGTTGCCCGAGCCTTGTTCAGATACCCACACCATTGTGCAAGCAGCGGTGCGGGGACTTAATTTAATTTACAAATCCGGATATAACTACGCTAAAGCCGGCGTGATGCTGCTCGAGTTACAGCCAGCGGAGCGCAACCAGCTCAGACTTGCCATGGCTTCGGCGAGCGGCTCGGCCATAGCTGAGTCTGTAGCCATCGAGCGTGATACGCAAGGCCAGCTCATGCAGGCTATGGATGCAGTCAATCAGCGCTACGGCAGAGGTTCACTGGCACTTGCCAGCGCAGGCCTTGGAGGCACACAGCGGCTCTGGAGCATGAAACAGGAAAGACGCACGCCGCAATATACGACGCGCTGGCGGGATATCCCGACAGCGCACGCCTGAGTGGTATGTCATCGCGCCATCCAATTTAATGGACACGAGCACAATCTAAATTATTAATATCCGGATATATTAATTTAAGGTCTGATCAATCCGTTTATCCTGATCACGGATTAATCCGCCTTGATGTTGGCCTGTTTGGCAATTGTTTTAGCCTCAGCAATCTCAGCCCTGATATCCTGCGGCCAATTAGGCATGGGATTCCAGAAGATATCAAAACCAGTCTGCTGCATTTTTTCTTTTACCGCGGGATCAGCAATAACCGCAGACAGCGCAGACTGAAGCCGGTCTTTGACATCCTTGGGCAGACCTTTGGGACCAACGATCGCCTGCCAGGCAACAGCCTCGTAGCCCTTATAGCCCGATTCGTCCATTGTGGGCACAGTGGGCAACAGCGCGGAGCGTTGCAAGCCCGTCACGGCCAGTGCGTGCACACGACCATTACGGACCTGAGGCGTCGTAGCCAGAATCGTGTCAAAGGCAATGGGAATCTGACCGCCGATCAGATCATTCATTGCAGGTGCGCTGCCCTTATAGGGAATATGCGTCAAGTTCAAACCCGTGAAATGATTGAAAAGCGCCCCCGCGAAATTTGAAGTCGTGCCATTGCCATAACTGCCATAAGAGTATTTGTCGGGATTCGCCTTAATCAGTGCGACGAGCTCAGCCACATTTTTTGCAGGCACGCTTGGATTGATAATTAAGGCCAGTCCCAGAGTACCGATCTTGCCGATCGGATCAAACGCAATCGAGGCGTCATAAGGCATTTTGTCCATCAGGGCGGGATTCAAGACAAACGTTGAGTTCGAGCCCAAAAGAATGGTGTAACCGTCTGGTTTGGCATTAGCAACATACGTCGCGCCGATCGTGGAGCCCGCACCGGACTTATTCTCTACAACTACGTTTTTACCAAGTTTATCGCCAAGCTCTTTAGCCAGAAGGCGCGCGATCACGTCGGCAGCACCTCCAGCGGGAAAGGGAGCAACTAGCGTGATAGTTTGCTCTGGATAGGCAGAATGTGCGCTCACTGCAGCAAATGTCAGTACAGCAGAAGCAATTATTTTTAACAATCTCATTGGTTTCCCATACAAAAATCAAGATGCGTCAGTATTGCCGGAAAGAAAGTTTTTTCAACCAAGGATAACCCTTGCATGCGATGCAACATCGAAATTTCAGCGATCAGGTTGCTGGTTGGTATTCACAGCAGCCACGCGACTCCAAAGCTCGCGACGCCACCGTATGGCGATCGCCGCTGTCAATAACAAGCCGAAGAACGAATAAACAGAGGCCGTGACAGTAAAACCAACATAATTAATCAACGGTCCCGACAGCATCAGCCCGGTTGGCAACCCCCAGATCGCGAGCATGCGCATCCCCATCACCCGACCTCGGTAAGCGGGATCCGAGGATTTCAACATCACACCCGCCAAAGGCACCAGACAAAGGTTTTGTGCAAAGCCTGCGCTGGCAAGCAAAACCATACCGAGCGGCAAATAGGTGACCCAGGCAAACAAAAGATCAATCGCAAACCAGCACAGAGCCCAGAGCAGCATCAAGCGCGCAGGTCCGATCGCGAAACGATTCGAACTCACCACAACCGATCCGAGCAGAGACCCTGTGGCGTAACTCCCAACCAGCATACCGAGTCCTGCCTGACCGATATCGTAAATATTGTTAGCCACGTAAGGTAGGAGACCTAAAAACAAGGGATACGCGAGAATATTGACAAGAAAAGCCAGGCAAAATGCACCTAACAACTCAGGTTTGCGCCAGACGTAGCCAAAGGCAAGAATCAAATCCTGATAAGGGGTTGAGGGCGTCGCTCTGGCGCGCTGTGGATCGCCCGTCGCAACACCTGAGGCAAGCATACAACTCACCAAGTACAAACCGCTGACCAAAAGATAGGCAGGGACAAGACCGAACAGCGCGAAAACCCCCACCCCAGCCAGAGCACCGGCAATCCTTGCAGAGTCGGTCGTAACGCGCGACAAGCCCAGTGCTCCAATCATCTGGTTGGAGGGTAAGGTCTGCGCAATCAAGGCAAACCGCATCATGATGTCAGAGGGTTTCACTAAGCCGCAGACCCCAGCTAGCACCAGCACAAGCACTGGCGTGAGCAAATGAGTTGCCGCCAGCACAGCGATCAAGATGGACATCAACGCATAGAGCAAGCGCGTGATCATGAATAGTCTTCGATAACCGATCCGATCACCCGCAACACCAAATAACGGCGAAACAAGGGAGCCTGCGTATTGCAAGGCGCCATACATCACAAGCAGTAAAACAGAGCTCGACTCGACCAGGACATACCAGCCGAGAATAAGAACCTCCATTTCAAAGGCCCATGACGCCAGCAAGTCGGCGGGCCATTGAAAGCGAAAGCTTCGAACGCTGAAGGGAGCAAAAAAAGCAGGACGCGCAACAGTCATTGAGGCAGCTTACTCATTCACGGTAATGTTGGCGTCCTGGATCAGCTTGGCAAAGCGATCCACGTCACGATCAATCAGTCTTTTGAGTTCTTCAGGACCGCGGCGCTCTGCATTGGGGATGACTGCAGCCAGGGAATCGAGTTTAGCTTGTATGCTTGGATGACTCAGCACCACCGAAAGCGCGTCGCTCAGCACCTTGACCTGATCAGGCGCCATCCCCTGCGGCCCCACAATGGCATTCCAGACACTGAAATCAAACTCAGGAACCCCGCCCTCGGCAAACGTAGGCACCTCAGGCATCAGGGGCGAGCGTGTCTCACCCACGATCGCCAGTGGCACAATCCGGCCACTCTTACTGGCAGGAATGATCGTCACGGTCTGGTCGACGGTGATATCGACATTACCGGCCATCAGATCCGTAATCGCAGGACCACTACCCTTGTAAGGAATCTGTTCGGCTTGCGACTGCGTCACATAGGTGAAATAAACCGAACCAATATGACTCGTCCCGCCGGGGCCGCCATTAGCCAGATTCAGCTTTGGCTGGCTGGTATCACGCATGCGTGTGACCAGGGACGGTAAATCCTTAAAGCCGCTGGCCACGCTGACCGCCAGCATTTGCGGCACTTCAGCCACCAGACCAATAGGTGTCAACTGTGTCTTTGGCTGAAAATTCATTTTGGGGTAAAGGGTATTGGCAATCGTAAAGGTACCCATATTGCCCAGCATAACGGTATAACCGTCAGGGGCCGCACGTAAAAACCGCTGAATACCAATAACCCCACCTACACCACCAATATTCTCAACCACCACAGTTTGCTTGAGTACCTCACCCATTTTTTCGGCGACTACGCGTGCCAGTCCATCGGTCGACCCGCCAGGGGCGTAAGGGACAATCATGGTGATGGGGCGTTCTGGATAACCAGCGGCCACAGAAACACCGGAAAAAAGCATTAAATTCAATGCCAGAAACGCAACACCTTTGGGCATACGATCTCCACCAACTCTTTTTAATTTTTTGTTTGTCACACAGAACAATACAACACAAGGCTCTGGTTACTCTACCTTCGCGCCAGAATCCTGGATCGCTTTGGCAAATTTCGCAATCTCAATATTGAGATAATTGGAAAACTGCTCTGGCGACATGACGTTAGAAAAAGCCCCCATTTCAGCGAACCGGTCTTTGACCTCAGGCAAGACTAGAACCTTATTGACGTCGGCATTGAGCTTTTTAACAACCGCAGCGGGCGTTCCAGCAGGCGCATACAATCCAAACCAGGAGACCGCCTCAAATCCAGGCACGCCGGATTCAGCCACGGTTGGGATCTCTGGCAGGATCGCACTACGCTGTCCGCTGGTGATCGCCAGTACACGAAGCCGCCCACCGCCAACATGCTTTAACGAAGTCGGAATCGGATCGAACAACATGGGTATCTGCCCCCCAAGCAAATCCGTCAAGGCGGGGTTGCCGCCCTTGTACGGGATATGCGTTAATTGCACGCCCGCAGCGGTTTTAAACATCTCGCCCGCCAGATGCGCGCCGCCACCTGGACCGCTAGAGCCATAATCCAGACCACCCGGCCGGGCTTTGATATAGGCAATCAATTCGCCAACATTTTTAACCGGTACATCAGCGTTGACAACCAGCAAAAATGGCGCGAGTGCAACATAGGCGACTGGAACAAAATCCTTTACCGTATCGTAGGGCAACTGCTTATAGAGACTCAGATTAATCGCATGCTGTGTGCCTTGTAATAACAAGGTGTAACCATCGGGTGCGGACTTAGCCACCATCTCTGAGCCAATCGTGCCACTCGCACCAGGTTTATTTTCAACGACTGCCTGCTGTCCCCAGGCATCCGAGAGTTTTTGCGCAACAATGCGCGCAACCACATCCGTCCCTCCTCCTGGAGGAAACGGCACAATTATTCGCACGGGCTTATTAGGATAGGCTTGTGCCAGCACCAGGCAAGGCAAAAGCAATAGCGTTGCAAGCAATCTTTTCAATTGTTGTCTCCGAGTTTTAGACTCTTTCGGCTCGTTTAGAGCTCTGTTGAACAACGATACGGTAAATCCGGAAAAAATGAAACAGATTGCTTGTTTATGAAGCTCGCCGGGCAGGTGGATCGTTGAGCACTCGAGGAATCAGTCAACTTTCAAACCATTAGCCTGAATGACCGCACCCCATTTTTTTCTCTCGCTATTGGCATAGTCAGTCATCTGCGCAGGGGTACCTGGAGTCAACTCAAGCCCCATCGCCAGTAAGCGCGCTTGCGCCTCGGGATTTGTCAAAGCCGCTTGCAAGGCTTTATTGAGCGTTGCGACGACTTCAGCGGACGTACCCTTGGGAACGACCAAGCCTTGCCAGGCATAGGCCTCGAAACCCTTTAGCCCCTGCTCGTTGAAAGTAGGCACATTTGGAAAGCTTTTCAAACGCTCAGGGGTGGCTATGGCAATCGCTTTGAGCTTTCCAGCCTGAATGAGGGCAAAGCCTGCTGCTGAATCAACAAACATGAAAGGCACTTGACCACCCGTCACGTCCTGAACAGCCGGAGCAGCACCTTTATAGGGCACATGATTGAGCTTGACTGCTGCCATATCGGCAAAAAACTCTGTTGCAAGATGATGCGGAGATCCAGCACCTGGAGAGGCATAATTCACAGGATTAGGTTGTTTTTTAGCCCAGCTAATGAACTCTTGTAATGTGTTGGCCGGAAATTCTGGCGCAGCCACCAAAATCATCGGGAAACGGACCGTCAAGCCAACCGAAACCAGATCGGTATCGGCTTTGTAATTTAGATTTTGATAGAGAAACGGGTTGGCCGCCAGCGTCCCGGTATCAGCCGTCATGAGCGTATAGCCATCGGGTTTGGAGCGCACCAGATAATCCGCCCCGATATTGGTTGCAGCACCCGGTTTGTTGACCACCACCACAGGCTGACCCAGGGCGACTGAAAACGGCTGGGCAAGCGTGCGCGCAACAACGTCAGTGCCGCCACCCGCAGGATAAGGAACCACCCACTCAAGCGCGCGACTCGGAAAACTCTGCGCGCACGCCACACCCAGCCCAAAAGCGGTTGAAGCTAACAAAGACAAGATATAGCGACGCAGCAGATTCATTTTAATTACCTTATTTCATTGGTGAATAGCGGGTTGGAGCCAAAATCTGATTTTCAATTTTTTCAACAATAATTTTTTCTGCTTCGGTCGCGTTACGCTTTGCGACCCATTCAGGATCAGTCGAAAAAGCGGTCCAGATTGCTTCGCGCTGCGCCAGACTTTCCCACTCAAGCATATAAGTCAGTGCCTGATTGTGAGGCCCAATCAAAGTAGTCCAGAAACCCACGGGTTTAATGCCGTATTTTTTCCAGAAATCGAGGGTGATTTTTTCGAACCGTTCATTGAGCGCAGGCAAACGTCCGGGAGCGCAGTAATAGGTTCTCAATTCATACAACATGGTTTGTCTCCTGTTTTAAATTTATAGCTTTCGTGACACAAAAGTATCACGAATCTGACGACTGAAGTGCGCACAAATGAGCCTGGGCCTCCAGGCAAGCAAGCTCTAAACAATACCCTTGGACTTCAGCTCGGCGATTTGCTCCGGGCTCTTTTTCAACACACGCGTCAGAATGTCATCGGTATGCTGACCAAGCGAAGGGGGAGGTATTTCATGCACAATCGGCGTGGCTGAGAACTTCATCGGACTACCTACTAGAGGGACCTTACCGGCCACTGCGTGCGGCAACTCGATTTTCATGCCTCGTGCAAGGACCTGAGGCTCTTCGAAGACTTCGGCAATAGTATTGATCGGACCATTTGCGACACCTGCCTCATCGAGCAGGCGAACCCATTCACGTGTCGTTTTAGTCAAAAAGATTTCGTTGAGCAATCGTGTGATTTCTTCACGATTTTTGACGCGCTCTCCATTGGTGGAAAAACGGGGATCTTTTGCAAGATGCTGAGCGTGGGCAACCTCGCAGAATTTGTTAAACAGATTGTCATTCCCACAGGCCAGGATCAGAGCGCCATCGGCGGTTTTGAACGTCTGGTAGGGCACGATATTCGGATGCGCGTTACCGATGCCTTTGGGCGACTCTCCTGTTGCGAAATAATTCATCGCCTGATTGGCCAGAAAGGCGACAGAGGAGTCCAGCAAAGCAACGTCAATCCACTGCCCCTGACCCGTCACAGCGCGGTGGGCGATCGCAGCACACACAGCAATGCTGGCGTACATTCCTGTGGTCAGATCGATGATGGGCACACCTACGCGCTGCGGGCCGCCACCTGGCAAGTCCTCACGCTCCCCCGTAATACTCATCAAGCCGCCCATTCCCTGCGCCATAAAATCATAACCGGGTCGATCTTTTTCTGGACCAGTCTGACCAAAACCGGTCACAGAGCAGTAAATAATCGAAGGGTTAATGGCCTTGATATCGTCATAACCCAAACCATAACGGGCCAGGTCGCCGACTTTGTAGTTTTCGAAAATAACGTCCACATCGCGAGCCAGTTCGCGTACGAGCGCCTGCCCTTCGGGTTTGGATAAGTCCACGGTAATCGATTTCTTGCCGCGATTGGCAGCGCAGAAATAAGCCGACTCGCGTGTCGCATTTCCCTCCTGATCTTTCAAAAATGGGGGTGCAAAAGCGCGCGAATCATCGCCTTTGACCGGACGTTCGACCTTAATGACATCGGCGCCGAGATCAGCAAGGTTTTGCGCGGCCCAGGGAGCTGCCAGCACACGGGAAAGATCGAGAACTTTGATATGCGAAAGCGGTCCTGACATGGCCAAACCTCAGAAAAGGGAAAAAAGTAATTGTAAGGGATGGCGTAGCCTAAGAAAAACAAGGACTTAGCTTAAAACATGGTGCATGCAATCCTGCTTTTAAGTACTATCGGCAAACTATGAAAATCAAGTCTCTGCCCAGTCAGGAAACAGAATGATGCGCGGTGTGCTCCAGACATTCACGAATATCCGTCGTCACGAGGTGTTGCCTACTTTGGTGGCAGGCGTGTTTTTTTTCTGTGTTCTGACGGCCCTGATGGTGGTGCGGCCTGCGCGAGAAGCCTTAGGCATGCAACGCGGCATTGAAGCAATCCGCTGGTTGTTTTATGTAACCGTCGCTGTCACTTTCGCAGTCAACCCTTTATTCGGTTTACTTGTCAGCAAATTTCGTCGCATGGTGTTTATCTCGACGACCTATCTTTTTTTCGCCTTGGGACTATTGATCTTTTATTGTCTGCTTGTGCTGACCCCGACACAGGTAGGCCAGACAAGCGGACAGATTTTTTATGTGTGGTTCAGTGTCTTTAATCTTTTCGCGACGATGCTTTTCTGGGCACTGATGACGGATCGATTCTCGCTGGATCAAAGCGAACGTTTGTTTGGCGCCATCTCAATTGGAGGCACCCTTGGCGCCATCTTTGGGCCGTGGCTCGCAAGCATTCTGGCCAAACCCATGGGTACGCCATTCCTGCTCTTAGTCGCAGCGCTATTTCTGTTACTTGCCGTCTGCGCAGCATGGTTACTGACAACATTACAAGAGGAGCAAACAGCTTCGGGCCAAGCGGCCCAAACCAGCCAGACCGTCATCGGCGGTAGTGCCTGGGAAGGTTTGCTGACCGTCATGCGCTCGCCCTACCTGCTCGGGATTTCAGCCTACGTACTGATTGTTGCGGTCATCGCGACCTTCATCTATTTCACTCGCTTGCAGATGGTCGCAGCGCTGGGGGTAGATACAGACACCCGGACCGCTGCGTTCGCCCAGATTGATCTGATCTCCCAAATCGCGACGCTCGTGCTACAAGCCTTTGTGACCAGTCATTTGATGAAACGTTTTGGCGTTCCTTTCACGCTCGCCTTGCTGCCGCTATGTGTAGCGCTTGGATTTATCGGACTGGCGATTTTTGGCTCACTGGCCGCGCTCATCGTTCTGGATGCTAGCTTTCGTGCGGTACAACGAGGGGTTATGCGACCTGCGCGCGAAACCCTGTTCACAATCATGCCGCGCTCAGAGCGCTATAAATCCAAAGCATTTATCGATACCTTTGTGTATCGTGGTGGAGATGTTGTCGGTGCCCAGACCGAAGGACTGCTCAGCAGACTGGGGATCGGACTAACAGGACTTGCGAGTTTCGTGGTCCCGCTGACATGTTTGTGGATGGTGCTTGGCATCTGGCTAGGCGTCACGCAAAGACACAGAGCCAGGAAACAAAATATTCAATCAGGAGTTTCAACATGAAAACACGTCGCGAATGGCTGGGCATGACACTTGGCGCTGCTGGCGCCATGACGCTTGCCCCTCACTGGGTCAAAGCACAAAGTTCCCAAACATCAAACACCTTGATTACTCGCGCGATTCCTTCCTCGGGGGAAAAACTGCCAATCATCGGACTCGGAAGTTCTGCAACATTCGCACAAGTCGCACGTAATGAAGACCACGAGGCTTTAAAAGCGGTCATCAGTAAAATGGTCGAACTAGGCGGAACCGTTTTTGATACAGCGCCAAGCTATGGTGCCTCGGAGGAAGTCGCAGGCAAAATCGCACAAGAACTCGGCGTGGCGAAAAAACTCTTCTGGGCGACAAAACTGAACGTTGCACCGCGAGGTGGCGCGGCCGACGCAACGGCTGCACGGGCTCAAGTCGAGGCCTCCTTTAGACGCATTGGCAAACCTGTGATCGATCTGATTCAGGTACACAACATGGGCGACGTCAAGGTTCAGTTGCCGATCTTGCGCGAAGTCAAACAGCAAGGGCGGGTTCGATACATCGGGCTGACGACAACGTTCGAAAATCAGTACGCTGAAATGATCCAGACAATGCGCCAGGAGAAATTCGATTTCATTGGTACGAACTATGCGATTGACGATCGCTTTGCCGAGCAAACCATTCTTCCTCTTGCGCAGGAACGCGGCATGGCGGTGCTCGTCTACGCGCCGTTTGGCAGGACAAGACTCTGGAAACGCGTGGAAGGCAAACAGGTACCCGACTGGGCGCGTGAATTCGACGCGACAACCTGGGCACAGTTTTTCCTGAAATATGTCGCAAGCCATCCTGCGGTGACCTGCATCACACCCGCCACCAGCCGAGTATCAAACGTCATTGACAACATGGGTGGTGGCCTGGGCAGACTCCCCGATCCGGAGATGCGCAAACGCATGATTGCACTGATTGACAGTCTGCCTGGCGCTTAAACTTCAGTCATCCTCTACGTTAGCGATCAGCTTCGCACTAAAAGGCGAGGCTGATTTCGCATCAACACTCACAAGTACAGCCCTGTAATCCTGTTCGCCCGGGACTTCGAGTCTGAACAGATTATCTATCTTTTTATTATCGAGCGAAAAAGGCTGATCAAACTTGAATCTGTGACTATCACCATGAACAATAAGAATCGGCTTAGCTGTTTTTGCGGCCAGTGTTAACAAATTTTCGCCTACGCTCACTCTGAAACCCGAGGTTTGCGGAAATAGTTCCGTTGATCTTTTTTCTAGAAACACATCACCCTGAAAAGCAAAAACGATTGCAGCGATTTCTCTGGATTGAGCCAATGCAAACGCTGAGCGAATCCAGTCAATATTCGCCTGTTCGCGAGCAATGAATTCTGCATGCTGGCCAGGATTGGTCATTTTCCAATCATAATTATTATTACTGCCGACAAGATGTAGCGTCACAAACAAAACCTGATTTTTAAGCCAGCGCTGATTTTCAGAGTAGTCAGCAAATCCCGGCGTCACCACCGATTGACGCTCAAGCAGAATTGGCATTTTCCCCAGGGACTCCGAGCCTGAATAAAAACGTTTCCTCAAAGCTTGAAGTCTTTCGACAGGATTATCGTTTGACCCGGGAAAGCGATGACAGTCGGTCCAGTCATTATCGCCAGGGGTGTAAATCAACGCCTGTTCAAAGCGGTTGAAATTATCAAACTGTTTTTCATATTCAGCGTCTGTGCACTCACTCGAACCCGTTTTAAAATCACCGACGTGAATGGTGAAGGCTGGCGCTTCAGCATTAATCGCAGCAATCAGCTTGTGATATTTTTTCTCGACGCGTCGCGTGTCGCCATAGGGCAAATCACCCAGCGCGGCGAAAGAAAACGATTGTGTTTGCGCAGAAACCGGCAGCCACGCAAACATCGTGCAATACAACAGAACAACAGTTCTAAATAAATTTTTCATAGGTCCAAAGCTAAACCGGCAGGTGAAGATTACTGATGTTACTTGGGACTTTATGACAATTTATGACATAAATGAGTTTCGTGACTTTTAATTTTTTATAGCCAGTTTATCGATCAAACTGGGTCAACACAGCACCCGGACCTCGCTCAAGTTCGACATAGTCCTGACCATCGTGGACCTTTACACCATTGACCCAAACGCCGTGAACACCTTTCGAGGCACGAACCATACGACTGCCACCACCCGGCAGATCCTCATTGATTTGTAGTCTGGAGATCCCGACGGTTTCAGGATCAAACAAGAGCAAGTCAGCCGCAGCGCCCTCAAGCAAGCGTCCTCGCCCAGCGATTTTGAAACAATCTGCCGGATGACTTGTCAATCTGCGAATACCTTCTTGGAGCGTGAAATGACCGGTCTCCCGAACCCAATGTCCAAGAAAATGCAGACCAAAACCTGCATCACACATATAGATCAAATGTGCGCCTGCATCAGACAAGGTAATCACACCCGCGGGATGTTTGAGCAAGGGCGCCACACCCTCATCATTATTATTAAAAAACTTCCCGACAAACATCGTCGTCAAATCGTCTTTGAGCGCGATGTCGAAAAACGCATCCAATGGGTCAAGATTGAGTTTTTCAGCGACTTGCGTCAGCGTCATGCCTTCGTACTGAACATACTCGGGGATATTGGTCAGATTGATTTCGATTTGAGACCAGTTACCTAAAAATAAAATACCTGGCTTTAGATTTTTAAGATTCTCCCGAAACGCTGCGCGGAACGCGGGATCGGCATAAACCTTTTTCAAGCCTTCAAGATCCTTACCCTGGATTGCATCAAAAGCCGTATGACTGAGCAAAATATAAGGGTCTAGCAAAGAGAAATCGAACGACAAGGGCTGGCAACTCGTCAGCATATATAAAGGATTACCGCGCGCTTGGGCCGCGCCACACTGCTCGTAGTACTCTAGACCACGCTCGGGCGCAGCATCGTTATACATGCCAAGCACCGTCGAGATAAATGTCGGACGTCCCGTATCCTGTGCGATTGATTCCATCACAGACGGCGAGGCGCGCGAGCCCGTCGCCATCATAAAGACGCCGTGACCGTATTCGCCCAGCACTGCGGTCAACTCGCGCAACTCTTTTTCCGAGGCAATCGTCGAAGGCATGGGACGTCCGCCAAAACCACTGTGGTTGGGAGAAAAGGAGGAAGCAAAACCAATCGCACCCGCATCCATCGCTTCTTTGATCAAAGCGCGCATGGTTTGCAGCTGCGCCTCAGTCGGCTCGACCTGCTCAGAAGCGGCCTCGCCCATGACTGCGGTACGGATCACCGAGTGACCGGCAAAAACCGCTGTATTCAAGTAAGGGCCAATCTGCCTGAGCTGATCCATGTATTGACCAAAGGTCTCGAAGCCCCAATTCACACCAGTTAACAAAGCCTGCAAGTCCATACCTTCAACAACCGAGAGGTTTTTCAACATGGTTTCGCGCAAATCAGCCGGGCAAGGCGCAATGCCAAAGCCACAATTACCGATCACTGTGGTCGTGACACCAAGCGCAGGCGAAGGCGACATTGTCTTGTCCCAGGTAATCTGAGCATCATAGTGGGTATGCAAATCAACAATTCCGGGCATGAGCGCCAGACCCTGTGCCTCAACGATTTCCTGCGCAGACGCTGTGATGTGACCGATCGCGGTAATTTTCCCTTGATCGACGGCCACATCAGCGATCACCGGTGGGTTGCCCTGTCCGTCGTATACCTGGGCGCCGCGAATTAACAAGTCATGCACAATGGGTCTCCGTTTGATTGAATCTTTTATTTAATAGCATAATAAACCCTTCAGCCTCTAAGGAAAAATGATGCACCTTCGTGATTTTGAATCAGACAGCGTCAAGCGTTTGCGTACCGATCTGGCCCTGGCGCTGCGCGCAGCGGCCCACCACGGACTGGCTGAGGGTGTGTGCAACCATTTCAGCGTGGAGTTACCGGACCAGTCTGGCAGATTCTTGCTTAATCCCCGGGGACTACTCTGGAGCGAGGTGCAAGCCGATGACATCATCCTGATCGACACGGATGGCAATAAACTTGCTGGTCGCCACGAGGTCGAGTCCACCGCGATGTATATCCATGCGGCGATCCATCGCCTCTGCAAAAAAGCCTGTGTGCTGCATACCCATATGCCTTACTCGACAGCCCTGACACTGACCGCCGATCGCGCACTGGACCCGCATCTGTCGCAAAACGCGATGCGTTTTGTAGATCGTATCGCAATCGATGATCAATACAACGGCCTGGCACTTGACGCCAGTGAAGGCGAACGCATCGCACGCGCGATGGGCAAAGCAGACATTGCGTTTTTAGGTAATCACGGTGTTGTCGTCTGCGGCGATCGAATCGACTATGCCTATGACGATCTGTATTTTTTGGAGCGTGCCTGTCAGGCGCAAGTCCTCGCGCAATCGACTGGACGGCCTCTCGTTCCAGTCGAGGCCTCACTGGCCAAGCATGTCGCCCAGCAAATCATCAGCGAACGCCTGCAGTCAGAGTTGTTTTTTAAAGCCTTGGGCCGGACGCTTTAAGCGGTTTGGAGGCTTTGAGCAGTTCGGACGCTTTGTGCAGTTCGGACGCTTTGTGCAGTTTAAAAAGCTTGCTAGCCTCAAAAAAAAACACTGCTTGTTAAAAGCAGTGTTTTTTGTACTCAAACCGCAGCAATATTACTCAAACCGCCTTAACCTGGTTTTTTAACCAGTTTGCAGGTGCTTTCTGAGAGCTTGGTGAAAATCTCCTCACCTGGCAACTTAGCAACAATTTTGTAATAGTCCCACGGATATTTCGACTCAGCAGGTGATTTAACCTGCATCAGATTCATATCGTGAATCATGCGGCCATCTTCGCGGACATAACCATTTTTAGCGAACATATCGTTAATTTTGGCCGACTTCATCCATTTCATCATGGTGTCGGTATCGTCTGAGCCGGTTTCTTTCACGCCACGCAAATAAAACGCAGCCGCAGAATAGTCAGCAGCCTGATTCATCGACGGTTTCTGACCTGGATACTTCACTTCAAAACGCTTAGACCAGGCTCGGTTTTCGTCGTTTTCATCCCAGTACCAGAAGTCTGTCAGATACATGCCTTGTGTTTCCTTAAGACCCAGCGCATGAATATCGTTGATATATACAAGAAGTCCTGCCATTTTTACTTTAGGTGTCAAACCAAACTCGTTGGCGGCCTTGATTGCATTAATCGTATCGCCACCAGCGTTGGCCAGACCAAGAATTTGAGCATTAGAGCCCTGTGCTTGCAACAAAAAGGAGGAAAAATCCGAAGTCGCCAAGGGCACACGAACTTGTCCTTTGACCTCTCCACCGGTCGCTTTCACGACCGCAGCGGTATCACGCTCCAGAGCATGTCCGAAGGCATAATCAGCCGTGATAAAAAACCAGGTCTTACCACCATTTTTCACCACAGCCGAACCTGTCCCACGCGCCATCGCGACGGTATCATAGGCATAGTGGACGGTATAGGGCGTGCACTGGCTGTTGGTCAGATCAGAGGTTCCTGCGCCAATAGCGATAAATGGTTTTTTCTTCTCCTGCGCAACGGTTGCCAGAGCAAGCGCGACTGCCGAGTTAGAGCCACCGATCAGCAAGTCGATTTTTTGCTGATCAAACCATTCGCGCGCTTTTGAGGCTGCAATATCAGGTTTGTTCTGATGGTCGAGCACCAGCAGTTCGATTTTTTTGCCATTGATTTCACCACCGGCATCGGCGATTGCCATACGGATGGCATCAGCACCGCGCGGACCGTCAACGTCGGCATATACACCTGACATATCGGTCGTAAAACCAATCCTGATCACATCATCCGAAATCGCAGCCAGTGCAGGCTGAGCAGCAATGCCCATACCAGCCATGGATAATGCAAATGCTAAGGAACGCAGCTTCATTCTATTCTCCAGAAAATCTTTAGTTGCCAAGCGCGACGCAGTGGGCCGCACTCAGCTTTAATAGGCCGCTCAAAATCTATCCAGCAGGCACCATTTGACTGTATAGGCCGAACCGTCTTTCTAATCAATAAGGGTTTGCACCTGATTTCACTGCCTTTTCATCATGCACTTTCTCCAGTCGATCATGCCCAGTACTGACAGCACTGGTTATAAATTGATCTGTATCAGCAGCTCGGGTGTTTTTTCGTGAAGTCCTGAAGAACAGCTCAATCTCGGGTAATCTTTCAGAGTCATTAACGAACTAGCGGCGAAAAAAACATGAATTCACCAAAATCAGTTACTAATAAAACAAATAAAGCTCAATCTGGACGCCGCCATTTCATGATTTCCGGAACCGCAGCTGCGGTTTCTTTGACCGTGAATAGTGCACAGGCGAGCGCTCAAGCCAACTCTCAAGCCCAACAGAACAAGGCGGCAGCTGCTCAAAGCTTGCGAGGTGCTCAGGCCATAATCGCCAGCCAGATTGGACTCAGTACATCGAAATGGACAGACAACCTTGCTCATCCGATTCTTTATCAGAAAGGCCCCGGTACAGGCAAAGAGCGAGGACTCGTGCTCGGCGGTGGAGGTACCTATCTGCTGGCCTGGACAGTCGGTTATTTTCGTGCCTTGAAAAAGAACGGCGTTGACATGAACACCGCCGATGTCATCGTTGGCACGTCCGCCGGCTCCCTCGCAGCCGCAATGCTCACAAGCGGCAGTTTGAACCGCTTTCAAAGTGAACTCGATTTTTTTGCAGAGTTTCCAAAAATATTCACCAAACTCGTGCCTGCAATGAAATCAAATCCAAGCCAGGCCAGAGCGCGCCACATGGCTGTAACAGCCAATGACATAAGCCCCGCTACAATTCAGGCGATTGGTCATGCCGCGATGGCAGCCCACAACCCTGATGGTCCTGAAAAACATTTCAAAGTCTTGAAAGACGTCCTTTTAAAAACCGAATGGCCTTCACCCAAAGTCCATATCACCTCGAATGACTGTTACACCGGAGAGCGCCTGGTTGTCTCACAAAGCTCTGGCATCCCGATCAATGTGGCATGCGCCGCAAGCTCCTCTTTGCCTGGCGCACTTGGTCCGACCTGGCTACATGATCGCCTGTGCATGGATGGAGGCATATGCCAAACCAGTACGCACAGCGATGTGGTCACAGGCGTCAAACGTGCACTGGTTTTCTCCCTCTCCGATGGCGGTCCGGATGCTGTAAAACAAGGTCTGCGTACTTCTGGCATGCCCAATACCTTGCAGCAAGAAATCAAAGACCTCGAAGCAGGCGGCACTCAAACCAAACTGATTGTCTGTGGCTTATTACCAGGTCAAACGTCCGTCAACAGCATCATGGATCCACAATGGATTAGCCCAATGCTGAAATATGGGTTTGAACGAGGCCTTGCTGACGTTACGATGATGAAAGAATTCTGGAATTGAGCGATGCAGATTAGGTTAAAGCTTTTCGGTGCTGTAGCCTGTGCGGCTCTGACATTGCCAGTACAAGCTCAATGGTTAAAAACGTCTTCGGCTGAAGATACAACGAGCTATCTCTCGACCAAGCCGGTGATTTATCAAGGCCGTATCGCACGTACACAAATGCTCACCGATATGAAGCAACCCGAAGTACTCAACGAGGCGCAGGATCCGAGTGAAAAACCCTCGCGCTCCTTTGTTTCGGATGTGGAGTTTGAGTGTTTCAATCGCGCAGCGCGGATCACCAGTGCTAAAGCTTATTCAGACGCGATGGGCAAAGGAGAAATAACCGTTAATACAGAGGACGATACGAATAACCCTAGGTCAGACTATTGGCATGATGTTCGCGACTGGGGTATGACCAAAGAATTTGCCCATGCCTGCAGAGCCATACCTATGACTTTTTTCAATTACCCGCCTGAGCGCCTCTGGCTGGAAATCGAAGAAACTGAGCGCAGGGCTGAGACACCCCCTGCCGAGCAAACATACTATCTGGACTTGAACTCCAAGATCCGAAAAAATGACATCGTCAGGATTTCTCAACTCGTCAATCTGAATGAAGCCTATCTCACAAGGGAGAGAGTCACCTGGATGTCAGCCGTACTGAAACTCGAAGTTGAGTGCAAGCAACGTGCGATCCGGGACATGTTAATCAGTATCCATCCAGATCGGCTAGCCTCGCAAAAAGCCATGATCTCAGGCGCTGGTAACCGTGAATGGCTAGCCGTTGAGAAAAACAGTCTGTATGAGGAAACCTTTAAAATCGCCTGTGAAGATTGACATCCTCCACAGGCACTGGATCACGTATTATTTTTCATCCAAGGGCGTTTTACCTGTATGCAGCGTCATGCGCATATGGTTAGGAACCTCCTGACCCGCATCGGTAAAGGCTTTACGCATCGCACCCATATGTGGTCCAAAAATACCACTGCGATTCTCGCTCACCCATTCGCGCGATTCAAAAAGACTATCCATGCTGCCTTGGAACTGCGGCATCACCCAGCGGGCAAACAACTCGTAACTACGCAGTGTTTGCTCGCGTGTTGCCCACTCATGCGAGCGGAACAAGACAGCTCCTGCTCCACCTCCGGTAAATTCCAGCAGTCTTCTGATGCCGGCCGCGACCGTCTCAGGTGAGCCAACAATCGTTGTGCCGGCTTTAAGCCCTTCTGCAAGAGGATTCTCGCTGCGCATGGGCGGACGCCCCAAGGTCTCACTGAAATAACTCAAAGTCTCAACGCGCTCTCTTGCCTGAACCTCTCGTATCGCTTGTTCATCATCTTCAGCGACATGCATATTTATAACCAGACGCCAGTCTTCGCGTTTCATGGTTTTGCCGAATTTTGCAGCCTGCTCTTCACCGAGCTTCCACTGCTCGGCAAGTTTTTGTGGCCCACCAGGCAACCCGGCGCCCAGCGAAAGCATACCTACGCCATATTTACCTGCGGTCAAAACACCTGACGGAGTCGTCGCGCTCGCCACTGCAATGGGAAAGCCTCCCTTCGTGTAGGGCTTCAAATGCAGCCGAGCCTCTTTGAGCTCGAACCAGTCCGTTTTCATGGTGACAGGCTCTTTACCCTCCAGCAGCCGCATAATTGCACCAAGCGACTCGTCCATCATGGTGCGCTGCTTTTCTGCTTCGATCCCCATCATGTAGGCGTCCGAAACTAGCGCACCGGGACCGCAACCCAACATCACCCTCCCCCGAGTCATATGATCGAGCTGAACGAAACGCTGAGCAACGAGAAAGGGATGATGATAGGGAAGACTTGTGACGCCAGAGCCCAACATGATTCGTTTAGTTCGGTCGGCAGCAACGCCAATAAAAATCTCTGGCGAAGCAATAATCTCCCATCCGGCTGAGTGATGCTCGCCAATCCATGCCTCGTCATAGCCAAGGTCGTCTAGCCATTTAATTAACTCCAGATCCCTTGCCAGCGCGAGGGTCGGGTTATCACCTAGCTGATGGAAAGGCGCTAAAAAAATACCAAACCGCAAACCATCGTGTGCCATAAGTTGTCTCTTAATTTGTATTGTTGTTTGTATTGTTATTTGATTTTTATACCATGCAAAACAATGCTTGAATGCATATTTATGCACTCTTTTTTATACCAGCCATGCGCAAGGATAAAAAATATCCATAATTTTATTAAACGGGATATAGTTAGAAAAAAACCACTCGCAAAAAATCAATACCGAGGATAAAAATACATGAGACAGTTGCACCGTATCGCTGCATTATTTTTGCTTTGTCTGTTTGCTGGAATGGCACAGGCCGCAGACTATCCGACCAGACCGATCAAATGGATCGTAGCCTATCCTCCCGGGGGCACTACTGACGTTCTGGCGCGCCTGATGGCTCAGGCACTCTCTGAAAAACTCGGTCAGCAGGTGATCGTGGAGAACAAACCTGGTGCGGGCAACAATATTGGTACGGAAGGCGTCATCAACGCGGCACCCGATGGTTACACCATGCTATTGGTGAACCCTGCGAACTACATCAATACAACGCTGTATAAAAATCTTAACTTCAATTTTGTTCGCGATATAGCACCCGTCGCCGGGATCGTAAGCACCCCTAACGTCATGGTGGTGAGCAACTCTGTTCCAGCCAAGTCAGTCGCCGAATTTCTCACCTACTGTAAAGAGAACCCTGGCAAAGTCAACATGGCCTCATCAGGCAGCGGAACCTCCGTACACTTGTCAGGAGAACTGTTTAAATTCATGACCGGCTGCAATATGGTGCACGTCCCATACAAAGGCGCAGGTCCCGCCCTGATTGATCTGACCGCAGGTCAGGTTCAGGTGCTATTCGACAATCTCCCCTCTTCAGTGCCCCACATCAAAAACGGTCGCATCCGCGCGCTCGCGGTGACCTCCGTCGCAGCAGAACCATCCATGCCAGAGTTGCCAACCGTTGGAGCGACCGTAGCTGGCTACGAGGCTACCGCCTCTTTTGGTATCGGTATGCCTCGCAACACCCCGCCTGAGGCCATCAACAAAATCAATGCGACCGTCAATCAAATTCTCGCGGAACCCGCGATGCGAACCCGCCTCGCAGACCTGGGTGGCGTCACCATCCCTGGCACACCTGCGGACTTTGGCAAGATCATTACCAGCGAGACAGAGAAATGGGCAAAGGTGATTAATGCCTCGGGCATCACGCTGGATTGATTGTTCATTCATGTCGAATCAATCACGACAAGCTTGAAACACACATGGTTTCGTTTCTTCACAAAGGTATGTTGCAGCTTGGCGCGCTCATTGCAGCGGCCTCGCTCAGCACAGTTGCCATAGCCCAAAGCTCGACCGACTGGCCAACAAGACCGCTTAAAGTTGTCGTGCCCTATCCTCCAGGCGCTGCGACCGACACCATCACGCGCATCGTGATGGATAAGTTAGCAGTCCGGCTAAAACAAAATATAGTGGTCGAAAATAAACCTGGAGCCAATAGCTCGGTGGGCACCGCTCTGGTAGCCAGAGCCGAGCCAGATGGCTATACCTTTTTAAGCGTGCTCGCTGGGTATTCTATTAACCCTCACTTGTACAAACTACCTTACTCAACCGAGGCACTCATCCCAGTTGCGAAAATGGCGGATCTGCCAAACTTTCTGTTTGTCAGCAATTCAGTCCCTGTCAATAACATGCAAGAGTTGCTTGAATATGGCCGCAAAAATCCTGGCAAACTTAATTACGCTTCGAGTGGGACTGGTTCAAGCGCACACATGATGGGTGCAAGTCTCGCTTTACGCAGCGGTATTCAAATGGAGCATGTCCCTTACAAAGGCACAGCCCCTATCCTGACAGACTTGCTCAGCGGTGAAGTTTCCATGGTGTTTAGTTCCATGGTTGTCTTTATGCCCCATGTCAAAGAAGGCAAACTCAAAGCACTTGCGCTGAGTTTTAATCACCGCTGGCCGACAGAACCCGCTATTCCTACTGTTGCAGAATCTGGTTTTCCAGGCTTTTCAATTATTTCCTGGTCGGGCCTGCTTGCGCCAGCAGGCACACCGAAGCACATCACTGACCGAATGGCCGAGGAAATAGCTCTCGTTTTAGATGACCCGGACGTACAGGCTAAATTTGCAAAAGGCGGTCTGATCGCTGATTTTCAAAATGCCGAACAATTTGGAAACTTGATCACTCGCGACAGCAACATGTATGGCGAGATTATTAAACAAGCGAATATTCGTTTGAACTGATTAACAGGTCAATCATTCGTTCAAATCCGCTTAGTTGCGAGCTCATAACTTACGCTTGAGCTTGAGCTGCGCATTTTGGTCGAAAATACTGATTTCCCTCTCTCCGGGTTGCACGGTAATCTGGTCTCCGGCCTTAAGCACTCCAGGCTGCAACACACTGAGATACCAACCACTGCGTGCGGTGCGCACCATGATCGATCCAGCTTGCGCCAAACCAATTTTAGAGTTGAACTTGAAACAAGGCTCACGTAACGCCTCGACCATCAGCTCAACCTCACCGATACTCCATACATCCCCAACAAATACTTCTTGTTCGCTAAAACCCTCGACAGTCAGGTTTTCACCAAAAAACCCATGCACGAGAGGACCTGATTCAACGGACTGCTCACGCAACACGTTTTCCCAAAACGGGTAATGCTCCGCCGGATAAACATATACAGCCTTATCGGCGCCGCCGTGCACAGTCAGGTCCGCCTGTTCATCACCCTCGACACCCAGGGCACCGATAAATTTTGAAACAGGCGCAGTCAACTGACTGACCGGATGCTTATTTATTGCGCTTTTAACAGTTCGCCCAGGACCATCACCCGAGACAGAGATTTTTTGGATTTTTCCAACAGAAATACAAACAATTCGCATAAAAATCTCAGGAGTGAAAAGGTATAACTTTGCGTGCTCAGACCCACGAAAATCGACTGAGGTTGAACTTACTGCGGAGGTTTATTACTCGTCGCAATACCGAGATCCAGTGCTTGCTGGCCATTGAGCCACACCATCTCTGAAGTCAGATTTCCTTCATCAGTCCTTAAGACCCAATCGTACGCTTTTGGCGGCAACATTTCTTTCAGGTAGGGCAAAATATATTGATGATAAAAAGGGCTGGCAGCCTGAAAATCTCCATGTTCATTGGGATGATGATAACCAAGGCCAAGATGTTGATTTCGATTTTTATCTGTATTGATATAGTTTGCGTGGGAATAAATCCTTTGTACCCCACCAGCGAAGACTCGATTACAGGCACTTGCACATAAATCTTGGCGACCATCCGTCCAGGTCGTTATCGAATGACGGCGAAGATATTGACCAATTTTCACAGCCTCAAGACCTAAGCCTCCTCGCATATTCAGTCTGACGAGGGAGAGGTTTTTACCTGTTGTAGACATGAACTGGATGAATTTATTGCCATCGCCGGGACAGAGACTTCCCTCAAGCAAAACGTAATGACTGACAACAGAAAGACTCAGGCCAGGTCCTTTACACGCGACTTCAGCACGTAAAGACACGGACCAGACAAGTAGCGTCAGGCCTGAAAGCAACAACAAAGATTTGTACTTTGGCATTGACTTCAAGCGTTCGTCTGGCTGTGGATTATGTTGATGAGGAACCATAAGCGTTTTCGACAAAGGAAATCAAATAGTTTAAAAATATCCAGAAAAGCAAACTCAAAGACCATAGTTAACCGCAGAATTAGAGTTGGCTCGCGCTGGGAATTAAAAAAGTGAACATTGCCAGATTAACCATACTATTATCAAGGTTAACACCTCGATCTTGCTGCTTTCAGTGAGTGACGGTGAAAGGACAAGCACTACTGTCCAGAGATTTTCAAGATATGATCAGCAATGATAGAAAACAACAAAACTCATTCAGGAGACATCACGATGAAAAAATGGAAATTGGCGCTCGCGGTTACAGCACTGAGCGCGGCAGCGGTATCGGCTCACGCACAGGATAATCAGCAACGGTTCAAGATCACGCCACTCTCAGAGATGACGCCAGATCAGAAAAAGTATTTCAATGACATGATGGCGGGTCCAGTCTCAGGCACAGGTAGCGCCGGCGTCGTTCAGGGCGCAACGAGTTTAGGCGCTCCCTTTAACGTTTACTTACGCAGCCCTTTACTCGCAGATAAACTGCGTCAGGTTGGCGAGCACATTCGTTTCAAGAGTTCGTTGCCCACAAAACTCAACGAATTGGCGATTCTGGTGACTGCTCGCCACTGGACTGCCCAGTATGAATGGTTTGCGCATCACCGCTTAGCAGTCAAGGCTGGACTCGATCCTGCTATTGCTGCGCAAATTGCTGAAGGAAAAAAACCGACAGGCATGAGTGCAGACGAAGAAGCAGTCTATAACTTTTCACATGAGCTCCATACAGATCACGGTGTAAGCGATGCCACCTTCAAAGCCGTAGTCGATAAATTTGGCGAGCAAGGCGCAGTCGATCTGATTGCGGTCAACGGCTACTATGTCTTTGTATCAATGATTTTAAATGTAGATCGCTCACCGCTACCCAAGGGAGTCCCAACGCAGCTGGCTCCTTTGCCAGCTAATCATGGGCAACACACGGCAAAGTAATTTATAGAAAATTTCTTTGCCTCATGCTTTCAATGCTCTTTGGTTAACTCTCCAGACGAAAAAAATATGGGGAGTTAACCATTTACCGTGTGCTTAGCTGCGGTGGCTACGGTTAGTGAACAAGATCGCTATACATGCCACGACACCGGGGATGGCAAAGGCATAAAAATAATAGGCGATCGGCAACTGCAGGCTTAATAAAGTACCACCCAGCATAGGTCCAAGGATTGCACCAGTTCTACCTACGCCAGAAGCCCAGCCAATACCGGTTGAACGAATTTTTAATGGATAAAACTGACCAACATAAGAGTACAAAACAATTTGTGTTCCGATCGTTGTCGCACCAGCAATAGCCACTAAGAGATTCAACATAAAGGCAGAACTTTTAAAGCCGAGCAAACTGATTGATACAGTAGCGAGGATAAAAAACACGGTCAATACTGAGCGCGGATTAAATTTGTCAGCAAGCCAACCGCCACCCACGGCACCAAAAATTGCGCCGATATTCAGCACCATCAAAAACATGATGCTTGAGCCCAGGGGATAACCAGCCTGGTTCATCAGCTTAGGTAGCCAGGAACCCAGCGCATACACCATCAATAAGCACATAAAAAACGCAACCCAGAACATCATGGTCGTGAGCGCACGTCCATCTTTGAACAATCCTACAAGAGTTGTGCTGTTCGATTGCTCTAAAGGATAAACAAACTGATCATCAGACTGAGAGTTAAATGCTGGGTTGAGTTGTTTGACGATGCCAGCCAAGCGATAGGCCTGATTGCCTCGCGATAAAAACCCCGGTGACTCGGGCAGAATTTTTAAGATGACAGGTAACAGGAGCAAGGGGATGATCGCCACAAAGAATACAGAAGACCATCCAAAATCAGGAACAAGCCACATCCCCAGTCCAGCGGACAACATGCCACCGACGGAATAACCGCTAAACATAATCGTCACGAGCAAGTTGCGAATTTTTTTAGGTGCGTACTCTGTCATCAAAGCGACTACGTTAGGCATGACACCACCAATACCTAAGCCAGCAATAAAACGACAGACACCAAACTCAAGCACATCCCTTGCAAACCCATTAATAAAGGTAAACAGGCTGAATAGAATCACACACAGAGCGATGACTTTCTTTCTGCCAATACGATCGGAGAGAGGCCCAAAAATGAAGGCGCCAAACATCATTCCAAACAAAGCGTAGCTGCCCATTGCGCCCGCTTGTAATGGAGACAGGTTCCAGCTTGCCATGAGCTTGGGTAAAACAACCCCATAAATCACCAGATCATAGCCATCAAAAATAATAATCAAGGCACAGACACTTAAGAGTATCCAGTGAAACCGTCCAAACTTCGCATTGTCGATTTCATGATGTAAATTAATCTGTCTCATAAATTTGTTCTCTTTAAGAAGGAATAAATTAATGCTCAATTAATGAGCTTAAAAAAAAGTCAGTAAACGCCGCGTTGAACTCTCCAGGTCGCTCGACACTCGACAAGTGAGACGCGTTGAGGATTTTGATCTGAGAATTGTTGATGTTTTGTTGCATAACTTGTGCTTGGTCAACCGTCGTAACGGGGTCATGCGCACCTGCAATGATCAGCGTCTCGCAGCTTATATTTTTAATTTGCGCTGAGAGATCTGCTTGTGCCAGCGCTTCACAACATGAGGCATAGCCTTCCTGATTAGCGCCCCTCAGCGTCTCAACCAGGACTGACGCACACTCTGGATAGTTACTCAGAAAAGCTGCTGTAAACCAGCGTTTTTCGGCCGTATCTGCAATAGTTCCAAGTCCTTGCGCACGTACTAGCGCAGCGCGACTGAGCCATGCCGAGGACTCGCCGACTTTAGACGCGGTATTTGCGATCACAAGTCTATCGATACGATGTCCGGCGTAAATCGCCAACCACTGACCAATCAAACCTCCCATGGAAATACCGCAGAAATTAACCCGTTCGATTTCAAGGTGATCAAGCAAGGCCAGCACATCGCGACCTAACATCTCTAAGCTATAGGGTCCCTGGGGCGCTGCGGAGCGACCATGCCCGCGCGTGTCGTAGCGAATAATTTGAAAAAACTCGCCTAGTCTAGCCACTTGAGCCTGCCACATATCCGAGGTGGTTCCAAGAGAGTTAGAGAACAACAACACAGGGAGCTCTGGTGAACCAGTGCGCGTGTAAAAAATTTCTGTTTGGTTAATTTTTGCGGTTGGCATGGTAATTAGAATTAAGAATTTTTAGGAGCTTGTTCAAGACTATTGATCAATTTCGCATCGGTTAATTTCTGTAGTTGTCCAAAACTCAGCCCAGGTACGATATCAATGACAAACAACCCCGTAGCCGTCACATCCATCACAGCCAAATCCGTATAAATTCGATTGACGCAGGCGATCCCTGTGAGAGGATAGGTACAGTGTTCAACAATTTTGGGGTCTCCATTTTTGGTGAGATGCTCCATCGTTACAAAAACACGTTTTGCTCCAATCGCTAAATCCATCGCCCCACCTACTGCGGGAATCGCATCAGGAGAACCAGTGTGCCAATTTGCAAGGTCACCACTTTGTGAAACCTGAAAAGCGCCAAGTACACAGATATCCAAATGTCCGCCACGCATCATGGTGAAGGAATCACCGTGGTGAAAGAAACTGCCCCCCTTCAATAAGGTGACGTATTCTTTGCCTGCATTAATCAGCTCAGGGTCTTCATTGCCTTTTACTGGCGCGGGTCCCAGTCCCAATATCCCGTTTTCACTATGGAGGAAGACTTCACTGCCCTCGCGCAGATGATTGGCAATGGTTGTCGGTAAGCCAATGCCTAAATTCACATAGCTTCCCTCAGGAATATCCTCGGCAACCCGTTTTGCAATCTGGTTTCTAGTTAAACGTTGATAGGTCATGACAAGGCACCTCCAATACGAACAACATGCTGGACGAATATGCCTGGCGTGACGATATTTTCAGGATCAAGCTCTCCCAGAGGAACAACCTCCTGGACTTGAGCAATTGTGCAACGCGCTGCGGCGGCCATGATAGGTCCAAAATTTCTGGCACTCTTGCGATATACAAGATTTCCCCAGCGATCGCCACGAAATGCCTTGATCAAGGAGAAGTCAGCAAAAATTGGATACTCGAGAATATAGTTTTTACCGTTTATCAATCTGGATTCCTTACCAGCAGCCAGCAAGGTTCCAAAGCCTGTTGGAGTAAAAATGGCTCCCAAACCAGAGGCTGCGGCTTCAATTCTTGCCACAAGATTTCCTTGCGGTACGAGCTCCAATTCAATTTTCTTAGCGTGGTATAGCTTGTCAAACTCATAGGAGTCTGCTTGCCTTGGAAAGGAACAGATAATTTTTCTGACACGCCCAGTTTTAAGTAAGGCTGCCAGACCCTTGTCACCGTTTCCTGCGTTGTTATTCACAATCGTCAAATCTCTAGCGCCTTGATCAATCAAGGCCTCGATCAACTCAGTGGGTTGGCCAGCGGTACCAAATCCGCCAATCATTATGGTTGAGCCGTCATTGATACCGCTCAGAGACTCCTCAATATTGCATTTACTTTTATCGATCATGACTAACCCGAGGCTTAAGAATGAAATACGCGACAGCTCCAGCGAGCATGCCCCAGAAGGTCGAACCAATTCCGAGGAGATTTACACCTGAAGCTGTCACAAGAAACGTAATGAATGAGGCTTCACGATGAAGATGGTCTTCAACCATGAGGGAAACATTGGAGAGGAATGCCCCCAGTAGAGCGAGCCCCGCAAGAATCGCTACAAACTCTTTTGGAAAACCACTAAATACAGAAACGATAGTCGCGGAGAAAAAACCAGCTAATAAAAAAAATACGCCACTGGCAATACCTGCGACGTAGCGTTTATCAGGATTAGGATGGGCATCTTTAGAGGTGCAGATTGCTGCGGTAATCGCGGCGGTCACAATCGTAATGCCGCCAAAAAAGGCGACAAAAAATGAAGAAATACTTGTCGCTAAAAATATGGGTTTAGCTGGCGTGTTGTAGCCAGATACTTTCAAAATAGCCATGCCTGGGAGATATTGTCCCGACAGACTTACGAGTACCAAGGGCAGAGCCAGACTAAGCGTTGATTGAACATTCCAGTCTGGCGAGATGAATATTGGTAACGATAGATTTAAAGCAATGGTACTCAACTGATATAGATCAGAAAACCAAATCGTTAAAAGACCGACAAACAATGTCAACACAATGCAATAACGCGGTACATACTTCTTGGCCACTAGATAGGAAAAAATCATGCTGATGGCTAGAGTCGGCATAGTCTGAAGTGCTTTGAACGAGCCAAGATTAAATTGAAACAAAATGCCAGCCATCATCCCGGCAGCAAGTCCTTTGGGAATATGTTTAATTAACCAGTCAAAACTACCTGTCATCCCGATCGCAAAAATAATCAAGGCAGCCGACAGATACGCACCCACCATCAGGGACATACTTGTGTCTGAAATCAAAGTAATGAGCAGTGCCGAACCTGGTGCGGACCAGGACGTAATAATGGGTGATTTATATTTCCAGCTTAGATAAATGCCTGAAACACCTGAACCAATCGATATCGCCCAAATCCAGGAGGACAGCATGTCGGATGAAACATGGCCAACAGCGCCCACTTGAAAAAAAATAACCAGTGGCCCGAGATACGAAATCAGGACAACTAAAAAACCTGCATTGATCGACGAGAGTGAAAGGTCTTTAAAAAATGACATGATCAGCCCTGATCACCACCACCAACAGGTAAAACAGTTCCTGTGATGTAAGAGGATTCATCCGAGGCCAGGAAGAGAATCGCATTGACCTGCTCAGCGATATTCCCATAGCGTTTCATCAAAGAGCTACTGACAGTCTGATCCACAATCGCTTGATACCAAATCTTTTCCTGCTCAGACATTGGATTAGTATTGCGGGGAATCTTTCTTGCAGGCGCTTCTGTTCCACCCGTGGCAACAGCGTTAATCCGAATACCGTTTTGCGCATGTTCAAAAGCCAGACAGGCAGTCATCGCATTAATGCCGCCCTTTGCCGCTCCGTAGGGCACACGATGAATACCCCGGGTCGCAATAGAGGACACATTCACGATCACGCCTTGTTGCTGCGCAATCATCGGGTCAAGTACTGCATGACAGCACCATAAGGTTGGAAATAGAGAGCGACGTATTTCAGCCTCAATTTCCTGCTGTCGATATTCCTGATAAGGTTTAGCCCATATCGTGCCGCCGACGTTATTAATCAGCACATCGATTCGACCAAATTTATTAAGCGTCTCGGAGGTAATTAACTGAGCACCCTCATAGGTTTCAAGATCAGCGATCACCGTCAGTGGTGACAATCCGATTTTTTCGATCTCGCTAGCCACCTCAGCAATCAAATCCGAGCGATCGACCAAGACGACCTGACCGCCTTGAGCGGCAATCGCAATTGCAACACCTCTTCCGATACCTTGTGCCGCACCCGTTACGATTACGATCTTATTTTCAAATCTGGTTGAATGCGTCATCCTCAAACCCCATTTGAAGGTGAAAATTTTTCAAAATAGAAATTTGCTGGTTTGATATTCTGCTCAACCAGCCAAGCGCGTACCGCATCAACCATCGCGATCGGACCGCATAAATAAATATCAACCTCACCGCCGTTTAACCAGCTGTCCTCGATATGTTGTGTGACGTAGCCTTTTCTCTCATGCGCACTTTGCTCAGAAGCAACGCATGTGCGGTATTCGAAATCCTTGATTTCGTTTACTGATTTTTCAAGTTCAGCTATTGAAACGAGATCGGTATCATTCGTTACACCGAAAACCATTTTTATCGGGAATGCACTAGCCCCGTTTTGCAAAACGCCGAGCATTGATAAAAATGGTGCGATTCCAGTACCGCCCGCTAAAAATAAAACCGGACGTTTGATTTCGCGCAGATAAAAGCTTCCATACGGCCCTGTGAGCGAAATCTTTTCGCCAGGTTTGGCGTCTTCCAAAAGATAGCGGCTCATTTTTCCACCGGGTACATTGCGCACAACAAAGCTTGCTTGCGAAGAACCTGGCTTGGAGCTGAAGGAATAGGAGCGCGTCTGATCAGTCCCAGGAATACCTAGATTGACATACTGCCCAGGTAAAAAACTGATTGCGTTTTCTGATCCCAGATTGATTGATAAACCAATCGTCGATGGCGACAACTCAGCGACTTGTTCAATCTCGCTTTCCTGCTTTGCGACAGAAATTTTGCAAGAACTGGACGACGCGGGGATATTGACGACACAGTCAGACGAAGGCAACATCTGACAAGCCAGAATAACGCGCTCTGCAGCCTCTTCAGGAGTCAGGGCGTCTTCGATATATGAGCTTTCCGGCAACACATAGCTACCCGATTCGCACACACCACGACACGTCCCACAGGCTCCGTCTCTGCAATCCAGTGGAATATTAATTTTTTGACGATACGCCGCATCAGACAGTTTTTCGCCTGATTCACAATCGATGAAACGTGTCACACCGTCTTCAAACTGAAGTGCAATCTTGTAAGCCACAGAGCCTCCGGATTATTTTTATATGTGGTAAATATCAATGACCTGATTGATGTAATCATTCTTCAGGACAATGTACTTTTTAAGGATTAAGGGTCTGGTGCCCGAGAAATCGATTACATAGCGCGACATACCAAAAAAAGTATGGTTAGCCTTGTAGCGATGACTCATCGTCAACCAGTTAAACCGAACGGTGAAGACATCCCCCTCACGAGACTCAATCTCAACATTACTAATGTTGTGGCTGGTCCGGGTATCAGGCATCGTCGCACTCGAGCGTTCTGTTTTGATTCGGAAAACCCGATCTTCCAACCCCTGACGCGTGGGGTAATAGATCAGTGAAATTTCTGTCTCAGGATTAGTGACCAGCGTATCGTCATCGTCCCAGGAGGGCATCCAGAAATTCACGTCGGGGTGATAGCACGTGAGCCATTCATCCCAGTTTTCATCATCCAGTTGACGTGCCTCGTAAAATAGAAACGACTGGATATCCAGAATATTCAGCTCTTTCATGCTTCGGATCCTTTAGCGTTTGTTGCCTTTTTCATGACATCGAGCCAATAACGGTGCTGCAAGGTATAGAGGCCTTCATCTTCTGTCTTGACGCCACTCATCAGTGGCTTGAGACCGATCTGCTTTGCGGCATCATCGGCACCCTGTACCCAGTGCGTCGCACCACGGCACATATCATTCCAGGGCGAAGCTGCTCCCGCAAAACCAGCCTGACAGGCGCGAAACTCCTCCAGATCATCCGGTGTAGCCATGCCGCTTACGTTAAAGAAATCCTCATACTGACGGATGCGCTGTGAACGCGCCTCTGCTGACTCACCTTTTGGAGCGATGCAATAAATAGTGACTTCGGTTTTGTTGACAGAAAGCGGCCGTAACAAACGAATCTGAGAACCAAACTGATCCATCAAATAGACGTTTGGGTATAGGCACAGATTGCGTGAACGCTCGATCATCCAGTCTGCGGTGGGCTTGCCGAATTTTTGCGCAAAGGCCTCACGGCGTGGATAATTGGGGCGGTCCTGAGGATTGGCCCATTGCGACCACAAAAGCAAGTGCCCATTATCGAAGGAATAAAATCCCCCACCCTGCTTACCCCACTTTCCGGCGTCCATCGCACGGATATTGTCCTCACGCTCAGCCTCGGCCGCTTTGCGACGGCTCGTTGTCGCCGCATAATTCCAATGCACGGCGGAAACGTGATAACCATCGGCGCCGTTTTCAGCCTGCAATTTCCAGTTACCTTCAAAGGTATAGGTTGAAGCGCCGCGCAAGACTTCGAGACCATCTTCAGACTGGTCAACAATCATGTCAATGATCTTTGCTGCTTCGCCCAGAAACTCTTCGAGGCTTTGCACATCCTCATTCAAACTGCCAAAAAGAAAACCTTTGTAGTTGGCAAATTTGGCAACTTTCTTTAAATCGTGCGAGCCCTCTTTATTAAAGCCCTCTGGATATCCAGCATCCTCAGGATCTTTCACTTTCAACAGCTTGCCGCTGTTATTGAAGGTCCAGCCATGAAATGGACAGGTATAGGTTGCCTTATTACCTCGTTTGTGACGGCATAACTGGGCACCGCGATGACTACAAGCGTTGATGAAGGCGTTGAGCTCACCCTGACGATTGCGGGCAATAAAAATCGGCTGCCGACCGATATAGGTCGAGTAATAATCATTATTCTGAGGAATCTGGCTTTCATGCGCCAGATAAATCCAGTTTCCCTCAAAAATATGTTTCATCTCGAGTTCAAATAAGCCCTCATCGGTAAAGGCACTACGATGCAGGCGGTAGTCGCCTTTCTCGTGATCTTCGATGAGGAATTGATCCAAATCCGTAATCTTTACAGGCTGAGGCTTGTCGATTTTTATGGGTATCATGGCGGTTCCTGGATTGATTAAGCAGCAGCGCGGATACGATCGACTTCGCTGCTAGGCGCAGCGGCTGAGTCTGCGTACAAATGGAAATCAAAATCAATCGATGAAAAAGGTGCATTCAAATTCTTATTTGCAATGTCCTTTGCATCGGTCACCTGTGTTACTGCTGGCACAAGACCTTCCCTGCTTCCAAAGGCAAAGTCATCCCAAAGGTATTTGTCGCCATCGATATTGATCTGAGTTGTCAGTTTGCGATGTCCGTTGGCGGTCACAAAAAAATGTATGTGCGCAGGACGCTGACCGTGACGGCCGAGCAAATCAAGTAACTGCTGGGTAGCACCGTCAGGTGGGCAGCCATAGCCCTTAGGCATGATTGTGCGGAATTGATAACGGCCCTGGGCATCCGTGATGATTGTCCGTCGTAAATTGAAAGCAGACTGTGACTTATCAAAAAAGGAATAGTTACCAAGCAAATCAGCATGCCAGACCTCTACCGTGGCCTCTGGAATTGGCTTTCCATCTGCGCCATAAACAGTGCCTTGCATGTAAAGCACATCAGCCTGCTCTGATTGCGTACCATCATCAAGACGAGCGAAACCTTGCGCTTTGGGTGCGCCAGCAACATAGAGCGGGCCTTCAATCGTGCGTGGTGTACCACCAACCAGACCTGCTTTTGCCTCAGCCTCGTCAGCACGAATATCCAAAAATCTCTCCAGTCCAAGGCCTGGCGCAAGCAAACCGAATTCATTGCGCGCACCTGTATCGGCCAGGTACTCGAGTCCTTTCCAGAATTCGGTTGAAGAAATATCCAAATCCTCAATGGCTTTACACAGGTCACCCAGGACGCGTACAACAATTTGCTGAACACGCTTATTGACAGGGCCCGTGGCAGTATCAACAATCCAACTTTGAACGAGAGCGTCGATTTCTTTGTGATTCATTTTTATCTCCAGACAGATACGTTTTGATTAAAAAAATTTAATGAAACTATTAAAGGATGAATGACCAACTAGCCTGCGTTACTTATTACTTATCGCTGTCGTGTATTGAAGACGGATGTCTGCACAGCGGCATTACTTTGATTTTCATGAAGGGGAACAGTGGCAATCCGGATAGCAAGCTGTGTAGCTCATCCACGCTGTCCACATCAAAAATACTGATGTTCGAATACTCACCCGCGATTCGCCACAGGTGACGCCATTTACCCTGTTGTTGCAGGGCTTGCGCGTAGGCCTTTTCCTTGGCCTTGATTTCAGTGGCCTGTGTCTCCGAGACTGAGTTTGGAATACTCACATCCATGCGAATATGAAAAAGCATCTCTTGTGTCCTTTTAAGAATTACGCTGCTTTCACATGCGTATAAGATTGGTTGGTGTCGGGTCGACGCATTCTGTTGAGCTTTTCACGATCAATCTCTACGCCTAAGCCGGGCTTGTCAGGAACCTGAAGCATGAAATCTTTGTAAACCAGGGGTTCGCATAACAATTCTTCAGTTAATAGCAAAGGACCAAATAATTCGGTGCCAAAACTCAGATCTTTGAAGGTTGAAAATACGTGTGCGGACGCAGCAGTTCCGATCACACCTTCGAGCATGGTTCCGCCGTAGAGCGAGATACCTGCAAGCTGCGCGATCTGTGCAACAAGACAGGCTCCAGTCAAACCGCCAGACTGTGTGATTTTCACTGCGAACACATCGGCTGCTGCCATATTGGCAAGTTCAAAAGCGGTTGCGGGTCCGTGCAAAGCCTCATCAGCCATAATCGCAACGGAAAACTTATCCGCTAACCTTGCCATACCAGCTTTGTTCTCAGCACGTATCGGCTGCTCAATCAAATCAACACCGCCCGCTTCGAGCTGTGCGATCGCACGGTTCGCATCTATTTCACTCCAGGCCTGATTGACATCGACGCGCACGCTTACGTCATCGCCCAGCGAACGCTTGATCGCCAGCACATGTCTGACATCATCCTGTACGCTTCTCAAACCGATCTTGAGTTTGAAAATGCGATGACGACGCAGCTCAAGCATTTTTTCTGCTTCAGCGATGTCCTTTGCCAGATCGCCACTCGCCAGAGTCCACGCTACAGGTAACTCGTGGCGCAAACGACCACCGAGCAATTCGCTTAGTGGAATACCTAAACGACGAGCCTGCGCATCTAGCAGTGCGGTTTCAATGGCGCACTTAGCAAACCGGTTGCCTTGAATAATTTTGTTGATTTTCCCCATCGCCAAGCCAACCTGGCTGGCTGGCATATTGAGCAGTAAGGGAGCGATGTGTGTATCGATATTAATCTTGATACTTTCCGGACTTTCTTCGCCGTAGTTCAATCCACCAATCGTGGTGGCTTCACCCCAGCCTTCAATCCCATCGCTGCAAACGATCCGAACAAGCACAAGCGTTTGGGTGCTCATCGTCACAACCGAAAGCTTGTGCGGGCGAATAGTTGGTACGTCAACGAGAATAGTTTCGATCTGCTGTATCATATTTTTTACGCATAATTAATCAATGAATCGAACGATAAAACTCATAAAATTGGCTGTCCAAGATCGTTTTGGTATCTTTTCAATACCTTTTAGGTATTCAATTGATTTTTTTATTTTCAGCGCTCTATGACAAATACGGGTTTACCCGCATCAATTTTTATTAAAACTTCGTAGTATTTTTTTTAAAAAAATATTGAAAAATTAAATAAAAAACACAAAATGGCGTTCGAATTAAGACACTTGAAATATTTCGTGACGGTCGCTGAAGAAAAAAACTTCACCCGCGCAGCAGAGCGTTTATTCATCGCTCAACCCCCACTGAGCCGGCAAATCAAGCAGCTTGAAGACGAGCTTGGGACCGAGTTATTCGAGCGAGGTTCGCGTCCGCTCGAACTGACAGAAACAGGGAAGTTTTTCTTCGCGCATGCACAGCAGTTGCTATCCCATGCTGCAGAAATCAAAGCAATGACCAAACGTGTATCGCAAATTAATCGGACACTTTCGATTGGTTATGTTGCCTCGACACTGTATGGAAAACTGCCCAAAATTATTCGTCTGTACCGCTATGAACATAACGCGGTCGATTTGCAATTGCATGAAATGACAACTGTGGAGCAGATCAAAGCTTTAAAGGAAGGCGTCATCGACGTTGGTTTTGGACGGATCAAGCATGAAGACCAGAATGTGCACAGAATCGTGTTACGTGAGGAACGCCTGATCGTTGCTTTACCTATCGGTCACGCTTTGGCTGAAGGCAGCGATAGACTGCAATTAAAAAGCCTGATCAACGACACACTGATTGTTTATCCAAAAGCACCACGTCCGAGCTTTGCCGATCAGGTGTTATCGGCATTTCATGACCGGGCACTCACACCTAAAAAAATCATTGAAGTTCGAGAACTGCAGATTGCAATCGGTTTGGTCGCCGCAGGTGAAGGTATTGCGATCGTGCCCAACAGTCTCATAGGCATGAAGCGGGACGATATCATTTACAAAGATTTAAATGAACGCCATGCCTACTCTCCCATCATCATGAGCGTCAGGGCGATGGACCAGTCAGAAGAAATCAGAAACCTGCTTGATCTGATCTACCGGATTTACGACGAAGAGCAAATTCCTTATGTCCGCGGAACGCTTTAAAACAATTTTTCGATACCCACTACGAATATCGGATGTGCAAACACGCAAAGACCCGCTACAAACAAGCTAGCCTGTGATTTGGAAAAGACCTGGGCCCAAGTCTTTTAAGGGGATGGATGCCTTGCATCGCAAAATCACCTTACCTGAAGAGGGTGAGTTTTTTTTGTTTAATGCACAAGACGGTAAAACGTATTGGGTATGGGATTTCGGTCAACCACCTCTGGGCGAGGAGATGCATCTGACCTACTCCGAGAGAGATCGGTCAGAATACATTGGGAGCATTAAAACTGAACGAACGTATAGGCTGGTTCCGCCAGCTGATCCGTCAGCACTTTTTCCTTAATCCGACTTCGCACCCGACGCTTTTGCGACTTTACCCCAGCGCTCAGTTTCCGCTTGCAGGAACTTTGCAAAAGCCTCAGGCGAAGGCTGCAGGAATGGCTCAACACCAATCTTGCGCAAGGCCTCTACAACCTCCGGATCCCCTGCTGTTTTAACAAGTGCGGCGTAGAGCTTGTCAATCACGGGCTTTGGAGTTTTAGCCGGCGCCATGACCGAGAACCAGTTAAAGGCAAGCAGAGAAGGTACACCCTGCTCTACTGAGGTGGGTGTATCCGGGAGCAAGACCGCACGCTTTGTGTTGGTCACCGCGATCGCTCGCAAGCGACCGTCTTGAACCAAAGGATACTGGGGCGGCAAGTCGACCAGGATGCCATCCACATGCGCGCCCAGTAAATCTGCAATCGCTGGTCCAGCCCCCTTGTAGGGCACATGCACAATCTGCCCGTCACCTGCCGCATTGCGCAGTAGTTCGATGGCAAGATGCGGTAGTCCGCCATTACCAGACGAGGAAATTGTGACAGGTCGGATTTTCGACAATGCAATCAATTCCTGCAGATTGTTGGCCTTGACAGAGGGATGAATTGAAATCAATTCAGGAGTCTGCGCAACGGTCGTCACGCCGACCAGATCTTTGATCGAATCGAACGGCATTTTCGCGTAAGTATGCGGACTAATCGCCAGAGGGCTCGCACTTGCAAGCGTGATGGTGTAGCCATCGGGTGCTGAGCGGACTACAAACTCAGTGCCAATCAAGGCATTGCTGCCCGACTTGTTGACCACGACAACAGGTACACCAAGAATATCACCCATCTTTGGTGCAAAAATGCGTGCCACCATGTCGTTGGAGCCCCCAGGTGGAAAACCAACGACCATCGTGATCGACTTACTTGGATAATCCTGCGCTTGAGCAGAGGCTTGAGGCATAAGACCTGCCATCGCGCTTAAAGCAAAGCCAAGCAACGATTTTGTGAATCTTTCCATTGAAAGCAATCTACTGTGTTTCATGACGAACTCCTTGAAGGAATATCTATTCAGAAATCGGTGGAACATCGAGACGCATTGCGATACCCGAGAGTTCTGGCGAATAGGCGGGATAGCGTTTAACGACTAAAGGATCATGTCCGGGTATAACGTGTTGAGGTGAGTCTGCCAATGCAATCAATCGCTCGAAACCATCAATCATGTCACCCAGGTGATACACGAGAGAAAAACAGCGCTTCTTTTCAAAATGCTCGTAATAATGACTCGCATCAGAGGCCAGGACAACCCAGCCTCTGGCCGTATGGACCCGCACCGCCTGCATCCCGGCAGTGTGGCCACCTATATGGTGCAGGCTGATGCCGGGCGCAATCTCTGCATCACCCTTGTGAAAAATGACACGATCCTTGTAAACAAGACGAATCATCCCCGCGACATGATCGACTTCATAGGCACGGCTAAAACGCTCACAACACATAAAGCGGCCCGTTGCGAACGCCATCTCATCGTCTTGCAGATGAAATTTCGCTTCGGGAAAATCATCAAAAGTGCCGACATGATCATTATGCAAATGGGTGATCACGATCTCCCTGACGTCAGCCACAGTAATACCCAATAGCTTTAACGCCTCGACCGGTCTTCTGAGTAAAGTGCGATGACGCTTATCGGCCATATCCTGATTAAAGCCCGTATCAACCAGCACCAGACGAGTACCGTCACGAATCACCCAAATGTAGTAATCCATTGGCATCGGTACATCATGCGGATCCCCTCCGACGAAATGATCGGGACGCGCGCCGTTACGTGTGGCATATTTCAGCGCGACGACTTCATACTGTGGTAAATCTGGTGTGGTTGACATACGAAGACTCGCTTTTATTGCTTGGCAGTTAACTTCATTAATTCACCAACATTGGCACAGTCTTCGATAGATTGAACCAGATTAGCGATCTCGGTGGCGCGTGCCGTACCCAGGACCGGTATCACAAGACTATCGAATTTAGCGCGCAGCTCCGCATCACTCATGGAGTTCTGGATAGATCCTTTTGGATAATCTACCTGCGAAACGTATTTGGAGCCATCCTCCATGATCATCGTCATCAGGCAGGACACACCGCGAGGCAGAGAAGCATCAACCGTAATATTAACCAGATCGGTAAGTCGCAGAATTTCTGCTTCGCCAAGGCGCGCATTGTTATATTGCGCAAACAAAGCCTGGCCATCGAGCAGTGCCACCGCGACCGAATAAGGCAAACTCACCTGGGCCTCATGGTAAGTCTGAGGACGTTTATTGAGGTGGTAGTGCGCCCAATCAGGATGACGCGCCATCTGGATAGATTTGATACGCGACAGATCTGGTGAGTGTTCGCGACGGATATTGAGTGCGCAGTCGATCGCATTGTGAATGGGACGTGCGCAGGAATAGGGCTTGAACTCGATGTCCAGCTGATAGGGCTTGGCGTAATCAGCCGTTAACTGGCTCGGATCGTTTTTATCGGTAAAGGCAGCAAGGAATCCTCGCTCGCCTTCGAAAATCGTTGCCGCACCGGTAAAACCAAGTTGCGCCATGGTGGCAGCCGTTACGCCATTGCGTGCCGCAGGACCAGGATTAAAGCGTTTCTGCATCGATGGGCCGTACATCTCCATTAAGCCCGAAGCGCTCGCACCAGCCATACCGAGCGCGCTGACGATTTGCTCAACTGATAGCTTCTGCAAATATGCTGTGGCGATGGTTGCGCCAAAAACACCCGTTGTAGGTGTCGTGTGATAGCCGCGATTACGCAGCGAGGAATTGGCGGCTTTACTTAAACGCTCCATCATTTCGCAACCCGCCGCCAGAGACACCAGCAGTTCACGGCCACTCGCTCCAAGTTGCTCTGCCGTTGCAAGCGCGGCTGAATATACGGGTGGGCTAAAGTGAAACAGCGCTAGAACGTCAATGTCATCGAGCTCAACACTATGCGAGGAGATTGCATTCGCAAAAGCTGCCTGCATGGCAGGTACGCGAAGATCACCACCGATCAGCGTGGACTCTGTATGACCACCTGTGATCGCTGCGAACTTACGGGCGACCTTGCCGCTTTCGGTCTGACTTCCTGAGATCGCGACACCAATGTAATCAAGCAACAAACGCTTGACCGCTTTTTTAGAAGCCTCTGAAAGTCCATCGTAATTAAATTTGCTGAAATGCGCTGCGACTTGGTCTGCGATGGTATTGCCGGTGGATGTGTGATTCATATTGAGTTCTTTAGTTTGAAATTTAAAAAATAAAAAAAGCTAAGTAAATAAATAATTCAGATAAGCCAGAAAACTTACTGTGCGCGTGGCGCAGCAAGGATAGTGAATAACTCAGTGGTGCTTTCCAGTTGATCCAGCTGGTCGACCAGCTTAATGACGCGATCGATATCAGCACGTCTCAAGCAAGCCTCTACAACATTTCGAAACTTATAGACAACGTCATCAACAGAGAGGGGATTTTCAGGACTGCCCCGGCGATTCAGAATCTCATGCTCGAACTTGCGGCCATCCTTGGTCATGATGGCAACGCGTGCAGCGTGCCGATAGGCAGGTCCCATCGACTCGATTTCCGGGTCGATACGCGCATGGATACGTTTAATAAAATCCAGTATTTGCGGATCAGCCAGTCGATTTTCCGCATACTGCGCGACAAACGCCATGCCATCAAATCCGATCACTGCAATGCCATAAAAAAGATTCATTTGTGCTGCGGTTACGCCCTGCGCTTTGTACTCCCAGGCACAGTGGGTATAGGTCATCGGACTCATGCCAATATCAACCAGGGCAATATCTTCAGTCGTCAGATGATGCGATTTAAGCAAATAACTAAACGCATCAAGAGCGGAGTGAATACTGGTCACACAGGCGTGAGGCTTATAGCCCACCTTGCCGGTTTCCCATACTGTCCCTAACTCGTCGGTTAAGCGCGAGGCACATGGCTTGTCAGAATAAGAACTCAAATAACCGCCGTAACCTGCTTCAAGCACATCTGAAATGCCGGTGAAATCCCGTTGCGCAAGATAAGCCGAATACACACCACTTTGCGCGGCTCGACCTGAGTGAAAACGCTTAACCATCGCGCCTTCCTGTGCTGCCATCAAGCCACCTGCCTGAGAGCCAACAATACCCAAAGCATGTTGCATGCGTTGCGCATTGAGGTTGAGCATACGGGCCGCCGAGGCCGCCGCAACAAAAACACCCGAGGCGCCCTGAGGATGAAAGCCTCTGAAAAACAAACCCATGGTTGCGGCATTCCCTACGCGTGTGCCTATTTCGTAGCCGGTTGTCATCGCGGTCAAGAGAGTTTTGCCGTTCGCGCCACCCAACTGTTCTGCTAAAGCAACCACTACAGGTGTAGCAATCGATCCGGCGTGAACGATGGATTCTTTGTGAATATCATCAAGCTCGAAAGCATGACCCGCTGTCGCATTAACGAGTACCGCTCCCGCTACAGAAGTTTTATGACCTGTGCCAAATATAGACGCTACAGGTCTTGCCCCCTCTTCCTCGATCATTGCTTGAACGCGTTGTGTCCAGGGGAGCGTGGCGCCAAACAAACAGCAGCCCACGCTATCGAGGAAGCTAGTTTTCATGCGCTCAATCACCTCTGCAGGGATGTCCTGATATTGAATGTTTGAGGCAAACTCTGCGAGTGTTTTAGTTGCGCCTGGCAACAGCGAAGGTGTGTGAGCTTCCATAATCTCTTTAAGGTTAGAACGTCGCTAAATAATGAGTATTCATTCAGTCTTGATCCCGGCCTGGCGTGCGATCCTGGTCCACTTCGTGACCTCAGCCGCGATCAGTGCTTTCCAGTGTGCGGAAGATTGATCTCCCTCCACCACATCGAAACCTGCAGCCCTCATTTGCTGACGGAACACCGGATCTTTCATAATCTCAACAACTTCATGATTAATCCGCTGCACGATGCTCTCTGGTGTACCGGTGGGTGCGAACAGTCCACTCCACTGCACGGTTTGAAAACCAGGCAGACCAGACTCGGCGATCGTGGGAAATTCGGGCAAGGTCGCGGCGCGCTTATCATCACCAATACCCAATACCGTCAGACTACCCGCCCTGACATGAGGCAGCGGCGCAGCCGCACCGCTCATCGATATTTCTATTTGTCCACCGAGCAGATCGTTGAGCATTGGTCCGGCGCCCTTGTAGGGGACATGGACAATATCTGTTTGACTCATGATCTTAAACAACTCCATGGGAAGCACATTCGCATTGGAGCTCGCGCCATAGCTCAACTTGCCTGGATGGGCCTGAGCGTATGCGATCAAATCCTTGACACTTTTAATAGGCAACTTCGCATTAACCATCAGCAGTACTTGTTGATTGGCGGTTTGGACAATCGGAATCAGGTCGCGCGCTGAGTCATAGGCCATCTTTTTTCCAAAGGCGACATTGAAGGCCTGACTACTACCGTCGATCAGCAAGGTATAACCATCGGGTGCTGCCTTGGCGACGATTTCAGTACCGATACTTCCATCCGAACCAGGTCGGTTTTCGATCACAATCGCCACACCCAGGGCTTCACTCAACCTGCGCCCAATCATTCGCCCCAAGAGATCCGTTCCACCTCCAGGCGTGTACGGCACAACCAGCTTGATGGGCCTGGTTGGCCAATCCACAGCATGGACCGGCGAGAGTAAGGATGAACAAATAACGAAACCGACCAGACATGCACGCATCAAACGCGACAACACGTCCAAAGCCAGAGTTCGAATCAGTCGCTTCATGAGGTTTAGAAAATTATTCGATTACCGTTCCGGAGGCTTTGATCAATTCCCCCCACTTTTTATATTCCGCATATAGAAATTCTTTTGTCTGCGCGCTGTCACCGTTTATCACGTCGAGTCCCGAGGCCTCTAGCCTTGCTTTAACCTCTGGCATTTTTAAAACTGTTGAAATATTTTTTTGAATATATTGAACGACTTGGGCAGGCAAATTGGCTGGACCAAGCAACATGTACCAGGTGGTTGAGGCATAGCCTTTGATACCCGCCTGCTCAATAGTTGGAATATCAGGTGCGATGACCGCACGTTTGGAGCCTGTCTGCCCCAGGGCGATGACGCGTGGGTCTTTAAGATAAGGCACACTCTCAGCGATAGGCTGCATGGTGACATCGACATCACCAGACATCAGATCAATCATCGCGGTACCACCACCACGATATGGGATGTGAATATATTGCATCCCAGTCATGTTTCTCAACACATCCATGGATAGGTGCGAGGAACTGCCATTGCCTGAGCTCGCAAAGCGAATAGCATCAGGTTTGCTCTTACCCGCTATGACCAGCTCATTGACTGTTTTAACCGGAGCTTTGACACCCGCTAACAAGACAAGCGGAGCATCACCGACCAGTGCGATCGGAGTGAAATCTTCAAGTTTGTAACTCACTTTTTTATACAAGCTAGGATTGATAGCAATCCCTGGTGTACTGAACAACAAGGTGTAGCCATCAGGTTTAGCTGCGGCAACTGCTGCGAAAGCAAGATTACCGCCTGCTCCCGTTCTATTCTCAACAACAAACTGATTGCCGGTCAGATCGGTCATTTTCTGCATGACGTAGCGCCCGACAATGTCTGAACTGCCACCAGGAGGAAAACCTATCAGCACTTGCACTGGACGCGAGGGATAGTCTTGCGCCTGTGCTGGAGCACCACTGCCCAGCAATAATGTACCCACCAACAGCATCGAAGAAAATAGTTTCATGACTTGCCTTGTGTGCGATTTATTACAAAATTTTTAATAAGTCGGCTCAGCATCCAGCCTGACAGCAATGCCCTCAAGCGCAGTTGAAGCAGCCGGATAGCGTTGCATTACAAGGGGATCATGACCGGGAACGATATGCTTGAGTGAGCTTGCGAGACGTTCGAGTTTGCCGTAGCCATCTACAGCCTCGGCGACGTTAAACATCGTAGTGAATGCGCGCTTCTTTTCAAAATGTTCGTAGTAGTGGCTAGTATCGGAGGCCAGTACAACCCAGCCTCGACGTGTATTGACACGCACACACTGGACACCATGGGTATGACCACCGATGCGATGAATCGAGACACCTGGTGCGAGCTCTGCTTGCCCGTTATAAAAACTTACACGGTCTTTGTAGACCATACGCACCATGCCAACTACTTCATCGACTTCATAGCCGTGATTAAATTGTTTGTGACGCATGTGGCGCCCCGTTGCATAAGCCATTTCATCATCTTGCAAATGAAATTGCGCGACAGGAAAACTGTCAAAGGTGCCAACATGGTCATAATGCAGATGAGTGATGATCACATCTTTGACTTTATTCACATCGACGCCTAATAAGGCAAGACCTTCTGCTGGCGTACGCAGTAAGGTGCGACCTCGTTTAGCGGCAACTTCAGCACCAAAGCCTGTATCCACAACAAATGTATGTTGCGCATTACGAACTACCCATAAAAAATAATCCATCGGCATTGGACCATCGTGTGGATCACCCCCGATAAAGTGATTTTTACGCAACGCCTCTCGGGTCGCATACTTCACAGCGAACACTTCGTATTCGGGCAATGTTTGTGTGTTTGATTGTTCAGCTGTCATGCTTGTTTACCTGAAGAAAAATGTTGATCAATACTTAAGCCGACCATCCATGCATCGCGGATCGCCGTTAAAAAATCACCTGGCGCCTGACAGTCACCAACCAGTGCATAAGGCACTCCCAGAGAAATGACCTCCTCGACGACTGAGGTGTTGGCACGCGGTCCGGTTGCAAAAATCAGAACATCTCCGATTTCAAGCGAGGAGGATGGCGACTGATCTATTTGCACCTCAATGTGCTGCTGCGTCAGCGCGTGAATCCGACATTTTGTGAGGACGCGGACTCCGTGCTCGGCGATTCGTTCTAGCAACTCGAATTTGTTATTTCGTGCCATGCCATTGGCCGCGGCCGCCTGCATTTCAAGAACTTGGATCTTGCATTGTTTGAACCGCAAGAGATCGGCGATCTCCACCCCGACCATGCCACCACCGATCACGGTCACTTTGGCACCCTCAGCGATGCGCTCGGGATGCGCAAAGGCCTCCCAGGCGTGCATGATCTGAATTTTGGCAGAGACTCTGGAGGTGTCCAGAGGTGGGTCACGCGGCACCGATCCCGTCGCCACGACGACATAATCAGGCTTGAAGGCACGCATCATGGCAGCGTCGGCATTGATACCTGTTTTAACCGGAACCTTCATTTCGGTGATTTCTTTCCAGCGATAGTCCCACACGGGCTGCACTTCGGTTTTATCCGGCGCCGCAACAGCGAGGTGGATCTGACCGCCCACTCGGGTATTCTTTTCCCAAATTTCCACCTCATGCCCTCGACCACGCGCGATGCGAGCGGCTTCGATGCCAGCAACGCCTGCGCCAAGAATCAAGACGCGTTTGCGCGGCCCGGGCGGTGGCGCAAACAATTGAGGCTCAGCATATTGCAAGGCCTCAAACTCCGTACCCACCATCGGATTCTGTACACAGGAGACATCCTTTTCCAGGGTCAGCCTTTCAAAACACACATTACAAGCAATACATTGGCGAATAGGCGCCTTGATCTCACCAAAGGCCTTGAGCGCCCAATGCGGATCGGCGTACAGAGCTCGTCCGACTGAAACAAAATCAGCGCTACCAGATGCCAATACTTGCTCCGCATCTGCGCCCTCGACGATACGACCGGCGACAAATACTGGAATCTTCAGAGCCTCTTTGATTGGTTTGGCTGTCGGTGCCAGACAGCCGCGCGGGAACGAGGGTGGTTGAATACAGTACTTGGATAACTGGGGACTCTCGTTACTGCCGCCCGACAGGTCAATCGCTGCGACACCTGAACGCTCGACCGCCTGCGCCAACTCAATGATCTCCTCCAGTGTGTAGCCACCTTCGACGAATTCACTCGCGCTTAAACGCACCACCAGACAAAGATCCGGCAAGGCTTGATGCACACGATCGATGGTCTCGAGCAACATGCGCATCCGATTCTGGATGGAACCGCCATACTCATCGGTTCGCTGATTGACGCGACGAGTAAAAAATTGCTGAAATAAATAACCATTTCCGGCATGAATTTCTACACCGTCGTAACCGGCCAGCCATAATCTTCTTGCAGCCGCTACAAATAGTTTCTGGATATCATGGATTTCAGAGACACTTAGCGCACGAACCGCATCCCCAGTGTTAGGATTGATCCAGTCCGAAGGACCAACCGGTTCCATATTCAGGACAGCCCTGCGCAATAAGGCACCCCTGTGGTTGAGTTGTCCGAAAACCCGGCAATCATGCGCTTTGATCCCCTCAACCAGTTTGGTCAGTCCTGGTATGAATCTGTCGTGATAACAGCATAAGGAATTGTGATGCGAGCGGGCCGCTTCGGTCACGATCATCGCTTCAGTCATGATCATGGCGACCCCGCCGCGGGCGCGCTCAGCGTAATACTCACAATCTCTCTGGGTAGAAAAACCGTCTGTCGTACTGTAATTTGTACCCATTGGAGCCATCAGGACACGGTTTTTGAGCCGTAAATTTCCTATCTGACCTGGTTGTTGCAACAGCATGTAGGTTCCCTCACGCCAGAGCTTAGCCTGACGAGTTGTCTCAATTTCCCTTTAGGGAAGTTGTTATTTTGTTATTTATTTCCAGCCTACATCCTAACTACTGATTTATTTTGGGTCAATCCGATAAAATGAAAAACAATACTGAATCAATTTCATAAATCGACTTAGAGAAATATGCGAAATCTGAATGCCCTGCTCGTCTTTGCCAAAGTAGCCGAAACCTGCAGCTTTACCGTCGCAGCACAAAGACTTGGGCTCACAGCTTCTGCGGTCAGTAAGTCGGTCGCTCGTCTGGAGCAGGAGCTAGGTGTAAAACTGCTGCAACGCTCTACGCGTCTGGTGAGTCTGACAGATGAAGGCGCGACATTTTTTGAACGTTGCCGCAACATTCTGGCCGAAGTCGATGACGCGGAGAGCGCCATCACACTGAGTACTGCGACACCCAAAGGCAGGCTGCGTGTGCAAATGCCTGTTGGCTTTGGCAGAAGAGTGATCGCCCCAAAACTGCTGAGTTTTACGCAAGACCATCCAGAGCTGGTTGTCGACGTAGAACTGAGTGACCGAGTGGTCGATCTGGCCTATGAGGGCATGGATGCAGCAATCCATATCGGTCCCATCAGCGATTCGCGGATCATCGCAAAAAAGCTCTGCCGACTAACTTTTTCTGCCTGTGCCTCGCCTCAATACATTCAAAAATACGGTACCCCTCAAACACCAGAGGATCTGGCGCAGCATCATTGTCTGGCCTATCTGCTGCCAATGACGGGCGAGCACAGACCCTGGCAATTTTCAAAAAATGGTCAGGTCGTCTCGCAGACCGTAACCGGGAGTCTGAACATTAACAATGCAGAATCACTGCTGGAGGCCGCGGTCGCCGGTGGTGGCATCACGATGATCAGCAACTTTATTGCTGCCGAGGCCTTAAAAAGCGGCAAACTTGTGAAAGTGCTTGCTGAGTACGTCGTTGACGGACCAGAAGTCCACGTGGTGTATTTGCCTCGCCGCAATCTATCGGCGAAAGTCAAAGCATTTATTGATTTCCTGACTATCGTTGTCCAGGACATCGAGGGCTATTAGACGCTGCGTTAAAAATATTGTTCCATGCAGCGCTCAGGTATGATCTTTTCAAATTCTAGACAAAAAAAGACGACAATGACTTCGAACCGCAAACCCTTAAAAATATTTTCTACGCTTGCCGTGCGCAATGTTCTCAATACCATCACGGCAGAACTCGAACGTGTAACAGGTCGCACCATTGAATTTGACTTTGGCGCCACAGTACAGTTGTGCGAAAGAATCCGCGCAGGCAAGCGAGGCGATATCATTTTCGCTGTTGACAGTGCCATTGATGCGCTGGCAAACGAAGCCATCTTGCGACCCGCGAGTCGTATCGACCTGGTGAGCTCGGATGTTGCAATGGCCGTCAAAAAAGGAGCAAAGGCTCCCGACATCTCCAGCGTCGAGGCATTAAAAGCGACCTTGCTCGCAACGCCCTCCATCGTAATGTCCAAACAAGGTGCGAGCGGTTTGTATTTTGCGGGCTTAATCAAACGACTCGGTATTGAACAAGAAGTTCTGGCCAAGGCGACGGTTTTAGCCGAAGGCCTGACAGGAGAGCCTGTCGCGCGTGGCGAAGCTGTGCTGGCTGTCCAGCAAATGAGTGAATTGATGCAAGTGTCTGGTATCGATATTTTTGCAAAACTCCCACCTGCCGCACAAGAGTCAACAATTTTTTCTCTTGGCATATTCAAAGATTCAACTGAAGACCAGGCTATAGAGAAAATAGTTTCCGTCATGCGCAGTCCTGCAGTGATCGAAGTAATTCGAGGACAGGGACTGGATCCTTTGTAGCAGTTGAACATTTATTTTTTTAAAAAGCTGAATCTCCGGGTGCACCATGAACCATGAAAATCTGCACGACCTGACTATTGCCCAGGCGGCCCAATTAATTGGCAGCAAACAACTCTCACCTGTTGAATATGTCGATCAACTCAGTGAGCGAGCGCATAGTCTCGATACCCAGATTCATGCTTTCATTACGCCAACGTTTGAACTCGCGCGTCAACAAGCCCAAAGCGCTGAAAAAGAAATCATGGCGGGTCATTATCGTGGTCCGCTGCATGGCATACCAATCGGTGCGAAAGATATTTTCAACACAGCAGGTATCCTGACAACAGGTGGTTCGCGCACTGGTTCGCACCATACCCCAGCGACGGACGCTTCCATCATCTCCAGGCTCTATCAGTCTGGCGCGCTGTTATTCGGCAAACTCGCAACACACGAGTTCGCGCATGGAGGGCCTTCGCTAGATCTGCCCTGGCCACCGGTGCGTAACCCCTGGGGACTCGATAAATTCACTGGCGGCTCCTCCAGCGGTTCGGGCGCAGCCGTGGCGGCTGGCTTCATGCCTGGCGCGCTCGGCTCGGATACTGGTGGCTCGATTCGCGGACCGGCTTCTTTTTGCGGGATAGCGGGATTCATGCCTAGCTCTGGCCTTGTCAGCCGCACTGGCGTGATGCCAAATTCTTTTTCACTCGATCATTGCGGCCCCATGGCGCGAACGGTTGAAGATTGCGCCATGATGCTGCAATCGATCGCAGGACATGACCCGTCCGATGGAAACAGTTTCGAACAAACTATCCCCGACTACCGCGAGTCGCTTCAGGGCGGCGTCAAGGGCTTGCGTATCGGCGTACTGCGCTCGGTTTGGGAAAATGAGTTGGCCGTTAACGAGGAGCATAAAAAAGCACTTGAACAGGCTGTCTCAACGCTGCAAAAACTCGGGGCTATTGTCGAAGACTGCCAACTGCGACCTATGCAGGATTACATGGATGTAAAAGTTGTCCTGGCTGAAACTGAAATTTTTACAGTTCACCAGCAAGGCCTCATCCATCGCACAGCGGAATACGGGCAAGACTTTCTCACCCGCATACTGCCTGCCGTGCTGTTCCAATCTGTCGATTATGTGGCGGCCTCACGCGAACACAAAAAAATGCTTGCGCAGATGGAGCCCTTCTATCGGAAATTCGATCTGCTACTGATGCAAGGCTTTGGGCCCGCGCCTGAAATCAGTGCGCACCGCCCAATTAATTTCTGGAAACGTGCCAACGCGCAGGTGCTCGCCAATATCTCGGGTGGACCCGCGCTGTCTGTTAGCTGCGGCTTTAACGCGGCAGGTCTGCCGATGGGAATGCAACTGGTTGGTGCCCCGCAAAGCGATGCGTTAGTGCTGCGTGCGGGACATGCCTATGAGCAAGCCTGTAATTGGCATCTGGCACGCCCTGCACTGGATCAACAGACCAAAGCTCCAGAGCTCAAAGTGCCGGATCTCAGACCTGACACAAGTCATTGCGACACAAGCACTCAAGAGCTTGCGATCCGTATGGCAACTAAGGCAGGTCTCAAGCTGAATGATTTTCAACTCAGCCTCTTGCTCGAAGCCGCACCCTACGCGCTAGCCATGTCGGCGCGCTTGCGCCAGGAGCGGGATTGGTTTGATGAACCTGCGTTATGCTTTCGCCCTAACGCCTGACCCGTGCATTTTTTCCAACACCTTACACCAGCAATTTAACAAGTCATACCTCATATCACCGCTCAAGGACGCTGCATGAAAACCTATCGTATCGCCGCCATTCCAGGCGACGGCATTGGCAAAGAAGTCATTCCAGAAGGACAAAAAGTCCTGCAAGCGCTTGCCGCGCGCGACGCTTCACTGAAATTTGAGTTTGAAAGCTTTGACTGGGGTGGTGATTATTACCGTGCGCATGGTGTCATGATGCCGGAAAATGGCCTGGATGCTTTACGCGGTAAAGATGCGATCCTTTTTGGTTCGGCAGGCGACCCACATATCCCGGATCACATCACACTGTGGGGCTTGCGCCTCAAGATCTGCCAGGGCTTTGACCAATACGCCAACGTCAGACCAACCCGGATCCTGCCCGGTATCGATGCTCCGCTCAAACGCTGCACCCCTGAACAACTTAACTGGGTGATCGTGCGCGAAAACTCCGAAGGTGAATATTCGGGCGTGGGTGGTCGTGCGCATCAGGGACATCCAATAGAGGTCGCCACGGACGTCAGCATGATGACGCGTGCCGGTGTCGAGCGCATCATGCGCTATGCCTTCAAGCTCGCACAATCGCGTCCTCGTAAACTGCTGACCGTTGTCACCAAGTCCAATGCCCAGCGCCACGCAATGGTGATGTGGGATGAAATCGCAGTCCAGATTTCCAAAGAGTTTCCTGATGTCACCTGGGACAAAGAACTCGTCGATGCAGCCACAGCAAGGATGGTTAATCGTCCCGCTACGCTCGACACGATCGTCGCGACCAACCTGCACGCTGACATTCTGAGTGATCTGGCCGCTGCGCTGGCAGGCAGTCTGGGCATCGCCCCAACCGGCAATATTGATCCAGAGCGCCGCTATCCTTCGATGTTTGAACCGATCCATGGTTCAGCCTTTGACATCATGGGCAAAGGCCTGGCCAATCCCATCGGCACCTTCTGGTCAGTCGTCATGTTACTTGAGCACCTTGGCGAGCAGGCAGCAGCAGATCGCCTGATGCACGCGATCGAAGAGGTCACGGCCAATCCTCGCTTGCACACCCGTGATCTGGGCGGTTTAGCCACAACGGCTCAAGTCACTGCTGCCGTATGTGAAAAAATTGCCTGAGTGAGTTTTTGAATCTTTGAATTCAATACCTGATTATGATTATTTCTCTTTGCCCATGACGTAATCCGGCAAAACCGTCACCACCTCAGGGAAGATAGTGATAATCAGGATACACACCACCAGACACATAAAAAATGGAATCGCGGCTTTTGCAATGGTATTGCTGTCCTTGCCCGTCATGTTCTGCAAAACAAACAGGTTAAAGCCGACAGGCGGTGTAACCTCCGCGATTTCAACCAGCAACACGATAAAAATACCAAACCAGATCAGATCAAAGCCTGCTTTCTGAATCATGGGCAAGACCACTGCGGCAGTCAGAACAATCATACTGATACCATCGAGTGCCGTACCCAACACCAGATAGACAACGACCAGACAGGCGATCAAGGCATAGGGCGACAGGTGCATACTGTTGACCCACTCCGCCAACTCACGCGGTACACCTGTAAAAGCCATGGTCTTAGTCAGAAACGCCGCACCGGCAAGAATAATCATGATCATGCAACTGGTGCGTGTCGTACCCATCAGGCCTTCACAGAAATTTTTCCAGGTTAACGATCGGCTGTATGCCGCGATCACCAGAGAGCCAAATACACCATAGGCGGCGCATTCAGTTGCCGTGGCATAGCCTGCAATCAATACCCAGACGATAAAGACGATCAGACCCGAACAAGGAATCAGGTTGCCGCTTTTTTTGATTTTCTGCCAGAGAGAAGAAGGCGGATCCGCAGCGGGTACTTTGGAGGGATTGCGAATCGACCACCAGGCTATGTAACCCATAAAAAGCGCCATCAGAATCGCGGAGGGAATAAAACCAGCCAGAAAGATCCGGATGATTGAGGCATCTGCGGCGACCGCATACACCACCATGGTGATCGATGGAGGGATCAGAATACCCAAGGTGCCAGAGGTTGCCAAAGCACCTAAAGCCAGGCTCTCGTCATAGCCTCGTTTTTTAAGCTCAGGCAACGCCACTTTGGAAATCGTCGCACAGGTCGCTGCAGAAGAGCCACTGACGGAGCCGAAAATCCCGCAACCGAGAACAGTCGTATGCATCAAACGACCTGGGATACGATTGAGCCAGGGGCGCAGTCCCTCGAACATTTCCTCGCTGAGTTTGGTGCGGAAAAGAATCTCCCCCATCCAGATGAACAAGGGCAAAGCTGCGAGCTCCCAGGAAGCATTGCTTTCCCAGAAGGCTGAAAATAGATTTTTACCAGGTTGCGTGTTGACAAAAAACGCTTGTCCAACCCAGCCGCAAATCGCAAGCGTCATGGCGATCCAGATCCCGCCCGACAACAGCATCATCATGATGATGAGCAAAAACAAACCAATTCCAAGTGTTTCCATGACTAGTCTCTCGTATTTTTTGTGGGCTTATACGTCAGAGGAAAAATCGCCTTGGGCATGTCGCTCTTCGACTGCGACAACATAGGTTGGGCGATTACCGCGCGCGACGATGAAAAACTCATCCAGCACTGCGACAAAAAACAACCAGGCTCCCACTAAAAATGACATTTGCGGAATCCACATCGGGATAGGCAGCAAACCACCGGCAGTATCTTTAAACTCCCAGCTTTCATAGGTAAACAATGTGGCTGACCATGCCAGATAGCCCACCGCGACCGAGGCAACCCCCAAAGACACGAGTTCAAACTTCTGACGCGCCGCGGGTGACAGCTTTTCAATCAGCAACGTGACACGCACGAAATCGCCGTGTTTGAAAGAATGCGCCATCGCAAGGAACGCAGCGGCTGCGCACAACCAGGCCACAACGTCGTTGACCGCCCCCGTTCGGACGCCAAACTCTCTGAGGACGCTTTGACCAATCATCAAGACACAAATGGCCAACACGCAGAGAGCGGCTATACCGCCTGCTACGAGATAAAGGAAATCAAGAAACTTTCTCATGCAGGGGCATAGCCTTTAAATAGAAACACAAAATAGAAACACAAAGCAGAAGTACAAAAAATTAAAAACGACTGATTATTATTTGGCGGCCGGGAGGAGTTTGCGATATGCAGCGACCAACTCAGCGCCTTGAGGAGCAGACTTCTTCTCCCAGTCAGTCAGCATGATGGCACCGATCTGTTTGAGGTCTGAGGCGAAAGCTGCACTTGGAGGCGCAACAGTCATACCACGTTCAGCCAAAATCTTTTTAAAGGCATCCTCTTTCTCTTCGCTCAATTTCCAGCCGCGCTCCTGCGCTGCTGCAGCGGCTTTTGTCACGCTATCCTGAGTTGCCTTATCCAGAGCATTAAAGGCTTTGAGGTTAATCAACACCGCATTCTTGGGGATCCAGGCTTGGGCTTCATAGAAATATTTCAGGCTTTCATAGGTTTTACTATCGATACCTGTCGCGCTCGAAGAAGCATAGGTCTCCACCACACCGGTCGCAAGTGCCTGACTCAATTCGGCGGCCTGGATGGTGACTGGCTGCAGATTCATCAATTCAGCCATTTTTGCTGTCGCCGGCGAATACGCGCGCCACTTCATACCTTTCATGTCAGCCATCGACGTCAGAGGCTTTTTTGAATAAATCCCTTGAGGCTGCCAGGGAACGGTATAGAGGATTTTCATGCCTTGGCCTGAGAGGTATTTATCCAGAGCCGGAATTTGTACTTGTTCCAGAGCTCGTGCATCCGCGTAGCTAGAGGCCAGGAAAGGCACACCATCCATACCGAACAAGGCGTTTTCATTTTCAAAGTTCACCAACAGGATTTCACCTAACTGAGCCTGACCACCCTGCACAGCTCGCTTGATCTCAGTGGCCTTGAACAAAGACGCATTGGAGTGCACATTGATCTTAAGCTTGCCACCGGTTGCGGTATCGACTTCTTTGGCGAAAAACTCAAGGTTTTCAGTATGGAAGTTTGCTGGCGCATAGGCTGAAGGCAAATCCCACTTGGTTTGAGCATGGGCAAAACTGGTCAAGCCGAGACAAACCAAAGCAGCAGACAGCCTGGCGAGCGTGGAACGTTTCATAACCTCTCCTGTAGAAAATCGGTACAACGAAATTGGCATAATCAAAAAAGCGTGAAGCTTAAATAATTTGGTCACATCAAGCATAATTACACATAAACTTACAAATTAAAAACCTTACCTATGGTTTTCCCTAGGCTGGTGCAATGCACGGTCGCAGGCACCAAAACGGAGCGAGACAATGTCGGCAAAATATGAGTTGCTATTACGTGGTAATAGCCTGAGTTTTAAAGGTGGGTTCTTCGGTTTGTGCAACGTCGCGCTGGTGACGGCCGAGGACGGTAGCCGAATTCTTTTTGATACAGGTCATTACTGCGTCAGGCGCGGTCTGATCAACGGTCTGAAAGAGCGAGGACTCGCGCCAACCGACATAGACCTGGTTTTCTTGTCGCATCTGCACTTCGATCATTGCCAGAATCTGGATTTATTCAAGGGTGTACCTGTTTGTGTAGGTGAAACTGAAATCGCCTACGCCCACAACCCGCATCCGGAAGACATTTTTGTACCCTGGAAAATTCACGAGCTGCTTGCTGACTTCGAGCTACGCGTCTTGCCCAAACAGGGTTTTATTGCACCTGGCATAGAACATTTCGAAGTCCCGGGCCATACAAAAGGCTCGCAAGCTCTGCGTTTTACACAAGCCGATGGGCGACGCGTCGTGCTGGCTGGGGATGCAGTTAAATATCCAAAAGAAATTCTGGCCAAGGTCAGCGATATGTGTTTTGCAACACCCGAAGAGTCGCGCCAATCAATTTCAGAAATTTGCGAAGGGACCGACATCGTCGTTCCCGGACATTACCCTGAGATTTTCAGACGTAACGGCGGCTGGATTTGGGATCAATCGCCGTCTATCGAACTCATCATGCGCTAGATTTCAAGGCATTCGTGATGAAAGTCATTTCGTGACATAATTTTGGAGAGACACATCACACCATAGAGCATAAAGAATGCCTGAGCATGCACAGAATCAATCAACCGGTCCGTTTGCGGGACTGGTTGTCATAGAACTTGGCCACAGCGTCGCTGCCCCGTTTGCCGGGCAAATCTTCGGCGAGTTAGGCGCTCAAGTGATCAAAATCGAAAAATCAGAGGGTGACGATGCCCGCAAGTGGGGACCTCCCTTCTGGGAAGGCGCCTCGGCATTTTTTCAGTCGCTGAACCGCAACAAAGAATCCGTAGTCTGCGATTTGCGCAATGCTGAACAATTAGAAGCTCTCAAAACACTGATCTGTGAAAAAGCGGATATCGTGATTCAGAATCTGCGCCCGGGTCATGTTGAACAACTCGGCTTGGATGGCCCGACCTTGCTCGCGCGTCAGCCAAGACTGATTTATTGCAACCTCGGTGCCTTTGGAAGCACAGGCCCGCTCAAAGACCGTCCCGGCTACGATCCCCTGATGCAAGCCTTTGGCGGCATTATGAGTACAACCGGTGAGCCTGGCCGACCCTCGGTGCGGGTCGGAGCCTCGATCGTCGACATGGGTACGGGTATGTGGAGTGTGATTGGGTCGCTCACTGCCTTGCATGAAAGGCACACGACGGGACGCGGCCGAGTGGTTGACGTATCCTTGTATGAAACCGCAACGACCTGGGTGTCGCTGCTTGCTGCGCAATTCCTTGCCTCTGGACAGCTAGCAACCAAACAAGGCTCAGGCGCGCCCGGTATCGTTCCCTACAAGGCTTACGCAACCGCAGACGGCGAGCTGGTCATTGCTGCCGGCAGTGATGGACTGTTCAAATCACTCTCAGCGGTAGTGGGTCATCCTGAATGGAAAGACGATCCTCGCTTTATCGACAATCCTGCCCGTGTTGCAAACCAGCAGGAACTTTACGCGATGCTTGATGCGATCATCGCCTCCGGGACAACTGCTCACTGGACTGCCGCGCTTGAAGCCGCAGGCGTGCCCTGCTCGCCCGTGAACAATCTGCAACAAATGGTCGAACATCCGCAGACCTCAGCATTAGGACTCGTGCAAGCCGTACCTGGCACCGCAATGCGCTTCATTGGGTTGCCCTTGAGTTTCGACGGCCAACGCCCACAGCCAACCTCTGCGCCACCCAAGCTTGGTGAGCACACTCAACGCTATATCAAAAAGGAAATTTGAATGAGCGCTTTTCCACAATACGAAACGATCGCGACCGAAATGGTTGGTGCCTATGTACTAAAGGTCACACTCAATCGTCCGCAAGCGGGCAACTCCGTCAATACTCAAATGGGTCATGACTTGCTTGATCTGTGGAATCGTCTGACCGCCGATGCAGGCGATGTTCGCTGTGTCGTCCTGACCGGTGCGGGCGATAAAATATTTTGTGCAGGTGGCGATTTAAAAGAGCGCAATGGCATGACCAAGCGCGCCTGGACTCTTCAGCACGAGCTCTTTGAACGCATGTACTGGACACTGGTTGATCTGCCTGTCCCCGTGATTGCTGCCGTCAATGGGCACGCCTATGCGGGTGGACTTGAAATGGCGCTTTCCTGTGACTTTATCTACACCAGCAATGCCGCGCGCTTCGCACTGACCGAAGTCACGCTGGGCATCATGCCGGGCGCTGGGGGTACGCAAAATCTGCCGCGCGCCATTGGCGAGCGTCGTGCAAAAGAAATCCTGATGACGGGCAAACCCTTTAGCGCTGCGCAGGCTGACAGTTATGGTTTGGTCAATGCTGTACTTGAGCCTTCGGAAGTGCTTACCAAAGCTTTGGAGACGGCCGAAACGATAGCGGGCAATGCGCCGCTATCGGTACGTCAGATCAAAAAATCTGTCCGCTACGGCGGTCAGATGGAATTGCGTACCGCCTTCCGTTTTGAGATCGAGGCCTATAACCATCTGATCGGGACTGAAGACCGACTCGAAGGTGTAGCCGCCTTTAATGAAAAACGCAAAGCGAATTTCAAAGGCTGTTAAGCCTAGGCTGCTCAACAGGCAGCATAAACCTTTATGAGCCTGTCCGAAAACCAGTAAACGAATAAACCAGTAAACAAATAAACAAGTAATCGAATAAATCAGTAATCGACTAAACGAATCAGGATAAAGAGAAGAACATGCGTCAAAAAATTACTCTGAGAGAAGTTGGCTTGCGCGATGGCTTGCAAATCCATCCGACCTTTATGCCTACCGCTGATAAGCTCGCCTGGATTGCAGCTGAAGCGGCAGCAGGGATGAGCGAGATCGAAGTGACCTCCTACGTCCCTCCAAAACTCATCCCCCAGTTCGCCGACGCCGAGCAAGTCACCCTCGGCGCTTTGAAAGTACCTAATCTGATTGTCGCAGCCTTGATCCCCAACATGCGCGGCGCACAACGCGGCATCGAGCTTGGCGTGCACAAACTGAACTTTGTGATGTCAGTGAGCGAAACCCACAACATGAAAAACGTCCGTCGCCCTCCCGAGGACTCGGTCACTGATTTCAAAGCCATCGTCGAGCTCGTCAAAAGCCAGCCCGAAGGCAAACGTCCCATCATCGTAGGTGGTCTGTCCACAGCGCTTGGTTGTTCCTATGAAGGTCGCGTGGCTGTAGCGCAAGTCGTCAAATATGCGAAACAACTCGTTGCCGCCGGTGCCGATGAACTGGTGGTCGCTGACACCGTTGGCTATGCCGACCCCAACCAGGTGCGTGAAGTATTCAAAGCGGTCTTATCAGAAGTCGGCCCCGTCATCGTTGGGGCCCACTTTCACGATACCCGAGGCACGGGCCTTGCAAACGTCAGCGCTGCGCTGGACTGTGGTGTGACACATTTCGATGCCTCCTTAGCTGGTCTGGGCGGCTGTCCATTCGCGCCCGGCGCGAGTGGCAACATTGTGATGGAAGACTTGCTGTTCATGCTGGATTCAATGGGACTCGAAACCGGTGTTGATATCGAAAAACTGATCGAAGTGCGCAAAATCATTTCACACGCGCTACCAGACATTGCGATGCAAGGTGGTTTGGCTAAAGCAGGTTTGCCGCGCAATTACATCTCCGTCGCCCAGCGCTTAGCGAACGCGGCGTAACGGATACTCATTCATTTCAGGACAGATTAACTATGACCCAAGCAGCAGAGCTACTGAGCATCGAAACCGGTGACGACTATCCAGAAATCCGCGAAGGCGTGCGCCGCGTTTGCGCTGACTTTCCAGGAGAGTACTGGCGCAACCTCGAAGCGAAAGAAGCTTATCCAACAGAGTTTGTGCAGGCTCTCACCGCCTCCGGTTATCTGGGCGCCCTGATCCCGGAAGAGTTCGGTGGCAGCGGCATGCCGTTGCGCGCGGCCGCGGTAATCCTGGAAGAAATCCACGCTTCTGGTTGCAATGCTGGTGCTTGCCATGCGCAGATGTACACCATGGGAACTGTTTTGCGTCACGGCAGTATTGAGCAAAAAAAGAAGTACCTACCTGGTATCGCCAGCGGTGCTCTGCGTCTGCAGGCCTTTGGCGTCACAGAGCCAACCAGTGGCACTGACACCACAAAACTTAAAACTCGTGCGGTGCGCGATGGCGATAGCTATGTCATCAATGGTCAGAAAGTCTGGACCTCGCGCGCCTTGCATTCTGACTTGATGTTGTTGCTCGCCCGCACGACACCGCTTGACCAGTTCAAAAAGAAAAGCGATGGTCTGTCTGTTTTTCTGCTCGATATCCGTGATGGACTGGGCAAAGGACTTGATATTCGGCCACTCAAAGCCATGGTCAATCATCACGCGACTGAGGTGTTTTTTGAAAATCTCCGCATCCCTGCAGATAATCTGGTGGGGGAAGAAGGCAAAGGCTTTAAATACATTCTTGATGGCATGAATGCCGAACGCATTCTGGTGTCGGCTGAGGCGATTGGTGATGCGCGCTGGTTTACAAAAACAGCGGTCGCTTATGTGAACGAACGTAAAGTGTTTGATCGTCCGATCGGACAGAATCAGTCCATACAATTCCCGATCGCGCGCGCGCATGCTGAGACCGATGCGGCCGATCTGATCCTGCGACGCGCTGCTGCGCGCTTTGCTGCAGGCTTGCCTTGTGGCGATGATGCCAATATGGGCAAACTGCTCGCCTCTGAAGCAACCTGGCATGCCGCTGAAGCATGCATGCAATGCCATGGCGGTTTTGGTTTCGCTAAAGAATATGACGTCGAGCGCAAATGGCGCGAAACAAGACTTTTCCAAATCGCACCGATTTCAACGAACCTGGTGCTTTCATATATAGGCGAACACATGTTGGGCATGCCGCGCTCGTTCTAACCCGCCCAACTTGCTTGATATAAATATTACGGAGA